>NZ_PHRF01000041.1 GCF_004151105.1 Streptomyces sp. L-9-10
CCAACCGGCCCCTACACGAAGCAAGTTCATTCGCCCTCATACCATCAGGAAACCACCAAGACGACCACTTGCCCAGAGACGTAACAAAGCCCTACTAGGGCCTCTCGTTTGGATCATGCCGGGCTGATCCAAACGAAAGACCCTAGGCTAGGTGTGTCGTCCGGTTCGCCGGGGCGTCCCGTACTCCGGCCTCGGGGAACAGCGGTTGGCGCCGAGAACGATCATGGTCGGCCAGCACACCGGCTGGAGGCTCCGCTGGGGTTCGCGGAAAGATCGCCGGGCGGGTACCGGCGCTGGCTACGGTCCGCTCGTGCCGGTGGGGTTTCTGACTGATGAGCAGGCTGAGGCGTACGGGAAGTTCGCCGAGGACCAGCTCGGCGCGCCCGGTCTGGTCCTCAACGCCATCGTGCTCCGGACGACGCGCTACATCGACGCCGCCGTCGCCCAGCTCCAGGCTGAGGGCCACGAACTCCGCGAGGAGGACATCGCCCGGCTCTCCCCGCTCAAGCACCGCAACCTGAACCTGCTCGGCCGTTACAGCTTCACCGCCTCGAACCCCCGCCGCCGGCGTCCTGCGCCCGCTTCGGGACCCTGATGCGCCGGAGCTGGACGAGGACGAGACCGGCTGGGAGCGAGTCGGGGCCGTCGCTGCCTGCGTCTCTATAGGCCGTCGCCCGGTCACTCAGAGGTCAGAGGAGGGCGCCGCCGGAGACCTCGATGCGCTGGGCGGTGACCCAGCGCAGGCCCTCGGAGGCCAGCGTGGCGATGGCGTCGCCGATCTCCTCAGGTTCGCCGACGCGGCCGAGCGCGGTCTGTCCGGCCAGAACCTGGCGCATCTCGGCGTCGTCCCGCATCGCTCCACCGTTGAAATCGGTGGCGGTCGGTCCCGGGGCGATGGAGTTGACCCGGATTCCGCGCGGGCCGAGTTCTGCGGCGAGGGTGCGGCTCAAGGCTTCGACGGCGGCCTTCGAGGCGGAGTAGACCGAGGTGGCGGGGCTGGTGTGGCGGGTCAGTGACGTCGAGACGTTGATGACGCGGCCGCCTCGGGTCAGCAACGGCACAAGTGACTGGATGAGGAAGAACGTGCCCCGGACGTTGGTGCCCATCACCGTGTCGAAGTCGTCGATCGTGACGTCCTCCAGCGGTCCGAAGATCCCCACTCCCGCGTTGTTGACCACGATGTCGAGCCGCGAAGTACCCCAGCGCTCCAGCTGCTCGCTCAGTTCGGAGGTGAAGGACGCGAAAGAGGAGACGTCGCTGATGTCGAGCCGGAGAACAGCGGCAGTCCCACCCACCGCCTGCACCTGTTCCACCGTCTTCTCGGCCCCGGCCGCATCACCGCGGTGGGTGACCACGACCCGCACCCCGCGTGTGGCCAGAGCGATGGCCGCGCCACGTCCGAGGCCGCGATTCGCACCGGTCACCAAAGCGATCTTGTCGATCGTCATGAACTGTTCCTCCACCGCGCGGCCACCGGAATTCACCCGGCGCCACAGATACCATGCGAGTCACTCGACTCGCCTTGCTCTCGTACCGTAAGCAGGACTCCCGAGGCGAGTCAAGTGACTCGCCTCGGGTCTGCGGCATACTGTCCGCATGGCAGCAGAACTCTCCGCACACCACCGCAGACTCGCTCAGCAGAAACGCGAGGCGATCACCACCGCAGCCACAGAACTGTTTTTGGATCGCGGCTACGACGGCACCTCACTGGCCCGGATCGCCGAAGCGGCCGGGGTCTCGAAGTCCACCCTGTTCAAGCGGTTCCCCACCAAGGCGGCCCTCTTCGAGGCCATCGTCACCGAGTCCTGGCAGCGTGACGCCGGCGACGCTGCCGCGCGGCCACAGGCCGGAGATCTGCGCTCCGGACTGACAACCGTCGGCCACCGCTATGCCGACCTGGTCGGCCAGCCCGGCATGACAGCCCTGTTCCGGATCGTCATCGCCGAACTGCCTCGTTTCCCCGAACTGGGACGGATGCAGTTCCAGCTCGGCAAACTGCCCTACTTCACCTCCGTTCAGCACTACTTGGAATCCGAGCACGAGGCGGGCAACGCTGATGTCCCGGACGCGGCGAGCGCCGCGAACCAGTTCCTCGGCATGATCGCCAACTACGTCCTGTGGCCCCGCATGCTGCTGACCGACTGGAACCCCGCAGCCTCCGACATCAACGACGCCGTCGAACAGGCCGTCCAGACCATGCTCGCCAGATACACCCCGACCCGCCGGCCTGACCCGAAGCCGGAACGTTGACACTGGCGCGCAATGCTCAACATCCGCGACGCCTCCACTCGGCGGCGCATGTCGGTAAACGAGGGTTTGACGACAGGTAAGGTCCGATCCTCCGTACGACGGGGCCCGCAGTGGCGAACCTGGTGAACCTGGTCTACAAGCGGGTCTCGACCGACCAGCAGTCGACCGCCCGGCAGAACCTCGTCCTGGACGAGGCCGGGATCGAGGACCCGGTTGTCTTCGAGGAGGACCCGGGCACCTCCAGCCGCCTCCACCCGCTCCAGCGGCCGAGGTTTCGCGAACAGGACATCCCCGCCCCGGAGTTGCTGGTCACCCTCGACATGCCGGGCAAGGTCGCCGACTTCCTTCGCTCGGCCGACCTGGAGCCTGCCGAGCGGGCCGCGCTCGACGAGGGGGCGACCGTACGGCGAGGCCAGGGCTGCACCCTGCGCGTGACCGCCATCCCCGCCGTGCACCGTCAGCTCCTCGACCGCTGCCAGCCGCTCGACGGCGGCCAGGGTGTCCCGGCTGTTCCGGACCGGCGCAAGGCCCGTCGCGAGTACGAGAACCGCGTCAGCACGCTCGCGCCGATCGGACCATGATCGTTCTCAGCGTCAACGGCTGTACCGATGTTCCAATCGCCGCCAATTGCATTGGATGCGAACTGGCGACGGTTGATGTGTCGGCACCAGCAAGGGCGGACGACGCGTCGCTGAACAGGGGCGTCGGGCTCCGTTGCGTCGCGCGACGGTAGCGGCTGGCGAGCCCCGATGGCCAGCCGCTGTCACTCGTCCGGATGGGCGGCCTGCGGTTTCGCCCCTGACTCGCATCCGATGCGGTTTTCTCGCATTGGATGCGAGCTACGGAGAGTGGTGGACGGTGAGGTTCAACGGGACGGTCCCGGGGGCGGCGAGACTGCACCTGACGGACGGCGTCGCACTGTTGCGGCCGGAGGAACAGGTCTTCTCCGCGATGCTGGGCGGATTCGCCAATCAGCAACTCGCACGGAACCTGGCCCGCTCGACTGTCGAAGGGCGGGAGAACACGGTGAAGGCGTTCACCGCCTACGTGAACGCCTTCCCCTGGCAGTGGACGCCGGCCATGGTGGATGAATGGCTCGGTGACCTGCGCTCATTGCGTGATCTGAAGCGTTCGACGATCCGCTCGTACTCCGAGGCCATCCGCTCCTTCTGCCACTTCGCCACCGACCCCCTCTACGAATGGGCCACCACGTGTGAAGAGCGGTTCGGCTCCCATCCGGTCCAGATCGTGCACGAGTGGAACACCGCGGTGCACGTCCAGGACAACGAGTCCGAGGCGAAGAAGCGTGCCTTTACCAAGGCCGAGCTGCACGCCTTCTTCGCTCACTGCGACGACGAGGTGGCTCGCATCCGGGCCTTCGGCCGCAAGGGCTGGCTGCCCGCGTTCCGCGACGCGACGTTGTTCAAGACCGCGTACGCCTTCGGCACGCGACGCAACGAAACACGGATGCTGGACGCCGCTGACTTCGGCCGCAACCCTCACGGCGCCGAGTACGGCGAGTTCGGTCTATGCCGCGTCCGGTTCGGTAAAGCCAAGAAGGGCTCGCCGCCCAAGCGACGCACAGTGCTGACCGTCTGGGACTGGGCCCCCGACATCCTGGACGAGTGGTTCACCGAGGTCCGGCCGCTGTTCGGAGGCGAAGGGAACCCGGCCGCCTGGCCCTCTGAGCGCGGACTGCGGATCGGTTGCCAGCGGCTCAACTCCCGGTTCATCACCTACCGCCAGGCCCTTGGCCTGGACGAGGGACTGGACTTCCATTCCTTCCGCAGGTCCTACGTCACCCATCTGATCGAGGCCGGCTGGGACCCGCGCTTCGTCCAGGAGCAGGTCGGTCACGACCACGCAAGCACGACCGCGATCTACACCTGCGTGAGCTCCGACTTCCGCACCCGCACACTCCGCCGACATCTGGACGGCACCATTGCCGCCGCACTGGAGAGCCAGGCCGGGAGGCAGAGGTGAAACGCAAGGTCGGCTACACGTGGAAGCTGCGCGAACTGATGGGCACTCACGGCATGTTCACCACCACCGAGCTGGTGCCGCTACTACGTGACCGCGGCATCGACCTGTCAGCTTCCCAGGTCCACCGACTGGTCTCCGGCACCCCCGAGCGGTTGTCGCTCCAGGTCTTGGCCGCGCTCTGCGACATCTTCTCCTGCACGCCGGCTGACCTGGTCACCACGACCGCCGAGAACGCCGGAGTCCGCAAGACCGCGACCGGTGATCTCCCTGCCTTGCCGACGGCGGTCGCGAAACTGCGGCCCCGACCGGCCCGAATCCTTCCTGACGAATGAGCCCCGCCTACACCCCCGAGGAGTGCGAACGCTGGCACAAGAGGACTTGCGCCCGCTGTCAGCGCCACGGCTGGTTCGCCGCCCGCTGGTCGGACGGCTTTGTCTGCCGCACCTGCCACGACAAAGCTCTCTGTATTCGTGGAACCTGTCCCGAGTGCGGAGTCGAGCGTGCTCTTCTCGGCCTACGTCCGAGCGACCGCATGCAGATCTGCTCCGACTGCGCGGGCTTCATGATGTCCTATCGATGCTCCCGCTGCGGAGAGGAAGGCAAGCTGCACGGAGGCCGGCTCTGCACCCGCTGCACCGTTGCCGACCGGCTTTCCCAGCTACTGGACGACGGCACCGGCCGCATCCGCCCCGAACTCGTTCCGCTGGCCGACTTGCTTCGGACCATGGACAGGCCGTTGTCCGGTCTCGCCTGGCTCGACCGGAACAAGGAACGCCCCGATTCCACCGCCGACTGGCTACGCCGACTCGCCACCGGCGACATCGAGCTGACCCACGAAGCCTTCCACAGCCTCGAACCCTGGCGGGCCGCCGCCCACCTGCGGGAACTCCTCATGTCCTGCGGTGTCCTACCCGCCGTCGACAAGCGGATCTGCTCGCTCGAACGATGGCTCATCGGCCACCTCGCCGACATTCCTGACCCCGACCACGCTCAGGTCATCCGCCGGTTCGCCACCTGGGAAGTGCTCCCACGCCTGCGGACCAGCAGCCAGAAGAAGCCGATCACCCCGGCAGCCCGTCGACATGCCGCTGACCAGGTTAAGCAGGCCACAGCCTTCCTCACCTGGCTCGCCGCCCGTGATCACACCCTTGGCACCTGCGGCCAGACCGGCATCGACGCCTGGCACACCGAGCAGAACGAGTACACCCGCAACACCATGCGAGCCTTCCTGCTCTGGTGCTCGGCCAGCAAGCTCACCCGGCCCTTCCGGCTGCCCCCGGTCCACATCCGCCGGGCCACCCCGATGCCGCAGCCCGAACGACTGGAACTGATCGGGCAGCTCCTCACCGACCCGGACCTACCGCTTCGTACTCGGGTCGCGGGCGTGATCGTCCTGCTCTATGCCCAACCACTCAGCCGAGTCGTGCGCCTCACCCTGGACGACGTCGGCCACAGCAACGACCAGACGTTTCTCCGCCTCGGCGAACCGCCGTCCCCAGTGCCAGAACCGCTTGCGGAACTGCTACATCGTTGGATCAGCAGCCGGGACAACATAAACACCGCGACCAACCACGCCTCCCGGTGGCTGTTTCCCGGCCGCCGGGCCGGACAACCGATGCACCCCGACGCTCTTGCCGCGCTCATCAATGACATCGGCATCCCGATCACGGCTGGCCGCACAGCCGCGATCCGGCAACACGTTCTGGAAATGCCCGCGCCGGTCGTCGCTGAGGCTCTCGGCTATCACCGGGTCACCACAGCCAAGCTCGCGTCCGAGGCCGGAGGCACCTGGAGCCGATATGCCGCCGGAGACCACTGGCGGTCACCACCCGGCTGGACCCCACAGAGCAATGCCTGAATCTGCGGTCGGCCGAATGAACCTTCTACTCCGCAGGAAGAGGACTCAACGGGATCTGGGACAACGCCCAGCGCGTGAACGTGAGCAGATCCTCGCCGACGATGTCCTCAAGCCGTTCGAAATCCTCCGGCAGCACGTCGAGCAGGAAGTGCTCGACTTCCCGGTCGGCCCGCTTGATCAGGACGAGGCAGCGATAACAGGGCTTGGGAGGACGCTCAAGAAGGATCGCTCGCAGAGACCCCGTCGCATCCTCGGCCAGGTACTGATCCAGCCATCCAGG
Source organism: Streptomyces sp. L-9-10 (assembly GCF_004151105.1). GTDB lineage: Bacteria > Actinomycetota > Actinomycetes > Streptomycetales > Streptomycetaceae > Streptomyces. The sequence continues at coordinate 6,372 of NZ_PHRF01000041.1, forward strand.
CTCGCGTCCCCTGCCGAGGTTGAGGCGCTCGCTCTTCGAACTCAGCTCTATGAGGACCTGCTTGGTCACACGCTTGATCTCTTTGGGGACGTTCAGCGGCATGAAGGCAGGTTATCCACCAACGGCCAGAACGCGAGGGGCTGCCAGCACAGACCATGGCCTGCGGCACCCCAACACACAGTGACTGCACCGACGCTTTGGCAGCAATACTCGCGACAGTTGAATACGCGAGTCCACCAGTACCGAGGCCGTAGAAGCCCCCGAGTTCGCGGAAACTGAAGGTTCTTCAGCGCGAACCCACGGGTTCACCGGTGTGCGTCAGGCTGATGCATCGGTGAGTTCGGGTGGAACACGAGGATGGTGAGCGATCCGAAGGGCTTCGACGGTGGTGTCGGCGGACATCTTCGCCTATGGAGGGCGCCCGCCGAACTGCCAGTTGTGCACCTCAATCGTTCCTTGACCGGGTTCCTCACGCGCGTGCAGCGATCCCCGGAACGGCCTCCGGTGCCCACTCGGGGGGGGGCATCCACTGTGACCGTGAGGGCAGTTGACCGGCTGCCCCGAGGTTGCCCCCACGGACCTTCCGCCGCCCTGAGCGGTCCGGTAGGACTGGAAGATCAGCCGTCCAGCGTGAAGGGGATCGTCGTGCGTGCACACCGAACACCAGCCCAGCGGGCCGCTGAACAGGACAAGGACCGCCGTGCGGCCGTGCCCATCACCCCGGCTCAGCGGATGCTGGCACTACAGCGCTCGGTGGGCAACGCGGCCGTGTGCCGTGCCGTGGAGGAGGAGCGGCACGTGCACGCGGCGGGCTGCGGCCACGACCAGGTCGTGCAGCGCCGGTCGGCCGTGCACGAGGTGCTGCGTTCGCCGGGGCGGCCGCTGGACGCGCCGGTGCGCGAGGAGATGGAGGCCCGGCACGACGGTGCCGACTTCGGCGGGGTGCGCGTCCACACCGACTCCGCGGCCATGGACTCGGCGGCGGAGATCGGTGCGAAGGCGTACACCTCCGGCTCTCACGTGGTGTGGGACGGCCGGGACAAGCACACCCTCGCCCATGAGCTGACCCATGTCATCCAGCAGAGCCGGGGTGTCGTGCCGGGTACGGACAACGGCTCGGGCCTGCGCGTCTCTGACCCCTCGGACTGGGCCGAACGCCAGGCGGAGGACACCGCCCGGCAGGTGATGACGGGCCCGGTGCCCGCGCTGCGGGCCATGCGGGACGAGACCACGGCCGGGCGCGTTGCGGCGGCGGGCGCGACCTCCGTGCAGCGCATGGAACTGGCCACCAACCCGACGACCCTCACCGAGAGCGACTCCGACTACAGCTCGGAGGACGACCTCAGCGCCCAGGAGAAGCAACTGCCGGCACTCACGTCCGAGAGCGCCGTGGCGGCCGCGGTTGCGGCGGGCGGCGAGACGGTGGTCACGCTGTGCCGGGGTGAAGATATGCCGAAGATTCGGGCGATGCAGCAGCAGAGTTCGGCTGGCGGCGCGGCCTCCGACTCGGCCACCCCCGCGCCCACTGCCGAACAGGCTGCGGCGCAGTTGGCCAGGGGCAGGCGCTACCCGGAGTTCACGACCTCGAGGTACACGGCACGGCAGTTCAGCCGGCAGGGACCGCGAGGCGTCGTGGTCGTCCGCATCAAGGCCAAGTACCTCATCAAGGGGTCCGAGCCCGAGGACGGTTGGGTCGCACTGCACAGTGCGCCGGTCGAGGTGATCGCCGTGGTCGACCGCAGTAAGGGCAAGTCGGCGTCGGGGAAAGCGGTCAACGCCTCCTGAGCAGCTCAGCCGGGCCGCCCGGCGGACCGTAGGGGCAGGCCGTCCGACCCCTTTCCGTGCTTCCGGATCTCTTCAAGGAGGCAACCAGGTCGAGCGGGTTTCATTGCGAGGGCTGCTCGGCGGCCTGCTGCAGCAGGGCCAGTGCTGAGTCTGCGTAGCGCATCGCGGTCTTCTCGTCGAGCCCGAAGACCTCCGCGAGGTGGAGTGGGTCAGGGCCTTTGGCCATGGCTTCTTCGAGCCAGGACCTGCATCTGATCCAGGTGCCCGACGTCCCCGCGGATGGTGCCGTCCGCCAGCCCTGCCGAGGCCCGTGCGAGGACGAACCCGGACAGGACGTCGGTCTCGAACCGCTCCAGCTCCTCCGCCGACGCGGGCGCCCAGTGCTCGCGCAGGTCCCGTACGACTGCCAGCGCCGCCAACCCGAGCCTCCTCACCTTCGACCCGACTGCGGATCGGTCGGACGAGATGAGAATGCTTCGGGAATCCCGAAGTTACGTCACAGGCCAGCAGAGCACACGAAGGAGGAAGAACCCCCCGGCCACAGGGGCAGGGGCTCGGCCGGGCTCAGGAGAACTCACGGGATGTCGCACACTCCCCGAGGCGTCCCGTACTCCTCCGGGAGTACGCCTGATCACCCCGCCCGGCTGACGCCCGGAACGCGCCGCCGGTTTAGCGTGACCGCTATGGAAGAGCAGCACAGCCGCCGGGGCCGGTGGCGGGAAGGGAGCCGGGCCGGGGGCCGGGGCGCCGACGGCCCCCACTGCCGGCGCACCGGTCCTCCCTGGGCGCGCGGCGTCGGCCACCGGCCGTACGACGGGCCTCTCCGGGGACAGGACGGACCGCCGTCCCGGCTGGACGGGGCACGCCGTCCCGGCCGCCGCCCCGGCGGCAGGAGAGGCCGGCTGCCCTGGCGGTCCACCCTGTTCCTGGCCGTCTTCGTCCTGGCGGGGACCGCCTTCGCCGCCGCCGACCAGCCCGATCGGCAGCCCCTGGACGTCTACGCGCGGCTGCTGCTGCTCGCCGGTCCCGCGCTGCTGCTGTTCCGCCGGAAGCACCCCGTCGTCGTTGTCTTCGGGGTCTGGGCGACCGCGCTCGTGTACTTCGCCGCCGGTTATCCGTACGGACCTGTCTTCGTCACCGTCGCGCTCGCCTGCTTCGCCGCGATCGTCACGGGTCACCGGCAGGCGGCCTGGTGGGCGGTCGGCACGCTCTGGGCGGGGCATCTGCTGATCGTGCACTGGCTCTACCGCTGGCTGCCCCCGGCCCACGACCGGCCCGCGCCCTGGGGAGAACAACTGGTCATCGCGGCCTTCGTGCTCGCCCTCTGCGCGGCCTCCGAACTCGTACGGCTACGCCGTGAACAGTGGGCCAGGGAAGGCGCCGAGCGTGCGGTGGCCAAGAAGCGCCGGGAGAACGAGGAGCGGCTGCGGATCGCCCGTGAGCTGCACGACGTACTGGCCCACTCCATCTCGGTCATCAACGTCCAGGCGGGCGTGGGGCTGGCCCTGCTCGACTCCGATCCCGAGCAGGCCCGCACCGCCCTCACCACGATCAAGGCGGCGAGCAAGGAGGCACTCGGCGAGGTACGGCAGGTCCTCGACACCCTCAGAACGCCCGGCGACGCCCCGCGCGCCCCCGCCCCGGGCCTCGACCGGCTGCCCGAGCTGGTCGAACAGGCCGCGAGTGCCGGACTGGCCGTCGACATCCGACGGGACGGGGAACGGGCGGCGCTGCCGCCCGGCATCGATCTGGCCGCCTTCCGGATCATCCAGGAGGCGCTGACCAACGTGGTGCGCCACTCCGGGTCCCGTACGGCCGAGATCGGCCTCGGTTACGCGCCCGAGCTGCTGGAGCTGCGTATAGACGACGCGGGCCCGGCCACCGGCGGCGACACGGGCGGCGGCGGCAACGGTCTGGTCGGCATGCGCGAGCGGGCCGCCGCGCTCGGTGGCACGATCGAGGCCGGCCCGCGTCCGGACGGCGGTTTCCGCGTACGGGCCACGCTCCCGCTGCGCCCCGGAGACTGAACACCCGGCGTCCGGAAGCGGCCCGCACACGCCAGGGCCGGAACACCCAGGGCCTGAGCCGAGCTTGAACACCCAGGGCCTGAGCAGGGCCTGAACGCCAAGGAGACACCGTGATCCGTGTACTGCTCGCCGACGACCAGTCGCTCGTACGCGCCGGCTTCCGCGCGCTGCTCGCCGCCCAGCCGGACATCGAGGTCGCGGGCGAGGCGGCGGACGGCGAGGAGGCGCTGCGACGGGTGCGTGAACTGAGCCCCGATGTGGTGCTGATGGACATCAGGATGCCGCTGCTCGACGGGCTCGCCGCGACCCGCGGGATCACCGAGGACGGCCGGCTCGACCAGGTGAAGGTGGTCATGCTCACCACCTTCGAACTCGACGAGTACGTCTTCGAGGCGATCCGTTCCGGCGCCTCCGGCTTTCTCGTCAAGGACACCGAACCGGAGGAACTGCTGCGCGCGGTGCGGGCGGTGGTGGAGGGGGACGCGCTGCTGTCCCCGGGGGTCACCCGTCGGCTCATCGCGGAGTTCGCGTCCCGCTCCAAGGCGCCGACGGGCCTCGCGGAACTGGCGGTACTCACCGAGCGGGAGCGGGAGGTGATGGCCCTGGTCGGGATCGGGCTCTCCAACGAGGAGATCGCCCGCAGGCTGGTCGTCAGCCCGCTCACGGCCAAGACACATGTCAGCAGGACGATGGTGAAGCTGGGCGCCCGCGACCGGGCCCAACTGGTCGTCCTCGCCTATGAGTCGGGGCTGGTACGGCCGGGCTGGCTCGGCTGACCGGCCCGCGTCTCCGGTCGCCGTCCCGGGAGTTGTCCTGTCGGGCCCCGGCCGGGGCGCGGGAAGCGCCACAGGACCTGGACGACGCGCGCCACGAACGCGAGACACGCGGCGACGGCGGCGACGCTCCGGAGCGCGTCGGGCAGGTCGAAGTACCACGCGGGTCCCGCGATGACGCCGTACACCAGCGCCGCCGCGAACGCACCCGTCAGTACGGCGAAGCCGATCTCGACCGTGATGGCGTCCCGTTCGGCGTCGCTGCGCGTGGTCCCCGCGATCCGCTTCCCCATGGTCCGAGTCTGACCTCGCCCGTGGCCCGGGGCAAGACGCCACCCGGGGACGGGACGCGGTCAGACGGCGGATCTCTCGCGCCAGAGCCGGGCGGTTTCCGGATCGCCGGTGAGGGTGAGGGCGCCCGGCGGCAGCCGGTTCCAGAGCGCCAGATAGAGCCGCTCGGCGGGACCGGCCATTTCGCAGTCCGCGGGGCCCTCCGCGGTGCGGTCGGTACGCGGAGGCCCGGCGGAGATCCGTACCGTCCAGACGTCGTCCGTGTCCGTCGTCCGTACGCGCAACACCCGCGGTGCGTCGGACCGTACCCGGCTGCGTTCGCGGCCGTGGAAGCCGGTGAGCAGCTCGTCGATGCCGTCCGCCGCCAGACCGGTGCCCAGCGGAGGGGCCGCCGTGTCCCGGACCGGCCCGAGCGCGGAGTGCGCGTCCACGCGGTGGACCGCCGTCTCGTGCGCCTGCCGCCGGGCCCAGAACGCGAGCGGTGTGGGCGCGGGCAGGAAGGTCCAGCAGGTCAGTCCGGCGGGCGCTTCGGCCAGCGCGGCCACCAGCAGAGCGTGTGCCTCCCGGTACCACTCGACGAGCGTGTCCCCGTCGAGATCAGGCTCGGCTTCGGGGCGGCGGGGATTGAGCTGCCCGTTCGTCACGAAGCCCGTCGCCCAGCGGTGGACGGTGCCCGCGTGCCGCAGCAGATCGCGGATCCGCCAGTCGGGACAGGTCGGCACCGGCGCGTCCGTACCGGCCTCGGCCGCCGCGTCGGCCAGGGAACGGCCGTCGCGGGCAAGGCAGATCAGGTGTTCAGCGGTCTCCACGCCCCGCATTGTGCCAGTCGGCGTCAGGCCCCGTGGGGGTGCGCCGACCCCTGCGTGTGACGGAGCAGCCGTACGAACGCCCCGATGGCCGCCGCCTGGATCAGCACCGAGAGCACCAGCGCCGGATAGAGGAAGCCGGCGGACTCCGCGACCGCGTCGCCGACCAGCCCGCCGCCGACGAAGAACGCGAAGATGGTCGGCGCGGCGAGGAAGAACAGCCACACCCCGGCGAACGAGGCGTCCTGGTGCTGTACGAAAAGGGTGTCGACCGCGACGAACACCGTCACCGCCGCGACCAGGCCGAGATAGACCTGCGACGCGCGATTGCCGAAGGTCAGCCGCGCGAGTCCGGTCAGCCGTCCTGAGTTCATTGCTCTGTCTCCCCTGAAGTGGTTGTCCCCTCCAGGGTGGTTCTGTCCGAACGGATGTGCCTGAGTACGGCTACTCATCCGTCGGTCGTGCTCACTCAGGCCGGCCGCGCGGACTCCGCGGGGTCCGCCGACGCGTTCCGCGCGGAGTAGCCGATGAGCGCGGCGGCGCCCGCCAGCAGGGCCACCGTGGTCAGCGCGAGAGGCAGCGTGAACCAGTCGGCGAGAAAACCGATCGCGGGCGGCCCCAGCAGCATCCCGCCGTACCCCAGCGTCGAGGCGGCGGCGACCCCGCCGGGCCCTGCCAGCGCCCCCGCCCGGCCGATGGCCACGGGGAAGATGTTGGCGAGGCCGAGACCGGCCACGGCGAAGCCGGCCAGAGCCAGCGATGCGCTGGGCGCGAGAGCGCCGACCAGCATGCCGAGCGCGGCCGTGACGCCGCCCGCGACCAGGGCGCGGGTCTGGCCGAGGCGCTCCAGCAGAGCCGTACCGGACAGCCGTCCCGCCGTCATGGCGAGGGCGAAGAGCGAGTAACCGGCCGCCGCCAGACCGGGGGTGGCGCCCAGGTCCTGGGTGAGATGGAGCGCGCTCCAGTCGGCCATCGCACCCTCGCCGTAGGCCGTGCACAGGGCGATCACACCGAAGAGGACGACCAGGCGCCGGGTGCGTCCGTCGAGCCGCCGCGGCCCGGCCGCCGTCCCCTTCACGGTCTCCGCCGGCTCGCGCTCCCGCTCCGTACCCTCCGGAACGGGCGCGTGGTGCCGGAGCAGCGCGGGGCCGGTGACGGCGGTGACGAGCAGACCGGTGCCGGTCAGGAGCGAGAGATGGACGGCGGGGGAGAGGCCGCCCGCGACCAGCCCGCCCAGACCCGCCCCGATCATGCCGCCGAGGCTGAACGCGGCGTGGAAGCTGGAGATGACCGGGCGCCGCAGGGCGGCCACGAGATCGACGGCCGCGCTGTTCATCGCGACGTTCAGCCCGCCGTACGCGGCGCCGAAGACCAGCAGTACCAGCCCGAGCGTGAGGGCCGAGTGCGTCTGCGGCGGCAGCACGATACTCAGCGAGAGCAGTACGGCACACACCACCGTCACCGGATGGCTGCCGAAGCGCCGGCAGAGCCGGCCGGTGAACACCATCGTCACGACGGCGCCCGCGGAGACGCCGAGCAGCGCGAGTCCGAGGGCGCTCGCCGAGGCCCCGGTCTGCTCCTTGATGGCGGGGATACGGACCACCCAGCCGGCGAACATGAAACCGTCGAGGGCGAAGAACACGGTCAGCGCGATGCGGAGGCGGGACAGCGAGGACCGGGAGCCAGGTTCTCCGTCGCGCCCTCCCGAGAGGACCGTCCTTACTTTGTTTAGGTGCGGCACAAAGTGAGCATAGGGGCCCTGGCCCGTGCTCACAAGCCGCCGGTGGCGCCCCGCGGGCCGTCGGCAGTGCCCGACGGACCGTCGGCACGGGGCGCGGATCATGGGAGACTCGCCCCCATGAACGGCAAGGGGACGACCGCCCGGACGAGGCTGGAGAGAGGCCGCGGCGCACTCGGTCCGGCACTGGAACTGGTGCACACCGGCCGTGCGCCCACCCGCGCGGTGCTGACCGCGGAGCTGGGAGTCACCCGCGCCACCGCGGGCGCGGTCGCCGCGGAGCTGGAGGCCCTCGGTCTGATCCGGGTCGACTCACGTCCCGGCGCCGGCGCCGGTTCCCAGGGCAGGCCCTCGCACCGGCTGTCCGTCGACGACACGGGGCCCGTCGCGCTCGCCGCGCAGGTCCACGCGGACGGCTTCCGGGCCGCGTTGGTCGGGCTCGGCGGCCGGATCGTCGCCACCGCTCCCGTGCGCGGTACGGTCACCGCGGATCCGGCGCAGATCCTCGGGGAGGTCGTCGAGGCCGGGGCGGGGCTGCTGCGGACCACCGGGCTGCGCTGCGTCGGCGCGGGCCTCGCCGTACCGTCGGCCGTCGCCGAGCCGGAGGGCACGGCGCTCAACCCCCTGCATCTCGCCTGGCCCGCCGGGGCGCCGGTGCGGGAGATCTTCGCCGAGCGGGTACGCGCGGCGGGCATCGAGGGCCCCGCGTTCACCGGCAACGACGTCAACCTCGCCGCGCTCGCCGAGCACCGGCACGGCGCGGGGCGCGGCGCCCAGCATCTGCTCTGTGTCGCGACCGGACACCGGGGGGTGGGCGGCGCGCTGGTGCTCGACGGCCGGCTGCACACCGGCAGTGCGGGCCTCGCCCTGGAAGTCGGCCATCTCACGGTCAACCCCGAGGGCCGCCCCTGCTATTGCGGCAGCAAGGGCTGTCTCGATGTCGAGGCCGACCCGCTCGCCTTCCTGACCGCGGCCGGCCGCGCCCCCGGCCCGGAGGTCTCGCTGCTCCAGCAGGCCCGCGACCTGCTCCGCACGGAGCACGCGGACCCCGCCGTACGACGGGCCACCGAGGAACTGATCGACCGGCTGGGGCTCGGGCTCGCGGGGCTGGTCAATATCCTCAACCCCGACCGCATCATCCTGGGCGGCCTCCACCGGGAACTGCTCGACGCCGACCCGGAACGGCTGCGCGCCGTCGTCGCGGACCGCAGTCTGTGGGGCCGTAGCGGCGGCGTACCCATCCTGCCCTGCACCCTCGACCACAACAGCCTGGTGGGCGCGGCCGAGGTGGCGTGGCAGCCGGTGCTGGACGATCCGCTCGGCGCGCTGGCCCCCTGACCGTGGGCCGTTCGGGTGGTCCGGGTGCTTCGGGAAGCGGCGCCTTCGCCGGAACGCCGCCGGCGGCCGGTCACGGTCAGCTGATCACGGCCGACCTGGCCCAGGCGTGCCCGTGTTCCCTGGTCATGGCGCCGAACTCGGCGCCGGGAAAGGGGCCGTCGGTCGTCGCGCCGTACACCGGGCGCAGCGGCAGGGCGAGCGCCGCGGGCGGTGCGGTGAGGGTGAACCAGATGCTCTTCCCCGTGTCCCCCCGGGCCCGTATGCCCCAGCTCTCGCTCACCGCCGCGATCAGGGCGAGGCCACGGCCGCCGGTGTCGAAAAGACTCGCGTCGCGGATCGTGGGGAGGCGCGGATCATGGTCGCTGACCGAGACCATGAGCCGTTCGAGGAGAAGCTCGATATCGACAGTGCACCGTTTGTCCGGCTGTGCGTGCCGGTGGACGTTGGTGAGCAGCTCGGTGACACCGAGCGCCGCGTAGTCGATCAAGGGATCGAGATGCCAATAGCGCAATTGCGCCGAGATTATTCTGCGGACCTGTCCGATCCGCGACGGCAGGGCGTGGAGCTCCACCGTGCAGTGCCTGCTGGGCTGGCTGATCACGGCCACGACTCCCCGAAAAGAGGTCCGGAAGAAGACGAAGATCGGATCCAGCAACTGGCGCGTTGCCGATCCCGCCCGGCGGGGCTGGATCACAACGTCACCGCCGGTTAACCCTGAGTGATGTGAGATCAGAGTGAACCCAGGGGCTCGGCTTCGCAACTCGGGCAGACCGGACCGCCGTTCGTGGCAGGTTTCCAGTGAATTCCGGCAGAATTCCGGACATATTTCGGGCGGGCCGGTGGGGCGTGCCCGGCGGCTCAGGTTTTGGTGTGGCTCGCCCTGCTGACGGTGTCCATGAAGCGCCCGGCGAGCGCCGTCGCGTCGGGCCTCCGGCCGCGCTGGCCCATGGTCAGCCGGTAGCGGATCCCGTTCAGGGTGGCGACCGTACTGCCGCTGCCCGCGAACCACGGCTTGGCCGTACGCACGGCCCGCAGGGGCGCGCTGTCGATCACCCGGCCGTAGCTGGTCAGCAGGGCCAGTCTGCCGTCCTGGATCAGGACCTGGCCCGCCCTGGTGAGTGAGCGGGGCCATCGCTCGATCCGTACCCCGCGCGCGCTGAACTCCGGCTCAGCCATGGCTCTTCAGCCCCCTCCGTGCCCATTCCCCGTGCCCGTTCCCCTCAAGTCCCCTCAAGAGTCCCCACAAGGCAGTGTGCACAAGTATGCGGGCAGGCACCAGAGCGCGTTTCCGGCGGGGTCCAGAAGCGATTCCTATGGCTGCCCAAAGTCAATGTTTGCGCAGGTGGTGGCGGTACCGTTAAGGGACGGGGGCCGGTTCGACGGACGAGGAACGGCGCGCATGACTGGACGAGACGGATCCGGTACCGACCGGACGGCGGCGGCCGCGGGCGGGACGACGGCGCCCATGGACGGCCGGGCGACGGCGCTCACGGACGGCCGGGCGACGGCGACCGTCGACGTGGACCGCAGCGATCCCGCCTACCGCGCATGGCTCAAAGAAGCCGTACGGAAGGTCCAGGCCGACGCCAACCGCTCCGCCGACACGCACCTGTTGCTCTTCCCGCTGCCCGAGCGGTGGGGAATCGATCTGTATCTGAAGGACGAGTCGACCCATCCGACCGGCAGCCTCAAGCACCGGCTCGCCCGCTCGCTCTTCCTCTACGGGCTGTGCAACGGGTGGATCAGGCCCGGCGCACCGGTGATCGAGGCGTCCAGCGGCTCGACGGCCGTGTCCGAGGCGTACTTCGCGAAGCTGATCGGGGTGCCCTTCATCGCCGTGATGCCCCGTACCACCAGCGCGGAGAAGTGCCGGCTCATCGAATTCCACGGCGGGCGCTGCCACTTCGTGGACGACTCGCGGAAACTGTACGAGGAATCGGCCCAGTTGGCGGCCAGGACCGGCGGCCACTACATGGACCAGTTCACCTACGCCGAGCGCGCCACCGACTGGCGCGGCAACAACAACATCGCCGAATCGATCTACCAGCAGCTGAGACTGGAGCGCTATCCGGTGCCCGCGTGGATCGTCGCCACGGCCGGCACCGGCGGCACCTCCGCGACCATCGCGCGCTACGTCCACTACATGCAGTACGACACCCGCATCTGCGTCCCCGACCCGGAGAACTCCTGTTTCTTCGACGGCTGGACCCGGCACGACGCACAGGCGTGCAGCGAGCGCGGCTCGCGGATCGAGGGCATCGGCCGGCCGCGGATGGAACCGAGCTTCGTGCCCGGCGCCATCGACCGGATGATGAAGGTGCCGGACGCGGCGAGCGTCGCCGCCGTGCGCGCCCTGGAGCGGGCCATCGGACGCAAGGCCGGCGGCTCCACCGGTACCGGGCTGTGGAGCGCGCTGAAGATCGTCGCGGAGATGGTGGCCGAGGGGCGCAAGGGCAGCGTGGTCACCCTCCTCTGCGATCCGGGCGACCGCTATCTCGACAAGTACTACTCGGACGCCTGGCTGGCCGGACAGGGGCTGGACATCGCGCCGTACACGGAGACGCTCGACCGCTTCCTGGAGAACGGCGTCTGGCCGGACTGACGGACCGGCGGACGGACCGGCGGGCTGGCCGGCGGACTGACGGGCGGAGGGGGCGGCGGCGCGGAGGGGCTCTGGGCCTCTCAGCCGATCGCCCGGAGGCCGCCCCCGCCGGTGAGCCGCGCCGACAGCCGTACGGAACCCTCCCGGGGCGCCCGCACCGCCAGCGTCGTCGCCCTCGTGTCCGCCCGCACGCTGCCGGTGGCCTCGATCCGCGTGACATCGCGGCTGCCCGCGGCGAGCAGGAACCACTTCCCCGAGGGCGACTTCCAGCGTGTCCCCGCCAGGATGTGCTGCCCGTACCTGCCGCAGGACGCGGTGTTCCCCTTCTCGGCCACCACCGTGCCCGGCGCGTTCGCCACGGACGCGGGCCGCTGGAACTGCACCAGGATCCGGCCGGGGCCGCGCCAGGTGTCGGCCCGCGTGCAGACCCAGGTGGACCGCCCGCCCGATTCCGGGAGCGACTGTTCCGCGAACGCCCAGTTGTTGACGGCCCGTACGCCGGAGCCGCGCAGCGTACGCAGCGAGCACGCGGTACGCGCCCAGCTGAGCAGCGCCGGACCGCCCGTGGCCTCCTGGGGGCCGCGCGCGGGCGCGTCGCCGGGAAGCGAGGTGTACGTGAGATGCGCCGGGGAGGGTTCGCCGAGGTCCGTGACGAGGAACGAATGCCGTTCCACGATCCGTTCCGAGGAGCGCAGCTCCAGCACCGGCCAGGCCACGCAGTCACCGCCGGACGCCGGAGCCGGTACGGCGCCGGTCACGCCGTCGGCGGAGACGTCGAGGCCCCGGGCGGGAGTGTCGGGCGCCAGCAGATCGCGGGTGGCCGACCCGGCGATCCAGGGGGCGAGCAGATAGCGGGCTCCGTCCGGGGTACGGCCGACCGTGAGCGCGGCGGCCGTCGTCATATCCGCCTGGTCGGCGCGGGCGAAGGCCAGGGACGGCGCGTCCGTGCCGGGCGCCGGCTCCCCTCGGTTCCCCGACTCCGGCAGCGACTCCGGCAGCGGCTCCGACCCGGGCAGTGGCCCCCGCTTCGGCACCGGCACCCGCGGCGCGACCGGCTCCGCGTACCGGACGATCCGCTGGCCGTCGTGGAGCAGGACCACCGCCGCCCCGTCCAGATCGCCCGCGTACAGCAGACGCGGCGGCTGCGCGGGCGGCGCCGTACCGGTGCCGGGGGTGGCGGAGACCCTGACGGCGGGCCCCGGGCCGCCCCAGACGCGCAGCGCCCGCTTCAGCAGCGCGGTGTCGTCGGTACGGCCGCCCCTGGCAGGCCAGACGGAGAAGTCGATCCGGGAGGTGTTGGCCCACGCGTCCCGCGGCGCGCGTTCCAGCAGGGCCGGGTCGAGGGCGCGGGCGAGCGCCGCGGTACCGGCCGGACCGTAGAGGTAGCCGTCCCCGCGGACCCCCGCGACGGATCGCTCCGGGGCGCCGTCCTCGGGCAGGGACACCGCCAGCACCGCCCCGGCCAGCGCGATCGCGACGGCCGCCGCCGCGATCCTGGACCGCTGCCTGCGCCGCAGCAGATCGGTCGGCCGGGTGTGCACCGTACAGGGGTCGAACTCCGCGGTACCGAGCAGCTTTCCGGCCCGGCCGTCCCGGTGGGCGGCGAGCCGTTCCGCCGTACGCACGGCGGCGGCCGGGTCCGCCACCCCGGCGTCCTCCAGCAGAGCGCGCACCGCCTGCTCGGACAGGCCCTCCAGCACACGCAGGGAGAGCGCGGCGCGCGCGGGCGCGCTGACCGTGGACAGGGCCTGGTCCAGGGCGAGTTCGTCGGTGCCGCCGGCCCGGGGGAAGAGCCGCAGCCCCACGACGAGCGGCAGGCCGGCCCGCGGCCGGGAGGCCCGCACCCGCCACCAGGGCGACGGCTGGTCATGGGTGAGCGCGGCGCGCAGCACCTGACCCCGTAGCCAGGCGTAGGCGGAGCCGCTCGGCGTGCGCTGTCCCGGCACCCGCGCCCGCGGGCCGCCCTTGCGCGCGGCCGGCAGCACATGCTGGACGGTGGCGTGCGCGGTGAGGACGCGTCGGTGGCGGCCGAGTGCGGGAGGGAGGGTGAGATAGGCGAGCCGGACCAGCCGCGGGTAGTGCTCGACGAGGGCGGCCTCGGCGTCATTGACGCCGGGACGCGGGCCCGTTGTGGCGTTGTCGGTCGGCTGTCGGTGGGTCGGCATGGGGACGGTGCCCTTCCGCATGTGCTGACGCGTCGTCGCTCGGCGCTGCTCAACAGGCCAAACGAGCGAAGGGGGCGAAGGTCACAGCGGAGTGATCATGTCCGGCCCGCAGGACGGAAGTTGACGCGTCCTCGGCCGACATCACGCGGGGTGGACACGGTCTCAGTGACGCAGCAGCCGGTCAACGGCGCGCCCGAACACCACCCTTCCGGCACGTTCGGTCAGCGGGGCGAGCGGCCTCGGCAGCAGACCGATCCGCAGCTCCTCCTCCCAGCGCACCAGCGTCCCGCCGGCCGCTTCCCGTACGTGGATCTCGGCCCAGCCCGTGATGGCCCGGCCGCGCTTCGCCAGCCGGCAGAGGCCGGGGACGCCCGGCGCGGGCGGCTGCCAGCGGACGACCTCCATCGGGTCGTCGAACGCGGCGCGGCCGAGTCCGGTGCGGGCGACGAAAACGGTTCCGGTGCGGGTGGGACCCGGCGTCAGGACGGAGATCCGCGTCAGCGGCACCTGGTGCGCGTGGGCCGGCCAGTCGGTGAGCCGGCGCCAGACCTCGTCGGCGGACAGCGGTGAGGTGCGGTCGATACGGAAGGCGCTCACCCGGCGATCGTAAGCCGCAGGTCCCGCCCGGAGCCGCACGTCCCGCCCGGCATGATCCGAACGAGAGGCCCTAGTCGTCCTGCCGCGGTACGGCTCCGCCCGTCGGCTCGCTCTCCGGCGGCTCCGCCGGCCCCTCCGGATCGCCCGCCACCACCAGCCCCGGCAGGTACTCCGCGATCTCCTCACGGGCCGCGGCCGGCAGTCCCGAGTCCGTCACCAGCGTGTCGACCTGGTCCAGCGTCGCGAAGGAACTCAGCCCCACCGTCCCCCACTTGGTGTGGTCGGCGACGACCACCACCCGGCGCGCGGACCGTACGAAGTGCCGGTTGGTCTCCGCCTCGCCGAGGTTCGGGGTGGACAGACCGGCCTCGGCCGAGATGCCGTGCACCCCGAGGAAGAGCACATCGAAGTGGAGCGAGCGGATCGCCTGGTCCGCCACCGGGCCGACCAGCGAGTCCGACGGCGTACGGACCCCTCCGGTGAGCACCACCATCGCCGCCCCCGGCCGCTGGCCGCCCCCGCCCCCGGCGGCCCGCTGGCCCGTGTGGAACACATCGGCGACCCGCGTCGAGTTGGTCACCACGGTCAGATCCGGTACGTCCAGCAGATGATGGGCCAGGGCGTACGTGGTCGTACCGCCGGACAGCGCGATGGCGCTGCCGGGCACCGCCATGGCCGCCGCCGCCCGCGCGATGTCCTCCTTGGCGCTCAGTTCCAGCGCCGACTTCGCCTCGAAGCCCGGTTCGTGCGTGCTGGCCTCGACCACCGGCACCGCGCCGCCGTGCACCTTCTCGATGACACCCTGGCGCGACAGCGCGTCCAGATCGCGGCGCACGGTCATGTCGGAGACGCTGAGCCTGCGCGTCAGCTCGTTGACCCGGACCCCGCCGCGGCGGCGCACCTCGTCCAGGATCAGGGCACGGCGCTGCTCCGCGAGAAGATTCTGGTTGTCGCTCACCGCAGGGCCGGTCCTTCCACGTCGTCGTGTTCGGTCGTCAGGGGCTTCATCCTCCCATGCGGTTCCGGCGCACGCTCCGGTGGTTGGCGGACTCGGAGGGAGGGGAGATTCAGTGGGGGCCGGGGCGGCCCCGCCGTCGTACCGAGTCATTCCGAGAGCGAGCCACCGAAGTGTCCCCAGAATCACCGGATCCGGATCCGCGAAGCGGCGGAACCGCGCTCGAACTTCTGGTCCACGGCGTCGGCGGGGCCACCCCGCAGAAGATGCTCGACGATCCGCGTACGGTCAGGATCACCGGAGACGAGACGGCCGCCGTCTACCGGCGCGCCGACGACGTGGACGCCGAGCTCCACCCCGAGCGCTACCGGGGCCGGCCGGTCCCCGAGGCGTACTGCTGGTCCAATCTCACCTCGGGCAATGGCTCGCGCGCCCTGTGGCTGCTGCTGCTCCCGTTCATGGTGGTCAACCTCGCGCACTGGATGCGGCCGGCCACGAAGGGCCTGGGCAGGTCGCAGCGGCTGTACGGCGTGCTGGTACGGCTGGTGGCGCTCACTCTCACCGTGCTGCTGACGGCCGCGGCCTGCGAGGTCGCGCTCGATCTGACGGCGTGGCAGTGCGCCGGATCGGCGCGGTGCGTCGCGGACCGCTCCTGGCTCGGCTTCCTGTCGCCGGAGCAGCACGGCTGGTGGTCGCAGCCGGGGCGCAGGCTGGCCCTCGCCGCCGTGGTGCCCACCGCGCTGGTGGTGCTGTTGTGGTACCTCTCGAACCGGACCTGGAGCGCGTACGAGGCACAGCGCCCGCCCACCGACGAGCTCCCCGTCGGCGCACCCGCCGCCACGCGCGAGGCGCCCGGCACCGAAGGAGCGTCGGCCGCTGACGGGGGCCGGGCCGCGGACGAGAGCGGGGCCGTGGACGAGGGCCGGGCCGCGAGCGACGACCCGGTGACGGTACGGCCCGCCCTCGGCCGCCCCGGCTTCTGGTACGGACGCAGACTGGTCGCCCGGCTCCGTGCCGCCCACACCGCCGCAGGCTTCCTCACCATCGCGGCGGCGCTCACGGCCGCCGCCACCGACCACGACCGGAGCGCCGACGCCGGCCCGCTCGGCCCGCTCGGGCTGCTGCTCCAGGCAACGCTGGCCGGATGCGCGGCCGTTGTGCTCTGGGTCGTGTGCAGCCGGGGCCGCAGTGAGCGCAAGCGCGACGGCTCCCTCGACAAGCTGCTGATCAGCGCCCTGCCCGCCACCGCGCTCGGCGTGCTCGTCCTGGCCGTCGTCCACGCCGCCTGGTCCAGGCCCGGCTGGGTCTCCGCCGGCGGGCTCCCCGGCAACCTGACCTTCCTGGTGCTCGCGCTGGCACAGATCGCCCTGATCGTCGTGCTCGTCGTCACGGCCCAGGTCCTGCACCGCCGCGCGCCGCATCCACGGATCGCGATGCGCGGCCTCGGCGGGCCCGCCGTCGCGATGCTCGCCTGCGCCCTGGGCGGGGTGATGACCGGCGGCGTCGCCCAGCGCGTGGCCGACTGGCTCGACGGGGACGCCACCCCCGGCATGGACGAAGGAGCGATCGTGGGCCCGCCGGTGCTGCTGAGCTGGCAGGCCTCGGTGATCCCCGTACTGCTCGTGCTGCTGCTGATCCCGGTCGCCGTCCTCGGTGTCCGTACCGTACGGGCCGCCCGCAGGCTGGCCCCGCTGATCGAGCGGGAGTACGAGAAGGAGACGGCGGACCCCTTCCGTACCCGCCAGGTGGCGGGCGCGCGGGCCAGGGCCGCGCTCACCGACTACGCGCCCCGGCTCGTCGGAGTGCTCTCCGGGGCCTCCCTGCTGCTCGGCGCGGGCGCGGTCGCCGGGTCATGGCTGAGCGGACAGGTGCCGGGGGAGGCCGCGGAAGGCACCGACTCCTTCGTCGAGTCCGTGGCCGACACCGCGCAGTCGATCGGCTCCTGGCTGGTCGGCCTGGGCTTCCTGCTCTTCGTCACCTGGGGACGGCGTGCCTACCGTGACGCCTCAGCCCGGCGCACCATCGGCATCCTCTGGGACGTGGGTACGTTCTGGCCGCGCGCGGCCCACCCCTTCGCGCCGCCCTGCTATGCCGAGCGCGCGGTCCCCGACCTCACCTGGCGGATCCTCTCCTGGACCGGCCGCACCGGTGGCCGGCTGGTTCTGTCCGGCCACTCCCAGGGCAGTGTGCTGGCCGCGGCGGCCGTCTGGCAGCTGCGGTCCGCGACCCGTCACCGGGTGGCGCTGCTGACGTACGGCTCACCGCTGGAGCGGCTGTACGGCCGCTGGTTCCCCGCGTACTTCGGCGCCGAGCAACTGGGGCAGCTGAGCAGAGAGGTGCACTGCTGGCGCAATCTGTGGCGGTCCACCGACCCGATCGGCGGCCCGGTGCGGGTTCCCGAGGACGGCGACCGACCGGAGGTGGACCGCGGGCCGCTGAGGGACCCGCTCGCCTACAGCCGTACGGTGCTCCATCCACTGCCCGAGCCGATCCTCGGCCACTCCGACTACCAGGCGGACCCGGTCTTCGCGGAGGAACGCGCCGCGCTGCTCGACCGGCTGCCCCCGGCGGCGCTGCCCACGCAGCGGGGCGAACGGGAACCCGAGGGTCAGGGCAGTTCGGGCAGATCGTCCGCGTAGAGCAGGGTCAGGTCGTCCGTGCTGGTCTCCGGCAGCTGGGCGACCCGGCCCGCGTGCCGCTCCACCATCGACTCGAACGTCTGGCGCGCCGTACGGCCGTTGCCGAAGGCGGGCCCCTTGGGCAGCGCCGTGAAGTACTTGAGCAGCGCCTCGGCCGTGCCCTCGCCCAGCCGGTACTCCTGCTCCTCCGACTGCTGCTCCACGATCCGCAGCAGTTCCTCGGGCACGTAGTCGCTGAAGGTGATGGTCCGTGAGAACCGGGACGCGACACCGGGGTTGACCGTCAGGAACCGCTCCATCTCGGCGGTGTACCCGGCGACGATCACCACCACCGCGTCCCGGTGGTCCTCCATCAGCTTCACCAGGGTGTCGATCGCTTCCTTGCCGAAGTCCCGCCCCGAATCCTCGGGGGAGAGGGCATAGGCCTCATCGATGAACAGCACGCCGCCCCGCGCCCGGTCGAACGCCTCCTGCGTACGGATCGCGGTCGAGCCGATGTGCTCGCCGACCAGGTCGACCCGGGAGACCTCGACGAGATGGCCGCGCTCCAGGACTCCGAGTGAGTGCAGGATCTCGCCGTACAGCCGGGCCACGGTCGTCTTGCCGGTGCCGGGGGAGCCGGTGAAGACGAGATGACGGCGGACGGACGCCGCCTTGAGGCCCGCTTCCTTGCGGCGGCGGCCGACCTCGATCATGTCGGTGAGCGCCCGGACCTCGCGCTTGACGCTGTCGAGGCCGACGAGAGAGTCGAGTTCGCCGAGGACGGCCTCGGAGGCACGGGCGGGTGTCGTCACCCCGGGGACGGCGTCCGTGAGCTGGGCGGTGGCACTCTGCGTGCTCTGCGCCGGCACCGAGCCGAGGAGCCCGGTGGACTGGGTCGCGGTCAGCACGGCCGAGGGTTCCAGGGACGGCGTCGGCGGGGCCAGTACACCGCTCTCGTCGCTGGTGCAGTCCTCGACGGTCGGCCCGTCCTCCGCGAAGTCGTACCCGCCGCGCGCGCACCGTTCCGTACGGCACCGGGTGAGCGTCGTACGGCAGCCGTCCATCACGTGGAAGCCGTAGCCGCCGCTGCCCGTCACCCGGCAGCTGTGGAAGGTGCCCCGGCCCTCGGCCGAGACGTAGAAGCCGGCCTCGGCGGGCGAGGTGACCGTGCAGCGCTCGATGGTGGGGTCGGCGCCCTTGGTGACGATGACGCCGGTCTGGACGCCGTCGATGGTGCAGGAGTTGAGCGTGCCGCCGCTGCCGTGGTCACGGAACCAGGCCCCGGTGGACACCTCCCTGATCCGGCAGTCGTCGAGCTGCGCGGTGGCCCCGTCGCTCACGGACACCGCCGTGTTGCGCACCTGCGAGATATCGGTGTCCACGACATCGGCGCGCGAGCCGCGGTCGAGGACGAAGAGCGCGTCGGGTACGTCGTGCACCCGGCAGGAGTCGAGCACGACGGTCGCGCCGTCGCTGACCCAGACGGCCGGGTAGTCGCCCGTACTGTCGTGGATCTCGCACTGGTTGGCGTCGACGCGGGTGCCCGGATCCCAGACGGAGAGCCCGTTGCGGCCGAAGCGGCGCACCGTCGAGCGGGTCAGCGTCAGCACCGAGCGGGAGCGCAGATCGACGGCGTTCTCCGGGATGTCGTGGATATCGCAGTCGGAGAGGGTCAGTACGGCGTCGGTGTCCAGGGTTATCCCGTCCGCCGAGGTGCGGTGCACGGAGGAGTCGGTGAGATGGGCGGCGGCCCGGGACGCGATCTGCACGCCGGTGCCCTTGATCTCGTAGATCTCGCAGCCCACCGCCTCCAGACCGCTGCCCTCGCCGGTGACGGACAGCCCCGAGCCCGAGGCGTGGTGGATCCGGCAGCGCTCCAGCCGCGGATGCGCGCCGCCGCGCACGGAGACACCGGCCTGTCCCGCCGCGACGATCTCGCAGTCCTCGAACACCCCGCCCGCGCCGTCGAGTACGCCGATGCCGACCCCGGCCGGATTGTCGACGGTGCAGCGGCGGACGGTCGGGCGGGCCGCGCCGCGCACCTCCAGGCCGGCCGCGGAGCGCGTCACGATCCGCAGATCCGACAGCTCCGGTGTGCCGTCCTCGACGAGCAGCGCGGGGGCCGCCGAGTCCTGTCCCTCCACATGGAGGTCCTGGACGGTGGCGGAGGCGCGCACGGTCAGCGGTACCCCGTCGGCGGGCGCGATGCGTACGGAGCCGAGCGAGCCCTCCGGGCCGCGCAGCGTGACCGCCCGCGTGACGACGAGATTCTCCCGGTAGGTGCCCGGGGCGATCGTGAGGACGTCGCCGTCACCGGCGGCCTCCAGGGCAGCGGCGAGGGAGGCGTATTCGCCTGTGCGGCGCCGCCAACGCGATGTTCCGGTGTGCGTCACCTGGACCGTGCCCTGTGCCATGGCGCTGCTGTGCCCCCACCTCGTGCGTGTGCGCGTGCTCTGCCGTCCCGGGTACCGGCCCCGGACCCCGGCCGCGAAGGCGGACCGGGCGGCACCACCGTAGCGCGCGTGGAGGCGCCGAGTTGACGTGAACGGCCAGGGCCTGTCTTCAAAGTAGCGCCGTCCGCCCGGAGGGCGGGCTCGGCGGCGTCCGGTGCGTGCGATCGCAAGGCGGAGGGTCGCCCCAGTACTGGACGTACTGGGGTGATCCCGACAACGCCGCGAGCGTGCGTGCCGGACGCCGCCGAGCAGGCGGGACTTTGAAGACAGGCCCTCATACTGGGCTTCGTCTCGGCTGCCAGGATGTGCCGCCTCGACGGCCGGGAGGGCATCGCCTCAACTGCCCGCGCCGGTACGGCCCCAGTCGGGACCGGCTGCGGCCCAGGCGCGGTCGAGCCGCCGGTAGCGCCGCTGTACGAGCCGCCATACGATCAACCGCCGCGCGCCCTCCACGAGTCCGACGGCCAGGGCCGTCGCACCGAATCCGGCCAGGACCGCGTGAACGCGCGCGCTGGTCGCGTTCATCGGGCCCCGTACCTGCTTGTCGGTCCGCCGGTCGGTCCACATGCTGAACGTGTCGCCGGCGCGCGGATCGCGCAGCGGGGCGGAGACCGTGCCGGTCCGCGCGCTGCCGTCCACCGCGTACCAGGTGGCGGTCACGCGGGTGCCCGAGGAGCGCTTCGAGAGTGACTCCGCGTCGTAAGCGGTGTGGTGCTGGTCGGCCGCGCGGTCAACGACCACGGCGGTCGTGCGATGCCGCTGCTCGTGCTGGACGCGAACGGTGTCCCTCAGTGACGAGTCAAGGGTGTTGCGGCAGATCCAGCCAACGGCGGGGGTCGCGAGAGCGAACAGCAGCACCGCTGTCAGCGCGACCCAGGCCTCCACGAGATCGGTGCCTCGGCGCAGGGGATTGTGCCGCCAGCGCCAGAGTCCCACGATGATGCGCACAGTCCCGCACCTCCTTCCCGTGTCCCTTTTAGCCGTAGGGAGCGGGATTTACGCGCGAGGGACCGCAAGAGAGAGCAAGCTCACCTCGATGCCCCCTGCACGTAACGTGTGGGATACCGGGTGGTGTTCCTGTGACGCGTGGGTTTCGCACAGGTGTCACGCCGGACGAACGGGCGTCCGGGAAGGCGTGGTTCGGGACGGGAAGCGCGACCTCACCCACAGCGATGCGCCGCCAGTCGCCGCCAGCCGTCCTCCGTCCTCCGGAGACGTACTCGTCCGGCCCCGGCCACCACGGAATTCGGCCGGAACCGTTCCATGGGAAGCGGGCCCTCGTCCGAATGATCTCCTTGCGCGACCGAGGAGTTGAGGGCGTCGAGCGCGCGAGCGCCAGGCGACGTCCTGCCGGCCACCCCGGGACCCCGGCAGGTCAGTACCCCCCGTCGGTACGTCCGTGCCGTCGGCGCTCCCGCGTTGTCACTACGGCCGAGCCGTCACCACTGCCTCACTACCTCACTGCCCAACCGTCCCCGCGCTGTCAGTACCCCCGCGTCTGGTAGGGCCGGTTGTACGGATCGTCGTACTGCGTGTGCGTGGGCTGCGCGGCGGGCACCGGACGCGAGGCCGCCGGACGCATCGCCTCATAGCCCGTACCGGGCATGGGGCGCTGCGGCTGCGCCTGCTGCTGGGGCTGCTGGCCCGGGTAGCCCCGGGGCGGCGCCTGCTGCGGGATGTACGGCGCGGGCGCGTGCTGGAGCGGCATGGGCTGCTGCGCCTGCTGCTGGTAGCCGCCCCCGTACGAGGAGTACGAGGCGGCCGACGGTGAAGGAGCCGCCGGGAGGGCGGGCAGCGCGGCGGGCAGAGCCGGCAGATAGCTGTTGCCCGTGTCGTAGGCGGAAGGCACTCGGATCGGGGCGATCTGAGGCGTGCCCCGCTCCGCGACCAGGGAGTCGTAGATAGGGGTGTCCGGGAACGACGGCGCGGTGTAGTAACCGCCGCCGTAGGTGGCGCGGGGGGAGGTCATAGGACATAAGTTAAGCCCACCATGTGCCGGTTGGGGAGTCCGATAAGGGGGTTGTTTCGGGAGCTGTGGGTGACTTCGGATCCCCAATGCGAGCGAACATGGGAAAAACGGTCGTCCGATGGCGTTCAGATCGTGTAAAGGGCAGGCTAGCGGGGGGTTACGGCGATCCGACGGGGTCCGGCCGGTGTTCCAGCGATTAGGTTGGCCGCGGGTAATCTTCGGACACCGCGACTCGCGATGGGGGCGAGCATGTCCATGCTTAAGGGAGCCAATCTTCCGGTACAGGCGCAGGCCGTCCGCGTCGAATTGGGATGGCGTTCAGGACCGGGGGTGCCGGACGTCGACGCCTCGGCACTCCTCCTCGTGTCGGGAAAGGTCCGCTCGGACGCGGACTTCGTCTTCTACAACCAGCCGGCCCACACGTCCGGGGCCGTACGCCACGAGGGCAAGAAGACCGGCCCGGACGGCGTCACGGACACGCTCGCGGTGGATCTCGCCCGGGTCGAGCCCGCCGTCGAGCGGATCGTCGTGGCGGCCTCGGCCGACGGCGGCAGTTTCGGCCGGGTGCCCGGTCTGCGGGTGAGGGTGCTGGACGCCGCCTCCGGCACCGAGATCGCGCGGTACGAGAGCCAGGACGCGACGGTCGAGACGGCGTTCCTCCTCGGTGAGCTGTACCGGCGCCAGGGGAGCTGGAAGTTCCGGGCGGTGGGGCAGGGCTACGGCAGCGGACTGGCGGGCCTGGCAACGGACTTCGGTATCTCCGTCGACGATCCGGCGCCGCGCACCGCCCCGGCGGCCCCGGCGCCCGTACGTCCGGCGCCCGTACGGTCCGAGCCGGTACGCCCCGAGCCCGTACGCACCACGAGGCCCGCCGCTCCGGCTCCGCCCCCGCCTCCGGCCGCTCCGGCGCCCGCGCCCGTCCGGCTGAGCAAGGTAACGCTGACGAAGGACGCCCCGTCCGTCTCCCTGGCCAAACAGGGCGGCACCTCGGGCGCGATGCGCGTCAACCTCAACTGGCAGATGCGCAAACAGTTCCGGGGCTGGGGCGCCAAACTCGGCCGCGCCGTCGCCAACCACAGCGACCTCGATCTCGACCTGTGCGCGCTCTATGAACTGACCGACGGACGCAAAGGCGTTGTCCAGGCGCTCGGCAATGCCTTCGGCGCGCTCAACCAGCCGCCGTACATCCATCTCGACGGCGACGACAGGACCGGAGCGGTCTCCAGCGGCGAGAACCTCACGATCAACCTCGACCACAAGGACCGGCTGCGTCGCGTCGTCATCTTCGTGACCATCTACGAAGGCGCGCGCAGTTTCGCGGAGCTCGACGCGACCGTCACTCTCCAGCCGCAGCACGGAGCCCCCATCGACTTCGCGCTCGGGGAATGCACGGTGCCCTCGACGGTCTGCTCGCTGGCCCTGATCACCAATACCGGCTCCGACCTCGTCGTCCAGCGCGAAGCACGTTTTCTCGTACCGGAACGCGGAGTGAGCCCGCAGCGCACCATCGATTACGCCTATGGCTGGGGCATGAACTGGACGCCCGGCAGGAAGTGAACCGTGCGCGAAGTCCGGTCTCCCGCGACGTGGTGGGTCAGGGGTCGCGCGACGCGGTGGGTTCAGGGGTCCGGCGCGGTCTCGGGACGGGTGTACGTGCGCCCCTTCCAGGCCGCGCCCCGGCCCCGGTAGTGCCGCACCGCGGAGTCGACCGTCATCAGCAGATAGAGGAGCGCGGTGAACGGCAGCAGCGGGGCCAGCCACGGCGACAGCCGGTAGTACCGCAGTATCGGGAGATACGTGCCGGTCATCACCGCCCACGCGGCGAACCCCAGCCACCCCGCTTCCGTGTCCCCGCCGAACACCCCGGCACAGAGCGCGACGGGCGGCGCCAGATAGACCACCGCGAGGCCCGCCACGGTGAGCACGAGCAGCAGCGGGTTGTGCCGGAGCTGCGCGTAGGCGCTGCGCGAGACCATCCGCCAGAGATCGGCCAGCCGCGGATAGGGGCGCACGCTGTCCACCCGCTCCGCCAGCCCCAGCCAGATCCGTCCCCCGCTGTGTCTGACCGCCCGCGCCAGTGACACATCGTCGATCACGGCCTGACGGATCGACTCGGGCACCCGCGCGCGCTCGGCGGCCTCCGTGCGCAGCAGTACGCAACCACCGGCCGCCGCCGTGGTGCGCGCGCCGGGGCTGTTGATCCAGCGGAACGGATAGAGCTGCGAGAAGAAGTAGACGAACGCCGGCACGACCAGCTTCTCCCAGCCGCTCGCGACCCGGAGCCGCGCCATCTGCGAGACCAGGTCCAGTTCGTGCGTCCTGGCCGCGACGACCAGCTCCCGCAGACTGTCGGGCTCATGGGCGATATCGGCGTCCGTCAGCAGCAGGTACTCGGGGTCGCGGGCGCGGGCCAGCGCGATGCCGTGCCGCAGCGCCCACAGCTTCCCGGTCCAGCCGGGCTCCGGTTCACCGGGCGTGGCCACCGTCAGCGGCAGCCCGCCGTACCGCGCGGACAGTTCGCGGGCCAGTCTGCCCGTACCGTCCGCGCTGCCGTCATCGATGAGGAATATCTCCGCCCGGCCCGGATAGACCTGTGCCAGCAGGGACGGCAGGGACTCGGGCAGTACGGCCGCCTCGTCCCGCGCGGGTACGACGAGAGCGACGGACGGCCACCGCTTCGGATCGTCGTGGTCGGCGCCCTCCGGGCGTCCCCGCTGGTCACGGTCGCGGCCGTGACCGGTGCCGTCGTAGCGCGAACCCTCACCGGCGGCACCGTCCTCGCGCGCGGGGAGCCGTTGGTCGGTCCGCCAGAAGAACCCCTGACCCAGCAACAGCCAGCCCCAAGCGGCCAGCGAACCCATGGCGATCCAGGCAACGGTGCTCATTCGCCGCAGTCTGCACCACATCGACCGGACCGCACATGCTGTCGACTATGGTGACTGGGTGAAGATCGCACTCATGGACTCCGGCATCGGTCTGCTGGCGGCGGCCGGTGCGGTTCGGCGGCTGTGCCCCGAGGCCGACCTCGTCCTCTCCTCGGACCCCGACGGGATGCCCTGGGGTCCCCGCACCCCCCGAGATGTCACCGAACGCGCGCTGGTCGTCGCACGGGCCGCGGCCCGACACCGCCCCGACGCACTGATCGTCGCCTGCAACACGGCGTCCGTACACGCCCTGCCCACGCTCCGCGCCGAGCTGGAGCCGCGGCTGCCGGTCATCGGTACGGTCCCCGCGATCAAGCCCGCGGCGGCGGGCGGCGGGACCTTCGCGATCTGGGCCACCCCGGCCACCACGGGCAGCCCCTACCAGCGCGGTCTGATCCGGGACTTCGCCGCGTCCGCCGGGGTCACCGAAGTGCCGTGCCCAGGGCTCGCGGACGCCGTGGAGAACGCCGACGAGGCCGCCATCGACCGCGCGGTGGCCGCGGCCGCCGCGCTGACCCCACGTGATGTAAGGGCCGTCGTCCTGGGCTGCACCCATTACGAACTCGTCGCGGAACGTATCCGTACCGCCCTCCGGCTGCGCGGTCTGCCGGCCGTCGTCCTGCACGGCTCGGCAGGCGCGGTCGCCGCGCAGGCGCTGCGCCGTATCGGCGCGCGGTCCGCTGACGCAGGGGTGGAAGACGGCGGGGAAGGTTTGGTCCCCGCTTCGGCGGATCAGGGGGCCACCGGGGTGAACGTTCCCTTGAACGGTCCGGTGAACGGGGTTCCGGTGACCGGGCGCCTCACCGTGCTGCTCGGCGGGCGCGAGTCCGCACTGCCGGAACCCGCGCTGGCGTATGCCGAGGGGCGGCTGCTCGTCGCCGTCAGCCAGGTTCACTGAAGGGCTTGCCGAGGGCGTGCCGACGAGTGCGCCGTTCCGCTGAGGAAGAGTGCGCCGTTCCGTTGAGGAGTTCACCGGGAACGGCGATCGGAGGACGAGCGGCCGCCGGACCCTGTGACGTAGCCCTCCATTCGGCGGCCAAAAGAATCCTCCTTGGGTGGAATCTGAGTACGCTGCTTGCCATGAGGGAGTACCCCCGGCAGGAGGGCCAAGGCGCCGAGCCCCTGCCCGAGACCTGGACCGGGCGCGCCACCAACCGTGTGCAGTGGCTCCTCGCCGCCGCGGGCGCCGGGTGCGTCGCGCTCGGGGTGCAGCTGGCCGTGGACTCCAACTGGGCGTCCGGTGTCACCGCCCTGCTGATGTCCGTCGTCGGCTGTGTGGCGGCGGGCCTGCTGATCCTCTTCGGCACCCTGGCCTTCGTCCATGTGGCGGTCAGAGTCGACGGCGACTGCCTGGAAGTGCGCTGCGGCCACATGGGACTGCCCCGTCGGCGTATCGAACTGGCGCATGTCGTCGACGCCGACTTCGTCCCCCGGGTCACCCCGCGCCAGTGGGGCGGCTGGGGATACCGCTGGCGCCCCGAGATGGGCACCGCCGTGGTGGTGCGCCGAGGAGAGGCACTCGTCCTCAAGTTGGGCGACGGCAGGACCTTCACGGTGACGGTGGACGACGCCGAGTCGGCGGTGAGGGTCATCCGCGGCCGGCTGCTGCTGCTCCCCAAGCCCAACGCGGCAGGCGTCTGAGCCGCGGTTGGAGCCGTCGTTCCGCCGGCGTCCGAGCCGCTCCCGCCGGTGTCCGGGTCGGCCGCTCCCGTCGGCGTCCGAGCCGCTCCAAGCCGCTCCCGCCGATCTCCGGCCCGTTCCGCCGATGTCCGGGCCGTTCCGTGGAGTCCGTCCGGGCCCGTTCCGTGGAGCCTATGCCGGGCCGGCCGCCCTGCGCGCCGTCGCCAGGCCCGCGAGCAGGCTCGCGCCCGCCGTCACCGGTGTGAAGCTCAGCGCGTTGCCCACGCTCGCCAGCACGGCCAGTGCCGTCAGGGTGGCGCCCGCCGTCAGTACCACCGGGGTGGAGCAGGGCGAGCGCCCCAGTCCGTACAGCAGCCAGCCGAAGACCGCTCCCAGCAGCAGTACGCCCACCACGCCCTGTTCCGCGGCCTGCTGGAGCGGTGCCGAGTGCGGCGTGCCGTCGGTGTCCAGCGACTGCGAGACGGTCGGGCTGAGATCGCCGAAGCGGTCCGGCCCCACGCCGAGCACCGGATTCGCCTTCGCCAGCTCGGCCGCGTCGTGCCACAGCGCCACCCGGTACTGGGTGAGCTGTCCCTCCAGCGAGACCGAGAGCCCCTCGGGCAGCGCCCGCTCCGCCACCGCCCAGGACGTACCGACGACCAGCGCGGTCGCCAGCCCGAGGCCGGCGAGGGCGAGCAGCCGGCGCCGCATCCTGGCCGCCGCCAGCGAGCAGAGCAGTACCCCGAGCGCCGCGACGAACCCCACGAAGGAACCGAGCAGTACTGCGGTGCCCGCGACCGCCAGCGCCTGTAGCCGCAGTGCCGTGCGCGCGGCCGGCCGCCGGGCAGCCGTGGCCGCGCAGCAGGCCGCGCCCGCCGCCAGGACGAGCAGCGCGGTGACCGCGCCAGCGCCGCCCGACTGAGCGACGACGGCCACCGTCGTGCCGAACGTCCTCTGGCTCGATACGAGCGCCGCCACGAGCGCGCCGACCGACACGACGGTCGCGGTGGCGACCGGCACCAGCGACCCGCTGATCCGGCCGAACACGTATCCCGCGGTGACGGCGAGCACCGCGAGCAGGGCGCCCTCGGGTCTGCCGTCGCGCCCCGCCGCGCTGATCAGCGGCCATACGGCGCAGCCGCCGAGGACCAGGGCGCCCAGCACATCGGGTCCGCGGCCTCGTTCTCCCCCGGGGGCGCGGAGGTGTTCCCGTACGGCTTCCCGTACCGCGGAGTGTTCCGCCGGCGCAGTCATCCCGTCGACCCCCTGAGCTGTGACGGACCCTGTCCGATGACGGCCGGATCCGGCCGTCAGATGGTGGTCAGGGCTGGCGCACACGGTAACCGCAATCGTGGGGATATGTGGAGACCTCGCGGAGGAACGTTACTGCGCACAGATGGCGGGTTGTTCTGCGGGGTCACCCGGCGATCTCCCGACCGGATCACTCGATCGGGCTACTCGACAGCGACGGATCGGCGGGCGCCCGTCGGCCGGATCGACGGGCCGGCCGACGGGCAGCCCGGCGGACCGGCCCAGGGATCACCGTGCTCCCCGGCGCACAGCGGATCACCGTAGACTCCGCCGGGTGAGCGCCACCATGACCACCGTTGAGCCCCCTCCGCCCGCCTCCGCGCCCGGCGGCGGGCAGCGCCTGCTGCGAGGTCTCGCCAGGCCCGGCGCCGCGCTGGTGTCCGGCGTACTGCTCTACGCGAGCTTCCCGCCCCGCACCCTGTGGTGGCTGGTACTGCCCGGCTTCGCCCTGCTCGCCTGGAGCCTGTACGGGCGGCGGGCGCGCGCCGGGTTCGGCCTCGGCTACCTCGCGGGCCTCGGCTTCCTGCTCCCGCTGCTGTTCTGGACGGGCGCCGAGGTCGGGCCGGGGCCCTGGCTCGCGCTCGTCGCGGTCGAGGCCCTCTTCATCGGCCTCACCGGACTCGGGATCGCGGTCGTCAGCCGGCTGCCCCTGTGGCCGGTCTGGGCCGCGGCTGTCTGGATCCTCGGTGAGGCGGTCCGCGCCCGGGTGCCGTTCGGCGGATTCCCCTGGGGCAAGATCGCCTTCGGCCAGGCCGACAGCGTCTTCCTTCCCCTCGCCGCGCTCGGTGGTACGCCGGTGCTCGGCTTCGCCGTCGTGCTGTGCGGCTTCGGACTGTACGAGACGCTGCGCCGGCTCCTCGCGTACCGCCGGACCGGAACGCTCCCGCGCCGGGCCATGGCCGCCGCCGCGGCCACCGTGTTCGTCCCGCTCGCCGTGGCGCTCGCCGCCCTGCCGCTGGTCGACGACTCCGCCGAGGACGGCACCGCGACCGTCGCCGCCGTACAGGGCAACGTGCCGCGAGCCGGTCTGGAGTTCAACGCCCAGCGCCGCGCGGTCCTCGACAACCACGTACGCAGGACCCTCCAGCTCGCCGCCGATGTGAAGGCCGGCAAGGTGCCGCGGCCCGACTTCGTGCTGTGGCCGGAGAACTCCTCCGACATCGACCCGTACCGCAACGCCGACGCGCGCGAGGTGATCGACCGGGCCGCCGAGGCGATCGGGGTCCCGATCTCCGTCGGCGCCGTCGTCACCCCCGACACCGGACCGCTGCGCAACACCCAGATCCTGTGGGACCCGGAGCGCGGCCCGACCGAGACGTACGACAAGCGGCAGATCCAGCCCTTCGGCGAGTTCCTGCCGATGCGCTCGCTGGTGAAGACGATCAGCCCCGGATACGCCGAGATGGTGCGCCGGGACTTCGGCCGCGGCACGAAGCCCGGGGTCTTCGACCTCGCGGGCACCGAGGTGGGGCTCGCGACCTGTTACGAGGCGGCCTTCGACTGGGCCGTACGGGACACCGTCACGCACGGCGCCCAGCTGATCTCCGTGCCCAGCAACAACGCCACCTTCGACCGCAGCGAGATGACGTACCAGCAGCTGGCGATGTCGCGGGTACGGGCGGTCGAGCACAGCAGGACCGTGATCGTCCCGGTCACCAGCGGCGTCAGCGCGATCATCCAGCCGGACGGGACGATCACCCAGCAGACCGGGATGTTCACCCCGGACGCCCTGGTCGCCGAGGTGCCGCTGCGCTCCTCGCTCACCCCCGCCACCCGGCTGGGCACCCTGCCGGAAGGCGTGCTGGTGGCCGTCGCGGTGGGCGGACTCGGGTGGATGGCGGTCCGTTCCGTGCGCAACCGGCGCCACACGGCGGGCGGTTAGGGTCGGAGCATGGCAACACCTGACTTCATCCGAGAGATCCGGGCCACCGCCGGACACCAGCTCCTTCTGCTGCCGGGCGTCAGCGCGATCGTCTTCGACGACGAGGGGCGTGTGCTGCTCGGCAGGCGCGCCGACACCGGGCGCTGGTCGATCATCGGCGGGATCCCGGAGCCGGGGGAGCAGCCCGCGGTCACGGCGGAGCGCGAGGTGTACGAGGAGACCGCCGTGCGGTGTGTGGCGGAACGGGTCGTGCTCGTCCAGGCGCTGAAGCCGGTCACCTACCCCAATGGTGACCAGTGCCAGTACATGGACATCACCATCCGCTGCCGCGCCGTCGGCGGTGAGGCGCGGGTCAACGACGACGAGTCGCTGGACGTGGCGTGGTTCGCCGTGGACGCGCTGCCGGCGCTGGAGGAGTTCGCGCTCTTCCGGATCAAGCAGGCGCTCACCGATGCACCCACATGGTTCGAACCCACCAGTTCGGAGTGAAGTGTGGGCGCTGACCATATCGGTCGGGGCCGACGCCGCTCCTTAAAGTGCGGAACATGACCGCGCCCACCACACCCGAGTCCGTACCGGGTCCGGGCCCCCGAACACCGGGGTCCCGCATTGCCGACCGTCCCGTAGCCGCCTCCGATGCCGTTGTCCCCGCCTCTCTCCCTCTTGATCTGACGGGCCGCACCGCGCTGGTCACCGGCGCCGCGAGCGGTATCGGCCGGTCCTGCGCGCTGCGACTCGCGGCGGCGGGGGCCCTGGTCAGAGCAGTGGACCGGGACGCTCACGGTCTCGACTCGCTGGCCGAGGAGGCCGACGGGCTGCCCGGGACGGTCGAACCGCGAGTCCTCGATCTGACCGATCTCGACGCGGCGGAGCGCGTGGCACGGGATACCGACATCCTGGTCAACAACGCGGGACTGCAACTGGTCCGCCCCATCGAGGACTTCCCGCCGGACGTGTTCCACACCGTCCTGACGGTCATGCTGGAGGCGCCCTTCCGGCTGATCAGGGGCGCGCTCCCGCACATGTATGACCAGGGCTGGGGTCGGATCGTCAATATCTCCTCCGTACATGGGCTGCGCGCCTCCCCGTACAAGTCGGCTTATGTGGCGGCCAAACACGGCCTCGAAGGACTCTCCAAGACCGCCGCCCTGGAAGGCGCTGCGCACGGGGTCACCTCCAACTGCGTCAATCCCGCCTATGTGCGCACACCACTGGTCGAGAAGCAGATCGCCGACCAGGCGGAGACACATGGCATTCCCCGGGAGCGGGTCGTGGCCGATGTCCTGCTCCAGGACTCCGCGCTCAAGCGGCTGCTGGAACCGGACGAGGTGGCCGAGGCGGTGGCCTATCTCTGCACTCTTCAGGCGTCGTTCATCACGGGCACCTCCCTCGCGCTCGATGGCGGCTGGACCGCGCACTGACCTCGGGCGGGTAACTGTAGGGTCCCGGCGGGGGCATCGGCCGTGGCCCGGACGGGGGTTGGCGGTGCCCCGGGAGGGGGCCGGCGGTGGCTCGGACGCCGGTTGGCGGTGGCCCGGACGGGCGCCGGCAGTGGCCCGGGAGGGGGGCCGAGTTGTTCACATCGCATCCGTTGTCCACAGGGCTGGCGCGGCCGGCCGTAGGGCGGGTAATCCTGTGTCCATGTCCGATGCCATGTCCCACGACCAGGCTTCCTACCTGGAGCTCCTCGCACGCGGCGCCGCGCCGGAGGCGTACGACCGCCCCGCGCTGCTCGCCCGTGCCGAGGGCGCCGGGCCGGAGGCGCTCGCCGCCTTGGAGCACGCCAAACGGCTCGCCCTGCGGGTACGGGCCGAGCTCGCGGAGCGGCGGCGCCGCGAGGCCGAGCTGTCGGCGCTCTTCGAGACCGCGCACGACCTGGCGGGGCTGCGCGATCTGGACGCCGTGCTCCGCGCGATCGTCCAGCGCGCGCGTTCGCTGCTGGGCACGGAGGTCGCCTACCTCTGCCTCAACGACCCGGCGGCGGGCGACACGTACATGCGGGTCACCGAGGGCTCGGTATCGGCCCGCTTCCAGCAGCTCCGCCTCGGCATGGGGGAGGGGCTCGGCGGACTCGTCGCGCAGACCGCGCGCCCCTACGTCACCGACAGCTACTTCGACGACCCGCGCTTCGAGCACACCACGACCATCGACTCCGGTGTACGGGACGAGGGGCTGGTCGCCATCCTCGGCGTGCCGCTGATGCTCGGCAGCCAGGTCATCGGTGTGCTCTTCGCCGCGGACCGCCATGCCCGGGTCTTCGAGCGCGAACAGATCGCGCTGCTCGGCTCGTTCGCCGCGCACGCGGCGGTCGCGATCGACACCGCGAATCTGCTGGGGGAGACCCGGACGGCGCTCGCCGAGCTGGAGAAGGCCAACGGGATCATCAAGGAGCACAGCGCGGTCATCGAACGCGCCTCGGACGTGCACGACCGGCTGACCGAACTGGTGCTGCGCGGCGGGGGTGTCCACGACGTGGCGAGCGCGCTCTCCGAAGTGCTCGACGGCACGGTGGAGTTCGCGCACCCCGATTCCCCCTCGGTGACCGCGCTGGAACTGACCGGCACCGCGGGCCGCGCCAAGCGCCACGGCGAGGTCTGGGGCGCGGCCGTATCGGCCGGCGGCGAACTGCTCGGCGCGCTCGTCCTGCGCGGGCATCCCGGCCTCGACCCCGTCGACCAGCGCACCCTGGAGCGGGCCGCCATGGTCACCTCCCTGCTGCTGCTCGCCCGCCGCTCCGCCGGGGAGGCCGAACAGCGGGTGCGGGGCGAACTGCTGGACGACCTCCTCGACGCCCCCGACCGCGATCCGCGCCTGCTGCGAGAGCGGGGCGCCCGGCTGCGCGCGGACCTCGACGCCCCGCATGTGGTGCTGGCCGCCCGGATCGACGGCCCCGCCCCCGACACGGCCGGCGCCTCGGGAGCCACCGAACGGGAGACCGCCGACCGGCGCCGCCTGTGGTCCGCCGCGTCCCATCTCGCGGCGACCGGACAGGGCCTGGCCGCCACCCGCGACGGCGGCACGGTCCTGCTGCTGCCGCTCGCCCCCGGCGACAGCGCGGCCGAGCTGGCGCGACGTACGGCCGGGCAGCTCGGCGGCGCCCTGCGTGAGTCCGTCACCATAGGCGCGTCCTCGGTCATCGAGGCACCCGCCGCGCGTCCGGGCGCGATAGCCGAGGCGTACGCGGAAGCCCGCCGCTGCCTCGACGCCCTGCGGCTGCTCGGCCGCTCGGGCGACGGCGCTGCCGCCCAGGACCTCGGCTTCCTCGGTCTGCTGCTCGCCGACACCCGTGACATCGAGGGCTTCGTGCACCGCACCATCGGCGAGGTCGTCGCGTACGACCTGCGCCGGGGCACGGACCTCGTACGCACCCTGGGCGCCTACTTCGCGTCCGGGATGAGCCCGGTCCGTACGAAGGACGAGCTGCACGTCCACGTCAACACCGTGGCCCAGCGGCTCGAACGCGTCGGCCGGCTGCTCGGCCCCGACTGGCAGTCACCGGCGCGGGCCCTGGAGATCCAGCTGGCGCTGCGGCTGCACGCCATGTCGGAGGCCGTCGTACGGTGAACGGGGAGTTCCACCGTACGACGGCCTCCGACAGTGCCCCTCAGACTCCCCCTCAGACTCCGCTGATACGGGAACCGGCGTCATCGGCCCGGCGCGGCGCGGGCACCCCCTGCCGGGCCGGCTCCGCCTCGACATCGGCCAGATCGCGATGCCGGGTCTCGCGGGCGCACACGATGGCGACGACGGTGATCAGCGCGGCGGCGATGACATACAGGGCGATCGGCGTCGAGCTGTCGTAGTCGGCGAGCAGCGCCGTGGCGATGAGCGGCGCCGGCGCGCCGGCCGCGACCGAGGAGAACTGCGCGCCGATCGAGGCACCGGAGTAGCGCATCCGGGTCGCGAACATCTCCGAGAAGAAGGCCGCCTGCGGCGCGTACATCGCACCGTGCAGCACCAGCCCGACCGTGACGGCCACGAGCAGATTGACGAAGCTCGCGCTGTCGATCAGCGCGAAGAACGGGAACATCCAGGCACCGACGCCGATGGCGCCGATCAGATAGACGGGCCGGCGCCCGATCCGGTCCGACAGCGCGCCCCAGGCGGGGATCACCGCGAAGTGGACGGCGGAGGCGATGAGTACGGCGTTGAGGGCCGTCTGCTTGCTCAGCCCCGCCGAGGTCGTGGCGTACACCAGGATGAAGGCGGTGATCACGTAGTAGCTGATGTTCTCGGCCATCCGCGCGCCCATCGCCACCAGCACATCCCGCCAGTGGTGCCGCATGACGGCGACGAGCGGCATCTTCTCCGTACCGGCCCCGGCAGCCGCCGCCTTCCGCTCCTCGGCCCTGGCCAACGCCTCCTTGAAGACCGGTGATTCATCGACGGAGAGCCGGATCCACAGCCCGACGATCACCAGCACCCCGGAGAGCAGGAACGGAATGCGCCATCCCCACGAGCCGAAGGCCGCGTCCGAGAGCAGCGCGGTGAGCGCCGACAGCACCCCGGTGGCGAGCAACTGCCCGGCCGGCGCCCCGGTCTGCGGCCACGAAGCCCAGAACCCGCGCCGCTCGGCGTCCCCGTGCTCGGACACCAGCAGCACGGCCCCGCCCCACTCCCCACCGAGCGCGAACCCCTGAATCAGCCGCAACACGGTCAACAGCACGGGCGCCGCCGTACCGATGGTGGCGTGCGTGGGCATCAGCCCGATGGCGAACGTCGCCCCGCCCATCATCAGCAGACTCAGCACCAGCAGCTTCTTGCGCCCGATCCGGTCGCCGTAATGCCCGAACACCAACGCGCCGAGCGGCCGCGCGGCGAACCCCACGGCGTAGGTGAGGAAGGACAGCAGCGTCCCGACGAGCGGATCGGAGTCGGGAAAGAAGAGCTTGTTGAACACCAGCGCGGCGGCGGAACCGTAGAGGAAGAAGTCGTACCACTCGATGGTCGTGCCGATGAGGCTGGCGGCGACGATGCGCTTGAGGGAGCTGGGCGTTGGGGGAGCGGATGCCGAGGCAGCCATGGTTACCACTTCCGGACGGTTGGCGGGGACGATTGCGTGTCGCCACACCGTAGGAATGCCCAGGTCAGGGGCCCATGTGGTGGGACACCATAGTTCGGACCCGAGGTGTGCGTATGCGACCCATGCCAGGCATCCGCGGCACGCGGCACGGGCATGATCGACAGCGGAGCGGGCGGTGTCGCGGATGCCTTTGTGTATGTCCCGAGGCCAAGGCCGAGATAGCTCCGTAACTCCTGGACCGTCTCTCCGTGGGCTCGAATAACGTGCGGTGCTGCAGGCAGTGGTAGAGGTGGCCGAGCAGCTTGTTGAACTAGGGTCTTTCGTTTGGATCAGGCCGGATCAGGGAGCGGGGTCTGGTGGAGGGGGTCCCTCCCGTGCCGTTCAGGCTACGGGGGAGGATCGCAAGGCGGAGGAGGGAGCCATGGCGGAGCCCTGGTGACCGACGACAACGCGGCGAGGCGCGGCCCGCCGCGGCAGCGGCTGATGTCACCGCGGGCACGCGAGCCCGGCATGATCCAAACGAGAGGCCCTAGCGGCACTCCACCAACGGCCAGAGCGTCATACCCGCCGACACTCGCCTGGTCGCCGTGGTCGATCGGCTTCGGATTTCGCGTGTGCACTGGCTGTGCCCGCACCGCGCGGAGCCGGATGGCTCTGCGCAGCCCTTGAGGTCAG
Source organism: Streptomyces sp. L-9-10 (assembly GCF_004151105.1). Taxonomy (GTDB): domain Bacteria; phylum Actinomycetota; class Actinomycetes; order Streptomycetales; family Streptomycetaceae; genus Streptomyces. The sequence goes on from NZ_PHRF01000041.1 coordinate 41,927, forward strand.
TGCTTGCAATGGTTCCTGTTGTTCTTGTTCTGCTGCTCGCTTTGGTTCTTTTCGGTGCGGGGTTCGCACTCAAGGCTTTGTGGTGGATCGCCGTCGTCGTGCTCATTGTTTGGGTGCTCGGCTTCGTTATCCGTCCTGCCGCGCACGGTGGAAAGCGCGGCAGCTGGTACCGCTGGTAAGAAGTATTCGATACGGAGGCCGGCCCCGACAGTTTCTGTCGGGGCCGCCCTCCGTTCTGCCCGACTCCCGGGGGCTGATACCCGGAGGCCCGGGACTGGGGAACGGACGGGCGCGCGAACGTCATCAGGTGTCGTCCTCGATCTTTTTCGCCTCCCGGAGATCGCGCACGGCTGTCCCCGGCCTGCCTTCCTGGGTTTCGAGGAGCGCGGCGGCTATGGCGTCCAGTTTCAGCTGAATGGCGTGCTCCGCGCGGCGCTCGGAGTTCTTCAGCAGGGCCAGGAGCAGGAGCGTCACGGCGGTCATCGACTCGCCGGCGAGCAGTAGCCAGGTCACATCAAGCTTGGCGAGGTGCGCGCCGACGACGATGCCGACAAGGACCATGCAGACGCCGAAGAACGCCGGTGAGCTGGTGAAGTTGGAGACGTACTCCGCCAGGCGGGCGAACCGTCCGGGCCTGTCGCCACCACGGTTCGCAGGATGTTGAAGGCTCATGGGGGTCGACCGTACGGCACGGTCCGCGGCGCGACTCGGCAGAGCAGGCGCAGCAGCCGTCGCCGTGGCTCACAGACGGACGTGTTCTCTCCTCGCTGAATTTCGTACAGAGGACGGGCGGTCCTCGCGAAGTCGCCTTTCTCCCTGCTTCGTTGAGCAAAAGAACGGTCTCTACGGGCTTCGATCGATGAGGTCGGCCGGAATTCGCTGTGCTTTCTCTCACGCATACGTTCGGATCGGAGGGGCACTCGCCAGTGACACCACGAACGGTGGCCGGCCGAAATGACAGCAAGGACGGCAAGGAGAAGCAGACGCGTATCGATATCTCGACGGCGATGCGCAAAGCAGCCGGAGAACTCGCCGAACTTCTCCAGCGCGAGCCCGGTTCCGTGTCCGCTCTGAAGGCTACGGACGATGGGTGGACCGCGTATGTGGAAGTCATCGAGATCGAGAAGATCGCCGACACCACAAGCGTTATGGCTTCCTACCGCGTCTCTCTCGACGGTCGGGGCCGGCTCGTGGGCTACGAACGAATTCGCCGGTATTCACGGGGGCAGGTCGACCGCTGAGTCGCGTCCACCACCGTGATCGGACCGGATCATATGACACAACTCATTGGAAGGAAGACCGACGTTGAGTCTCGTGCAACAGAGCAACGCCTCCAGCAGTGGGAGCGGATCTGGAAATCTCTACGACATTCTTGAGCTGATTCTCGACAGGGGGCTCGTCATCGATGCCTTCGTACGCGTCTCGATCGTGGGCATCGAGATCCTCAAGATCGATGTGCGTGTCGTGGTCGCCAGTGTCGACACGTATCTGCGATTCGCCGAGGCGTGCAACCGGCTGGACCTCGAATCGGGCCGCAAGGCCCCGACGCAGCTCACCGACATCGTCGGGGACACGGTCGAGAGCGGAGCCAAGGGGAAGTCGAAAGGAGCGCTGACGGGCGCGGTGGAAGCCATCAGCGATTCTTTCCAGGGCAGCCATGGCGACTCCGGCTCCGACGACGACAAGGAGCGGGAGAAGCGGCCGGCGCGCAAGACCGCTTCGTCCAGCAGCAGCGCCGTACCGCTCAGCGCCGGGAGGAATAGCCGATGCCCACGTATATCTACGCCATCACCTCGGCCGACCATCCCATGCGGTTGGAGGGACTCAGTGGCATCGGCGACCCGCCGTCCGTTCTGCGTGCCGTCAAGACGGAGACGCTGGGCGCCGTTGTCAGCGACACGTCGCCGGGCCTGCGCGCCAAGCGCCGTGATCTCGTCGCGCACCAGAGCGTGCTGGAGCGGCTGATGGCCGACGGCGCCGCGCTGCCGATGAGGTTCGGGCTCGTCGGCCCCGACGACGATCAGGTTCTCACTGTGCTGCAAGCGGAACGGGACAGCTATGTGACACGTCTCGCGGAGCTCGACGGGTGCCTGGAGTACAACCTGAAGGTCGCGCGGGCGGAGGAGAGCCTGCTGCGGGAAATACTCGCCGAATCCGACGAAGTGCGCCGGCTGAGCGAGTACACGCGGCAGAACCCCGTGGCCCAGGACGAGAAGATGATGCTCGGCGAGCGCGTTTCGCAGGAGATCCAGATCCGTCAGAGCGCGGTGGCGGGCGACATCCTCGGCGTGCTGGCTCCGTCGGCGGAACGCAGCTCCGAGGCCGATCCCGCCAAGGCCCATTTCCTGAACGTCTCCTTCTTGGTGAAGCGTGACGGGGCCGCGGCGTTCTCACAGGCTGTGCACGAAGAGGCGGAACGCCGGGGTGACGACTACGAGTTCACCCTGAGTGGTCCGTTGCCTCCTTACAGTTTCGTCTGACTTTCGCTGACGGGGGGATCCCCATGGGCCTCTTCACGCACATTCTCACCCTTCCGCTCGCGCCTGTGCGAGGCGCCATCTGGGTTCTCGATCAGACGGTGCTCGCGGCGGAAAGGGAGTATTACGACCCCGATCCGGTGCGCAAGGAACTGGCCGACCTGGAGAAGGAGCTGCTGAGCGGCGGTATTACCGAAGAAGAATTCGATCGGCGTGAGGACGCACTGCTGGACAGGCTCGACGAGATCGAGGCGCACCAACGAGGCCTGACGGCCGATACCTGATACGGGGAGAATGAGGTGACGAGAGATGACAGGGAACGTCAAGATAGCCGTCGCTCTGGCGGGCGGATACCTGCTGGGACGCACGAAGAAAGCAAAAATGGCCATCGGCCTCGGAATGTTCCTGGCGGGCAAGAAGCTGAGCTTCGATCCGAAGCAGCTCGGTAAACTGGTGGCCAACTCGCCTATTCTGGGCGCCCTCAACGACCAGGTCCGCAAGGAACTGGTGGACGCTACGAAGTCCGCCGCCACCAACGCGCTGACGCAGCGGGCGTCCGGCCTGGCCGACTCCTTGCATCAGCGGACGCTGGACCTCGATGGCAGGGCCGGCCGCGCCGAGGACGACGAGGACTTGGACGAGGCCGACCAGGACTTCCGTAACGACGACGCCGGCAACTCCGACGACGAGCACGACGAGCACGACGAGCACGACGAGCACGACGAGCACGACGAGCACGACGAGAAGCCGGCGCCGGGGCGTAGGGCCGCCGCCAAGCGGACCGCCAAGCCTGCGGCCAAGGCCGCGTCCGGGGCTCGCAGGACCGCCTCGAACCGCACCGGCGAGACGCGCAAGAAGACCTCGTCCGCCACGCGGAAGGCGACCTCGGGGGCGCGCAAGACCGCTTCGGCGGCCGGCCGCAAGGAGCGGGGTGGCGGCAATGGCTGAGTCGACTCTGACCAGGTTCAAGGACGAGGTGCCGAAGAACCCGGCCACCGACCGTCTGAAGGAAGAGCTTCAGAACTACCTCAAGGCGCGTGCCCAGCACGCCGTCACCAGCCTGGGGCACCGCCTCGGCGAAGGCGTCGGCAAGCTGGCCGATCCCACGAACGGTCCCGGCGGGGCCGTGAAGAGTCTGGCGAAGGGCGGTCAGGCGCTCAGTGAGGGCAAGTCCCCCGCCCAGGCCGCCATGGCCGCCGGCACCTCTCATCTGAAGGACACCATCAAGGACAAGGTCAAGGGTTTGTTCGGCAAGGGACGCAAGGGCGGCGGCGGCAAGTCGAAGAGCGTCACCATCACCGAGGACATCGACGTCGGTGTGCCGGTGCGTGAGGCGTACGACCAGTGGACGCAGTTCCAGGAGTTCAGCACTTTCGCCAAGGGTGTCGTGAGTGTCGAGAAGGCCGACGACACCAGCAGCAACTGGAAGGTGAAGGTCGCCAAGTCCACCCGCAGCTGGAAGGCGAACGTCACCGAGCAGGTGCCGGACGAGCGCATCACCTGGACCACCGAGGGCGCCAAGGGCACGGTCAAGGGCGTGGTGACCTTCCACGCCATCACCGACAACCTGACGCGCGTCCTGCTGGTTCTCCTCGAATACTTCCCCAAGGGCCTGTTCGAGAAGACCGGCAACATCTGGCGCGCCCAGGGCCGCCGGGCCCGTCTCGACCTCAAGCTCTACCGCAAGTTCATCATGATGCGCGGCGAGGCCACCGACGGCTGGCGTGGTGAGATCCGCGACGGTGAGGTCGTGCTGGAGCACGACGAGGCCGTCGAGGAGGAAGAGGCCCGTGCGCGAGAGGAGGACGAGGAGGGCGAGGAGAGTCCCGAAGTCCGGGACGGAGCCGACCTGGAAGAGTCCGAGCGCGACGCCGAAGACCGCGACGCAGAGGACGAGGACGAGGGCGTCCCGGATGACGAGGCCGACGAGGAGTACGCCGACGACGAGGACCTCTCCGAAGAAGGAGACGAATACCGCGACGCGGATGCTCCCGACGACGATCCTGCTGACGAGGAGCCTGCTCCCGCAGAGGACGGGTACGAGGACGAGGTCGTGGACGAGGAGGAAGACGAGCCGGCCCCACGGTCCCGGCGCCGTACCGCCTCGGGCCGTCGCTGACACACTCCGCCGCACCACAGACAGGGCTGATTCCACGTGTCCGATTCACTGGCCGGCCGTATGGGGGCCGCCTCCGGGGTGTCCCCGTACGGCCGGCAAGGACAATCCGCCAACCTCGCCGACATCCTTGAGCGTGTCCTGGACAAGGGCATCGTCATCGCGGGCGACATCCAGATCAATCTCCTCGACATCGAGCTGCTGACCATCAAGCTGAGGCTGCTGGTCGCGTCCGTGGACCGGGCCAAGGAGATGGGCACTGGTGGGAGCACGACCCCTCGCTCTCCTCGCGTGCCCGACCGGCACACCAGGTGAATGGATCCCACGGCTCACACGCGGCCCACGACGCGTCGCCGGACGACAGGGCCGCCGACCCACTGGCACTGGAGAACGCGCAACTGCGCGCCGAGCTGGCCGAGTTGCGGGCAGCGAAAGACAAGGAGGAGCGGTGAGCGGCGCCGACATGCACCCCGTCGCCCTGTCGATGAGCTATGTCTACGCGGTCGGCCGTACGGGAGCGGTGCTGGAATCCGCCCTCTCCGGCCGGGCCGGGCTGCATGGCGGTTCGCTGCGGGCGGTGCGCGCCGGGGATCTCGTGGCCCTGGTGTCGTCGGTGCCTCACGACGCCTTCGACACGGACGGTCTCAGGGCACAGACGGAGGACATCAAGCGGCTCGAAGTGCTGGCCCGCACCCACCACGCCGTGGTCGAGGCCGCCTACGGGACCGCGACCGTTCTGCCCATGCGGCTGGCCACGGTGTATCTGGACGACGAGCGGGTGGCGGACATGCTCTGTGAACGGGCCGCGGAATTCGCTGCCTTGCTCATCCGGCTCGAAGGACATGTCGAGCTGGGCGTCAAGGTCTACGCAGATCCGCAGGAGGCCGCCAAGACCGGCGCGGCGGTGAGCGAGCCTGTGGCGTCCGGCCCGGGGCGGGCGTATCTGCAACAGCGCCGAGCCCAACGCCACCACCGGACCCGTGCTGCGGGTGGTCGGTGAACTCGACTACGCGCAGGCCACCATCCTGCGCGAACAGACCGAACGCCTCGTCCTGAGCCCGGGCCAGAACCTGGTCATCGACTTTTCCGGCCTGGAGTTCTGCGACTCCACCGGCATCACCGCCCTCCTGGCCGCCCGTCAGCGTGCCCAAGCGGCCGGCGCCGACATGACTCTTACCGCCGTGCCCGCCAACACCCTGCGCATCCTCACCATGATCGGCCTGGACCAGGTCTTCACCATCCATCCCAACAGCGACACTGTCTGAGCTTCAGCTCCACTCAGCGGGATGGAAGAGGCATACGGCACGGTCCTGGTCATCGCGCCACTGCCCCGGGGGCTACCCGGACACCACGATGTCCGTCGTGATCACCGACCCCTGCAGTGCACAACCGTGGCGAGGGCAGGGCCGCGCACCCACGACTCGAAGGTCACACGAGCCGCTACCGCCTCCAGTACGACCACGCACCGGTCAGGCCCGCGCGCGCAGAAGCGAACGCGCCTTCCCCGCCGACCCGCGTCATCCGAACCACCAACAAGGCGGCTCCGTACGATCACGCGCGCACGGCGGACCGAGCCGCCTGTCACGACGCCAGCAGGGGCCGGTAACTCGACCTCGGCCAGGCATCGGTGAACTCATGACGGGCCACGAGGCATGATCTCGCGTAGCCGGGGAAACCGCCCTCGCACTGAGCGAGCTGCCGCACCTGGAAGGCAGGAAGCCCGATCGTTCCCTCCGCCTCCCGGACGGGAGCAGACGCCGAGCAGGGGGAAGGACCGGCTGATCCAGGCGGCGGGCGCTCCGGCTGCACGGCAGGCGGGGGCCTGCTCGGTCAGATCCGAGCCTTCGGCTCTGGTGTGAACGCGGAGGAAGACGGCTGTAGGTTCTCAGCCTCGCTGTCAGGCGGTGACTCTGTGATCTGGGGTTCTTCTCCTCGTCTCAGGATGTGTCCCTGGGCTGCTGTCTCTGGCACGTGTCATTTTCTCGGCTTGAAGTGCGAAGAGCACTGGACCACGTCGCCGACCGTAGTCGCGCCGGAATTCGGAGAGCTCCTCACCACGGCCCGGTCTATACGCCTCCGCGGACATGGCACCGCACGACCCGGCGGTACCGGGACCCAGCAGAGTTCGCGGGACTCCCGGAATATCTCGTTCCATAAGGGGGTTCGGAGGGTGTCCCCTACAGACTGGCATCCTCCCTGGTGTCGGCCGACTGTTCACCGGGGGCGAGCAAATGAAGGGTGAGAGATGAAGTGCGTCGTCCGGACGGCTGCCGGCGGACCCGAGGTTTTGCAGCTCGTCGAGCGTCCGGTGCCCGAGCCCGGTCCGGGCGAGGTCCGGGTCCGGGTGCATATCTCGGGCGTCAACCCGACCGACTGGCGCAGCCGCAGACGTGCACTGCCGCCGGGCATGGATGAGCAGGTGCCCCACCAGGACGGCGCCGGGGTGATCGATGCCGTCGGTCCGCAGGTCGACCCGGCACGGATCGGACAGCGGGTGTGGATCTGGGAGGCCGCGTGGGAGCGGCCCTGGGGGACGGCACAGCAGTACACGCTCGTCCCCGACCGGCACGCTGTTGCCCTGCCAGACCACGCTCCGTTCGAACTCGGCGCGGCCCTGGGCGTCCCGGCCCTGACCGCCCATCGCGCGCTGACGGTGCATGACGGCGGGCCGGGTCGTATCGCGCCCGGTTCTCTGCGGGGTGCCACCGTGCTGGTGGCGGGCGGCGCCGGCGCCGTCGGCAACGCGGCCGTCCAACTGGCCCGTTGGGCCGGAGCGCGTGTCGTCACCACGGTCAGCGGCCCCGCCAAGGCCGCACTGGCTCGCGCGGCCGGTGCCCACCGGACGGTCGACTACCGCACGCAGGACGCGGTCGCGGAGATCCTGGGTTTCGCCCCCAAGGGCGTCGACATCGTGGTGGAGGTCGCGCCGGGCGCCAACGCCGCTCTCGACATGGCGGTGGCCGCCCAAGGGGCCGTGGTGGCCTACTACTCGGGCGGCGAGAGCGAGCGGCTGTCCATCCCGGTGCTCACCTCACTGCCGACGAACCTGCGCTGGCAGAGCGTCTATGTCTACACCGTCCCGCCTGCGGCGAAGCGGCAAGCGCTCACCGACATCGCGGCGGCCGTAAACGCGGAGGCACTGCGCGTGGGCGAGGAAGCCGGACTGCCGCTGCACCGCTACGCCCTGGAGCACATCGCTGACGCCCACGCCGCCCTCGAACGGGGTGTCGTCGGGAAGGTCCTGCTCGACGTCCCGTGACCGTGACACCGGCCGCTGGGCGAGGGCCATTTCCCCGAAAGTCTCATCTCCATGTCGTATCCGATATCCAGCCGATATCGGCCGTGGGATCCGACACGAAGTGCCAGATCGTACTGCGCTATGGCAGGCAGTCCATCAGGTGGGGCGCACCGGTTCGCCGGTCACGGGTGATCCGGGCCTCCACCGCGCTCGTGTAGCTTCACCCTGCACCGGCGCCCGCCTGAGCCTGCGGGTACCCCGTGCAGCGCTATGTCCGTGCTCCCCCGCTCGCCGCACGATCGACGTCGACCTGAGCGAGATACTTCATGTCGCCAAGGCGGACATCCCGTCCGGAAATCCTCTTCAACCCTGCTGGTGCCAGCTCTCTCGAACCCATGCCTACCGCATCTCCGTGACGATGATTGGAAGAGAAGCCCGGTCGTCGCCGTCCTCGGTGAAGGAGCGGACGTCGGCTTCGACGTCGACCTCTCACGAGGCGTAACCGCGCGCAAATTAGGTCTGATCGGACATTTGCTGACCCTGTGCTGGCTCTACCGACGAGTAATCATATTCTGAGTCCTCGGTATGGGTAGGGCCTGGCTTGGCGTCGTCTGGTCGCGGGTTGTAGTCAGGGTGGCAGGGCGCAGACAGCTTCATGGACGGCCCCGCTCAGTCCAAAGGCGGGAGAAGAGGCGCCTCGAAGCGCGATCGGCTGGAGGTGCTGGAGGTATTGGCATCGTCCGGCGAAGTCGGCGAGTCGGCTCTATAGAAGCCCGGACGACGAGATGAACCCTTCAGATATGCGGTCACCGTGCCCAAGTCCCCCGAGCCGTCACGAGACCTGTGACCTTGCTCGGCAACGGGATCTGGCGGGTCGAGGTCGGCGCGGACGGCGCGGTCCTGTTCGCCGTCTCCGGAGCGCGGAATTCGTTGAGGTCGAGTCCGCACAGTGCCCAGTTCGCGTCGCAGCAGTAGAAGTGAGCGATGGCGTCACTCGGCCGTGCCACGGCTGGGATGGGGGCCGTGGCCGAGAGTTGGCCGCGGGCGCGCGCGACGATCGTTCGGGTGGCCTGGTCAAGAGCTGCGAGGAACAGGTCCGCCATGAACCGGGAGGGTAGCGCGTTGTCTTCCGTGACTGCCCAGGGTTCGCCTCGGCCCGAACTCACCAGAACCGTGGCGTGCCACCCTCACCGGTCACTCGCGCGAGGGTTGCCCCGCCCCGGGCACGGGTCCGCGCCCGGCGCCCGGCCGGCCCGGTCAGGCGTCCGGGCGCCAGCTCATTCCGATCACCTCGACGGGCGGCGCCGACAGTCGCTCAGCCAGGGCGGTCCATCGGGTCGCCTCGGCGGCGTCGCCGCGGGCCTCGTAGTACGTGGCGAGCTTCCGGGCCCCGCGCGGATCGCCGAACTCCCGCGCCGCCCGGCGGTACCAGGGCTCGGCCGCCGTCAACTGACCCTTGTTGTCGTACAGTCGGCCGATGTTGAAAGCGGCCTTGTCCGACCCCAGCTCCGAGGCCCGCAGATACAGGCGCATCGACTCGTCCTCGTCCCGGCCCTCCAGCAGCTTCCCGAGATTGAGCAGCGCGTCCCGGTGCTCGTCCGCCGCCGCCCGGCGGTACCAGCGCTCGGCCTCCTCCGGGTCACCCTCCTCGTCCGCGTGGAGACCGAGGCTGTACGCCGCCTCGGTGATCCCGGCGTCGGCCGCGCGCCGCCACCACTCCCGCGCCCCGTCGAGATCCCGCCAGACCGCCAGGCTGTCGCCGAGATCGTTCGCCGCGCCCGCGTGGCCCGCCTCGTATGCCTCCCGGAACAGGTCCTCGGCGTCCAGCGCTCTCCCCTCGCGCAGCGCCTCCACCCCGCGCTCATGAAGCTCCCGCGCCTCCGCCGTGACCTCGGGTGATTGTCCTGCGTCGCTCATGTCCCGCCTCCCAACCCGCAATGACGAACCCGGCCCCCCGGCGGTTCCGTACGACCGCTCGGCGCATCATCGCGGCCGACGTCGTGTCCATCGTCGGGGGCCAGGCGTCTCGGGCGGTTCTCGGGCATGTCTCCGAATCCACTCACAGCGGCTCACTGGGCCGGCGAAGAGGCGGGAGATCGCTCATCAGGGTGGGCCGGAGTACGACGAGTTGTTTCCGTCCGCCGGGTGTCCGTGGGGTGGCGCGGTGGCCGGCGGAGCGCCGATGAGGCTGGCGGCGACGATGCGCGTGAGGGAGCTGGGCGTTGGGGGAGCGGTGCCGGGGCGGACGTGACCAGTTCCGGACAGTTGGCGGGGACGATTGTGTGTCGCCGCGCCGCAGAAACAGGCAGGTTAGTGGCACATGTGGCGGGACCACATAGTTCTGGGGCAGCTATGCGCGACCGCTATGAGCGCGTGGTTCGGGCTCGCCGTCACGGAGGACGGCTCGGCATCGGCTGTGCGTTATGGATTCTGTTGGATTCTGTGCGACAGGCCCTGGCGGATCCGGTGGATTCCGGCGGACAATTCACAGGACGGGCGCCCCTTCAGGCTCAGCCCTGTCGTCTTCAACTCGCGCCCCGCGTTTGCCCAGTGGGTCCGGCTCCGGCCGCACCCGTGACCGCGCCGCTCCCGAGTGAGAGGGACAAGCGATGACGAACAGCAGACCGAGTTCAGCCCATCGATTGCGTGCCGCGTGTGCGACCGTGCTCGCAGGGGTGCTGTGCCTGGTGACCCCGGCGGTGGCTCAGGGCGACGCGAGCGACACCCGGCCCGGCGTCTCGGTTCAGGCTGATGGCCCCGTCTGGACCGTGTCCCGTGGAGGACCCGCCGCCGACGTACGACTCGACCCCGCCGACGGCTCCGTCACCCTCGCCGTACGCGACGGGAGCCGCACCCTCGTGGAGCCCTCGCCCGTCGGCATCGTCACCGAGGAAGTGGATCTGACGCACGGGCTGCGTCTGGTGGACCGTAAGGACCGTCATATCGCGGAGCGGTACACCACCGTCGTCGGCAAGGAGCGCCGTCGCACCGTCGACATGGCCGAGTCGCGCTTCACCCTGCAAGGGGCGGGCGGGGCCCGGGTCGACCTGGTCGTGCGCGCGGCCGACGACGGGGTCGCCTACCGCTATGTGCTCCCCGGCGGCGACGGCGACGGTGGCTCGGGCGCCGTGCTGCGCGAGGCGTCCGGCTTCGTGCTGCCGGGTGACGCGCCCGCCCGGCTGAGCGACTACTCGGTCAACTACGAGCAGCCGTACGACGGTACGACCGCCGCCGGCGCGGAGAGCGGACAGTACGCCTACCCCGCGCTCTTCCAGGTGGGCGACGACCACGTACTGCTCTCCGAGGCGGACGTCGACGGCCGCTATCCCGCGAGCCGCCTCGTGCACACGGCGGGCAGCAGTCGCTATGACGTGGCGCTGGCCGACCCGTCCGTGCCCGTGCCTTCCGACGGACCGCTCGCGACCCCCTGGCGGACCGTGATCGCGGGCGATCTGGCCACCGTGACCGAGTCCACGCTCGTGGACGACCTGGCTCCGCCGTCCCGTGTCGCGGACACCTCCTGGATCCGCCCCGGAAAGGTCGCCTGGTCCTGGCTCGCCGGCTTCGGCGCGGCGCAGCGCAGCCTGGAGACCCAGCAGCGGTTCGTGGACTACGCGGCGGCGCACGGCTGGGAGTACGCCCTGGTCGACGACGGCTGGAACACCACCGACTGGATGCCGCAACTGATAGAGTACGCCGAACGGCGCGGCGTGGGCGTCCTGTTGTGGATGCACTGGACCGATCTCGACACCGCCGCCGAGCGCACGGAGCAGCTCGACAAGGTCAAGAAGTGGGGCGCCGCCGGACTGAAGATCGACTTCATGGACTCCGACTCGCGCGAACGCATGGGGTGGTACGACGAGATCCTCCGGGACACCGCCGACCGTGAGCTGATGGTCAACTTCCACGGCTCGACCCTCCCGCACGGCATACAGCGCACCTGGCCGCACGTGATGGCGATGGAAGGCGTGCACGGCGCCGAGCAGGGCGATGTCCAGGCCGACGACATGGCGACGCTGCCCTACACGCGCAACGTGGTGGGCTCCATGGATTTCACCCCCATGGGCTTCCAGTTCGGGCAGCGCAACAACACCGAGGCCGCCGAGCTGGCGCTCTCCGTCGTGTACGAGTCCGGGTTCCAGAACTACGCGGGCAGCGTCGAGGCGTACCGGGCCCGGCCCGAGGTCGCCCGGTTCCTCGAACAGGTCCCGACCGTCTGGGACGAGAGCCGGCTCGTCGCCGGTGTGCCCGGTGAGGGGGCGACCTTCGCGCGCAGGAACGGCGACCGGTGGTTCCTCGGCTCCGTCAGGGCGGGCGACGCGCGTACGGAGCGGGTGCCGTTGACGTTTCTGGGACCCGGTTCATGGCGGGTCGATGTCGTGCGGGACGGCGCCGACGGGCTGGTCAGGCAGAGCCAGTTGATGGGCCGTCAACACACGCTCACCGTACCGGTGTGGGCGGACGGAGGCTTCGTCGCTCAGATCTGCCGCGCCGTGCCGGGCCGCGAGAGCTGCGACCGGCCCGTGGAGGCGGTGCCGGTCGGCACGTTGTCCGTAACCCCCGCGAAGGCCGACGCCCGGCCGGGAGCGACGGTCGACATCCAGGCGAGCTTCGTGCTGGACGAGGCGGGCCCCGCCGAAGACGTGACGCTGAGCGCCCGTACCCCCGACGGCTGGGCGGTCGACGGCGCCGGCGCGACGGCGGACGAGCTGGCCGACGGCGCCGAACTGACGGCGTCCTGGCGGGTCACGGTCCCTGTCGATCCGGCGTACGGGGCCACGGAGATCCCGGTCACGGTGGCCTACCGGGACCCGGCCGCCCGGCGGGGCGCGCCGCCGCTGACGGTCGAGCGCACGGTGCGTGTCTTCGTGGCGCGCGAAGGCATTGTGTACGTCAGCTCGTTGCCGTTCGTCTCCGAGACGAACGGCTGGGGCCCGGTCGAGCGCGACCTGTCCAACGGCGAGAACGGCGCGGGCGACGGCGGCCCGCTGCGGCTCGGCGCCGTGACGTACGACAAGGGGCTCGGGGTGCACGCGCGGTCCGAGGTGACCGTCGATCTGAACGGCGCGTACGACCGCTTCACGGCCCGGACCGGCATCGACGAGGAGAAGCCGGACAAGGGCTCGGTGGTCTTCGAAGTGATCGGCGACGGCCGGGTCCTGGCTGGCAGCGGCGTGCTGGGGCCGACGGACGCGGCGCACGCGTTCGACATCGACGTGAGCGGGGTGCGCCGGCTGACGCTGCGCGTCACGGACGGCGGCGACGGCATCGACTCGGACCACGGGGACTGGGCGGACGCGCAACTGCGGGAGAACGACGCGTAGGGCGTGTTGGAGGAGCCCCATCTGCCTGCCCATGTGCCCATGTGCCCATGTGCCCGTCTGCCCGGCTGCCAGGCGGACGGGCACCTTCCTCGGGAACCTCCTGGGGCTTGATCGTTCGGCTCGTGGCGCTCGCGAGGAGCGACGAGCGCGGGTCGCCCGACCTTCGCGTCTGGTCCTCGACTCCGCCCCCGGACGCACGCCCTGTCGGAGGCGAACAAACTGCCCCCGGTCACCACGGACCGGGGGTTGTCAGTGGCAGGTGCCAGAATTTCCCTCATGTCTCTCGCCGACCTGACTTTCGATCGCTGGCGCGCCCTGGACCGGGACGCCGCACACCGCCGTGCGCGGGAAGCCGCACAGCAGGTGAACGGCCGACTGGTCGACTTCGACGGCGGCCCGCATCCGGGCGGTTCTCTGTATCGCGCGGTGATCGAGCGCGAGGGACAGCGGTTCGCCCTGATACCCGGCGGCGAGGTGCGGGTGGGGTTCGACCTGGAGGCCTGGCGGCCACTGCCGGAACAGCTCGACTCGTACCGCACCGAGAGCCTTGCCGCCGGGTTCGGTTTCGACGACGACCTCACCGACCATCTCGCGCGGTATCTCACCCCGAGGCGTTCGGTCACGGTGCCGACCGTGCTGATGGCGGTGGAGCCGGAGGAGCCGGAGGAACTGCCCGGGGAGGGCCGTTCCGTCGTGGAATCCCTCGCTGAGCGCGGTCTGCGACTGCCCGGTCCGGACGAGTGGGAACACGCCTGCGGGGCAGGCGCGGAGACGCTGTTCCGCTGGGGATCTGCCTGCCCGCTCGACCGTTCCCCATACGGCGACAGCGGCGCCGTCGCCGCCGACGGCGCTGACCACGACCGCCCGGCCGACCACCGGCACCGGCCGAACGGCTTCGGTCTGCACATAGCCCGTGACGTCTACGAGTCGGAAGTGACGTCCGACAGGGGATCGGTCTACGGCGGCGACGGCGGCGAGGCGGTCTGCGGTGGGTACGGCGCCTTCGTCAGCTGGCTGCCCCTGGCGACCGCCAACCGCAACCCCGGCATGGCCGAATTCATCAACGGCCCCGAGGGCGAGGACATGAGCGACGAGTTCGGTGTCCGTCCGGTCCTCGACCTCGGCTGAACGGGGCGCATGCTCCGTCTGGTTCGGCCATGACTCATGACGGCGTGAAGATCCGATCAATCGCGCTGGCCGATTCCCGCTCCCCACACTGCTGTTGAGCCCGTCTTCGCCAGGGGAGAGGTCAAGGGGGACATTTTGTCATGGGGGAAAACTAATCTTCGGATAGTTCAGCGCCGACCCTTGACCCTCCTAGACCTCCGATGTTCACTACGCCTGACGACGCCGCCGCCTCGTCGTACCTCACCGCTTCGCTCAGCCAGCGCCCTCGCGCGCCCCGAGAGAGGACCGGATAGTGCGCACTGTGTCCCGTGCCCTGATCGCGCTCGTACTGGCGGCCATGTCGCTCGTCGCCGCACCGCAGGCCCCGCCCGCCGAGGCGGCGCCCGCGTCGACCGCCGACCCGGCCGTGGCCCGAACCGGGGCCGACGCCCAGGCCCGGCCCTCCGCCACGGCCGGTGCTGCCGCGCCCCTCACCAAGGTGCTGGTCTTCTCCAAGACCGCCGGATTCCGGCACTCGGCCATACCGGCCGGGATCGCCGCCGTCCAGAAACTCGGCGCGGCCAACGGGTTCACCGTGACCGCCTCGGAGGACGCCGGGGTGTTCACCGCCGCCAACCTGGCGCAGTACCAGGCGGTGATCTGGCTCTCCACCACCGGTGACGTGCTGAACCCCACGCAGCAGACCGCCTTCGAGTCGTACGTCGCGAACGGCGGCGGTTACGTCGGTGTGCACGCCGCGGCCGACACCGAGTACGACTGGCCCTGGTACGGCGGCCTCGTCGGCGCGTACTTCGCCTCACACCCCGCCACCCAGCCGGCCACCGTCAAGGTCGAGGACCGCGCGTCCGTCTCCACCTCGCATCTGCCGCAGCGCTGGACCCGTACCGACGAGTGGTACAACTACCGCGCCAATCCGCGCTCGGCGGTGAAGGTGCTCGCCAGCCTGGACGAGACGTCGTACTCCGGAGGCACCATGGGCGATCATCCGATCACCTGGTGCCAGGACTACCGGGGCGGACGGTCCTGGTACACCGGGCTCGGCCACACCGAGGAGTCGTACGCGGACCCCGCCTTCACCACCATGCTTCTCGGCGGCATTCAGACCGCGGCCCGCGCCAAGGCCGCCGACTGCCGTCCGGAGACCGGCTACACGCCGCTGTTCGACGGCAGCCAGGCCAGCCTCGACACGTGGCGGCAGGCGGGCGCGGGCAGTTTCAGCCTCGCCGACGGCACGCTCTCCTCGGTCGGTGGCATGGGCCTGCTCTGGTATCCGGTGACCCCCTTCGCCAACTACTCGCTCAAGGCCGACTGGATGATGCCGGGCGACGACAACGGCGGCGTCTTCATCGGCTTCCCCGACCCGCAGGGCGACCCCTGGAAGCCGGTCGACCTCGGCCACGAGATCCAGATCGACGCGTCCGACGGCGACCCGACCCGTACCACCGGGAGCGTCTACAGCTTCCGGGCTCCCGACACGGCGGCGCGGGCGGCGGCGCTCAACCCGCCCGGGACCTGGAACAGTTACGAGATCGCGGTGCACGGCCGGCACGTCGAGATCTGGCTCAACGGCGTCAAGATCAACGACTACACCAGCAACCGTGACATCGCCCTCGGTCACATAGGCCTCCAGAACGACGGTGCGGGCCTGGACATCAACTACCGCAACGTCCGCATCAAGCAGGACGGCGCACCGGCCACCGATCTGGCGCGGGGCAAGCCCGTCACGGTCACCAGCGTCGAGCCCGGCAGCACGCACGTGGGTGCCAACGCGGTGGACGGCGACTCCACCACCCGCTGGGGCAGCGCGTACTCCGACCCGCAGTCGATCACCGTCGACCTCGGCGGCGTCCATACGCTCCAGCGGGTCCGGCTCAACTGGGAGACCGCGCACGCCACGGCGTACACGGTCCAGACGTCCACGGACAACGTCACCTGGCGCACCGTCAGTACGGTCACGGCGGGCAACGGGGGTCTCGACGAGATCGCCGTGAGCGGCACCGGGCGGTACGTACGGGTCCAGGGCACCACACGCGCGACGCAGTACGGCTACTCCCTCTGGGACCTGGCCGTGTACGGCACCAGTCAGTAACCAGTCACCACTCGATCGACCCGCCCGGACGACCTGGGGCGTGACAGCACGCCTGTCGCGCCCCGGGCCGTCGGGGCGCCCCCACCCCGCGATCGGCCCCTGGAGGTTCCGTGTTGCCGCGCGCTGTCGCCTGCCTGACCGCCCTGTTGACCCTGACCGCGCTTCTGCTCGCGCCCGGTGCCGTGGCAGCCGACCCGGAGACCGGCGGGAGACCCGCGGCCACCTTCGCGACGACCACCGACCGCAAGGCCGCCGCCCCGCCGCCCACCAGCGGTTTCGAGAGGGTCAAGCTCGACGGCGGTCTCGGCATGGGCGAGCCGATCGAGCTCGCCGTACTGCCCGACGGCAAGGTCCTCTACATCAACCGCGGCACCAGCGCCGCGGGCGGCCAGGTCCGCCTCTACAACCCCGTCACCAAGTCCACGACGGTCGCGCTGACCATCCCCCTGGACGCCCGCTTCGAGGACGGGCTGATCGGCATCACGCTGCACCCGAAGTTCGCCACCACCGGCTGGGTGATGCTGTTCTACTCGCCCAAGAGCACCCCGCTGGTGAACCGGATCTCCCGGTTCACCTTCAGCCAGAGCACCAACACCATCGCCCCGTCCAGCGAAGACATGATCATCGAGTGGCCGACCGAACGTGAGATGTGCTGCCACTCGGCCGGCTCCATGTCGTGGGACACGGCGGGCAACCTCTACTTCGCGGTCGGCGACAACACCAACTCCGGCGGCGACGCGCAGGGCATGGCCCCGATCGACGAACGCCCGTCGCGGCACGCGCAGTTCGACGCCCAGCGCACCTCGGGCAACGCGAACGATCTGCGCGGCAAGATCAACCGTATCCACCCGGAGGACAACGGCACGTACACGGTCCCCGACGGCAACCTCTTCGCCAAGGGCACCGCGGGCACCCGTCCCGAGGTCTATGTGATGGGCGTGCGCAACCCGTACCGCCTCTGGGTCGACAAGAAGGCGAACAACACCCTGTACTGGGGCGAGGTCGGCCCCGACGCCGGAGCGACCATCCCCGCGCGCGGCCCGGCGGCGTACGACGAGTTCAACCGGGCGACCGGCCCCGGCAACTACGGCTGGCCGTACTGCGGCGGCCCCGACGTGGCATACAACGACTGGGACTTCGCGGCCAACCAGCCGCGCGGCTGGTTCCCCTGCGGCGGCGGCACCGGCCCGGTCAACAACTCCCCGCGCAACACCGGCATCCAGCAACTGCCGCCCACCAAGGCGTCGTTGGTGTGGGAGCAGCACGGCGGCAGCAAGGAGTGGCCGCAGCTCGACAACCCCGGCGGCTGCGGTTCGCCCAACCACGCCGAGGTCTACCACTACGACGCGAACCTCAACTCCGACGTCAAGTGGCCTCAGTACTACGACAACAAGCTGCTGATCTCCGAGTACTGCCGTAACTGGATCAAGGAAGTGCAGTTCAGCAACGGCAACGCGTCCACCGGTACGCCGACGGCGATCGAGCCGGTCCTGGACGGTATGAAGTTCGTCCACCCGATCGACATGGAGTTCGGGCCGGACGGCTCGCTGTATCTCCTCGAATACGGCAGCGGCTACTTCTCGGGCGCCGAGGACGCCGGCCTCTACAAGATCAACTATGTCCAGGGCGGCCGGTCGCCCCTCGCCAAGGCCTCCGTGAACAAGGACAACGGACTCGCGCCGCTGGCCGTGATGTTCTCCAGCGCCGGCAGCAGCGACCCGGACAACAACCCGCTCAGCTACGCGTGGGACTTCACCGACAACGGAAGCACCGATTCCACGGCCGCCAACCCGTCCTTCACCTATCCGTCGAACGGCAGCTTCCAGGCGAGACTCACGGTCAGCGACGGCACCGGCCGCACCGGCACCGCGACGATCCCGGTCGTGGTCGGCAACAGTCGCCCCACGCTGACGATCTCGCAGCCACCGGCGGGCGGCGCGTTCGAGTGGAACGAGAACGTCACCGTCACCGCGTCGGCGACCGACCCCGAGGACGGCTCGTCCGGCCCGATCGACTGCTCGAAGGTGATCGTACGGATCGCCCTCGGCCACCAGGAGCACGCGCACGAGGTCGCCGAAGGCACCGGATGCTCCACGACCTTCAACACCGGACCGATCCACTCCGGCCTGGACGCCACGCAGTTCTACGTGGTGCGGGCCAGCTACACGGACAAAGGCGCCAGCGGCACCGTACCGCTGACCGGAGAGAAGGAGCTCAGCCTCTGGCCCAAGAAGTGGCAGGCGGAGCACTTCGCGCAACTCTCCGGACCCCAGGTCATCACGGCCGCCGGCGCCGAGGGCGGCAAACGCCTGGGCGACGTGCAGAACAACGAGTGGGTCAAGTACCACCCGGTGAGCCTCAAGGGCGTCACCGGCATCAGAGCCCGCGTCTCCTCCGACAAGGCGGGGAACGTGGCGACCTTCCGGTACGACTCCGTCACCGGCCCCGTGGTCGGGCGGGTGACCGTGCCCAACACCGGCGGCTGGGAGACGTACACCGAGGTGAACGTGGACGTCACGAACGCCGTGGAGCAGCCGCGTGATCTCTTCGTGGTCTTCACCGGCGGCTCCGGCGCCATTCTCGACCTCGACAGCTACACCTTCACCGGGCCCGGCATCAGCCGTCCCGGCTCCATGACCGCCCGTGGGAGTGATGCTCAGTGACCACCGCGAGATCCGGCCGATCAGCGAGTCCGGCCGCACGTATGAGATACACACACGAATGCATGCACGCACGCACGAACGGACGCGGGAACGGACGCACGAACGGACGCGGGAGAACACGCGCCGCACGCCTGCTGGGCGCGCTGCTCGTCCTCGTCTGCACCGTGAGCGGCCTGTCGGGCGGCTCACCGGCCGTGGCCTCGCCCACCGACGCCGCCTTCAACTCCTCGACCGGCGCGCTGAACGTGGACTACGCGAAGTACCTGTCCAAGCACGACATCGTCTACAACCGGCCGACCACCGAGCCCAAGCACGGTCTCACGGTCGGCAACGGCCGTACCGGCGCGATGGCCTGGCAGAACAACGGCTTCAACATGCAGGTGTCCGGTGTGGACACCTCGCAGCAGACCGCCTTCGGCGCCGGGCTGGTCAACCTGTCCACCACCCCGGCGATGGACAGCGGCTACTCCACCTTCCAGCAGCGACTCTCCCTCTACGACGGCACCCTCACCACCACGTACGACAACAACCGCACCGTCACGGTGATGGGCAAGCCCAACTCGGAGGTCATGGGCATCCATGTGGAGGACACCCGCTCCGGGGTCTCCGCGATCAACCTGGATCTGAGCCTGTGGGACGTCGCCGGGCTCGGCAACAGCGGCGATGTGCCGAACATCGACACCTGGCGGACGGTGACCACGTACGCGGACTCCACCGGCGCCGGACTCAGCCGCGGCCAGGCGGACCCGCAGAACTTCGGCTACACACTCGGCGCGACCGTGGAGGGCGCCGCGTACACCGCGCGCGTCGTCGACGGCCGCAAGGTGCGGCTCTCGATCACACCGGACTCCAGCTACACCATCTGGTTCACCGCGAGCAGCCGACTCAACGCCCCGAGCCACAACTCGGTCGCCGAGGCCAAGCGCGCGCTCGCGGAGGTCACGGCCGCCGGATACACCAGCACCAACAACAGCTACCTCAACTGGTGGCACGCGTTCTGGCAGAAGTCGTTCGTCCAGTACTCCAACGGGTCCCGCGAAGCGGACTACATGGAGAACGTCTACTACCTCTCCACCTACATGATCGCGGCGGCCGGATACGGGAACTATCCCGCCCACTTCATCAACGGCGTCTTCCGGGCCACCGGGGACGCCACGAAATGGAGCAACGCGTACTGGTACTGGAATCAACGGGACATCTACAACTCGTTCCTGGCCTCCAACCACGCCGATCTCATGAACGGGTTCAACAACCTCTACAGCCGCAATTTCGACGCGCTGAAGGCATACACCAGGACCCGGTACAACGTGGACGGCATCTGGGTGCCGGAGACGATGGGCTGGGACGGCAACGCGCGCGGCACGGTCAACAGCGACTTCACCAACAACATATGGTCGACCGGCACAGAGGCCGCGTACAACATGTACCTCCAGTACACGTACACGAACGACGCCAACTACCTGCGGAACACGGCCTATCCGTTCATGCGCGAGGTCGCCAAGTTCTACCAGGCGAAGCTGTCGTTCAACAGCTCGACCGGCAAGTACTACGTGGCCACGTCCCACGCGCACGAGACGTACTGGAACGTGCCGAACGCGATCACCGACCTGGCGGCCGTACGCACCCTGTTCCCGCTCGCCATCAAGGCGAGCAACCAGCTGGGCCTGGACGCCTCGCTGCGGCCGCAGTGGCAGAACATCCTGGACAACCTGATCGCGTATCCCTCCGACACGAACGCGAACACCTATCTGCCGCACACGCCCCCGATCGCGCAGACGCGTAACAACGAGAACGTCGCGGCCGAACTGATCTGGCCGTACGACCTCACCGGTATCGGCTATCCCGACCAGCAGAAGGCGATCAACACCTGGAACGCCAGGCCGTTCCCGTACGGAAACGTATGGGCCAACGACGCGATCCAGGCCGCCAGACTCGGGCTCGGAAACCAGACGCTCCAGGGTCTGAAGACCATGCTGCAGAAGTACCAGAACTACCCGAACGGCATGACCAGCAACACCAACGGCGTCTTCGAATATCTCGGCGTACATCTGGCCGCGACGAACGAGTCTCTGCTCCAGTCGTACAACGACAAGATCCGGGTCTTTCCCGCCGTGCCCACCGATTCCACCTTCGTCGGCAAATTCAGCCTGCTGGCCAAGGGCGGATTCATGGTCAGCTCGGAGAGGGAGGCCGGCGAGGTCAAGTACGTCGGACTGAAGAGCCAGTTCGGCAACGCGGCCCGTGTCGTCAATCCGTGGGGGACCCAGGAGGTCAGGGTCCGCAGGACCTCCGACAACGCCATTGTGACGACGTCCAGCAGCGCCGAGATCACCTTCAACACCGGGGCGAACCAGGTGTACGTCGTCGAGCGGACCGCCAAACCGCTCAGCTCCTACAGCCAGACGCAGCTCACCGGCACCGCGAACCAGGGCATGAAGTCCCTGGCGGGCACCAGCTCCACACTGGGGTCGAACGCGACCGTCGATCCGATGGTGAACAACACCGCGCTGACGTACGACAGCAACTGGCACCTCACGAACAGCCGCGGTTACGGCGACTTCAACGACGACACCCACCACAGCACCACGGTGGACGCGGTCGCGTCGTACACCTTCACCGGCACCGGTATCCAGTATCTGTCCGAACGCAACGGCGACATGGGGACGGTCGACGTCTATCTCGACAACGTCCTCCAGGCCACGGTGAATCTCAGAGCCGACGGCGCGAGACAGGTCCAGCAGGTCGTGTGGCAGAAACAGGATCTCGCTCGTGGCTCGCACACGATCAGGATCGTGAACCGCAGTACATCCGTGGGAATGGTGGACGCGTTGCGTATCACTCCCTGACCCACATCCTGACGGGCCGCCCATGACCGTGGCCCCGCGTGGAGGACGCCGCGCGGGGCCACACCATGAGGGGGGAGCCTCGGGCCGGGAGGCCGACCACCGGCCGGGGTCACCAGGCGACTGGTCGGTCAGTCGCCGAGAATCCGCTCCCACAGCAGCCCGTCCCGCCAGCTCCCGTCGAGAAAGATCGAGGAATGCGCGACACCGTACGGGCTGAAGCCGTTGCGGCGCAGCACCCGCTGCGAGGGCACGTTCTCCAGATTCGTGGACGCCTCGGCGCGGTGCAGCCCGAGTTCGTCCGTCATCACCCGGAGTACGAGCCCGACGGCGTGTCCTGCGTGCCCCTGATTCTGGGCGACGCCGGCGATCCAGTATCCGACGGAGCCGCGGCGCAGGTGCGGCTGCGGCAGGATGCCTCCGACGGTGATCTGCCCGATCACCTGGTCACCGGCGAGCACCACGCCCGGCCAGACCGAGCCGGCCCGGTATCCGGCCAGCAGGCCGTCGATCCGCTCCGCCTGGCCCTTCGGCGTGAAGAAGTCGGCCGGCTGGGCCGGTTCCCACGGCCGGAAAGCCTCGAAGTCCCGCACCCGATGCGCGGCTATCGGGGCGGCGTCGGTGGGCTCGATCAGGCGGATCCTGGTGCTGCCGCGCATGTGCTGATCCTTGTCGCAGTGCGTTGGATGAAACAGCAAGCGTAGGCGAGCGTGCCCGCGCCGCCGCTGTACCCTGAGCCCTCGTCCGTACTGCCTGGGGGAAGCATGACAAGCAGGTTCACCGAGTTGGCCGTTGACTGCCACGACCCGGAGAGGCTCGCGGCCTTCTGGTGCGACGTGCTGGACTTCACGGTGATCGACCGGAGCGAAGGCAGGGTCGAGATCGGCTCCTGGGTGCCGACCGTCGAGGAGGTCCGGGCCCGCCAGATGCCGCCCACCGTGCAGTTCATCCAGGTGCCCGAGGGCAGGACCGCGAAGAACCGGCTTCACCTCGATGTCAGCCCGATCGACGGCAGCACGGAGGACGAGGTGACCAGACTGCTCGGCCTCGGCGCCACCACGGCGGATGTGGGCCAGGGCCCGGACCGGAGCTGGGTGGTCATGGCAGACCCGGAGGGCAACGAGTTCTGCGTCCTGCGCAGCCTGGCACCGCGGAGCTAGGCCGTGTGCCGGAAGCCTTCCAGTGTGTCCAGGTGGCCGGTCGCCTCGTCCGGCAGCGGCACGGCTGTCAGGTGAGGACCTCGTCGACGGCGGTCCAGCGCGGGACCGGCCTCATCCCGGAGGGCAGTCTGACCGTCTTGCTGTAGCCGAACTCACGCAGGGTCGTTCCGCCGAACGGGCCGGCCCGGCCGGCTGCCGGCGGTGGACGACGATGGCGACGGCCTGTAGCGGTGTCAGTCGCGGGGCAGCAGTGTTCCCAAGGGGCCGAGATCCAGATTGAGGTCTTCCATGCTGAGCCCGTGTTGTTCGCAGAGTTCATTCATGCGTTCGTCGAGCAGCATGAGCGTGGTACCGATGCGGTCGACCTGCTCGTCGGAGAGATCGCCCTGCTCGACCCGGCGGATCGCCTGACGTTCCATGAGCTGACGCAGGAGTTCCACGATGGTCAGGACCAGGGCGACCAGATCGCGTCCCATCTGATCGCGGTCCACGTCGATGCGCGTACTGGTCACAGTGGTCCTCCGTCCGCCCAGGGAGCGGGAACGCGTTCGCTCACCGAGGAGAGCAGGGCGTGCAGCGACAGTCTGACCAACGGGACGTCCGCGATCGCGATGACGAGGTCGCCGCTCACGACCACGCCCGTCGCCAGTACCCGGTCCAGGAGATCGACAAGAGGCACTCCGATGGGACCGGTCAGCGGCTCCGGAGTGGCCCAGGGGACGGGCTCACGCGTCGTCATCCTCATACCTCGCCGACGAAGGAGTAGGGCACCCAGGGTCCGGACATCTCGATGTCCATGCCGGTCGAACGGCGGAGTGCCGTGACCGTACGGGCGACGTCGTCGTACCGCTTCTCGTCCACCAGGTAGGCGGCGTTGAGCACTTGCGTCCTGCGCGGCTCCAGCGGTTCCTGAGCGTGTGTCCGCAGCTGCCGGGATGCCGCGGCCACGGTGCGCATCGCCGTGTCCACCGTCTCGGCGGCGCGCAGTGCTTCGTCATGGTGCTGTTCGCGCCGCTTCTGGATGCCTCGCTTGCGGTCCAGGTAGGCCCGGCCGTCGCCGGAGGACGGACGGCCACGGCCCGCTCCTACGGACGAGGACGAGGACGAGGACGAGGGCGAGGGCGATAGCGCGGGCGCGGGCGTCTGTGCGGCGGCGGGTCGGGGTGTTGGCGGCGCGTACACCTTCACTCCCCACTCGACGCGCCCCTCGATACGGCGCAGCGCGGTGTGGAGGCGTTCGGCGTCCTGCCGAAGGCCGTGCCGGGCTCGCTCGTCACTCCGGTAGAGCGTGGCCAGCGGAAGGGGTACCGTCGCTCCACGCGCCGCGACCGCGGAAACGACGTGGTGATGAGCACGGGCGCAGCGCTCCAGTTCCCCCTGGTCCGAGAGGCGTTCGCGCCAGGCGTCCTCGCTGAAGCGCGCGGCCTCGACATGCTGCACGACGGCCGTGAGCGCGCCGAGGGACAGGGGCCGCACCGGGGAGTTCTCGCCGAGTCCGGGGAGCGTCGCGAGTGCGTGGTGGTCGATGTGCGCGCAGACGGCGAACACGTAGGTGGCGGTGTGGTTCTGAAGCGTGGGTCCGGGGGCGGTCATGTCCCTCGCCTCTCCTTGGCGGGCGTTGAGGGCGGGGCCGGTTCGAGACTGGATTCGAGGGCTTCCAGGCGGGCGCGGAGTTCGTCGTTCTCGTCCTGGAGGGCCGAGCGCGCGGCGCGTGAGCTGAGAGCCGGGTCGGTCTCCCACCAGTCGATGCCGGCCTTTTTGGCGGTCTCCACGGACGCGACGAACAGTCGTAGCCGGATGGTCAGCAGTTCGATGTCGAGCAGGTCGATCTTGATGTCGCCGGCGATGACGATGCCTTTGTCGAGGACGCGTTCGAGGATGTCGGCGAGGTTGGTGGTGCTCGTGCCGTGGGCGGGGGCGCCGTCGTGTCTGAAGTCGACGGAGGTCACCGTGCCTCTTCCTCTTCCTCGTCCTCATCCGGCTCCTCTTCGTCCTCGTCCTCGTCCTCTTCTTCGTCCTCGTACGTCCAGTCGCCGTCCTCCTCGTCCTGTGCGGCCTCTTCCTCTTCCATCACCTCTTCGTGGGTGCGAACGACCTCGCCGTCACGGATCTCGCCCCGCCACGCGTCCTCGGGCTCTTCGTCGGTGAGTGTGACGTAGCGCTGGAAGTGTTTGAGATCCAGACGCAGACGCCGTCCCTGCGCACGCCACAGGTTTCCGGTCTTCTCGAAGAAGCCGGACGGGTAGTACTCGACGACAATGACGATCCGGGTCAGTGCCGGTGCCAGCTCGTGGAAGCTGACCGCTCCCCGGGTGGTGCCCTTGGCGCCTTCCGAGGTCCATACGATGCGCTCGTCGGGCACCTGCTCCTGAACTGTCGCTTTGAAAGCGCGGGTCGAGGGACCGACCTTGGTCTTCCAGTCGCTCGTCACCTCATCGCTCTGCGACACATCGCGTACGCCTTTGGTGAAGCCGCTGAACTTGTCGTACTGCGTCCAGTGGTCATAGGCCGTACGGAGAGGCACACCCACATCGAGCACTTCGATGATGTTCGTCACCTTGGTGTCTCCGGACGTGCGTCCCCCGCTGCCACCGCCGAGGGCCTCCTTGGCCTTGCCCAGGACGCTGTCCTTCACGCCCTTCACCTTCTCCGAGAGGATCGCCTTGAGCGGTGATTCACCCTGGAGGAGACGGGAACCGATCGCCGGCAGCGTTCCGCCGTTCTTCGCGACGTCGGCGAGCTGACCGGTGACGTCCGTCAGTTTGTCGGCGGCCTTCTCGGCCAGGCACGCCACTTGGGCACCGACATAGTTCGAGATCTCCTCGCGCACGCGCCCGAGAGGCGAATCCCCGGAATCGGAGGTGTCCTGTGTTGCCCTGGTCATGTCGGACTACCTCCGGCGATCGGCGCGCGTGTGGGGCTTCGTGGCCGCCTTCTTCGCGACAGCCTTCTTGGCAGGGGCAGCCCTCTTGGCCGGGGCCGCTTTCTTGACCGGGGCCGCCTTCTTGGCGGGTGCCGCGGCCTTCTCGGCGGAGGCGGCACGTTTGGACGTGGCTGCCTTCCTGGCCCTGTCCCGGCCGGCGGACGCCGACTTCTGGGCCGCCCCGACGGACTTGCGCTGCCCGGAGGAAGCGGGCCTGGCGGATTCACGGGCGCCCCGTCGGCGATGCCTGGGCGGTGCCTCCTCCTCCGGCTCTTCCTCTTCCTCCTCCTCTTCTTCCTCCTCGTACTCCGCCTCGGGCTCTTCCTCGTACTCGTCCTCCGCCTCGGGCTCTTCGGGATCTTCCTCGTACTCGTCCTCCGGCTCCTCGCCCTTGGCGCCGAGGCCGAGCGTGCGTTCACTGATCGCGTCCGCGAGAGAGCCCAGG
Source organism: Streptomyces sp. L-9-10 (assembly GCF_004151105.1). Taxonomy (GTDB): domain Bacteria; phylum Actinomycetota; class Actinomycetes; order Streptomycetales; family Streptomycetaceae; genus Streptomyces. The sequence goes on from NZ_PHRF01000041.1 coordinate 68,333, forward strand.
TTCCGGCCGGCGACGGCCGTCAGCGCGTTACGAGCCGCTTCGAGGCCCTCGGTGCGCAGCTGCTCCTGAAGCTCCGCCACCTGGGGTACCTGGCCGAGGCGCCGTACCCCCTCGGCGACGAGCTGTCGCGGTTCGAGGCCGAAGCGCCTGCCCGCCAGATAGGTCACAGCGGTCAGGGCGAGCCGTCCCTTCCTGGTGCGGCCCAGCACATAGCCGGCCGCGACCGCGGCGGCCAGCGTTACCTTGGTTCTCTCATCCATGAGTGCACCACCCTCGATCGTTCGCCCGGTCCGGCTCCCGCTTCGTCCAGTCGGTCGAGCAGCCGTTCCTCTGCCTCCTCGAATTCTTCGAGGCTGAGATATCCATCTTCGAACTCCTTGTTCAGCACGCTGAGTTGCGCGCGAATCAGAGCGGGGTCGTGAATCTGACGGTCGGCGGCGTCCATGAGCTGGTCGGCGATCCACGACACTCCGCGCACCGGGGCCAGCGGGAAGAGGAGGAGTCCGCTGATCAGACCCATGTCACGCTCCCGCGCCCGCGAAGGGGCCGTCGGCCTCGACGAAGCTGTAGCAGGGCAGCGGTCCCGCGACACGCAGTTCCACCCGGTCCTGTCGACCCGCGGCGAAGCCCCGCGCCGCGGCCCGGAACCGGCCGTCGGCCGCTCGGTCGACAAGGAAGGACATATTGAGCACACACCCGGGGACCTCAGGTCCCGCGGCGACAGCGTGGGCCAGGGGCGTCAGCTCCCGCACGGCGTCCCGTCCCGCCTCCGCGGCCCTGCGCGAGAGCGCCGTGACCACCGCTTCACCCAGGCGCAGATTCGCCTCGTAACCGGGACGTCGTCGTGCGGCTTCATGAAGCCTCTGGACGTTCCTGTCCTCCCGGACGAGAGAGGCCAGCGCGTCGGACGGGGCGAACGCCTTGAGGTTCACCTCGACCCGTCCGGCGATCCGTTCCAGAGCCGTGAGGTGACGGTCCTCGGCCGCCGCCAACTGCGCACGGACCGCGGCCTCGTCCGGTGCGACCATGCCGAACCGCATCGGGAGAGACGGTCCTCCGGCGCTGAGCCGCAGCAGGAGATCCTGGTGGGCGAGCAGGTCGCGGCGCCGCGCACGCAGTTTCGGCGGGGCGTCACTGACCACCGCCCCGAGCCGCCCCTCCACGAGGACACGAAGGGGAAGCGGCGGGCTTCCCACTCCTGCGGCTCCTCGGGGGGCGCGCCGCTCCGCCCCGACGATCGCGTAGACGTACACACCGTCGCCTGTCACCGGTCAGTCCTCCGCGGAACGACGGCGCATGCCGGTACGGGCGGGGACGCGCCGCCGCGGCCTGGTCTCCTCGGCATCGTCGTAGTCCTCGTCGTCGTCGCCGGCGCCGACCGCGTGGCGCACTTTGTCTCCCACCGACTCGGCCGCCTTCTTCACCTTGCGCTTGCCGACAGCCTTCGCGGCCCCGCCACCGAACAGTTCCGGGACCGTCGTACTGCGCGAGTCGAGCTCCAGATCCAGCCGGTTGCACGCCTCGGCGAACCGGAGGTACGTGTCGACGCTCGCCACGACGATCCGGGCATCGATCTTGAGGATCTCGATGCCGACCAGGGAGACCCTGATGAAGACGTCGATCACCATGCCCCGGTCCAGGATGAGTTCGAGCGTGTCGTACAGCGTGCCCGCGCGCGGTACGCACGCGACCTCGTCGGAGTAGGTGGTCGTTCTCATGGGGGGCGTCCTCTCGTCAGCGGGTCGGCTTGCCGCGCTCACTCGTCGGCGGCGCCTCTTCGATAGCGGCGGACCCGGCGGTACTCGAGGAGTTCGCCGTCCTGATCCACGTGCACCTCGTAAGAAGCCAGCAGACTCGTGGTGTCCGGAATCCGGGCGAGCTCCAGAACGTCGACGACAACACACCAGCCGTCGTCGGTACGCCGTACACCCGACACACCTTCCGTACGGTGGCTGATCAGGCTCTCCAGCCGCTCGCGCGCGGCACGTGCGGCGCCTTCCGGCCCGTGTCCGGGCGAGGCATGCCGACGAGCCGCGGTTGATGTGGATCTTGGCCGCGTTCGGGGTTGTTCTGCCATACGGCAAGTCTCATCGTTATCCGGCGCACCGCATCCGCAGCAGGCGCCCCGTCTCCGCCATGGCGTTGACCGACGACTTCATTCCGTGAGCGGCGGACGTCTCCCTCCAGCCGGAATGGCCCGCGCTCCTGCGGGGCCGCGGCGTATGCGTCCGACCAGTGGGATTGAGCCGACAGGGGGAGCGGACGGGTGCTGCCGCAAGCGCGCCTCGACGGTGTCGCTCACCGCACCCGCGTCCTGTACTCGGTGCGGGGGGTGGTGCCGGTGCCGTACGTGCCGCGGGGGGTGGCGCCGTAAGTGCTCCGGGGACGGTCCAGTGGCTCTCGGCGCCCCTCACCGCTCCGGGTGGGTACGTAGTCGGTGACATGCACATCGCCGCGCGCCAGGTAGCCGGCGATCAGGCCCACCAGGCCCAGGACCGCCACGACTATGAAAGCCCCGAAGCCGCCGAAGTAGCCGGCGAACCCCAGCGCCAGGCCGGTCATGAGTCCCGCCATGGTCGTGTTCATCGTTTGCGCCTTTCCTCACGTCGTGGCCTCTTCCCGCGCACCGCTCGGGGCCGCACGCCAGGGGGAGAGGGGAGATCGTGGATCACTCCAAGGTCCCTCACAAGGTTGGACACAGAAAATCCGAAATCGTCACACTTATTCGTTCTGTGCGTCGGGCGTACGCTCAAAGGAGGGGCGTCCGACCTGACCGCGTCGTCGGGCCCACCGGGGGCGGGAGAGGCCACGCGGCCCACGAGAGCGATCGCCTGGGAAGCGACAGTGGATGCGAAACAGGGAAGACGCACACCACCGCGCCGCGCAGCTCCGAGCCCGGCCACCAGGCCCGAAGCGCCTGCGGCCGAGGGGATCGGTGATCCGGGCGACGACCTGGCCGGCCTGGACGACGGCCTGCTGGTGGCCCGGTCCGCCGAAGGGGACGATGACGCGTTCGCCGAGCTGGTCCACCGCCACAGCGCACCACTGCTGGCGCTGGCTTACCACATGCTGCGCAACGTCCCGGACGCCGAGGAGGTCGTACAGGACGCCTTCATCAGCGCCTGGCGGCGGCTGCCGGAGTTCCGCGGGGACGCGACGTTCCATACATGGATGTACCGCATCGTCACGAATCGATGCCTCAATGTCCTGCGCGGGCGCGCGCCTTCGGTGTCCTTGGACGCCGTTCCCGAACCGGCGGCCCACGACGCCGGTGGGGAACCCGCCCGTGCCGCCGAAAGCGCGGCCGCCACGGCGGCGTTGGTCCAGGCGCTCCACCGTCTCCAGTCCGGCCAGCGTGCCTGCTGGATCTTGCGTGAGCTGCACGGACTGTCGTACCAGGACGTCGCACAGGTCCTGGGGGAGAGCGAACAGACCGTTCGCGGCAGGCTCTTCCGGGCACGGCGCACCCTGATGAAGGAGATGTCCTCATGGCGCTAGACGACCCCCGTGCCACATGCCCGTGCGACGAGCCGGCGGCCTCGCACCAGGACGTCGACGCCGCGGAACTCGTCGGGGACGAGCGGCTGCCGTGCGGGCGACTGGTGGGCCATGTCTGGCAGCAGGCCCGCGCCCCCCTCGACCAGAACGACGCCCACACGGCCGACTGCCCGTTCTGCCGGCAGGCGGTCGAGGGTCTGGCAGCCCTGGACAACACCACCCGCACACTGCGTGCGGAACACCTCGGCGCTCACTCGGTCGCCCGGCGGATCATGCGCGCGGTACGCGCCGAGGTGCGGCTCGGCCGACTGCTGCCCTTGGACGATCCCGCGCAAGGACTGTGGATCGCGGAGACCGCGGCGGCGAAGGTCCTGCGCGGAGCCGCTGACCGCGTCCCCGGAGTGCGCGCCGCGAGCTGCCGCATCGGCCCCGTCGGCGGCGGTACCCACGTGATCGTCACCATGACCCTCGCCATGACTCTCGACCAGCCCCTCCCCGCTCGGGCGACCGCGGTCCGCCGGGCCGTCGCGTACGCCGGTGTGCGAGAGCTCGGCCTCGCCATCAGTGGCATCGACCTGAGGGTCGTGTCCGTATGGGAGCCTCTGACATCGCCCCCCACATGACCCGCGACGGCATACCGGAACCCGTCACCATCTATTCGTCTTCGTCTTCGTCTTCGCCGTCTTCGTCTTCGGCCGCGTCCTCGGCCTCGTCCGCTTCCGCTTCCGCTTCCCGTTCCTCGTCTTCGAGGGCTTCTTCGTGGGTGCGGACGACTTCGCCGTCGCGGATCTCACCACGCCAGCCGTCGGCGTCTTCGTCGGCGAGAGTCACGTAGCGCTGGAAATGCTTCAGGTCCAGCCGGAGCCGACGCCCTTGAGCTCGCCAGATGTTGCCCGTCTTCTCGAAGAATCCCGAAGCGTAGTACTCGACCACCACGACGACGCGCGTCAGGTCCGGGGTCAACTCGTGGAAACTCACGGCTCCGTGGGTGGTGCCCTTGGCGCCCTCCGAGGTCCAGACGATCCGCTCGTCCGGCACCTGCTCCTGCACGCTGGCCTTCCAACTCCGGTTGGAGGGGCCGACCTTGAGCTTCCAGTCCGATTCGATCTCATCGGACATATTGACGCTGCGCACTCCTTTGGTGAACGAACTGAAATCCTCGAACTGCGTCCACTGGTCATACACACTGCGCAGTGGCAGCCCTATGTCGATGACCTCGACGATATTGGTGGTCTTCGTGTCGCCCGCTTTCCCCCCGCCCCCGCCCAGCGCCTCCTTGGCGCCGGAAACGACCTTGTCCTTGGCGCCCGTGAGGCCCTGGGAGAGAAGATCCTTCACCGGCGATCCACCGCCGAGGACACGTTTGCCGAGGGCGAGCACGCCTCCGCCGCCCTTCCCGGAGTCCGTGGGATCGGCGAGATCCGTCAGTTTGCCGACGGCCGAGCCCACGATGCGCTGGGCTCGCGCTCCGACGTAATTGCCGAGTTCCGTGCGCAGTTCCTGGAGCGGGGAAGCGACGTCGGTTCCCGGGCGTTCATCCGTCTTGGCCATCGCGGTTCACCTCCGCCTGCCCCGGCCGGCGGGAGGCTTCTTCGCCGCACTCCGCCCCGGTGCCTTGTCCTTTGCCGCCTTCCGGTCCGCCGCCTTCTTCTCCATGGCCTTCTTGGCCGGCGGATTCTTCGGCCCCGGCTTCCTGTCCGTGGGTTTCTCCGCAGGCGCCTGCCTCGTCGGTCGGCGCCGGGTGCGCCGGGGAGGCTCTTCTTCCTCCTCCTCCTCTTCCTGCTCTTCTTCTTCCTCCTCTTCCTCGGGTTCCTCCGGCGCGGAATCTTCGTAGGACTCCTCGTCGGGTTCCTCGTCCTCCGCCTCACTGTCCGCTTCGCTTTCCAGCAAGGAGCGCGTCCGCTGCTGGAGGGCATCAGTGACCGATGCGACACCTCGGTTCGTCATTCCTGACAAAGCGGAACGCCCGGAAGTCAGCAACTCGCCCCGAACCTGCTCGCTGAGCTGACCGAACTGGGGACTTTCGGCGAGTTTCCTGATTCCCTGGCCGATCAGGGACAAGGGATCCAGACTCCGGCCCGCTACGACGGACAGAAGGCCGAGGGCGAGCTTCCCGTTCTTTGTGCGTCCGACGACATAACCCGCCGCGACGCCCGCGGCCAGAGTCGCCTTGGTGCTGGTGTCCATAGCATTTCCTCTGAAGAATGCGGTCTCTGCTGCCCAGCGGGCGCCTTCGTCTCCACGAAGGGTGACGGACCCTCGCGGGCCGGGTCATCACCGTGCGCGGGCGGGCTCCCGTGATCTGTCCTCCTCGTCGTCCATGCCGGGTACGTGTACGTCGAGAACGCTCACGTTGGTTTCCACGACCTCCCGCCCCGTCATTCTTTCCACCGCGTCGGTGACGTTGGAGCGGATGTTGTCGGCGGCTTCTTCGATCGGTGTCCCGTACTCGACGACGATGTCGAGGTCGATCGCCGCCTGCTTCTCGCCGACTTCGACCTTCACGCCCCTGGCGGGGTCGTCCGAGCGGCCGACCTTGTCGCGCATGGCACCGAGGGTCCTGGACACACCCCCACCCATCGCGTACACGCCGGGCGTCTCCCGGGCCGCTATACCGGCGATGGTGGATACCACCGCGTCCGCGATATCCGTCTTTCCCTTCACCGCGCCGTTTCTGCCGGTGTGCGCCGAGGGTGCGGTCGCGCTTGTTTCCATGACGGACTCCTTCGCTGTTCGAGTCGAGTGAGATGTCGGGTGAGAGTGAGCCATGACGGCCACGTCCGATGGTCAGTTCTGCGAGTCCTTGCGGTCCCGTGCGTCCTGGGGGTCGACCCCGGTGTGGGCGGTGGCGTCCCTGCTTCCGCTGGGGCGCCGCGTGCGCCCCTTCGGGCCGGTGTCGTGCATGCCCTCGCTCTTGGATTTCCTTGCCTGGTCCTCGCCGCGCCGGGAGCGGCTCTCGACCGGTGTGCCCTCGGTCGACCGCTTCTTGTCCTCGGCGGAGGGCTCGCGGCGCGCGTCGGAATCGGGGGCGTAGCGGTCCGGGTGGAAGGAGCGATGTGCGCTGGGGTTGTCCTGTTGGGAGGTCTCGTCCACGTCCGGTGACCATCCGTGCTGATCGCGTCCCTTGAACCGGCCCGGGCTCTCGCCTTGCGGGTCGCGGCTGTTTTTCTTCGGCATGAGTAGGGCCTTCCTGTCGAGCTCTCGCGTGCCCCGGGCGAGCGGCGGCACATACTCCCGAGTGTACGCAAATCACCCAAAAGGGTACTTTTCAGAGTCTCCGCCCAGGGGTCGGTGGGGCGACAGTCCGGGCGCCCCTCGCGCCCGGCCACGCTTGCGGGGGTGGACGCACCGGCGCAGGGTTGAGAAGGCGGCCATGGCGTCCGCTTCGCCCCGTTCTTGCCTGCTTTCTCAGGAGGAAAGGTTGACCGCTGAAGCGACTTCTTCCGTCGGACGCGCTTCCTTCGCGGACTCCCGTCCGGGCTCTCCGCCGGAATCGGGGGAGGCGAGTGCCGACGACCGCGCGGCGCTGTGCCGACCGGTCGCGGCGCGTTTCTCGGCCTGGGTCGAGGACTCCTCGGCGGAGGTTCCCCTGCCTGGCGGGGGCCGTACCCCGGAGCGGTTCCGGGTCCTCTCCGATCTGGGCCGGGAGGATCTGTGCCTCGCGCGCCTGGGTGAGGGACACCTCGACGCGACCGCGATCCTCGATGAACTGGGTGGTGCGCCGCCGGGCCCCGGCGAGCGCTGGGGCGTATGGGCGGCGCATCCACCGGGCCCCGGACTCCTGGCGAACCGGCACGGTGGCGGCTGGCAGTTGAACGGTGTCAAGCCGTACTGTTCCGGCGCTCATGTCTGTACGCACGCGCTGGTCACCGCGGACAGCGACGAGGGACGCCGTCTGTTCGCCGTACGCACCGGCCACCCCGGGATCGAGCCCGTGCCGGGCACCTGGCAGGCGATCGGCATGGCCGGCAGCGACACCCCCGACATCGGGTTCTCCGCCGTGCCCGCCGAACCGGTGGGCGGCGCCGGGGACTACCTCGACCGCCCCGGCTTCCCGCACGGCGGCATCGGCGTCGCCGCTTGCTGGCTCGGCGGAGCGCACGCTGTGGCCGACACCCTGCTCGCGGCGGCAGGGAAGCGCACCCCCGACGCCCACACCGCGGTCCACTTGGGCGCCGTGGACGTACTGCTCAGCTCGGCGCGCACGGTCCTGGAACAGGCGGGCGCCGACATCGACGACGACCCGCTGGACGCGCGGGGCGGCGCGCGCGTGCGCGGCCTGCGCACGCGCGCCCTGGCCGAGATGGTCTGCACCGAGGTCCTCACCCGGGTGGGACGCGCCACGGGCGCGGGTCCGTTGTGCCACGACGCGCGGCACGCCAAGGCCGTGGCCGATCTGACCGTCTACATCCGTCAGCATCACGCCGAGCGCGACCTCGCGGAACTGGGACAACTGCTCGCCGGAAACCTCGCCGGAAATCTCGGCGGGGACGGGGACACCCGGTGACCGGCGTACGGCAGGCGGCGGCCGAGGCCATCGACGGGCCGGGCACTCCCGAAGCGCGGTGGGCGTCCTGGGAAGGCCTGCGTCGCCTGCCCGTCGCGGAACTTCCCGTCGGCCCCGTGGTGGTTGTCGCCGCACACCCGGACGATGAAGTGCTCGGCTTCGGCGGCTCCTTGGCCGCTCTCGCGGAGGCGGGCACCGAGGTGCGTCTGCTGTCGGTCACCGATGGTGAAGGCTCACACCCGCGCAGCGCGCGGATCACGCCCGACCGGCTGGCCGCGGTCCGCGCGGGCGAGCTGCGGGCCGCCCTTGCCGAGCTGGGCCTGACAGGACCGCCACCGCGACGGCTGAGCCTCCCGGACACCCGGGTGCACCGGCACGAGCCGCAACTGCGGGACAGCATCGCCGGACTGCTCGGAGAGGCCGGCGCCGCTCTCTGTGTCGCACCGTGGACAGGGGACCTGCACAGCGACCACGAGGCCGCGGGCCGGGCCGCGGCGGCCGCCTGTCTGACGGCGGGGGTCCCGCTGTGGCTCTATCCCGTGTGGATGTGGCACTGGGCGCGCCCCGCGGACCCGCGCGTCCCCTGGCGGAGCGCCGTACGCATCCCGCTCACGAGCGGGGCACTGGAGCGCAAGAGGCGTGCCATCGAACGGTTCGTCAGCCAGATCGCGCCACTCGTGGACGGCGCGGAGAACGCGGCGATCCTGCCGGCGGAGGAGCGGGCGCACCACAGCAGGCCCTACGAGGTGGTGTTCCGGTGAGCACGCCCGCCGCCTACTTCGAGGCGATGTACGACGCGTCGCCCGACCCCTGGGGTCTGGCGGAACGCTGGTACGAGCAGCGCAAGTACGCCCTGACACTCGCGTCCCTGCCGCGCCGCCGCTACCGCCGCGCTTTCGAACCCGGCTGTTCCGTAGGGGTGTTGACGGCGCTGCTCGCCGCCCGCTGCGACCGGCTGCTCTCCACCGACCGTGTCCCCTCCGCGGTCAGGACGGCCTCCCGGCGCGTACACGATCTGCCGCACGTCGAGGTGCGTCGGCTGACCGTCCCCGACGAGTGGCCGCCGGGCACCTTCGACCTCGTCGTCCTGTCCGAAGTCCTCTACTACTTCGACGATCACACACTGGACCGGCTGTTCACACGTGTCATGGACAGCCTCGAACCCGGTGGGACGCTCGTCACCGCGCACTGGGACCACCCCGTCCCCGAACACCGGCGCGTCGGCTCGGAACTGGCCCCGCTGGCGGCCTCCCTGCCCGGCCTGAGCCTGTTCGCGGCCTACCGCGATCCCGACTTCACCCTGAGTGTCCTCACCCGTCGCCACCCCGACGGGAGCGCCGGGCCGTCGCCGGCCGCCGACGAGGGGTTGGTGTGAACACCGCACCGGCCGTGTGCGTGGTCGTCATTCCCGCGCACAACGAGGCCGCCACCCTCCCGGCGGCACTGCGGAGTGTGCGCACGGCCGCCCGCCATCCGGCGCTGACCGGCGTCGGTGTACTGACCGTGGTCACGGCCGACGACTGCGGCGACGACACCGCCGCCGTCGCGCGAGCGCTCGGCGCACACGTCGTCGAGATCCCCCGCCGGAATGTGGGCGCCGCCCGCGCCGCCGGGATCGCGCGGGCCCTGGACATCCTCCGTCACCACCGGGACGGTGTCTGGATCGCCTCCACGGACGCGGACACGGTCGTGCCCTCCCACTGGCTCGCCCACCAGCTGCACCACGCGCGCGGCGGCTGGGACTGCGTCGTCGGTACGGTGCGCGTCGCGCCGCACCCTTCGCTCACCGCCGCGGCGGCCGTCCGGCACGACGCCGGCTACTTCGCCGGCCGCCCGAGCGCGGTCGGCGGCTGGTCACATCCTCATGTGCACGGCGCCAACTTGGGAGTGGCCGCCGCCTCCTATCACCGGGTCGGCGGCTTTCCCGAGCTGAGACACGGTGAGGACCGCGCGCTGGTCGCCGCCCTCGAACGGGCCGGTCGACGGATCGTACGCACCGACCAGTGCCCCGTCCTCACCTCGGGCCGGACCACCCCCAGGGCCCCCTACGGTCTGGGGGCCCTGCTCCGTTCGACGGCACAGGACCTGTCCGGTTCCGGGCACGGCCGCGGGGACCGGCCGTAGCTTCGCCACAGCCGCGCGAGGGCCGCCCGCGGGTTTACCCGGGGGTCATCCGGGGATCTCTGACATGGGGGACTCCATGATCGGAGGCAACATGATCATCGTCGGAGTCATTCTGCTGATCATCGGTTTCGTGGTCGGCATCCACGTTCTGTGGACGATCGGCATCATCCTGGCAGCGATCGGCATCGTGCTCTGGGCACTCGGAGCGCTGGGGCACGCGGTCGGCGGCCGGCGGCATTACTGGTGACACTTCTGGTGCGTTCGTGACGCCCCTGGCGCGCGCCCTCAGCCGGCTGTCCGGCCGAGGGCTCCTGGCCCTGTCAGACGTCGCGCGCGGCCACCTCGTACCGCGGCGCCCTCAGCGCACAAGGCAGGGGCGTTTGCTGTCGAACGTCCAGTCGGGGACGAGGTAGCGCATCCCGACGGCGTCGTCGCGCGCCCCCAGCGCCTTCTCCTGGTACAGGTCGTGGGCCGCCAGGAGGCGGTCCATGTCGATCTGGACTCCCAGGCCGGGGGCGTCGGGTACGGCGATCTCGCCGCCGACGATGCGCGGCGGGGCGGTGGTGAGGCGCTCCCTTCCTTCTTGCCAGATCCAGTGGGTGTCCAGGGCGTTGTACTCGCCCGGGGCCGCGGCTCCGCAGTGGGTCACCATGGCCAGGGAGATGTCGAAGTGGTTGTTCGAGTGGCATCCCCAGGTCAGGCCCATCGCATGACACAGCTGAGCCACTCGCACCGAGCCCTGCATGGTCCAGAAGTGCGGGTCGGCCAGCGGGATGGACACCGACTGGAGGGCCAGGGCGTGGGTCAGCTGCCGCCAGTCGGTGGCGATCATGTTGGTCGCCGTGGGAAGGCTGGTGGCGCGCCGGAACTCGGCCAGGATCTCACGTCCGGAGTAGCCGCCTTCGGCTCCGCACGGGTCCTCGGCGTACGCGAGGGTACCGACCAGGGGCCGGCACAGCTCGACTGCCTCGCGCAGCGACCACGCGCCGTTGGGGTCGAGGGTGATCCGGGCCTGGGGGAAGCGGTCCTTGAGCGCGCGTACGGCCTTGACCTCTTCGCCGCCCGCCAGGACGCCGCCCTTGAGTTTGAAGTCGCGGAAGCCGTACAGGTCATAGGTGGCCTCGGCCTGGCGGACGATCGCCTCGGGCGTCAGGGCCTCCTCGTGCCGGATCCGGTACCAGTCCACGGCGGAGCCGGGATCGCGGACGTACTCCAGGTCGGTGCGGTCGGGGTCCCCGACGTAGAACAGGTAGCCGAGGACCCGGACGGAGTCGCGCTGCTGCCCGTCGCCGAGGAGTGCCGCCACGGGCACGTCGAGGTGCTGTCCCAGGAGGTCGAGCAGCGCCGACTCGACGGCGGTGACGGCGTGGACGGTGGTGCGCAGGTCGAAGGTCTGGTCGCCCCGTCCGCCGGAGTCGCGGCCGGCGAACCGGTCCCCGATCTCGCGCAGGACGCGCTTGTGGTCGCCGACCTTCGCGCCGACGACGAGGGGCTCGGCGTCACGCAGCGTCTGGGTGATCTTCTCTCCGCCCGGTACCTCCCCCAGCCCCGTACGTCCCTCGGAGTCCTTGAGGACCACCACGTTGCGGGTGAAGTAGGGGCCGTGCGCGCCGGAGAGGTTGAGTTCCATGCTGTCCCGGCCGGCGACCGGGTAGACGGAGAGTGCGGTGACGGTCGGCTGGCTCATGACCGGGTACCTCCGGGGGTGCGGCGGCTGTGCGCCGGGGTGGCTGTCAGTGGCATGGGGGTGGTGAGTCCGATTCTCATCAGGATGCGTTCTGTCGCGAGGCGATCGGAGGTTTCGGAGGTTTCGGGGGCTTCGGCGGTTCCGGGGGCTTCGGCGGTCGCGGAAGGCGCGGTGATTCACAGGCTGAGGACGTCGAGGACCCACTCGACCGCGAGCACGCCGCCCAGCCCGAGGACCGCGAGCACCGTCGTGTAGGTGGTGCGGGTCTTGATCGCGTCGATGACCGAGAGGTTGAAGTACTCCTTGAACATCCAGAATCCGGGGTCGTTGACGTGGGAGAGCGCGATCGACCCGCAGGAGACGGCGAGGACCATGAGTTCGGGGTGGACCCCACTGCCCGCCAGGAGCGGCAGCACCACGCCCGAGGCCGTGACGACGGCGACCGTCGCCGACCCGAGAGCCACCCGGAGGATGACCGCGATGAGCCACGCGAGGATGATCGGCGAGATGGACCAGCCGTGTGTGAGGTCCTTGATGTAGTCGGAGATCCCGCCCTCGACGAGGACCTCCTTGAAGGCGCCGCCGGCTCCGATCACCAGGAGGATCATCGCCATCGCCTGGGCCGCCGAGGTGCAGGACGCGCTGACGTCCGCCAGGCCGCGGCCGATCCGCGGTCCGAACGCCCAGATCGCCACGAGCAGGGTCAGCAGGAGCGCGATCGGCGCCGATCCGATGAAAGCGACGAAGTGCAGGAACGGGTTCGCACCGGATACGGCCATGTCGGTCACCGCCGCGCCCGCGATCAGCACCACGGGGAAGAGGGCCACGGACAGCGACCAGGCCATGCCGGGCATCTCCTCGTCGGTGAACACGCGCTCACTCACGAGCCCCTTGGGTATGGAGGGGTTCATCGCCCTGACGAAAGGAAGGCGCGGCCACACCAGGGCGATCAGCGCGCCGATGGGGACGGCGATGAACAGGCCGTAGAACAGCGTCAGGCCGACGGAGGCGTGGAAGGCCGCGGCCACGGCGGTGGGGCCGGGGTGGGGCGGGAGGAAGCTGTGCATGGTGGACAGGGCGATCGACATCGGCAGCCCGACCCACAGCAGGTTCGCCCCGGTGACGCGGACGATGGTGAACGCGACGGGCACGATGATGACGAAGGCGACCTCGTAGAACATGGTGACGCCGATGAGCATCGCCGTCACCACCATGGCCACCTGGACCCCACGCGGGCCGAAGGCGTCGAGGAGCTTGCCGGCTATGCGCTGCGCCGCGCCGGAATCCCCCATGACACGGCCGACCATGGCACCGAGTCCGATGGTGAGCATCGTGTCACCGATCTGGCCCCCTATACCGTCCGAGAGGACGTCCGGGATCTTCGCCACAGGAATCCCCTGGACCAGCCCGACCCCGACCGCGACGAGCAGAAGCGCGGCGAAGCCGTTCAGTCTCAGCCTGGTCATGAGGAGGAGCAGAATGAGAACGCTGATCCCGACGACGAGCAGAGGCATGTCAGTTCCCCTTTGAACTGTGGGTCGAGTGGCCGGAGGCTCCGCGGGGCCGTCGGTGGCGCGGTGGCGCGGTGGGGCGGTACGGCGGCACAGCGGGCGCGGTGTGGGGCGTGGTGGGCGTTCGCGTGCTCGTCAGCCCGGTCGTCGTACGGCTCCCACCAGGTTCAGGCCGTCGTCCAGCACCTTCGTCAGCTGGGCGAGATCGTCCGGACCGGGGTCGGTGAGCGGGGCGCGTACCGGACCGACCGGGAGGCCGCGCAGCCGGGCGGCGGCCTTGACCAACGAGACGGCGTAGCCGGGCACCCTGTCGCGCAGCTCGACCAGCGGGACGTAGAAGTCCCGCAGGAGCGTGTCGACACGAACCGCGTCCCCGTCACGCAGAGCGGTGAAGAAGGCGTTCGCGATCTCGGGCGCGAAGGCGTGAACGGCCGACGAGTACGCGGGAACGCCCACCGTGCCGTAGGCGCGGGCCTGGATCTCGGCGGTGGCGGCGCCGTTGAAGAAGAGAAATCCGTCAGGTGCCGCGAGTGTGAGGCGCTGGAGGCGGTCGAGGTCGCTGTGCCCGTCCTTGAGCCCGATGACGGTGGGGATGTCCGCGATACGGCGCAGGCTGCCGGCGGTGAAGGCGACTTGGCCGCGCTGGTACGCGATCAGCGGCAGCCGGGTGCCGGCGGCGATCCGCCGCAACTGCTCCACCAGACCGTCCTGCGGAGCCTCGACCAGGTAGTGGGGCAGCACCAACGCGGCGTCCGCGCCCGCCTCTTCGGCGATCCGGGCGAAGCGCAGCGCCTGCGCCCAGCCGTAGCCGATGCCCGCGACGACCGGTAGCCGGCCGTCGGTCACCTCGACCGTGGCCGTGACGACCGCGCGGTACTCGTCCTCGTCCAGTGCGCCGAACTCCCCGGTACCGCAGGCGGGGAACACCGCGCCGGGCGCCGTGGCCAACTGGGCGGTCAGGTAGGCCCGGTACGACTCCGGATCGAGGCCGCCGTCCTCGCGGAAGCTCGTGAGAGGGAAGGCCAGCACCCCACGCGCCATGCCGTCACGCAGCCGCTGGGTAACGCCTTCGACCTCCGCGCTGAACCGTGTCATGAAGCCTCGTCCCTGTATGCAGATGGCGTCTACGTATGGGAACAGAGGTTAGGGTCGTGAACTGGGTGGGGTCAATGGGTGTGGACGGCACGGATGTGGCGCCGTGGTGTGGTGGGACCGCCTCTCGCGCCGTTCGGCCGCGCGCTGTTGGTAGGTGTGGGCGAGGGGGTGCTCGGTCCGGTCCCGGGCCGGTCGGCGCTGATGTGCTGCCGAGAGGGCCTTGTTCGTGGATGTGAACTCAGGCCCTCGGTCTCCGGTCATCGGCCGTTGCCCGGGGGTGCGCGACGGCTGCCCGGGGGTGTGCGACGGCCGATGACGCCGTGGCTGGGTGCCTGTTCCTGAGGCCCCTGGTGGTCCTACTCGGAAGCCGGCTGGTCGTCGAGGGCCGCGAGGTGTGTGGTGAGGTCGTCGGCGAAGCGCGCGAGGAGGCGGCCGAAGTCCTGGCGGTCCTGCCGGGGCCAGTCCGCGAGGGCGTCGGTGAACCATCCGATGAGGGTGCGCATGTAGCGTCCCGCCGCCGCGCCGTCGGGGGTCGCTTCGATGAGGCGGGCCCGCTGGTCGTCCGGGTCGGTGACCCGGAGGACCAGGCCGCGCCGCTCCAGCTCGTTCACCTGCCGGGTGATGTGCGGTTCTTCGACACCATCAGCCAGATCCGCATGCCCCGCTGGTCCACCGGACGGGTCGCCCTCGCCGGCGACGCCGCCCACGCCCCGTCCTTCCTCTCGGGACAGGGATCCAGCATCGCGCTGGTCGGCGCCTACGTCCTCGCCGGTGAACTGGCGTCCCACGGCAGCCACATCGCGGCCTACGCGGCCTACGAGGACCGGACGCGGGAGTTCGTGAAGCTGAACCAGGACCTCGCCACCGCCGGAGGCGCCAGCGTCCTTCCCCGAACCGCCGACGAACTCGCCCTGCGCAACCGCGCCCTGCGCGATCCCGCCCGCCTCCCCGGTGACCAGGGACGGTCCGCCAACTCCGCGCTCATCCTCCCCGACTACGCCGACGCACGCTGACCCTGAATGGCTGTACGGTCCGGCGGCTCCCGGCTCCCGGCTCCCGGCTCCCGGCTGTGCGCGGGGGTGGGCGCGCGCTCCGTTCAGTGGCCGCTTAGCTCCTCACGTGATTTGCCTAGGACGATTAGGTAGACGCATAATCGACTCAGGCTGAGGGAAGGATGGTCATGGCAAGAGCTGGGCTGACCGCGGAACGACTGACACGGGCGGGGGCGGAACTGGCCGACGAGGTCGGCTTCGACAAGGTGACCGTCTCGGCGCTCGCCCGGCGGTTCGGTGTTAAGGACGCGAGCCTGTACTCGCATCTGAAGAACTCCCAGGACCTCAAGACCCGGATCGCTCTGCTGGCCCTGGCGGAACTCGCCGACCGGGTCGCCGCCGCCCTGGCGGGGCGGGCCGGCAAAGACGCCCTGGTGGCCTTCGCGAACGCCTACCGCGACTACGCCCGGGAGCACCCCGGCCGCTACGCGGCGGCGCGGCTCAGGCTCGACCCGGAGACGGCGGCCGCCAGCGCCGGCGGCAGGCACGCGCAGATGACGCGGGCGATCCTGCGCGGCTACGACCTGACGGAGCCGGACCAGACCCACGCGGTCCGGCTGCTGGGCAGCGTCTTCCACGGCTACGTCAGCCTGGAGATGGCCGGCGGCTTCAGCCACAGCGCCCCCGGCTCGGAGGAATCCTGGTCACGGGCGCTGGACGCGCTCGACGCCCTGCTGCGGAACTGGCCCGCACCCTGAACCCGGCCACCACGGCATCCACCGGCCGCCGACACACCGTCAGGACCTCCCGGCGCGACCGGACTCCTCGGTCGTCTTGGCCCAGGCATCTTGATCAACAGGCGGAGAAATGAACACCACGCACAACTGGATCACCACACCCATCACCACCGACATCCTGCGCGGCGCGCTCGACCTGGAACACACCGCGCACGGCGTCCTGCCGCACCGGCTGCCCGCCCGTGCCCGCGCCCAGTACTCCGACGGACAGCTCGCCATGGCCGAGTCCCAGCCCTCCGGCGTCCGGCTGGCCTTCCGCACCGGGGCCACCGTCATAGAACTGGACGTGCTGCCCACCAAGCGGGTCTACGTGGGTGCCCCGCCCCGTCCCGACGGTGTGTACGACCTGCTCGTCGACGCCCGCCTGGCCGGCCGGGCCAGTGTGACCGGCGGCAACACCCTGACCATCGACATGACCACGGGGACCGCCGAGCACCGGCCGGGGCCCGTCGGCAGCCTCCGCTTCGCCGAACTGCCCGACGGTGTCAAGGACATCGAGATCTGGTTGCCGCACAACGAGACCACCGAACTCGTCGCCCTGCGCACCGACGCCCCCGTCGAGCCCGCACCGGACCGGGGCCGCAAGGTATGGCTGCACCACGGCAGTTCGATCAGCCACGGCTCCGACGCCGCGAGCCCCACCACCACCTGGCCGGCGCTGGCCGCCTCCCTCGGCGGTGTGGAGCTGATCAATCTGGGTCTGGGCGGCAGCGCCCTGCTGGACCCGTTCACCGCCCGCGCGCTGCGGGACACCCCCGCCGACTTCATCAGCGTCAAGATCGGCATCAACGTGGTCAACGCCGACCTGATGCGTCTGCGCGCCTTCACCCCCGCCGTCCACGGCTTCCTCGACACCATCCGCGAAGGCCACCCCACCGCACCGCTGCTGGTCGTCTCGCCCATCCTGTGCCCCATCCACGAGGACACCCCGGGCCCCAGCGCGCCCGACTTCAGCGACGTCAGCGAGGGGAAGCTCCGGTTCCGGGCCACGGGCGACCCCGGGGAACGGGCCGCCGGGAAGCTGACGCTCAATGTCATCCGGGACGAACTGGCCCGCATCGTGGAGCAGCGGGCGGCCGAGGACCCGAACCTGTGGTATTTGGACGGCCGTGAACTCTACGGCGAGGCCGACGCCGCCGAGTTGCCGCTGCCCGACCGGCTCCACCCGGACGCCGCCACCCACCACCGCATCGGTGAGCGCTTCGCCGAACTGGCCTTCGCGCCCAACGGGCTCTTCGCGGACCGCAGCGCCTGACGCCCGCGTTCCGCGCGCGCGGCCACCGGGAGAACGGCGCGCACGGCCAACGCGCTTGAGGCGTCTCAGGACGGTGTCAGCGAAATCTCAGGCGGGTCCAGCAGAATCATGAACACCGAAGGGAACGGGGGAGACCCCGCCCCGAGGTGGGGAGAGGTACCCGAAGCGGCCCAACGGGGTTCCGGGGAAACCTGGACCGGGTGCAAGCCCTCGCAGGTTCGAATCCTGCCCTCTCCGCACACCGGTGGCCCGGCCGCCGCCCGGTCCGGGCGGCGGCCGGGCAGTGGACACCGGGGAGGCGAGGTGCGGACGCGCACCTCGCCTCCCCGGTGTTCAGGCGTTCTTGCGCCAGACCAGGACGGCCGCCACCGCCAGCAGCGCGATCGCCGCGATATCGATCCGCGCCACCCGCATCGTCGCGTCGTTGAGCCCCGGGGCGGAGTAGGCGAACAGCAGGAACGTGCCCATGCTGACCCCGCCGCCGACGAGGGCGGGCACCCGGAGCGACGGGATGAACGCCGCGCAGAGCAGGGCGATTCCGACGAGCCCCAGTAACACCGCGCGGTGCCGCAGAAGCACCGTCAGATCAGCGGAGTGGGGACCGTCGATCGACACCCCGTAGGCCGTGGTGATCCGGGACGGGGCCAGTGCGACGACTCCGGGCAGGAGGTTCACCGCACCCACGACGACGAACAGCGCGGAGGTGAGTCGGTCGGTCCACATGTTTTATCCGTTCAACAGAAGAAAGGGATGATCGGGGTGTTGGTTAGCATGCCCGCATGCGACCGGCGCTGCTTTCAGAAACGTGCCGTGACCAGGCCGCGTTGTGGTTGTGGCCGGGGCACGCGCTGTATGTCGGACCGTCCCTCGAACTGGACGTCCACTCCGGGGCGGTGAGCTGTCTCGCGGTGGGCGTCGACGGGGAGTTCACGGTCCGGCTGGAACACGGCCGGGCCCGCGCCGCCCGCACGGCGCTGGTGGCGGCGCGGGTGCGGCACCGGATCGTGGCCGGCGGGGGCCGGATGGCCTTCTGCTACCTGGACCCGGCGTCCGCGCGCGAGCGGGCGTGCCGCCGGCTGATGAGCGGGAGCGCGGAACTGGCGGGAGACCACCGGTACGAGCACGAACTGGCCTCGCTGGCAGCCCTGTTGGAACAGGACGCGCCGCTGTCGACCGTACGGCGGTGGCTGGACCTCGCCGGACCCGACGGCCTCTCGGGCCGCCGGGACCCGCGCGTACAGCAGGCGACCCGCCGGCTCTCCGAGGGGTCCGGGCAGCGGCTCCCGGCAGCGGAACTGGCGGCGGAGGCCGGTCTGTCCGTCTCGGCTTTCCTGCGGCTGTTCCGGGCCGAGACGGGCACGACGTTCCGCCGCTACCGGATGTGGACGCGCATGCTGCGGGTGGCGACCCTGCTGGAGACCTGGCCCGATCTCAGCACGGCGGCCGTCGAGGCGGGCTTCGCCAGCCCGTCCCACTTCAGCAGCGCCTTCCACGCGATGTTCGGCCTGCGGCCCAGCAGTCTGTTCTCCTCTCGGCTGACGATCAAGGCCGCCGGATAGGCGGGACGGACCCACGGACGCCGGTCTCATGGTGTGCGGCGGGCTTCCCGGTCCATGCTGTTCAGGTAGGCCCGCAGAAGTCCCCTCGCCGGGCGCGCGGTGAGCGGGACCCGTGGGGCCCGGTCGCGGTGCCACGGGTGGCCGACGGGGCCACGGGCCGCCGAGGCGTCCTCGACGAGGGACTCCGCGACATGCGATCCATGGGCCACCGACATGGCCAGGCCATGACCGCAGCAGCCGCCGATGTACCAGACGTCCGGGTGGCCGCCGACGCGGCCGACCACGGGAAGGTCATCGGTGGTCATGCCTATCTGTCCCGACCAGCGATGGCTGACCGGCACCTCGGCGAGGGCGGGGTGCAGTCGCCGCAGCCGCTCCTCCAGCCAGGTCCAGGTGGCGGTGCGCAGCGCGGCGGCCCGGCCGGCGGGCAGCCCCGGCAGATGGACGGCCCTGCCGCCGCCCACCACCAGCCGGCCGTCGTGGGTGAGCCGGAAGTACGGCGCCAGGGACATGCTGTCGACGAGGGACGTTCCGGTGCCGCCGCCCAGCGCCGCGCGGGCCTCGGGGCCGAGCGGGGCGGTGGCGACGGCGTGCACCTGAAGGGGCAGGACCGTACCGACCGGCAGCCCCAGCGGCCCGGCCGCCGCGTTGACGGCCAGGACCGCCTTGCGGGCCCGGAGCGTGCCGCTGGGGAAGAGCAGTTCGGTGGGGGTGCCGCCGTCACCGGGGTGCATGCCGCGCAGGGGGCTGTCGTCGTGGAAACGGACGCCCTTCGCGGCGCAGGCGGCGGCCAGCGCACCGCTCAGCGCGGCCGGGTCGAGCGTGGCGGCGGAGCGGTAGAACAGGCCCGCGTGATACGGGACATCGAGGCGCTCGCGGATGCCGGCGGCCGACAGCACGGGGACGTCCAGGCCGAGCGCCTCATACGTCCGCGCCTGCCGGGCCAGGGACGCCAGGCCGGAGGCGCTACGGGTCGCCACGATCTGCCCGCCCCCGCGCAGCCCGCACGGCGCGCCCAGCTCCTCCGTCAGCGCGACCACGCGCTCCACCGCGGCCTCGGAGGCCAGATACATGTCCCGCGCCATGGACGGGCCGTAGCGGCGGGCGGCCCGGTCGATGGACGGACCGACCCGGGGCCCGAGGAGGCCCGTGCCCCGGCCGCTCGCACCGGCCGCCGGATGGCGGGCGTCCACGACGACGACATCCAGGGAGGGATCGCGTTCGATCAGGTGGTAGGCGGTGGACAGACCGGCCAGGCCGGCTCCCACCACGGCGACATCGGCGGTGAGCCCGCCGGTCACCCGCCCGGAGGACGCGCCGGCGGTGGCCAGACCGGGACGGTCTCCGGGGGAGGCGTCGGGCGCCCAGCAGGGCTCCTCCCGTACCCGGGCCGTCACCGCTCGCCCCCTTCCGCCAGGGTGTGGAAGGCGCGGTCGTGCCAGATCAGGGGCCGTCCGCCGGCCGTGTGCAGGGCGGCCACACGCCCGACGACGAGGCAGTGGTCGCCGTACGCGCGTACCTCCTCGGTCCGGCAGACCGACCAGGCGAAGGTGTCCGCGAGCACCGGTGCGCCGAGCACCTCCTCGTACGTTTCGGCGGCGAAACGCTCGGCGGGGGTGGCGGTGGAGAACAGCCGCGCCCGGCCGCTCTGTTCCGCGTGCAGCAGGTGCACCGCGAAGGCGGACCCGGGTGTGATGGCGGCGAGCGTCCGCGAGGTGTGGGACAGGCAGACGAGCAGCAGCGGCGGGTCGGCCGAGAGCGAGGTGACGGTCGAGACGGTCGTCCCCACCGGCCCGTCGTCCGAGGGCGCCGTGACCACGGCGACGCCGGAGGCGAGGCCGGCGTAGAAGTCCAGGCAGAGTTGGGCGCCGGGAACGGACGTCTGATCCACTTCCGGGCCGCCGGTACGCGCACCGGCTATGACGGGCTGCATCATGGGGCTCCTTCCTGTCCGGTTTCTTGTGTTCTGTTCCGGCGGCCCGGGGGCGTGACGGCATGGCGGAGCCAGCCGCCCGCGGACCGCGTCCCACGGGCGGACGGCGCTACTTCCGCAACATGTCCTAGCGGCCGGACTCCAGCGTGTCCCGCAGTGCCACGAGGGTGGTGCGCATGGTCTCCCGGTTGCGGGCCCTGCGGCGTACGACGCCGGTCACCAGCGGCGTGACGGCGGTGAGCGCCATGCCGAACGGGCCGGAGCGCCGGTCCCGCCACTCCTCGTGCACCTCGCACCCCTCGGGCAGCGGTGTGAAGCGGTACGTCCAGCCCGCCACCGCGATACCGAGGAAGCTCACATGGAAGGCGAAGGCGCGGCCGGGCTCCGCCTCGACCACACGGCACAGGGTCGGCCATGGCAGCCATCGCGCGCGGTTGCGTCCGATGAACCGCATGCCCGTCCTGGCCGGGCCGTTGCGTCCGATGATCCACGCGCCGCGGCACTCCGGGCTCCACTCGCCCATCCTCGCCACATCACTGACCGCCGCGTAGGCGGTCTCCGGCGGCACACGGATGACGATGCTCTCGGATATCCGTGAGGGGGAGTCGGTTTCGGGCGGTGTCGCGGCGGTCTGGTCGGTCACTTGTGGGTCGTCCTCTCCATGCCGGCCATCTCCGTGGCCTGTACGGGTTCGGGCACGTGCGTGGGCCCCGGGGCGTGCTTGCGGCCCGGCAGCCACCAGTTCCAGCGGCTCATCAGGCGCATGGACGCCGGGACGATCAGCAGCCGGATGACCGTCGCGTCGAGCGCGATGGCCAGAGCCATGCCGAGGCCCAGTTGCTGCATGGGCAGGATGCCAGTGAACGCGAAGGCCGCGAAGACCGCGACCATGAGGACGGCCGCGCCGGAGATCAGCGGCATCGTGGCGGACATACCGCGCGCCACGCTGCCGATGTCGTCCCCGGTGGCGAGATGGTCCTCGCGGACCCGGCTGAGGAGGAAGACCTCGTAGTCCGTGCTGAGGCTGAACAGCAGGGTGACCAGCAGTACGGGAACGAAGTTGGTGAGGTGGCCGTCCACGTCGAAGCCGAACAGCCCACCGCCCAGGCCGTCCTGGAAGACCAGCACCAGCACCCCGTACGTGGCGCCCACCGAGAGCAGGTTCATCGCGATGGCCTTGAGCGGCAGGAACAGCGAGCGGAAGGTGAGGAGCAGCAGCAGATAGATGACGGCGAGCATGGTCGCGATGACCGGCACCAGCCTGTCCTCGATCACCTTGTTCGCGTCGACGCCCTCGGCCGTCTCCCCGCCGACGTCGATGGTCCAGCCTCCGCCGCCGGCCGTGAAACCGGCGGCCTCGGCGCGTACGGACGTGAGCAGGTCCCGTACCGGGCCGGAGGAAGCGCTGTCATCGCCCACCACCTCGATGAGCGTGGTCCTGCCGTCTCCGGACACGAAGTGCCCGACCGTGGCACGGGCGTCGGCGGGAAGCCGGTCCGGCGCCGCGAGGACGGCGAACGGCCGGTCCCGGCCGGCCTGGCGGAGCGTGCCGATCGCCGAGTCGGTCCGTACCACCCCCGGCAGTCCGGCGACGGAGTCGTGGAACCGCAGCAGCTTCGCCACCTCCGCGTCGGAGCGCTCGTGGAGCGGTACGCGCGACTCGACGACCACCTGGACCGGCGCGGCGCTGCCCACCCCGAACTCGTCCCTGACCGCGTCGTACCCCTGGCGTACGGCCGCGTCCGCGGGCACGACCCGGGCGTCCGGGGTGAAGGTGTCCAGGCGCAGGGCGGGCAGGGCGAGCGCGGTCAGCGCCGCGACACCCGCCACCAGGAACAGCACCGGGCGGCGCATGACCGCGTGGGTCACGGCGACCCAGCCGCCGCCTGACCGGGCCGTGTTCGCCGCGCGGCGGCCGATCCGGCCCCACTCGATCCGGGACCCCAGCAGATGCAGCAGCACGGGGAGCAGCAGCACACTGGTCAGGACCGAGAAGGCGACCACGACCACGGCACCGAGAGCCATCGACTGGATGACGCTCAGATCCACCAGGAAGAGGGTGGACATGGCGGCCACGATGGTGATGCCGGACGCCACGACGGTCTCGCCCGAGGAACGCAGTGTGCGCGCGAGCGCGCGCTCGCGGTCCTCCCGGGAGAGCGGGCCGCCCCCGGTCGGCAGTTCACTCTTGAACCGCATGATCATGAAGAGCGAGTAGTCCACGCCCACGCCGAGCCCCAGCATCGTGGCGGCGTTCTGCACGAACACCGAGAGCTCGGTCCGCCGGGCGACGAGCGCGAGCACCGCGAGGGCGAAGACCACCGAGGAGACGCCGACCAGCAGGGCGGCGAGCGCGGCCGCCACGCTGCGGAAGAGCAGCAGCAGGACGAGGAGGATCAGCGGCAGGGTGACCAACTCCGCGAGGATCAGCCCGCGTTCGCTCAGATGGTTCACCTCGCCCCACAGGGCGGCCTGGCTCACCAGCGACACCCGCAGGCCCTGCGGCTCGTACTGCCGGCTCAGCCTGTCCTGGATGCCGGGCAGCAGGCGGCGCGCGGTTCCGTCGTCCAGCTCGGAGCCGACGCGGACCAGCGCGGTACGGTCGTCGTCGCCGAGGAAGGCGGCGCGCGCCCGGTCACCGGTGAGCGTCGTGTATCCGTAGCCGCCCGAGGCCCTGAGGGTGTCGTCCCCGAGCACGGCCTCGGCGGCGTCCCGCACCCGCGCCTCGAAGGCGGGATCGCCGGCCCGGTGCCGGGTGTCCTTGATCACGAGGGTCAGGGAGGTGGCGCCGCGCCCGTCGAACCCGTCGGTGAGCCGCTCGGCGGCCACGGCGGAGCCGGAACCCGGCACGTACCACCCACCACCACTGAGCAGCCCCGGCAGCGGGGCGGCCTGCCAGCCGGCGACCACGAGCAGCAGCAGCCACAGGACGGCGAGCGGCCGTCGCCGACGGCTGGTCAGGCGGGACAGACGCGTCGGTAACCGGGACGGGGCGCGGCGGTCCCTCATGCGCGGATCGCGATTCCGTGTTCGCGGTCGTCGGTCAGGATCTCCATCAGCGCGCGATTGTCCGTGGTGAGACGGTGGCGCTTGCCGGTCGCCTTGTTGACCATCTCCAGCTCGCACCTGCCGATCTTGGTGTTCAGGCAGTGCTTGATGCCACCGGGCGGGTTGTAGTAGTTGAGTCCGACGAAGTCCTCGGGCGCCGCGGTGAAGCGGCCCCGGATGGCGACGGTCTCGTCGGAGCTGCTGAAGTCCCAGTAGAAGTAGCCGAAGTCGGCCTTGGCCTTGAGCGCCTGGCGGGGCGCGGACAGGGAGTACTCGCGCTCCTCGTGGCGGAGCACCAGGAAAGTGATCTTCGGCGTCTTGACCGGGCCCACCAGCTTCGTACGGCCGGTGACGATCTCCAGGAAGCTGTCCGGGTGCTCGTCGAACCCGGCCACCTGGCCGAAGGCGTAGTGATCGGTGTGCCGGCTGCCCCAGTTGTGGTTCTGGCTGCCGGTCCAGCCGTCGACGTCGATCGTCTCGCCGTCGACCGTCAGCTTGCCGCTGTACGTCGCCAGGGGGACCCCGACCAGGCTCTTGGCCTTGGGGAAACCTCCGGTGTACATGCCAGGCGGCAGCAGGAGCAGCGGTGGTTCCGAGCCCTCGTACGTCAGGTCCCAGCCGATGTGACCGTTGGTACCGGCCGCCTCGCCCTTCAGCGCGCCCGTCTCCAGGACCCGGTCGTTCACCCGGGCGCCGAAGGAGTCGGGGCTGAAGTGGCAGTCGGAGATCGGGTATTCCTCCTTGGCCACCACATGACGGCCGGTCGTGCCGTCGAAATAGATGGCCCACAGTTCACCGATGGCGGCCTGGGGCATGCCGGCGGGACTGAAGATCGTGTACCGGATCCAGAAGGCCCGGGGCTCCGTCGGGTGGTTGCCCCGCTGGTAGAAGCTCTCGTAATGGCCGGCTTCCTGCCCCGGACGGTACTGCGTCCAGTTCAGGCGCTCCGCGTCCGCTGTGCTGGGGTCCAAGTTCATCGGGTCCGTCTTCCCATCCGATACCGGTACTGGCTGCTGTGCTGTGCGGTGCTCTGCTTATGGAGCGCCGGGCGCTCCCGTGCGCGCGTGCGCGGTCATGGACATTCCGTAGCGCGGTCGCAGGGTGATCGACGCCTGGTTGACGACCCGGTGCGAGGGCACGTGCCGGAACTCGTACCGCCGTACCAGGGCGGCGAGCAGCAGATGTGCCTCCATCAACGCGAAGTGCTTGCCTATGCAGAGATGCGGACCGGCTCCGAAGGGCATGTGCGCGAAGCGGTGGCGGCCCTTCCTGCCCTCGGGGGAGAAGCGTTCCGGATCGAAACGCTCGGGGTCGGTCCAGTGCCGCTCATGGCGGTGGATGTTGTAGAGATTGACCAGCAGCCGTGAGCCGGCCGGCACGGTGTGGCCCCCCAGCACGGTGTCCTTGAGCACCAGCCTGGGGACGATCGGCGCGGACGGGTACAGCCGCAGCGCCTCCTCGAAGACCTGGAGCGCGTACGGCATGGCCGCCAGGTCGTCCATGGTGGGCATACGGTCGCCGAGGACCTCGTCCACCTCGTCCTGGACCCGGCGCAGTGCCCGGCGGTTCCCGGAGAGCAGATAGAAGGCCCAGGTGAGGGTGATCGCGGTGGTCTCGTGCCCGGCGCCGAAGGTGGTGATGACCTCGTCGCGGACCTCGCGGTCGCTCATGCCCTCGCCGGTGTCGGCGTCCCGTACGTCCAGCATCATGTCGAGCAGATCGGGCGGTCCTTCACCGCGGGGGACACCGCCGGCCGCCGCCTTGCGGCGCTCCGCGATGATCCCGTACGTCATCTCGTCGATGCCCCTCATCACCTCCTGGAAGCGGCGGTTGCGCGGTGTGGGCCACTGGGTCGGCGGGCTGAAGGGGTTCTGGAGGCGGTCGAAGGCGTAGTTGATGGCGACATCGACGGCCTCCGGGCTGATGCCGTCCCTGGTCTGCTCGACATCGGTGCTGAACATGCACCGGCTGACGATGTCGAGCGTGACCCGCATCATCTCCTCGTGCACATCGACCACATCGCCGCTTCGGTACGTGGCGGCCATGTGGGTGACCTGATTCGCGGTCGACTCGGACATCGACTCAAACATGCGGGCGATCGCCTGCTTGGTGTAAATGGGCTGCATCATGCGCCTGTTGCGCATCCAGCTCTCGTGATCGTCGCTGGTGAGCAGGCCCTCACCGAGGATCAGCCGGAGCGGGTTGTCCGGGCCGAGCTTGCCGTAGGTCGCGCTGTCGGTGAGCACCTCACCGGCCAGCTCGGGGCTGGACACGCCGTGCACGACGACAGGACCGAGCCGGTAGCGGACCAGATCACCGTGGTCGCGCCAGCCCTGGTGCATGGCGTCCAGGATGTCCTTGCGGAAGTCCAGGACGCTGCCCAGCACGGGCAGCCCACGCGCCTCCGGCGCGGAAGGGGGCGTCGCCCCGTACGCGGACGGAGCGGTGGCGGCGGTGCCGTGTGTAGCCGTCATACGAGAATCCCTCCCCTTCACTTCCGGGCCAGGGCGCAGACCCAGCCGAACGAGCGGAGCGGCTCCGCGACGAACCGGGCGTCCTGGAAACCGGCCTTGCCCAGCATCTCCACCAGATCGGCCCCCGAGAGGATCCGCAGACCCTCCCGCTCGGAACGCTCGGTGAACCGCCGCCCGAGCAGACGCTGTTTCGCCGTGGGCCTCTCGGCGGCCTCCCGGCTCATCTCCAGGGTGATCGCCACCTGGCCGCCGGGCTTGAGCACCCGGTACGCCTCGCTGAGCCCGCGCATCGGGTCGGGCCAGAAGTAGAACGTCTCGATGGCGCTCACCTGGTCGAAGGACGCGTCCTCGTACGGCAGAGCGCCGGCGTCGCCCCGCTTGATCTCCACCCGTCCCGCGGCGACGCCGTCGACATTGCGCCGTACGGACTGACGGACCATCTCCTCGGAGTAGTCCACACCGGCGACGAACCCCTGAGTCGCCTGCTCCGACAGCAGCTTGACGGCCATACCGCCGCCGCAGCCGATGTCCAGGACGCGCTGGGAACGGCGTATCTCCATGTGCTCGATCGCCCACACGGTGAGCGTACGGTGCTGCTTCGCCATCACATGGCCGATCAGCCGCCCGGCGCGCCCGTTCGGCTGCCGGAAGTTGTCCTCCACCAACTCCAGCGGCCTCTTCAGCAGTTTGTCGATCATCCGGACTTCCCTTCGCGGTTCGCAACGTCTCGGGTGGTGCCACGGAAGGGGACGCCGACCCCGGAGGGCGGGCCCGGCGACTTCCGGGAACGGGTATGCGGGCCACGGCGCGCACAGCGGGCGGCGCGCCGGTACCCCGTCTGCCTGACGGCCCCGGGCGCGGTTCCCGCACCCACGGGAACGGCGCCGCGGCACGGCATCGGATGGTCGGCGGAGAGGGCAGGATTCGAACCTGCGCGGGCCGGAGCCTGTACGGCGACCCGATCCGGGTTGCCCCGGAACCCCGTTGGACCACTTCGGGTACCTCTCCCTGCCGCGGAGGCGGACCGGCCGCCGCTCCCGCCGCGCCATCGATGCTGCCGCAGTTTCCTGAGATCACGCTGAGATCCTCCTGAGACCGCTCGCTCCGGTCCGGACAGGTGCACATCGGTGGAGTGGACCGGAATCGAAGCGGGCAGCAAGGAAGGGTTCAACGGGAGGGGAACACCATGAACGACACGACCGAACAGCGAAAGTCCCTTGTCCGGGAGGGTGCCGACCCGCGGTGCCTGCGGCCAGGCGAGGCCGGACGGCTCCTCGCCGGTGCCCCATGGCGCCGCCTGGTGGTGCTGGGCGACATAGCGGTGGAGCGGGCCGCGGAACAGGTCGACGGATACGGGCCGAGGCCCTGGTACGACCGGGTCGCGGCCGCCCTGGGCGACGCCGCCGAGGGCTTCGCGTACCTCAACCTCCTCGGCCGGCGGGAGCTGCGCGCCGCGCAGGTGCGCTCCGGGCAGCTCCCGGCCGCTCTCGCCTTCCGGGGAGACCTCGCGCTGGTCTGCTGCGGCACCGCGTACACACCGGACGAGGCGCTCGACATGTACGGACCGACGGCGGAGCTGGCACGGATCGTCGCGCCGCTGCGTGACGCCGGGTACGACGTCGCGCTGCTCGGCTCCTACCAGCTGGCGGGCTGGCCCGGACTGCCGGCCGGCCGCCGGGAACAGGTGGCCGAACAGCAGAAACGGGTCTCCGAACAGGCCAGGGCCGTCGCCCTGCGCCACGGCACGCTCTACATCGACCTGGCGTCCCACTACTCCGACACCGAGGTGGCGGCCGTGTGGAGCCGCGACCGGGCGCGGCCGAACAGCCTCGGCCACGCGGTCGCGGCGGCCTCCGTGGTGCGTGCCCTCGGCGGCAGGACGGCCGCCGCCGTGCCCACGGCCGGGGCCGACCACGGCCCGGTCAGGCCCTGGTGAACAGCAGTACGGCATTCTGACCGCCGAATCCGAAGGAGTTGCTGACGGCCACCTCGGCGCGCAGGTCGCGTCCGGCCTTGAACACCATGTCCAGTTCCAGTTCCGGATCCAGGCTCTCCAGATTGGCGGTCGGCGGGATGTGACCCTCCTGGAGGGTCAGCGCCGTCACCACCGCCTCGATGGCCCCGGCCGCGGCCAGGGAGTGGCCCACCACACCCTTGACGGAGGTGACGGCGGGCCGCTCCCCGAGCACCCGGCGGATCATGCGGGCCTCGGTGGCGTCGTTGAGTACCGTCGCCGTGCCGTGCGCGTTGACATGGTCCACCTCGCCCGCGCCGACCCCGGCGTCACGCAGCGCGGCGCGCATGGCGAGCTCGGCGCCTCCGCCGTCCGGATCGGGGGCGGTCGCGTGGAACGCGTCGGCGGAGGCGCCGTACCCGCTCACCATGGCCCGGATCGTGGCTCCGCGCGCCCTCGCGTCCTCGGCGCGTTCCAGGACGAGTACGGCCGCGCCCTCGGCCGGCACGAAGCCGTCCCGGTCGGCGTCGAAGGGACGGGAGGTGGCGGTCAGATCGTCGCGGCGGCCGGCCAGGGCCCGCATCTGGCCGAAGCCCGTGACGAGCGAGGGGACCAGGGGTGCTTCCGTACCGCCGGTGATCACCACGTCGCAGGCTCCGCTGCGCAGCAGTTCGCGTGCCGTGCCCACCGCCGTGGTCCCGGAGGCGCAGGCCGTCGCCGTCACCAGGCTGGGTCCCCGGGCGCCGAACATCATGGACACGTATCCGGCGCACATGTTGGGCGACAGCATGGGGACGAGCAGCGGGGAGACCTTGCGCGCTCCGCGTTCCAGCAGCACCTTGTGCTGCTTCTCCCAGGTGGCGGCGCCGCCGATGCCGTTGCCCAGGACGACACCGACCCTGGTGGCGTCCCAGGAGTCCCGGTCGAGGCCGGAGTCGGTGACCGCCTCGTGAGCGGCGACCAGCGCGAGCTGGCTGCTGCGGTCCAGTCGCCACAGCTGCTTGCGTTCGATGAGCCCGCCGGGGTCGAAATCGGTGACGGCGCACGCGAAGTCGGCGGGTATGCCGGCGAGCGCCGGTACGTCGGTGGCCGCCGTACCGGCCCCGGCACGGATCCGTTCCCAGCTCCGCTCGACCCCGGTCCCGGCGGCCGTGACCATGCCGACCCCGGTGATCGCGGCGTCGAACGGGGCCTGTGCCGGGGCGGTCGTCGGTGGACGGCCCATCAGACGGTGGCCAGCTTGCCGGAGATGAGCTCGGCGGCCTGCCCGACGGTCGACTCGGGGCCCAGGTCGCTGTCCTCGAGCGGTACGCCGAACTCCTCCTGCGCGGCGACGGAGAGCTCCACGAGGGCGAGGGAGTCGAGTTCGAGGGCGCTGAGCGTGCTGGTCGGTTCGATGCTCTCGGCGTCCAGGCCGAAGGTGCTGGTGAGCAGTTCCAGCAGGTGCTGGTAGACGTCGTCCATGAGGGGTTTCCTTCCGGAGCCTAGACGTTCGTGGGTGTGCCGGCGGCCGGTGCCGGCGCGGCGTCGAACTGGTCGGTGAAGCGGGAGTACGCGGGATGGGCCACCGGTTCGAACTCCAGCGCGAAGGGCTTGAGGAAGTTGCCGAACAGCGCGCGGTCGCCGAACAGATGGATGGGGATGACCAGCAGCGCCCACTCGGGGCCCCACAGCCAGATCCACGCGAGCACCACCAGGGTCTGGGTGACCAGGCTGTGCATGACGTTGTAGAGCACGTAATACGCCCGGTGTATCCGCTTGGACGCGCTGCGGTGGTACGCGATCGCCCCGGGGATGTATCCGATGAGATCGATATAGGCGAACAGCCCGATCGCGGGGAGCCATCTGACCTCGTCGAGATGGGTGAAGAAGAAGGCCGCGGCGATCACCAGGCCGAGCCCGTACTCCAGCCGGATCAGCCGGTAGGTGGTACGTGTCTCGAAGAGGTTCTTGCCGTCCATCAGCGCGATCCCGACGCGGCGGTGACGGGCGCGGCCATCACCTCGGCGACGGCGCGGGCGACCGCCTCGTCGCCGACCACCGAGGCGTTGCCCTCGAAGAGGCTGATGACGACACGGGCGATGGTCTCCTTGAAGACCCGCTCGGCGACCGGGTCGAGGATGCCCGCCAGGCTGGGGATACCGAAGTCGAACTCGGCGCTGAAGTCGACCACGCAGTCGTCGCCGTCCGCGACGAGCCGCCAGACACCGGCGAACTCGGCGAAGTCACCGTCGGTCTGCTCGAAGGTGATGGTCAGCCCGTCCCGGTCGAACCGGTCGGTCTCGGTCCAGCACAGGATGCCGTTGCGGAAGTAGACCTCCCAGTCGCTGACCTCCTGCGTGCCGGATTCCTGACGGGACGTCACCGAGCGGATGACCTCGGTGAATTCGGAGTACCGGCCGAACGCGCTGACGCGGTCGAACGCCACCGCCGCGTCGACGTCGTGGACGCGGACCTTCACTTGCACGCTACGCATGGATTTTGTCACCTTCTGCTGTGGGTGCGTACCGGGCGCCCTGCGCGCGGCACGCGCGGTCGACCGCCTCGTAGAAGAAGTCCAGGTCGCTTCTGGTCAGAACCGCCGGCGGGGTGAAGCGCAGGACGAGATGGGAGTTGAGGGAGTGGTTGGCGATGACACCGTTCATGATCAGCTCGATCAGGAGATCGCCCGCCGGCCCCGGCTGGGCGAACTCGATCCCCAGCAGCAGCCCTTGGCCCCGTACCTCACGCACGGCGTCGCCGTAGTGCGAGCGGACGATACGGTCCAGCTCCGGGAGGATCTCGGCGCCGAGCTCGCGGGAGCGGGTCACGAGATCGTCCTCGCGCATCGCCGTGAGCGCCCCGCGTACGGCGGCCATCGCCAGCGGCGCGCCGGAGAACGTGGACGTGTGCAGATACGGGTCCCGGTCGAAGGCCCTGAACGCCTCACGGGTGGCGACCACGGCCGACACCGGTACCACGCCGCCGCTGAGACCCTTGCCGACGAGCAGCACATCGGGGCTGATGTCCTCCCGGTCGGCGCCCCACCAGGAACCGAGCCGGCCCAGACCGGTCTGGATCTCGTCCAGGACGAGGAAGGCCCCGTACCGGTCGCACAGTTCCCGCACCGCGCGCAGATAGCCCGCGGGCGGGATCACCACTCCGGCCTCGCCCTGCACCGGCTCGACGAACACACACGCCTCGCCGGGGGTCGCCGCGAGCAGCGATTCGAGGGCGGCGGCGTCACCGTACGGAACATGGCTCGTCTGGGGCAGCAGCGGCCGGAACGGGTCCTGGAAGACGCTCTTGCCGGTCAGGCTGAGCGCGCCCATGGTCTTGCCGTGATAGCCGTTCTCCATCGCGATCAGCCGGTGGTGGCCCCGGGTGCGGGCCAGCTTGATGGCCGTCTCGGCCGCCTCCGCCCCCGAGCCGGCGAAGTGCACCCGCTCCAGTCCTCGCGGCGCCACCGACACCAGGGCGTCGGCGGCCAGGGCGACCTGCGGTTCGAGGAAGAGCCGGGTGGCGACGGGGTGGGTGGCCAGCTGCTCGGCGACATGCCGGATGACGGTGGGATGCCGGGCGCCCATCAGGAAGACGCCGTACCCCCCGCAGTTCAGGAAGCGTTCGCCCGTCGAGGTGGTGACCCAGGCGCCTTCCGAGGCCACCTCGATGTGCCCGCCGAACAGCTCGCCGAGGGTCGCCCGGCCTTTGCTGAGACGGGCCCGGTACAGCCTGCCCAGCTCCTCACGCCCGAGGGCGGGCGCGGCGGCGGGGACGGCCGGAGGCACGGCCGGCGGAAGAACGGATGTCGGTGTCGTCGATGGCATGGATCTCCCTCTCTTCAGGTCAGGCGCAGGGGATGGCCCGCGACGTGGTCGAGGTACGGGCCGGTGAAGCTGGACCGCGACGGCGGGTGGAACGACAGACCGTGTGCGGCGCCGGCCAGGTAGGCCACGTCGGAAGAGGACATGAAGGCCGTGCCGCCGAGCAGTTCGACGGCCTGGTTCAGCGCGTCGCCCAGCGCGTCCTGGGCGGCGTACCGGGCGACGAGCGTGCGGGCGAGCGCCGCGTTGCCGGTCTCGCCGTCCCTGATCATCCGGGCGGTGCCCTCCAGCAGCAGGGCGGCTGTCTCCAGCCGGGTGAGCACCCGGGCGCGGTCGGAGTCGCTGCCCCGGCCGCCGTCGACGACCCGCTCGACCAGTCCGCTGACGATGCCGAGATAGCAGGCGGAGATGAGCAGTTCGAACCAGATCAGGCCGACGGTCTGGAGATCGTCCAGATTCCCGGCGTCACCCTCCGGCTCGGTGCGCATCAGCAGCTGCTCGTCGACGAAGACGTCCGTGAGCCGCACCTCGTCGCTCTCCGCGCCCGCGAGGGTCCGGCTTCCCCAGAACGGATGGACGCTGACCCCATCGGTCTCCCGGGGAATCAGCAGCACCGCCATTCTCGGCTCACCGCTGTCGGTCGGCAGTGCCACGCTGGCGGTGAGCAGGTCCATCGAGTGCGACAGACTGCACGGCTTCTTGGAACCGTTGATCACATAGCCGTCGTCCGCCTTCGACGCCGACATCATCGGCGAGAGGATGCCCCGCCCCGGCCGGCCTTCCGCGAAGCCCGAGGCGACCAGCAGCCGCTGCTCCGCGATCCCTTCGAGCAGCGCCCACTCCATGCCGCTGCTCTGGATGGAACCGGCCAGCGTGAACAGCGTCGCCACCGAGAAGTGGTGCATCGTCGTGGCGATCGCCAGGGACGGTGCCCGGGAGGCCAGGGCCCGCACCACGGCGAGGGCCTGGAGCGGATCGGCTCCCGTCCCGCCGTAGGTCTTGGGGATCACCAGACCGGGACCGCCCGCCGTGCGGAAGTGGTCGAGGGCCGGGTTCTTCGGTGCTTCCAGCTCTTCCAGCGGGGTGCCGGAGAGCAGATCGAGCAGGCCGGGCAGGAATGATTCGCACGTCTCGCGTGCGGCTTCCAACGAGCGCATGGATCCCCCTCTGTTCTGTCGTTCCGTCGTCGTTCTGTCGTGATGGCTTCTGGGCCGCGGGGCGTGCGACGGGTCCCGTACGGGCCGTACGGGTCCGGTGCGCGGTGCGGTCAGCGGCCGGCGGCGGCCTGGAGGGCCTTCCAGGCGCCGAACACCGCTTCGGAGGGACGCGCGCCGGCGGCGACGCTCACGCCCTGGATGTGGGAGGTGCGCAGGATCGGGTAGTTGGCCTCGCCGAACACACCTCCGGTGAGCCCGGTCCCGCCGTGGGTCGGCAGATAGGGCAGGAACCCGATGTGGGAGTCGTTCACCTTGAGCAGCCCGCCCTGGGTGATCCGGGTCACGATCCGGTCGACCACCCCGGGATCCCGTGCCCACGCCGAGTTCCGCAGCCCGTAGGCGTTGCTGTTGACGAAGTCGATGAACCGCTCCAGCTGGACCTCGTCGGGGGCGGGCTCGGCCACGATCACCGGCAGCAGCGGGAAGAACGTCTCCTCGCGGACCGCCTGGACCTCCCGGGCCCCATCGAGACCGCGTACCCGCACCACCGTGGGTTCGAGGAAGATCCCGGCGGTGTCACGGGTCCCGTCCTCCTGGATCGCGTGCCCGCCGCAGATCAGCTCCGCGCCCCGGTCGAGGGCGTCACGCAGGCACGAGAAGAACTTCTCGTTGCGCAGCACCGGAGTGAGCAGAACGCCCTCCTCCGACGACCGGCCGGGCCTGATCCGCGCCGCCTTCTCGGCCAGCAGGGCGACGAGTTCGTCGCTGACGTCCGGGTGGACCACCACCTGGTTGGGGATCATGCACAGCTGGCCCGAGCCGTAGAAGCTCTCCGTGATGGCCTCGGCCGCCAGATCCAGGTCGGCGTCCTTCCACACCAGCACCACGTCGTTGCCGGCCAGTTCGAGGATCGGCTTCTTGCCCGCCGCGATGCAGCGCTCCTGGAAGCGCATCCCGTTCTCGCTGCTGCCGAAGTACATGATGTCGTCGACGAGCGGGCTCTCCAGCCAGGCGTCCAGCATCGGAGCCGGGTCGCCGCACACCACACCGAGGGTGCCCGGGGGAGCGCCCAGCTCGGCCAGTACCGGCGCCACCACCTCCTGGAGTACGTACATGACGCCCAGCGGGGCGCTGCGCGGTGCCCGTACGACCAGGGAGTTGCCGGCCATGATCGCGGTCACA
Organism: Streptomyces sp. L-9-10; assembly: GCF_004151105.1. Lineage (GTDB taxonomy): Bacteria > Actinomycetota > Actinomycetes > Streptomycetales > Streptomycetaceae > Streptomyces. The sequence continues at coordinate 102,909 of NZ_PHRF01000041.1, forward strand.
CCGAGCAGCGCGCTCGAAAGCGGCGCGTTCTGAGGGGGGTTGAGGCAGACCACACCGTCGGGGCGGCGGCGCACCGAGATCTCCCGCTCGCCGTGCCGGTACTCCTGGAGCATCTGGCTGCGGTAGAAGCCCAGTGACTCGGGCCCGAACACCTCCAGCGCCCCGGACACCTGCCAGCGGGCCAGTGCCAGCGGGTGCCCCTCCTGGACGAGCACATCGGTGATCCGCTCGGCCTGCTCGGCGAGCCTGCGGTACAGCAGGGTGCCGAACTGCTCGATCCGGATTTCCGGAGGGAACGCCGCCCAGGGCGCGGCGGCCGCGGCCGCGGCCTCGATCGCCAGATCCGTGGTCTGACGGTCCGCCCGCGCCACCCGGCCGACAATGGTGGCCGGCAGGTTCTCGGCGGGAATGCGGCCGCTCTCCAGCTTCCGCTTCATGGTGAGCGTGGAAAAGGCGTCGTCGAGCAGGGCGTCCGAGTCGACCACGTACACCCAGGTCCCGCTCGGAACGGCCTTTCCGTCAATGAGGGAAAGGTAGGTGGGGACTTCCTGACGAGGCGCTCCGGAATCTTCTTTTCCTGACGCCGAAGGCATCGCGATATCGCTGCTCACGCAGCCCCTCCGCTCTCCATTTCCCATCGGCAGACGGGAATGTTCGCAGTTCCAAGTGGTGGCTATGACCTTCACATGGCCACCTGAAAATCCTCGGAGACGGCGCTGAGACGGCGCTGAGACGGACGTTTCAGGCAAATGGAAGAGGTGCTGAGGAGCATGTCCCCGGGCACCGGCCCGGTAAATCGACGCCTCAGGCAACGGGAGTGAGATGACGACGCGCAGCGGAGAGGTATCCGACGAAGAAGTACTCGGGGTGCTGGAAAAGCTCCGTAAGGACGGCGACAATCCCAGCGCCTTCCTCGCGCTCAACTCCGGTAACGCGTACTTCACCGATCCGGCGGCGGACGGAGTGGTCGCCTATCGCGAGGCGGGCTCGTATCTGATCCAGTTCGGCGGCGTCCACGCCGCGCCGGAACAGCGGGAGGCGCTGCTGCGGGCCTTCCTCGCGCACGCGCGCCGGCGGCGCCGCAAGGTCGTCGCCGTACAGGTCCTCACATCGGATGTGGAGCTGTACGTGAGGTGCGGTTTCACGGTCAATCAGGTCGGCTCGTCGTACTCGGTGCACCTGCCCGACTTCGCCCTGCGCGGAACGCGCTTCATGAAACTCCGCAACAAGATCTCGCGGGCCCGGCGCAGCGGCCTGGAGGTGACGGAGGTCTCCCACGAGGAGTGCGCGGCGGACATAGCCGGCATCGACGGCGCGTGGCTGCGGAGCAAGGGCCGTCACGTCAAGGAGATCGAGTTCCTGGTCGGCGAGCTGGGCGGACCCGTACAGCACGCGCGCCGGCTGATGCTCGGCCGGCTCGACGGAGTGCCCATCGCCTATATCTCGTACTCACCCGCGTACGGCTCGCGTCCCGGGTGGCTGCACGACCTGAGCCGCCGGCTCCCGGACGCGCCGCCCGGTGTGATGGAGGCGATCAACCTGACCGCGCTGGAGATGTTCCGTCAGGAGGGGGCGGAGTGGCTGCACTTCGGCTTCACCCCGTTCACCGGACTGTCCGACGAGCACGATCCGCCCGAGGCCAGCGGCGCCACCCGGAAGATCATGCGGCTGCTGGCCGACCACGGGGACAAGGTCTATCCCGCGGCCAGCCAGCTCGCCTACAAGGAGAAGTGGGGTCCCCAGCTGGTACTTCCGGAGTATCTGGCCTTCCACGGGCGCGCGAGGCTGGGTGCCATCTGGCAGATCCTCCGCGTCACGAAATCCGTATGACCTCTTCCCCGGCCCCGGATATGGACAGATGGGGGGATTGCCGGAGGATGTCCTGGAACCTGTCTCTCAGTCCGTGTCCGGGCTGAAGTCCCAGATGCTGCGACAGGTACTCGCGGGTGCGGTGGTAGGTGTTGAGCGCGTCGGCCTGCCGTCCGGACAGGTAGAGAGCGGTGATGAGCTGTTCGCAGAATCGCTCGTGCAGCGGGTACCTGGCGTGCAGTTGCTCCAGGCCGGGGATGACGGCACGGGGCTGGTCGAGCCGGAGCCGGATATCGAAAAGCCTTTCGTAGGCTCCCACTCTGATCTCTTCCAGCTGGGTGTAGGCGACCTGACAGATCATTCCGTGCCCGGCGTCGATCAGCGCCGGGCCCCGCCAAAGGGAAACCGCCGCGGTCAGCAGATCAACGGCACCTCTGGGGTGGTGCTCGCTCGCCGCTTCGGCGCGGGCCACCAGGTGGAGGAGCCGGGAAGCGTCGACATCCTCCTCGGTCAGCTCCAGGACGTACCCGGTCGGTGAAGTCCGGATGACATTGCGCAGAGCCGCCTTCCCGCCGTGTGCGACCAGAACCCGGCGCAGCCGGGCGATATGACCGTGCAATGAGTTCTCGGCGCTGTTCGGAGGCTCTTCGCCCCATAGTTCGTCGATGAGTTCACTACGCGAAACGGAGCGCCCCACCGATAACGACAATGCCGCTAGGATCGAGCGTAATTTCTCTCCCGGTATCCGGACCTGAACCCCGTCATCCATTACTTCCATCGGTCCCAGAAGATTGATCTGCAATTGGTGCCCATTGCCTTTCTGATGCGACCGGGGATCAGGCGCATGGAACGCCTCCCCCGGGGCCGAACCTGCGTACCTGTCGATAGTGACGTCCTACTCGTAGGTAAGAAGGCGCGGCGCGACAGGTCGGATGTATCGGCCATGAAATTTGGCTCGTTCTCGACGTTCCATGCCAGATATCGCGCCAACGAGAGGTGGGTGCGCGCCACGTCGTCCGGAAGCTTCTCCTGGGGCGAGGAGAAAACGCCGAAGGCGCGGCCGGGCGCGGCCGGGCGCGGCCGCAGACCGAATGCGAAGTTCCGCTTGGGTGCCCCACCCCCGAACAGGCCCTTGCTCCGCCGGGCTTCGCGCGGGGGCGGTCCGGAACCGCCGAAACGGGCGGTGTTCGTTGATCTGAATTTGTTCAGTGATTTGCCATACACGTGCCGGGTGAAGTGGCATCAAGAGGCCGTCAGTTTCCGGTCGGTGCCGACCGGAGAACGGGGCCGCCGCCTTGCCCGTTTCCTTCCTGCCGCCGCCCGTTCCGCCCGGCTCCGGCGCGGGTTCTCGCCCGCGCCGGCTCAGGACGACGGTGTCACGAGGCCCGTCTCGTAGGCCAGGATCACGAGCCGCACACGGTCGCGGGCGTCGAGCTTGGCGAGCAGGCGGCTGAGATAGGTCTTGGCGGTGGCGACGCTGATGCAGAGCCGCTCGGCGATCTCGGTGTTCGACAGGCCGCGGCCGACCAGCGTCAGCACTTCCCGCTCCCTGTCGGTGATGCCGCCGAGATCCGCCCTTCGCGGTGGGCCGGCCGCCGGGCGGGCGGCGAACTCCTTGATGAGGCGGCGGGTGACGCTCGGTGCGATCAGGGCGTCGCCGGCGGCGACGGCGCGTATCGCGGCGAGGATGTCGTCCAGCGCCATGTCCTTGACGAGGAACCCGGACGCGCCGGCGCGCAGTGCCCCGTGGACGTCATCGTCGTCGTCGAAGGTCGTCAGCATGATGACGTGTGCGGAGCCGGTGGCCGTGGTGATCAGCCGGGTGGCCTCGATACCGTCCGTACCCGGCATCCGGATGTCCATCACGACGACGTCGGGGGCGAGTTCCCCGGCGAGGGCGACGGCTTCGGCGCCGTTCGACGCCTCGCCCACGACCTCGATGTCGGCGGTGTCGGTGATGACCATCTGGAGGGCGGCACGGACCAGGGGCTGGTCGTCGGCGAGCAGGACGCGGATGGTCATCGGGCGTCCGCCTTCGGCTCCGCCTCGGTCCACGCGGACCGTGGTACCGGCAGCCGGGCCGCGACCAGGAACCCGCCGCCGTGCCGCGGCCCGGCGGTGAAATCGCCGTGCAGGAGGGCGACCCGCTCGCGCATGCCGACGAGGCCGTACCCGGTGTCCGTACCGCCGCCGCCCCAGCCGCGGTCCGGGCCGCCGCCCCTGCCGCGGTTCGGGCCACCGCCCCTGCCGCGGTCCGAGACCTCGATGGCGAGCGCGTCGTCGAGATGGTCGACGCGCACCCGGCAGGACGTGGCCCCCGAGTGCCGTACGACATTGGTCACCGACTCCTGGACGATCCGGAACGCCGCGAGGTCGACGTCCGCGGGCAGCGGGCGGCGCCTGCCCCGCCATCGCAGATCCACCCGGACACCGGCGGCCGTGGTCGTGGCGACGAGCCGCTCCACGTCCGCCAGTCCGGTGGCCGGGTGCGGAGCGGCCGGTGCGGGCAGCGGGCCCTCGGGGGTACGGTCCCGGTCCCGGTCCGTACGCGCCTGTTCCTGGTCGGCCTGGCGCAGCGCGCCGAGCGTCCGCCGCAGTCCCGACAGCGTCTCGCGGCCGGCCTTCTCCACGGTGAGCATCGCCTCGCGGGCCCTGGCCGGCTGGGTGTCGACGACCCGGGCGGCGGCGCCGGCCTGAAGGGCGATGATGCCGATGCTGTGGGCGACCGTGTCGTGCATCTCCCGTGCGATGCGGAGCCGTTCGGCGGTGACGGCCTGGGCGGCGGCGCGGGCGTGCAGCTCCTCGGTGTGGGCGCGGGCCTGGAACACCGAATTGCCGACGAGCCAGGCGATGACGACGGTCAGGGCCACGTAAGGCTCGGCGGCGGTGCCGGCATCGTCGTCCGCGAACGGCCGCAGGACGAGGTAACCGGACAGCACGCCCAGCGTCACGGCTGCCGCGCGGAGCGAGATCCGCCGGGGCCGGGTGGCCGCGACGTACCCCAGGACGACATCCACTCCCAGGAACTGCGTCGGCGGGATCTCGTTCTGACGCCACGCCACCGTGGAGAGGACCGTCCCGGCGAGGACCAGCCCGTACGCCACCGACGCCCCGCGCCGGAGCAGGGCGCTGCCGGCCAGGACGAGCGCGAAGGCGAGGAGGAGCAGCGTCCGGGCCGCGAACGAGTGCAGTCCGTCCCGGGGATAGTCGAGCGAGTACCCGGGCCCCGGCGGCAGCACGACGTACTCGATGATGGGCTGCACGGCCGCCGTGAACCACACCAGCGCCGTCCACAGGCCCGGCGGTACGCGCTTGAGCAGCGGCAGAGGCGGTGAGGCGGACATGCCGCGATCGTAAACGGCATGCGTGCGGGCGGTCATCGGCCCGTGGTCGTACAACCGGGGTCGACATCGGCGCCCCTCGATTGCCGGCCGGAGCCGGACGACGGACACGACCGCCCACCGGCACCGTTGTCCCCGTGATCGAAGTCAACGAACTCACCAAGCGGTACGGCCGCACGACAGCCGTCAACGATCTGACCTTCACCGTGCGCCCCGGCCGGGTGACGGGTTTCCTCGGGCCGAACGGCGCCGGCAAGAGCACCACGCTGCGGATGATCCTCGGCCTGCACGAGCCCACCGGTGGCACGGTCACCGTCGGCGGCCGGCCCTTCCGCGACCGCCCCCGCGGTCTGCGCCATGTCGGCTCGCTGCTCGACGCGCACGATGTGCACGGCGGGCGCAGCGCGGTGGCGCAGCTGTCCGCCCTGGCCCGCGGCAACCGCATCCCGAGGCGCCGGGTGGACGAGGTGCTGGAGGAGGTCGGCCTCGTCGAGGTCGCACGGCGCCGCGTCGGCGGATTCTCCCTCGGCATGAAACAGCGGCTCGGTATCGCGGGCGCCCTGCTCGGCGATCCTCCGGTGCTGCTCTTCGACGAACCGCTCAACGGCCTCGATCCGGAGGGCGTGAAGTGGGTACGCGAGCTGTTCCGGCGGCTCGCCGCCGAGGGCCGCACCGTCTTCGTCTCCAGCCATCTGATGTCCGAGATGGAGCACACCGCCGACCAGCTGATCGTCATCGGCCGCGGGGAGCTGATCGCGGCGGAGAGCCTTGCGGAGTTCTCGGCCCGCGGAACCCGGCAGAGCGTCACGGTGGGCACACCCGCCGCCTCCGTCCTGAGCGACCTGCTGACGGCGCGGGGCGCGACCGTGCACGCGGACGGCGAGTCGCTCACCGTCACCGGTCTGGACTCGGTCCGGATCGGTGAGATCGCCCAGGAGCACCGCATCCCGCTGCACCACCTCCATACCCGGTCCGCCTCCCTGGAGGAGGCGTTCATGGAGCTCACGGCCGACAGCGTCCAGTACCCCGCAGGAGAATCCCGATGAGCGCGACCAGTTCCACGCCCACGCCCACGCCCACATCCACATCGGCGTCGTATGTGCCCGGCGGCGCATCCGGCGCCGCCGAACCCCGCGCGCGCTTCCGCGATCTGGTCGCCGCCGAGTGGATCAAACTCCGGTCGCTGCGCTCGACGTTCATCGCGTACGGCGCGACCGCCCTGGCCGTCCTCGCCTTCAACGGCGGGACCGCCTACGACACCTACAACTACTGGGGCATGCGCGACGCGGCGGACCGGGCCGGCTTCATTCGGGACGGAATCGCGCTCCAGCATGCCTTCACCGTGAACGGCGCCATGGTGATGGTGCTGGCCCTCGGTGTGATGGGCGCGCTCGCCGTCATCGGCGAGTACGGCACGGGCACGATCCGTACGACCTTCGCGGCCGTGCCCGCCCGCCGTTCGGTGATGGCGGCCAAGGCGGTCGTCGTCGCGGGGATCACGACCGTGTTCGGTGTGTTCGTCGCCGGAGCCTCGTTCGCGCTGACCCAGGCGATTCTCGGAGCCAGGGACGTGGGCGTCTCGATCGGCCATCCCGGCGCCCCGACCGTCGTGCTCGCGTCCGCCCTCCTCGCGCCGGTGTGCGCGCTCGCCGGTCTCGCGCTCGGCGCCGTCATCCGGCACACGGCGGCCACCATGACCGCCACCGTCGTGGTGCTCGTCCTGCTGCCCCTGGTCTTCACCGACGGCCGCCGCTGGTCGGCGGTGATCAGTCATGCCCTGCCCACGGAGGCGTGGATCCGGCTCACGGAGGCCGGCCACGCACGGACCGCCTTCCCCTGGACGGCCTCCGGAGCGTGGACCGTCTACGCGGTGTGGGCACTGGCCGCGGCCGTACTCGCCGTCATCAGTGTGCACAGACGCGACCAGTAGGAAGTGCCCGGGTCAGATGCCCCAGCGCAGTGCGATGGTGTCGCCCGCGTTGATGACTTTGCCCCGTGTGGCAATCTGCCCGACCCACTGGGGTGCGCCGCTGGTGGCCGCGGTCGTTCGATAGGTTGGCCGGTCATGTGGGCATTGAACGCCGGTGGGTACCGCCGGCTGGGCGCGGCCGGCTCCGTAGCGGCCGCCGCGGGCGGCTGGGTCGCCGGTACGCTGCCGGACCGTGAACCGTGGGGGATCTGGGTGCCCCACGGGGCCGGGTCCGCGGTGACCGTGGCGGGCGCCGTCCTGGCCTACGCCGGGCTGACGCTGCTCGTCGTCGCCTGGTGGCGGTACGGCAGGACCGGGGCCTCCACGCGCGACACGCTCGTCACCCTCGCCTGGTGGGCGACCCCGCCGGCGCTGGCGCCGCCGCTCTACAGCGCCGATGTGTACAGCTACATCGCCCAGGGCGCGATGGTCCTCGAAGGACACGACGTCTACAGCGCGGGGCCGTCCGTCCTCGACCCGGCCGGGCTCGGCGGCGACGCCGCCGCGAGTGTCGGCGGGAACTGGACCGACGCCCCCGCGCCGTACGGTCCGTTCTTCCTGATCCTCGCGCGCTGCGTGACCTGGGCGACGGGCGGGACGATCGTTCCCGCCGTGCTGGGGATGCGCCTCATCGCCGTGGGCGCGCTGGTGCTGATCGTGTGGGCCCTGCGGCGTCTCGCGCGCGAGCGCGGCACGAGCGAGAGCGGCGCGCTGTGGCTCGGGGCGCTCAACCCGCTGTTGCTCATGCATGTGATCGGCGGCATGCACAACGACGGGCTGATGATCGGTCTCATGCTGGCGGGCGTGGTGTTCGCCCTGCGCGGCAGGTGGATCGCGGGGGGCGCGCTCGTCGGGCTCGCCATGATGGTCAAGTCCCCGGCGGCGATGGCGCTGCTGTTCATCGGCGTGCTCGTGGGCAGGGCGGCGACCGGACCGCTCGTACGGCGGGTGGCGAAGGGCGCGGCGCCCGGCCTGGTCGCGGTGGCGGTCGCCGTCGCGGCGACGCTGCTCGGGGGCACCGGCTTCGGCTGGCTCAGGACCCAGAGCGTCGCGGGCACCATACACACCGCGCTCTCGGCCACCAGCGACGTCGGTCTCGGCCTCGGCGAACTGCTGCGCCTGCTGGCCGGGACCGACCCGGGCCCGGTCAAGGCCGCCGTCCAGAACCTGGGGCTGGGGGCGGCGCTCGTACTGATCGCGTGCCTGGCGTGGCGGACGCTGCGTGCCCGCCCGGACGCGGCCCGCGCCTCGGACACCGACCCCGCGCCGGAACGTGCCCGTCCCCATGCCCGTTCCCTGGACCCGGTCCATGCCCTGGGGCTCGCTCTCCTCGCCCTGGTCGCCCTCTCGCCGATGGTGCAGCCGTGGTACCTGCTCTGGGGCATGACGGTGATCGCCGCCACCAGGCCGTACGGCCGTACCGGCACGGTGCTGACCGTACTGTCGGCGGCGCTCGTCTACGAGACCCATCCCTCCGGGGCCACCCCCTGGTACGGCTTCATCCTGGTGGCCGTCGCGTGCGTGATCGGCACGCTTCTCGTCCGCCGCGACCGGAAGACACCGGACGCGGCCCCGCCGCCGGTCGACGGTCTTGCCGTCGCCGCACGACCCCGGACGCGCAGCGAGGTGCCGTAGCCGTCGTCGCGCGCCCGGCAGGGATGGGGGACCACGGGACAGCCCTCAGTCCTGAGCGGCCCTGCGCTCCGCGCGGTCGGCGACCGGTACGCCGAGGGGGCGCGCGAGGCCCGCCACGCCTTCGTCGAGGCGTTGCAGATGGCGCAGTACGCGCGCGGTCACCGTGTCCGAGTGCGGCGCGCCCGAGGCGTCGGTCCTGAGCATGGAGGCGATGCTCGCGCCGGACTCGACCTCGCCCTCGGTCCTCTCGTCCTTCACGCGCGCGGCGATCACTTCGATGTTGTGCGCGATACGCCGCCCCGCCCGCCCCAGGCGCGGGTCGGGCGCGACCGTCCTGCTCTGCGGCACCAACTCGGCCGTCGCCGCCAGGGAACGGGCGTGATAGGCGCAGGTCTCCAGCAGCGCCACCAGATAACGGACGGTCCTGCGCCGGACGCGCAGCGGGGAGATCGGATGCGTCAACGGCTTGGTGGAATCGCGCAGATCGTCCAGCGCGGTGTCCAAATCCCGCGCCTTGCCCAGCAGATCGGACGCCGGGCCGCCGCTGAGCTGCTCCACCGCCGCCGACACCACATCGCCGAGCCGGTCCAGGACCGTGCCCAGCAGTTCGTCGGTACGGCGGTCGGTGTGCACCGGCAGGACCAGTACGGCCGCGATGATTCCACAGACCGCGCCGAGCGCCGTCTCCTCGATGCGCAGGACGAGCACGTCGAAGCTGTACTTGTTCAGCAGCGTGTAGAGCAGTCCCAGCATCGCCGTGACGAAGAAGGACATGAGCGCGTACGACAGCGGCGCCGTGAAGAACATGGCGAAGATGAAGACCAGGACCAGCGTGAACGCGAGCCAGGTGTGGTGGCCGACCAGCCCCGCCAGTACGACACCGGCGACCACCCCGAGGACCGTACCGAGCACCCTCCGGTAGCCCTTGACCAGGATCTCGCCCGTGGACGCGGTGTTGAGGAAGACCACCCAGCAGGTCAGCACCGCCCAGTACCAGCGCTGCGTGGAGAGGAACTCACCGCCGATGATGGCCAGTACCGACCCCACCGAGACCTGGAACGCCGCCCGGGTGGTGGGGCGCCGAAGGCCGGTGCGGTCCTCCTCCTCGGACTCCTCGGGACCGGTGAGGGAGACATCCTCGGCGTCGAACTCCTCACGCGAACGCGTCGTCGCCGGTGAGTCGCTGGACTCGTCCTGCGGCCCGTCCAGCGCGAGGCGCAGGCCCAGGACGGCGCGGGCGACCTCACCGATGCCGCGGAAGACGTCCTGGACGGCGTCCGAGGCGCGCGGCAGCCGCTCCTCGTCGCGGTAGCCGAGCAGCCTGTTGCGTACATGCGCCAACGCCGTACCCCGGTCGTCGGTACCCGCGCGGGCCATCAGCAGGTGCAGTGCGTTCAGGTCCCGGCGCAGCGTCCCGATCACGTCGCCGTCGGCGGCCGTCACCAGGTTTCCCGTGGCCGGCACGGGCGCGTTCGGCAGATGAAGCGTGAGGGTGTCCGCGCTCTCGGCGCTGCGGGCGTTCAGCAGCAGTACGCCCAGCCGCTCCGTGGTGATCTCGGCGTCCGCGACGCGGCGTTGCAGCAGCGCCGCCGTGGCCGCGTCGCGCGTGCCCTCCTCCAGACGGCTCTGGATCATCAGAGCCGCCTCGTGCAGCCGCGCGGTACGCCGCCGCAGATCGTCGAGGACCTTGTCCAACTGCTCGGGCGCGGCGTCCAGCAGCTCGATCTGACTGGTCACGACCTGGGCGAGCCGCGCCCGGAAGGCGTCGCGCAGCCGCAGCAGTTCGCGCTGTGGCGTTTCCGGTACGACGGCGAACCGTACGATCGCGCTGCACACGAAGCCGATCGCCAGGGTCGCCCACAGTACGGGCAGACCGGCGGGGCGGGCTCCCACGAAGAGCGCGACGAAGTAGACCTGGAAGCCGATCAGGCCCAGAGCGGTACCGCGTTCGCCGAATCTGCGGCTGTAGACGGCGGCGAAGATCAGGGCGATGAAGAGCACGTCACCCGCGATGATCCGGGTGCTCAGCAGCGCTCCCAGGGAGATCGCGGCGAGCGCGACCGGCAGGCCGAGCGCGAGCGTGATCGCCTGGTCGCGTACCTGCCTCTCCTTGATCGCGAAGGTGGAGACCATCGCCGTCATGGCGCCCGCGACCAGGTACGTGACACCGGTGCCGAGCAGGGCGAGGACGAGGAGGGTGAGCGCGATCGCCGCGACCGTCCGCAGCCCCGCCATCAGCCGCAGCAGACCCGGGTCCGATGCCGCGAAGCGATCCCAGGTGCCGGTGCCGGCCCGTCGTGTCCCTGCTCTCACGCTGCCGGACTCTCCTGTTCTCCCGCTGTGTCCCGCGCGGTCGTCCTCGCCGCCGTGCGCGCGGCCGTCCGCGCTCATGTCTCCACTGCTGTCCGCGTTGATGTCCGTACTGCTGTCCGCACTTCAGCATGGCATGGGCGGTAACGCCGGACGCGGTCGGCCGGAACCCGTCACTCCGGTGTCGTGGACGGCCGCCTCCTCAGCGGCGGCGTACGGGCGGCGCCGGGACCAGCCGGACGACGGTGTTGAGCAGATGGTCGGTCATGTCCCGCGAGGGCGTGTCGGTGAGGTTGGAGAGCAGCCGGGCCAGGGTCTTGAGCAGAAACGGCGAGCCCATGACGTAGCGGTTGAGGACCGGTTGGAAGCCCGACCGGCTGAAGACGACGTCGGCGGCGGCATTGCCGAGACGGTAGTAGCGCCCCCAGCGGCGGTTCATCTCCACGGGGTAGTCGCGCAGCACACGCTCGCGCCTCGGCCCCGCCGGAAGGGTCAGGGCGAGCGCCGCCCGCTCGGCCGCGACCTCGCCCGCCTCCAGGGCCTGGCCGATGCCCTCGCCGTTCCACGGGCTGATCATGCCTCCGGAGTCGCCGACCAGCAGGACCCCGCGCGTATACAGCGGATGGCGGTTGAAGCCCAGCGGCAGAGCGGCGCTCCTGACGGGACCTTCGGTGTTCTCGTCACGCAGCCCCCACGCGTGCGGGGTACGGGCGAGCCAGTGGTCCAGCGCGGACCGCAGATCCGCGTTTCCGTACCGGCGGTGCGGCAGGGCGCCGAGACCGACATTGACCCGGCCGTCGCCCATCGGGAAGATTCAGCCGTATCCGGGCAGGTAGTGATCGGTTCCCGCATAGCGCAGATCGGCCCACAGCTCCAGGTAGTCGTCCTGGGAGCGCTCGGGGCTGCGGTAGTAGCGGCGGGCGGCTGTCGCGATCTGCCTGTCCGGGTCCCGGCGCAGGCCCAGGGCGAGGGCGAGACGGGCGGAGGCGCCGTCGGCCGCGATGACGATCGGTGCGCGGTAGACCGCGGGCTCCCCGGCCCCGGCCGCCGTTCCGGCCCCTGTCGCAGGTGCGGCCGCTCCGTCCGCCGCTCCCGCCGCCGTCGTTCCGGCCGCGGCGGTGACACCGATGACACGCCCGGCGCGATCGGTCACCGGGCCCGTCACCTTCACGCCCTCGCGCAGCCGCGCTCCGGCGGCGACCGCGCGCCGGGCCAGGATGTCGTCGAAATCGTGCCGGCTGCGCGAGAGCCCGAAGTCCGGATAGCTCCCGAGGCCCGGCCAGTCGATATGGACCCGGTGCTCTCCGGCCACCCAGCGCATCCCGCGTGACCGCATCCACCCCGGAGCCTTGATGTCGACGCCCATCCGGATGAGTTGATGCACCGCCCGTGGCGTCAGGCCGTCGCCGCACACCTTTTCCCGGGGAAAGCGGGTCTTCTCCAGCAGCAGGACGTCGACGCCCGCCGTGGCCAGATGGTAGGCGGCGGACGAGCCGGCCGGCCCGGCCCCCACCACGATCACCTCGGCTTCGTCCATGAGGAACCCCTTCCTGGGACAGCCGGTGCCGCACCGAAGGGGGCGGCCCTGCACGTCATCATCGGCCAGGACGAGCGGATGCGGAACCTGGCCCTGTGACGCGGAGGCCCTGAGCGTCCCGGGCCGGGCGGGCCCGGCTGATCCCGTCCACCTGGTGCCGCGGTCGTCGGGACGAGAGGTCTTCTTGTGCGGGGCCGAGGCTCGCCGATATCCTGGAAGGCTTTCCCCTCGCATGGAGAGTGCTGTGAACCGCCGTCCGCTCCAGGACCGGCCGGTGCGGCGGACAGAGAAAGGGGGTGTGTCGCAGTGAGGCGGCGAACCCGGCCGCCCGCCCGGAAAGCCCGGGACGGGGCGGCGGTTCCGGAAGGAACGAGATGTCCCGTACGGACAGGACCAAGCCCCTGCGGGTGCGCTTCACGGAGCACAACCCCCGGCCGGTCCACGATCACCGCCACGGCCCGTGCGATCTGCCGGCCGATCCGACAGGGGAGGACACGGACACCCGCTGCCGGTGGGGACACTCCGACTTCGGCCGGACGTGCTGTTCGGGACCGAACGGACGCGCCGCCAAGAAGGAGTGGGGGGAGATGAACAGGGCCCGCAACCGCAAGGATCGCTACGCGGCCCGGCGCGAGGCGCGCCGTTTCGCCACCGGAGAGTACGGCGACTGACTCCGTCCGCTCGTCGGCATCGTCGGCCTCGTCGGCGGGGTCGGCATGGCCGCCCGCTGTCCGCTGTTCGCTGTCCGGCGGACCTTCGCTCGTCCGCGAAGGTCCGCCGGACACGACCGCCCCTAACCCTTGAGCGGGCCGCCGTTGATGGCGACCCGCTGGCCGTAGCGCGTGAACGGGTAGTAGTCGTACGTCGCGTGGTGCTGCACACAGCGGTTGTCCCAGAACACCAGGGTGTGGGGGCTCCACCGGACGCGGCAGCTCAGCAGCGGCCGGTTCGGCACCACGTCGAACAGCATGCCGAGCACGGCCCGGCTCTCGTCGGACGACAGCTGCGGTATCCGTCCGGTGTAGGCCCTGTTGACGTAGAGGATCGGCCGGTCGGTCTCGGGGTGACGCACGACCAGCGGGTGTTCGCTCTTGGGGATCACGTACCCCGGCGGCGGGGTGTGGCCCTGAAAGGCGATGAGACCGTCGTGGATGGCGGTCATGCCGTCCAGAAGCCCGCGCATGGCCGGCGACAGCATCTCGTAGGCCAGGTGCATATTGGCGAACAGGGTGTCGCCTCCGCTGCCCGTCTCCGGTACGCGGGTGAGGTAGAGCATCGAGCCCAGCGACGGTTCCGCGTCGGCGGTGCCGTCCGCGTGCCAGCCGTTGCCCGCCACGTTCGACGCCTCGGCGGTGGTGCTGATCTCCAGGATGTAGGGATCGCCGTCCTCCGGCGGCGGGTTCACCGGGCGGAGCCCGCCGAAGTGGCCCGCGAAGCGCTTGTGGTCCTCCTGCGTGAGGAACTGGTCCCGGAAGACCAGGACATGGTGGTCGAGGAACGCCGCCTTCACCTCGCCCAGTTGCTCCTCCGACAGTTCCTGGGAGAGGTCGACGCCCGAGACCTCGGCGCCGATGACGGGCGTGAGGGAGTCGACCTCGATGGTCCGGTACTCCCTCGGGGGCCGTGAGGTGACGCGTTCCAGGGCGTCCAGTTCGTACTGCTCCACAACTTCCTCCTGTGAGGTGGGAAAACGGGTTTGGATCACCAACACGCGCAAAGCCCGCGGGCCATCAGGCCGGACAGGATGAGACGGCCGCACACCACACCGGCGCGGTCAGCGGTGCTCGGGCGCGTCGTACGCGCCCGCGTTGATCGACTCGGCCACCGCGTCCACGTACGGCGGCCGGACGATGCCGTAGTGGGTGGTGTCGAGCCGGTGCCAGGCGGTGGACTCCGGAAGGTACGGCCGCCACAGCGCCCGCTGTTCTTCCGGGGAGCCGAGCGAGGGCATGCCCGCCACCGGCCGCTCGGCCAGCCACAGACCGCTGGGGGTGACGGCGAGCCGTCGCACCCGGTGGCCGGCCATGCTGCGCAGATTGGCCCGGCAGCAGTGGGCCAGCCGCTCCGCATAGGCCCGCGCGTGGTCACCGGCCGACGCGCCCGACTCGTCCCCGCTGTGGCGGAGTTCGGCCGCGAACACCGCTTCGAGCTGTGTCCCGTCGTACTCCTGGAACAGTGTTCCGGCACCTGGCGGCGGCGGGTCGAGCAGATGGAGCGCCTCCACGGGCCGGCCGGCCGCCTCCGCTTCCACGGCCATCTCCGCGGCCACCCACGCACCGAAGGACCACCCGGCCAGCCGCAGGCGCCACGCCGCCTCCGGGAAGCGGGCGAGCAGCGCGGCGCGGTACCGCCGGGCGCGTTCCGCCAGGGTCCAGTCCGGCGGTACGGGCCGCCGCAGCGCCGGGTCGGCGATGAGGCAGACCGTCAGCCGGGGGTCGAGGGCGGACACCAGCGACCGGTACGCCTGGATGTCACCGCCGACGGGGTGCACCAGACAGAGCACCTCGCGTCCGGTGCCCTCGTGCCAGACCTCCAGCGCCACTTCCTCGTCGGCGGCTCCGGATACGGTCCCTTCGGGAGTCGCCGAGCCGAGTCGCGTCAGGATCTCGTTGAGCGAGACCCGGTGGCTGAGCCACGACAGTTCGAGTTCGACCCCGAAGTGCCGTTTGACCTCGCTGATCAGATCCAGCATCGTCAGCGAATCCGCGCCCAGGTCGTAGAGCGGTACGTCCGGGTCGAGCCGGTCGACACCCACCCACTCGGACAACCACGCGGTGAGGAGACCGGCCGCCGTGACCGTGGCACCGCCCCTGCCCTCGCGCCCGTCCTCGCCGCCGCCGGAATCCGTGACAGGTGCCGGAACGGGATCGGTTGTCGATGACGAGGCCGCTGATGTCACTGATGGCACGGATGGGGTTGACGGCGCTGACGCGGCGTAGAAGACGCGGGACTCGTCCAGACCGGTCGTGGAGACGAGGAGCTGCGGCAGCCGCAGTCCGACGGCTCGCGCGAACAGCCGCTTCCCCTCGTCCACCGTCAGGCCGACCGACAGATGCGCCTGGTGGCGGGCGTCGGACAGGGGCGCCCGCAGCGCCATTCCGGTCTCGCGCCACACATCCCAGTTGACGGTGATCCGCGCGGTGGTCTCGGCGTCGCCCGTCCGGTGGTGGGCGAAGCCGTCGAGGAGCGCGTTGGCGGCGGCGTAGTCGAACTGGCCGACGCCGCCGAGCAGCGCCGACATCGACGAACAGTAGACGGCGACCTCCGGCAGGTAACGCTCGATCAACCGCTCCATCAGCAGCGCGCCTTGCACCTTGGCCGCCGTCGCCTGCCGCATCGCGGTGGCATCCCGCCGTACGAGCAGTCCGCCGGCCGCCACGCCGGCCGCGTGGATCACACTGTCGAGGCGCGCCGTCCGTCGCCCGATCCGCGACAGGATCTCCTCGGGTGCCGAGGGTGCCGAGGGTGCCGAGGGTGCCGAGTGGGTCGACGCGGCGAGGTCCGCCTCGATCAGCTCGACCCGGTCGGACCAGGGCGTCAGCTCCGCCGGAAGCCGGGATGTTCTGGCCAGCAACAGGACCCGGCCCTCGGTCCGTTCGAGGAGCCAGGCGGCGAGGGCGGTGCCGAGGCCGCCCGTGCCGCCCAGAACCAGATGGACGCTCTCCTTGCTTCCCTCGCTCTCGTCGGTCTCCCCTTCGAGCAGCGCCATGGGGGCGATTGCGGCCGGGGACACCGGAAGCGTGATCCGCTCCCACCAGAAGCCCTGGCGCAGTGCGAGCTGTCGCGGCAGCCGGACCCCGGGACCGGCCTCGGCGTCCGTCCCGGCCAGCAACGCGGCCAGTTGTGGAGCCCAGCCGGCCAGATCCGCGCTGGGGAGATCCAGCCAGTGGCCGTCGACCTGTCCCTCCTGCGGTGCCACCTCGACGGCACCGGCCAGGAGATTGAGTTCCGGGCGTGATACGGAGCCGTCGACCGGTCTGGCGCGGTACGACAGCCACCACGGCCGCACCCTCGGTGCCCCGGGCGCGTCGGCCACCGCCCGTACCAGCGCGGCCGGCGTGTCGAGACACGCCCGGTGGGCCCGCGCCAGCGTGTCGGAACCGACCGGACCCTCGACGGCCAGGGGCAGCGCGTGCAGCCAGTCGATGCCGTCCCGGCCCGCCTCCGCCAGCGCGTCGAGCAACCGGCCCAGCGATATGTGGTCGGACGGGTCGACCTCGAAGACATCCTCGCCCCGCCGGGCGAAGGCGCCGGCCGAGCTGACCCGTACCACTCGGGCGTGGACCGCCGCGAAGGCGCGGACCGTTTCGGGCGGCGCCGGACGGTCCGTCAGCACCACCAGCAGACGGGAGGTACGCGACGCGGCGGTCCTGGGTACGGCCCCGCGCAGCCGTACCCAGTGGGGCTGGTGCAGCCAGTCGGCCTCAGGAAGCCGCGACGGTCGCTCGCCGCCCGCAGTATCGACCGGGCGCGCCGGTCGCGCCGGTCGCGCGGTGCGGGCGAAGTCGTACTCCGACAGTTCGAACGCGGGCGGCGGGAAGTCCCACGGCGCCTGCGCGGGACCGGCCGGCCAGTCGATCCGGCGGCCGGACCGCCAGGCGTCGGCCAGCTCCTCCGCCGACCGGCCCGCCGCCGCGAGCGGTTCCCCTGCCGGTTCTTCTTCGGCGACGGTGGCGGTGACCGCGACCGCCGTACGAAGCCACTCCACCGCGGTCGACGCGTCCGGGCAGACCGCCGCGATCCGCAGCCGACGCGCCGGCCGGCCCGCCTGCACATGGCGCAGTACCCGCCGGTACGCCTCGGGACGGGCCGTCAGATAGTCGGCGATACGGGCGGCGTCCCTACGGAGACCGGCCTCGCTGCTGCTCGACAGCACCAGGCACGGTTCCGTCGCGTCCGGCGCGAGCGCGTCGCCCCGCTCGTCCGCTTCGAGGAGCACATGGGCGTTGGTGCCGCCGATCCCGAAGCTGCTGACCGCCGCCACCCGGTCCCGCCCGGCGGGCCAGGGCCGCGCCTCGGTCGGGATGTGGAACGGCGTCGGATCGGGACCGATCTGCGGACTGAGGGCATGGAAATCGACGTGCGGCGGGATGAGGCCGTGATGCACGGCGAGGGTGGCACGCACCAGCCCGACCACACCCGCCGCGGCGCCCAGATGACCTATCTGGCTCTTGACCGAGGTCAGGGCGCAGCGACCGGACTCCGCCAGGTCGAACGCCTGCCGCAGAGCGCCGACCTCGACCGGGTCGCCCAGCCGGGTGCCGGTGCCATGCGCCTCGACATAGCCCAGGTCGGCCCCGCCGCGGCCGGCACGACGCAGGGCCGCGCGGATCACCTCGCGCTGACCGGAGAGCGAGGGAGCGCTGTAACTCAGCTTGTCGGAACCGTCGTTGTTGAGGGCAGAGCCGGTGATCACCGAGTACACGGTGTCCCCGTCGCGCCGGGCCTGCCGCAGAGGCTTGAGCACCACCACACCGACACCGCTGGCGCCGATGGTGCCGCTCGCGTCGTCGCTGAATGCCCGGCAGTGTCCGTCCACGGAGAAGATGTGCTGCGGCCGGTAGCGGTATCCGTCGGTCAGCTCCGTGTCGACCAGCACCCCGCCGGCCAGCATCACGTCGGCGTCGCCCTGGCGCAGCAGCCCGGCGGCGAGGTGGACGGCGACCAGAGAACTGGCGCACGCCGCCTGGGCGGTGAAGGCGGGTCCCGTCAGGCCCAGGTGGTAAGCGGCCTTCGTCGCGAGGAAGTCCTTCTCGTGGTGCAGGGCCAGCTGGAAGCCGTCGGGCAGCTGTGCGGGGTCGGCCTCGCGCAGCATGGCCTGGAAGTAGGTGTTCTCACCGGCACCGGCGATCAGTCCGACGCGCCGGGCGGAGGGGGCGGCGATTCCGGCGTGTGCCAGTGCGTCGGCACAGCTCATCAGCAGTTGCCGCTGCTGGGGGTCCATCAGCCGGGCTTCCTGCCGGCTGATGCCGAAGTGGTCCGGGTCGAAGGCCAGCAGACCGTCCATCTGGCTGCGCGCCCCGACGATGCCGTCGGGTGCGTCGAAGTGCTCGATCCCGCTGCCGCCCGCCCTCACCATGTCCCAGAAGGCGGACAGGTCCGGCGCGCCGGGCAGCCGTACCGCCATGCCGATGACGGCGATCGGTTCGTCGGCCGCGACGGCGGCCACAGGAGCGGCCTCGGTGGTGACGGCCGCGACGGCGCCCACAGGGGCGGCCTCGGTGGTGACGGCCGCCGTGACGGCCACAGCGGCGCGGCTCGGATCCCGCTCCGCCGTGGACGCCCGTCCGTCGAGGAAGCGCGCCAGCGCGCGGAGCGTGACGTGCTCGAACAGGTCGGCGACGGTGAAGCGAAGGCCCAGTTCGGTGGTGCAGCGCAAGTGGAAGCGCATCAGTCCCAGGCTCGACGCTCCGGCGTCGAAGAAGGTCTGGTCGGGGCCGATGGCCGAGCCGGTCACCGCCTCGAACGCCTCGGCGAGCCCGGCCTCTCGCGGCGAGAGCGGGTTCGCCGGAACGTCCGCGAGGCCGGCCGCCGTCTCGGGACCACGGCGCAGCTCCTCGCCCGGGGCGCGCAGGGCACCGCCGCGGTCCAGCTTGCCGCTGGGGGTACGCGGCAGGGCGCCCAGCAGCCGGAAGCGGCTGACCCGTACATGGGGCGGCAGTAGCGGTGCCAGATGGGCCGTGAGAGTCCGGGCGGTGAGCGCCGGTCCCGGTGTGCCGCCCGGTGCCTGTCCCGGCGCCCGGACCGGTTCCTGTCCCGCGTCCCGGTCCGCTTCCAGGCCCGGCGTACGGTCGCGGCGCTGGACGCAGGCCACCAGCTCGTCGCCGTCACGTACCACCACGGCCTGGACGATCTCCGGGTGCCGCAGCAGCGCCGCCTCGACCTCTCCCAGCTCCAGCCGGTGTCCGCTCAGCTTGATCTGATCGTCGTCCCGGCCCCGGTAGTGCAGCAGGCCCTCCCGGTCGAAGCTCGCCCGGTCACCGCTGCGGTAGAAGAGGCCGAGGCCGGGCAGCTCCACGAATCGCGCCTCGTTGAGCTCCGTGTCGCCGAGATAGCAGCGGGCCGCCATCGTTCCGCCGATGAGCAGGTCACCGGTGCGGCCCGGCGGCGCGGGCTCGCCCGCCTCGTCCACCACCCGCAGTACCGCGCCCGCCACCGGCCGGCCGATGGCCGGGCGGTCCGGCCAGCGCACCGGGTCGCCGTCGAGACAGAGGGCGCTCACCACATGCGTCTCGGTCGGGCCGTAGTGATTGAACAGCCGCGCGCCCGGCATGCCCGCGAACCAGCGGCGGATCGCGTCGGTGCACACCAACTGCTCGCCCGCCGTCACCACCTCCCGCAGCCGCGAGGGATACCGGCCCAGGTGTACGGCGTGCTCGGCGAGGAGCTGAAGCGCCACGTAGGGCATGAAGACGCGCTCCACACCGGCCGATTCCAGCTGATCGAGGAGGGCGGGGGCGTCCTGCCGCCAGCCGGGCCGCACCAGATGCAGACATCCGCCGGTCCACAGCGTGCCGAAGATCTCCTGGAAGGACACGTCGAAGGAGAGCATGGAGAACTGCTGGGTGGCGGCGGGCGCCGCCAGACCGCCCGACTCCGCCTGCCACTGCAACAGGTTGCTCAGCGTGCGGTCCGGCACCCGCACGCCCTTCGGGGTGCCCGTGGAGCCCGAGGTGAACAGTGTGTAGAGCGGACGGGCACCGTCGTGCGCGGGGCGGGCCGCCGGTTCGGCCGGTCCGCCGGCGGTCGACAGAATGACCGGGTGCCGTACGGCGCCGCCCGGATCGACGGCGTCGAACGCCGCGTCACCGCCGGGCGGGAGCAGCACGCACAGCGGCTCCACCTGCTCCAGGATCCGCCGCAGCAGCGCCGGCGGATAGGACGGATCGAGCGGCACGATGGTCAGGTTGAGCCGGGCCAGCGCCAGGAGCGCCACTACGTGCTCGACCGACGGTTCGAGGAACAGCGCGACGTGGCAGGGCCGGTCACTCTCCTCCGGCAGCGGGTGGTCCGCCCGCAACTCGGCGGCGAGCGAGGCCGCGTAGGCGTCGAGTTCGGCGTAGCTGACCACGACGACGTCGCTTTCGGTGCGGCTGACGGTGCCGTCGCCGCTCATCAGGGCCGGCGCGTCGGGTGTACGCGCGACCTGCCGCGCGAACCCCTCCGCCACCGTCGTGCAGATCAGGGACACGGGCTCGGCGCGGCCGGGCTCGGGCAGCGCGCGGCGGTACGGAGCCGCCAGCTCGGCCGGGGTCGCGGTCGCCCCGTCGGCGAGCAGATCCAGAGCGCGCCCGAACAGGCCTGCCATCGCCTCCACTTCGGCGGCCTCGAAGCGGTCGTCGGCGTACTCCCACAGGCAGTCGAGACCGTCCGCGTGCTCGACGACGGAGAGCGTCATCGGGCACTTGGCCTCGGCCGGTGCCCACCACAGGGGCCGGGAGGAGCAGTCCGGCAGCGCCAGCGCGCCGAAGTCGGTGTTCTCCAGAACGAAGAGGAAGTCGAAGGGCGGCGCCCCACCGGCGCCCGTCTCGCGATCGGCCAGTACGTCGGCCAGCGCCACGTCCTGCCGGTCGAGCACCTCCCGAGCGGCGGCACCCAGGCGCCGCAGCTGACCGCGCAGTTCCTCGCGTGGCGCGACGGCCAGCGGCAGCAGGACGGTGTTGGCGAACATGCCGACACTGGTCTCGAACTCCCGCACGGGCCGGTTGGCCACGGGACCGGCGACGCGCGGACGGGTGCCGCCGGTCACCCCGTACAGACTCGACGCGAAGACCCCGAGCAGCAACTGAAAACGTGTCAGGCCCAGTTCGCCGCAGAGCCGGTCCACGGAGGCGCGGCGTACGGCGTCGAGCGAGGTGTGCAGCAGCCGCGCGCGCGAGGACCGCCGGGAGCCGGCCGGCGCCTGCGGCGCGCCCGGTCGGCTCGTCCTGTCCGGCTCGCCCGGATCGTCCGGCTCACTCGTCTCGTCCAGCCCGGCGTAGTGGGCGCGCAGTTCCGCCCGCTGGGCCAGGTAGGCGGGGCTGGAGAACCACTCGGCCTGCCAGACGGCATAGTCGAGCGGGGTGGGCGCCCCGGAGCCGGAGGAGGGTACGGGGTCCACCGCGCCCGGTGCGTCCTCGCCCCGGAGAGCGTCGGCGTACCCCGCCGACAGATCCGCCAGCAGCACATTGAGCGACCAGCCGTCGACCGCGATGTGGTGCAGGTGCAGCAACAGCAGGCCGCCACCCTCCCGGGGCAGCCAACTCGCGCGCAGCATCCGGGGCTCGGCCAGATCGAAGGGACGGCCGAAGAGCCGGTCGGCGAAGGCCCGTCCGTCCGCGTCCGCGTCCGCGTCCTCGCCGTCCGTCCCGTCCGTCGTGCTCGTCCCGTCCGTCCCTCCCTCACGGAGCGCTTCCGGATCGGGTTCGGTCCACGGCTCGTCATCGGGGCCGGCCCACGACTCGTCATCGGGGTCGACCCACGGGTCGTACGGTTCGCCCACGACCTGGCGCAGCCCCTCCGGCGCCGCCTCGAAAGCCGTACGCAGCGCGGGGTGACGCTCCACCAGTCTCCGCAGCGTCCGCCGCAGCGCGACCGCGTCGACCGTCCCCGCCAGCCGGAAGACCTGACCCACGTTGTACGCCCGGGACCCCGGCGTCCGCTGTTGCAGAAGCCACAGGCGCTGCTGTTCGCTGGTGGCCGGAGCCGAGCGCGCTCCCGTGGGAGCGGCCGGCACCGGGTAGGGCGAGTCACCCGCGTTCCTGGCCCGGTCGATCGCCTCGGCGATCCCGGCGAGGTTCCCGTCGAGGACGGCCGCCTGGGACAGCTCGCAGCCCCAGCGCCGCCGTACCTCGAAACGCAGCCGCAGGGCCTTGAGCGAGTCGCCGCCGACGGCGATCCAGCGGTCGTCGAGGCGCGGTCGCGGCACCCTCAGGATCTCGGCGGCCACGCCCAGCACCTCGCGCTGCCAGGCGGTGGCGGCAGGCTCCTCGCCGTGCGGACTCCGCCAGGGGCGATGGCCGGCGCGCTCCAACGCGGCCTGGTCGACCTTGCCGTTGGCGTTACGGGGGAGCGCGGCCACGACATGGATATGGTGCGGGCGCATATATGCCGGCAGCCCGGCCGCGAGATGCCGGTCGAACTCCTCGAAGGACAACTCCTCGGACGACTCGTCGCCCAGCACCAGATAGGCCAGCAGTTCGTTGGGCCCGTCCTCTCCGTCGCGACGGGTGCAGACGTACGCCTGGCGTACGGCGGGATGCGCGACGATCCGCCGTTCCAGCTCGCCGGGTTCGACACGGAAGCCACGGACCTTCACCTGACGGTCGGCGCGGCCGAGATACTCGACGAGGCCGTCCGCGTCGGCGCGTACGAGGTCGCCGGTGCGGTAGTGGAGTGTGGTGCGGCCGTCGCCGTGCCGGGGGAGCGGGACGAAACGCCGCTCCGTCTCCTCGGGCAGGTTGCGGTAGCCGGCCGCGAGCCCCTCGCCGGCCAGCAGGAGTTCGGCCGTCTCACCGGGCGCGGCCGTACGCGTGGTGCCGGGGACCACCAGCCGCGTGTCCGTTCCCGGCAGGGCCCGCCCGATCGGCACCCGGTCCCCGTCGAAGTCGCGCGGGACGGGATGGCACAGCGCGAACGTGGTCGACTCCGTCGGCCCGTAGACGTTGTAGAGCTGGGTGGCGCTCTCCGCGTTGTGGCGGTACCAGCGGCGTATCAGACGGGCGTTGAGCTGCTCGCCGCCCACCAGGACCTGCCCGGCCCCGGCGAAGCAGTCGGGCACGGTGTCGACCA
Organism: Streptomyces sp. L-9-10; assembly: GCF_004151105.1. Taxonomy (GTDB): domain Bacteria; phylum Actinomycetota; class Actinomycetes; order Streptomycetales; family Streptomycetaceae; genus Streptomyces. The sequence continues at coordinate 126,280 of NZ_PHRF01000041.1, forward strand.
CCGCGTTGAACAGCGCCGTCGTCACGAACGCCGTGTCGACGCGTTCGCGCAGCAGCGCCGCCGCCAGCTCGTGCGGTGTCCGGACGGCCGCGTCGCCGAGGATCACACAGCAGCCGCCGGTCAGCAGCGGCACCCAGACCTCGAAAGTCAGCGCGTCGAACGCCGGATTGGACATACAGGCGAAGCGCGCGCCCTCCGCCTGCCGGATGTATCCGGACCGGGCGAGGCGCAGGACACCGGCGTCCCGTACCTCGACTCCCTTGGGACGGCCCGTCGTTCCCGAGGTGTAGAAGAGGAAGGAGACCGGCGCGCCGGTGAACGGCGGTTCCGGCTCGGTCTGTTCGCGGTGGCCCGCCACGAGGAGTCCGGCCACCGGCAGCGGCTGTACCGAGTCGGGCAGGGCGTCCGGGGCGGCCGTCCCGTCGTGGATCACCGCCACACTGGCCGAGTCCGTCAGGATATGGCGGCGGCGTTCCGGCGGGCTCTGCGCGTCGAGCGGTACGACCCGGGCGCCGAGCCGCAGGATGCCGAGCATGGCGCAGACCAGCTGCCAGGAGCGCGGCAGCGCGACGGCAACCGCCTGCCCGGGACGGACACCGGCGCGGCGCAGCGCCCCGGTCACCGCCGCGCCGGTGGCGTCGAGTTCGGTGTAGTCGAGCCGCCGGTCGCCGTCAACCAGTGCGACAGCCCCCGGGGTGCGCAGAGCCTGCTCGTACACCCCCCGCGCCACACCACCGGCGCCCGGGGAGGCGGGAGAACCCGTTCCGGAGAGGTCCGTTCCGGATCGCATCAGGCCTCCAGCGCTACGGACGGACCGGCCTGCCGCCCCACACGGGGGTGCCCGCCGCCCGGTGGGGCGGGTGCGGCGGACATCCGGGCCAGCTCGGCCTCGATCAGCTCGGCCACCCGCGGCAGCTCGTCGCTCTCCAGCATGTCCCAGTGACCGCACTCCACCGGCTCGGCCGACAGGCCCCCGTCGGCCCGCCGTTGCCAGAACGCGCGCACCTCCGCCCCGTCCTCGCCGTCCGCCGTGGCCTGTACGAGAACGAGCCGGGCCACCGACGCCGGTGCCAGGTAGTCACGGGCGGTCATCCGGTTGTGGTTGTAGATACGGAAGTACCGGTCGATCTGGTCGTCCTCGATACCCGGGTACATCCCGTTGAACCTGACCAGTTTCTCCCGGAACTCGGACGCGTCCACCGGCTCGATCGCCGCGCGTTCCGCCGCGTCCTCCGTGCCGTGCGTGTCGAGCAGGACCACGCTCAGCCGGGTGTGTCCGGCCGACGCCAGCCGTCGTCCCATCTCATGGGCGATCAGCCCGCCGTAGGAGAGTCCGCACAGGACCAGCGACTCGTCGGGCCGCGGGTCGACCAGCTTCAGATACTCCTCCGCCATGGCCTCGACCGTGGGCAGCGGTATCTCACCGGCGTTGAGGCCGGGGGACTGGATGCCCCGCACGCCGACCGACCCGGGCAGCGCGGCGGCCAGCGGCAGATAGCAGAAGGCGGTCCCGCCCGCCGGATGGACACACACCACCCGCCGCTCCCCGTCGCCCGCCCGGAACTCGATCAGGTTGTCGCCCGGCCGCGCCGGCGCCGCCCCCTTCCGCAGCCGCTCGGCCAGCGCCTCGATGGTCGGGTGCAGCATGAGATCGCGGATCGGCAGGGTCTCGCCGAACTCCTCCTGGACGGCGTGGGCCACCTTGATGGCGGAGATCGACGTGCCGCCCAGTTCGAAGAAGTTGTCGGTGACGCCGATGGCGGGATGGAGCAGCAGCCGCGTCCAGATCCGGTGGAGCGCCAGCTCGACGTGATCGCGCGGCGCGGCCGTGTTGACCTGGGCGGGCAGCGCGGACCGTGAACTCTCCAGCAGCGCCGTACGGTCCAGCTTGCCGCTCCGGTTCAGCGGCAGGCGCGGGAGTTCGACGAAGACCGACGGGATCATGTAGTCCGGCAGCCGCTCGGAGAGCGCCGCGCGCCACTCGTACGGGGGCCGGGCCGCCGCGTCCCCCCGGCCGACGCCCGCCACCAGACGCGGCCCGCCGGGTGCGTCACGGTCGGCGAGCACGGCCGCCTCCCGTACCCCGGGCAGTTCCCGCAGCGCCGCCTCCACCTCGCCCGGTTCGATACGGAAGCCCCGCAGCTTGATCTGGTCGTCGAGGCGGCCCACGTACATGGCGTTGCCGTCCGGCAGCCAGCGGGCCAGATCGCCCGTACGGTACATGCGCTCTCCGGGCACGAAGGGGTCGGGGACGAACCGTTCGGCCGTCAGATCCGGACGGCCCACATAGCCACCGGCCAGGCTCGCGCCGGCGACACAGACCTCGCCCACCACCCCGGGCGGCACCGGCCTCAGCCGCTCGTCCAGCAGATAGAGACGGGTGCGGGGGAGCGGCCGGCCGATCGGGCAGGGCCGGTCCAGCGGACGCGGACCGGTGTAGGCCGTGGTGTAGAGCGTGGCCTCGGTCGGCCCGTACCCGTAGCAGATCCGCAGGCCGGGCAGCACCTGCTCCATGCGGTACAGCGCCCTCTCGGGAAGAGACTCCACCCCGGTCAGCAGCTGGCGCAGCGCCAGTCCCTTCAGCCGCGCCTCCGGGGCCTCGTCGATCCACTTGACGTAGGACGGCGGCAGGAACGCGCTCGCGACGTGGTGGTCCCGCATCCAGCCCATCAGCGCCTCCGGGTCGCCGCGCAGCTCGTCCGGGACCAGATGCAGGGCGGCGCCGGTGGTGAGCGGCAGGAGGATCTCGTGCACCGACGCGTCGAAGCCGATGCTCGACCAGGCCGACGCCGCCTCGCCGGGCACGCCGCCGAACCGGGCCAGCCACTGGTCGAACAGATGGGTGACGGAGGCGTGCGTCACCACCACACCCTTGGGACGGCCGGTGGAGCCGGAGGTGTAGATGACATACGCGGGATCCGACGGGCGGACCACGATCCCGGGAGCGTCGTCGCGCCGCCCCTCGGCCTCGACGGCGGTCAGGGAGCGCCAGTCCGCGCGCGGTGCGTCGGGGACGCCGCTCAGTACGACGTCGCTCAGAACGACGTCGCTCAGTACGAGGACGGGCGCGGCGTCCTCGACCATGGCGGCGAGACGCTCGGCGGGCTGGCCCGGATCGAGCGGCAGATAGGCGGCGCCCGCCGCCAGGATGCCGAGGACACCCACCACCAGCTCCGTCGACCGGCCCGCGTGCAGGCCCACCACCCGGCCCGGTCCCGCGCCACGGCTGATCAGGGCGTGGGCCAGCCGGTTGACGCGCCGCTCCAGCGTGGCGTAGTCGAGTCGTTCGCCCGCGTGGACGAGGGCGGCCCCGGTGGGGCGGGTGCGCACCTGGGTCCCGAAGCGCTCGATCAGACCGCCGGGCCACGGGGCCGGGGGCGCCCCGGTCTCCTCGGCGGTGCTCCAGTCCGCCAGCAGCTCCCGGCACTCCCGCGCGTCCATGAGGGCGACGTCCGCGACCTCCCGGCCGGCCTCCTCGGCCAGCTGCGCCAGCACCCGCCGCAGATAGCGTGCGTACCGCTCGACCGTCTCGTGGTCGAACAGGGCACTGGCGTAGTCCAGATCGCCGACGATCCGGCCGTCCTCCTCGGCCAGCGCGAGCACCAGATCGAACTTGGCCGGCGCGTAAGGGATGCCGAGAGGCTCGGCCTCGATGTCCACCAGATCGAGCAGACCCCTCAGCGAGGGAACCCAGGCGAACATGGTCTGGAACAGCGGGGTGTGGGCGGCGCTGCGCGGCGGATTGACGAGTTCCACCACGCGCTCGAAGGGCAGGTCGGCATGGTCCAGGGCGCCCCGGAGGGTGCCGCGCACCCGCCCCAGCATGTCGGCACCCGTCGGAGATCCCGACAGATCGACCCGCAGCGCGAGCGTGTTGACGAAGAAGCCCATCAGCCCGGCGACATCACCGCGCCTGCGGTTCGCCGTGGGGGCGCCGACAACGATGTCGGACTGTCCGGTCAGACGCGACAGCAGTACGGACCAGCCGGTCAGCAGGGTCGAGTACAGCGTGGTGCCGTGCCGCTGGGCGAGCGCCTTGAGAGCCGTGGTGAGATCTTCGTCGAGCGAGATCCGCACCCGGGCGCCACGGTAGTCCTGCTCGGCGGGGCGCGGCCGGTCGGTGGGCAGTTCGAGCAGCGGCGGGGCGTCGGCCAGGGTCCGCGCCCAGTACGCGGTCTGCTCGGCGGGCTCGTCACCGGCCAGCCACTGCCGCTGCTGGTCGGCGTAGTCGGAGTACTGCCAGGTCAGCGGCGGCAGCGCGGGATCCTCGCCGCGCAGGAACGCGGTATGGAACACGCCCAGTTCACGCAGCATGATGTTTCTGGACCAGCCGTCGAACACGATGTGATGCACCGTGATGAGCAGCACATGGTGGTGCGCGTCCAGCACCAGCAGCCGGCCGCGGGCCGGCGGGCCCGCGCTCAGATCGAACGGAGTGGTGCATTCCTCCAGTTGCCGGGCGGCGAGCCGCGCGTCGGCGTCCGGCTGTCCGGTCAGGTCCTCCACCACGAGCGGGAAGCCGGTGTCCGGCGGATCGATCCGCCGGTACGCCTCGCCCGCCACGGGGACGAACCGGGTCCGCAGCGCCTCGTGCCGGGCCACCAGCGCGTCCAGCGCGCGGACCAGCACCGCGCGGTCCAGCGGACCCCGCAGCGCGAAGGCCACCGGCTCGTTGTACGCCGCGTTCGCGCCGTCCAGCTGGGCGAGCGCCCACAACCGCTCCTGCGCCGGCGACAGCGCCGGATGCGTCCCCTTCTCCGGGTGCGGCGCGTCGGCGTCGGCGCTCCGCGCCGGTACCGCGCACTGCCGTGTCGTGGTGGTGGTCGTGGCCGTGGTGGAGGAGGTACGTATCGCCGACAAGACCGGCCCTTTCCCGTAGGGGAGGCTCATTGCGGAGGGGGTATCGCGGGGAGGCGCCATCGCGCTGGGCTCGATCGCGGTGGGGTGCCATCGCGGTGGGGCGCCATCGCCCGGGGAGGTGGCGGACGAGCGCAGGCGAACGCTCTCCGTACGTATCGACGCGGCGTGTGTCGACCTGTACATGCCAGCCCGTACATCCGTACGTATCAACCGGCGTGTATCAACCGGGACGAGACGGCCGACCGGGTGCGGAACCGGGGCGTCTCATCCGTCCGCCCGCGGCGCCCTGCTGTTCACCAGTTTGATCAGCATGTGCCTTCAATCACTCGCATCGCTCATGTCACTGGCATCACTGGCGTAACTGTCTGGATGATGATTGGACAAGTGCTCGATCATGTCAATGGCGGCCCGAGGTACGGGTGTTCAGCCCGACGGTCAGCCCGAGTCGGCGCCGTCGACGGTTCATACGACACGGGCGCCGGGGAGGCTCGGACCCGCCCCGACGCCCGGACGCCGAGTTGCCCGGGTACCCCGGTGCCAGCAGGGTGGAGACGGCTGCCCCGACTCGCCGCGGGCCGATGGAAGAGGGCGACATCGATGGCGAAGCGAGAGGATCTGCCGGCCCCCGCGCAGGGGCTGGTGCTGACACACTTCCTGACCGTGCGGGACGTTCATGTCTCCAGCCGCTTCTACGCGGACATCCTCGGCGGCGAGGTGGTCCTCGCGGAGAATCCGGGCATCGTGAAGATCGCCAACGGCTGGATCATCATGAACCCCGGTGGCGGGCCGACCCCGGACAAGCCCGAGGTCGTCCTCACCGCGCCCGAGCCCGGCGACCCCGTGTCGTCCTTCCTCAACGTGCGGGTGGCCGATCTGGCCGCGTTCTACGAGCAGGCCACCGCCAAGGGCGCGCACTTCCTGACAGAACCGCTCGACCGCAAGGCCGAACTCCGCTGCTATCTGCGCGATCCCGACGGCTATCTGGTGGAGGTGGGGCAGGCGACCGGCATGCTGCACGGCGTCTTCGCCGATCGCACACCCGCCGACGGCGGCTGAGCGGTCACACCGCCGATCGGCGGATGTCCCGCCGCCGTGTCGGCGCGGGCGACGACGGGCAGTGACGGTGTGCGGCGGCGGTGGGCGGTGACGCGGGAGCGTACGTGTCGCGCACCGCGTCAGTCGGCGGTCGGCGGTCGGCCGAAATCCGTTCGGGTTCCCGCACATCCTCGGCCCGCCCTTCTCCGTTGACATGGTGATCAGACCCGTCGAAGGAGGCCGCTCGTGAAGTTCCGTTCCAAGGCTTCGGTTTCAGCCGTTCTCGCTGCCACCGCGCTGCTCGCGACGCCGCTCAGCGTGGCATCGGCGCGGGACGGCTCCCCCGGGGTGCGGGCAGAGGGCCGATTCCTGCCGCCGTCCCCGTACTTCCCGCCGGACGCGGTGACGTATGACGTGACGAAGGTGCCCGTGGGGGCGCACATCACCGTGGTCGAGCGCACCGGTGCCAGGGGCACCGGGATCGAACTCGCCGTGTCCGGCCTGCTCCCGAACCGCGTGTACGGGGCGCATGTGCACACCAAGCCCTGCGGACGCGTCCCCGAGGAGGCGGGGCCGCACTACCAGCACGTCAAGGATCCGCACCAGCCCTCCACCGACCCCGCCTACGCGAACGCGGCCAACGAGATCTGGCTGGACTTCATCAGCGACGCCCGAGGTCGGGGCGTCGCCGAGTCCGCGCACGACTGGCGCTTCCGGCGGGGCGAGGCGCGCTCCGTGGTGATCCACGACCACGGCACCATGACGGACCCGGGCGAGGCGGGGACGGCGGGGGCTCGCCTCGCCTGCCTCGCTGTGCCGTTCGTGTGAGGCGCAGGCGCGAGCGGCACGTCATGGGCGGGCAGGATGGCGTGTGACGGGCGACGGGGTGACGTATGACGTATGACGTCCCGGTTGTGCGGGCGGCCTCGCGGATATGCTGAAGCCAGTGACGGTCCGGGGCGGTCACCACCGTGTTTCTCCCGCTTCGTGGCCGTCGTTGGCCGGCTCGACGGAGGGGAATGTCGCCATCTCTGAGTCGCACGAGGACGCGCGAGAGGTCGCACGGCTGCGCTACGCGCTCTATGTGGAGACCCTCAGGGTCCGGATGAACGAGGACCGGTTCGACCTGCTCATGGAGATCATCCGCAGGTGGTCCGAGGGCGGTGGCGGGACGGTTCGGTTGCAGCTCGACGGCCCGGAGAGAGAGCTCTTCACACAGGAGATCCAGCAGGAACTGCTGAACCTGCTGGGCCTGATCGGCGCGATGCAACCGGGACGTGAGGACCGCGCCGACCATGTGGTCGCCCAGCTCGGCGACGGCGAGTTCGCCAAGGGCGTCATGTCCCTGGTGCCGCCCGACGTCGCCGGTGACCCGGACAAGCTGCGCGCGATGCGGGACAGGCTCGACGCCGAACAGCGGCGCCGCACCAGCGATCAGCGTGTGGTCGACGACATCGCGCGGGCGAGCGGGCTGCCCCTGGACGACCCCTCGCCGGAGTGAGGGCCCTTGGCCGGGTCGGGAACCCGCGGCCGCGTTCACACAGTTGAAAAGAAGCCGTCACGCGCCAACCGGAATGCGTGTCGATTGCCGCTGGTTCGCACGGACATGACTGTGGGAGTAGCACTCAACGCGACCGGTCCCGACAATCAGATCGACGCCACCGTGCGGCTGGCTCAGGAGGCCGCGACGGCGGGGCTGCGGTCCGCGTGGTTCGGTCAGACCTTGGGCGCCGATTCGCCTCAGCTCGCGGCGATCGTCGGGCGTGAGGTCCCCGGGCTTCAGGTGGGCACATCCGCGATACCCGTCTTCGGACGCCACCCACTGATCGTCGCCGGCCAGGCCCTGACCGCGCAGGCGGCCACGCACGGCCGCTATCACCTCGGACTGGCGCTCGGCAGCAAACTCGTGGCCGAGGGGGCTTTCGGTATCCCGTTCGAGCGGCCCGTCGCGCGGCTGCGTGAATTCCTCACCGCCCTGCGGCAGTTGACCGAGACCGGCACCGCCGACTTCCGCGGCGAACTGCTCACCGCGAACACGCCGTTGCCCGCACGGGTGCCGGGCGCCGAGGCCGGTGTGCCGCTGCTCGTGGCGGCGATGGGGCCGCAGGCGCTGCGTGCCAGTGGTGAACTGGCGGACGGGATCCTGCCCTATCTCGCGGGGCCCCGCGCGCTGGCGGAGCACATCGTCCCGGCCGTCACCACGGCCGCGGAGGCCGCCGGCCGGCCCGCTCCCCGGATCGTGGCCCTCGTGTACGGCGTGGTCACCGACGACGTCGACGCCGTACGCGCGAAGGCCACGGAACAACTCGCCTTCTACGAGCAGATCCCGTCCTACGCGCGGGTCATCGAGCTCTCCGGCGGCAGACGGGCCGCCGATGTGGCCGTGATCGGAGACGAGGCGACGGTCGCCGCCGAGGTACGGCGCTACCGGGACGCCGGCGCGACGGAGGTGGTGTTCGCGGGGACGGACATCGCCGGGGAGGCCGACCGACGCCGCACCTGGGCCCTCCTGGGGGACCTGGCGGAGAAGGCCTAGACGTGCCCGTCCGAAGTGGCGTCGTCCGCCGGAAGGCGTTCCCGGGCAGACGGCACTTCGGACGTACTCGTCCGGGCGCGCACCGGCCCGCGCGACGGATGACGGCACCGCGCGCGGGCCTCGTACATCCTTCGATGTAGCGGCTGTTCGTCTGCGGTCATGACGTGACCGGCCGGACGCGCCGGGACGATGAACCCATGACCGAGACCCTGACCTCCGCGGCCACGACGCCCGGCCGGCCTGCCCGTCTCCCGCTGCTCGACGTGATGCGGGGGGTCGCGATCCTCGGCACGCTGATGACCAACGTCTGGATCTTCACGAGCCCCGGCGCGGAATGGGCCGTCCTCAGCGGCGGGCAGGGCGAGATGTCCTTCGACTCCTTCCCGGCGGCGGCCGAGAGCACGATGCGGCTGCCGGCCAACGGCAAGTTCCTGTCGCTGCTGACGATCCTGTTCGGCGTGGGCCTGGCCATCCAGCACGGCGCGGCCGAGCGGCGCGGTGAGCCCTGGCCGGGCCGGTACCGATGGCGGGCCCTGTTCCTGTTCGCCGAGGGGACGGTGCACTTCATCTTCGTCTTCGCCTGGGACGTCCTGATGGGGTACGCGGTCACCGCGCTGCTCGTGGCCTGGCTGCTGACCCGTACGCCGAAGGCGCGGCACCGGGTGATGTGGTGGGCGGCGGGGCTGCATCTGGCCCTCATCGGGCTGCTGACGGCGGGGCTCCTGGCGGACGGCTCGCAGGGCGGCGAGTCCGTGTCGCCCGAGGTGGTGGACCTGTACGCGCACGGCGGCTACCTCGAACAGGTCAGGTTCCGGCTGGACAACGCGCTGGACTTCCGTATGGAGCCGCTGCTGACGTTCTGCCTGCTCGTCTTCCTGTTCCTGCTGGGCGTACGGCTCTTCCGCGCGGGCGCGTTCGGCTCCGACGCCACGGGGCGCCGCCTCCGCGCACGCCTCCTCGTATGGGGCCTGGGCCTCGGGCTCCCGCTCAGCGTCGCACTCTCGCAAGCCGGCCCGGACCTCTTCTTCCTGGACCGGTATGTCGCGGGTCCGCTGATGGCGCTCGGCTATCTCGGACTGATCGGTGCGCTGGTGGAACGGGTACGGCGTCAGGGCCCCCTGCTGAACGGCCTCACCGGCGTCGGCAGGACCGCCCTCTCCGGCTACGTCCTGCAGAACGTGCTGTGCGTGTCCGTCTCGTACGGCATCGGCCTCGGTCTCGCGCACCGACTCGGCGAGTCGTGGCGGCCGTGGTGGGTGATGGGACTGTGGGCGGTGGTGTGCGCCGTGCTGATGGCCGGCTCCACCCTGTGGCTGCGGCGCTTCCGGACGGGCCCGCTGGAGTCGGTCCAGAAATGGGCCCTGCGCCACTGACCCCGCGCGCGATCCGGAGCCCCGGAGCCCGGATGCCTCGAAGCCCCGGGGCGAGCCGCCCCGGGGCAACGTGACGGACCGGGCCGGTCAGTTCTGAGGTGCGGGGAAGGTGACCGGGCTGCGGTGACCCGCGCGGTTCACCGCGCGGACGCCGAAGAAGACATTGTCCTTGGACAGGTCCACGGTGTGACGCGTCGCGTCACCCGCCCTGATCACATGGGTCCACTCCGGCTCGGTCGTCTCGCGCCACACCACCTCGTAACCGGCCAGATCGGGTTCGGTCCCCCGCTCCCACACCAGCTCGGTGGCGTTGGTCAGCGAGCTGGTGACGATCTTCACCCCGCGCGGAGTCCCCGGGGCCTGGGCCAGGGTCCACAGCACCGCGCCGTTGACGCGCGCCACGCGGGCGATGTAGCCGAAGTCGCAGAACTCCGGCAGATCGCCGTACTGCCGGCCGTCCTCCACCCGGACGTCCTGGTGCTGGTGTGCGAAGTCCTCGGCCGGCTCGGTGAACCGGGCCGCGCTGTAGCCGCGTTCGAGGAAGGGGATGTGGTCACCACCGCGCAGATAGCGGTCACGGCGGTAGACCACCCGGACGTCCATGCCCGTGGCGTCGTTGCTCGCGACGTCCCGGACGAAGCGCGCGAGCTGGCGGGTCGCCGAGTCGTTCTCGCCGCCGATCGAGCGGCGGGTCGCGGCCTGCTGCGGGGTCTCGGAGGTGGGCACGCCCTCGGCGAAGAGCCGCACGGTGTACGGGTCGCGGGTGCCGTCGTCCGCCCGGGAACTGCCGACGATGTCATTGGTGAACATGGCCCGGACGTCGGCTCCCGCCGCCTTGAACCGCTCCGCCATGTGCGCGGCCCCGTACAGCCCCTGCTCCTCACCGGCCACGGCGGCGAAGACGATGGTCGCGGCGGGCCGGCGGCTGGCCATCACACGGGCCAGTTCCATCGCCACCGCGACACCGGAGGCGTCGTCATCGGCGCCCGGCGCGTCGCTCACCGCGTCCATGACGTCCGTGGCGCGCGAGTCGTAGTGGCCGGAGACGACATGGACACGGCCGGGGTCGACCGAACCGCGCAGTGTCGCGACGACGTTGGTGATACGGGTCGCCACCGGGATCCGTGAGGCGGGCTCCTGTATGTACGACTGGAGCTCGACGGTCATCCGGCCGCCGGATGCCTCGGCGTACCGCCTCAGCTCGGCATGGATCCAGTCCCGGGCGGCGCCGATTCCGCGCTCGGGGTCGTCCTGGGTGGACAGGGTGTGCCGCGTCCCGAACGCGGCGAGCCGGCGTACGGTCGCCTCGATCCGGTCGCGGTCGATCTCCTTGAGCAGTTCCCGCAACTCGCGGTCGGGGGCCTGGGCGGTGACGGGCCGGTCTCCGGCCTCCCGCCCGGTGGACGCGGCCGAGGGGCTCGCCGACGCCGTGGACGCCAGCGCCGGAACCCCCACCACGGCGGTCGCGACGGTGGCGGACAGGGCGGTCCTTCGAGGTATCCCGGGGGAGTGCTGCGACATGGCGGGTTCCTTCCACGGCTGCGTCGGTGATCCGGCGCTCCATGGTCATGGACAGGCCAACCGCGCACAAGGTCGGCAAGCCGCAATCAGGCTCACCACGGCACAACCGGCCGTGGTGAGCGTGTCGTTCAGGTGGTGTGCGCCGGGGAGCGGGCCGGCCCGGCTCGGAGGCGAGGGGTGTCGCGTGAGGGTGTGGCCGTCGCCTCGTGATGAATGGACTCGACAGTCCATTTTTTTGTTGCCAAGGTGGCCCCCGCAGTCCATTAATCGCTTCAAGGAGGCACTGACATGCGACTCAAGGACAGGACCGCTCTGGTGACCGGGTCCACCAGCGGGATCGGCGAGGCCGTCGCCGAAGCTCTGGCCCGGGAGGGGGCCCATGTGGTGGTGTCCGGGCGCGACCGCGACCGGGGCGAGCGCGTGGTCGCGGCGATCCGCGCCGCCGGGGGACGCGCCGACTTCATCGCCGCCGATCTCCACGACGCCGCCAGCGCACTCGCGCTCGGGGAAGAGGCGACGGACGTGCTCGGCGGCCGGATCGACATCCTCGTCAACAACGCCGGGACCACACGGACCCCCTCCGCCACAGGAGCCGTGAGCGAGAGCGACTTCGACCGTCTGTACGCCCTCAACGTCAAAGCCCCGTTCTTCCTCACCGGGGTCATCGGTGAGGCCATGGCCCGACGCGGCACCGGCGCCGTCATCAACATCGGCAGTACGGTCGCCAAGTTCGGCTTCGCGGGCAGCGCCCTCTACGGGTCCACCAAGGCGGCGCTGGAGAAGCTCACGCAGGACTGGGCCGCCGAGTACGGGCCGCGGGGCGTCCGCGTCAATTCCGTCAGTCCCGGCCCGACGCACACGCCTCTCACCGCCCGGATCGGCGACCGGGACACACTCAAGGCCATGACCGACGGAACGCCCGCGAACCGGCCGGCGGAACCCTCCGAGGTAGCGGACGCCGTCGTCTTCCTGGCCAGTGACGAGGCCCGCTACATCCACGGCGCCCGGCTGCCGCTCGACGGCGGTCGCAGCGCCGTCTGAGCGGACCGGCTGTCCTGCCCTCCCTCCTGCTCTCTCTCCTGCCCTCGTGCCCACCGGCTGTCCGGCTGTCCGGCTGTGCGTTGTGAGGTGGGACCGGCCGTCGCGGCCGGGAGCGTACTGGTCTTCGTCCCCGCCGCCGGATACCTTCCTGGAATGTCTGACTTCGCCCCTCGGTCGACCGCGTTCCTCGCCGACCCCTACCCCGCCTACGCAGAGCTGCGAGCCCGTGGCCGGGTGCACTACTACGAGCCGAGCGACCAATGGCTCGTCCCGCACCACGCGGACGTGTCGGCGCTGCTCAGGGACCGGCGGCTCGGCCGCTCCTACGGGCACCGGTTCAGCCACGAGGAGTTCGGGAAGACCGCTCCGCCGCCCGGCCGTGAACCGTTCCACGAGCTGAACGACCACGGCATGCTGGAGCTGGAGCCACCGGACCACACCCGGATCCGGCGCCTGGTGGCGAAGGCTTTCACCCCGCGTACGGTGGAACAGCTCAAGCCGTATGTGCGCCGGCTCGCCGCCGAGTTGGTGGAGCGGCTCGTGGAGCGGGGCGGGGGCGACCTGCTGGAGGCCGTCGCGGAGCCGCTGCCGGTCGCCGTCATCGCCGAGATGCTCGGGGTCCCCGAGGCGGACCGGCCGCTGCTGCGGCCGTGGTCGGCGGCGATCGTCGGCATGTACGAGCTGAACCCGTCCGAGGAGACCGCCCGCCGCGCGGTCGTCGCCTCCCAGGAGTTCTCGGCGTATCTGCGTGAACTCGTCGCCGCACGGCGCGAGAAGCCGGGCGAGGATCTGATCTCGGGGCTCATCGCCGCCCACGACCACGGCGAGAAGCTGACCGAGGCCGAGATGGTCGCCACCTGCGCGCTGCTGCTGAACGCCGGGCACGAGGCGACCGTCAACGCCACCGTCAACGGGTGGTACGCGCTGTTCCGGCACCCCGGGCAGCTCGCCGCCCTGCGCGCGGACAGGGCCCTGCTGCCCACCGCCGTCGAGGAGCTGATGCGCTACGACACGCCGCTCCAGCTCTTCGAGCGCTGGGTGCTCGACCCGGTCGAGATCGGCGGTACCACCGTGCCGCGCGGAGCCGAGGTCGCCCTGCTCTTCGGGTCCGCCAACCGGGACCCGGAGGTCTTCGCCGACCCGGACGGTCTCGATCTGTCCCGCCAGGACAACCCGCACATATCGTTCAGTGCCGGCATCCACTACTGCATCGGCGCGCCCTTGGCCCGTATCGAACTGGCCGCTTCCATGGCCGCCGTGCTGGAGCTGGCCCCCGGGCTGCGGCTGGCCGCCGAGCCCGTACGCAAGCCGAACTTCGTGATCCGCGGGCTGGAATCGCTGCCGGTCGAGGTCTGAGGCCCGCGCGGTACGGCGTACGCCGGAGGACGGCGTGCGGGCCTCAGGACCGGCCGGCCAGGACCGGCCGGCCAGGACCGGCCGGCCAGGACCGGCCGGCCAGGACCGGCCGGTCTCTCGACCGGCTCGTCCACCGAGTGTCAGTGGTGGGTGGGACGCTGGCTGTCATGGACGAACTGATACGGCGGCGGGTGTACGGCGCCGACCACGACGACCCCGACCCGGGGCCCCGGCCCGGCCATGTCTACCGGGAGTTGGTCGCCGGCCCGCTGGACGGCCTGCTCCTCGATGTCACCGGCTGGACGGCGGGACAGCTGCGGGAAGGCGCCGCGCTGGCCACCGAGATCGGCGCGTACGGACCTGGCGGGCGCGCGCTGTACGGTCCCGGTCCGGCCGACCCGCGGAGGTGGGAGTGGCAGGGCGACACCCGCTGACCCGCCCTGCCCGCCGCCCCCGCCCGCCGCGTCCGGAGCACGCGTCCAGAGCCCGTGCCCAGTGCCCCTGACCCGCGCTCCTGACCTGAGCTCCTGCCCCCCGCCGCTGTCAGCGCCGCCGGTCTAGAAGGAGTACGGGTCTATCGTCCCGGTGACCGTGCCCGCGAGGAGCCGGCGCAGCGTGGAGGCCGGGGCCGCCCGCTCCTCGCTCGCCGCCCGCTCGTCGTCCGCCGCCCGGTCGGGGGAGGGGATCTCGTAGTCCGCCCTCAGCTCGTATCTGATGGGCAGGGAGCGCAGGCCGCGTACGAACGGCGACGAGCGCCAGGGGAGCTGGTCCGCCGGTACGGCCAGTTCCAGCGTCGCGAAGTGTTCGAACAGGCACTCAAGGGCCAGAGTGGTGATGGTGTTCGCGAGTTCACGGGCCGGGGCGGGACACTGGCGCGGTCCCGCTCCCCAGGAGAGATGCGCGCGCGTGCTGGTCGCCCGGTCCGCCGACGTACCGGCCGCCGAGCGCAGGTCCGCGTGCGTGGCGGCGGTGGCGATCCATACCGGCTCGCCCGCCCGGATGAGGTAGGCGCCCAGCCGCTGGTCCCTGAGCGGGAACCGGGGCATGAAGTTGGCCAACGGAGGCTTCCGGAGGACGACATGGTTGACGGTCTCGCGGATCATGCCCGCCGACAGGCTGGCGCGTGCGCGGCCGTCGCCGGTGATGATCTCGACGACGGCGTTCGCGATGAGGATGCCCGCGTGGTCGGAGATCATCCCCATGAGCATGGTGAGTTCGTGGGCCAGCGCCGAGGATGTCAGCCGGGGCTGAGCGGCCAGCATGTAGGACGGGAAGTCCTCGCCGGGCCGACGCCGCTTCTCCTCGGCGAGCGCGACCATGGCTGTGTGTACGCGCGCGGAGGCCACGGCCGAGTCCGGTCCCGCGTCCAGGATCCGCCAGATGTCCATGAGGGTCCGCTCGCTCTGGGGCCCGGAGACGCCCAGCAGTTCGCCGGCCACCATCAGGGGCAGCGGCCGGGAGAACCGCGCGGCCAGATCCGCCACACCGGACCTGCCCTCCTGAGCGAGAAGCATGACGAGTTCGTTCGCGGTCCGGCGGATGTTGTCCTTGAGCCGGCGGGTCCGCGGATGACCCGGGTCCTGGAAGGGTTTCAGGGCCGCGTCCCACGCGGCCCTGTACCGGGCGTGATCGGCCCCGCCGCGGGCCATCGTGTTGTCGGCCTCCAGCGCGGGAGCGACCGGCCAGTCGGCCGGGACACGGCCTTCGTTGCGGGCACGCCAGTACTGCATGCCCTTGGGCCACATCGCGTCGTTCTGGAGTATGTGCAGTGCCTCCGCGTAGTTCAGCACCAGCCAGACGGGCACCCCCAGCAGGTCCACGGGAGCCACCGCGCCGTGCCGGCGCCGTAAGCGCTCGTGCACGTCCTCCGGGCGGTCCTGATACTCACGCCCGAGCAGGGGCTCCGGTGCCAGTGA
This sequence comes from Streptomyces sp. L-9-10, assembly GCF_004151105.1. Lineage (GTDB taxonomy): Bacteria > Actinomycetota > Actinomycetes > Streptomycetales > Streptomycetaceae > Streptomyces. The sequence goes on from NZ_PHRF01000041.1 coordinate 141,918, forward strand.
CTCCAGAGTGATCTCCGGGGGACAACCCCCGCTTACTCGTTCCACGCCGGTCTCTTCCACTCTTCCCTCGGTGCGGCTCACCGCACCGAGGGTCGACTGGCGGCGCGGCGAACTGCGCAGCCCTCAACATGCAAGTACGCGAACCCGGTTCGGTGTGATCGTTCCCCGGCCGCCCAGTCGCGTTACACGGTGCTCCGGCCGGGCTCCGCTTGCCAAGCCCGGCAACGTCAAAGGCTTGGACAACAAATCGTCCCGGACGGACCGGGGCCGGGGTCCGGGGCTGGGGTCCGGGGCTGGGCGGAGGGCCGTGGGCCCGGGACCGGGCCGGGATCGGGCCTTTCTGGTTGGTCGCCGGTCGCGTTCCGGTTGTCTTCCGGGTGCTCGCCTCCGTGCGGCCGCCCCGTACCGCAGAGTGGCGGCAAGGCCGCCCGGGGGCGCGGGCAACGGCGTTACGGTGAAGAGTCATTGACGGTAAGTCAGCGACGACCGGCAGGGAGGATCGCGATGGCGGAGATCCACAGGTTGGACCCGGTCGAGCGGGCACGGCGACTCGCCGACTGGGGGATCGCGTTGGCCGACCGCTTCCTGCGGCTGGGAGACCGTACGCCGGGCGCCGATCTCCTCGCGCCCGACCGGACAAGGGAGAAAAGGGTCAGTCAACTGGCCGTGGAGGAAGCGCGGGACGTTCTGCTGGAGGCCGACCGGGAGCTGCCCCTCGACGACCCCCGGCGCCTCCGCCTGGACGTCCGGCTCGGCAGCGTGCTGATGATCCGGCACGTCCGGTTCGGTGGTGAGGACGAGGAACGGCAGATCGCGCTGACGGTGTTCCGGCGTGTCCTCAACACCGCCCGGCCGGGCACCTGGGACCACGACTACGCCCAACTCTGGCTCGGCTGGATACTCTTCTTCCCCGCACTGCCCCGGCAGTTGAGACTCGGCGGGCCCAGCGACTTCGAGACGGTACGGCGATGGACGCAGGCTCCGCCGAACGATCCCGCCGTGCGGGCGCGGCTCGCCGCCAATGCCGACGAGGCGGTCGGCTATCTCCAGTACAGCAGCACCTGCCCGCGATGGCCGGACTCCGTCCGTGGCTCGCTGAAGCTCATGCTCGGTCTGGTACCGGTGCTGCGCATGGTGCTCGGACAGCGCTTCGACCCGCTGTCGCTGATGCGGTCGCTGCCCCTGTTCCAGCAGGGAGTGGGGCTGATGCCCAAGGGCGCCGAGAACCGGACCGAGCTCCAGTCCTTCGCGCAACTGGCCGCCCTGGAAGTGTCCCGCCACACCGACGGCGCGCCCGGTGAGACCGGCCCGGCGCTGGAGGCGGCGATCGACACCCTTCCCCCGGGACACATCCTGCGGGACGCGCTGCTCGGCGAACTGGCGCAGGAGTACCTGGAGCGGGCGTCGGACTCGGGCACCGACGAGGATCTGGAGGCCGCGTCCGCCGTCCTGGCCAGGGCGAGGGCGGAGATCACCGCCGACAGCCCGTGGTACGACTCTGTACTGGGCATGCTCGGCTCACGGCAGTTCCTGGAGGCGCTGCGGCACCGCTCCCCGGAGCTGGTGGACGAGTCGATCGTGGCCGGGGTGCGCGCGCTGCTGCGCTGGCGCCCCGAGGGCGCGCCCGCTCCCCGGACCGCGTCGCCGAACACTCTGTCCGAGGCGCTGGACGCCGCGGACGAGATGCTGGAGCGTACGTCCGGGCTCGGCCCTGACGACTCCCACCCCGGCATCGCCCATCTCGAGGTGGGCGGTTCGCTGATGCTCCGGGGCGCGATCTCCGGCGAGACGGAGGACAGCCGGCGCGCCCTGGCGCATCTGCGGCGGGCCACCGAACTGATCCCGGCGGAGCACGCCGTCGCACCGGCCGCTCTGGCGATGCTGGGAGGCACGCTCGACTTCCACTATCTGAGGTACGGCACCCGTCAGGACGCCGAGGCGGGACAGATCTTCCTGGACCATGCCATCGGCGCGGCGACCGCGCACCGGCCCCGTAAGCGGCCCGCTGCCTATCAGAAGTTCGGTGAGACCTTCCGGGCCCTCGCCCTGGGGCTGCGCGCCAATGAGGAGGGCGACGACGCGGCGGAGGCGCTGGCCGATCTCCGGACCATCATCGGGAACGGCGGCGCACCTCTGTGGCCCGTGAACATCGCCACGGCCTTCGGCGTCCTCAGACAAGCGGTGATGAACCAGAACTGGGACGAACTGCCCGCCGCGCTGGACCTGCTGGACGAGACGGCGCTCGGTGACGACTTCTCCGTCTACTGGCTCCGGCCGATGGCGGCCACGTTCAGCGGGCTGGCCGCCGTGGTGCGAGGGGCGGTGCACGGGGACACCGCCGAGCTGCGGCGCGGGACGTCCCTGCTGGAAGAGGTCATGGCGGACGAGTCGCAGCTCCCCGCGGACATCCGCCTCCTGGGACACGCGGGTGTCGGCTCGGCCCGGCTGATGCTGAACCTGCTCAACGACGATCCTGAGGTACTGGCGACGGCACTGCTCGGTCTGGAACGCGCCCGGGAGCGGATGGGCCCCGATACACCGCCCATCGCGGCCGTGGCCGTACTGGACGGACTCGCCGACGGCTACCGGCGGCGCGGTGATCCCGCGGCGGGCGATTCCTCCGCCGCGGTCGACGCGGGTCTCGCCGTGATCCGGACCGTGGCCGCGGAGGTGATGCTCCAGCGCGGCGCCCACCACGGACTGCTCCCGGCCAGGGGCGCGGCGCGCAGGGCCGTGCGCGTCGCGCACTGGAGCCTGGCGGACGGGCATCCGCGCACGGCCGTGGAAGCGCTCGAACTCGGGCGGGCGCTCGTACTGCGGGCCTCGACCACCGCGACCGACGTACCGGACCGGCTGGTGGCGGCCGGGCGGGCGGACCTCGCCGACCGCTGGCGCGAGCGGGTACTCGACAGCCCGGCGCCGGTGCCGGCCCCGGCGCCTCCCGTCGCTTCTCCTGCCTCTCCTGCTTCTCCCGCCTCTCCCGCCTCTCCCGCCTCTCCCGCTTCTTCGGATGTTCCGGATTCCGCGCTTCCGGATTCCGTGCCCCCGGCCTCCGCGCTCCCGGCCTTCGCGCCCGAGTCCGAGTCCGGTTCCGGGGGCGGGCCGGATCGGGACGCCGTCGTCACCGAGAGCCTGCGCAGTACGGTGCGGCTGCTCCTCGAACAGGGCATGCCCGGCGGGGAGATCCCCAGCGAGCTGCGGCGGGAGGCACTGGGCGTGCTCGCGGAACACGACGGCCGGCACAGCCTGCACGAAGCGCTCACCCCCGAGGCACTCGGGAAGTCCCTCTCCGAGGTGGACGCCGACGCGCTGGTCTATCTCCTGGACGGGCCCGAGGACGGCGACGGCCCCGGCGCCGCGCTGCTGGTGGACACGGAAGGCCGCGTCGTGCACGTACCCCTGCCAGGACTGGCGCGGCGGGCCTGCGGTCCGCTGCGCTCGTACATCTCCGCCCGCGCGGCCTTCTCCCGGGCACGCGGCGCCGCGCGCGACAGCGCCGGCACCGACTGGCGGGCGGCGCTGGAACACCTCTGCGACTGGGCGTATCCGGCGGCCATGGGACCGGTACTGGACGAGATCGCGACCTGGGACCGGAAGGGCCGGAAGGGGGAGAGCGACCGCGAGCACGACCCGACGCCACATCTGGTGCTCGTGCCCTGCTCCACCCTCGGCGTGGTCACCTGGCACGCCGCCCGTACCCCCACCGGTGCAGCCGGTACGGACTCGGACTCGGACAGGGGCACGGACTCGGACATGGCCATGGGCACGGGCACAGGCACGGGCACGGGCACCGGCGACGCGACCGGGTACCGGTACGTGATCCAGGACGCCGTGGTGTCCTACGCGGCCAGCGGCAGGCAGTTCGCGGAGGCGGCCGGACGGGACCAACTCCCGCCCGCCGACGACCCCGTCATCGTCCTCGACCCCAGCGGCGACCTCCTGTGGCCGGTCCTGGAGGCGGAAGGCATCCGCGACGCGCACTACCCGCGGGCCCGCGTCCTCGGCGCCGAGACGGAGACCGCGGAGGAGCACGCCCGGCTGCCCGAGCGCGTACTCGCCTGTCTGCCCAGCCGGGGAGAGCCGGGGGCCTCCCTTCTCCATCTCGGCTGCCACGCCGACACACGAGAGGTCCCGCTCGATTCGGCCCTGCTCTTCGGTGAGACCAGGGAGAGCGAGCGTGCCGCGCGGACCGAGCTGACGCTCCCGATCTCCCGGGTGCTCGAACGGGCGGCGGGCCGCCGCCCCGGCAGCCCCGGCGGTCTGGTCGTCCTCAACGCCTGTCTCAGCGATCTGAGCGAACGCGACCACGACGAGGCGCTCACACTGGCCACGGCCTTCCTCACGGCCGGAGCGACCGGTGTCGTCGGTTCGCGCTGGAACGTTCCGGACCGGCCGAGCGGCCTGCTCATGACCGTGCTCCATCACCATCTCTCCCAGGGCGTCACCCCGGCGCGCGCCCTGCGCGCCGCGCAGCTCTGGATGCTCGACCCGGAACGCGCGCCCGTCCCGGGAATGAGCCGGCTGATGGCCGCGCAGGTGCCCGACCCCGAACACCTCCACACGTACGCCTGGGCCGCGTACACCCACCAGGGCCGCTGACCTCCACCGACCACCTGCCGACCCCCTACCGCCCCTCTGCCGTCCAAGCCGGAGCTGACGCCGATGAGCATGGAAGACCTGAACAGGATCGTGGCGGACCACCTGGCCGAGCTGGTGGCGCGGCTCGACGCCGACGGCCGGGCCGAAGTCGCCTCGATCCAGGCGCGGATGCGAGCCGCCAGTGACCCGAAGCCGTACGCGCGGCGGCTGCTGCTCGCCCTCGCCGAAGCGCTTCCGCCCGACCATCCGGTGGCGCAGGCCATCCTGCGGCAGGCCAACTGGCGCGCTCCCGACGTACTGGACCGGGCGGCCATCGACGCCGAGGCGGCCGCCATCCTGTCCCTCGCGGGTCTCTCCTTCGAGCCCCAGGACGTCACGGACACCGGAATGACGGACGCCGCTGCCGCCGCCCCCGGACCCGCCGCGCTCATGGACCTCGTCCGGCGGCGCGTACTCGCGGCCACACCCGTGCTCAGCGACGACGAGGCACGCGCTCTGGGGCGGCACGGGGCGGCGCGCGATCTCATCCGGCTGGACCGGCCCGGAGAGGCGACCGCCCTTCCCCGTTTCCAGTTCGAGCCCTCGGGCCGGCCCCGGGAGGTGGTGGTACGGGTCAACCAGTTGCTCGGTGCCGAGCGCGACCCGTGGGGCGTGACCGCCTGGTGGCTGGCCACGAACGTCTGGCTGGGGGACCCGCCCGCGGATCTGCTGGGCGCGGACCGCGACGACGACCTGGTGGCCTGCGCCGGCGCGACGCTGGGGGAGGACTGACATGACCGCGCAGGCCCTGCCGGACGTACCCGTCTTCCCCCACGCGCACACCGTCCCCGCCGGAACCGTGCTGTGGCGGGTGCATAAGACCACCCGCGCGGTGACGGAGTTCAACCCCCGTCCCGCGGACCCCTACTTCGGCGGCTCACGCTTCGACGGCGTCACCGAGAGCCCGTACCCGTTCCTGTACGCCGCACCCGACCCGGCGACGGCACTCGCCGAAGTGCTGCTGCGCGACCGGGACTTCGACCTGAGGCTCGGGGTACGGGTGATCCTCGGCCATGAGGTCGCCGAGCGGACCCTGTCCGCGCTGGAGGTCACCGAGGATCTGCGGGTGGTGTCGCTGTGCTCGGCCGTGGAGCTGGCCGCCGTGTGCCAGGACGGCTGGCTCGTCGAGGCCGACGGCCCGCAGTACGCCTTCACCCGACGCTGGGCCCGGTACTTGCGCGACAGCGCCCCCTGGGCCCAGGGCCTGCGCTGGCAGGCGCGCCGCAACCGTCCCCTGGAGTCCCTGATGTTCTTCGGCGACCGCCGCGCCCCCGACGCGCTGAAACCCTCGGCGACACCGCCGCTCCCGCTGGGAACGCCCGGGGGGATCGCGCGCGTCAATGAACTGCTGGCGCCCCTGCGGGCGGTGATCTTCCCGCCGGTCACGCTTCCCGTCGGCGGTTCGCGGGACGGTGCCCACACCGTCGGGTAGCCGGGAGCCGGGAGAAGGGAGGTTCGTAGCCGGGCACGGGGGCGGCGGGCCGTTGTTCTCCGCCGGCTGAGTCCGCTTCGTGTTGTCCGCTTCGTGTTGTTCACTTCCTTTTGTTCGGCTCCCGCGCGCGGATTCCGAACAATCTTCGTCTGGTACGGATGGACCTTCCGGACCTTTTGTCGAGTCGCCGGCCCGCGCTGTGCCGTGGGCCGGCGCCCCGTCCGCCACGGGGGCGCGGACGGGTGCGACGGGGGCCGGGCGAACACGAAGACGGTGAGCGCGCGTGGGGTGTCAATCGGTGCTGCGGTTGGGACGAGTGGACGATCTGAAGGTCGCGGTGGGCTACCAGCCGTTGCCCACCCTGATGTCACTGGTGACCGATGCCCTGGGGGTGGCCGGCCAGGGGGTACCGGCCGTGGTGCGGTCGGCCGTACGCACCGCGTGCCCGGCCGGCGCCGCGCAGACGCTGCAACCGGCGTGCGGGGGAGGCAGCCTGTGGCTTCCGGACTGCCTGTCGCCGCTGCCGCTCGACCGGTCGGGGGTACGGGCGCAGCTGGACCGGATGGAGACGCTCGCGCCGGAGCGGCTGGCCGGTGATCTGGCGGCGGGCTTTCCCGAGGGGGTTCCGGTCGGATGGCGGCGGGTGGCGGACCGCCCGCAGCCGTTCATCCGCGCGTACGTCCAGGTGATGCTGAGCGTCTGGGCCGTGTTCGCGCCCGTCTGGCGGCGTTCGCGGGAACTGCTCGACCTGGAGGCGGAGCGGATCGGGATCGCGTCCGTCACGGGCACGCTGGCCGGCGTCTTCGGCGACCTCAGCCCCCGCGTCGGCTACGCGCCGGGCCTGCTGCGGCTGCCGGACCGTTCGCCGGGGGAGTGCGAGCTGCGCGAGCGGCGTCTGTTGCTGGTGCCGCTGGTGTCCGGCAGCTCCGCCTCCGTGGTCGGACTCGGCCAGGAGGAATGTGCCTGGATCGGCTACCCCCTCCCCGGCCTGCGGGAGTTGTGCGCCGGGCGAGCGTCCGCGCGGCGGGTACGTACGGATCCGCTGGAGGCCGTTCTGGGGTGTATGCGGGCCCGGTTGCTGCGGCAGGCCCATCGCGGGCCCACGATGGGAGAGGTCAGCGCCCTGCTCGGATGCGCGCCCGGAGCGGTGACGCATCACTGCAAGCAACTGGAGGCGGCGGGCCTCATCCGGCGCAAGCGCCAGGGCCAGCAGGTACGGGTCAGGCTGACACGCCGGGGACAGCGGCTGCTCGGTGCGCTGGCCGGCTGATGTCCCCGGTGTTCCGCTCCCCGTCCTGGTACGCCTCCGCCTGGAGATGGAACAGCCGGGCGTAGGTGCCGCCCGCCGCCTCCAGTTCGTCGTGGCCGCCCTCCTCGATGATCCGTCCCCCGTCCATGACGTAGATCCGGTCGGCGCCGCGGACATTGGAGAAACGGTGCGAGATCACCAGCACCGTACGGTCCGCGAAGAGCGTGCGGATCCGTGCGAACAGATCGGCCTCGGCCTGCGGATCGAGCGAGGCGGTCGGTTCGTCGAGGATCACGAAGGGGGAGTCCCGGTAGAAGGCACGGGCCAGTGCCAGCCGCTGCCACTGGCCCAGCGAGAGATCGGCGCCCGCCGTGAACTCCTTGCTCAGTACGGTGTCGTAGCCGAGCGGCAGTTCGCCGATCACGTCCGCCGCGCCCGAGCTGTCCGCGGCGCGGGCCACCGCCGACCGGTCCGGAGCGTCATGGGGGCGGCCGAAGGCGATGTTGTCGGAGGCCGAGAGCTTGTAGCGGACGAAGTCCTGGAAGACCATCGCGGTCGCGGCGCGCAGCCGCGCCGGGTCGGGTACCGGCAGACCGTCACGGAGGAGCGTGCCGTCGTCTGGCTGGTAGAGGCCGGCCAGGATCTTGGCGAGGGTGGTCTTTCCCGATCCGTTGGCACCCACCAGGGCGACGATCTCGCCCGCCCGCAACTCGACCGAGACGTCGTGGAGGGCGGGGCGCGGTGAGCCGGGGTAGGTGAAGGCGAGGTGCTCGGTGCGCAGGGACGCGAAGGGGGCGGGGGCGGCTCTGTCGGTCTCCGTCGTGTTCGTCTTCGTCTTCGTCGTATCCGTTTCCGTCGCCCTGACGGTACTCACGTCGCCATCGCCATCGCCATCGGCGTCGGTGAAGACACGGATGTCCTTCACATACAGCGCCGCCGCACCGATGTTGTTGAAGAGATAGCCGAGCATCTGCATGCGTGTGGACAGCAGCAGCAGGGCCCCCAGCGCGGCCAGCGCGGTCGGCAGCGCGACTCCGCCGCCGCGCACCATCCCCCACATGGCGCAGATGACCGCGAGGAAGACGAGATCCCCGAGCACCCGGGCCACGACCTTGCGTCGGGTGTGCCGGCGCTGCATCGTCGCCGTACTGGAGATCTCCTCCGCGTAGTGGCCGTCCCAGCGGTCCCGGAGCATCCCGCCCAGATCCAGGGAGCGGATCTCCTTGGCCTCGTCGCGCCCGACGAGAAGACGCTCCAGATACTCGCGGACGCGCCGCCCCTCGGCCAGTTGACCGTGCAACCGGTAGTCGGCGTCGCGTTCGTCGCGGGCCGCCTTGAGCACGGGCAGGACGGACAGCGCGGTGAACGGCAGCAGCCACCAGGTCATGACGGCGAAGGCCGTGCCGACGGCCACCATGCTCAGCAGTGCCTGTACCGCTCCGATCAGCGCGGTCACCACCATCACCGGCTGGGAGCGGGACGCGAACACCGCGCGCTGCAACCGGTCGTGGAAGGCCGGATCCTCGAACCGGGCCAGCTCCGCGCGCGCCGAGCCCGCCAGCACCTTCGCCATGATGTGCCGGTCGATCTTCACCGTCAGCAGCCGCTGCCAGCCACTGCTGACCGTACGCAGGATGCCGCCCACCGAGGCGAGCAGGACCAGCGCGGACAGCGCGGGGATCAGCCGGTCGTTCGCCCGGGACCCCTCGCCGTTCAGGGAGAACGCCTGCCCCAGCGTGCCCCGCAGCACCAGGATCAGGGCGGCGAGTCCGGTGGCGGTGAGGAGCTGGACCATGAAGACGCCCGTCAGCCGCAGCCGGTCCGCCTGCCACGCGATGCGCACGATGTACGCGCAGGACCGCATCAGATCGGCCGTGCGGATCCGGTCCGGCTGCTCTGCCATCGGTCAGGTCCTTTCCGAAGTGTCCGGCGTACTGTCACGGCCGGGGCCGGGGCTATGGCTACGGGTATGGCTACGGCCAGGGCTACGGCTGTGGGTACGCGATGAGGGGCCGGAGCGCGCGAGCAGCCAGGCACCGTGTTCGCGGGCGACGGCGTCGAGGCTCTCCCGGTGGCGGAACGTGTGCCCTTCGTACGGCAGCAACAGGAGCCGCGCGTGGCCGCCCGTGGCGACGACGGCCCGGTAGAGGGCCACCGCCTGGTCGGGCGGGGTGGCCGGATTCGTGTCCTCGCAGCCGTGCACGAGCAGCACCGGCCGGTCCAGGCGCCCGGCGAAGTCGAGGGCGCTGAAGGCCCGGTAGACATCCGGCGCCTGCCAGTAGGTGCGCCGTTCGTACTGGAAACCGTCCGGGGTGAGCGTCCGGTTGTAACTGCCGCTGTGGGCGATGGCGCCGGCCAGCCCGGGGCGGTGCGCGAGCGCGTAGAGGGCGAGGGTGGCGGCGAAGCTGTGGCCGCCCACGACAACGGGCCCCGTACGTCCCAGCTTCTCGCGCAGCGCGTGTGTGGCGGCGTCGACGGCGCCGGTGATCTGCCGGTGAAGGTCCGCCGGGCGGGCGTCGGCGGGCCAGCGCAGCGGGAGGTCGAGTACGGCCGTGGGCGCGTCGGTGCCGCTCAGCGACGGATGCGAGTACGCCGACGTCGGTGAACTCCCGTATCCGCGGGCATGGATCCACAGCAGCTGCGGCCCGTCGACGCCGGGCGTGACGGGCAGCAGACGGGGGCCGTCGGGCTCGGACACCGGGAAGAGGGTGGTACCGGGCGTGGACACGGGCCGGACGCGGCGTGCGTGCCTCGCGGGGAGAGGCCACGGGCCGCCGACAGGTTCGAGCCGGTCCCCGCGCAGCGCGTACCGGCGGAGACCGAGGCGGCTCCCGTGCTGGACGGTGAGCTGCGGCTGACCGTCCCGCACGGTGGCCCAGCAGCCTACGGGCGAGCCGTCGTCCTCCTCGCGTACGGGGGGAACGGGCACCACGCGCGCCGTTCGCCGCTCGCGGTCGACGATGAGCAGGCCCGCACGCCCCTCGGCCGCGTACTCCAGGACGATTCCGTCGGTGCCGTCGCCGCCGTCGGTGCGGTCGGCGTGGTCGTACACGGCGGCCCAGGGGCCCAGGCGCGTCCGGCCGCCGGGGCGGAGGATCTCCGGTGGGAGGGGTACGAGGTGTGTGGTGTGCCGCGTGGTCAGCCGAAGGCCGTGACGGTGGCGGCTGATCACCAGGGGCTCATCGTCCGAGGCGAGACACCGCCACCACTGCGGAGCGTCCCCGGGCTCGTGAGAGACCGTCAGCCGCGCGGGCGGACGGTCGGGCGGCAGCGGCCTCGGCCGGGGTGAGCGCACATCGATGACCGTCCCGTCCTGCACCGTCCCGTCCTGCACCGTCCCCTCCTGGACCGTCCCGTCCTGGGGCGACGCGCCGATGCCGACGCCGCCGGGGAGGGCGAGGGCGACGGCGATCGTGTCGTCCCCGCCCCCGTTCCCGGTCCAGCGCGCTGTCCGCGGCACCTCCGACCACCCGTCGGAGACCGCGAGGTCCGTCCGTACGACGGCTCGTGACCAGCGCAGCGTGTCGTCCGTCTGCCGGACGGAATCGTCCGTGCCGACAACGTGGTCGACGAGCAGACGCCGACCGGTCGGTGACGGCTCCAGCCCGCCGATGAGCAGCGGCGCGGGAGCGGCCAGGACACGGAGCCCGCCGGTGGCGGGGTTCAGTACGGAGACGGTGGCGGCGGCGAGGCCCGCCAGCTCGGCGAGGCCGGGCAGGAAGACGACATGCCCCGGCCCCGACGCCTCGCACACCACGGGCCCCCGGACCTCCGCCGGACCGGGTGACGGTCCCTGCGGGGGCTGTGCCGGGGGCGCCGGTGAGGGCGGCGGTGGGGGAGGCGTCAGCAGCGCCAACTCGCCGTCACCGCACCACGCGAGGCAACGGCGACCGCCCCCGTGCGGAGTCAGTGACAGCGCGGCGCGCACCCGCTCGTGGACGATGACACGCCGGGCCGCGTAGTCGGCGGTCCACGGGTGCACCTCACGGCCCCGCTGAACGAGGCCCGCGATCAGCGGGAGCCTCGGATGCCAGGCCAGCCCCGCGGCCGGCAGTGTCCGCAGGGGCAGCGCCCACAGGCGCGGATCGCCGTCCCGCCCCAGCGCGATCCGTGCGTGCCGGGAACGGCTCGGCGCGAGACCGGTGAGGTCGGGGTCCACCGACAGATTCCGCCAGTGGACCGTCGCGGGGTTGTAGTCGGACACAGAGGGCAGGGCGGCGGCGCTGAGTACCGCGTACGCCGTCAGATCGGGCCGTATCTCCACGGTGTCCACTTCGCCGTCGCCCGTGGCGCCGGGGACGGCCGCTGTACGCGGCCCGGGACGTACGTCCACGGCCCGAGGCCGCACGTCCACGACGGAGAGCGGCTCAGGCGGCATGTGCCGGTTCCGAACCGGTGATCGTGATGGTGTCGATCAGCGCCTTCACCGCACCGATGCCGGACACCGGGGCCCGTACCGGCCGCCCCGCCGCGTCGACCGCCGTGGCGCAGGGCACGGACATGTCGGCCATCTCCGGGGGAAGTTCGCTGCCGCTGCTCACCACCGTGGTCTCGACCCGGGCCCGGCGCACCGGCTCCATCGTGCCCAGCAGCTGCTTCAGCGCCCGGCAGGCGGGACAGTTGTCCGAGACGTACAGCTGTACGCCGCCGACCGGCTCGGTGGAGTGTTCCACCGCCCGCTCCGCGCCCGCCTCGGCCGCGGCCCGGCGCCGGTCGGTGACGAGTACGGCGGTGGCGGTCACGGCCGCCGCGGCCACGGCGGCGACAGCGCGCAGCCGGGGCCGCGCGGGGAGGTCCGCGGTCATCAGGACCGCCGCGGCCGTGGCGGCGAGCGCGTTGGCGCCGACGTGCGACCGGCCGACCGCGGCCAGCCGGGCCGCGCCGAAACAGGCGCAGCGCTGCCCGCGCAGCGACTGGGCCACGGCGGTCAGCGCGCCGTACGTCACCAGCGCGGTGGCGGGCGCCGCCCGGCCCGGCAGCAGCACCAGGGCGGCTGCCGCGCCCAGTTCGGCGCCACCGGCCAGACGCGGTCCGTGCGGGGCGCGCAGCGCGGCGGAGCGGTAGGGCCAGGCCAGCCGGTCGGCGGGCGTGAGGACCTTCGCGGCGCCGCCGGCCAGCAGCGGCCCGGCCAGCGCGGCGAGAGCGGCCTGCGCGGCGAGAGCGGCCTGCGGAAGTCGGGAGGGCATGGAACCTCACTTCACATCGTCGTTCGGTCGCACGGTCATGCGGCCGTGTCGTCGGTGACGACCAGCCACTGGCTCTCCAGGAGACGGCGCGCCAGGCGCGGCGTGTCCGTGTCGCCCGCGTCGAACCGGCCCTTCGCCAGCAGGCGTTGGAGGAGCCCGGCGTCGTGTTCTGCGCATTCGGCGAGTGCGAGGGTGCGCTCGTCGATGAGCACGGCGCCGCCGAACGGCAGCCAGGTCAGCCGGACGCCCGGCGCGAGGGCGATGGAGAGGGACGGGGGAACGGAGGGCGCGGGAGGGGGTGTCGTGGCCATGGTCGTCAGCCCTTCAGTCGTGGCTCTTCGGGCATGGCCCTTCAGCCATGGGTCGAATTCAGCAGCCATCGGTCGATCCACAGCAGCCTCAGCAGAGGCAGCGCGTGATCGGCCCGGCCGGGCCCCTCGCGGAGCAGCCCGGTCACGACCGCCACATCGATCAGCCCGAGGTCCGCCAGCGCGCACTCGCGCTCCAGCTCGGCGATGATCTTGTCGCTCTCGCGGTGCAGATAGGCAGCGGCGGCGAGGCGAAGATCGAAGGAGGAGGAGGCGCGGCGCAGTCCGCGCACCCGGTGCCCGGCCACGGCCCGGACGAGCGGCTGGTGGTTGCGGAAGACGCCGCCGGCGATACGGCCGAGGCGGTCCGCCGGCAGTGTCTCCACCGCCCCGAGGACGCCCGGGTCGAGTGCGGGGAGTACGAGCCCCTCGTGGTCGCCGGGTACGCGCTCGGTCATCCCCGCGTCGGCACGTCCCAACAGCGTGCCCAGGAAGTCGAGATGGTCCTTCCACACCGACAACGACGCCTGCTGGGCGGTCTGGAGCGCCACCCGCCCCTTGGGCGTCATACCGGGCAGATCCCGTCGGCCCAGTGGGGGCGGAGGCGGCGGCCCGTCGACGGGCTGGGCGTCCTGGGTGCCGAGCCCCGCCCCCGCGCCCGCCCCCGCACCGGTCCCCGCTTCGCCCCCTGCCCCGCCGCCCGCGCCGTCGGCCGCGCTGTGGACGACGCCCTGCTCCAGCAGGGCGGCCGCCTCGGTCAACGACGGCAGCGTGCCGACGAGATGGAAGGGTTCGCAGGTCAGCAGGCGCCAGTCGCGGGGTCCCCTGCCGGCCTCCGGCAGCTTGGCCGAGACCAGGTCCTCCAGGAGCGTGCCCGCGACGAGAGGGCCGCCGGCGGCGGCGCCGGCCAGCCGGGCGGTGAGCCGGCGCGGGAACTCCAGGTCCGGCAGCGGAGGCATCAGCCCCCCGGTGGGGACGCTGTGGTGATCCAGCAGCTCGAACACATCGACAGGAATATGACGTACCGTCAAGTCGCCTACGGGCGGCGGAACATGGTGTCGCCCCGGCAGACCGAGGTCCGCGTGCAGCAGCCGCGGGCGGTGCCCCGCCGAGAGAGCGGCCACCGCGAGAAAGGCCGACGACAGTCCGCCGCTGTAGGCGATCCCGTACCCCTCGGGCAGCCCGCGCAGCACCTCGGCGACCGCCCAGGTGAGATCCGTGGTCCCCGCGGGCAGTACGGGCCGTCGCCGGCTGACGGTGACGCCCCCGGCCTCGACACGTACCCGCGTACCCAGCGCCAGCCGGCGTACCCCCGGCAGCGGGGTGGCGTCCGGCGGCGGGGCCAGGCCGTGCACCAGCGCCAGCAGGGTGCCCGGCTCGGGTACGGGCCGGTCCCGGCCGGTCAGGAAGTCCGCCGGGTCATGGCCCCACTCCAGACCGCCGTGGCCGACGCGGTAGTAGACAGCGGGCCCGCCGGGCTCGTCCCGGCTCAGCAGGAACCCGTCGCCGTCGGTCACCGCCGCTGTGTTCAACATGCCGTCTCCCCCTCGGCGGTGCGGAGCACCTCGGTGTACTCCTCCCGTACCGGCAGCGAGGTCGTCAGGACCGCGCCGCCGCACTGCGCCCACGCGTAGAACCCGCCGGGGGCCACCAACGGCGCCGTCTCCCTGCCCAGATGGAACGAGGCCCGGTAACCGAGCCCGCGCAGACCCGCCGTGATGAACAGCGCGTCCTCCACCGGGTCGAGGAATCCGACGGAAAGCCGCTCGGCCACCCGAAGCCGGGCCACGGCGCGCGCCGCTCCTCGCGATGAATTCCTCGCCCGGCCCCGCACAGGAGGCCAGTCGAGCGTGTAGGTGCCGCCCTCGCGCCGGGACGACTCCAGGAATTCCCGTGCCGTCCGAGCGGATTTCCAGAGTTTCCACATGATTTCAGTCGCCCCCGGTTCGCCGGTCGAAGGAATGGAGGGAACGCGCCCTGCCGCCCCCGCCGGGGCCGTAGGCGACACCTCTCGGCGCGCGCCGGCCCGGCGGAGGCACCGCTCACCCGCGGCCGGGCATCAGCCGCGGCCGGGCATCACCCCTGGCCGGGCATCAGCCCTGCAGGTAGCAGTGGAACCATTCGCAGATCAGGCCGTGGCAGCACTGCGAGTCCCAGGTACAGGTCTCGTAGCGCGGAACACAGGCCTCTTCGACGGCGGTCGTCTCGGTGTGCAAGTGCTGCTGCAAGCCGTTTCCGGAAAGCCGTTCGGAAAGTGACGTCACAGACATGACCTCTCCCAACTTCGGTTTCTTGGATGACTGGTCGGCCAGTCGTAAAAGACGGAACCATAGTCGTCCAGCGGGTTCAAGACGCTTTTTGAATCCCGCATCCACCGCACAGGGAAAAGTATTTCGCAAACATTTCAAGGGAGTTGAAAGGGATCTGTCGTGTCAGGCACCCTGGGTGACGCCCTCGGAGACGCTCCGAGCGACACCGTGGCGCGTCGCCGTCGAGTCGAGTTCGGCCAGGATGCGCCTGCGGTCCTCGTCCAGGGCCGGTACGCGACCCATCCTGGGCTCCCGGCCCGCGACGGTGACGGGCGGCAGGAGTGCGTCGAGCGGGCCCACGGGCGAGTCCACGACGCGCCAGCGGTTACGGGCGCCGAGCTGCGGGTGCTCCGCGAACTCCGCCACGTCGCGCAGCCGGGCATGGGCGATGCGGGCCGATTCGAGACGCCGCTCGGCCTCGTCGGCGCTCAGAGCGGCGAAGCGCTCCTCGATCCGGGTGCGCAGCGCGTCGCGGTTCTCCACCCGCAGGGAGTTGCTCGCGAACCGGGGGTCGCCGGCGAGGCGGGGCGCGTCCAGGACCCGCGCGCAGAAGTCCTCCCACTCGCGCTCGTTCTGGACGCCGAGGAAGACGCGTACCCCCTCGCGCGTCGCGTACGGACCGTAGGGTGCGATGGCGGCGTGCTCGGCGCCCGAACGCGGCGGCTGCGCGCCGCCGTAGCGGGTGAAGTAGCCGGGGTACCCCATCCACTCGCCGAGCGCCTCCAGCATCGACACCTCGAGGGCGCTTCCCCGGCCGGTGCGTTCGCGTTCGTAGAGCGCCGTGAGGATGCCGCTGTACGCGTACATCGCGGCGGCGATGTCGGCGACCGGGATACCGATCTTCGCCGGCACCTCCGCCGTGCCCGTCAGTGACATCGCCCCGGACTCGCACTGCACCAGCAGGTCGTACGCCTTCCGGTCCGTGTAGGGGCCGCCGGTTCCGTAGCCGGAGATGGCGCACACGACGAGCCGGGGGTGGGCGCCGGCGAGTGTCGTGGCGTCCAGGCCCAGACGGCCCGCCGCGCCCGGGGCGAGGTTCTGTACGAACACGTCGGCCCGGCCGATGAGCCGCCGGAGCACCGAGGCGTCCTCGGGCCGCTTCAGATCGAGGGCGATCGATTCCTTGCCGCGGTTGAGCCACACGAAGTGGCTGGACATGCCCCGGACCGTCTCGTCGTAGCCACGGGCGAAGTCGCCGGTTCCCGGCCGCTCCACCTTGATGACCCGGGCGCCCAGGTCGGCGAGCTGACGGGTGGCGAACGGGCCGGCGACCGCCTGCTCGACAGAGATCACGGTGATGCCGTCCAGTGGGAGCACGGGAGGTCCTTTCGAACGAGGCCGGGCGGTTGCCGCCCGCATGGATCCGCCACGGGGGCGGGGGAGACCCTACGATCGTCCCCCTCCGTCCCGTTTTCTCCCGTAATTCCCTCTCCTACGGAGACGCGGCACGTGTCGGCGACGGGCGCGCGCGGGAAGAGGCGTGCCGCAACCCCGGGCCCCGGTTTCCCCGGCGGGCCGTCGCGCCGGGGCCGCAGGAGAATGGCGAGGTGACTGTGGACCCTGCGCTCCCGAATCTCTCCGGCCGGACCGAGCGCGGCGACGAGATGCGCACCCCGTTGCGTGACTTCCTGCGTACGGAGACGGGCAGCGCGGCCGTCCTGCTCGCCGCGGCCCTCGCGGCGCTCGTCTGGGCCAACGCGGGCCCGGGTACGTACGAGGAGTTCTGGCGGACGGTGCTCTCGGTCCATATCGGCTCCGCCGGGATCTCGCTGGGGCTGCGCGAGTGGGTGAACAGCGGACTCATGACGCTGTTCTTCTTCGTCGTCGGCCTGGAGGCCCGCCGTGAGTTCGACATGGGGGAACTGCGCGAACGGAAACGGGTCACGCTCCCGGTGCTCGCCGGCGTCAGCGGCATGCTCGTACCGGTCGCCGTCTTTCTCGCCTTCAACGCCGGACACGCCTCGGTGCACGGCTGGGGCGCCGCCATGTCCACGGACACGGCGTTCGCGCTGGGCATGCTCGCCGTCTTCGGCAGGCGGCTGCCGCGCGGGCTGCGGGTCTTCATCCTGACCGTCGCCGTCGTGGACGACTTCGTGGCGCTCGCCGTGATCGCCGTCGCCTACAGCGGGCGCGTCCATGTGGTCGCGCTGATCGTGGCCGTGCTGATCTTCGGTCTCGTCCTGCTGCTGCGGACCTGGGGAGTGCGCCGGGGCATGGTGTACGGCGTGCTGGCGGTGGCCATCTGGGTGGCGATGCTGGAGTCCGGGGTCGACCCGGTCGTCACCGGTCTCGCGATGGGCCTGGTGACCTTCGCTTACCCCGCCTCGCGCAGCGATCTGGAGCGGGCGAGCGGACTGTTCCGGCTCTTCCGAGAACAGCCGACACCGGAGCTGGAACGCACGGCGCGGCTCGGGATCGCCTCGGCGATCTCACCGAACGAGCGGCTCCAGCGGATGTACCACCCCTGGACGAGCTATGTGATCGTGCCCGTGTTCGCGCTCGCCAACGCCGGTATCACCATCAGCGGAACCCAGCTGGCGCGGGCCTTCGAGTCGCCGATCACCCTCGGCATCCTGTGCGGCTACGTACTGGGCAAGCCCCTCGGCATCCTCGGCTCCTCGCTGCTGACGACCCGGCTGAGCCACGGGCGGCTGCGCCCCCCGGTCGGCTGGGGCGCCATCGCGGCCGGCGGCACCCTCGCCGGTGTCGGCTTCACGGTCTCGCTGCTGATCGCCACCCTCGCCTTCGACAGCGAACAGCTGGAGCAGGCCAAGATCGGCATTCTCGCCGCGGTGATCTGCTCGTTCGCCACCACCTGGCTCGTCACACGCGTCATCGGAGCGCTGCCCCGGCAGCGGCGGATCCAGGCCCTGCTGGGCAGCGCCGAGGAGATCGTCGATCTCTCCGAACCGGTGGACCCGGACCGCGACCATGTGCGCGGACCACGCGAGGCACCCGTGACCGTGGTCGAGTACGGCGACTTCGAATGCCCGTACTGCGGGCAGGCCGAGCCGGTGATCCGCGAGCTGCTCGCCGATTTCGGGGACGTCCGGTACGTCTGGCGTCATCTCCCGCTCAACGACGTCCACCCGAACGCCCAGCTCGCCGCGGAGGCCGCCGCGGCCGCGGCGGAACAGGGCGCCTTCTGGGAGATGCACGATCTGCTGCTCGGCCGCCAGGACGCCCTGCGCCCCGCCGATCTGCTCGGCTACGCGGAGGAGATCGGGCTGGACAGGGACCGGTTCCACCGCGATCTGCGGTCGCACAAGGGGTCCGCGCGGGTCGCCGAGGATGTCGAGAGCGCCGACACGAGCGGTGTGTCGGGCACTCCCACGTTCTTCGTCAACGGACGACGCCATCAGGGCGCGTACGACATCGACGCCCTCACCGCCGCCGTACGCGCCGCGAAGGCCCGGTCCGTCCTGGCCGGGCCTCCCTGATCCGGCCGGTCAGCCGGGCCCGCCCTCGCCGGTCAGGGGATGACGTCCGGTCAGGATGAGGCGGACGTCATCGGCCTCCGCGAGACGTCTGATGATCAGCAGCGCGGCCAGACCCGTGGAGTCGCCCGTCATGGCGGGACCGCAGTGCAGCTCCAGCCGGCTCACGCCCCGGTGGACGCGCAGCAACTGCCGTACGGTGTCCACCACTTCGTACGAGGTCTCGTCGTCCATCTCGCCGTCGAGCCTGACCTCGACCGTGTCGGAGCGGGGGGTGGTGACGATGATGGTCAGCGGATCGGGAGAAGAAGGGGTCATAGGGGCATACCGGGCGTCCTGGCGAGGTGATTCTCGGCACTGCGGCCCAGCACCGTGGTCCTACGCAACGGTCCTCCCCCGCGGCGCGAGGCGCAATCCCCTCCAGGCGGGATCGATCCATCCGCGAGCGAACCTGTCCTGACCTGGCATTTGTCCACGGAGCAGCGCACCGCCGCGGAGGTGCCGCGCGGATCGGCGCTCAGGTTGTCGCATATGCTTCCCGCCGGAACGGCGCTGGTCGAACGGCGCCGCCGGGTGAGGGGGTGGAGTATGGCCGAGTTGCCCGTGGGCCTCTCGTCGCGGACCGCGCGTCCCGCGCGGGGCCGTCGTACCGGCGGGATCGTCACCACGCCCGCGCCGCCCCCCGACGTGTCGCAGAGCGCCGCGGTCGCACGCGACTCCCTCTGGTCCGTCGACGCGGAGATCCTGCTCGTGGAGGACGACGCGGGCGACGCGCTGCTCGTCGAGGAGATGCTCACCGACAGCGATCTCGACTCCTCTTTCACCTGGTGCCAGTCGCTGGCCGAGGGGCAGCGCTTCCTCGCCGGCCGCACCACCCCCGTCTGCGTCCTGCTCGATCTCCATCTGCCCGACGTGCACGGCGTCGATGCCGTCACCCGTATCCTCCGCGCGGCCCCGGACGCCGCCATCGTGGTCCTCACCGGCATGGCGGAGGGCGAAGCCGGGCTCGCGGCCGTGGCGACCGGCGCGCAGGACTATCTCGTCAAGGGGCGGATCGACCCGGAGGCGCTGGGCAGGGCTGTCCGCTACGCCCTCCAGCGCAAGCAGGTCGAACAGGCGACCGCCGCGCTGCGCGCGAACGAGCTGATGGCCAAGGAGAACGCCCGGCTCGAACGCGGACTGCTGCCCGTTCCGCTGCTGCGCGGAGACGATTTCGAGGTGATCGCCCGGTACGAGCCCGGACGCGCCCACGGTCTGCTGAGCGGTGACTTCTACGATGTCGTCCAGACCGCGGACGGCACGGTGCACGCGGTGATAGGGGACGTATCGGGGCACGGCGCCGCGGAAGCGGCCCTCGGGGTCTGTCTGCGGGTCGCCTGGCGTACGGCCGTACTGTGCGGGACCGAGCCGCAGGACCTGGTCCCGCTCCTGGAGGAGATCCTCGTCGCCGAACGGTCCGACCACCATCTCTTCACCACCGTCAGCTCGCTGGTGTTCCCGCCCGGCGGCCGGGAGGTACGGGTCGTACGCGCGGGCCACCCGGGTCTGCTCGTCCGGGATCGCGGCGAGGTCCGCTGGGAGGAGCCGCCCGTCGGTATGGCCCTCGGACTGCTGCCGGGCACGGGAAGCTGGACCGAGACCGTGCTTCCGCTGCCGCCCGGCGGCCAGGTGGTGGTCTTCACCGACGGCCTGTTCGAAGGACGTACGGGGCCTTCGACCCGGCTCGGGGAAGACGGTCTGTTCGAGCTGGCCGGACGGCACAGCGCGCTGCCGGCGAACGCCTTCGTCGACACACTGATCGAGGAGGCCGCCGAGGGCGCTGCCCCGTACGGCGGACTCGCGGACGATGTCGCCGTCCTCCACCTGGGCTGGGGCGAAACAGGGAGAGCGAGGACGACATGGTGAGCACGGCCCCCCGCCGGCCCCCGGAACCGCGCGATGTGAGCGCCCGGCTGTCGGTGCAGGGCTGGATGCGGCTGATTCTGGCGGCCCTGGTGCTGGTGGTGTGCGGCTGCACCGTCGTCGGCGGTCTGCTGCTGTCGAGGACGAACGACCGCACCAACGAGATCGTCGACCATATCCAGCCCGCCCGTACCAGCGCGTTCCAGCTCCAGAAATCCCTGCTGGACCAGGAGACCGGCGTGCGCGGCTTCGCGCTGACCGCCGATCCTTCCTTCCTCACGCCGTACGAGCAGGGCCGCCGGGACGAGCGGACGTTCACCGGGCGGATCGACTCCATCCTGGCGTCCGACCCCCGGCTGAACGCGGACCTCGCCCGCATCACCCACGCCGCGGAACGGTGGCGGCGCGAGGAGGCGGAACCGCTCATCGCGTCCGTACGGACACGGGGCGCCGAGGCGGCCTCCGCGGACCGGGTGACGCGGAGCAAGGCGCGGTTCGACGAACTGCGTGCTCTCTTCGCCCTGCAGCAGAGCCATCTCGACACGGCCAGGGACCAGGCGCGGGCGGAGCTCAACGCCGCCCGCTCGCTGCGCGACGCCGTGTTCGTCGTGATCCTGGCCTTCTTCGTCCTGGCGGTGGTGGGCCTCGCCCTCGTACTGCACCACATGGTGGGCCGGCCGCTGAACGCCCTGCGGACCGCGTCCGACGGCGTACGCGCCGGGGCGTTCGACCGGCGCATCCAGGTCGGAGGCCCTTCCGATCTCCGAGCCGTGGGCGCCGCCGTCGAGGACATGCGAGCGCGCCTCGCCGACGAGATCGCCGCGACGCGCTCGCGTGAGGCCCTGCTCGCCGAACAGGCCGAGGAACTGCGCCGCTCGAACTCCGAGCTGGAGCAGTTCGCGTATGTCGCCTCGCACGACCTCCAGGAACCGCTGCGGAAGGTCGCCTCGTTCTGTCAGCTGCTGGAGAAGCGTTACGGCGATCAGCTGGACGGCCGCGGCAAGCAGTACATCGACTTCGCGGTCGACGGTGCCAAGCGCATGCAGGTGCTGATCAACGATCTGCTCACCTTCTCCCGGGTCGGACGGGTCCACGACACGTGGCGGACCGTCGAGCTCGACGCGTCCCTGGACCGCGCGCTGGCCAATCTGGCCCTGGTGATCGAGGAGCAGGACGTCACGGTCGTACGGGACGACCCGCTGCCCGAGGTGACCGGCGATCCGACCACCCTCACCATGCTCTGGCAGAACCTGGTGGGCAACGCGATCAAGTTCCGCAGGCCCGACGTACCCTGCCGGATCACCATCGGATGCACGCGCGACGGCGACATGTGGCAGCTGACCGTCTCGGACAACGGCATCGGGGTCGCGCCCGAGTTCGCCGAGAAGGTCTTCGTCATCTTCCAGCGGCTCCACGCCAGGAACGAGTACGAGGGAACCGGCATCGGTCTCGCGCTCTCGCGCAAGATCGTCGAGTTCCACGGCGGCCGGATCCGGCTGGAGCCGGGACCGGAGGGGGGCACGTGTATCCCCTTCACACTGCCCGTCATCGAAGAGGCCGGCGAATCCGGGGAACCGGTGACAACGGCGACGGTGACAACGGCGACAGGGAAGCCGGAGGAGCAGAGGCAGGAAGAAGAACAGACAGGGACACAGAACCCCGAGCTGTCCGCGGGCGAGCGGGCCGGTGACGGCAACGTACCAGCGACCACCCCACCGGGAGTCACCTCATGAACACCACGACCGGACCGAACCCCTCCGTACAGCCGATCGAGGTCCTCCTCGTGGAGGACGACGAGGGCGACGAGCTGATGACCCGTGAGGCGTTCGAGGACAACAAGATCCGCAACACCCTCCATGTGGCGCGCGACGGGGAGGAGGCCCTCGACTTCCTGTACCGGCGCGGCGCTCACGAGAACGCGCCACGGCCGGATCTCGTCCTGCTCGACCTCAATCTGCCGAAGTACGACGGACGCCAGGTGCTGGAGCGGATCAAGACGGATCCCGACCTCGCGCACATCCCCGTCGTCGTACTGACCACCTCGTCCGCCGAGGAGGACATCCTCCGCAGCTACAAACTGCACGCCAACGCGTATGTGACCAAGCCGGTCGACCTGGATCAGTTCATCGCGGCGGTCCGGCAGATCGACGAGTTCTTCGTGAGCGTGGTGCGCCTCCCGGGACGTACGTGACCCCCTTCACGAAACCGGTGAGCATACCGACGGCGTCTGGGGGCATAAGGGCATCCAGAAGGGGGCCCCGATCGCCCTCACAGGTGTGCGGGGAAGAGCTATGAACGAACGGTCCATCGACGGTGCCGCATTCACGGACGCCGTGCGGCCACTGCGCAAGGCGGCCGAATTCAGCGGAGAGCCCGGCTGTATCGCCGCGGCCAGGATGCTCGCCGTCCGCTTTCTGCAGCAGCTGGAGGCGGAGTGGTTCGCCGCGCTCGGTGAGCGCACGACAGGGGATCTGCTGCTCGTCGTCAGCGAACTGGTCACCAACGCCGAGCGGCACAGCCATGGACCGTATCTGCTGGAGCTGGAGGGCACGGACCAGCAGGTGCTCGTCACGGTGTACGACAGCAGCACGACCCTCCCGCACCGCTACGAGCGGGACCCCGGCCGGCTGGGCGGACACGGTCTGGAGATCGTCCACGCACTGGCCGACCGTCTCAGCGCCGAACGGGTCCCGGTCGGCAAGCGCGTCCAGGCCGCCTTCGACCTGGAGCGCCGCCGGGTGTCGACCTGACCCGTGAGACCCGTCCCCTACCCCTCCGCCCCGCACTCCTCCGCCCTGCCGAACCAGTCCAGGCAGAGCACCAGCGCGTCGTCCGTCGACTCGGCCTCGCGGTAGGCGGCCAGCTCGCGGAGCACCGCGCGCGGCACCATCGCCGCGGGCAGCAGACTCGTCGCGCTCATCGCCCGCGCCAGTGCCCGTTCCCCGTAGACCTCTCCCCGAGGCGAGACCGCCGCGTACACCCCGTCACTGACGAACAGCAGCCGGTCACCCGGCATCACCTGGAACGCCTGCGCCACATAGTCCGACTCCTCGAACATGCCGAGCGGCAGCTGCGCGTCGAGCGGGATGCGCTCCACGGTCTTGTCCCGCTGCCGCCACAGCTGCGGCGAACCGGCGTCCACCGCCTCGACCCGTCCCGTGGCGAGCTCGAACCGGAGCAGCAGCGTGGAGACGTACGACGCGCCCCGGTGCTGCTCGTACAGCGCCTGGTCCGCCAGCGACGCCTGGTCCGCGATTCCGATCCCGGCCCGGCGGGCATTGCGCAGGGCGTTGACGGCGAGATTGGTGAGCAGGGACGCCTGGATCCCCTCGCCCATTCCATTGGTCACCGCGAGCGTCAGCTCGTCGGCGTCCGCCGCCCAGTCGAAGTTGTCGCCGTGGATGGCGTAGGCGGGCTCCAACTGCGCGCCGATGGCGTACTCCCGCGCGGTACAGGCCCGCGCCGGGAGCAGCTCCCACTGCATCTCGGCCGCCAGCGTCAGCCGGGCCGTCCGGCGCGCCCGCTGGTAGAGATCGGTGTCCCGCTCGGCCACCAGGAGCTCGTGGCCGAGCAGCTCGGCCAGCTGCGTCAGATCCTCCACGGTGTCCGGGGTGGAGCGTTCGCCCGGCAGCCGGACCGTGAGAATGCCGAGCCGCTCGCCACGGACGGTGACCGGAAGATGGTGGTCCACCGCGTCCCCGTGCCGCACCTGCTGCTCGCGCGGCTCCTGGCTGCCGAAGGCCCGGCCCTCCGGCGAGTTGTGCAGTGACAGCGTCGGTGCCGCCGGCCGCTGCTCGGCGCGGCCGGTGACCGCGTCGACCCGCTGGAGCACCGTGAGTCCGTAGTCCGCGAGATAGAGCTGTACGGATGCCGCGCCGTACGCCGTGGCGAGCGCGCCACGGAGCGCGTCCACCAGGGCATGCGGCGCCGCTGAGCGGACCGCTCTTTCCACATCCGCGAGTAGAGTCACTGTCGTTCAGGCCTTCTTCTTCCAGGGGCGGATCCGTCCGGGCTGACAAAGGCCCATCGCGGATGAAAGGGTGGATCGATGTCCCGTTTCACCGGTCAGCCGTACCCGAGCGAACAGGTTGCCGAGGCCGCCTGCGCCGCCTCGGAGCTGCTTGAGGTGCTGTGGGGGCGTGGTCAGGAGGCCGCGCCTTCCGGACCGGTCTCGCCTTCCCAGCTACGGGCCCTTCTCGTCATCGAAAAGCGCGAGGGCGCGAATCTGCGCACGCTGGGAGAGGTCCTCGGCTCGCGTCCTTCCTCGTTGAGCAGGCTCTGTGACCGGATGGAGGCCATGGGTCTTGTGGTCCGTTCGCCCAGCCCGACGAGCCGGCGTGAGGTCGAGCTGAGGCTGAGCCGTCGGGGTCACCAGGTGCTGGACGAGTACCGCGCCTTCCGTACCCGTGAGGTCGGACTCGTACTGGAGCAGATGGATCCCTCGGACATCATGACGCTCACGGCGGGCCTGGCGGCGTTCCGCGCGGCGGCGAACGAGCGTCTGGGAGCCGTGGACGGCGCACCCGCCGATTCCGGACGGAGCCACGTGGCGGACAGCGCGTAGCTTCATTCAGGCCCACTTCCTGGCTGGGACACACTGAGCGTCGTGCACGGGTGTTGTGCGGAAACAGTGAACAGATTGTTGCGCAGGAGGGAATGTTGTCAAATGGCAACTATCGCTTCTATCGTGTCTCTCGTGAGGCGCTCTCCCGCCCCTCCGTCAGGCACCCGAAGGATCCCCGTGCAACCTCCGCACAGTGCAGGTCAGACCATGCGAATGACCGCGAGACAGGTCGGCGACGCCATCGTTCTCGCCCTCCGTGGTGATCTCGACCTGGAGAGCATCGCCCCACTCGCCCCCGCGGTGGGGGAGGCGGGCCGGACGGTGACGGGGCCCGTCGTCGTGGACTTGTCCGGCGTCGACTTCGCCGACTCCACCACGGTGAACGTGCTGCTCCGGGCCCGTGGTGAGCTGGGCGCGCGGCTGCGGCTGGCCCAGCCCTCCGCTTTCGTGCGGCGGTTGTTCGACGTCATCGGGCTGGAGCAGGCACTGCCCGTGTACGAAACGGTCGAGGACGCCCTCGCGGTGACCGGCCCGGCGGGGTGACGGCCCTCGGGCCGAGGGCCTGACGGCCCCCGTACGAAGAAAGGCGCTCTCGGGCTCTTCGCTGTCGATTGCTGGGGTAAACGACGTGAGGAGATGGCCGCGAGACAAGCCCAACCGACGGGGTGAGCCCGATGTACCACCCGCTGACGCACGACGACCAGCCCCTCGACCATATCGAGTGGTCCTGTCAGCCAGAAGTGGCGGCTGAGGCGAGGGACGTGACATATGGGTTCATCGCCGGTCTGAGCCCGGCGCCGTCCCCGCACACCTCCCAGAATCTGGTGCTGGTGGTCTCCGAACTGGTCACCAACGCTCTGCGTCACGCGGGGGAGGTGACCTCTTTGCAACTGCGCGCGGACCGCGGCAGCCTCCAGATCGTGGTGAACGATCCGAACCCCGCCCCGCCACTGGACCGCACGCCCGACCTCACCGGCCGGAGCGGCGGGTTCGGCTGGCCGATGGTCCAGCGACTGGCGGAGCGAGTGACCGTACGGCCGCGCGCGGGCGGCGGCAAGGCGATCCGGGCGGTGCTCGCCAGGCGGTCGGCCTAGGCGGGTACGTCCGAAGAGGCCCGCCCCGCTGGAATGCCCGCCCCGTCGGCCCGCCCCGTCGGCCCGCCCCGCCGGGGCGGGCCGCACCCGTTGACATCGTTGTACGGCCATCCTACGTTTCTCGTGGAAAGCGCTTGCTGTCCGAGCGTCCGAGTGTGCGAAGAGCGCGCGAAGGATCCGGTGACGCACAGGATCCGGCGTGCGAATAGGGGGTGTTCGCGACGTCTCCGCGCGACCTGGTACACGAGCCGGCACGCGACCTGACGGACCGGCGGATTCGCGCCGCCGTCATCGGCACGGGAGGGATAGCCCGAGGCGCGCATCTCCCGGCCCTTCGCGCTCTCCGCGACGAGATCGAGGTCGTCGCCGCCTTCGACATCGACGAGGAGGCCGTACGGGCGTTCTGCGCCGAAGACGGCGGCCCCGGCGTCCCGCGTCCGTACACCGATCTCGACCGCATGCTCGACGAGCAGCGCCCCGACCTGGTCACGATCTGCACGCCCCCCGTCTTCCACCGCGAGCAGACCGTGGCCGCGCTGCGCTCCGGCGCCTGGGTGTGGTGCGAGAAGCCGCCGTGCCCCTCGCTCGCCGAGTTCGACGCCATCGAGGCGGCCGAGGACGGCTCGGGCGGCGGCGGACCGTACGCCTCGATCGTCTTCCAGCACCGGTTCGGCTCCGGCGCCCGCCATGTGCGCTCCCTGATCGCCGACCGCGCGATGGGCCGTCCGCTGGTCGCCCACTGCCAGACCACCTGGTACCGCGACACCGCCTACTACGCCGTGCCGTGGCGCGGCAACTGGGCCGGCGAGGGCGGCGGCCCCGCGATGGGCCATGGCATCCATCAGATGGATCTGCTGCTCGAACTGCTCGGGCCCTGGACCGAGGTACGCGCCATGGCGGGCCGCCTGGTGCACGACGTCGAGACCGAGGACGTCTCCACGGCGCTCGTACGCTTCGGGAACGGGGCGCTGGCCACCGTCGTCAACAGCGTGCTCAGCCCCGACGAGGTCAGCCGTATCCGCATCGACTGCGAGCGCGCCACCGTCGAACTGACGCATCTGTACGGGTACGCCAACGACGACTGGCGGATCACCCCGGCCCCCGAGGTGGACGCCGCGGAACTGGCACGCTGGCGCGATCCGGGCGAGGACGTGCCCAGCTCGCATCTGGCGCAGCTCCGTTCACTCGTCGCCGATCTGCGGGCCGGACGCCGGCCGCGCGCCAGCGGGGCCGACGGCCGTACCAGCCTCGAACTGATCACCGCGCTCTACAAGTCGGCGTTCACCGACACGACCGTCAGGGCCGGCGAGATCGTCCCCGGCGACCCCTTCCACACGGCCCTGCACGGCGGCGTCCCCGGCTGGGCACCGCCGCGCCCTCTCCCCGCGACGGAGATCCCCGTATGACCACTTCACCCACGACGGACACGTGGGACGCCCCGGACACGGCGGCGGCCCGCACCGGCCCAGGACTGCGGCTGTCCCACACCCACGATGACCGGATCGAGCTGCGGTCCGGCGGCGTCGCCCTGCTCAGCTATGTCTACCGGCCCGAGGCGGCGTGGGAGGCCGCCAAGCCGTATCTGCATCCGCTGCGCACGCTGTCGGGCGGTGTGGTCACGGACTACCGCCCCAACGACCACCGCTGGCACAAGGGACTTCAGCTCACCGCCTCCCATCTGTCGGGACAGAACCTGTGGGGCGGCAACTCGTACGTACACGGCGAGGGTTACCTCGCGCTGCCGGAGCGCGTCGGCTCGATGAGCCACGAGGGCTTCGACGAGGTGTCCGCCGACGCGGAGCGCGCCGTCATCGCCGAGCGGCTGGTGTGGCGCAACCACGACGGCGACGCGTGGGCCGACGAGTCACGCCGTATCGAGATCCATGACGTCGACACCGAGGCCGGCGCGTGGACGCTGACCTGGTCCGGCGCCATCACCAACCGGCGCGACGAGCCGCTGCGCCTCGGCAGCCCCACCACCGAGGGGCGCGAACTGGCCGGCTACACCGGTCTCTTCTGGCGCGGACCGCGGGCCTTCCGGGGCGGGCGGCTGCTCGGCCCCGGGCTGGAGGGGGAGGAGCTGATGGGGACCCAGGCCCCATGGGTTGCGTACAGCGGTGAGTTCGACGGCATCGACGGACAGGCCACTCTCGTCTTCGCGCACGCGCCGGAGAACGACCACACCGGGGCCGGCGGACAGCATCCCTCGCACTGGTTCGTACGCAGCGATCCGTTCGCGGCGGTCGCCGCCTCCTGGGCCTTCTACGAGGAACTGGTCCTCCAGCCGGGCGACACACTGACCCGGCGCTGGCGGGTGATCGTGGCCGACGGCCGCTGGGAGCGCGACGACATCGTCACATACCTTGAGCGGCAGTCGTGGTGAGCCGGACGACCGGGTTCTCCGGGCTCCCCGGGGCGGTCGCGGTCTCCCATCTGAGCGTGTACGACTGGGAGTCAGCCGACGGAGTGTGCGGTGGCACCCCGCATCTGCATCTCACCTGCTCCGAGGCGTATGTGGTGACCGAGGGCCGGGGCGCCGTACAGACGCTCAGCCCCGCGGGCCTCGACACCACACCGCTGGCGCCGGGGGCGCTGGTGTGGTTCACACCCGGCACCATCCACCGGCTCGTCAACGAGGACGGTCTGCGGATCGTCGTCCTGATGCAGAACAATGGTCTGCCCGAGGCCGGGGACGCCGTACTGACACTGCCGCCCCAGTACCTCACCGACCCGGACACCTACGCGCGGGCCGTGCGCATCCCGGACGCGGCGGAGCCCGAGCAGGCCGCCGCCGCTCGCCGCCGGCGCGATCTCGCGATCGAGGGATTCACGGCGCTGCGCACGGCGTGGGGGGCGGGTGACCGGCGGCCCCTGCTCGACTTCCAGCGGTCGGCCGCCGCGCTCGTGCGCCCCCGGGTGGCGGAGTGGCGGGCGCGCTGGGAGGCGGGCGCGGCCGAGGCGGCCCGGCAGACCGGGGCCCAGCTCGACCGGCTGGCCGCCGGTGACGCCACGCATCTGACCGAGGCGGGTCTGCACGCCCGGCTCCCGGCGGCCCAGGGCAGGTTCGGCATGTGCGGGCGGCTGAACACGTACGACATCCACGCCGCGGACGGCGGTGGTCCGGGCGGCGGGACCCCGGACGGCGGCGGCCCGGACGGCGCCGGTCTCGGCGGTGGCTCCTGACGCGAGCCGTACGTGAGCAGTGCGCGAGCCCTACGTGAGCCCTACGTGAGAACGCCCGGCCGGGAGATCCCGGCCGGGCGTTCCGTGCGTGGTGCGCGGCTCAGCTGGTGTATGCCTCCAGTTCGGAGAGCTGCGCGGCCGGCCAGCCGGTGTTGCCCGTGACCGTCAGCCGCAGATAGCGGGTCGGGGTCCCGTCCAGAGTGACCGTCGCGGTGTTACCGCTCGACGGGTTGAAGGTGTAGCCCGCCGACGGCTTCAGCGTGCTGTACGCCGAGTTGTTGGTGCTCCCCGACACACTGAGCGTCTGGGTGCGGGTCGACCACGCCGACGCGGGAGGCAGCTTCAGCACCACCCGCTTGACCGCCTTCGACGCGCCGAGGTCGACGGTGATCGTCTGGGGGAAGGCGTTGTTGGTGCTCTCCCAGTACGAGTTGGGGTTGCCGTCGACCGCGTTGGCCGCGCCGTACACCTCGGCGTGCCCGGACTCGGTGACCGGACGGCCTTGCGCGAGATTGCCCGGGTCCGTCGGCGGGTCGGTGGGCGGGTCGGTCGGCGGGTCGGTGGGCGGGTTGGTGGGACCGCCGGGCACACCGCCGTTGGTCCACACCGGGTCGGGCCACGTACCGGTGCACGCGGGCGGGTTGGCGTACCAGCCCGAGTTCCCGGCGCCCTGCGTGATCTGGAAACCGCTGCCCACACAGTTGTGGATCGGGTTGGACTGCGCGATGTGGGTGGCGGTCACATTGGTGAAGGAGGCGGTGCCCGGCGCCTGGATCTGGAGCGCGTACGTACCGGCGCCGTCGATCCGGATGTTGTTGAAGTGCAGCCCGTTCGTCGCGCCCTCGATCAGATGGATGGCGGCGTAGGAGCTGTCCAGGACCTCGCTGTCGGTGATGTTGATGGTGGCGTTGATCGGTTCGTTGAGACCGCTGAACCAGATCGCGCCGACGCCGAAGCGCCAGTTGTAGTCGTTGTTCCCGGCCCGGATCAGGGTGTTGCGCGCGGCGGTGGTGGTGCCGGAGACCGCCGTGCCCTGACCGGAGTTGACGCCGGGGTAGCGGTTGGCGATATGCAGCCCGCCGCCGTTGGTGATGGTGTCCGACATGACGTTGTCGGAGATGGTGATGTCCCTGCCGCCGTACGTGACGATGTTGTTCGCCAGGATCGGCAGGATCACGGTGTTGAACGTGAACTTGTTCTTCACGTTCGGGACGTTCTCGGCCCACATGGCCAGCCCGTCGTCACCGGTGTTGCGCACAAAGGTGTTGGTGACCGTCGAGTTGGTCACGCCCATGTGGAAGTTGACGCCGTCCGCGGTCTGGTCGAGGATGCGGCTGTTCTTGATGGTGAAGTTGTCCATCGGGCCGTCCATCCAGGCGCCGCACTTGGTGTGCTGCATCCAGACGTTGTCGACGACCGAGTTGGACATGGCGCCACCGATGGCGTTGACCTGGTCGTTGTCCACGCGCTCACGGATGTCGCCCATGATGGCGAAGTCCTTGAGGGTGACATTGCTGCTGCCGCCCGCGTTGGCGTACTTGCCGTAGACACCGACGGCCTTGCTGCGGTCGGACGGGTCACGTCCGGTCAGCACGCTGTACCAGGGGCCCGCGCCGCGCAGGGTGACCTTGTCGACGATGATGTGGTCGCGCACCTGGAAGGTGCCCTGCGGTATGTAGACCTCTCTGCCCTGCGTACGGCCCGCGTCGACCGCCGCCTGGATCTTGGCCGTCGAGTCGGCGGCGCCGCTCGGGTCCGCGCCGAAGTCGCTCACCACGTCGATGGCGCCCGAGGGTTTGCCGATCGGCGCGGCCACCTGCTCGAAGTCGGCGAGGTCGATGGTGAACGTGGGCGACGCGGCGGTCGAGGAGACCTGGAGCCGGACCTTCGCACCGGCCGGCAGCGTCGACCCGAACATGGTGCGGGTCTCGTCGTAGAAGTGGTGCGGGTTCGTGTCGCCCGGGTTGTTGTTGAACGGATAACCGCCGTAGTACCAGCCGTACTTGGAGGTCACCGGCACGCTCTTGAGGGACGTTCCGTTGACCCGCAGATCGATGGTCGCGTCCCGGCCGGTGCCCGCCGCGTTGTCCGGCAGCGAGTAGCGGAACGACATCGCGTTCGCCGGGGCGGTGAGGGTGAACTCCACATACTCGCCGACCGCGTCGAGCGTCACGGCCTGCCGGCCCGAGGCTTCCGAGGGCAGCGTGCCGTACAGGCGGTTGGGGCCGATCAGGGAGCCGTTGGTGGCGGCGTACTCGGCTTCCTGCTCCTTGAACGGCACCGTGGCGCCGCGGCCGGGGACATTGATGGGGGAGGGGGCGGGGACCGCCGCCGCCTGGGCGGCGGGCGCGGTGGAGAGCACCACCGCCGCGGCCGTCCCGGCCACGGCGAGTGCGAGAGAGAGGGAGGCGGAGATGCCGCGCCGGAGCAGGCGGCCTCGTGGGGGTCCGGTGGGGAGTGTCACAGACATACGTCCTTGCGGCTCGTGGGGACTCTGCGGACGCGAAAAGGTTAGAAGTTGGCTTACAAGAAGTCTATGAATCCGCGCAAATTTTGGAGACCAACGCAAAAATCCTCGACCCGCCAGGGAGTCCGGGGTCGGGAGAGGGGGCTGGGGGCTGGATGGTGCCGGAGTGGTGCGCGGTGATGAAGGGCTGTTTCGTGGCCCGTCCGCACCAGGGGCCCCGCGCACACCTCTTGTAGCGCGGACACGGTCGGCCCTACGATGCCCGGCAGGACATGAAACGTTTCAATCCAAGGGGAGCCGCGATGGGCATGGGCTGGACACGCCGAGGTCTTCTGCACACCTCCGTGGCGAGCGCCGGGGTGGGGATCGCGGGGCTCGCCGCCGCCTCCCCCGCCGCGGGCGCGCCGTCCGGCGGCTTGCAGGGAACGGGCGGGCGGCGGAGCGGGCTCCGTGTCGCCACCGCCACGGTCGAGTACACCGAGCGGCTCCTCGGTACCGATGTCGCGGCCCCGCTGCTGTCCTGGGAGCTGAGCGGCGCGCCGGACACCCGGGGCGCCCGCCAGAGCGCCTATCAGATCCGGGCCGCGACCGATCCGCGCGCTCTCGCGGCCGGTCGCCAACTCCTCTGGGAAACCGGCCGCGTGGCGTCCGACCGCAGCGTCGCCGTGCCCTACGCGGGCCCCGGGCTGCCGCCCCGTACCCGCTGCCACTGGCAGGTCCGCGTCTGGGACGGCGACGGACGCGTCTCACCCTGGAGCACGGCCGGCTGGTGGGAGACCGCGCTCGGCGACGAGCCGTGGCAGGCGCACTGGATAGGCGCCGACCAGGCGCCGGAACCACCCGGCTTCGACGGCGCGTCCTGGATCTGGACCGAGGGAGCGACCACCGGCGGCGCTCCCGTGGGCGCCCGGTGGTTCCGCGGCGGACTCGAACTGCCGCCCGGCGCGCGGGGCGTGGACCTCGCGCGGGCGACCGTCCTCGCCACGGCCGACGACGATTTCACCCTCCATCTCAACGGCCGGCAGGTGCTCCACGCGCCCGAGCAGGTGGACGGCTGGCGCACCGGACACATGGCCGACGTCACCGAGGCCGTACGGTCCGCCACCGACGGCCGGATCGTCCTCGCCGCCCTCGCCGCCAACCGCGGCGCGGCCTCCGTCAACCCGGCCGGGCTGCTCGTACGGCTGCTCGTCGAAACCGCCGGGGGCACCCGCCACGAGCTGGTCACCGGCACCGGCTGGCGCGCCGCCGGAACCGGCCAACAGGGCTGGGAACAGCCCGACTTCGACGACAGCGGCTGGACCGCGGCGGCCGTACTCGCCCCCTACGGACAGGGCCCGTGGGGAACCGGGGTCTCGATCGCCACGCCCGAGGCGCCCGCGCCCCTGTTGCGCCGCGAGTTCACCGTATCCGGACCGGTCAGCCGCGCCCGGCTCTACATCAGCGGACTCGCCTACTACACAGCCGAGTTGAACGGGAAGCGGATCGGCAGCCAGGTGCTCGACCCGGCCTTCACCGACTACGACGAGACCGTGATGTACGCCGTCCATGACGTGACCTCA
This sequence comes from Streptomyces sp. L-9-10, assembly GCF_004151105.1. GTDB lineage: Bacteria > Actinomycetota > Actinomycetes > Streptomycetales > Streptomycetaceae > Streptomyces. The sequence goes on from NZ_PHRF01000041.1 coordinate 175,249, forward strand.
CTGCTGCGGCGCGGTGACAACGCGATCGGGGTGAGCCTCGGCCGCGGCTTCTACGGCATGACCACCCCCAACGTGTGGAACTGGCACCAGCCGCCGTGGCACGGCGAACCCCGGCTGCTGTGCCGGCTGGAGGCCGAGCACCCCGACGGCTCCCGCACCACCGTCGTCTCCGACACCGACTGGCGGATCACCGAAGGCCCCACACTCACCAACTCGCTCTACGCGGGCGAGACATACGACGCCCGGCTGGCCCCCAAGGGCTGGACCATGCCCGGTTTCGACGACAGCTCCTGGCGCGCCCCGAACCCCCAGACCGCGCCCAAGGGCACACTGCGCGCGCAGCCGCACGACCCCATCGAGATCATCGAGACCCTCACCCCCACCGCGATCACCGAGCTGCGGCCCGGGGTGTATGTCGTCGACATGGGCCGTACGACGGCGGGCTGGACCCGGCTGACCGTACGGGCCCCGGCCGGGACCGTCGTCCAACTCGTCCACGGCGAGAAACTCACGGCGGACGGCAGCGTCCATGCCGAGACCGGGCATGTGCCGGGACGGTTCCAGCGCGACGAGTACATCTGCGCGGGCGGCGCGCGGACCGTCGGCGGTGCGACCGGCGGCAGCGGGACCGGCGGGGGAGAGGCCGAGGGCGCCGAGGTCTGGGAGCCGTCGTTCTCGTACAAGGGCTTCCGCTATGTCCAGGTCAGCGGATTGCCGAGCCGCCCGCGCCCCGCCGATGTGCTGGGCCGGGTCGTCCATACGAAAGTGGCCGAGGTCAGCTCGTTCGACTGCTCGGAGCCCTTCTACGGACAGCTCGACCGCGCGATGCGCCGCACCCTCCTCAACAACCTGCACGGCATACCGACCGACACCCCCATGTACGAGAAGAACGGCTGGACGGGCGACGCGCAGCTCGGCGCGCCCATCATGGCGTACGCCTTCGGAGTCCACCGCTTCCTGACGAAGTGGCTCGGAGACCTGGCGGACAGTCAGAACCCGGACGGCCAGCTGCCGGTGATCGTGCCCAGCGGCGGCTGGGGCTACGGCGACCTCGGGCCCTCCCCGGAGTGGACGACCGTATATCCGTTCCTGATACGGGAGATGTACCGGATCTACGGCGACGACCGGGTGGCGCGCGAGCACTGGTCCACCCTCATCACCTATCTGGACTGGGAGTTGGACCGGCTGGAGGACGGCCTCGCCATCACGGCACTCGGCGACTATCTGCCGCCGGGGTACGGCGGCAATCCGCCCGAGGACACCCGCCTCACGGCGACGGCGTATCTGCACCGCGCGCTGACCCAGACGGCCGAACTGGGCGAACTGCTGGGCCACGGCGAGGTCGCGGACCGCTACCGTACGGCCGCGGCCGGACTGAAGGACGCCTTCAACGCCACCTTCCTGGACCCCGCGTCGGGCCACTACCGGACCGCGAAGGACCCCGGCTACCGGCAGACCTCCAACGCCCTGCCGCTCGCCTTCGGCCTGGTCCCGAGCGGCGCCCGCGCGTCGGTGCTCGACAGCCTCGTCGCCGACATCGCCGCCCGTGGCGACCACCTCAACACCGGTGCGCTGGGCACGAGCGTGCTGCTGCGCGTCCTGTGCGCGCACGGCCGCCCCGAGGTGGCGCACGCCATCGCCACCCAGCGTACGTACCCGAGCTGGGGCTACTGGTTCGACAACGGCGCCGACACCATGTGGGAGATGTGGCCCGTCGACTCGCGCTCGCGCGACCACTACTTCCAGGGCACGGTCGTCCAGTGGCTGTACGAGAACGTGGCGGGACTGCGCCCCGGGGACGCGGGGTACCGGACCTTCACGGTACGGCCCGACGGCCGGACCGGAGTCACCTGGGCGCGCACCTCGATCCGTACGGTACGCGGCACGGCCTCGGTGGACTGGTCCGCGATAGGCCGTGATCTGCGGCTCTCGGTGCGCGTGCCGGTCGGCGCGACGGCGGAGATCCATGTGCCCGCCGAGCGCCCCGAGCTGGTGCGGGCGCCGCGCGGAGCGGAGTACCTCCGCACGGAGCCGGGCTTCGTGGTGTACCGGGCCGGGCAGGGAGCCTGGGACTTCGTGGGGCGGAGCTGACGGGAGAGTGCGACGGGCGGCCTGTGAAGGGGTGCGGCTTTGAACGTTTCACCACGGCCGGGCGTCACGGTCCGGCCGTGGTGGTCCTCAGGGCCTGTCCGGCGGAGATCCGTCGGACAGGCCCGGATCCCGGCGCAGCAGATACGTGTCCATGATCCAGCCCTTGCGTGCGCGCGCCCCGGACCGCAACTCCCCGATCCGGTCCGCCACTTCGGAGAGCCGTCCGGAGACCAGGATCTCGTCGTCCGTCCCCACATAGGCGCCCCAGTGGATGACCGGATCGGCCGCCAGATGGTGCCGGAAGGACTCGTGCGCGTCCAGCATCACCACGACATCGTCCACGCCGTCCGGCCAGCCCTCGGCGAGCCGGCGACCGGTGGTGATCTGTACGGGGCCGCCCACTCGGTTCAGTCCGACGCGGTGCCTGGCGGCCAGCGCGGAGACGCTGCTGATGCCGGGGATCACCTCGTACTCGAACCGGACCGAACCGCGCGCCAGGATCTCTTCCAGGATGGCGAGCGTCGAGTCGTATAGGGAAGGATCGCCCCAGACGAGGAACGCCCCGGTGCTGCCGCGGCCGGGCCCTTCGTCCCCGCCGGGACCATCGCCGTCGCTCAGCTCGTCGATGATCGCGCGCTCGTAGAGGGCGGCGCGCCGGCTCCGCCAGTCGTCCACGGTCCCGGGATAGCCGGCGCCGTCGGCCGCGCGCTCCCGCTCCGGGTCGCGGACCTCGACGAGCCGGTAGCCCCGGCCCTGGCCGGACTCGCCCGCGGGCTCCCCCGCATGGCGGCGGAGGATCTCGTGCCGGAGCCCGATCAGATCGGACTTCTGGGCGCCCTTGTCGAGCAGGAAGAAGACATCCACGCGCCGGAGCGCCTTGACCGCCTGGACGGTCAGCTGGTCGGGGTCGCCCGCGCCGATACCGATGACATAGATCTTTCTCACCCCGCCGAGTCTGCCCCATGCCCCGCGATCGCAGTGCCGGGTCCCGTGGTCACCGCGTCGCCCCCTCGCCGCACGGAGGGAGGAAGGTCGGATCCATCGGATGTCTGATGATCCTTCACCCTCTCCGAGGGGCTTCCGCGCACCCTCGCGCCCGACATATGCTCCGCCCATGCGCGCCGCCCTTTTCGTCACCTGCGTCAACGACGCCGTCTATCCGGCCACCGGTATCGCGACCGTACGGCTCCTCGAACGTCTTGGCGTCGAAGTCGACTTTCCCGAGGCGCAGACCTGCTGCGGCCAGCCCCAGTTCAACACGGGCTACCGGCGTGAGACCGAGCCGCTGGTACGACGGATGACCCGGGCCTTCGAGGGTTACGACTATGTCGTGACCCCATCCGGATCCTGCGCGGCCATGGTCCGCCACCACTACCCCAAGATCGGTGACGAGGCCGCGGGCGCGCTTGCCGCGCGGACGTACGAGCTGACCGAGTTCCTGGTCGACGTGATGGGCGTGACGGACGTGGGGGCTCACTTCCCGCACACCGTCACCTACCACCCCTCCTGTCACGGCCTACGGCTGCTGGGCCTGGGGGAGCGTCCGCGAAAGCTGCTGGAGTCGGTGCGGGGGCTGGAGCTGCGGGATCTGCCGGGCGCGGACGAGTGCTGTGGCTTCGGCGGTACCTTCGCAGTGAAGAACTCCGATGTTTCGGCCGCGATGGGCCAGGACAAGGTGAGCAACGCGGTCTCCACCGGGGCCGAGGTGCTCTGCGGAGCGGACAATTCCTGTCTGATGCACCTCGGTGGGATCGTGAGCCGCGAGGGTGCCCCGCTGCGCCCCGTACATCTCGCGGAGATTCTGGCGTCGACGGAAGAGGAGCCCTGGTCATGAGCGGTACGTATCTGGGGATGCCGGCGTTTCCGGTGGCGGCGAAGGAGGCCGTCGGCAACGAGACGCTGCGCGGCAACCTCCGGCACGCCACCCACACCATCCGCGACAAGCGCGCCAGGGCCGTCGCGGAGCTGGACGACTGGGCGCTGCTCCGGGAGGCGGGCAAGCGGATCAAGGACCACACACTGCGCCATCTCGACCGCTATCTCCTGCGGCTGGAGGAGTCGGTCACGGCGGCGGGCGGAGTGGTGCACTGGGCGTCCGACGCCGACGAGGCGAACCGGATCGTGGCCGAGCTGGTGAAGGCCACCGGCGAGACCGAGGTCGTCAAGGTCAAGTCGATGGCCACCCAGGAGATCGGGCTCAACGAGGCGCTGGAGGCCGAGGGCATCTCCGCGTACGAGACCGACCTCGCCGAGCTGATCGTCCAGCTCGGCGACGACCGGCCCTCCCACATCCTCGTCCCGGCGATCCACCGCAACCGGGGCGAGATCCGGGACATCTTCCGCGACCGGATGGGCGCCTGGGGCCGGCCGGCGCCCGACGGCCTCTCCGACACCCCCGGCGAACTCGCCGAGGCCGCACGGCTGCATCTGAGGGAGAAGTTCCTGCGCGCCAAGGTCGGCATCTCGGGGGCGAACTTCATGGTCGCCGAGACCGGCACGCTCGTGGTCTTCGAGTCGGAGGGCAACGGACGGATGTGTCTGACGCTCCCCGAGACGCTGATCTCCGTGGTGGGCATCGAGAAGGTGGTGCCGAGCTGGCGGGATCTGGAGGTCTTCCTCCAGACGCTGCCGCGCTCCTCGACCGCGGAACGGATGAATCCGTACACCAGCATGTGGACGGGCACGCACGACGCGGACGGCCCGAGCACCTTCCATCTGGTGCTGCTGGACAACGGCCGTACGGACACGCTGGCCGACGAGGTCGGCCGGCAGGCGCTGCGCTGCATCCGCTGCTCGGCCTGTCTGAACGTCTGCCCGGTGTACGAGCGGGCGGGCGGACACGCGTACGGCTCGGTCTACCCGGGCCCGATCGGGGCGATCCTCAGCCCCCAACTGCGGGGCACCGGAAGCGAGATCGACGCGTCGCTGCCGTATGCCTCCTCCCTCTGCGGGGCCTGCTACGACGTGTGTCCCGTCGCCATCGACATCCCCGAGGTACTGGTCCATCTCCGCGAGCGGGTCGCGGACCAGAGCGGCAAGGGGCACCGGCTGGAGAAGGCCGCGATGAAGGCGGCGGGCTGGGTCTTCGACCATCCGCGCGTGATGGCGGCGGGGGAGCGGGCCGCGTCGAAGACACGCCGGCTGCATCCCTCGAAACTCCCGGGGGCGGGGGCGTGGACCGACGCACGCGATCTGCCGGAGCTGCCACCGGAGTCGTTCCGCGACTGGTGGAAGAAGCACCACAACAACCGTAAGGACACAGGGACATGAGCACCGGCACGGACGCGGCTTCAGGCACCGGCACCGGCAGGGGCGCGGCTTCGGGCACCGGCAGGGGCGGAGGATCCCGGGAGCGGATCCTCGCCAGGATCCGTGCCGCCGTCGCGGACGCTCCCGACGCCCCGGAAGCCGCGCGCGACTACCTGAACACCCACACCCCCGACGAACGCGTCATCGAACTGCTCGCCGAGAACCTCGCCGACTACCGCGCGCTCGTCCACCGGACGGACAGCGAGGAGCTGCCCGCACTCATCGCGCGCCTCCTGGCCGAACGTGGCGCCCGTACCGTGCTCGTACCCCCGCTGCTCCCCGCCCTGTGGCTCTCCGCGCTCTCCTCGGTGGGCACCGATCTGATCAGGATGGAGGACGATCCCACCTCCACGGCCCAGGAACTGGACGTCGTGGACAGTGTGATCACAGGCTGCGCCCTGGCCATCGCGGAGACCGGCACCCTGGTCCTGGACGCGGCCCCCGACCAGGGAAGGCGCCGCATCACACTCGTCCCCGACCATCACATCTGTGTCGTACGCACCGCCGACCAGGTGGTCGGTTCCGTACCGCAGGCCATGCCCCGGCTCGACCCCACCCGTCCGCTGACCTGGATCTCCGGACCGTCCGCGACCAGCGACATCGAACTCGACCGGGTGGAGGGCGTACACGGTCCGCGCACGCTCGAAGTCATCCTGCTCAGCGAGTGACGCTCGACGTCATCCCGCTCAGCGAGTGAGCGGCGTCAGCCGGGGAGCCTCACGGGCCGCGTCCACCTCTTCCCCGCCCGCCACCCGCTCCGCCAACTCCCGCGCCCAGGAGTTGAGTCCGGGCACATCGATACCGTGCGGGTCACGGAACGAGGCGATCGCCTCCGCGCCCCGCAACAGCAGCCGTGCCCCACCGGTCGCGTTCCCCCGGGCGGAGTGCGTCAGCCCGACCGCCAGCTGAGCCATCCCCTTCCACAGCGCCCGCTCCGCCTCGGGCCCCGACTTCCACGCGTCCTCGAACACCTCGTGCGCATGGAACGGCTTCCCCGCGTCGAGCAGCCGCTGCGCCTCCGCAAGCGTCTCCCCGGGCGTACGGACCACCCCCTCGGGCTGCCGCTCCACCCCAGGAGCCCCATACGCCAACGGCCGCCCCAGCCCATCCCGAGGCCGCGCACTCCGCGCCCGCCCCTCGTCGTCACGATCCCGCCGGTTCTCCTTCATAGGTCGATTGTCGCGCGGACGGGGCGCGTCTTCGCGCCGCTCGGAGTGAGGTAATGTTCTCGTGTGTGGTCGACCGGGGGATTTCCTCCCCATTGAGGCCCCACATCGGGACGTGGCGCAGCTTGGTAGCGCACTTGACTGGGGGTCAAGGGGTCGCAGGTTCAAATCCTGTCGTCCCGACCAGCGTTTTCGCAGGTCGCAGGCGGTATCGGAGAAATCCGGTACCGCCTTTTCCGTTGTTCTGGGGACGACTTGGGGACCGCACGGTCCAGCGGCGGCGTCCGACGCCACCCCGCGGATTCTCGGAGGCCCCGGACTCCTGCTCGCGCCGCTCCCGGTGCTGTGGCTGTGCGGCCCGCCGGGAGTCGGTAAGACGACGGTTGCCTGGGAGATTTACTCGCAGCTCACGCGGGCCGGGATCGAGGCCGGCCATGTCGACATCGACCAGTTGGGCATCTGCTACCCCGAGCCTGCGGCGGATCCGGGGCGGCACAGGTTGAAGGCGGCGAACCTCGGGGAGGTGGTGGCCGGTTTCCGTGCGGCGGGTGCCAGGTGCGTCATCGTGTCCGGTGTCGTCGACGCCGCCCAGGGCGTGCACGCCGAGGAGATCCCGTCGGACGAGCTGACGGTGTGCCGCTTGCGCGCCGACCGCGACGAACTCGTACGGCGGTTCACCGGACGCGGGGCCGAGGTGGGCCCGGTGGAGGCTGTGCTGTGTGAAGCGGAGGCCATGGACGCGAGTGACGTCGCCGACGTGTGCGTCGACACCAGTGGCCTGTCGGTGGCAGATGCGGCGCGGCTGGTGATCGAGCGCGCCGGTGGATGGCCTGTCCTCACGGGTCGGAGCCGAACCACCGCGGCAGCGGTGCCGGACGACGGACCTACGGGGTGGCCCGTGCCTCCCGAACAGCCCACTACGGCGCAGGCACGGGCTCGTAGCAGCGTTGGTCGCGGAGGAGTGCCCGGATGACGGTACATTCGTCTGCCATGCGATCACCACGTGACTACGACCTCGACTTCCGCGACAGGGCCGGGCGCATACGCGCCTGGGGAATCGGCCTGTTGACTGTGGCGACGCTCCAGTGGACATGGTGTGCCCTGCTGCTGCTCACGCCGTACACGGTCGATGAGGAGCCAGACGATCGATACCCGGCGGAGTGCGAGTCACGGTTGCTGACTGAACGTGGTACGGCCAACGACGGCCTGCGAGCGGGCGATTGGTGTCAGAACGAGCGCGACTGGCCTGAAGCCCTGGCTGTGCTCGGGCTGTCCGTGCCGGTGTCGGTCGTTGGTGTGGCGCTCTTCACGAGCGGCAGTGTGAGTGTCCGGATGAGCGCCCACGCCGAGGCGATGCGCGAACGGGAAAAGCTCGCGGACGCACGGAACGCGTAGCCCTCACGAATCAGCCGGCCGCCGGTCAAGCTGAGCGTCGGTGCGGAGGCGACCCGGTCGTCGTCACCGGCTTCAAGGGCCATCCGCGCCCGCACGCTCACCGCCGGCCAGAAGGACGGAAACCGGATCCTCGCCGCTGGACGTGCCCCCGTCGAAGACGGCTTCGCGCACTTCGAGAACTGGCGCATCCAGCATCCTGTCGCTTACGGGGGTTAACCCCATCGGGCTCACTGGCCTCAGCGACACCACCGACAGACGTGCCAGCGGCATTCTGCGATCGACCATGTCACCGAATGATGGGACTGGCAGGCACAACAGCACCCTCAGTCGCCGAAGGATCATTCATGTCCCGCACTCCCCGTAAGCGCCGGTCCACGCATCGTGTTCTGTCGGCCCTCGCCCTGCTGACCTTGACCGTCGGCGCCGTCGCGGCCTGCGGCGGCAAGGACTCCGCCCCCGAGGACGCTGCCCCGTCCTCGGGCACGTCGTCCGCCTCGCCGGGGGCCGGCCGGTCAGGCGTATCGAAGCTGCACATGATCACCAATGACGGTCACCGCTTGGCCTTCCATGTCACGCGAGGCAACGGCCACACGATCGTCCTGGACTCGGGCGGCGGCGAGAACTCCTCACAATGGAAGGACCTCGTCCCCAAGCTCCACGCGGACACCGGCGCCACCGTCATCACCTACGACCGGGCCGGTCTCGGCAAGAGCGACGTGGTGCCCGGCCCATGGAAGGTCGAGAGCGCTGTCAGCGACCTCAAGTCGGGGCTTGAGCAGCTGGGCGTCACTGACAACGTGACCCTGGTGTCCCACTCGCAGGCAGGCGAGATCGCGAATTACTTCGCCAAGGACAACCCGACGATGCTCTCCGGCGCGGTCCTGGTCGACGCCAACCTCCCCCCGTTCTTCACGGACGAGGAGATTCCCCGTCTCGTAGCCGCGAGCAAGCCGCAGGTCCACGCGGCGAAGAAGGCCCCCGGCAAGCCGGAGAACCGCCAGCTCATCTCCACCGCGGAGGGCTTCGCCCCGGCGCACCGGGCATTCCACAAGGTCGCCTGGCCGGACTCGGTGCCGGCGACGGTCATCGTCTCGGAGAAGACCCCGTTCGACGGGTCCCCCGTGGACGCCCAGCGCTGGCGCGACGCCGCCGCTTCGTTCGCCCAGGACGGGCCCGGCCGAACGCTCGTCACGGCCAAGGGCAGTTCCCACGAGGTGCCGAAGGACCGTCCCGACCTCGTACTCAAGGAGATCGCGGACATGCTCGCCACACAGCGCTGACCCCCGGCCTGCTGTTTCGCCGGGCGGCCGACTCATCGGCCGCGGCCGGCGGGGTCGGCATCGCCGAGCCGCTGGGCGACGCGCCCGAGCTGGTCGGGCTCGTCCTGGAACGTTCCCACAAAGCCTGCGACGCACAGACTGGGGCCGAGAGGGTCCTGGAGTACCAGGACGTGTCCGGTCGATGCGGGGATGGCGTGCGGCAGATCGATTCGCCACAGGGCTGGTTGTTCATGGTGGCCGTCCAGAGGCTGGAGAATGCCCTTGTGCCCACCCCCGCTCAGGCCCGGCGGCAGGCGTGGTTCTCCAGCCGGGTCGCGGCGGCCTGATACTGCTTCCGGACAAAGCCCTTGCGGTAGTGGCTGCCCCACGGGAACTCCTCCCGGTGGCCGCAGAGCGCGCAGACCAGTTCCGGGAGTTCCTCCGGGCGGGGCTCGACGAGTTCCACCGCATGCTTGGTCGCTCCCGGCCATGCCGCGCCATGCCCGGTGACACCCATGTCGTCCGCGGCGGCCAGCCCGCTGACCCAGCCGAGGACGGCGCCCACCAGGATGCCCGTGGCCGTGAGGGCGATCCGGATGGCACCGGAGTCCTCCAAGGTGATCAGGCTGACCAGACTCACCAGCAGGACCACGAGCCCGGCGTACGCGCCGGCCCGTCGGCGGGCCTGCCGTCGGCGGGTCGCCTCCACACTGTGAATGGCGTAGTGCAGCGCCTTGTTGCACACCTCGCACCGGACCGTGCGGTGAAGAGCGGGACTCCCGTCGTCGGGCCTCTTCACCACCCACTTCTGGCTCTCGTAGTCCCAGGAAACCGTGCTGCCGCCCGACGGCCGGCCCCAGAAGTTGACCCGGTGTGAGACTGTCGCCTCTTGTCTCTGCGCGATCGCCTGCGGCATACCGAACTCCCCCAGCTCCATTGGCAGTTGGTTCAGTCAAGAACTGTGGACGGGTGCATGGGAGGCGGTCAAGGAGAGTACCCGCGACAACTCCGGGACCACCACGTTCGACCGAGTGCGACGTGACGGACCGCGGCCCCCGGACCAGCCCCCGGCCCTGCTCATCTCCACCCGCGCCGCGTCGCTCCCCGTCCTCTCGCGGGAAGCGGCACATGGGACAGCAGGGCGGCCGCGGTGATCAGCAGGGCGAGGCCCGTGAGCATGCCGTACAGCGGTGGTCCCGGCCGGGCGATCCCCGAGGTGATGAGAAGGGCCGTGGCCGCGGCCGGCGGATGATGGGCGTTCAGCAGGACGAGCAGAAAGAGCGTCAGCCCCACCGCCAGGGCCTGGGCGCCGATCTGCCGCCAGGTGTCCGTCCGCTGCTCGGCGATGGACGGATACCGCCACAGGCCGAAGACGGCCAGGCAGAGCAGCCCGGAGGCGGTGGCACAGGTGTGTCCGAGGACGGAGCTGCGGACCTGGGCGGCCTCCGTGTGCGGGTGCGCGAGCAGGATGTACGCCGTGGGGCCGAGGGTCGTGGTGAGGAGCACCCACTCCAGCGTCCGGCCGACGGCCCCCACCACCACAAGCGCGGCGGCGGACAGGACGAAGAGCCGGACTCCTGTGCGCAGCCGCGCGGGCGCGTGGGTTCTCTCCATGCTTCCGTGGACGCGCCGCTCAGCCCCGGTACGCCTTCATCAGGTGCAGCCATACCTCGCTGATCGAGGGGAAGCAGGGGACGGCGTGCCAGAGCCGTTCGACGGGGATCCGGCCGGAGACGGCGACGGTGGCCGAGTGGAGGAGTTCGCCGACGCCCGGACCGACGAAGGTCGCACCGAGCAGATGACCGTGGTCCAGATCGATGACCATACGGGCCCTGCCCTGGTAGCCGTCCGCGTACAGATACGCCCCGGGGACAGCGCCGAGGTCGACGTCGACGACCCGCACCCGGTGCCCGGCCCGCTCGGCCTGCGCGGCCGAGAGACCGACGGCCGCCGCCTCCGGGTCGGAGAAGAAGATCTGCGGCACCGCGTGGATGTCGGCGGTGGTGGCATGGGCGCCCCAGGGCGCGGTGTCCAGCGACTGCCCGGTGGCGCGGGCGCTGATGGCATCGCCCGCGATACGGGCCTGGTACTTGCCCTGATGGGTGAGAAGGGCATGGTGGTTGACATCGCCCATCGCGTACAGCCAGCCGGCCTCGACGGCCCCGACCCGGCAGGTCTCGTCCGTCTCCAGCCAGTCCCCGGGGGTGAGACCCACCGTCTCCAGGCCGATGTCGTCGGTGCGCGGGGACCTGCCGGTGGCGAACAGCACCTCGTCGGACTCCAGTTGGCCGCCGTCGCTCAGTGTCAGGGTGACCGGTCCGCTGCCGCCGGGACGTCTCAGCCCGGCGACGGAGACATTGACGCGCACATCCACTCCGGCCTCCGTGAGCCCCTTGGCGACCACGTCGCCGACGAAGGGCTCCATTCGGGGGAGCAGGCCGGAGCCGCGGACCAGCAGGGTGACCGCGGACCCCAGGCCCTGCCAGGCGCTGGCCATCTCCACCCCGACACCTCCGGCGCCGACGATGGCGAGCCGCTCGGGCACGGTGCCGGAGTCGGTGGCCTCACGATTGGTCCAGGGCCGGGCCTCGGCGATACCGGGCAGGTCGGGCAGTACGGCGTCGCTGCCGGTGGCCACTGCCACGGCGTGCCGGGCCGTGAGAGTGACGGGCGGGCCCTCGGAGGGGGTGACGGTGACCTGGCGCGGCCCGTTCAGCCGCGCGTGTCCGCGTACCAGTTCGGCGCCCATGCCCGCCAACAGGTCCGCCTGCCCGCCGTCGTCCCAGCTCGACACGGCGCGGTCGCGGCGGCCGAACACCCCGCGCGGGTCGAGCGAACCACTGACCGCCTCCCGCGCACCGTCGACCCGACGGGCATCCGCGACGGCGACAACCGGCCGCAGCAGTGCCTTGCTGGGAATGCACGCCCAGTACGAACACTCGCCGCCGACCAGTTCCTTCTCCACCACTGCCACACTCAGCCCACCGGCGCGCACCCGCTCAGCGGCGGTCTGCCCGACAGGCCCCGCACCGATGACGATGACGTCATAGGTGTTCTCGGCGGAGGCTCCCACTGCGTCGCTCACGAACCGCTCCCGTCTTCCGCATCTTCCGGCGCGGGGAGGGCATGAGCCCAGACCAGAAAAATGCCCGTTATGCATAATTTTGCGGCACTTTATCAAGTGGGTGTCATGTCCCCAGGTTCGCCCCGGCCGCAAGGCGCGCCCACTCGTCAGGACCGATCGCGGAGCAATGACGTCGTGCACCGCGACGCCTGCGTCATCCCGCCCGGGTACTCCCGTCGGCGGGCCCTCGGACGCTCGACATAATCAGAGGCGGCTCGGCACCTTCCGGTCGGGTGGGGACGCTCATGGCGGCGGGCGCGAGCGCGTCGGCGATGGGCGTTATTTCGCGAGGGGGCAAGGAATGAAGCGCCGGTTCCGAAGAACGATGCTTCGAATAATGGGGATGAGTCTGTTCGCATCGGTGGCCCTGGCGGCCCCGGTGGCGACGGCGGCGGAGAGCGGAGCGACAGGGTCCGGGTCTGCGGGGCGGGGCGTGTCCGGGGTCGCGGCCTCTGCCGACGCGGTCGCCGATACGGGCTCGTTCGCCGAGTCCGAGCTGTGGGATTCGACGGACGACGACGCGTACGCCAGCTTCCATGTGCAGGGGCTGGCGGTCGTTCCCGCGGGAATCGTGCCGCCCGCCGGGAACGGGCAGGCATTGCCCGACGACGTGGTGCTCACTTTCACCGAGGGCCGGTTCGCCGTGGGCGACGGCGGGGAGAAGGACCTTCTGGTTCGCCGCAGTGTGGACGGAGGTCGCAACTGGTCGGCCGGCGTGCCCGTGGTTCCGAGGCAGACAGGCCAGAGCTGGGGCAACCCCACGCCGGTGGTCGATGAGCAGACGGGCCGGGTCTGCCTGTTCTACAAGGGATCCGGCGGAGCCGTCTTCGTCAAGCGCAGCGACGACGCCGGGGCCAGTTGGTCGGCCGCCGAGGACTTGACCCCGTTGTTCGCGTCGAACCCGCACGGCTGGACGCTCAACAGCCCGGTCCCCGGCCACGGCATACAGCTCCGGGACGGCCGGCTGCTGATGCCTGTCCAGCACCGCGCCCCCGACCCGGACCGTAATTACGGCATCGAGATGCTGTACAGCGACGCCCACGGCGATCCCGGTTCCTGGCGGCGAAGTGCCGCGGTGCCGCTGTCCGTCGCGTACCCGGTCAATGAGAGCCGTGTCTACGAACGCGCCGACGGGGCGGTGGTCCTCAACGGCCGGTGGGGCTCGGGCGGCACCCGCTACCGCATCACCGCGACCAGTACGGACCGGGGTACGAGCTGGTCGGCGCCCGCGATCGACGGCTCGACAGGACAGTTCGTCTCGGTGGACGCGAGCGCGCTCCAGTACAGTCGCGGCCAGGTCGACCGGCTGCTGTTCAGCGGGCCGGACGCGTCGGCCCGGGAGAACATGACCGTCTCGGTCTCGTACGACGGAGGGGCGAGCTACCGGTACAGCCGGGTGATCAATCCGGGCATGTCCTACTACTCCGACCTCGCCCGGTTGTCGGACGGCACGATCCTGTTGGTCTACGGCCGGGACGGCGCCGACGCGGGCTTTCCCGAGCGGATCTCGGTCGCCCGGTTCGACCTGGAGTGGCTGACCCAGGGGCGGGACAGCCTCACCACCGGTCCCGGGCTCTCCCAGCAGGCGTACGAACTGGCCACCGCGGAAGCCCGCACCGACACGGGCGCGGCGGCGCCGGTCGTGTCCGACCCCAACGCGCGGGGCGGCAGGACACTGCGCTATCCGGCTCCGGCGGTGGGCCGTTACGTCGATGTCCCGTTCGACGTCGCGGCGGCGGGCACCTACGAGGTGGCGGTCCGGCTGCACCGCGGAGCCGACCGGGGACAGATACGCGCGAGCGTCGACGGCACAGCACTCGGTCAGGGGCTTGTCGACCCGACCATGACGGTGGGTGAGGGCTATCAGCTCTACCGGCTGGGCACGGCCGAGCTGACAGCCGGACGGCACTCGATCCGGTTCACCCTGGCCGGCCAGGGGCGCGGCGGCGGCAGTGTCATCACCGCCGACCAGTTGTTCCTGACCTCGGGCGGGAGTCCCGCGGACACCCCGAAGGCGGTCGCGGACAATGACTCCGTCGCCGGCTTCGAAACGGTGTCGGGCAACTGGACCAGGGTGGAGAAGGCCCCCGGGGAGTACGGGCAGAGCCACCGGACGCACGCCGCGGGCACCGGCGGCGCCAGAGTACGGTTCCGGCCGGACGTTCCGATGAGCGGTGTGTACGAGGTCTCCGCCTGGTACCGGCCCGGCACGGGCCAGGCGTCCAACGCCTCCTATGTGATCCGCCACGCCGAAGGCCAGGAGACGGTCGAGGTGGACCAGCGGTCCGGCGGCGGACGATGGGTACGACTCGGTGATTTCGCCTTCACCGCCGGCGGCGGGGGCACGGTCGAACTCTCGGACGCCGCCGACGGGCTCGTCGCCGCCGACGCCATCCGCCTCGCCTACCGGGGCGCCGCCGCCGACAACGACTCGACCGCGTACGAAACGGTCTCCGGCGAGTGGAACAACGCGACCGGCACCGCCGGGTACCACGGCCCGAACTACCGGACCCATCCCGCGGGTACCGGGAGCTCGGTCGTACGCTGGCGCCTGGACGTACCGGCCGACGGGACGTACGACGTGTCCGTCTGGTACGCGGCACACGCCAACCGCGCCTCCAACGCGCCCTACGTCGTCCACCACGCCCAAGGCTCCACCACCGTGCGCGTCGACCAACGTGAACGCGGCGGCCAGTGGGTCTCACTGGGCAGCTACCCGTTCACCGCCGGCCGGCCGGCCACCGTCGAACTCTCCGACGCGGCCGACGGATACGTCGTCGCCGACGCCGTACGCACCACGTACCACGGGCTCGTCGCCGACAACGACGACGCCTCGCACTACGAGGTGGTGTCGGGCACGTGGAACAACGCGACGGGCTCCGCCGGGTACTACGGTCCGAACTACCGCACCCATGCCGCGGGTACGGGGAGTTCCGTCGTGCGCTGGCGGCTGGACGTACCGGTGAGCGGGAGGTACGACGTGTCCGTCTGGTACGCGGCACACGCCAACCGTGCCTCCGACGCGCCCTACGTCGTCGATCACGCCGACGGCTCCACCACCGTGCGTGTCGACCAACGTGAACGCGGCGGGCGGTGGGTGTCGTTGGGCACCTACTCGTTCACGGCCGGCAGGCCGGCCACCGTGGGACTCTCCGACGCCGCTGACGGATACGTCGTCGCCGACGCCGTACGGCTCGTCAGGTAACGGACAGGGGGAAACGGCCGCCCCACCGGAGGAATCCGGTGGGGCGGCCGTCTTTCCCGCGGTCCGTCCGTCCCCGAAGCGCCGGCATCGGCGATCGCGGAGGCCGTCACGAGGCGAGGCCGGGCCGCCCCGGTGTCCGGTCAGCCGGTGGCGAGGAGTTCGAGCGTATCGATCACGCGGTTCGAGAAGCCCCACTCGTTGTCGTACCAGGCGACCACCTTGATGTGGCGGCCGTCGACACGGGTGAGAGCCGAGTCGAAGATCGACGAGGCCGGATTGCCCGTGATGTCGGACGACACGAGCGGGTCGTCCGAGTACTCGAGTACGCCCGCGAGCGGTCCCTCAGCGGCGGTGCGGTACGCCGCCAGCACATCCTCGCGCGTCACGTCCCGAGCGACGGTCGTGTTGAGTTCGACGATCGATCCCACCGGAACCGGCACGCGGATCGAGTCGCCCGACAGCTTGCCGTCGAGGTTCGGCAGCACGAGGCCGATCGCCTTGGCGGCGCCTGTCGTGGTCGGCACGATGTTGACGGCGGCCGCGCGGGCACGGCGGGCGTCGCGGTGCGGACCGTCCTGGAGGTTCTGCTCCTGCGTGTAGGCGTGCACCGTCGTCATGAAGCCGTGCTCGATGCCGGCGAGGCCGTCGAGCACCGCGGCCAGCGGCGCGAGCGCGTTGGTCGTGCACGAGGCGTTCGAGACGATCGTGTGCACGGCCGGGTCGTACGCGTCGGTGTTGACCCCGAACGCGAGTGTGACATCGGCGCCGTCCGCCGGCGCGCTGATGAGTACCCTCTTCGCGCCCGCGTCGAGGTGGGCGCGGGCGGCCTTGGCCGAGGTGAAACGGCCGGTCGCCTCAAGCACGATGTCGACGCCGAGCGCGGCCCACGGCAGCTGCGCCGGTTCGCGCTCGGCGAGCACGGTGATGCGACGGCCGTCGACGACGAGAGCGTCCCCGTCGACCGTCACCGGGCGGCCGAGCCGGCCCGCCGTCGTGTCGAAGGCGAGCAGCCGCGCGAGGGTGGCGGGCTCCGTGAGGTCGTTGACGGCGACCACCTCCAGGTCGCTGTCGCGTTCGAGCAGTGCGCGCAGCACATTGCGTCCGATGCGGCCGAATCCGTTGATGGCGATGCGAGTCATGAATGGTGTCCCTTCGGGTTCGCCCTCAGGTTCTCGCGCGGCACCCGCCGGTGACAGCGGCGTGGTCGCCACGGTCCAAAAGGATCACGCCACACGGTGCTGACGGGCTACTGCCCCTGGGTGAAGGTGCGGCGGTACTCACTCGGCGTGGTGTCGAGAATGCGCTGGAAGTGCAGCCGCAGATTCGCACCGGTGCCGAGACCGACATCGGCGGCGATCTGCTCGATGCCCCGCTGCGAACGCTCCAGCAGTTCACGGGCCACGTCGATGCGGGCGCGCATGACCCACTGCATCGGGGTGTACCCCGTGTCTTCGACGAAGCGCCGCGAGAACGTGCGCGGTGACACCGCCGCATGCCGGGCGAGCACTTCAAGGGTGAGGTGCTCGCCGAGCCGGTGCAGTGCCCACTCCCGGGTGGCGGCGAACCGCTCGCCGAGCGACTCGGGCACACTGCGCGGCACGTACTGTGCCTGACCGCCGCTGCGGTAGGGGGCCGCCACCAGGCGCCGCGCCGCGTGGTTCGACGCGGACACCCCCAGATCGCCGCGCAGGATGTGCAGGCACAGGTCGATGCCCGAGGCGGCGCCCGCCGACGTCAGCACGCTGCCTTCGTCGACGAACAGAACGTTCGCGTCGACCCGGACGAGCGGACGCTTCGCCGCGAGTGCCCGTGTGTAGTGCCAGTGCGTCGTGGCGCGCTTGCCGTCGAGCAGGCCCGTGGCAGCGAGCGCGAAGGCGCCCGTCGAGATGGCGGCGAGCCGTGCGCCCCGGTTGTGGGCGGCGATCAGCGCGTCGATGACGGCCTGCGGCGGGTCCTCGCGGTCCGGATGCCGGTAGCCGGGAACGAAGATGATGTCGGCCCACGCGAGGGCGTCGATGCCGTGGGCGACGTAGTACGACAGACCGTCGCCGCCGGCCACGAGACCGGGCGCCGCGCCGCACACCCGCACCTCGTACGGCATGCTCGCGCGGGTCGTGAACACCTGCGCGGGAATGCCGACATCGAGCGGCTTCGCACCTTCGAGCACGAGAACGGCGACGCGATGCAGGGGTGAGGCTGGCACGAGGAAGAGGATACGTGGAGGCATCGGCCCAGTTCCCGAAGCCGCGCAGGTCCGCCGATCCGCCGACCGAGGCGCTCACCGTCGCATCGGACGCACGGGAGCGGACACGGACCTCCGTCACGCCGCTTGTGGCGGATCCGCCGGGCGGCGAGGTGGCGGCGCGGAGCCGAGGCTTCGACGGACGCGCTGGACGACGAGCCCATTACCTCGCGCGTAATCGACGCCCGCCCGCCTCGCTCGGCACTCTTGCGGTACCGGAACCCGGGCGGCGCGCTCCCTCCGAGTACCGGTTTCCGACCGGCCCGTACGACCTCGATGGAGGCTGATTCGTCATGCCCGCAACTCTGCTCGCCGGCATCGCCCGCACCACTGAGCCGCAGACGATGCTGCGCCGGTTCCTCGCCCTCGACGCTGTCGTCACCGGCGTCAACGGACTGGCGTACGTCGTGGCATCCGGACCGCTCGGTCGGCTGCTCGGAGTCGATGACACCGTCCTGGTCGGGCTGGGCGCCTTTCTCGCTCTGTTCGGGGCCGGAGTCGGTTTTCTCGCGACCCGTCGCCGGCCGCCGCGGCTACCCGTCAAGATCGTCGTTGACTCGAATCTGCTGTGGGCCGTCGTCAGCATCGCCGCGCTGTCGCTCTGGCTCGAGCCGACCACGGCAGGCGCCGTCTGGATCCCGGTGCAGGCGCTGACCGTTGCCGGCTTCGCCGTTCTGCAGTGGTCCGCACTGCGCGGTGCCGGTGGCGCGTAGTCGTGCCATGAGCCTCGCCTTCCGGCTCCGAAGGCGATAGATCTGACAGGTCTGACAGATCTTCAAAGATGACGGGACGGAAGCGGAAGGCACCCATTTCGCCGATAGAACTCAATGCCCGTCAGTGATCCAATTTCCCCATGATTCGTACTCGTGCCATGCGCACCGCCATGACCGCGGCCGTCGTCCTGCTGGCGTTTGGTGGTCCGGCCACCGTCCCCGCCCAGGCCACCACCGGGTTTGCCGCCGCACCCGCGACCTCCCGGGCGGAGGCGCCGGCGGCCACCCCTGCCACCACCCAGGTGGACACCTTCCTGAAGGCGTACCGCCGCGCCGTGCTCGGGCAGAGCGGTGAGGACCCGCGGGCCGTCCGCGAGCGGTTGCTCTCCTCGTACCTGAACCTCCGACTGGACGCGTGGGCCGAGCAGAATGACGCCGACCCGGTGTTCCGCGCGCAGAACGTCCCGGCGAAGTGGTCGGCCCATCAGATCAAGCAGGAAGCCGGCTTCGCCTCCGTCCGGTTGACCGAGACCTGGACAGGCGGGGGCGTCCAGGAGGTCTGGTACACCGTCCGCGTCGCCGATCTGCGGATCGTCGACCTGGGCGATCGGCCCGCGTTCTGACCTGACCGCCGGCAGTGCCCCGCTCGGAGCCCGATCCGCGGCGGGGCACTGCCGATCCGGCGGCGCGTGTGCTCACGCGGTCGCACGAACACCCTGGATTTTGGCGGGAGTTGTGACGTAGAGCCGGTTATGACGGTCGTTTGGAACGTTCGAATGGACGATTGGAACGTTCAAACTCTTGACCCGCTTGCCCGTCGGAAGCCACCATTTCTCTGGCCGTCGACAGAGGGCGGCCGAACCACCGGAACCACGCCCGCGATTCCGCGTCAACGAAGGGTCGGTATGTCCGTGTTCCCCCACACGATCCACCGCACAATAGGCACCGCCATGGCCGCGCTGGGTGTCGCCGCGTCCTCTCTCGTGGCCGGCTCCGGCCCGGCTCAGGCTGCCGGGCCGGCCGAGCGCGTGTCCTCCTCGGCGGCGGCCCCCTCGGCGGCGGCCGCCGAGGGCAACGCGATCGTCACCTTCACCAACAACGTGAGTGGCGGGTCGTACATCTGCGAGGTCACCACGCCCAACGGCATCGGACACCCGCCCACCCAGCCGCATCAGCTCTCCTGGCGGTCCGTTGTCGTGTGCGGCGTTGTCGTGCGGATGTACGGCGTCAGCCACTCGTACGTGTGGGGCAGCGACATCTCCTACTACCCGGGCAGCACCTACGACATCACCGGTACGATCGCCGAGACCGTCGGCAGGGTCAATGTGCCCCCGGGCGCGTGGGGTCTGAACAGCAACGTCATCATCTTCACCCCGGCCGGCTACACGGCCACCCCGGGCAACGGCTGCGCGGCCGTGGCCGCCGACCAGACGAAGTGCATCGCCACCGCCGGGCCGATCATGGTCAGCTGAGTTCGGTCACCGATCGGCGGGTCGGGGTGGTCGAACCGGAACCGGGCGGAGCCGCTGCCGCCGCTCCGCGCATCCGGACCTTCTTCCGCCACCACGCCCTGAACACCCCACGCACGGCATGTCCCTCAGGCGCGTCTCCTCAGCCGGCGCGGTAGTCCGTCGGCAACGACCCGGGGTGGGTGCTCGCTCTACTTCCCGGCTCCCGGAACTATGGGCCGTCCACATGGCCCGGCCGACCGGGGGCGCTGACGATGTGCGCCATGGCAATGACGCACCCGACCGGGGCGAGCCCATCGGAGGAGATCCATGCGTGTGAGAACAGGTGTCGCCGTGCTGGCCGCCATGCTGCTGGCTGTCACGGCGACCGGCGCCGCACCCGCCCCCGTACCGGCTTCGGAGGCCCCGACGGCGCTGTCCCACTGCGGCGCCCGTGAACGGGTCTCCGTGCCCGGCGCGGAATTCCAGACCACGGCCTGTCTGCCGGACATGACCACCGCCGCGCTCGCCGGCACCCGGTACACCGACTCCACCGACTGGTCCCCGCTCTTCGCCAAGGGCACCACGAACCCCTCGGGCGTGCCCGGTGTCCAGATCGACGGCTACTTCCCCGACTCCTCGCGGCTGAACGCCACCCACGGCTGGAAGCACGACGCCCAGTTCGTGATGCGGCTGCCCGACCGCTGGAACGGCGGCCTCGTGGTGACCGGCGCGCCCGGCAATCGCAAGCAGTACTCGCTGGACCCGCTGATCTCCGACTGGGTGCTGGCCCAGGGCTATGCCTTCGCCTCCACCGACAAGGGGAACAGCGGCCCCGACTTCTACACGGACGGCACCCGGCCCGGCGACGCGGTCGCCGAATGGAACCGCCGCACCACCGAGTTGACCCGCGCCGCGCGCACGGTCCTCCGGCGCGCGTACGGACACGCCCCGCGCCGCACGTACATGACCGGCACCTCGAACGGCGGCTATCTGACCCGTTGGCAGCTGGAGAACCATCCCGAGCTGTACGACGGCGGGGTGGACTGGGAGGGCACGCTCTGGACCGAGGGCGGCCCCAATCCGCTCACGTATCTGCCGACCACTGTCGCGTACCGGGCGGGCGACGCGGGAGCCGACGACATGTACGCGGCCGGGTTCGCCCCGGGCAGCGAGTTCCTCTGGCCCTACCACCAGACCGCCTACTGGGGGCTGACACAGAAGGTCTACCGAGCCGTGTTCGACCCCACGTACGACCCCGACTGCCCCGGTACTTCGGCCGGTTCGACGACCGAGGAGATCCTCTCGCCCTGTGCCTCGGACGCTTCGTACGACTACGCGGCCCGGCCGCGCTCCGTCCACCGGGCCGTCGAGCGCGTGTCGCTGACCGGCAGAATCGGCAAACCCATGATCACACTCCAGGGCTCACTGGACACGCTGCTGCCGATCGCCACCGACTCGGACGTCTACGCGCGCATGATCGACGACCGGCACCGGGCCCGGCTGCACCGGTACTACACGATCGAGGGCGGTACTCATGTCGACGGGCTGTACGACACGTATCCGGACCGGCTGCGCCCGATCCTGCCCTGCTACCGGAGCGCGTTCGAGGCGCTGACACAGTGGGTCGAGCGCGGCGAGGCCCCGCCGGCCAGCCGTACCGTCCCGAAGCCCGTCTCCGGCGACGTCGTGAACTCCTGCGCACTGCGCTGAACCCGCCGGACCGCTCCGACCTGTTGACGGACCGGTGAGGGGCCCGGCCCGCGGCGAGGCCGGACGCCCGTTACGAAGCTGTCTCCGCCGTCCGGTCCTCCGGCACAGGCTGGGCCGACACCCGCGCGGCGCGGTCCGTGGATGTCGGGGTGCCCGGCGCGCGGGGCGCCCCGAGACGCGCCATGAGCCTGGGGGTCACCCGCCGGTAGGCCGCCGGGTTGACGGGGTTCAGCCAGTGGACCGCGCGGACCAGCGGATTGATGTTGAGGTCGAGATCATTCAGTACCTCGTCGGCGTTGTGAACCGAGAACGGGATGATCTTCGTACCCCGGCAGTGGTGCCGGTCCGTGGCCTCGTCCATGAACGCGAGCTGGTCGACCACCGCCTGCCGCCGGGCCGCCGGTGCGGGCAGCGGCAGCAGGCCCCCGAGGTCGGCGGCGATCCACAGCGCGGCCATCTCGGCGTTGAGCGGGCTGAAGAGCGAGGAGTTGTAACCGTTGAAGTACAGCCCGGGTACGTCGAGCGGCAGGATCTGCCGGTAGAGCATGAAGTTCCCCCGCTCGTCGAGGAGTTGACGCCGCACGTCCTCGGCGAGGAAGGGAACGCCCTGCGTGAAGCCGGTGGCGCAGACCACAAGGTCGGCGGGCAGGGTCGTACCGTCGCTGAGTTCCGCGAAGGGGCGGCCCCCCTGCGCGAACAGCCGGGTGATCGTACGATCGCGGCGCACCGTGATCGCACCGGCGGCGACGGCCTCGAAGAAGCCCTCGGTGCCGAGTCCGATCGCCCCCTGGATGATGTGCTCCATGTGCCCCTTCGGCACCAGGTCCAGCGCCTCCAGCCCGTACTGCCGCACGGAGACCGAACCGATCGAGTTGAGCATCCGCCGGCGCAGGCCGTTGCCGGGACCGTGCAGGAACCGTTCGACTCCCCGCAGCCGCCGATAGCGGAACAGGGCCTCGCCCATGCGGGTCAGCAGCAGCATCTTGAAGTTGAGGAAGCCGCCGATCCTGCGCGGTACCTTCCAGAGCAGCTGGCGTGCGACGACGTCGGCGCTCGCGGCGGTCGCGCTGATCGGTACGGCCACGTCGCACGCCGACTTGCCGTACCCCACCACGAGCACGTGCCTGTCGCGCGCCTCCTCCGCGTCGTGGAACGCGTTGCCTGCACACAACCGGCCCCCGGCCGCGGTGAATTCGTCCAGTCCCGGATACGTGGGAAGGGCAGGCTCGCAGAACACGCCGTTGGCGACGACGAGCCGGTCGAACCGCTCCGTGGACGGTGTGCCCCTTCCGCCGGCCTCGCGTACGCCGTCGCTCTGTACGCCGTCGTGCCGTGCGTCGGCCTCCCGCACGTCGACGATCCAGCCGCCGCCGCCGGCCGCCCGCACGCGGGTCACCTCGGTCCGCAGCCGCAGATGGGCGTCCAGTCCGAAATGCCGGGCGTAGGCGGCGAGGTAGCCCTGCACCTGGGCACCGCCCGGCCACTCCGGCAACTCCTTGGGCATGGGAAAGTCCGACAGGGCATACTGCGTTTTCGGGCTCTGTGTCGACAGGCCCGGGTAGCGGCGGGTCTCGCTCCACACACCGCCGACGTCCGGGGTCCGGTCGAAGACGACGACGTCATGGCCCGCCTGCTTGAGCACCTTGGCTGTCGTCAGTCCGGCGACACCGGCGCCTACGATCCCGATCCTCATGGCTCAGTGACCCCCGGGCGGCAGGTGGAGCACGATGCCGAAATCGTCCATGATCGACTTGATCCTGGAGATGTCCTTCGGTCCCGGCGGCATGGCGGCCAGGGCCTGGTAATAGCCTTCGAGACCCGCCGGTGACACTACGGAGATCACCCGCGACTCCTCTCCGTACGGATTTCGGAAGGCGTGTGGCACATCGCGCGGCAGGTACATGTAGTCGCCGAATTCCAGCACGTAGTCCTGGTCGCCGAGCGTGACGTCGAGCCGGCCGGCGAGGCAGATGAACGACTCGTCCTCGCGTGTGTGCGTGTGCAGCGGCGGTCCGTCCGTCTCCGGAGGGATCGCGTACTCGAACAGCGAGTACGCGTCGCGCGTCGACGCGCCATCGGTCTTCATCGTGATACCCAGCCCGATCGCGGCAATCCGTGTGCCGTCGCGGGAGGGGAGCAGGTAGCCACCGCCCAGGGTCATTCGTGGCCTCCTTCGGAGTTGTCGCACCGTCACTTCGCCGGTGTGTGCCGGGCTCACAGCGTGACGGGAGGCCACCGATCCACCAAGCTTGAGTCCCGCTCACCGGGACTCCTTCCGTTTCGGGGTTCCCGCTTCCGCCCGGCGTCCGATGCGTCCGCCGGGCTCACCGCCGGGCGGAGTAGGCGCGCGAGGCCGCCGCGGCGGCCATCCGCACAGCCGGCCCGACACGATCGGCGCGGACCAGTTCCGTCGGCCCGGTGACGGAGAGGGCGGCGACGACGCCGCCGAGCGGCCCGAAGACGGGAGCGGCCACACAGCTCACCCCGGTATTGCCCTCCTCCCGGTCCACCGCCCAGCCACGGTCGGGGACGGCGGCCAGCTCACGCCGCAGGCCCACCGGACTGGTGATCGTCCACGGTGTGCGCGGGGTGAGCCCGGCATCGATCACCGCGTCGACGGTCGCCGCGTCCGACCACGCGAGGATGGCCCGTCCGATGCCCGAGCAGTGCGCCGGAATGGTGCCGCCGACCTGCGAGAGCATCGGCATCGGCCGATGCCCGGTGATCTTCTCGACGACCAGTACCCGCGGGCTGTCGAGCACGCCGAGCTGCACCGTCGTACGGGTGGCCTGGTAGAGGTCCTGGAGATACGGCAGCACGGCCTCACGCAGTTCGTGCCGGACCGGGGCAAGACCGGAGATCTCGAAGAGGCGGTTACCGATCCGGTAGCGGTCGCGCGGCTTGTCCAGCCAGCCCAGCCTGATCATGGTGTCGGCCGTGCGGTGCGTGGTGGAGCGCGGCAGACCGCTGCGCTGGACGAGCGCGGCAAGGGTCAGTTCGCGGTGGGCCGGTGTGAAGGCGCCGAGGATCGCCGCGGCGCGGTCGAGCGCGCCCATCCCCGCCACACCCCTGTCCTGTGCCGCCCCGGCATCCCCGGCCGCCGCACCGGTGTCCCGGTCAGTGGGACTCATCGTTGGTACCTCGATGTCATGCGGGTCAGGCTAGTGCCTGTCACCCGCTCGTGGCCGAGCACGTCACGGCGGCCACGCCCCCACACACCCCAGGGAGATCGCCATCGCCGTTCGGACCGCACTCGTAGGCGGTGGAGCCACCGGGATCGGGCACGCCACCGCCGGACAACTGGCCCTGAGCGGGCACCGGGTGGTCATCACCGGCCGCCGTGCCGATGCCCTGGAATCGGCGGCGGCCGGTCTTCGGGCGAGCACCGGGGGAGACGTGCACTGGCTCGCCGGCGATATGACCGACCCCCTCTCCGCGGAGGTGCTGGCCGACGAGGCCGAGAGGCGTCACGGCTCCGTCGACATCCTCGTCCTCAACGCGGGCGGCCCCCCACCGGGCCGGATTCTGGAGATCGACGACCAGCAGTGGCAGTCCGCCTTCGGGCTTCTGCTCCTCGGCCCTCTCCGACTGGCCCGCCTGGCGCTTCCCCGGATGGCGGCCCGCGGCTTCGGCCGCGTGGTGTTCGTGACCTCCACAGCGGTCCGGCAGCCGCAGCCGGACCTCGCGCTCTCGGTGGTGCTGCGCTCCGCGGTGACGGCGGCGGCCAAACTGCTGGCCCGGGAGTTCGCTGCCGACGGTGTGACGGTCAACTGCGTCGCACCCGGCCCGACCGCCACCGGGCGGCGCGAGCAGATCCTGACCGCCCGCGCCAGGGCCACCGGGCGCGCCTACGCCGACCTCGACGCCGAGGACGTCGCGAGCGTCCCGGCCGGCCGTGCCGGGGACCCGGCGGAGATCGGAGCGGCGGTGGCCTTCCTGGCCTCCGCGGCGACACGTTACGTCAACGGAACGGTACTGACCGTCGACGGCGGACGAACGGAGACAATCTGATGGCAGAGTCCGGAGCGGACTTCACCCTGGCGGACTTTCTCGGAGGCATCTCCGACACCGTCCGCCCCAGCACGGCGCGGCCGGTCGTGGTGCGCGCGGCGGAACTTGAACGGCTGCCCGCCGACCAGGTGCACAATCCGACCACGCTCTCCATCGCCGGGCGGCTGCCGACCACGACGTTCGAGATCTTCCGGCAGACGATCGCGCCGGGCGAGAGCTCCGACATGCAACGCCACCACCACGAGACGGTGCACTACGTCATCTCCGGCGAGGGCCACAGCGAGGTCGAGGACGACACGGAGTCGTGGTCGGCCGGGGACTTCGTCTACACCCCGCCGTGGACCTGGCACCGCCACTACAACGACTCCGCCGAGCACCCGGTCGAATTCCTGACGATCGAGAACTCCCGGCTGCTCGGCCTGCTCGGTGTCGCGCGCAGGCAGAGCGCCGGTCTGGCCACCATGGCGGAGGCCCGCGCCCGGTTCACGGAGGACCACTCATGAGCGGACTGCCCGAGCACATCAGCATCTGGGCCGAACTGGCCGATGTCGACCACGAGTTGACCCATGTCGATGTCGGAGGTGTCCGCACCCGGGTGCTGCGGGCCGGTTCCGGGCCCGACCTGATTCTCCTGCACGGCACCGGCGGGCATCTCGAAGCGTACGCCCGTGACATCGCCGGGCTGGCGGCCGACTTCCGGGTCACGCTGTACGACATGGTCGGTCACGGCTGGTCGGACCTGCCGGACACGCCCTACACCATCGATGTGCTCTCCGGGCACCTCCTCGGTCTCATGGACGCCCTGGGCATCGACAGCGCGCATCTGTCGGGTGAATCACTCGGCGGCTGGGTGGTGGCGTGGACGGCCGCGCACCACCCCGAACGGGTGGACCGGCTGGTGCTCAACACCCCCGGCAACATCGCCAACAAGCCCGAGGTCATGGCCCTGATGCGGGACAGCACGCTGGCCGCCGTGCGCGACCCCGACGACGCGACCGTACGGCGCCGGGTGGAATTCCTCTTCCATCGCAAGGAGATGGTGACCGACGAACTGGTCAACCTGCGGCGGGCCGTCTACAGCAGGCCCGGCTTCGTCACAGCGATCACCAACACACTGGTGCTCCAGGACCCCGTGGTGCGCAAGGACTTCGCGTGGGACCCGGAGTGGGTCGGCAGGATCGGAGCGCGCACGTTGCTGCTGTGGACCGACCACGATCCGACCGGCGGACTCGACGAGGCCGCGACGCTCCTGGGGTGGCTGCCCGACGCCCGCCTTCATGTCATCGAGGGTGCCGGCCACTGGCCGCAGTGGGAGAAGGCCGACGACTATCTGCGCGCACATCGCGACTTCCTGCTTCTCGACAAGGACCCGGCATGAGCGAGATCATCGGCTTCGTAGGGATGTCCCACTCCCCCTTCGTCACCATGCTGCCGCCCTCGTCACCCTCCGGGCCGGGCGGGGCATTCCTCGGCGACGCCGCCAGGGTTGCGGCCGCGGTGGCGGACCTGTCGCCGGACGCGATCGTCGTCATCGGCCCCGATCACTTCCACGCCAACTTCTACGACGTGATGCCGCCGTTCGTCCTCGGCGTCGAGGCGGCCGAGGGTTTCGGCGACTTCGGCAGCGCGTCGGGGCCCCTGCCGGTGGCCTCGTCGCTGGCCTGGTCGATCCACGAGGGCCTGGCCGCCGCCGACTTCGACATCTCCCTGTCGTACGCGCTCACCGTCGACCACGGCATCGTGCAGAGCTACAAGATGGTGTCGCACGAGGACGGGAACGAGGGCGGAATCCCGCTGGTCCCGCTGATCGTGAACACCGCGGCGCCGCCACTGCCGAGCATGGAGCGCTGTGTGGCGCTGGGCAGGGCACTGGGGGAGGCGATCCGCGGCTCCGACTTCGACGGGCGGGTCCTCGTCGTCGCCAGCGGCGGGCTGTCGCACTGGCTGCCCCCCAACGACCCCCGCGACGTGGCGGTCGCCGGTGAGAAGCGCGAGGCGCTGATCCACGGCCGCCGCGACCCCCGTGCTTTCGCCGCGGCCCGTGAACCCAGGGTGCGCGCGATGGGCGGCGACCCCACCGCACGTGTCAACGCCGACTGGGACAGCTGGTTCCTCGGACAACTCGCCGTCGGCGACCTCGACTCCGTCACAGCCCTGGGCCACGAGCGCCTGGAGGAGCACGCGGGCAGCGGTGGCCACGAGATCCGCTGCTGGCTGGCGGGACACGCCGCCGTCGGCGAGCCGCTGGTCTGGAGCTCGTACGAGCCGGTACCCGAGTGGATCACCGGCATGGCCATCGGCACCACCTTCGAGGTCGTCTGAGATGGCGTCCGAGATGACCGCGTCCTCGCTCGCCCGCGCCACCGCGGAGGCGTCCCGCCGACTGGCGGACGTCCGCGTGTCGCACCGCCCCTGTCCGCCGGTGCGTGACCTCCTGCCTCCGGGCGACGTCCATGCCGCCTACAGCGTGCAGTCGCGGTGGGTGATCGGACGCGAGGCGGCCGGCGCCCGGGTGATCGGCCGCAAGATCGGCCTCACCAGCCCCACGGTCCAGGCCCAACTCGGCGTTGACCAGCCCGACTTCGGATTCCTCCTGAACGACATGGCCTGCCCCGACGGCGCCCCCGTCGACATGGACCGGCTGATCCAGCCGAAGATCGAGGCGGAGGTCGCCTTCGTGCTCGCCACCGATCTCGACACCGCGTACGCCGGTGCGGCCGAGGTCGTCGCGGCGACCGGCCAGGTGGTCGCCGCTCTGGAGATCGTGGACAGCCGGATCGCGGACTGGGACATCTCCCTCGTGGACACGGTGGCCGACAACGCCTCCTCCGGTCTCTTCGTCCTCGGCTCCCAGCCGCGCCCGCTCGACGGACTCGACCTGGCCGGCTGCGAGATGGTCCTCCGTCGCGGTGAGGAAGTGGTGTCCACCGGTACGGGCACCGACTGTCTGGGCGGTCCCGCCCTGGCAGTCGCCTGGCTGGCCCGTACCGCCCACGCCCATGGCCGCCCGCTGCGCGCGGGCGACATCGTGCTCTCCGGGGCCCTCGGACCGATGGTGCCGGTGACGGCGGGAGACGTTTTCGAGGCGGAGATCACCGGTCTCGGCACCGTCCGTACGAGTTTCACGGGAGGCAACTCATGACCAAGGTCGCCGTGATCGGCTCCGGCAACATCGGCACCGACCTCATGATCAAGGTGCTGCGGCTCTCGGAGCGCCTGGAGATGGCCGCGATGGCAGGCATCGACCCGGCCTCCGACGGGCTGGCGCGGGCCGCCCGGTTCGGTGTGCCCACGACGGCCGGCGGTGTCGAGGGGCTGCTCGCGCTCCCCGGGGCCGACGAGATCGAGATCGTCTTCGACGCCACGTCCGCCCGTGCGCACGAGGCCAACGCACGTGCGCTCGCGCCGCACGGCACACGCCTGATCGACCTCACACCGGCCGCGCTGGGCCCGTTCGTGGTCCCCGCGGTGAATCTCGACGAGCATCTGGAGGCGCCCGACCTCAACATGGTGACCTGCGGGGGCCAGGCGACCATCCCGGTCGTCGCCGCCGTCTCACGGGTGACTCCTGTCCCGTACGCCGAGATCGTCGCGTCCATCGCTTCGAAGTCGGCCGGCCCGGGTACCCGCGCCAACATCGACGAGTTCACCGAGACCACGGCCACCGCGATCCGGACCGTCGGCGGGGCGGGCCGTGGCAAGGCGGTGATCATCCTCAATCCGGCCGAGCCCCCGATGATCATGCGCGACACGGTGTTCTGCCTGATCGCCGACCCGGATCCCGCGACACACGAGCGGGTGGTCGCCTCCGTCGAGCGGATGGTCGCCGACGTGGCGGCGTACGTGCCCGGCTACCGGCTCAAGCAGCGTGTGCGGATCACCCCGCTCACCGACGATGTGCGCACCCTGGCCGGAGACTCCGGTGCCACGCACCGGGTCGGTGTGTTTCTCCAAGTGGAGGGGGCGGGCCACTATCTGCCCCCGTACGCGGGGAATCTCGACATCATGACCTCGGCGGCCCTGGCGGTCGCCGAGCGCCTCGCCGACCACACGATGCGGGAGTGCGTCCGATGACCCGTCGGCTCTTCGTCCAGGACGTCACGCTCCGGGACGGCATGCACGCGATGCGGCACCGCATCACTCCGGAGCGGGTCGCCCGGATCGCCGGCGCCCTGGACGCCGCCGGGGTCGACGCTGTCGAGGTCGCACACGGCGACGGGCTGGCCGGCGGCAGTCTCACGTACGGACCGGGGAGCCACACGGACTGGGAGTGGATCGAGGCGGCGGCCGGGGCGATCACCCGCGCCCGCCTCACCACACTGCTGCTGCCCGGGATCGGAACGGTCAAGGAACTGAGACAGGCGTTCACGCTGGGCGTGCGGTCCGTACGGGTGGCCACGCACTGCACCGAGGCCGACGTGTCCGCGCAGCACATCGCGACCGCCCGCGAGCTGGGCATGGACGTATCGGGCTTCCTGATGATGAGTCACCTGGCGACCCCGGCCGAACTGGCCGTCCAGGCACGGCTGATGGAGTCGTACGGCGCGCACTGCGTCTATGTCACCGACTCCGGCGGACGGCTCACCGTGAACGATGTCCGCGAACGGGTCCGGGCCTACCGCGACACGCTCGCCCCGGACACCGGTATCGGCATTCACGCACACGAGAACCTGTCGCTTTCGGTGGCCAACTCACTGGCCGCGGCCGAGGAGGGGGCGACCCGCGTCGACGCCTCGCTGGCGGGCCACGGCGCGGGAGCCGGCAACTGTCCCCTGGAACCGTTCGTCGCGGTCGCCACCCTGGAGGGCTGGGAACACGGCTGCGACCTCTTCGCTCTCCAGGACGCCGCCGAGGACCTCGTCCGCCCGCTCCAGGACCGGCCCGCACGTGTCGACCGCGAGACACTGACGCTCGGGTACGCGGGGGTCTACTCCAGCTTCCTGCGCCACGCCGAGACGGCGTCCCGCCAATGCGGCGTCGACGTACGGGACTTGCTGGTGGAAGCCGGAAACCGGGGCCTGGTCGGTGGGCAGGAGGACATGCTGCTCGACATCGCGCTGGACCTGTCGGGCGGAGGCCGCTGAGTTCCGGCGGCACGGATCCCCGTCGGTATCGCCGCCCGGGGGCGTGACGTTCGGAAGGCGGTGGCGGGGATCATCACGGAGACGGGAGAGAGCCGACGTGACCCGAGCCGTGTGCGCACCGGTGCCGACCGCCTGCCGTCCGGACAGCGGGGCTGCTCATGTGCGGCTCCGGCGCCCGCGTGATCAAGGCCGGTCACGTCCGGTCACGTCCGTGAGGGAAGCCGATATCGCGCCGCCGCGCCGCGCACGGGCATACTCGGGCCCTGCGGGACGCATCGGCACCCGCGAGCAGCGGGAGGTACGCGATGGTGATGTCGTCGGGGACGGAACCCCGGAAGGTCACGATCAATGACGTCGCCAGGTCCGTCGGGGTGTCCCGGCAGACCGTGTCGCGGGCGCTCAACGACAAGGATGAGATCGACGTCTCCACCAAGCAGCGCGTGCTCGACGCCGCCCGCGAGCTCGGCTACCGGCCGAGCCGGTTCGCGCGCGGTCTGGTACGGCAGGACACCACCACCATCGGGCTGGTGATCCCGGACCTGCTCAACCCGTTCTTCACCGAGGTCGCCGCCGCCGCGCTGGAGGCGGCCAGGGCCCGCGGCTGGCACGTGGTCGTATACGACACCGCGGACAGGGCCGAAGAGGAACTCGGCACGCTTGAGGTGATCGCCTCGCAGGTGGACGCGGTCGTCGGCTACTTCAGCTGCTCCGAGGACGAGCTCGAACTGTTCACCCGTGGCGTCCCGGTGGTGCTCATCGGCCGCGAGCACCACAGCGCGCGGTTCAGCTCGATCCGGATCGACGGCGAGGAGGGCGTCCACGCCGCGATCGCGCACCTGGTCGCCGCGGGCCACACACGCATCGGCATGCTCGACCACGACGGCCGCGCCGAGCCGAGCATCCGGCGCGAGTGGTTCACGAAGGCCGCGGCGGCGTGCGGGATCGACGCGGGCAGGGTGGTCGGCGCGGACCAGTCGGCCGACGGCGGCGGAGCGGCGCTCACCACCCTGCTCGCCGCCCATCCCGATGTCACCGCGGTGCTCACCTTCAACGACATCATCGCGATCGGCGTGCTGCGCGAGGCGCGCAGGCTCGGGAGGAGCGTCCCGCGAGATCTCGCCGTGATCGGCTTCGACGGTCTGCAGCTCGGCGCCCTCGTCGAGCCCCCGCTCTCCAGCGTCGCCCTCGACACCCGGAAGCTCGGCGCGCTCGCCATCGACCAGGCCGCACGGCTGTTGACCGGGGTGGACCCGCTCGGGGACGACGAGCTGGTCATCCGGGCCGAGCTGCGGCTGGGCGGCTCCGCTTAACCTGCCGGACTCGTGCATGACCGAAAGTCTTGACATGAGATCGCACCGGAGCGCACACTTCCGAACAATTCAGAGCTCCCGTGAACGTTCACGGGAGCGCTCACGGAAACGGGCTCGCCAAGCCCCGACCGTTCCGACCAGTAAGGCATCTCGCCCGAGGTGTCAACGTCGACCCGTCCAGCGCCGTCGCTAGTCGTTCTCTGGTAAGGAAAGTATGAGCAACACCGTCACGCGCATCCGCCTCGCCGTCATCGCGGCGGCAGCCGGCATCGCCGTACTCGCCGGGTGTTCGTCACCCGCCCCGTCGGGGGACGCGTCCGCGGCCTCCTGCGAGCCCGCCAAGGGCAAAGTCACCCTCCAGTACTGGAACACCGTGCCGGGGATGGAGCAGGTCGTCGCCCTGTGGAACAAGAAGAACCCGGACATCCAGGTTCAGACGAAGAACATCTCCAACGACCAGTACGGCACCCTCGGCAACGCCCTCAAGGCGGGCAAGGCGCCGGATCTCGCTCAGGTCGGTTACGACCAGCTGCCCAGCCTGCGCACCCAGAACGCCTTCGAGGACGCCTCGGCCTGCTCGGCGGCCCCCGCCGCCAAGTCGAAGTTCGTGCCGTGGACCTGGTCGCAGACCAGCTTCGGGGACACCGGTGTGTTCGCCTTCCCGCAGGACACCGGCCCGATGGCCCTCTACGTACGAAGCGACATCTTCAAACAGCACGGCATCGGGATACCGAAGACCTGGGACGAGTACGCGGCGGCTTCGGAGAAGCTGCACAAGGCGGACCCCAACCTCAGCATGACGTTCTTCGACCCGAAGAACGCCGAGTGGTTCAACGGTCTCCTCTGGCAGAACAACGCCAACATGTACACGTACTCCGGCGACAAGTGGCACGTCACCGTCGCGTCCGAACAGAGCAAGCAGGTCGCCGAGTACTGGCAGAAACTGGTCGCCGCCAAGCTCGTGCGCACCGACCTCGCCAACGGCTCGACCCAGATGTACGCCGCCTACCAGAAGAACCAGATCGCCAGCTACGTCGGCGCCTCCTGGGGCTACAGCATGTTCCGCGACAACCTCCCCGACCAGGCCGGCAAGTGGTCCATCGTCCCGATGCCGACCTGGGGTTCGAGCACCGCGTCCGGCAACTGGGGTGGATCCACCGTCGCGTTCATGAAGGGCGGTAAGCACCTGTACGAGTCGGTCAAGTTCAACTCCTGGCTGAACACCGACCCGGAAGCCCTCGCGCTGGAGAACAAGCTGGGCGGCCTCTACCCGGCGGCCACCGCGGGTCTGCGGCTTCCCGCTCTCTCGCAGGGCGTCCCGTACTACAACAACGAGAAGGTCTTCGACGTCTTCGCCGACTCGTCCAAGAAGATCGACACCAGCTTCTCCTGGGGCCCCACCCAGAAGACGGTGAACCTGGCGCTCCAGGACGCGATGGCCAAGGCGACAGCCGGCAGCGGCACACTCACCGACGCACTCTCGGCCGCCCAGGCGGCCGCGCTGAAGTCGATGAAGGATCAGGCGATCCCGGCTACAGCGGGCAAGTGACCGGAGCATGACTGATATCGCGACTCGCGCGAGCCGCGCGGTGGCGGCCACGGGGGGCCGCCGCCGCCACGGCGTCGGCCCCCGGCGTCACAGCGTCGGCCCCCGGGCGGGCACCATCGCCGCGTTCCTGACCCCGTTCTTCCTCCCGTTCGTGCTGTTCTACCTGGTACCGGTCGGCTACGCGATCTGGCAGAGCTTCCTCGTCGTACGCCGTACCGGCGGCCAGTTCGGCACGTCGTACACGACCTTCGGCGGGTTCGAGCAGTATGTGCAGGTGTTCCAGAACGCCGAGTTCAGGGCCAGTGTCGGGCGCATCGCACTGTTCGGCATCGTGCAGGTGCCGGTCATGCTGTTCGTCGCGCTGGTCATGGCGCTGCTGCTGGACACCCCCCTGCTGAAGCTCAAGTCGTTCTTCCGCATCGCGGCGTTCATGCCGTACGCCGTGCCCGGTGTCATCGCCGCCATCATGTGGTCGTACCTCTACTCGCCACAGCTCAGCCCCATCGTCGACCTGCTCAAAGGCATCGGCCTCCAGCCCGACTTCCTCGGCCCGGGTGCTGTGCTGTGGTCGGCGGCGAACGTCTCCACCTGGCTCTGGACCGGCTACAACATGCTGATCATGTTCTCGGCACTCCAGTCGATCCCGCAGGAGCTCTACGAAGCCGCCAAGCTCGACGGTGCGAGCAACTGGACGATCGCGTGGCAGATCAAGGTCCCGATCATCGCCCCGTCGATCATCCTCACCACGGTGTTCTCGATCATCGGCACACTCCAGCTCTACGCCGAGCCGGCCGTGCTGCGCCAGATCTCCTCGAACATATCGAGCACGTACACACCGAACATGCTCGCGTATGCCGTGGCCTCCGGGAACAACTACCAGCAGGCAGCGGCGATTTCCGTGGTCATCGCCGTCATCACCTTCGTCTTGAGCTTCGGATTCATGCGACTGACCTCGAAGAAGGCCGGATTGTGAGCAACCAGACCCTGATCCGGGAAAGCCGTGTGAGCCGCACGGCCGCGATGTCTCTGATGTTCCTCCTGGTGATCTACTTCCTGCTGCCGATCTACTTTCTGATCGTCGCGGCGACGAAACCACAAGGAGACCTCGCCTCCACCAACGGGCTGGCGTTCTCCGACTTCAATCTCTTCAGCAATCTGGGCACCCTGTTCGGCCGCAGCGACGGCATCTTCGGGCGATGGGCTCTGAACAGCGTCATCTACGCGGTGCTCGGCGCGGCCGTCGGCACCCTGATCTCCGCGCTGTGCGGATACGCGCTCGCCAAGTTCCGGTTCCGGGGGCGTGAGTTCCTGTTCTCCGTCGTTCTCGGCGGTGTGCTGGTGCCCACCACCGCGCTCGCGCTCCCGCTGTTCCTCCTGTTCTCGGCGACCGGGATCGTCAACACCTATCTCGCGGTGTTCCTGCCCAGCATCGTCAGCCCGTTCGGCGTCTACCTCGCCCGTATCTTCGCCGCCGCCGCCGTCCCCGAGGAGATCCTCGAATCGGCGCGCATCGACGGCGCCGGCGAGTTCCGTACGTTCTTCTCGGTGGCCTTCAGACTGATGGCGCCGTCGCTGGTGACCATCTTCCTGTTCCAGTTCGTCGCGATCTGGAACAACTTCTTCCTGCCGATGGTGATGCTCCAGAAGGAGTCGCTCTTCCCGATCACACTCGGTCTCTACGAGTGGAACGGCCAGACCGCCCGTGCGCCGCTCCTTCAGGAATCCGTGATCACCGGCTCGTTGGTGTCGATCGTGCCCGTGATCATCGTATTCATCCTGCTCCAGCGGTTCTGGCGCACCGGGCTCGCCTCGGGCTCCCTCAAGTAATCCCGCGGCCCCGTAGCCCCGAAGCGACGCTCTCCCGCTCACCCATGCCCCCGCCAACAGAAAGCCCCTCCCGCTATGCGAAACTCCGCCGTCTTCGTGCCCCATTTCCACTGGGACCGGGAATGGTATGAGCCTTTCCAGGTGTTCCGGCACCGGCTTGTCGCCGCGCTGGACACGGTGCTGGAGACGGCCGAGGCGAACCCGGACTTCCGGTTCACCGTCGACGGGCAGATGGCCGCGATCGAGGACTACCTGGAGATGCGACCGGAGAACCGCGACCGGCTCGTGGCCCTGGTCACCGGCGGTCAGCTCGCCATCGGGCCCTGGCTCATCCTGCTCGACGAGTTCCTCTGCTCGGGCGAGACCATCGTCCGCAATCTGCAGATGGGATGGGCGGCGGCGGCGGAACTCGGCGGCTCGATGCCCATCGGCTATCTGCCCGACATGTTCGGCCATGTCGCCCAGATGCCGCAGATCCTGGCGCGCGCCGGAATCGAGCACGCGGCGCTGTGGCGCGGAGTTCCCGGCTCCGTCGACGGTCACGCCTTCCGCTGGCGTGCCCCCGACGGCTCCGAAGTGCGTACCGAGTTCCTCTTCGACGGCTACGACAACGGCCTCGACGTCCTGCTGGTGCCCGACCAGATCGGGCGCGCGCTCGGCGAGTACGCGGAGATGACGGCCGACCGGTGGGGTGACGATCCGGTGCTCGCGATGGCCGGCACCGACCACAACGCGCCCGACCCGCGACTCGCGACCTGGCTGCGGCGCGCGTCCGGCGACGAACGCGCCATCACCATCGCGACGCTCGACGAGTACATCCGCGAGCATGTACGCGACGAGGTCTCCGCCGTCGTCACCGGTGAGCTGCGCAGCCATGTGCGCGGCAACATCCTCCCGGGCGTACTCTCCGTGCGGCTCGGGCTCAAGCAGCGGATGGCCGTCGCCGAGCGCACCATCGACCACGCCGAGCGGCTGAACGCGCTGTGGTCCCGGCGTGACGACTCACCGTTCCTCTCGCTGGCGTGGCACAAGATCATCGAGTCGACCGCGCACGACTCGGTCGTCGGCTCCGGTACCGACGAGACCTCCGATCAGGTCGAAGCACGCCTCGCCGAAGCCACGCACGCCGCACGGGCCGTCCGGGACGCGGCCCTCGCCGTGCCCGCCGCCCTGGTGCCGAGTGACGCCTATCTGGTCGCCAACCCCCTGCCGTTCCCGCGCACGGCGCTGGTCGAGGTGGACGTCGCGGCGCCGCCCGCGGGAACCGTTCTCGTCGCGACCGCGGCCGACGGCTCGACGCGTCCCGTACAGCTGATCTCCGAGGCCCCGACCGTGCTCAGCGACGAGCGCATGGACGCCTCGCAGCTCGAACGTGTGCTCCGCCGCATCCACCGCCGTGAGCTCTTCGGCCGTCTGATCGACCACTACGAACTCACCCCGGGATCGCTCGTCTTCCATCTCGCCGAGGTACCGGCCAGCGGACCGTTCGACCTGCTGATCCTGCGCCGGGAGGTCGCTGCCGCCGCCGCGCATCCGGGGGAGTGGAGGGTGCTGACGCTGGAGGAAGCCCGCGCGACCGCGCTGGTGCCCGTGCGCGTACCCGCCTCGGGGCTCGCGGGTTTCCGTGTCGAACCGAGCGACCGGACGCCCGTACGGCCGACGACGTCCGCACCCGCGACCGCCGCCGCGCCCGCGACCGCGACGGACCGCACGCTCTCCAACGGACTGGTCGAGGTCACGATCGCCGCCGACGGCACCCTCGACATGACCGGGACCGACGGCACCGTGCTGCGCGGCGTCGGCCGGCTCGTCGACGGCGGCGACCGCGGCGACAGTTACAACTACGCACCGCCGGCCCAGGACGTGCTCGTGTCCGAGCCCACCGAGGTCACCGTCGAACTCCTCGAGGACGGCCCGCTGCGTGCGAGGACACGTGTCACGCGCGTGTACGAGTGGCCCGTCGCGCTCTCCTCCGACGAGCGCGACCTGCGCGACAGCCGGACCGTACCGACCCCGGTGGAGACACTCGTGGAGGTGCGGGTGGGCGAGCCGTTCGTCCGGGTCTCCACGTCGTTCCTGAACCAGTCGGCCGACCACCGGCTGCGCTTCCACGTGCCACTGCCCGAGGCGGTGACCGTGTCCGCGTCCGCCGGGCAGTTCGCCGTCACCGAGCGAGGGCTCACCGCCGAGGGCGGCTGGGGCGAATACCCGATCCCGACCTTCCCCGCGAGTTCGTTCGTGTCGGCCGGCGCCGCCCACGTACTCGTCGACCACGCCACCGAGTACGAACTCGTCGGCGACGGCTCCGGCATCGCTCTGACACTGCTGCGCGCCATCGGCTCCATCAGCGTCAACATCCATCCACTGCGCGACGAGCCCGCGGCGAGCGAGATCCCCGCACCCGGCGCGCAGGATCTCGGCATGCGCATCGAGAACCGCTTCGCCATCGTCCCCTCGTCGACCGGCTGGCAGGGCGCGAAC
This sequence comes from Streptomyces sp. L-9-10, assembly GCF_004151105.1. Classification (GTDB taxonomy): domain Bacteria; phylum Actinomycetota; class Actinomycetes; order Streptomycetales; family Streptomycetaceae; genus Streptomyces. The sequence goes on from NZ_PHRF01000041.1 coordinate 213,176, forward strand.
GCGGTCGTTCTCGCCGAGGACTTCCGCAACGACGTGCTGGTCGCCCGCGGGACCGCGCCCGCCGGAGACCGGCTGCCGCCCGACACGGCCGGGCTGCGCGTGGACGGTGCGGACATCCTCGTATCGAGCATCCGACGCGTCGAGGGCGACGAGCGCGGTCCCGGCATCGAGGTGCGGTTGGCCGCGATGAGCGACACGGGCTCGACCGCCCGGGTGACCGGCGCGTTCACCGAAGCCACCACGGTCGACCTGCTCGGCAGACCGCTCTCCGCGACGCCGGTCACGGACGGACTGGAACTCGCCCTCGGCCCCTGGGAGATCCGGACGGTCGTGGTGCGGTAGACCACCGCTCGCGGCCAGGCGTTCGGATCCTTTTCGTCATCAAGAGAGAGTTGTGACCTCGTGCACTCCCAGCTTTCCGCGTATGTCTCGGACACCACACCAGGGCGTGGCGCGCTCCGCGCGGCGCGCTCGTGGCTGCACTCCGACGCCCCTTCTCGTTCGCTGAACGGGCACTGGCGTTTCCGTCTGTCGCGAACGGCGGCGGTGGCGGAGGATTTCGCGTCCGAGGGCTTCGACGACAGCCGCTGGGGCGACATCCCGGTTCCCTCCCACTGGGTGCTCCAGGGCGACGGGGCCCACGGCCGGCCGATCTACACGAACGTGCAGTTCCCCTTCCCGATCGACCCACCCCATGTCCCCGACGAGAACCCCACCGGCGACTATCGCCGCCACTTCGAGGTGCCCGCCGACTGGCCGGAGGCCGAGCGCGTCGTGCTGCGGTTCGACGGTGTCGAGTCCCTTTTCAAGGTCTGGGTGAACGGCGACGAGATCGGCGGCGCCGCCGGCAGCCGGCTCGCCCACGAATTCGATGTGACCTCGTCGGTGCGTCCGGGCGACAACGTCGTCGCCGTACGCGTGCACCAGTGGTCGGCGGGCAGCTATCTCGAAGACCAGGACCAGTGGTGGCTGCCGGGAATCTTCCGCGAGGTCACCCTGATCGCACGGCCTGCCGGAGGCATCGAGGACGTCTGGCTGCGCACCGGGTTCGAGACGGGGCGCGGACGGATCGAGACGGAGGTCACCGCCGACGCGGCGGCGTACCCGGTCACCCTTCGCCTCCCCGAACTCGGCATCGAACAGGTCTGGTCGACGGCGGCCGACGTGGCCCCGCTCGCCATCGAGGGCGTGGAGCCCTGGTCGGCCGAGCGGCCACGCCTGTACGACGCCACCGTGTCGACGGCCGCGGAGAGCATCGCCCTGCGGGTGGGTTTCCGCACCGTCGAGATCGACGGCGACCAGTTCCTGGTCAACGGCCGCCGTGTCGTGTTCCACGGCATGAACCGCCATGAGACCCACCCCGAGCGCGGACGCGTCTTCGACGAGGAGCACGCCCGCGAGGACCTGGCCCGGATGAAGCGGTTCAACGTGAACGCGATCCGCACCAGCCATTACCCGCCGCATCCACGGCTGCTCGACCTCGCCGACGAACTCGGATTCTGGGTCGTCCTCGAATGCGATCTGGAGACACACGGCTTCGACGGTCTCGACTGGGCCGGAAACCCGAGCGATGACCCGGCGTGGCGTGACGCCTGTCTCGACCGCATTGAGCGCACCGTCGAACGGGACAAGAACCATCCCAGCGTGGTGATCTGGTCGCTCGGCAACGAAGCGGGGACCGGCAGCAACCTCGCCGCGATGTCGGCGTGGGTCCATGCCAGGGACGCCGGACGGCCCGTGCACTACGAAGGTGACCACGCCGGCGAGTACACCGACATCTACTCCCGTATGTACGCGTCGGTGTCCGAGACCGAGCAGATCGGCACCGACGGCTCACGCGCGCCGCTGCTGAACTGCACGCCCGCGCAGGGCGCCCGGCAGCGCACCAAGCCGTTCCTGCTCTGCGAGTACGCCCACGCGATGGGCAACGGGCCGGGAGCGCTCGACCAGTACGAGGCGCTCGTGCACGAACACCCGCGGCTGCACGGCGGCTTCGTCTGGGAATGGCGCGACCACGGCATCCTGACGACGACCCCGGACGGCACGCCCTACTACGCGTACGGCGGTGACTTCGGAGAGGCCGTACACGACGGCAACTTCGTGATGGACGGCATGCTGCTGAGCGACGACGTGCCGACCCCCAGCCTCCACGAGTACAAGGCGGTCGTGCAGCCGGTCCGCTTCGCCTTCGACGGCGACGAGCTCGCGCTGACCAGTCTGCGGCACTCCGCCGACACGTCCGACCTGCGCTTCCGCTGGCGCGTCGAGCACGACGGAACGCCCGTGGACGAGGGGGACATGGAGGTCCCCGTCATCGCGGCGGGCGGGTCGGCGCGTGTGCCGCTGCCACGGATCCCGGTGTCGGGGGACGCGGAGACGTGGCTCACCATCGACGCCGTCCTGGCGGAGGGGACCGCCTGGGCGCCCGCCGGGCATGTGATCGCGACCGCGCAGCTGGACCGTTCGACGCGCCGTCCCGCGCCGGCTGTCCGGCCGGAGACCGACTGGCGGCGGAGCGACGGCACGCTGACGCTCGGCATCGCCGAGTTCGCCGAGGGGTCCCTCGTACGTCTCGCCGGCCGCGCCGTGACCGGCCCGCGGCTGGAGCTGTTCCGGGCCCCGACCGACAACGACGAAGGCGCGTCCGAGGACGTCGGGGAGAGCGACGGCAGCGTCGCCGGGGTGTCCAACGCCGAACTGTGGCGTCGCGACGGTCTCGACCGGCTGGTCACGCGGGGCGTGTCCGTGGAGCGCACCGCGACGGCACTGCGCACGGTCACCAGGGTCTCCGCGGCGAACTCCGCCTCGTCCGTGACCGTGGAGACGGTGTGGTCGCTCGTGGGCGGTGAACTCGAACTGCGCGTGGAGATCGAGCCGTCGAGCGGCTGGCCGACGGTGTGGCCGCGGATCGGGATACGGTTCGAACTGCCCGATGGCACGGCCCCCGTGGACGGCGCCGAGTGGTTCGGCCTCGGCCCGTTCGAGTCCTATCCCGACAGTCTCCGCGCGGCGCGCACCGGTCGGTTCTCCTCGACCGTCCGCGACCTCTCCGTGGACTACGCGCGCCCCCAGGAGACGGGGCACCGCTCGCGGCTGCGAGAGCTGTCGCTGACGAGCGCCGGCGCCGAAGTGCTGCGCGTCACGACACTTCCGGACACGCGCGGGCGGCGCCCCGGCTTCACGCTCAGCCGCCACACCCCCCAGCAGATCGCACGAGCCGCGCACCCCTATGAACTTCCGGAGTCGACGACGAGTCACCTGATCATCGACGCGGCCCAGCACGGCCTCGGCTCACGGGCCTGTGGACATGACGTATGGCCTGAATTCGCGCTTCGCCCCGAATCCCGCACCGTCAGGTTCCGCATCACAGCGGGGTGATTCCGGGACGGGCACCGGCCACATGCTCGATAGGATTCCGTCCGGGTCCCGACCACGCGGGTTACGGGACAACGAGCGCCAGTGCAAGCGGATTTCCGGCCGGTCACGCCGACGCGACAGCGGCCGGAACAGTGGCCGGAACGGTGACCGGAACACCAAGTGAGTGGAGAGCCAGTCATGCGTGGAGGCAGCGTCGCCGTGGTCGGCGGCAGCATAGCGGGGTGTGCCACGGCGTTGGCCGCGTCGCGCGGCGGAGCGGAGAAGATCACCGTCTTCGAGCGAGCCGACGCACAACTCCGGGACAGGGGAGTGGGGATCGCCCTCCACGACGACCGGTACGACGAGTTGAGGCACGCCGGTTATGTGGCCCCCGAGATGCCGTGGGCGCCACTGACCCGGCGCGTGTGGAGCGTGCGCGACGGCGAGGCCGACCACGGCCGGGCCGTCGGCGAGCAGCCGTTCCCCTTCCGCGCCTACAACTGGGGTTCCCTGTGGAGCGAGTTGCGCCGCCGGGTGCCCGACGAGGTCACCTACCGGTCCGGCGCGATGGTCACCGGCGTGGAGCCGGACACCGACGGTGTGACGCTGCGGCTCGCGGACGGATACCAGGAGCGCTTCGACGTCGTGATCGGCGCCGACGGGTACCGTTCGGTCGTCCGCGAGGCCATGTTCCCCGGCGCCGGTGCGACGTACGCCGGTTACATCGGCTGGCGCGGTACGTCGTCGGACGTCGCCGACCTCCCCTCGGACGGCCATGACGCGCACAACGTCGTCTTCCCCGGCGGTCACTGCATGATCTATCGCATCCCGGACGGCGTCGGGGGGCACCGGCTCAACTGGGTGCTCTACACGAGGCCCCCGCAGACCGACGGCCTCCACCCCGATCTGCTGACCCCGACCTCGCTGCCGCCGGGCCGTCTGCACTCGGAGCTCATCGCGCACCTGCGTGCCCTGGTGGCCGACAACTTCCCGCCGTACTGGGCCCTCAGGGTGCTCCGTACGCCCCCCGAGACCACCTTCATCCAGCCCATCTACGACCTGGAGGTGCCGCGCTACACCTCGGGACGGATGGTGCTCGTCGGCGACGCCGCCAGCGTCGCCCGGCCGCACATCGGCGGCGGCAGTGTGAAGGCGCTCCAGGACGCCACCGCCCTGGAGGCCGCCTGGACGGCCGGGAGCAGCTGGCAGGAGGTCCTGGAGAAGTACGACGCCGGTCGCCGCGCCGTCGGGGCGGCCATGGTCGCCCTCGCCCGCAGGATGGGCAGTGCGCAGGTCGAGAACACACCGGACTGGTCCGCCATGGGCCAGCCGGAGTTCGACGTGTGGTGGCAGGACCAGAACAAGGGCTCCGACCGGCGCAGCGGCTTCGGCGGCCACAGCATCAAGGCCGAATAGGCCCGGAGGACCCGGACGACCCGGGGCGCGACGAGGGCGGTGACCGTGTGCCGGTCACCGCCCTCATGGCGGGTGGTGCCCGCGTCTCAGACGGCCGTCGGCGCGAGTTCGAGTGCGGCGTACAGCGCGGTGGCATCGGCACGAGCGTCCGCGCCGTCCAGCCGCAGCGTCGTCCGTCCCGAGGTGAGGACCGTGAGCGTACGGGCGCACTCGGCCGCCTGGGCCGGGCTGGGGGAGACCAGCACGACGGCGATGCCCTCGTCCGCCAGTGTGGTCACCAACTCGTAGACCTGCTGGACGAGTACGGGCGCGAGGCCCTCGGTCGGCTCGTCGAGCAGCAGCACCTTCGGGGAGCCGAGCAGCGCGCGGGCCAGTGCCAGCATCTGCTGTTCGCCGCCGGACAGATCCGTCCCCCGGTTGCCCCGGCGCTCGCCCAGCCGGGGCAGCAGTTCCAGGACGCGTGCGGGGGTCCACACGCTGGGGCGCGTGGTGTCGCCGCGGCGCGGCGGACGGTACGACAGCCGCAGGTGTTCGGCGACGGTGAGCCCGGCGAACACACGGCGGCCCTGCGGTACGAGACCGATCCCGGCGCGGGCGATCCGGTGTGCGGGCTGCCCCGTCACGTCCCGGCCGTCGAGCCGTACGAGACCGGCGCCGGGGCGCATCAGCCCGGCGACGGTGTGGACGAGCGTGGTCTTGCCGGCGCCGTTGTGGCCGACGATGGCGTGGACCGTGCCGGCGGGCACCGACAGGTCGAGTCCGTGCAGGACGGTGCCGCCGTGGTAGCCCGCGGTCAGGCCGGTGAGTTCGAGCATCGGGGGGCGGTCACCCTCTCGCGCCGGCGGACGGGCCGGTGTCGGACGGATCGGTGGCGGACGCGCCGGTGGACGCGGCGGCTGTGGACGCCGCGGTGATGGGCCGTGCGACACCGGCCGTGGTCCCGTCCGCCGTCGTGCCGGTGGTGTGGTACGCGTCGCGGACCTCGGGGTGCGCGAGCGCCTCCTGGGTCGGGCCGGTGACGAGCACCCGCCCGGCGGCCAGGACCGTTACCGTCGTGGCGAGTTGGGCGACGACCTCGACATGGTGCTCGACCAGGATGATCGCGACGCTCTCCGGCAGGCCCCCGAGGACGCCGAGCAGCCGGCCGATGTCGCCGTCGGTCAGCCCGGCCGCCGGCTCGTCCAGGAGCAGCAGGCGCGGCTCGCCCGCCAGCGCGGCGGCGAGGTCGAGCATGCGGCGCTGTCCGTGGGAGAGCGTGGAGGCCGGCCGATGGGCGATGTCCGCGAGGCCGACGGCCTCCAGATGACGGCCCGCGGACTCGGTGTGCAGCCGGTAGCGGGACGGGCTGCGCCAGGCGCCGCGGCGCTTCGGGTGGTGCGGCCAGCCGGCCAGTACGACATTGTCCAGCACCGTCAACTCGGATATCACCGACGGTTGTTGGAAGCTGCGGGCGATGCCGAGCCGGCTCCGTTTGGCGGTGGCCGTACGGGTGATGTCCACGCCGCCCAGGACGATGGTGCCCTGGTCCGGCCGGTCGGTACCCGCGATCACGTTGAGCAGGGTGGTCTTGCCGGCGCCGTTGGGCCCGATGACGGCGTGCCGGGCGCCCGCGGGGAGCCGCAGGCTGACGTCGTCGACGGCGGTGAGACTGCCGTATCGGCGGGTGAGACGTGTGAGGTCCAGCACCGGGGATGCCGACGCGGCGGTCGGTGGGGGCGTCATGGGGAGACCTTCCCGGCGGGGGTCGGGGTGTGCGCGGACGTGGACGAGGCCGGCGGCCGGTCGTCGGGCCGGGGCACGTCGGGAGCCGGCCCGCTCCGGCCGGATCCGCCGCGCAGCCCTGCCAGGCCGCGGGGCAGCAGGTACACGGCCGCGACGAACAGCACGCCGAGCAGCAGCGGCCCGTGGCCGGGCCACGAACTGGCGACCCAGTCCCGTGTGATGACGATGAGCCCGGCGCCCATCAGAGCGCCGATCACGGACGTCGTACCGCCGATGACGGCCGCGAGCAGCGCGAACGCGGCGATCTCGAAGCCGACGTCGGCGGGGGAGAGGTACTGCTGGACGGTGACCATCAGCGAGCCGCCGACACCGGCCAGCGCGCCGGCGCAGATGTGCGCCACCAGCAGGTAGCGCCCCACCGGGTGCCCCGAGGCGCGCATCCGCGCCTCGGCGCCCCGGGTGCCGGTCAGCAGCTTTCCGGCGGGGGAGCGCAGTACGAGCAGGGTGACGGTGACGGCGATGACGGCGACGACGAGCGCGTAGGTGTAGACGTCGCTCTCCCCGGACATCCCCTCCCCGCCCCACAGGGCCTGTGTGGACGGGAAGCCGACGAGACCGTCGGCGCCGCCGGTGACGGACTTGAACTGGTTGATGACCGCGCCGGTCAGCTCGCCGACGGCGAGCGTGATCATCAGCACGGTGGTGCCACGGGCCCGGATCACGGCGGGCCCCGTCACCGCGGAGAAGACCGCGGCGGCGAGCGCCGAGAGGACGATCTGCACCGGGCCCATGGTCCACCCGGCCTGGGCGAGGTTCGCGGTGGCGTACGCGCCGACGGCGAACGGCGCGGTCTGCCCGAGGGTGGGCAGTCCCGCGTAGCCGGTGAGGATGGTGACACTGACCGCGAGCAGTCCCAGGGCCAGGGCCGAACCGGCCAGCGAGATGCTGTACGAGTCGAGCAGCCACGGCAACGCGATCAGTACCGCGAGAGCCACGAGCAGCGGGGCGGCCCGCCGCCACGCGGCCCCGCGCGGGAGCCACCCGATCCCCGGGAACGCGCCCCCGCCCCCGCCGGACGGCGCCGCCGCCACCGCCGTGCCGCGGGGCCGCGGGCGCGACCGCGCGGCGAGTTGACGCCGGAGCCGGGCCACCGGATCCGAGGACGGACCCTCCGGGCCGTGTGCGGCCGCCGGTTCCGCGAAGCGGGAGCGGATCACCAGCACCGCCGCCATCGCGGCGAAGAGGAGGTACGGTGCCAGGTCCGGCGCCACCGAGACGCCCAGCGTCTGGACCTCGCCCACGGCGATCGCCGCGAAGAACGTCGCCCACAGCGAGCGCAGCCCGCCGAGCACGACCACCACCAGGGACAGCATCAGTACGTTCTCGGACGTGCCGGGCCCGGGACCGATGATCGGCGCCCCGAGCACGCCCGCCGCGCCGGCCAGCGCACCCGCCGCCGCGAGGACGCCGGTGTGCACCGCCCGGGGGTTGTGGCCGGTGGCCGCGAGCATCTGCGGATCGTCGGCGGCGGCCCGTACCGCCGCACCCACGCGGGTCCTGGTCAGCATCCACGTGCCGAACGCGGCGAGCAGTACGGCCATCACGATGAAGCAGAGCCGGTACGCGGGGTACCGGTGGCCCAGCAGCGTGACCGAGGAGTCGAGCGCCTCGGGCACGCGTACCGGAAGCTCGTCCGCCCCGAAGAACTGGATGAGCAGGTCACCGCCGATCAGGGCGAGCCCGAACGTCAGCAGTGCCTGCGCGAGATGCCCACGCCGGGCGAGCGGAACCGTCGCGGCGGACAGTCCCGCTCCCGCGACGCACGCCGCCGCGGTTCCGGCGGCCAGCCCGAGGACGAGACCGCCCCAGGTCCCGTCGCTCAACTCCGCGCCCGTGTAGGCGCCGATGGCGTACAGAGTGCCGTGCGACAGGTTCAGCACGCCCGCGGTGCCGAAGGCGAGACTCAGGCCGGCGGCGACGACGAACAGCAGCAGCCCGTAGGCCACACCGTCCACCGCCGGCATGAGGTGGGCATCGAGGAGTTCCACGTCAGCCGCCGAGCGTCGCCAGGTCCTGGACCATGACGTTGGCCAGTTGGTTACCGTCCGGCCGCACCTGACGCAGGTACCAGTTCTGCACCGGCGAGTGCGCCTTGTCGCCGAACTCCCAGGCGCCGCGCGGGCTGTCGATCTGCCCCAGGTCCGCGATGGCCTTGTTGATGGTCTGCGGCGTCACGTCGCCCTTCTTCGCGGCGTCGGCGATCGCCTGGTCCAGCACGGCGGCCGCGTCGTACGACGCCATCGCGTACGTGGTGGGCTGCGTGTCGTGCTTGGCGGTCCAGTCGGCGGCGAACTTGCGGTTGGCCGCGTTGTCGAGGTCGGGCGCGTAGTTCAGGACCGAGTAGATGTCCTTCGCCGCGTCGCCCTGCGCCTGGAGCACACTGCCCTCGGTGACGAAGGCCGTGTACAGCGGCAGGTCGGCTATGTCGGACTGCGCGTACTGCTTGGCGAAGTCGATCGCGGCCTTGCCGGCGTAGAAGCAGTAGACCGCCTTGGCGTCCGTCTTGGCGATCTCGGCGAAGTACGGCATGAAGTTGGTGGTCTTCGGGAACGGCGTCCAGGCGGTCTTGCCGTCGGGGTTGGCGAGCTTGCCCCCCTGGCGCTTGAACTCCTCGGTGAACCCGCGCAGTTCGTCGTAGCCGCCCTGGTAGTCGGGTCCGATCGCGTAGACCGGTCCGTCGACCTTCTCCTTGACGTACGGGGCGATGGCCTTGCCCGGCTCGTCGGACAGGAAGCTCGTCGTCCACACGTATTCGAGGTTCTTGACGGGCGGCCGGCCGTTCGAGCCCAGGAAGGGGATCTTGGCCTGGTCGACCAGCGGCAGGACCGCGTTGACCGAGCCTCCGCCGACGAAGCCGGTCAGCGCGTCGACCTTGTCCTTCTTGACCAGCTTGGTGGCCGCGGGAACGGCGGTCGGCGGACCGTCGCCCTCGTCCGCGACGATGAGCTCGACCTCGCGTCCACCCAGCTTGTTGCCGTGGGTTTCCAGGTACAGCTCGAAGCCGGCCCGCAGGTCGGTGCCGACCGGCTTGTAGGTGCCGGACAGGGAAGCCACCAGGCCGACCTTCACGGTGTCGCCGCCGGCTCCGGTGTCGCCGCTGCACCCGGTGACGGCTGCCAGGCCGAGGGCGAGGGCGGCGGCGCCGACCGGCCGCAGTCTGCGGCGGCGCGAAAGGGACAGGTCGAAGAACATAAGGACTCTCATCGGTAGGAACGGGCGGAGCGGGTGGTCCGGTCGTACGGGAACGGCCAGGTGATCAGCGCGCGTGCTCGGTGCTCGGCTCGCGGACCTGGGGGGACAGCGAGTCGCCGACCTGGTTGATCAGTTCGGACATCATGTAGCTGACCTCACCGATGTCCGCGTCCCTGGTGGTGGTCACCAGCAGCGAGGCGCCGCTGGAGACGGCCATCGAGAACATGTAGCCGCCCTCCATCGCCGTCAGGCTGTGCTCGACGGGATCGGTGTTCGTCAACTGGGCGGCGGCGGACAGCAGGTTGACGACGCCGGAGGCGATGGCGGCCAGCCGGTCGGCGTCGTCGCGATCCACACCGGTGTACGCCAGCGCGAGTCCGTCCACAGACACGGCTATCGCCTGTGTGACTTCCGGGATACGTCCGGCGAAGTCGCTCAGGATCCAGCTCAGGTCGGCGGGTGAGGTCATTTCTCGCTCCGTTCGGTGTCGTCGTCGGTGGTGGAACGCCGGCGCTGGTTGGTGCTCCGGTTGATGCCCTGGGCGTAGGCCGCCAGGACGTCGGAGACTTGCCGGGAGTCCCGGCGGCGGGGCGAGGGCCTGGGTGTGGCGGCGCCGGAGCGCTGTTCGGAGCCGTCCCGCTTGCCCAGGGTGGCCCGCTGAGGGGGCGCGGTGCGCTGTCGCACGGGCAGTCCCGAGGAGCTCACTCCGGCGATGCGTGAAACCGGCTCGTCGCGTACGGGGTGCCGGGCGGGTGCGGGTGCGGCGCCGCGCTCGTGTTCCGGCTCGCGCGTGCCGGCGCCGGAACCGCCACCGTGGAACCCGTTGGTTCCGGTGGTGTCACCGCGCGGTGCGACCCGGTTGCCCGCGTCCTGGGTCGCGCCCCGCGCCGCGACGGGCCGGTCGGGCTGTGCGGCCGGACGAGGCGCCTTGCGGCGCGCACCGTTGTCACGGCCGCCGTGGCCACGGTCCTCGCCGAGCGTGCCCCGCGGCGGCGGTGCGGCCTTCCGAGGGGCCGGGGCCAGCACGCTCGCGGGCAGGGCGACCTCCGCGATGGTGCCGGGACCCGACGAGTCGCACAGTTCGACCGTGATGCCGTGACGCGCGGCGAGCCGCGCCACCACGTGCAGACCCATGGACCGTATGTCTCCGATGCCCGACCGCGGCTCGCGCAGCGCGGCGTTGCAGACGGCGCGGCGTTCCGCGGTGATACCGACGCCCTCGTCGACGATCTGCACGACGGCCCGGTCCCACAGCCGCCATACGGCGACCCCGACCTGCTTGTCGGGCGGCGAGAACCGGGTCGCGTTGTCGAGGAGCTCCGCCAGGATGTGCGCCACGTCGTGCACGGCGCGGGCGGCGATGCCGATCTCCGATTCGACGACGCCGAGCGACACGCGGTCGAAGCGCTCGATCTGCTGGGCCGCGGCCATGATGACGGTGGAGCAGTCGACGTCCTGCGAGCGCACCCGGGCCTGCCCGAACCCGCCGAGCACCAGCAGGCTGTTGGTGTTGCGCTCCATGCGGATGGCGAGGTGGTCGAGAGCGAAGAGGGTCTTCATGCGTGCGGGATCGGCCTCGTCGCGCTGGACCGCGTCCAGCTCGGACACCATGACGGTGGTCAACTGCGCGCCCCTGCGGGCGACTCCGACCAGAGTGTCCGCGAACTGCTCGTGGATGTGGGCCTGTTGCGCGGCCAGCCGGACGGCTTCGTGATGGACGGCGTTGAACGCCTCACCCACCTCGCCGATCTCGTCCTCGCCCGTGGTCTTGACCGGGTTGCCGGTCGCGCGGGCGACCTGCTCGGGGGTCGCGCCGCTCAGCGCGCCGGGCTGGGACAGTTCGCTCATCACGGCGGGCAGCCCGGTGTGGGCGACCTCGTGCGCGGCGTTGCGCAGATCACGGAGCCGGCGGATCATCACGCGACCCAGGCGGACGGCCACGATGACGGCGCCGACCAGGGTCAGCAGCACCAGGGCGATCTCGGCCCCGGATATCCAGAAGAGCGTGGTGCGCGCGTCGGAGACCGCCGAGAGGACGGACGCGTCGATCCGCGTCTCCACCGAACGCAGCAGCGTCAGACGGTCCTGGGAAGCCTTCTGCCACTCCTTAGGGGTGACGTCGATGTCCTTGCTCGTTCCCGTACGCCCGATCTCGTCCTCGAGCCGTCGGGCCTCCAGCGCCTTCGCGCCGGAGAGGGTGCGCTCCAGCCAGGTCCGCCACTGGTCGGGGCCGAGGTCGAACAGGACGTTGATCGACTCGGTGTACCCCAGCCGGCCGGCGTCGAACGTCCGCTGAGAGGCGGTCGTGAAGCCGCCCGCGGCCTGCGCCCTCAATACGGTGACCTGCTGCTGGGCCGTGTGCTCGGCCGCCTCGGAGAGAGCGGCGGCGGCGCGGATCCGGTCCGCGATGTCGGCGTCGACGCCGTCGGCCTGCGCGATGCCCTCGCGGTAGCCGTTGAGGTCGGCGATCACGATCCGGTAGCCGAAGGCGAGCGCGGAGATGGTGATGTCGCCCGAGCGCACCTGGGCGCGCAGCGAGGGCATCTCGTCGATGAAGCGCTCGATACGGTCCAGCGCGCCCTGTGCGCTGCCGGGCACTTCGGACAACTGTGCGCTCCGGGCGCGGAATTCGGCGACGCTTGTGTCGGTCGCCTGGGAACTCTCCCGGAACGCCTCTGTATCTCCCTGTTTGGAGACCAGCGCGGTGGCTGCCACCCGCTCGCGCTGCAACTGGTGGGTCAACTCTCCCGCGGTGGAGGCGACATCGACCATTTCGGTCAGCCGGTGGGCCTGGAGCGCCTGGTTGGTCGCGGGTGCGAGGGCCAGACCGGAGAAGGCGACGGCCACGGTGAGAGGCGCGGTGACGAGCAGGGCGAGGCGACGATTGATTTTCACTGCGCGGCTCCATCGCCGGAACCGGTACTGAGTATCGGTGACACGCTGATACCTGTTAACGGGTTGTGGCGGGGTGTCGGTGGGGGACGCTGCTAGGTCGGTGGGGCAGTGGCGCTCGTTGCGGGTGGGGCGGAGGAGGCCCCAGTTGCGCGGCCCGATCTTAAGCCGTCGCGCACGCCAACGGGCGCGCGCCTCATGGAAAATCGGGCGCGCTCGGCAGCCTGGGAACGATCCAACCGGATCGCGCGGGCCCCATGAGCGGCCCTTCACGAGGCCAATCGGAATGGCCGGATCAGCTCGGCGGATTCGCGCCTGACCAGCGTAGCGGCCCTTCCCGCCCAGGTGGCCGACGGTTGGCGGAATGTCCATGGGGCGGGTCGGGCGAGCTCTTCTGACGGCTCGTCATATGCCGGATCTTCGTTGTGGAATGGTTAGATCTGATGATCGATTAGGCCAGTGGCAGCTCGCTGAGACGCCGCGCCGCCGCCCTCCTCGCGCGGGGCTGAGGGGGACGGCGGCACGGATCAGGGCCGGGTGCGGGGTTCAGCGGGGGCGGTGACCGGCGCGGGCCTCGGCGGCAGCCTTCAGATCGTTCAGCCATGCTTCGAGGCCGTCGGCGAGGATCTTGGTCGCGGTGGGCACGTCCGCTTCCACCTGGTCCCCGGTGTGGGTCTCCTCGGTGCGCACGAGGACGCCGCCCTTGACCTTGGTGAAGTTCCATACGTGGACGCCGTCGATGCGCAGTCCCTCGCCGATCGCGGGACCGGTCCAGCGGACGCAGGAGTCGCGCTTGAGCTGCTTGACGGTCGAGGTGATCTCCAGGCTGGTGGCGGGAGTCGCGGGATTGGGAGGGATCGGGGTCGTCCAGCGGAACACCGAACCCTTCCGGAACGGGCCGTGGTCGAGGCGTTCCACGGTCTCGACGTGGGGCTGCCAGGACGGCCAGCTCTGCACGTCGGTCTGGAGCTTCCAGATGGTGCTCAGCGGCGCGTGGATCACGGTCTCGGCCTTGGAACGGACAAGGGCTGTGGGGTCGACGCCCTGTCCGCGGCAGGTGAGGGACTTGGCGGGATGAGGGGTGGCGCCGGCGGGCGCGGCGGCGGTGCCGAGGACACCGGCGACGACGAGCGGGACGGTGAACAGGGCGGCGCGGACGCCGGTGCTGCGGACTCGGGACATGGTGATCTCCTTGGTGGTTGGTGGTTGGTGGTTGCCGGGTGAGCGTGGCGTGTCGAGTGGGCGGGAGGGGGCGGCGATCCGGGCGGTGATCTCACCGTCCGGGTGGTGTCACCGTCCGAGTGATGTCACCGCGCGGGAAGGCGCCGGCGGGCTCGGTGGAGGGTCACGAGGAGGACGGCGGACGCGGCGATGATGAGCCCGGCGAACCCGGGGTGCATGTCCTTGGACAGACTCGGCGCCCCGTCGGGCCGCGTCAGCCATACGGTGAGCGGGATCGCGAACGTGACGGCGACAAACGTGGCCGCCCGGCGCACCGCCCGGTCGGGGACGCGGCGGAGCGCACCGACCAGCGCGATCACGACCGGGATGCCCGAGATGAGGGCGAACTGACCGACGATCATGACGGGGACCGCCCAGGCCGAGACGGTCACCGCCAGCGGAACGCGCCGGTCTGTGCGGGCGGGGTGTGACTCGACCGTGGTGGTCATGACGTTCTCCTCATCCGGTGGTGTGCACGGTCCGCGCGGCCGTACCGCGCACTCCGCACTGCGTTAGAAGCTCGTGTGTTCGTTAGAAGTTATAACGCATCGCGAACCAGTAGGTCAACAGGTTGCGTGATAGCCTCTAACGAAATCGTGAACTTATAGCCATAAGGCTGGGGAAGGTGGCGGACCATGGCGGAACCGGACACGGAGACCCCCCGCGAGCGCTATCGCGCCCAGGTGCGCGCGGAGGTCAAGGTGCGCGCCTGGGAGCAGATCGCGACGGCGGGAGCGTCCGCGCTCTCCCTCAACGCGATCGCCAAGCGGATGGGCATGAGCGGCCCCGCGCTCTACCGCTACTTCGCCGGCCGCGACGAGCTGATCACCGAACTGATCCGGGACGCGTACCGAAGCCTGGCCGACGCCCTCCGCGCGGCCTCCGCCGACGGTGCCGATCCGGCCGGACTGGCGCATGTTCTGCGTGGCTGGGCCCTGGAGGACCCTCAGCGGTACCTCCTCATCTACGGCACCCCCGTCCCCGGCTACCACGCACCCGAGGACATCACCGGAATCTCCAACGAGATCATGACAACCCTGCTCGACGCGTGCACGGCGCTCGCCCCGGACGCCCCCGCGACACCGTTCAGCACGCACCTGGAAAACCACCGGGCCTGGGCCGGCGATCACCCGGCCCCGCCCGCGGTCCTCCAGCTCGCCCTCACGTTCTGGACCCGGCTGCACGGCGTCCTGTCCCTGGAACTCGCCGGCCACTTCACCGGAATGGGCTTCGACCCCGCCCTGTTCTTCGCGGCCGAACTGGAGGCCCTGACGGCACACCGGGCATGAGCCGTACGACAGGCAGGGCGGGCTTCCCCGGCCGAGGGAAACCCGCCCTGCCTTGTGCCGATCCTCGTGCCGATGCTTGCACCGGCGTCCGGTTTCTCAGACCGGGGTGACGCGGTACGTCCGCCCGGCTGTCGTCGGGACCGTGATCACACCCCCCGGAGTGGTGTACGGCACCGCGTTGCCGGCCGCGTCCGTCACCGTGAAGGCCGTCGACCACGGGTTCTTCAGCCGCAGCGTGCCGCCCGCCTCGCTCCGGACGTCCACGTACTGGACCGTGCCCGCCGCCTTGGAGCTGGAGACCACGAACGCGCCCTTCTGGCGCAGCTGGTAGAAGCTCGCGTCCTTGGCCGCGGGCCAGGCGGGGAAGAGCGAGATGACGGATGCGTCGCTCTGCACCAGCATGCTGTTGATCGCCTCGGTCGCGCCCGACTTCTCGATGCCGTGGTGCGGGTCGGTGATCCGCAGGTTCGGCGCCGTACGTGTCGAGATCACCGACCTGAACGCGTCGATGAGCTGATCCGCCGGATAGCCCACCCGCGCGGCCTGGTTGAAGATCTTCGGGAAGCTGTTCTCCTGGCCCCACGAGTTCATCGCGGTCACGGTGTCGCGCGCGACCTGGAGCCGGCCGGCGTCGGAGTTCACACCCAACTGGTCCGCGGGCTGGATGAATTCGAGGTTGATGGTGTTGTCACCCGGCCGGATCAGCCGGGTGTCCGTGCCCTGTATGCCGCTCGCCAGTGAGTAGACCGTCCTGCCGTTCAGCGTGGTCGTCGGCTGGGCGGGCAGGTTGCCGAGGATGTTCTGCCAGACCGCCCGGCGGTCGGCGTCGACGTTCAGCTTCTGGCTGCCGGAAACGGCGGCGGCGAGCACCTGCTTGAGCATGCCGAGGTCGGGCGAGGAGTTCTTGCCCCAGGTGCCCTCGTGCGGACCGCCCCAGAGCGAGTACGCGCCGGCCGCGTCCCGCTCCACCCAGTGCTCGAAGAACCGCGCGACCTGGGTCAGGAACGGATACCCCTTGGTGCGCAGGAAGTTCTCGTCCTGGGTGTACTCGTAGTACGCCACGAACTGCGTCGCCGAGAACAGGGAGTTGGAGACCTGCTGGTGGTACTGGTCGTCCGTGGTCGAGCCGCTCGCCGACCCGAACGGGCTGATGCCCACCGGGAACAGGACACCCGACGGCACGCCCCCGTTCGGGAAGCGCGAGGTGACGTACTCCGGATGCACCCGCCGCAGATCCTGCCCGGCCCGGCGCTGCGCCTCCGGCACATACGCGAGGATCGCCTCGTGGAACGGAAGCGCGAGATCGGGGCGGTTGCTGGAGTAGACCCCGTAGAAAGGCGCCTGCGCGTTGTAGTTGAGGTGGAGGTCACCGTCCCACATCGGGTCGTCCGTGGTGGTCCAGATCCCGAAGATGCCGGGAACGGTCCTGCCCGCGCGGCTGGAAGCGCCGATGAAGTACTGGGCGGGGTAGTAGTACCTCTCCAGCGCGGCGTCGTTCAGGCTGACGGCCGACCGCATCCAGAAGTTCTTCCACCAGGCGACCCGCTGGGTGTCGAGCGTTCCGATGGAACCGGTGTTCTCCGCCCGCACCCGCGCCACCGCGTCGCCGTGCGGAGCTGCCGGGTTCCGGCCGCCACCGGTGACCGCCGTCACCAGCGTCACGGTGCCGCCCGCGGGAACGGTGAAGACCGTCTTCGCCGTGGCGCCGGACGAGGTGGGCGGCTGGACGGCGGTGGCCCCGAGCACCGTGGAGGCCAGGGCCGCGCGGGACACCCAGTTCGGCCCCGACGGTGTGGCGCGCTCGGCCCACATCACCTGGCCGTCGACGCCGGACGAGTTGCTGTACTGGGAGTTGGGGCTGCCCATGGCACCGGCGAACACCGACGCCTGGAGCCGCACCGGCTGGGAGCCGGTCGAGGTGACCGACGTGACCAGGACGTTCTTCTCGGCCGCCAGCCATGTCCTCATCGACAGCGGGGTGTTGCCCATCGACACGGACGTGGTGATCGACCCGTCGACGATGTGCTGTTCCTCGCGGAACGGCTGTGCGGGCGGGGTCGTACCGCCCGCGCCCGCGTACAGCTCGATCTGTCCGATCCGGGCGCGCGGGTTGTTCGTCGAGTCGGGTGTGGTGTTCTGTGTCGGCTCGGTGATGTGCAGCCGGACGTAGCGCGTCTGTACGGCGGTGACGGTCCGGTCGATGACGTCGGCGGTGTTGTTCGTGACCGTGTCGACGGTGTTCCAGGTGGTGCCGTCCGCGCTGGTCTGGAACGTCAGGTTCTTCGTGTTGAACGCCTCGTTCCCGGGGCGTGCCGCGTTGTCGTTGCGCACCACGAAGCGCGCGATCGTCTTGACGGAGCCCAGGTCGAGAGCGATCCACTGCGGCTTGCCGATCGCCGAGACCCAGCCTTCGTAGCCGCTGCCCCACTGACCGTTGACCGCGCGGGAGGCGGTGAAGGAGCCGGCCGTGCTGCCGGCCGTCGCCGTGGCACCGAGCGCGAGGTCGGGATTGTCCTGCGCGGTGGTGCTCTGGAGGGTGACACCGCCGATGGGCGCGGTCCTCGCCGTCGGGTTCCCGGCCCAGAAGTCGCCCTTGGAGACGTAGAACGACTTCACGCCCGTGCTGCCGCCGGAGGTCACTCCGACATCGCCGTTCCCGAGGAGGGCGGTGTCCGGCATCGTGCGGGACACCGAGCCGGTGTAACTCTGGTTCGTCCAGGTGCCCTTGATGCCCTCCAGCTTCGGCCGCAGGATGTTCCACTGCTCGGCCGGGGACGGTGCGCCCGCCGCCGCCCGGCCTGGCGCGGCGCCCGCGGGTCCGGCGACCGCGCTGCCGGGGACGGCGAGGGGGATCGCCAGGGCGAGCGCCAGCAGCCCTGAGCGGCGGCCCGTGCGGCGCGGTATACGGCCCGTACCGCGGAAGTGTGACCGCGTCGTTCTCTCGTGCCCCATCGTTACTCTCCTCTGAGTAGGGGTGGTGCGAGAGCTGAGGTCGTACAGGTGTGGGTGGCGCCATTCCCCGGGTCGACGACCCTCACAGGTCGACGACGAACGTGGCCTTTTCCGAGCGGCGTCCGTTGACCTGGATCTCCAGGGCGTGTTCGCCGGGGTAGTGCCGACGTGTCGTGATCGGGCGGAAGGAGTGCCGGCGCTCCAGCACGAGCCGTTCGCCGGCGGCCAGGGTCCGCGTGGTCAGTTTGAACACGCGGGGCGCCGTGGTGCCGTTGGCCTTGACGTAGTGGATGACGTAGTCGACGGCCAGCCGCACCGGCCGCGGCCCCTCGTTGGTGAGGTCGACACCGAAGGCCAGCGCGTCGTCCTGGGTGACCTTCGCGCTCAGCAGTCTGGGCCCGGTGACGATCAAGTCCTCGGGGGGCGGGGCGAATCCGAGCAGATCGAGCGCTGCCGGATCGGCCTGTTTGACGAGGGTGCGCATCGCGTGCCGGACCACCGCGGGCGTGGTGTCGGCAGCGGCGCGCTCCGACCAGCCGCGCGCCGTGGAGACCGCGAGGGCCGGGTCGAGCCGGGAGATGTCGTTGAGGTGGTTGGCCACGGATCTGCGGACCACTTCGTCGGCGTCGGTGTGGAGCGCGTCGAGGATCGGCACGGTCACGGAGGGCCGGCGGCGCAGTTCCGGTACCTGCTTCGCCCAGGGCAGCCGCGGCCGGGTGCCCTCGCTCGCCAGTCGCCGTACCGAGGGGTCGGCGGAGGCGGTCCAGGTGCCGACGGTCCGCAACGCCCTCCCGAGGTCCGCGTTGAGGAAGGCCCGCAGAGCGAATTCGCTGGTCAGCCGGGGTGTCAGAGAGGCGAGAAGGGCGAGGCCGTCCTCGAAGTCGGCGGAGCGGTCCGAGTCCACGGCCATCACCGCCACAGCTTCGGAGACCGGCCAGACCATCCAGCCGGAGAACCCCGGATCGGCCAGAGCGGCACGGAAGACGTCCGCGGCGGCCTGGTATGTACCGGGCAGGTCCTGGACCAGCGCGTCACGTACGGCGCCGACCCGTTGGCTCAGGCCGAGCGGCCCGAGGGACCCGGCGCTCGCCCGTACGGCGGACCAGCGCGTGGACCCGTACGTGCCCGGCGCGGTGGTCGCGCCGAGCACGCGTGCCAGCTGTCTGACGGTGTCCGCGCTGATCAACTCATCGGCGGTGGGCATGTCGTTACGTCCTTCGTGTGTCGGTCCGGATCGGTCAGGACCGGTTCGTACCGATCCGGGCCCAGGGGCGTCCTCGCAGTTCAGACGTTACGACGGGACACGGACAGTTTCGGTCCTGGTCCTGGTCCTGTTCCTGGCCATGCTCCTGGGCCGCGGAAGCGGCACGCTCACGTCGCGCCGATCGCCGCCGTGAGCATCGGGAGCGCACGGGTGAGGGCGCGTTCCCAGTAGGGCCAGGTGTGGGTGCCGGGCCCGTAGCGGTCGGCCGTGACGTTCAGGCCGTGGGACCGCGCGCGGGCTATGTAGTCCCCGGCCATCACATCGAGGGTCGCCTCCAGACTGTCGGGCGTACGGTCCGGCGGGTCGAACGGGCCGGGGAGGCCGTTGCCGCTGCTGACGTATACGGGAAAGCCGCGGGGCAGCCGGGAGATGAGCTCGTAGGCGTTGTGAGCGCGCCAGAGGCCCGCCTGGGCCGTGGGATCGCCCCATAGATCGAGCGGGTTGAGGCCCTGTCCCTTGACGATGTTCTGGATGCCGGTCGTGTATCGCGCCGTGTTGACGAGACCGCTGAAGGACGCGGCCGCGCGGAACAGCGTCGGATGCTGTCCGGCGTAGTACAGCGCGCCGTGGCCGCCCATGGACAGCCCGGCCACGGCACGTCGGTCACCCGCCCGCACCTGCTGCTCCAGGATCCGGCGCACCTCGCTGAGATGGAAGGTCTCCCAGGCGGGCGCCCCGTAGCGGCCCTGGTTCCACCAGTCGGCGTAGAAGCCCGCGGGTCCGCCCTCCGGGATCACGACCAGGGCGGGGGTCCGAGCCGTGATGGCGTCGGCGTTGCCCCAGCCGGCCGAGCCGGGGCTTCCGCAGCAGCCGTGCAGCAGATACAGCACGGGCCACCGGCGGGTGGGCGCGCTGTCGAAGCCGGGCGGCAGCAGCACGGTGACATTGCCGGTGCGGCCGAGTGCGGGGGACTCGATCCGCAGGTTCAGCGTGCGCGCACTGATCCGCTCGGCCGCCAGGAGGCGCGGCCCGCGACGGGAGGAGGGCGCGGCGGAGGGCGGTGCGGCGGAGGACGCGGATGCCACGGAGCCCGATGCGACGGCGCCCACGCCGGCGACGGCCAGCGCGGCGACGGCACGCCGTCGGGTGAGGGGGAGCGAGGGGGGTAAGTCGCGTGCGGGGCGGGGTGGTTGGGACATGATGTCTTCTCCGTCTCTCATCTCATTCCGGGACGTTCGGAGCAGTGAGCATGTGGAGCGGTGGGCATGTTCCGGTGTGGTCAGGGGATCGCGCGCAGCACCACGGTGAAGTCCATGGGGGCCGCCGTCAACCGGTGGGCCGGCAGTGTGTCGGGTCCGCAGGAGGCGGATCCCAGGCCGTGCTGGGCGAGGTCGAGATGGACGTGGACGCGGTCGCGGGCGACGAGTTCGTGCGGGTGCCGGGCGGCGTCGAGGTCCTCGGTGGTCCAGCGGCGCGCCGTGAACCCGAGATGCGGCAGGCCCTCGAAGCGGATGCCGCCGGCCGACCCGTCCGATGGCGTCAGCTCGGCCCAACGCACCTCACTGCGATGGCCGTTCTCCTGCGGAAACGTGTACGGGAACTGGAGCGCGTCGACGGTGTGCTCCCAGCGCCCGACCCGTACCGCCGCACGGGAGTCGGGATACGACTCGCCGGGCCCCAGCCCGAACCAGCGGACCAGGCTCCAGGCGGCCGGTACCGCCAGACGCACGCCGAAGCGCGGCAGCGGCATGTCCACGGGCCACGGGCCGTCGGGCGCCGCTGTCAGGCGCAGCCGCAGACCACCGGGCACCGCGCTCCGGTGGTACGTGGCGGTCAGCCCGAACTGCTCCGAGGCGGGGGCGAGCCGGCCGTGGACGGTGAGAGCCGTATCGTCGGCGTGCACCCGGTCGGTGCGATGGCGCATACGGTCCAGGCCGCGCTGGCGCCAGGTACGGGCGGCCTCGGAGCCGCGCGGTTCCGCCCCGGGCTCACGGTCGTTGTCGGTCATGGCCCGCCAGATGCCGAGCACGGGCCCCTCCAGCTCCGTACCGCCCAGCGAGCGGAGCCGTCCGGTGTGGACGTCGAAGGTTCCCTCGCCGAAGGCGAGTCGGCCGGGCGAGTGCTGGTCCGTGGAGAGCCGCTCCGCCGCCGGTGGCCGCCGCGAGTGCCGGGCCGCGGCCTCCGGCTCCTGGGGCGGGGCGCCTTCGGCCACGCGTGCCTGGCCGAAGGCGACCTCGTACCCGGCCGGAGCCCAGCGGGTCGCCGCCGCGAGGACGGCCCGTACCGTGAGCCACGTCTCGCGGCCGGTGGCAGCGATGCCGGGCAGGGCACAGGTCGCCTCGCCCCCGGCCGGGATCACCGGGACGTCCAGCGGTCCGGAGTCCACCACGCCGTGGTCGGTGACCACGTCGTACAGGAAGCGCAGCGCGGAGGTGTCCGCGAAGCGCAGTGTGTTGCGTACGGTGACGCCGACCGTGCCGGATCGGGGGACGATCGTGAGGCGCAACGGCTGGATGACCGCCTTGAGCTCCAGCAGGCCGGGCGTCGGGGTGCGGTCGGGGAGCAGCAGCCCGTCGGCGATGTAGTTGCCGTCGTGGATCTCCTCGCCGAAATCGCCGCCGTAGCCGAAGAACTCCTGGCCGCTGAGGGGATCACGGGTCCGCAGGGACTGGTCGTTCCACTCCCACACCAGTCCGCCCATGAGCCGCTCGTGGGTCTCGAACAGCCGCTGGTAGTCGGCCAGTCCACCGGGTCCGTTGCCCATGGCGTGGGCGTATTCGCACATCAGGTAGGGCTTCTCGGGGTGCTCACCGCCGGTGCCGATGTGCTCCACACCGGCGTGTTCGCGATAGGTCTGGCTGTAGATGTCGCTGCACTCGACATCGCCGGAGTAGTGGACCGGGCGGGACGCGTCCCGCCCGGAGATCCAGGCGCGCATCGCGTGCAGGTTACGTCCCTTGCCCGCTTCGTTGCCCAGGGACCAGATCACCACGCTGGGACGGTTCTTGTCGCGCTCCACCATGCGCCGGGCACGGTCCAGACAGGCCGGCTCCCACGCCGGGTCGTCGCTGGGATTGCCGCGCCGGCCGGCCTCCAGGATGAAGCCGTGGGTCTCCAGGTCGCATTCGTCGATGATGTACAGGCCGTACTCGTCGCACAGGTCGAGGAAGTACGGATGCGGCGGATAGTGTCTGGTGCGTACGGCGTTGATGTGGTGACGCTTCATCAGGACGACGTCGTCGAGCATGTCCCGCGCGGTCAGCGCGCGGCCCCGGTCGGGGTGGAACTCATGGCGGTTGACGCCGTGGAGCTTCACCGGTCTGCCGTTCACGGTGAAGACATGGCCGTCGATACGGACCGTGCGAAAACCGATGCGCAACGGGACCACGGTCCCCGCCGCGGTGAGTGATCCCTCGTACAGGCGCGGCAGTTCGGCGCTCCATGGCTCGACCCGGGGGAGTGTGACGCGCTCTCCCGCCGGGACGTCCACACCGAGCTCGGGTACGCGTACGCGCGCGTCCACGGCGTCGGCATCGACGTCCACGCACAGGACGCCCTCGCCCGTCGCGGACGTGTAGCCGGCATGCACCCGGTAGTCGGTGACCGCGCCGGCGGGCCGCGTGTGCAGCGACACCTCTCGGAAGACGCCCGACAGCCACCAGGTGTCCTGGTCCTCCAGATAGGAGCCCGCCGACCACCGGTGGACCTGGACGGCGAGTACGTTCTCCGCGCCCGGCCGCAGCAGATGCCCCACGGCGAACTCCGACGGCAACCGGCTGCCGCCGGCCGAACCCACCTCGGTGCCGTTCAGCCACACCGTGAAGAACGAGTCGACACCTTCGAAGCGCAGCACCGACCGGTCCGGGTCGGGCCAGGGCTCGGGCGGGCGGAAGCCGTAGCGGTAGCAGCCGGTCGGATTCTCCTGCGGGACATTGGGGGGATCGACGGGGAACGGGTAGCGGATATTGGTGTAGACGGGAGCGCCGTAGCCGTGGAGCTGCCAGTGGGAGGGGACCGGGAGCAGGTCCCAGGCCGTGTCGTCGAACGTCTCGGACCAGAACGTGTCCGGAACGTGCGCCGGATCGGGGGCCAGGTGGAAGCGCCAGTCGCCGTTGAGGCTCAGGCGCGGGGCGGAGCTGGGGAAGGCGGCACGGGCCGGCAGCGGGCCCGGCGGCGGGGCCGGGTCGAGGTGCCGGGGCAGTGCGGGGGACATGACGGGCGCCTCCTCGGACGATCGGGGCGGGGTGTGATCTTGTCGGTACGGGCACGAGCGGGTGTGCGCGTACGGGTATGTACGCGGGGCGGGCGGGTGGCCGCCCGCCCCGCCCCCCCCGCGTCAGCTCTTCAGCCGTACCGTCAGGATCTGGAACGGACGCAGCGAAAGGCTGACGCCATGACCGTCCGCCGTGACCTTCAACTCGGACTCGGCCTGTTCCAGCAGGTCCGCGAGGTGGGCCGCCCGCAGCTCGCGAGCGCTGGTGAGCGTGGTGGTCGCGGCGCCGCCACGGGATTCGTAGAGCCGTACGACGACATCGCCGGAGCGGTCGTCGGCGAGCTTGACCGCCTCCACGACCACGGCCGGGTCGGAGACCGTGACCAGGGGCGCGGCCGTGGCCGCACCCGGACGTCGGCGCAGCGGCAGATGCAGCGCGTAGCCCCCGGCGATGGCGGCGCCGATATCGGCGCCCGCCTCCAGCGCGTAGGTGAAGGAGTGCCGGCCGCGGTCGGCCAGCGGGTCCGGGCTGTGCGGCGCGCGCAGCAGACTGAGCCGCAGCGTGGTGGTGGTGCCGCCGTCCTCACGGGTGTGACGGCGTACGTCATGCCCGTACGTGGAGTCGTTGAGGACGGCCGCGCCGAAACCGTACTCACCGACATGCACCCACCGGTGGTTCCACACCTCGAAGCGGGCCGCGTCCCAGCTGGTGTTCTCGTGCGTGGGCCGTCGCACATGCCCGAACTGGATCTCCGCGCTCTCGTGCTCGGCGTGCACATTCAGCGGCCAGGCCGCCTTCAGCACGGCGTCGCGCTCCTGCCAGTCGATATCCGTGTGCACCACCAACCGTCGGCTTCCGGCGGCCAGTTGGAGGTCCTGCGTGATCCGCGAGCCGCCGAAGGACCGTTCCACGCGGACACTCGCGAGCAGCGGACCCCGCTCGGTCAGCGTGACCGAGTCGGCCTCGTCGAGATCGCGCACCGTGTTGCGGTAGTGGTGGTCGATGTTCCACGCGCTCCAGACGTTGGGGTCGTCGTGGTGCAGCTGGAGCAGGTTGCCCGGCTGGTCCGGGGCGAGGGTCTCCCGCGCGGCGGCCAGGTCCCGTACGGACCGGATGAGCCCGGCGCCGTCGATCCGTACCCGCAGCAGGCCGTTGTCGAGGACGAATCCCGCGCCCCCGCTCGCGCCCGCACCCTCGCCGGCTCCTTCACCCGTGCCCGCGTCGTCGCTCCCGCCGGCCGCTTCGGCCGTTACGGGCGCGAGTGCCTCGTCGGCCAGGGTGCCCGCGCCCAGGGCGGGCGCGGTGACGGCGACGGCGTACCGCCCGTCGCTCAACGGCTGCGCGTCGCGCGGTGCGGGCACGCCGGCAGGCAGGACGAGCACCTCGTTCCGCGCGTGCGGGCCCGCGTTGAACACACTGTGCGGCCCGTCGGTGTTCGCGTCGTCCCCGGCCGTTGTCAGCGCGGACAACGCGCCGTCGATGATCCGCTCAAGTCCCTCGTGGATCAGGCCGTACGTCTCCTCCGCCTGCCGGTGCACCCACGCGATGGACGACCCCGGCAGGATGTCGTGGAACTGGTGCAGCAGCACCTGCTGCCACAACTCCTCCAACTCCTCGTAGGGATACGGCGCTCCCGTATGCACGGCGGCCGTCGCGGCCCACAGTTCGGCCTCGCGCAGCAGCTGTTCGGAGCGCCGGTTGCCCCGCTTGGTGCGGGCCTGGCTGGTGTACGTACCGCGGTGTGTCTCCAGGTACAGCTCCCCGCGCCAGACCGGCCGTCGCGGGTACTCCGCGCGGGCGGTCTCGAAGAACTCCGTCGGGCGGGTGATCTCCACCTTCGGCGAGCCCTCCAGATCCCGCAGCCGGCGGGCCTTCTCCAGCATGCCGCGGGTGGGACCGCCGCCGCCGTCGCCGAAACCGAACGGCGCGAGCGACCGGCTGGCCGCCCCCTTCTCGGCGAAATTCCGCTCGGCATGGGCGAGTTCACGCCCCGTCAGCTCCGCGTTGTACGTGTCGACGGGCGGGAAGTGGGTGAGGATACGAGTCCCGTCGATGCCCTCCCAGTCGAAGGTGTGATGGGGCAGCCGGTTGGTCGCGTTCCACGACAGCTTCTGCGTCAGGAACCAGCGCGCCCCGGCGAGGCGCGCCAGCTGCGGATACGCGGCGGTGTAGCCGAAGGAGTCCGGCAGCCACACCCCGTCCTGCTCGATTCCGAACTCCGCCGCGAAGAACCTGCGCCCGTGGACGAGTTGACGCGCCAGCGCCTCCCCGCCGGGGAGATTGCCGTCGGCCTCCACCCACATGCCGCCGACCGGTACGAAGGTGCCGTCGCCCACCGCCTTCCTGATCCGCTCGAAGATCTCGGGGCGCTGTTCCTTCATCCACGCGTACTGCTGCGCGGAGGAGCAGGCGAAAACCAGCTCGGGGTACTCCTCGGCCAGGGTGGTGATGTTGGTGAAGGTACGGGCGCACTTGCGGACGGTCTCGCGCAGCGGCCACAGCCAGGCGGAGTCGATATGGGCGTGGCCGACGGCGCTGATGGTGTGCGCGGAGGCGTGCGCGGGCCGGGCCAGCACCTCGGAGAGCGCGGCGCGTCCGGCGGCGGCCGTGGCGGCGACGTCCCAGGGGTCGACGGCGTCGACGGCGCGGTCCAGGGCGCGCAGGATCTCGTGACGGCGCGACGAGTCGGCCGGCAGCTCGCGCATCAGCTCGTCCAGCACCTCGATGTCGTGCAGGAGATGCCACACGTCCTCCTCGCGGACGGCGATCCCGGCGGCGAGCAGCCGGTAGAGCGTGTCGGTGCCCGCGGTCTCCTTCGAGCCGTAGTGGGTACCGATGCCTCGGCTGCCACTGATCGGCGGGTTGGCGGCCAGCTCGATCAGCAGATCCACCGGCTCCTCGCCGTTCGCCGAACCGGTGAGCAGCACTGACCTGTTGTAGGGGTGCAGGCCCTGGACGGGAGTGCCGGACGCGTCGTGCACGAAGCCCTCCGCCTGTCCGCCCGGTCCCTTCGTCAGATCGAAGTCCAGGTCGAAGACGGCCTCCACCCGGCGGCCCGCCCAGGCGGCGGGGATACGGGCACGGGCGCGCAGCCAGGTGGTCGCCCATGGGCCGCCCCACCCCTCGCCCACGCTGAAGGGTTCGTACTCGGCGGTCAGGGCCTCGGCGACGGGAACGGGCTCGCCCGGCACCCGCCAGGCGGACAGCTCCAGGGGATGCGACGGGCCGTAGAGGGCGGGCGCCAGACGCTCCGCCGTGAACTTGGCGATCCGGTCCTCGGTGGATACGCGGTCGTCATGCATGGGACGAGGGTTCCTTCTCGGTGGACGGCTGTGCGGGAACGGGTGCGGAGGCGGGAGCGGGGAGGGGAACGGTGTCGAGCTGACCATCGGGCCACAGGACGTCCACCACGATGGCGTCCGCGTCCGTCGCCTCCGTGGCGTCCGTCCTACGGGGGCGGAGGCGGACCCGCGGTATCCGCTCCTCGGACAGAGCCGAGCCCCCGAGGTGGACGGCAGCGGCGTACGGCCGTGCGAAGACCACACCGCCTGAGGTGGAGAGTGTGGGTGTCGCGGATGTGGTCGTGAGGGCGTTGGTATCGGTTCCGTGGTGCACGTCGGTCTCGTCGAAGCCGGACGGGGATTCGAGGACCGACCCGGTCCAGGACTTGGACCCGGACCCGGAGCCGGACTCGGCGTTCTCGTCGAGGACGGGCAGCGGAACCAGACCGCTGTGCGGGTTCACATCGCCCTCGGCGACGGCCCATCCCCCCAGCCGCAGCCGCCACGGCCCGGGGTCGCCACCGGGCGCCGGGTCCACCCGCACCAGCCGGACTTCCACCGTGCCGCGCAGGACGGACGCCACGGTGATCCACGGCCCCAGGCGGTACGCCGTGTCCGGGCCGCCGAAGCAGTCCCAGCGCTCGTCCTCCGGCCAGTGCGCGCGGCTCCGTGACACGGCGACGCGGTCCTCGACCGCGACGCGCTCCAGGGGCCGCCGGTGGCTGGCCCGTCCGTCCGCGCCGAGCAGCACGACCGACGAATCCACCGGCCCGCCGCGCGGATCCGACGGCGTCTCGGGCGCGGCATGCGTCGAGAAGGCGATCCGCGCGTACAGCGGATCGTCGGAGTGCGTCCGGGACGGATCGGCGTGGTCGCTGCCGTGGTTGACGACGCGCACGACACCGTCGGCGCGGGTTCCGGACACCAGCCAGCCGGGTGCGCGCAGGGAGAGGGCGAAGTCGCCGGACTCGACGGGCAGCGGACTCTCGTCGGCGCTCCACACCGGATGGCCGTCCGGCAGCAGCAGGCCCGCGAATCCCTTGCTGGCCCAGTACGGAGACGCGGGTCCCGAGTACACCTGAAGGACGGGACGGAACGGCCGGTGCCAGCCCAGTGTGAGCAGCCCCCGCTCGTCGACCGCCCCGTGTCCGGTGAAGTGGTCCAGCATCCGGTTCGCCAGCCGGCGTGTCTGGCCGGGCGGCAGCGGCGTCGCGTCGAAGAGCGCGCCGGTCCACACCGGCGCCAGCGCGGCGAAGCGGTACGTCAGCGAGCGGCCCTGGATCAGCGGCGAGCCGTTGCCGCCCACCAGGTGCCGGGCATCGTCCAGGAAACGGCGCAGCCGGGTCCGGTAGCGGTCGAGGAGTCCGTCGGGCGCTCCGTCACCGAGGATGCGGCAGAACCAGAGCGGATAGAAGTGCATGGCCCAGCCGTTGTAGTGGTCGTAGTTGCGGTGTGCGCCGCCGGAGAGCCCGTCGGAGTACCAGCCGTCGCCCGTGTACCAGTCCTCGGTGAGTTCGATGGTCCGCGTCAGATCGCCGGCCCGCCAGGCGCCGCCCGTGGTGCGGGCGAAGGCCTCGGTGATGGCCTGGAACCAGATCCAGTTGTTCCCCGGCATCGTGTTCCCGACCATGTCGCCCAGCCAGTCGTGCAGTTGATGCCGCGTACGGTCCGGCAGGCGGTCCCAGATCCATGGCCCGGTCTCGTGCAGGGCGATGGCGATCGAAGCCGCCTCCACCTTGGCCTGGTTGGACTCGGCGAACGTGGGCCAGCGTTCCGCGCCCGCCGGATCGACGCCCGCCACGATCCCGGCCGCGTACCACTCGGCGAGCCCGTGCGGATCGTGGCCGCGCGCGCCGGCCAGCCGGAACGCGGCCAGCAGGAAGGTACGGGCGAAGCCCTCCAGACCGTCGCTCCAGGGGCCGTTGACACTGGCCGTACCGGGCAGTCCGATCAGCGCGTGGCGTTCCGAGGCGTACGGGCGGACCGCCAGCAGGAGCCGGTCGGCCAGTCGCTCCCAGTCCGCCCTGGTGAGTGGGGTCGTAGGGGGTGTGGAGTGCGGCATCAGTGGAGACTCTCCCAGTACTTCTCGTATTCGGCCCGCATCCGGTCGCCGCCCTCGCGGCGCCAGGTCCGCAGTGTGTCGTCCCACGACGACAGCGGATCCCGGCCCTGCATGATGCCCTTGAGGGCGTCGTCGATCCGCTTCTGGAGGCCGCCGCTCGAGGTCACGTCCGTCTCGGAGTACAGACCCTCGGCCGCGTTCTTCACCAGGACGTCCACGGCACGTTTCTGGAACGCGTGCTGCTGCGGGACGACCTCCGGACGCTCGGGGAAGTACAGCGACTGCGGGGCGTCCGTGACGAAGATCGTCGGTACGGACGTCTCGACGGTCCCGGTCGGGGTCAGCAGCGGGTCGGAGCCTTTGAGCGTGTGGTTGACGCCCTCGACGCCGTACTTGCGCAGCTTGTACGCGTCGGTGCCGAAGGGTGCGGCCAACGCGTCGCAGAGGCGCAGCAGTTGGCGTATACGTGCGCGTGGCGCCTTCTTGAAGACGAGCGTGGCGAAGCTGGAGTCGCCGGCCCAGTGGGTGCCGGGCCCGCCGTCGAAGCCGGGCGCGAGCATCCCGTCGATCGCGAAGCCCTCCGTGTTCTGCGCGTACTGCCGGTAGAAGTCGTTCCATCCGGCGTTGCCGTCGTAGTGCAGCGCGATCTGGCCGCTGCCGAACCAGTCCTTGAACTTGCCGAGGACGGTGTAGGCGTCGGGGTGCAGCAGGTGGTCACGGGTCAGCCGCCGTACGGCGTCCAGGGCCTGCTTGATCTCCTCGGT
Organism: Streptomyces sp. L-9-10; assembly: GCF_004151105.1. Taxonomy (GTDB): domain Bacteria; phylum Actinomycetota; class Actinomycetes; order Streptomycetales; family Streptomycetaceae; genus Streptomyces. Next base: position 242,802 of record NZ_PHRF01000041.1, read on the forward strand.
CTCCAGCCAGGAGGTGAAGCGCCCTCGCTCCTCGCGCCATTTGTTGGGGCCGCCCAGCATCTCCATCATGAAGTAGAGCGTGGTCATCGGGTCGCCCAGCGCGTAGCGGCTGTGACGCGGCTCGGACAGATCCGCGCACAGCCGCCTGAACTCGTCGAAGCTGCCCGGGTTCGGATCGAGTGACTTCTCCTCGACCCGGTCGGCCCGGTAGTACATGACGGAGCCGGTGTTGGCACGCGGCATGGGCAGCCCGTAGATGCCGCCGTTGTAGACCGTCCAGCGCCACGACTGGGAGGGGATGTTGGCGAGGTACGGATACTCGCGGATCGCCGGGCCCGACAGATGCTCGGACAGATCCTGGAAGAGGGCGTTGAACATGGCGGGACGCTGGGTCGCGGAGGGCAGCACCGCCATGGCGTCGGGCAGGTCACCGCCCGCGATGACCACGGAGAACTTGTTGGGATAGTCCACGACCGGGACGATCTCCATCGAGAGCTCGGTGCCCAGACTGTCGTCGAGGGCCCGCCAGTAGGTGTTGCGGTCGGGCGGGGGAGGCACGGGATTGAAGATCAGCGTCATGACCGAGACATCGGGGCCCTTGGCCGGCGGGCCGTCCGGGAAGGCGCGGGCGGGACGCTCCGGGTAGTGCAGATAGCCGTTGAGTACGCCCTCGGAGGTACCGGCCAGGGGCGCGGCGACGCCCCGGTACGGGATGTACTCGGGCAGCCGGACCCGCGCGTTGTCGGCGAGCGGGAGCGGTGGCCCGCCGTCGCCGCATCCGGCGAGGGCCAGCCCGGCGGCGGCGCCGAGCGATCCGCGCAGCAGATGTCTGCGCGTGAGATACGAGCCCATGTCAGGCCTCTCCTCTGTTGACATCAAGGGCCGAGTACGACAGCGGCCCGCCGGGTCAGCCCTTGACGGCGCCGATCATCACGCCCTTCGTCAGATGGCGCTGAAGGAAGGGATAGACGATCACGATGGGGACGATGGACAGCACGAGGATCGCCGCCTGGAGCGCCTGCGAGGGCGGCAGCGCCGAGCCCGCGGCCGATGCCTGGCCGGCGCCGATCGCCGAGTTGTTGACGACATAGGTCCTGAGGACCAGCTGCATGGGCCATTTCGCCGACTCGTTCATATAGAGCATCGCGTTGAAGAACGCGTTCCAGTACGACACCGCGTAGAACAGCCCCACCACGGCGATCGCGGCACGCGAGAGGGGCACCACGACGCGGCGCAGGATCTGGGCCGCGTTGGCGCCGTCGATCCGGGCGGCATCGGTGAGTTCGCCGGGGATGCTCATGAAGAACGACCGCAGCACGATCACATTGAACGCGCTGACCATGGTGGGCAGGATCAGTGACCAGTAGCTGTTGATCAGATGCAACTGCTTGATCAGCAGATAGCTGGGGATCACACCCGGCGCGAACAGCATCGAGAACAGGAGGGTCATCAGCACCGGCTTGTGGCCGAAGGAGCCCGGCCGGCTCAGCCCGTAGGCGAGGGTGACGCTGGACAGCAGGCTCAGCGCCGTACCGACCGCCGTGACACCGACGCTCACCAGCAGGGCCCGTGACACCAGGCCGCCCTGGAGGATGGCGCGGTAGGCGTCGACGGTGGGATGGTCGGGCCACAGCACGAACCCGCCCGCCTCGTTGACCTGCTGGGTGCCGGCGAGCGAGGTCGCGATGATGGAGAAGAACGGGACGGCGACCAGCAGACAGCAGATCAGCAGCAGAAGCGATTTGACGGCACGCCAGGGGGGCGAGGCGGGGGTCCGGCCGGGGATCGCGCTGTCGACACGTCTGCGGCGCGGGGCCTTCGGAGCGGCGGTGGCGGCGGCCCGGTCGGTGGCGGTGGCCCGGTCGGTGGTGGCGGTCTGTGCGGCGTTCATTTGCGGTAGATCCCTTCCTCGCCGAAGAAGTGGGCGAGCCGGTTCGCGCCGAGTACGAGGACCACCCCGACCATGCCCTTGACCAGGCCCACAGCGGCCGACACGCCCCACTGGCCCGCCAGCAGACCGTTGTTGTAGACGTAGGTGTCGAGGACCTCACTGGATTCGAGCCCCACACCGGTCTGCTGGAGGATGATCTGCTCGAAGCCGACGCTGAGCGCGTCACCGAGCCGGAGGATGAGCAGCAGGACCACGAGCCCGCGCAGCGCGGGCAGGGTCACGTGCCAGGTCTGGCGCCGGCGGCCCGCGCCGTCGACCGCCGCCGCCTCGTAGAGGTTGTTGTCGACGCGGGAGAGCGCCGCGAGGAACAGGATCGTGCCCCAGCCGGTGTCCTTCCAGATCACCTGGGACGTGAGCAGCGTCTTGAACAGCTCGGGGTCGCCGATGATGTTCCAGGTGCCCAGTTCCTGGGCGCGCAGGAAGACATTGAGCAGACCGCCGTTGCCGAGCATCTGCTGGAACACGGCGACGACGACCACCCACGACAGGAAGTGCGGCAGATACAGGATGTTCTGCACGGCCTTCTTGACCCGCTCGCTCACCAGGCTGTTCAGCGCCAGCGCGAGCAGGATGGGCGCGGGGAAGACGAACACCACCTGGATCAGCAGCAGTTGAACGGCGTTGTTCAGTGCGTGGAGGAACGCGGCGTCGCCGTTGACGAGGACGCGGAAGTTGTCCAGCCCCGTCCAGGCGCTGTGCCAGATCCCGATGAACGGCTGGTAGTCCTGGAACGCGATCACGTTGCCGAGCAGCGGCACATAGTGGAACAGCAGGACCACGAAGATGCCGGGCACCGTGAACCAGAACAGCGACCGGTCGCGATGTGCGGACCGTGTGGACATGGACTGCCCTTCGCAGGGGTGGGTTGAGCGATGTGCCGACCATGACAATCCATTGATTTGTCTTACGTCAATGCTTCGTGCGCGTAAAAATCTCCCGCGCCGGGTCGCGGTGATCGTTCTTACGGTGCAGCTCAACCAGCAGGAAGCGGTTTCTTTTTGGCCCCCTGGCTGCGGCTTCTCAGCGCACGGGGTGCCCCGGGACGCTCTCCGCGGGCTCCAGAAATTGGCAACTTAGTACTTTTGCAGTTGTGGGGTCGGGTGTTTGGATGTCTGCCATGCGTGACATGGACGAGACCAGCAAGCCGGTGCTCAGTGACCGGGACCGTGAGGCCCTGCGAGTCTGGGCGCGCGGCGGTCCCGAGCGGTCCGTTCGCGCCCGTATCGTGCTGGACGCCGAGGCGGGTCTCAGCGTCTCCGGCAGCGCGCGGGCCCTCGGCATCTCCCGCCCCACGGTGACCACATGGCGCAAGCGGTACGCCGCCCAGGGGCTGGCGGGGCTGGAGCACCGCCCGCGCAGCGGCCGTCCGCCCCAGGTCGACGAGGCCGATGTCGTCGCCGCGACACTCGCGGGACCGCCCGCCCCGGCCCGTACCTGGTCGGCCCGCGCACTCGCGGACCGCCTCGGCGTCTCGCACACCACGCTGACCGGGGTGTGGCGCCGGTGGCAGGTGGGTCCCGGCGAAGGCAGCCTGCCGACCGTGCCCGCCGACCCCGCCCTGCCCTGCGCACGGGCCGAACTGCTCGGTGTGTGGGCGAGAGCCGGCAGGGCGGTCCTGGTCATCGGCGAGGCCCCCGCGCCCGAGGGACAGCGTGGCCGGGCCACCGACGCCGACGAGCGACGCGCGCGCCACGCCGCCCTCGCCGCGCAACTCGACCGGGTACGGGACACCGAACCGCCCCGGGCCGGGGCGCCGTCCACGACCGGTGCCCACACCCACGCGGTGTCCCAGGGCGGTGTCCCCGTGCCCCGTGACCAGGGCCCCGGCGCCCTGATCGCCACCGCCGCCGCCCGTCACCCCCGCCGCACGCTGCACATCATCGCCTGGGGCGACGAAGCGGCGTACCGCGCGACCCCGGACGGGCACCCGGACCACGACGCTCCGCACGAGGCCACCTGGCACCGGGCCGACTCCACCATGAGCTGGTCCGCCACCGCCTGTACGGTCGCCCTCGCCGAACTCGCCCAGTTCCCCGGCCGGTTCAGGCCGGTCCTGCACGCGCTGACCGAGGCCGCGCGGGCGTACGCGGACGCGCCGGGCGACGCCGCCTTCAGCTGGCAGCGGTCGGAGACCCGCGCGGGGCGGACCCCGCCCCGCCCCGTCCCCCGCGCCTTCAACCAGCTCGCGCTCGGCTCGTACAACGAGAAGCTGGTGATCGAGAGCATCCGCGAGGCCGGCGCGCTCAGCCGGGTCGAGATCGCCGAGCAGACCGGACTCACGCCCCAGGCGGTGTCCCGTATCACCCGCAATCTGCTGACCGCCGGGCTGCTCGCCGAGGACGGACGGCAGTCCGCGGGCGCCGGCAAACCGAGGGTGCCGCTCCGGCTGCGCCCCGACGCCGCGTCCGCCATCGGGGTCCATCTCGACCCCGAGATGATCAGTGTGGTGGCCGTCGACCTGTGCGGCGGCATCCTCGACCGTCGGCAGATGCACCTGTTCGAACGGCGCGACCCCGGCTGGTGCCTGGAGCACATGACGCGGCTGGCCCTGGAGTCCGCTGCGGTGGCCCGTCAGGCGTCGGAGGCCCTGCTCGGGGTGGGGGTCGCAGTGCCGGGCCCGGTCGACGCGCGCGCCGGGATCGTCCTCGACCCGCCGCTGTTCGACGGCTGGGAACAGGTGGAGCTCAAGGCGGAGCTGATCGAGCGGCTGGGCACGGCGGTGATCGTGGAGAAGGACGCCACCGCCGCGGCGATCGGCGAACGCTGGCTGGGCGCGGCCGACCGCGCCGGGGACTTCGTCTACCTCTACCTCGGCGCCGGCGCGGGCAGTGGTGCCTTCCTCAACGGCGATGTGTACCGCGGCACGACGGGCAACGCGGGCGAGATGGGCGAACTCTGCGCCATCAGAACCGGGTTGCTCACCGACGAGGGCGGCCCCCGCATGGTCGCGGAATGCGCCCCGATCTCGGCGGTCGTCGACCAGGCCAGGGAAGCGGGCCTGGTGGTGCCGCAGGGCGACGGCGCCTACGACTGGGTCTGCGAAGCGGCGGCGCGCGGTGACGACCGGGCTGTCACGGTGCTGGAGAACGTGGCGAGGACGGTCGCCCTGGGAGCGGTCGGCATCATCGACCTCCTCGATGTGGAACTGCTCGTCGTGGGCGGACCTGCCGTCCTGCCGTCCGTCGCCGACCTCTATCTCGGCCAGATCTCCGCCGCCGTCAACCGCTTCCCGGTCGCGCGGCGGGTCCGCGATGTGCATGTCGCCCAGTCACGCCCGAACCAGGCGGCGGAGGTCGGCGCCGCGTCCAGTGTGTTCCACTCGGCCTTCACCCCGCGCCTGAGCCCGCGCGGCCGTTCGGCGCGCGGAGCGTCACCTCACGCCTGAGCCGGGGGGCGTCACCTCACGCCTGAGCCGGGGGCGTCACCTCACGCCTGAGCCGGAGGGCGTCACCTCACGCCTGAGCCGGGGGAGCGTCAACTCACGCCTGGGTCAGAGTCATTGACGTATGGCAATCCAATGGATTTACATGGGCGACTCCCCCCAACCCAAGGGTGCCTCATGCACAGACGCCGAAATCTCGTCCTGAGACTGACCCTCGTCCTCTCCCTCGTGGCAGCGGGCCTGTGGTGGTCGGCGACCGCCCTGACCCCCACGGCACACGCCGCCGCGAACCCGACCGTGAAGAACCGGGTGTACGCCGGCTACCAGGGCTGGTTCAACGCGCCCGGTGACGGTTCACCGCTCAACGCGTGGCGGCACTGGGCCGGTTCACAGCCGTCGCCGGGCAACCAGTCCTTCGAGCTCTATCCCGACATGAGCGCGTACCCGGCCTCGGCCCGCCACACCACGGGGTACGCGCCGCTGGGCAATGGACAGAGCCCCACACTCTTCTCGTCCTATCCGACCGCCGTCGTCGACCAGCACTTCAGCTGGATGCGGCAGTACGGCATCGACGGCGCCGCTCTCCAGCGCTTCGGCAGCGACATCACCGCTCCCGCCGCGCCGGGAGCGGTGAACCGCAACTCCATCGCCGCCAAGGCCCGTGACGCCGCCGAGAAGTACGGCCGGGGCTTCTACGTCGAGTACGACGTCAGCGGCCTGACCGACGCCAACGTCGAGCAGGTCCTCACGCGCGACTGGACCGACGTCATCACCGGTTCGCTCCGCCTCACCGACTCCCCGGCCTACGCCAAAGAGGGCGGCAAGCCCGTCGTCGAGCTGTGGGGCTTCGGCTTCCTCAACCGGCCGGGCACCGCCGCACAGGCCGAGCGCATCGTGAACTGGTTCAAGGACCAGGGCCTGTACGTCATCGGCGGCGTGCCGCGCGGCTGGCGCACCGACGCGGACGCCAAGCCCGGATTCGGCCCGGTCTACCGGGCGTTCGACATGCTCTCGCCCTGGATGGTCGGCAGCACGGCCGACACCACTCCCCAGCTGGCGGCCGACCGCGACGCGCTCAACGCGACGGGCCAGGACTACCAGCCCGTCATCTATCCCGGCTTCGCCTGGTCCAACTGGAAGGACGGCCCGCGCAACCAGATCCCGCGCGAGAACGGCGACTACCTCTGGCAGCAGGCCGCCAACGTCCGCAAGGCCGGGGTCCCGCAGGCGTTCATCGCCATGTTCGACGAGTACGACGAGGGCACCGCGATCGCGCCCGCCGCCGAGGACTCCTCGATGATCCCGGCCAACCAGTACTTCCAGACGACCAGTTCCGACGGGAAGTACGTGTCGTCGGACTTCTACCTGCGGCTCGCCGGCAAGGCGACCCGCATGATCACGGGCCAGGACCCGCTGGTCACACAGGTACCGATCCCGCTGACGACCGGCCCCACCTTCTTCCGTACCAGTGTGGAGAAGGACACGGACGCCACACCGACCTGGACCAGCACCCCGGTACCCGGCGGTACGTCGAATGTGACCGGTCCCGGCGGCAGCGGCTCACCCGTCCTCGGCGTGGTGACCGGTGAGGACCACCGGCTCGGGCAGTCGGCGCTCCGGATCCAGGGCAGCACCGCCACGACCGCGCACGCCTACGCGTACTTCCAGGCGTTCGACGTCGACATCCCGGTGACCGCGGCGACGAAGCTGTCGTACGAGTTCCTGCCGAAGGACGCGGGCGGACGGAACGTCGCGGTGGACTTCCTGATGACCGACGGCTCCACACTGCGCGACAGCGCCGCGAACACGACGGGCGGCACCGATATGCATCCGGCGGCGCCGAAGGGCATCGTCGGCGCCTGGACGAAGATCCAGAGCAATGTCGGTTCCGCGCTGGCGGGCAGGACGATCGACAAGATCCTGGTGGGCTTCGACCGCCAGGGCACGTCCGGCGGTTTCCACGCGTACATCGACGACCTCACGGTCTTCAACGGCTGAGCGGCTGAACGCATACGGGTGCCCCGCGCGCGGATCGCACGCGGGGCACCCGGTCCGTTCGGATCAGCCGACGTCGGGCGACGTCAGGCGACGACGTTGCCGTCGTGCAGCTTGCGGATGTCGTTCGCGTCGTAACCGAGGTCCGCGAGAACCTCGTCCGTGTGCTCGCCGAGCAGCGGCGCACCCTTGATGTCGGGCTTGAAGCCGGAGAACTTGACCGGGCTGCCGACGGTCAGGTACGTGCCGCGCTCCTTCTGCTCGACCTCGACGATCGTGCCGCTCTTGCGCATGTCGGGGTCCTCGGCGAGCTCCTTCATGCTGAGCACGGGGGCGCAGGGCACCTCCCACTCGCGCAGGATGTCGACCGCCTCGTACTTGGTCTTGTCGGCCAGCCACTTCTCGATCTCGCCGAAGATCTCCATGATGCGCGGCTGGCGGGCGCGGGCGGTCGTGTAGTCCGGGTCCTCCACCCACTCGGGGTGGCCGATGGCCTCGGCGGTGCGCTTCCAGTTCTGCTCCTGGATCGTGAAGTAGATGTAGGCGTTGGGGTCGGTCTCCCAGCCCTTGCACTTCAGGATCCAGCCCGGCTGACCGCCGCCGCCGGCGTTGCCGCCACGCGGCACCGCGTCGCCGAACTCGCCGTGCGGGTACTGGGGGTACTCCTCCAGGTAGCCGACCTTCTCCAGGCGCTGCTGGTCACGGAGCTTGACCCGGGTCAGGTTGAGTACGGCGTCCTGCATGGACACCGAGACCTTCTGCCCCAGACCGGTCGCGTTGCGCTGGATGATCGCGGTCAGCAGGCCGATCATCAGGTGCATACCGGTGTTGCTGTCACCGAGGGCAGAACCGCTGATGGTCGGCGGGCCGTCCCAGAAACCCGTGGTGGACGCGGCGCCACCGGCCGCCTGCGCGACGTTCTCGTAGACCTTCAGGTCGTTCCACGACGAGTCGTCGTTGAAGCCCTTGACCGAGCCGAAGATCAGACGCGGGTTCAGCTCGTGGATGTGCTCCCAGCTGAGACCCATACGGTCCATGGCGCCCGGCGCGAAGTTCTCGACCAGGATGTCCGACTCGCGGATCAGCTTCTCCATGACCTCCTTGCCCTCGGGGGTCTTGGTGTTGATGGCCAGCGAGCGCTTGTTGCTGTTCAGCATGGTGAAGTACAGGGCGTCGAGGTCGGGGATGTCCCGCAGCTGATTGCGGGTCACGTCGCCGCCCTGAGGGCGCTCGACCTTGATGACATCGGCGCCGAACCAGGCGAGCATCTGGGTACACGCGGGACCGGCCTGGACCCCGGTGAAGTCGATCACCTTGATTCCGGCGAGCGGCTTGTCACTCATGGTGGCTTCCTTCTCGTGAATGATCTCGGTACGGAGGGTGTGGTGTGCGGGGGAGTGCGGTGAGCCGGTCGCTCACTTCTTCGCCGGCGTGATGTTGCCGACGGTGATGCCCTTCGGGTTGAGATGCGCGATATGACCGCTCTCGGTGCCGGCCGACGGGTCGATCGCGCAGTCGATGAGCGCCGGGCCGCCCGAGGCCAGCGCCTCGGTGAGGGCCGCGGTGACCTCGGCGGGCGTGGTCGCGCGGTAGCCCTTGCCGCCGAACGCCTCGATCATCTTGTCGTGGCGCGCCTGGAGCATCAGGGTCGTCGGCGACGGGTCGTTCTCCAGCGGGTTGACGTCGTCGCCGCGGTAGACGCCGCCGTTGTTCATGATGACGGTGACGACCGGCAGCTTGTAGCGGCAGATCGTCTCCAGCTCCATGCCGCTGAACCCGAAGGCGCTGTCGCCCTCCACGGCCACCACCGGCTGACCGCTCTCGACGGCGGCGGCGATCGCGTAGCCCATGCCGATGCCCATGACGCCCCACGTCCCGCTGTCGAGACGGTGACGCGGCACGTGCATGTCGATCACGTTGCGGGCGATGTCCAGCGCGTTGGCGCCCTCGTTGACGAGGTAGGCCTCCGGGTTCTGGTGCAGGACGTCACGCACGGCCTTCAGCGCGCCCATGAACTGCATCGGGTGCGGGTCGGCCTTGAGGCGCTCCGCCATCTTGGCGACGTTCGTCGCCGAACGCGCTCCCAGCTCCTCGCGCCAGGCGGCGGGGGCCGTGATCTGGCCGGGCTTCGTCCGCTCGGCGAGCGCGTCGAGCACCGATTCGATGTCGCCGACGAGCGGGGCGGCGATGGGCTGGTTGCTGTCCAGCTCCTTGGGCTCGATGTCCACCTGGATGAACTTCGCGTCGGGGTTCCACTGCGGAGCCTCGCCGTGGTTCAGCAGCCAGTTCAGCCGCGCGCCGAGGAGCACGACGACATCGGCCTTCTTCAGCGCCAGCGAACGGGCGGTGGCGGCGGACTGCGGGTGGTTGTCGGGCAGCAGGCCCTTCGCCATCGACATCGGTACGTACGGAATGCCGGTGGACTCGATGAAGTCCCGGATCTTCTCGTCCGCCTGCGCGTACGCGGCGCCCTTGCCCAGCACGACCAGCGGCCGCTGCGCACCCGCCAGGATCTCGACCGCGCGGTCCACCGCCTCGGGCGCGGGCAGCTGGCGCGGCGCCGGGTCGACGAGACGGCTCAGCGTCTTCGCGCCCTTCTCCTTGTCCATGATGGAGCCGAGCACCGCGGCCGGGATGTCGAGGTACACCCCGCCGGGGCGGCCGGAGATGGCGGTGCGCAGGGCGCGGGCGATACCGCGGCCGATGTCCTCCACCCGGCTCACGCGGTACGCGGCCTTGACGAACGGCTGCGCGGCGGCGAGCTGGTCCATCTCCTCGTAGTCGCCCTGCTTCAGGTCCACGAGGTGGCGCTCGCTCGAACCCGAGATCTGCACCATCGGGAAACAGTTCGTGGTGGCGTTCGCGAGCGCGACCAGCCCGTTGAGGAAGCCCGGCGCGGACACGGTCAGCGCCACGCCCGGCCGCTTCGTGAGGTATCCGGCCGCCGCCGCCGCGTGGCCGGCGTTGCTCTCGTGACGGAAGCCGATGTAGCGGATGCCCTGCGCCTGTGCGAGGCGGGCCAGATCGGTGATCGGGATGCCGACCAAGCCGTAGATGGTGTCCACGTCGTTCAGCTTGAGCGCGTCGACGACCAGGTGATACCCGTCGGTGAGCTCGGCCTGAGCGTCGGCGGTCGCCGCGTTCTCCTGTGCGGAAGGGGCGGTCATGGTCCGAGGTCCTCCTTGGGCAGTCATGCCTGATCGGCTTCTCGTCCCACCTTCGGCAGCACGCATCCACACGTCCAAGACCTATCGGCGACCAGCCGATAAACAGCATTTATCGATCATGGATCGTCGCAGGTCAGACCCATGCCGACCGCCCCCTCGAACGCCTTGATAGATCCTCGCTATCGGCTGTTCACCAGCGGGTATTGGACGCCTGCCGCGCGCCCGCGCAAGCTCGCAGACGACAGCTTCATCGGACCTGGTGCGAGGAGGTGTGCACATGGCCGTTCCGACCGAGGCATCGGTGCGCGACGCGGGCCCGTACCGGCCGCCGGCGCTCACCGGCCTCACCGATCTCCTCGACCGGCACGCGCGCGAGCGCCCGCGCTCCCGGGCGCTCGTCGTCAGCGGGGACCGCGTACCGCTGTCCTACGGCGGTCTCGCCGCCCTGGCCGGCGACATCGCCGTCCGGCTCGGCCGCGCGGGGCTGCGCCGCGGTGACGTGGTCGGCCTCGTCTCCGCCAACACCGCCGAGTTCGTCGTCGCGCTGCTCGGCGCCGCACGGGCCGGACTGGTGGTCGCCCCGGTCGACCCCGCACTGCCCTCGGCACAACTGACCGAACGGTTCGAAGCGCTGGGGGCGCGGGCGGTCCTCCTCGGACCGGCCGCGGCGGACACCGGTCCCGCCGCCCCGACCGGGGTCCCCGCCTGGCCCCTGCGCGTGGACATCTCCCACGCCGGGACGGCGACGGCCACACTCGACACCGGCGCGGGCGCGATACCGCCCGCCCGGGGCGCGGCGCACGAACTCTCCGACCGCGACGCCCTCGTACTGTTCACCGCGGGCACCACCGGGCGGCCCAAGATGGTCCCGCTGACCCACGCCAACGTGACCGCGTCCGTACGGGACATCTGTGCCACCTACGAGCTGGGCCCCGGCGACGCGACGGTCGCCGTGATGCCCTTCTTCCACGGCCACGGGCTCTTCGCCGCGCTCCTCGCCACCCTCGCCAGCGGCGGATGCGTCCTGCTGCCCGAACGGGGACGCTTCACGGCGCACACGTTCTGGGACGACGTACGGGCCGTGTCCGCCAGCTGGTTCACCGCGGTGCCGACCATCCACGAGATCCTCCTCGACCGGTCGGCGACCGAGTACCCGGGCCCGCGGGCCGCGCCGCTGAAGTTCGTACGCAGTTGCAGCGCGCCCCTGAACACGGCCACGCAGCGGGCGCTGGAGCGTACGTTCGGCGCGCCGCTGCTGTCCGCGTACGGAATGACCGAGTCCACCCACCAGGCGACCAGCGAGCCGCTGCCGGACCGGGGGTACCTGAAGCAGGGCTCCGTCGGCCCGTCGACCGGAGTGCGGCTCCGCGTCGTCGACCCGCAGGGACGTACGTGCCCGTCCGGCACCCAGGGCGAGGTGTGGGTGCACGGCCCCACCGTGGCCCGCGGCTATCTCGGCGACCCGTCCGAGACCGCGCGCGGCTTCACCGACGGGTGGTTCCGCACCGGTGACCTGGGCAGCCTGGACGAGGACGGCTATCTGTTCCTCACCGGGCACCTCAAGAACCTCATCAACCGCGGCGGCGAGAAGATCTCCTCCGAGCACGTCGAGGACGTTCTCGCCGGCTGCCCCGGTGTCGCCGAGGCGGCCGTCTTCCCGATCCCCGACGCGCACTACGGGCAGCGGGTCGGCGCCGCCGTGGTCGTACGCGAGGGCGAGAACCTCGGGTCCGAGCAGATCCTGAGGTACTGCCGCAACCGGCTGTCCGCCGTGGAGGTACCGGACCGGCTCGATGTCGTGGCCGCGCTCCCGCACACCGCCAAGGGCGGGCTCGACCGGCGTGCGGTGGCGGGCCGGTACGCGCACTGACGGCGCGGGCCCCCGGCCCCGGATCTGCCGGACACTGCCCGGCCCGCGTCCTGCCGGACGTGATGCCCGTCCTGCCGGACGCGGTGCTCGGGCTAACGGACGTGGTGCCCGGCCTGATCCAAACGAAAGACCCTAGGTCGGCAGCGGCTGGTCGAAGAACGCGTCCAGCGACAGGCCCGTCGCCGCGTTCACGAACGCCCGCGCGGCGATCGAACCGGGCGTCGCCGCGTGGATCGCGACCGAGACCTGCGCCCTGGCGTCCGGGGCGACCAGGCGGACGGCCCGTGTCCTGCCGATCACCGGCATCGCGCGCAGCCAGGTGTGCGGCACGATGCTCGCCCACTCGCCGACGCCCACATGCGCGTACAGCGAGGCGACCGAGTCCGTCTCCACCTGCGGGGTCACCACGACCCCGCTCTCCGCGAACACACTGTCGATGAGCTGACGGATCCTCATGTCGGGTGTCAGCAGCGCGAGCGGCAGCTGCGCCGCCTCCGCCCAGGTCATGGTGTGGGTCTGGGGCATCAGCTGATCGCCGGACGCGAGCAGTACGTACCGCTCCTGGTACAGCGGCACGACCTGGAGGCTTTCCCCGTCCTCCGGGGCGAAGTGCGAGATCGCGGCGTCCAGTTCGAATTCGCGCAGCTGACGGAGCAGTGTCTTCGCCGACAGCCGGGAGCGCACCTGCACCTTCGCCAGCGGGTGCGCCCCGCAGAAGGCGGCCACGGGCAGTGACAGGGTCGTCGACGCCGTGGGCTCCGTCCCCAGCCGCAGTGTGCCGGTGATGCCCGACTGTACGGCGGCCACCTCGGCCTTGAACGCGTCCTGCTCGGCGAGGATCCGCTTGGCCCACACGACGAGCCGTTCGCCTTCCGGGGTGAGGCCCTCGTAGTTGTGCCCCCGGTTGATCAGCGTGACGTTCAGTTCCCGCTCCAGCTTGGCGATCGCCGCCGAGAGCGCCGGCTGTGACACGTAGCAGGACTCCGCGGCCCGCGCGAAGTGCCTCTCCCTGGCCACGGCGACGAAATACTCCAGCTGCCGGAACAGCATCGGCGACTCCTCCCTGCCCGTGGATCCCTGCCCGCGGATCGCGACGGCACCGGGCCGCGACTTCTCCGGCTCCGGCGACGCCTTCACTCATCCTACTTATCAACCGTTCAATGACCGGCCCGGAATCCATCTCCGCATGCGGGGAGAACCGCCCGTGGCGGCGCAGGAGGATCGTCGGCGGGCGCCGGCCCCGGATCACATCCGTACATGACGCTCGATGTCCTCCCGGAACGAGGTGAGCGCCTGATCGGTGAGGGTGGGCCGGGTCTCGGCGATGGCCGCCAGGTAGTCGTCCGTACTGGCCGGCATGCCCCGGCGGTCGACGACCTCCCGTTCGAACGCGGCGTGGGCACCCTTGCGGGCGGCGAACTCGATGTCCGCGGGAGTGAACATCTCGCTGGCCGTGACCAGCCGGCCGAGGTCCACCTTCTCGGTGGCGGGGCCGAGATAGCGCCGCCAGATCGCCTCGCGGGCGACCGGATCGGGCGGACCGACGGGGATGACGTAGTCGAACCGGCCGGGGCGCAGAAACGCCGGATCGAGGGACCGGACGGAGTTGGTGGCGCAGATCAGCAACCGGTCGTCGTGGTCACGGAAGCCGGGGATCAGCTTCAGCAGCTCGTTGGTGACCCCGTGCCCGGGATCGACGGCCAGACCGGAGCGGGCGGCGGCGATCTCCTCGACCTCGTCGATGAACAGCAGTACGGTCTCCAGCTCGGCCAGGTCGGCGAAGGCGTCCCGCAGCGAGGTGGCCAGGCCCCCCACACCGGCCGCCGCGAGCCGGGAGGGGAACAGCTCCACGAACGGCCAGTCCAGCCGGGAGGCGACGGCCTTGGCGAAGGTGGTCTTGCCGGTGCCCGGCGGTCCGAAGAGGATGACCGCCTTCGGTGGCGTCACCCCGTACCGGTCGGCCAGCGCGGGCTCGGTCAGGGGCAGCACGATCCGCCGCTCGATGGTCTCCTTCTCCCGCTCCATTCCCGCGAGGGCGTCCCAGAGCCCCTGCGGCAGTACCCTCCCGCCGAGTTCGGTGAGCAGACCCGCGTCACCCGCGCCGAGATGCTCGACCTTCTCGTAGAAGACGAGTCCCTCGCGCGTCCGGTAGCCGGAGTTCCGCAGCGCGGTGTCCCCGGTGGCGCCAGGGGCGAGGAGCGCGCCGATCCGGCGTACCCCGTGGACGCGCAGGCGCCGCTCCAGCTCGGCGATGAGGGCGCTGCCGATCCCGCGCTGACGCCACGCCGCGGCGAGAGCCACCAGTGTGATCCAGGCCCGCTCGCCCTGGGTACGCGCCACCGCCATCCCCACCAGATCGTCGCCCACCACGGCGACCACGGCGGGTTCGCCGGTCCGGGCCGCGGCCATGACCTCGGAGACGGGGAAGACGGGCGGCGCGTCGTCATGCCGGTCCTGGTCCCAGATCTGGATCGCGTCGTCCAGGTCGTCGTCGTGGAAGTCCCGCAGTCGCCACGTCGGCATCGTCCGCCACCTCGCCGGCGGGTCGCCGCACACCTCGGCGGCGCCCCAGGTCACGTGCTGCCGGACGGCAGCCACGGTCCCGCCCCTCCACATTCTCCGCGCCGGGCGGACGCCCGTCTAACGGGAGGCCGCGGCCCGGAGCCCGTCCGCCGGCCCGTCACGGTACGGCTGACCCGCCGACTACTGCGGTACGGCTCACGCCGTCAAGGCCAACTTTCGTGCTATCAACCGCGACCCGCCGGGTTGCGCGTGCAACATCTGTGGGCCGCTATTGGCGCGCCGTGGCGGAGCCGTCGGCGGACGACGCGTCGGCCTGCGCCGCGGTGGGGGCATCGGGGCGGCCGGGCAGCAGCGGAGAGGCGGCAAGGATCACCAGGGTGACCGCGAACACGAACCAGTAGGCGCCCTGGAATCCACCGATTCCGGCGCCGTCGCCGGCCGCGGCGCCACTGCCGACGGCCGCCAGGATCAGGGCGACGCAGGCGACACCGAGAGCGCCGCCCAACTGGTTGAGGTTGTAGACGACGGAACTGCCCTGCGGCACCTTCTCCGGCGGCAGCGTCCGGTACAGCGACCCCATGGTCGGCGCGCCGACGCCGCCCAGCCCCAGGCCGACGGCGAACGCGGCCAGCACCGACCGCACTTCACCGCTTTCCGCGCCGATACGGGTGAGACCGACCGAGGCGAGCGCCGCCACGACCGCTCCGCCGCGTACCAGATTGCGCGCTCCCAGCCGGTCGCTGAGGCGTCCGGCGAGAGGCATGGCGAGCGCCGATCCCAGGCCCAGCGGCGCCACCAGCAGTCCGGCCGCGCGGGCGCCGTGTCCGTGCAGCACCTGGTAGTAGAGCGGCAGGGCGAACAGGACCGCGAACGTGGCCAGTCCGACGAGCCCCTGAACGGTCACGCTCGCGGCGAAGCTGCGGCTGCTGAACAGCCGGATGTCGATCAGCGGTTCGGTGCGGCGGGCACGCAGCGCGTGGATCACGTACCCGACGAGCAGCGCGACGCCCAGGACCAGCGGGATGAGCACGGAGGGCGCGACGAACCGGGTGCGCTCGCCGGCCTCCGTGAGAGCGAGCAGGATCGCCGCGAAACCGGGGGCCATCAGGAGAGCGCCGACGATGTCGAGCCGCGGCCCGGACCCGCGCGCGACGGGCGGCCCGGCCGGGATCACCCGCAGCGCGAGCAGGACCGCCACGATCCCGATGGGCAGGTTGATGTAGAACATCGAGCGCCAGCCCATGGATTCGAGCACGACCCCGCCGAGCACGGGCCCGAGGACCGGTCCGAGCGACAGGACCACGCCCATCATGCCCATCACACGCCCCGCCCGGCCGGGACCCGCGGCACGGGCCAGGATCACCAGGACCAGCGGGTCGACGACGCCGGCGCCGACACCCTGGACGACCCGGAAGACCACCAGGCTCTCCACGTTCCAGGCGAGCGCCGAGGCGAGCGAGCCGATCAGGAACAGGACCAGTCCGAACAGCCAGAGCTTCCTCACGCCGAACCGGCCGACCGCCCAGCTCGTAACGGGGATGGTGACCGTGAGCGCCAGCAGATAGCCGGTCGTCGCCCAGCTGATGGCGCTCAGTGAGGTGTTGAACTCGTCGGCGAGGGTATCGGCCGCGACGGTGACCATCGTGCTGTCGAGGATCCCCATGATCCCGCCCAGCAGGGTCACCCCGATGAGGCGTAACAGCCCGGGATCGAGCCGGTCATCTCTGACTTGAGACATCACTTTCCAACTCCGTCAAGAGCGACACATGCACACGTTTTGAACCAGGTGGTTCAACATAACGACCCGTCAAGGTCTCCTGCAACCGGCTCGCCCGGAAAGTTGTACCGATGGGTTCAGGTATTGGGTTGACGCGGTACGATGGCGGGGTGGACGGAGCCAAGACCTCGAACGCGAGCAGACGTGATGCGCCGCGCGGGCGCATCGACAAGCGGCAGGCGATCCTCGAAGCCGCGTTCAGGACGTTCGCCCGTGAGGGGTACGGACAGTCCTGCGTACGGGAGATCGCGGCCGAGGCGGGCGTGGCCAAGCCCACCATCTACAACCACCTCGGGGACAAGGAGACGCTGTTCCGCGAGGCGATGCTGGCGGCCGTCGGCCGTACGAGCGGCGCGGGGCCGGCGGCGCTCGAACAGCTCCGGGAGCCCGACGGCGATGTGCGCACCATGCTGGAAGAGGCCGGCCACCGCATCCTGAAGAACCACTGCGCCCCGGAGTCCCAGGCGCTGCGCTGGCTTCTCAACGCCGAAGCGGCCAGGTTTCCCGACCTGTTGGAGACCATCCAGCGCGAGGGCCCGCAGCGCCTCCACGACGCGCTCGCCGACCGGCTGGCACGCTTCGCGCTCTCCGGGCGCCTGCACACCAGCGATCCCGACCTGGCCGCCGAGCAGTTCCTCGCGCTGCTCACGGGCCCGATGGAGCTGCGCACCCGGCTGGGCACGCGCAAGGTGTCCGACGCCGAACTGCGCACCGTAGGACGGGCCGCGGTCGACACGTTCCTGCGCGCCTACGCTCCCCGGGCCGATGACGGCTTCAATCTGCTCACCCAGCAACTCGACGGCCCGGCGGCCCGGTTCGGCGGCTCCGAGGGCCAGGACTGACGGGTTCCCGGCCCGGGGCCCGTGTGGGCTCCACCGCCCGCATGGGCTCTACCGCGAGTGCGGACGGACGCGGGCCGCCCTCAGTGCCGACCGGGCGATGGCGTCCGCCTCGCGGAACATCCCCGCGTCGGCGCGCGCCCGAGCGCCGATCGCCGTGTTCCAGTGGACCCCCTCGACCGGGATGCCGAACGCGAACAGCCGAGGATGCGGCCGCCCCGCCGCGTCGCGCACGCGTAGATCGGACGGCGAGGCGACATCGAGGGCCCCCGTCGCGACGACCTCGTTGCCGGAGCCGGAGCCGGAGCCGGAGCCGGAGCCGGAGCCGGGGTCCGAGCCGGCCAGGTGCGGGCGGGCCAGCCCCGAGGCGACGAGTCCGCGCAGCAACGGGTCGGCGCTCAGGGCCAGATCGGCGCCCGGGAGCCAGGCGTCCAGCAGCGCCCGCGCCGTCGCCGGGGGGCCGTCCGTGGTCGGGGACGTGGCGACGAAGCCGCCCGCCGCCGCGTCCACGGCGACGGCCGGGCGCGACCGGCGATGTTCTGTGTCAGCTGGGAGCCGCTCGGCATCACCGGCGGCACCCCCGTCTCGCTCCCCGGGGCCGGCCCCATGGCGGGCAGCAGCGTGGTGGCCCGGATGTCGTACATCGGCCTGCGGATCACCCGCTCGACCGAGACCGTCACCGCGCGCACCGCCACCCGCGCGGAGGCGGACGTACTCGATCTGGCCCCCGGCGCGCCCGTCGTCGCCATCGAGCGCACGTACTACGCGGGGGAACGCCCCCTGGAGACCGCGGATCTCGTCGTGCCGGGCGAACGGTTCCGGCTCGCCTACGAGATCCCCGCCGAGCCCGCCGAAAGCTGAGGGAACCGGCTCGGGGCCCCGACCGCGGGCGCACCGGCCGCCGAGGCCACGACACCCCGGACAGGGCACCGGACATACCATCTGCCTCTCCGATTCCGAGAGAGGGAAGCGAGCCCGGCGTGAGCGATCTCCCCAGCGCACCGATACCCGCACCGACACCGGCGGCACCCGCACCGATACCCGCACCGATACCCGCACCGATATCCGCACCTGGGTCCGGCGCACCCGTATCCGCCGCGGCCCCGGACCTCCTCGATCTGTGCGCGGACCCGGCGGAACACCGGCTCCTCATCGGCGTCAGACGGTTCGACGCACCGTTCCTGCTGACCGCCGCCCTGTCGCACGGAGTGGGCTCAAGCTCCCTCGGTCTCGACCGCGGCAAGGCGGGAAAAGTGAAGGTCGCGGAGTTCCGGCGGATCGCCGGCCGCGTTCTGCTGGTCCTGCGCAACAAACACCATCTGGCCACAGGTGACGCCGCCGCCGTCCGCGCGGGCGAGGAGTCCTTCGCCACCTCGGTGGTGTGGAGCGCGCCGGTGCTGCGCGAGCGGGACGGCGCCGTGATCGTGGACGCGACGGCACTGGCGCTCACCGACTTCCACGGGGTGGCCGACCTGCTGCGCGACCAGGAGCAGGGCACGTACGCGATCGACCCGGACGCGAGCGTTCCGCTGACGGCCGAGGCCCGGAGCGGCCCCGGTGGCGCCCGGCTGCCCGCCCTGCTCACGCTGCGGAGCGCCGAACCGGGCCCGGCGCTCAGGGCCGTCGTCCCCGCACCCGGCTCCCTCACCGTGGTCCAGCAGCTGCATCTCGTCCCGCTGCCCGACCCGCCGCTGCCCGTGCGCCGCTACCACCCCGCCTCCGGCGGATACGGCATCGGCCACGACGACCACGGCGCCGCCACGGCGGCGGGCACCCAGGTGAAGCTCCAGCCCCGTCACCGGCTCGAACCCGTCGATCCCACCGCCCCGGCCGGACCGGTACGCCGCCCGATCGTCTTCTCCGTCGACCCCGCCATCCCCGAACCGGTACGCACCGCGGTCGTCGAGGGCGGCAACTGGTGGGCGGGTGCCTTCGAACGGTCCGGATTCCAGGACGCCTTCCGTGTCGACGTCGCACCCGAGGGGCTCGACGACAACGACCTCGGCGTCAACTCCGTACGGTGGGTGCACCGCGACGGGCGCGGCTGGTCACACGGCCAGGGGCTCACCGACCCGCGCACCGGCGAGATCATCTGCGGGCGGGTGCGGCTCGGCTCCCAGCGCGTCGCGCAGATCACCGCGCTCGCCGAGGCGCTGTACGCCCCGTACGGCAAGCCGGACGAGCGGGAGCGGCTGGCGGCCGTCGAGCGGCTGGTGCTCGCCAGGATGCGGCAGTTGGCGGCCCACGAGATCGGCCACGCCCTCGGCTTCATGCACAACTTCGCCAGTACGCACCACCCGCGTCCTTCGGTGATGGACTATCCGCATCCCCGGGTGACCGTCACCCCGGACGGCGGTCTCGACGCGTCCCGTGCCTATGCCGAAGGGCTCGGCCCGTGGGACGAATTCCTGGTCGCCCACGCGTACGGCCGCTTTCCGGGCGAGGACGAGGAGACCGCCCTCGCACGGCTGCGGCGCACCGCCGCCGACCAGGGACTGGTCTATCTCGCTGACGAGGACGCGCGCGGCACCGGCGCGGCGCACGCCGACGCGGTCGTCTGGGTCTCGCCGGTGCCCGACGCGTTCGCCGCGCTGGACGAGGCGCTGGCCGTACGGCGTGTCGCGCTGGCCGGGTTCTCACGCGCGGTGCTTCCGCCCGGCCGCCAGACCGGGGAACTGGAGGAACGCGCGGTCCTCCTCCAGCTCTACCACCGCTCCCAGCTCTCGGCCGTCGCCCGGCTGATCGGCGGCGTCCGGTACGTGTACGGACTGGCGGGGGAGGAGGGGCCGGGCACCGTACCCGTCGAGGCGGCGGCGCAGCGGCGGGCGCTGGCCCGGCTGGCGGAGCTGCTGCGCGCCGAGCACCTCGCGCTGCCCGCCCATCTGCCGGCCGTGCTCACGCCTCCCGCCATCCGCCACGGACGGACCACCGAGTACTTCGACACCCGAGCGGGGCACGTCTTCGACCCGTTCGGCGCGGTGGCGGCGACGGCGGCGCTCGTCACCGCGGAACTGCTGGATCCGGCCCGGCTCAACCGGCTCGGCTGGCAGCACGCCGCGGATCCCGCCGTCCCGGGCCCCGCCGACCTCGTGGACGCACTGCTGGACGCCACCTGGCACCGGTCCGATCCCGTCCCGGACGACCTGGTCGCCGGAGAGGCCGTCCAGGAGACCGCGGGCTGGCTGGTGCTCCGCGCCGTGCTGGACGTCCTCGGCGACGACACCCTGCACGACGCCGTACGGACCCGGATCCGAGGCCGGCTCCGGCGGCTCGCCGCGGAGCTGCGCGACGGCGGCGGGGCGGGAAGCGGGCCGGTGAACGAGGCCGGACACGAGGCGGCGCACGAGGCGGCCCTCACCGTCACCGCCTTCCTGGCCGGTGACGACGTGACGGTGCCCGGCCCCGTACCCCGTATCCCGCCAGGCGCCCCGCTCTGAGCCGGGCCCTCCGGGGACAGCGCTCGGTGTCCTGAGGGGCTACATGGGGTAAATATCAACCAAAGGGGCTTATCCGGGCGAAGTCGTAATCTTGTTTCACGGTCCGCGGAGGGCTCCGGCCGTCCGAGCACCTGACGGGCAGCGCCCGGCGGGGAGAGAGGACATATGGATGACACGCGTGGCGTGGTCTCCGGGGAGGCATGGGACGTGTCCCCCGGGGGCGGGGGATGGGCCACGGCTGCCGTCGACGCGGAGGGTGTGATCGCGCGGTGGAGCCCCGGCGCCGAGGCGCTGCTCGGTTTCCGGGCCGCCGAAACTGTGGGACACGCGGCCGGGGCGCTGCTCTCGGCCGATCCGCCCGACTCCGCGCGCCGGGCGCTGGCCGGCGGGGTGCCGTGGAGCGGCACGGTGACGGCGCGCCACCGGGACGGCGGCCGGCGCGACGTGCAGCTGCTCGCGTTCCCGCTGCGAACCGGCGGCGAGGACACCCGCTGGCTGCTGGCCGCGGCCGCGGCGTCACCGGGTCCCGGTCACGAAGAGGCCCTGATGCGGCAGGCGTTCACCGACTCCGGGGTGCCGATCGCGATCTACGGCACGGACCTGCGGCTGCTGCACGCCAACGGGGCACTGTGCCGGGTCATCGGCCGCACGGAGGACGACATGCGGGCCCGGGGGACCGGATTCCTGCCCGAGAGCCATACCAACGCCGAAGTCGTGCGGGCGCTGCGGACAGTACTGAGCACGGGCGAGGCGGTGGACGCGCGGACGTTCCACCGGGCGTCGATCGAGAAACGTGATCGCGCCTGGGCGCTCTCCCTCGCCCCGCTCAAGGACCGGGCCGGCCGGGTGACCGCCATCGTGCTCACCGGATTCGAGATCAGCGAGGAGTACTGGGCCCGCGAGGGCCTCGCCCTGCTGAACGAGGCCGGCATGCGGATCGGCACCACACTGGACGTGACGCGTACCGCCGAGGAGCTGGCCAGTACGCCCGTGCCCCGCTTCGCGGACTTCATCAGCGTCGATCTGCTCGACTCGGTGCTGCGCGGAGACGAGCCCACCGCCGGCCCCGTCTCCGGCGTGGTCCCGATGCGCAGGGTCGCGCACGAGTCCGCCCACGCACGGGAGGCCCCGGAGGCCGCCCTCCGTGTCGGGGAGGCGGCGAGCTATCCGGAGGCCTCGCCGCCCGCCCGCTGCCTGGCCACCGGCCGGGCGGTGCTCACCGGCCCGTGGGACCCCGACTACCGCGCCTGGATGGCCGACCGCGCGCGGGACGGCCTCCCCGACCTCGGTGTCCACTCGCTCGTCGCGGCCCCGCTGGTCGCCCGTGGGAGCACCCTGGGCGTGGCCCTCTTCTCCCGCCGGCTGCACGCGACGACCTTCGCCGAGGACGATCTGACCCTCGCCGAGCAGTTGGTGAGCCGCGCCGCCGTCTCCATCGACAACGCCCGTCGCTACACCCGCGAACGCGGCACCGCCGAGACCCTTCAGCGCAGCCTGCTGCCGCGCGGGCTGTCCCCGCAGTCGGCCGTCGAGGTCGCCACCCGCTATCTGCCCGCCGACTCCCAGTACGGCGTGGGCGGCGACTGGTTCGACGTCATCCCGCTCTCCGGCTCCCGGGTGGCACTGGTCGTCGGCGATGTCGTCGGACACGGCATCCACGCCTCCGCCACCATGGGACGGCTGCGTACGGCGGTCCGTACCCTCGCGGACATCGACCTGCCCCCGGACGAACTCCTCACCCATCTCGACGACGTGGTGGGACGGCTCGCCTCGGAGAGCACCGACCCGGTCAGTGACGCGGACATCGGCGCCAGCTGTCTGTACGCGGTGTACGACCCGGTCTCCCGCCGCCTCTGCGCCGCCAGGGCCGGCCATCCGCCGCCCGCCCTCGCCACCCCCGACGGCACGGTCAGCCTGCTCGAACTGCCCGGCGGGCCACCCCTGGGCCTGGGCGATCTGCCCTTCGAATCAGCCGAGTTCGAGGTCCCGGAGGGCAGCACGCTCGTCCTGTACACCGACGGTCTGCTGGAGGACCGCGCGCATGACATCACCGCCGGCGTCAACGGGCTGTGCGAGATCCTGACCCATCCGTCGCCCTCGCTGGAGACCACCTGCGACACTGTGCTCCGTACGCTGCTCTCGCCGAGCCCGGTGGACGATGTGGCCCTGCTCGTCGCCCGCACCCACGCCCTCGACGCCGGCCAGGTGGTCACCTGGAACCTGCCCGCCGAGCCCGCGCTGGTCGCCGACGCCCGCGACCACGCGATCGGCCAACTGGCCGCCTGGGGGCTGGAAGAGCTGACGTTCACCACCGAACTGGTGGTCAGCGAGCTGTTCACCAACGCCATCCTGCACGGTGCGGGCCCGGTCCAGCTGCGGCTGATCCGTGACCGCGCGCTCACCTGCGAGGTCTCCGACACCAGCACCACGGCGCCGCATCTGCGCCGGGCCCGGGTCTACGACGAGGGCGGGCGCGGCCTGCTGCTGGTCGCCCAGCTCACCGACCGCTGGGGCACCCGCCAGATCCCGAGCGGCAAGGCCATCTGGGCGGAACTGGCGCTGCCCGCGGGGTGACCGGGGGCGGAGCCGGAGCACGCCCGGCCGGGACCCGGCACGATCCGTCCCGTCCCGGACGTACCGGACGACCGGTACGCGTACGGCGCGTACCGGTCCGCCTGCCGGGGACGTACCGCACGTACCGGGTCCCGGCCCGCCGCCGTCAGCCTTCCAGGGCAGCGGAGACGACGCTCCTGGCCTCCTCCTGCACCCGGGCGAGGTGGCCGGGCCCCTGGAAGGACTCGGCGTAGATCTTGTAGACGTCCTCGGTGCCCGAGGGGCGCGCGGCGAACCAGGCGTTCTCCGTGGTCACCTTGATGCCGCCGATGGGCGCGCCGTTGCCGGGCGCCTCGGTGAGCACCGAGGTGACCCGCTCGCCGGCGAGGGTGTCGGCCGTGACCTGCTCGGGCGAGAGCCGGGCCAGGACCGCCTTCTCCGCCGGGGTGGCCGGTGCGTCGATACGGGCGTAGGCGGGCTCGCCGAAGCGGCCGGTCAGCGCCGCGTAGTGCTCGGAGGGCGTCTTGCCGGTGACCGCGAGGATCTCGGAGGCCAGGAGGGCCAGGATGATGCCGTCCTTGTCGGTGGTCCACACCGAGCCGTCGCGGCGCAGGAAGGACGCCCCGGCCGACTCCTCGCCGCCGAAGCCGAGCGAGCCGCCGATCAGCCCGTCCACGAACCACTTGAAGCCGACGGGCACTTCGACCAGCTGACGGCCGAGGTCGGCGGCGACCCGGTCGATCATCCCGGACGAGACCAGCGTCTTGCCGATGCCCGCCCCCGCGGGCCACCGCTCACGGTGCGCGTACAGATAGGCGATGGCGGCGGCGAGGTAGTGATTGGGGTTCATCAGCCCGGCGTCCGGGGTGACGATGCCGTGCCGGTCGGAGTCGGCGTCGTTGCCGGTGGCGATCTGGTACTCGTCGCGCCGCTCGATCAGCGAGGCCATGGCGTACGGCGACGAGCAGTCCATCCGGATCTTGCCGTCCCAGTCCAGCGTCATGAACCGCCAGGTGGGGTCGGTCAGCGGATTGACCACCGTCAGATCGAGCCGGTGCTCCTCGGCGATCCGGCCCCAGTACGCCACCGACGCGCCGCCCAGCGGGTCCGCGCCGATGCGCACGCCCGCGGCGCGCACCGCGTCCAGATCGAGCACGGCCGGCAGATCCGCCACGTACGTGCCGAGGAAGTCGTAGCGCCCGGTGGACGGCGCGGCCAGCGCGCGGACGTAGGGCACTCGCCGTACGTCCTTCATACCGCCCGCGATGATCTCGTTGGCCCGGTCCTGGATCCAGTTGGTCGCGTCGGAGCCGGCCGGGCCGCCGTTGGGCGGGTTGTACTTGAACCCGCCGTCGGCGGGCGGGTTGTGGGACGGCGTGACGACCACACCGTCCGCCAGGCCGGAGGAACGGCCGCGGTTGTGGGCGAGGATGGCGTGCGACACGGCAGGCGTGGGGGTGTAGCCGTCGGCGGCGTCGATCAGCACGGTCACGTCGTTCGCGGCGAACACCTCGACGGCGGTCACCCGGGCGGGCTCGGAGAGCGCGTGGGTGTCGGCGCCGAGGAAGAGCGGCCCGTCGGTGCCCTGCCGGGTCCGGTACTCACAGATCGCCTGGCTGGTCGCCGCGATGTGGTCCTCGTTGAACGCGGTGGCCAGCGACGACCCGCGGTGCCCGGAGGTCCCGAACGCCACGCGCTGGCCCGGCTCCCGGGGGTCGGGACGCAGCGCGTAGTACGCGGTGACCAGCCGGGCGACATCGATCAGATCCTCCGGCCGCGCCTGCTGTCCCGCTCGTTCGTGTGCCATCTGCGCACTCCTCCATCTGGGTGGTGACGGTCCGCTTGTAGGTTCATCTTCCCGGGTCGGCGCCACGCCGGACGGGCGCCCCGCCGCACGCCCGCCCGGTGCGGCCGGGACGACCCGTGTTCCCGGGCGCCACAGGGCTGTTCGATACGATGGCGAACGGCGGCCGCCGCACGTTCCCCGGATCCTCTCCGGCGTCGTACCCACACCGTCGAAGGGGTCGAGGATGGCTACCATCAGGGACGTCGCCCGGCGGGCCGGGGTCGCGCCGAGCACCGTCTCGTACGTCTTCAACGGCTCCCGCAGCATCTCCGAGGAGACGCGCAGACGGGTGCGGGAGGCCGTGGACGCCCTCGGCTACCACCCCCGGGCCAGCGCGCGGACGCTGCGCAGCAGCCGGACGCAGGTGCTGGCCCTGGCGCTGCCCCGCGCGGCCGGGCTCCAGGACTCCGTGGACGGCCGGTTCGCGATCGACGTCAGCGACGCCGCCAACGCACTCGGCTACGACCTCCTGTTGAGCACGTCCCAGGACAAGGCCGGAGGGCTGCGCAGGGTGGCGCTCAGCGGTCTCGCCGACGCCGCGGTGCTGATGGCCGTCGACATGGAGGACGCGCGTATCGACGTCGTACGGGAACTGGCCTTCCCCGCGGCGCTCATCGGGCGGCCCGCCGACGAGGACGCCCTCCCGTGGACCGATCTGGACTGGGAGGAGGCGGCGGCCCTCGCGGTGGGTGAGCTGGCCGCGGCGGGACACCGCGAGATGGTGTATCTGGCGCCGGGTGAATCAGAGGTCAGGGCCCGGCGCAGTTACGCGTTGCGCGGGATCGCGGGCGCCCGCCGGGGCGCGCGTACCACCGGCGCCGCCGTCACGGTCGTCCATTCGCTCGACGACCCGGGCAGACTGGCCCATCGGCTCGGCGCGCTGCTCGGGAACCGCACGGACGGGGGAGCGGGAAAGCGGCCGACCGCGCTGATCGTGCAGCATCCCACCGCGCACCACCACATCCTGACGTCCATGAACGCGGCTGGTCTCCGGGTGCCCGAGGACCTCACCGTCGTGATGATCGGCACCCTGCCCGGCGATCCGTCGAGCCACCGGCTGCCCCGGATCGAGCTGCCCGTCGAGACGCTCGCCACCGAGGTCACCCGGCTCGCCGTGGCCGCGGCTGCGGCGCTGCGCGAGGCCACCGGGCGGGGCGCGGAGGCCAGTACGCGGCTGCTCGCCGAGTCCGTGGGCCATCTGCTGATACGCCCGCTCCTGCTGCCGGGCTCGGATCCCCTCGGCTCGCCCACGACCTGATCGCGGGTGGGCGGCGCGACTACCAGTCGAACGTGACCGGCACGAAGGGAGCGTCCTCCGGTGCGGCCTTGCGGGCCTCCAGGGCGGTCCTGGCGGGCGCGCCCACCGGCACACGCAGCGGAGGATCGGGCTGTTCGATCGTGTCGGCGACCGCGGCTGCCACTTCCTCGGGGGTGATGGTCTCGAAGACGGACGTGCCGCGCAGAGGGCCGAACTGTTCGAGCAGCGGGGTATAGGGGTCGTTCTCCGCGAAGAAGGACTTGGCGCGCTCGGCTCCGCCGGAGGAGACGGAGCCCGGCTGGAGGATGCTCACCTTGACGCCGAAGTGGCCCGCCTCGACGGCCAGCGTCTCGGCGAGCGCCTCCAGCGCCCACTTGCTGGCGGCGTAGGGGCCGATGATCGGCACGACGAGCCGGCCCTGGACGCTGGAGACGAAAACCAGTCGGCCCGCGCCTCGTTCGCGCATGGCGGGCAGCACGCCCTGCACCACCCGCAGGGGGCCGAAGGTGTTGAGCTGGAAGAGGGCTTCCACCTCGGGGACGGGCACGTTCTCCAGGGGCGCGCGGATCGTCGCGCCGGCGTTGCTGACGAGCACGTCGATCTCTCCGGAGTCACGGAGGGCCTCATCGACACTCTTCTGATCGGTGACGTCGAGGCGCAGACGCCGGTCGACGGGGAGATCGTCGAGGTCTTCCGGACGGCGGGCGGTGGCGACGACCCTGTGGCCGCGGGCGGCGAGCTCGATCGCGATGGCCCGGCCGATACCCCTGGAGGCGCCGGTGATGAGAACGGACGTCATGTCGGTCTCCTGTTCTGGGTGGTGCGGCGGAAGCGGCGGCGCACATCGCCGGCCGATCGCGCGGCTTCCGTGGAGTACGGGGTGGTGAGAGCAGCTGTAGCGGACACTCTCGCCACGTTAGTTCGATTTTCGAATCTACCGACAGGCGTTACAGTACCAGAGTGAGTCAGAAATTCGAATCGACCAGGCCGGTGGCGCCGCGGGAGTGTCCCATCGCCGACGCGCTCGACGTCGTGGGGGAACGCTGGAGTCTCCTCGTCGTCCGGGAGCTGGCTTTCGGCGTCCACAGGTTCAAGGAGATCCAGGCCAATACCGGCGCCCCGAGGGAGACCCTCGCGCTGCGGCTGCGCAAACTCGAGGAGGTGGGGATCATCGAACGCCGCAGGTACTGCGACCGTCCGCCGCGGGACGAATACCTGCTCACCGGCATCGGCCGGGACCTCTTCCCCGTCCTCGCCGAGCTGCGCGTGTGGGGTGAGCGCCATGCCGCCCCCGCCCGTGCGTCCACCCGCGAGGGACTGGACGGCTGAACGGCGCCGGACCCCGGTGAATCACAGCAGGCAGGGCCACCAGCCGTGCTGTTGACGGAGTGTCACCTCTCCGGCCCCGCGCCCTGCGGCGCACTTGTCGCCTTTTCGGCGAGCGCCTAGCATCGCCGCATCGCACCATCGAATCGATTCGACCGTACGACGCGACTCACCGCCGCCGCGCACCTCGCCCTCGCCGCACCTCCCGCCGCCCGGACCCCAGAGCGCCCGGACCCAAGAGCAAGAGCAGGAGCAGGATCACTGATGAAGTTCACCGACGGTCACTGGCAGCTGCGCGCCGGTGTCACCGCCCACTACGCGGTCTCCGTGGCCGACGCCGTGGTCGCCGACGACCGGTTCACGCTCTACGCGCCCGTCACCCGGGTCACCCACCGCGGCGATACGCTCAACGGCCCCCTGCTGACCGTCGAGTGCTGGTCCCCCGCGGAGGGCGTGATCGGCGTCCGCTGCACCCACCACGGCGGAGGGGGCCGCGCACGGCCGGAGTTCGTGCTCGCGTCCGGGCAGGACGGCCCGCCGGCCAAGGTGGTCAGAGAAGGCCCGGCGATCGAACTCGTCTCCGGTGAACTCTCCCTGCGGACCGACACCGCCGCGCCCTGGCAGCTGGACTTCACCGCCGGCGGGGAGATCCTGACCTCCGTCGGCCGACGCGGTACCGGCTTCGCGACCGACGCCGAGGACCGGCACTTCATGCTCGCGCAGCTGTCGCTCGGCGTCGGCGAGGGCGTGTACGGGCTCGGCGAGCGGTTCACCCCGTTCACCAGGAACGGCCAGACCGTCGACATGTGGCAGGCGGACGGCGGCACCAGCAGCGAGCAGGCGTACAAGAACGTCCCGTTCCATCTCAGCGACCGCGGCTACGGAGTCTTCGTCAACCACCCCGGCCGGGTGTCGTACGAGCTGGGCTCGGAGGCCGTAGGACAGGTCCAGTTCAGCGTCGAGGACCAGACCCTGGAGTTCTTCGTCGTCCACGGCCAGGACCCCCGGGACGTCCTCGCCCGCTACACCGCGCTCACCGGCCGTCCCGCGCTGCCGCCGGCCTGGTCGTTCGGACTGTGGCTGTCCACCTCCTTCACCACCTCGTACGACGAGGCGACGGTGCACCGCTTCGTCCGGGGGATGGCCGACTCCGGGATCCCGCTCGGCGTCTTCCACTTCGACTGCTTCTGGATGCGCGCGTACCAGTGGAGCGACTTCGTCTGGGACCCGGAGGTCTTCCCCGATCCCGAGGGGATGCTCGCCCGCCTCAAGGAGCGCGGACTGCGCGTCTGCGTCTGGATCAATCCCTATATCGCCCAGAAGTCCCCGCTGTTCGCGGAGGGGATGGCCGGGGACCATCTGCTGAAGAGGCCCGACGGCTCCGTCTGGCAGTGGGACAACTGGCAGCCCGGCATGGCGCTGGTCGATTTCACGAGTACGGCCGCCCGCGACTGGTACGCGGGGAAGCTGCGGCTTCTGCTCGACCAGGGGGTGGACTGCTTCAAGACCGACTTCGGCGAACGCGTCCCCACCGATGTGGTGTGGCACGACGGCGCGGACCCGGAGCGGATGCACAACTACTACACGCAGCTGTACAACGAGACCGTCTTCGGGCTGCTGCGCGAAGAGCGCGGCGAGGGCGAGGCCGTCGTCTTCGCGCGCTCCGCGACCACGGGCGGTCAGCGGCTGCCGGTGCACTGGGGCGGTGACTGCGAGTCGACCTTCGAGGCGATGGCCGAGTCGCTGCGCGGGGGACTGTCGCTGGGCCTGTCCGGCTTCGGCTTCTGGAGCCATGACATCGGCGGGTTCGAGGGCACCCCGACGCCCGCGCTCTTCAAGCGCTGGGTGCAGTTCGGACTGCTCTCCTCGCACAGCCGGCTGCACGGCAGCAAGTCGTACCGGGTGCCGTGGGACTACGGCGAGGAGGCCGTCGCCGTCACCCGCGCCTTCACCCGGCTCAAGCACCGGCTGATGCCCTACCTGTACCGTGCCGCGGTCCAGGCCAGGGACACCGGTACGCCGGTGATGCGCGCCATGCTGCTGGAGTTCCCCGACGACCCCGCCTGCCGCGCGCTGGACCGGCAGTACATGCTCGGCGACGATCTGCTCGTGGCGCCGGTCTTCACCGAGGACGGCACAGTCGAGTACTACGTACCGGCGGGCACGTGGACCCACGTCCTCACCGGCGCCCGGGTGACGGGCCCCGGCTGGCGGCGCGAGAGGCATGGCTTCGACACCCTGCCGCTGCTGGCGAGGCCCGGCGCGGTGATCCCGTTCGGCGCGGTGGACGAGGGGCCGGAGTACGCGTGGGCGGACGGCGTGACGCTGTGCGTGTACGCCCCGGACGGTGCGGAGGGACCGGGTCCGGTGGGCGGTACGCCGGAGACCGTCACCGCCATCCCCACCCAGGACGGCTCCGGTGACGCGGCGGTCTTCACCGTCCGGCGGTCGGGCGCGGAGGTCGTCGTCGAGACGGGGAGCGAGCTGCCGTGGAACGTACTGCTCGTGGGAGCCGCCGCCACCGGCGACGCGGTCCCCGACCCGCTCGGCGCGCGCCATCACTGCCCGGCGGGCACCCACCGGCTGGCGGTCCGGTATCGGCACGGGTGAGAGCCACGGGTGAGCGTCGGGGCGGGCCGCTCCCCTGGAACCGGGCGCGGCCGACGCGACGCGGGGCGGTGCCACCGGCCATGAGCCGGCGACACCGCCCCCGACACGCCCCGCCCGGTACCTTCAGCGGAACCTGTCCGTGTCTGCGTCAGCAACCGAGATTGCCGCCTGTTTCCACTCCGAGGATCTGCGTGAAGCTCGTGTAATTGTTGATCCGGCTCTGCACCTGGCCGGGGTTTCCGCCATTGCATTCGATGCTGCCGTTGATGCTGCGAATGGTCTCGCCGAATCCGGCGCCATTCACCATCGCGTTGTGCGGCGTCATGGTTCCAGGACCGCTCTGGGTGTTCCAGTACCAGAGACCGGTCTTCCACGCCACGGCCGAGTCGTTCTGCACGAGATCCGGGTTGTTCAGCAGATCGATGCCGAGCGCGTCACCCGCGCTCTTGTAATTGAAGTTCCAGCTGAGCTGAATCGGTCCGCGCCCGTAGTACTTGTCGTTTCCGGCCGGACAGCCGTAGGGCTGCGACGCGTCACAATAGTGCGGATAATTCGCGGTGTTCTGCTCCACGATATGGACCAGGCCACCGGTTTCGTGGCTGACATTCGCCAGGAACGCCGCGGCTTCCTGCTTCCGTACGGTGTCGCTTCCCGTACCGGCGAAGCCCGGATAGGCGCTCAGTGCGGCGGTCAGACCGCTGTACGTGTAGAACGGATTCCGGTTCGGGAACATCTGGTTGAACTGGCCCTCGCTGACGACGAAATCGGCCGCCGCCCGCTGGTTCTGGGCCGGCTGCGCCACGGAGGAGGGTGCGAGGGAGAGCAGGGAGAACGCGGCGGCCGCGGCCGTCGCGGTGAGCAGCCCGATGAGGCGCTGACGCATGAGTGACTCACTCTCTGATCCGGCCGCCGAACGCGTGGCGGCCCCTGCGTACGTGGTGGGGGGTGGTGGGGGTCGGCGGTCACGGGCGAGCCCCGAGTGGGGTGTCAGGGGCTCGCCCGGGGCAGGGGGAGCTTCGCTCAGCCGCCGACGTTCACATCGATGCAGGCGTAGAAGGCGTTCGTCGTGTCGGCGATGTTCCACACCGCCAGTACCTTCTGCTTCCCGGACAGGCCGCCGAAGTTCACCTGATGGGTCACGGTCGCGCCGGGCTGCGCGCCGTTGTCGTTGAACTCGGCTATCTTCTGGCCGCTCGCGAAGTACTGCCAGGTGCTGGTGGAATGACGAGCGGTCAGCTTCCACTGGAACGACGTGCTGCTGCCGACGGGAGTGACGGTCCAGCCCTTGGAATCGTCGTCGAGATCGGAGAACCGCGAGTTTCCACCGCTGCAACTGGTGAGCCCCTTGGGCCCTTCCACGCTCTGCGGCTCATATGTGATGTCGCCGCAGCTTACGGTGCCCGCGGCGCACTGCGCCTGCCGGCTCGGCGGAGTGGAGATATATCCGTGGGCACTCGCGGAACTCGCGGGAAGGCTCACGGCGAGAACCGGCGCGACAACGGCTCCGAGTACGGCGGCCAGCTTCCTTTTCGTGTGCATGGGGTCTCCTTCACTTCAGGTCTTCCCGCGCGATCACCGGCTCCGTGGGGGGAATCCGGGAACAGCGGGTCGGCCTCTCGAGTGTGGGGCCAAGAGGCGCGAAGGGCGGCGGTGGATTCCGTCCGCGGACACGGTGCAATTGGCGTTGCATCCGGAAAGGTCTCGACCACTTGGACTAGACCATACAGGTCGACGTGCCCCCGTCAAGAGGGTTGCGAGAAAGCCCAGTTGAGACGGTCAGGAGGCAGGGCGCGCCGGGCAAAAGGCAAGAACAGCGATATTTCTGACGAAACGTATAAAATGCCTGCATTTGCCAGGTTTCGCCGATGTTCACGCCCTCTGGGGGGACGCATGACTTCGCAGAGCGGTACGGATGTGAAAGACCCCGGGAGTCGGATCAGGGCGGGTCGGCTACGGCGGCTGGGGGAGTGGTGCGCCCGGCATTTCATCACCGTCATCGTGCTCTGGCTCATCGCGCTCGGCGGACTGCAAGGACTCAACGGGGCCTTCGGCGGCACCTACTCGGACAACTTCGCGCTCCCCGGTACGCAGTCGGACGACGGCGCGCGGGTGCTCGGACGGCATGTCCCGGGAGCG
This sequence comes from Streptomyces sp. L-9-10, assembly GCF_004151105.1. Taxonomy (GTDB): domain Bacteria; phylum Actinomycetota; class Actinomycetes; order Streptomycetales; family Streptomycetaceae; genus Streptomyces. The sequence continues at coordinate 275,472 of NZ_PHRF01000041.1, forward strand.
GGCGGCATCGGCGCCCAGGTGGTGCTGTACGATGCGCGCCGCCCGCTGACCGGCGTACAGAGCCGGATCGACCGGGCGGTCGGCTCCCTCAGGACGCTCCCGCACGTGCTGTCGGTCACGAGCCCGCTGCCCTCGGCGCCCACCGCGCCGCCCACCGGGGCACTGGCTCCCGACGGCAGGACCGGCTACATCGGCATCCAGTTCGACGCCAACCCCACCTCGTTCGGGGGCTCCTATCTCCGTGGTGTCGACGCGGCGGTCGAGCCGCTCCGTGCCGCCGGTGTGCGGGTCGAGTACGGAGGGCTGCTCGGTGAACTGGCCCGGCCCGTCCCCGCCGATCTGACCAGCGAGGCCATCGGATTCGCCGTGGCGGTGATCGTCCTGCTGATCGGTTTCGGCAGTGTCATCGGCGCCGGGATTCCGCTGGTCACCGCGCTGGTCGGGGTCGTCGTCGGGGTGAGCTGCCTGGGCCTGATCGCCGCGGCCACCACCTTCGCGAGCGTCTCGCCGACCCTGGCCACCATGATCGGTCTGGGTGTCGGGATCGACTACGCGCTGTTCCTGATCACCCGTCACCGGCAGCGGCTCATGGACGGAGCCGACCCGGTGGCGGCGGCCGGCCGGGCGGTCTCCACCAGCGGCCGTGCCGTCATCGTCTCGGGCTGCACCGTCATCGTCGCCCTCGCGGGGCTGTATGTGTCGCAGGTCAGCTTCATCGGAAAGCTGGGCGTCGCCGCGGCCGTCACCGTCGTCACGGCCGTCGCCGGCGCCATCACGCTGGTGCCCGCCCTCCTCGGGCTCGCCGGGCGCCGGATCGACCGCTACTGGGTCCGCCGGCCGGTCGCGGAAGGCGAACCGGCGCCGGCCCCGAACGGTGTGAAGCACGGGGAGCGGGGGAAGCGCGAAGGACGGACGAAGCCTACGACGCGCACGGATCGCTCGGAGCCGGCCGACGGGGAGGCGCACGACGGCTGGCACCGGTACGCGCGGCGGGTGGAACGCCGCCCCTGGTGGTTCCTGCTCGCCGGACTCGTGGTGGTGGGCGTGCTCGCGATCCCGCTGTTCTCCATCCGCCTCGGACACATCGACGACGGCGCCGACCCCACCAGCTTCACCGACCGCCGCGCCTACGACCTGATCACGGCCGGCTTCGGACCGGGCGCCAACGGGCCGTTCATCCTCGTCGTCGACCAGAGCGCGGTGCCGGCGGCCGAGCGCCCCGCGCTGGCGTCCCGGCTCGGGAGGGCGCTCACCGATGTCCCGGACGCGGCCAGTATCTCCCCTCTCCAGCCCACCGCCGACGGTCAGTTGCTGACCGGTACGGTCATCCCCAGCGGCTCGCCGCAGTCGGCCGGGACCACCACGCTCTTCCATCACCTCAAGGGCGACGTCCTGCCGCGAGCCGTGTCGGGCACCGGCGCCACGACGTATGTGACGGGCACGACCGCTGCCATGGAGGACTTCCTCGGTCTCATCACCGCCCGGCTCCCGCTCATCATCGGCGTCGTCGTCGCGCTGGCGTTCCTCATCATCCTGATCGTGTTCCGCGGCCTGCTGGTGGCTCTCAAGGCCGCCGTGCTCAATCTCCTGTCGATCGCCGCGTCGTACGGAGTGGTCGTCGCCGTCTTCCAATGGGGCTGGGGCGGGCCCTCGTTGGGCGTCTCGGGGACGGTGCCGATCGAGAGCTATGTGCCGATGATGATGTTCGCCATCGTCTTCGGGCTGAGCATGGACTACGAGGTGTTCCTCCTCGCGCGGGTCCAGGAGTCATGGCTGCGTACCCACGAGAGCAGGGGAAGCGTGGCGCTCGGTCTGGAGATCACGGCGCGGGTGATCAGCTGCGCCGCGCTCATCATGGTCAGTGTCTTCGCCGCGTTCATCCTGAGCGACAACATCGTGGTGAAGATGCTGGGGCTCGGCCTGGCGGTGAGCGTCCTCATCGACGCCACGATCGTCCGTCTGCTGCTCGTGCCCGCGGTGATGACACTGCTCGGCAGGAGCGCTTGGTGGCTGCCCCGGTGGCTGGACCGGATCCTGCCCCGGCTGGACAGGGAGGGCGAGGAGGCCACGCCGTACCGTCCGAGCGTGTCCGGCGGACGTCCGGGGGCCGGAGTCCAGGGCCCGCCGCATTGACCCGGCCGCACTCATTGACGTGAGCGCGTCACGGTCGTACGTTCCGGGAACGCTCTCTCCCGTCCGTCCTCACCCGCGTCGCCCGACCACGGAGTGGCCCATGTGGACAACGTTGTCAACACCAATGCGCCAGCTGATGGCGCCGACCGTCGCCGCGCTGGTGATGAGCACGCTCGCGGAACGCGTACGACCGGCGTACGGCGGCGGCCACCGCGCAGATGCAGTTCTACAACAACGGAACCGGTCTGTTCGACACCACCGGCTGGTGGAACTCCGCCAACGCGCTCACCGCGGTCATCGACAGCATCCGGGTCACCGGCATGCCCAGCTACCGGTACGCCATCGCCAACACCTACGAACGTCAGCTGGGCGCGGCGGACGGTCAGTTCCGCAACGACTACATCGACGACACCGGATGGTGGGGACTGGCCTGGGTCGCCGCGTACGACCTGACCGGCGACAGCCGCTATCTGAACACCGCACGCGCGGACGCCGACCACATGGCCGCGTACTGGGACGGCACCTGCGGAGGCGGTGTGTGGTGGAGTACGGCCAGGACCTACAAGAACGCCATCGCCAACTCGCTCTACATCCAGCTCAACGCGGCTCTCCACAACCGGATCCCGGGCGACACGGCCTATCTGGGCCGGGCCCGCGCGGGCTGGTCCTGGTTCCAGGGGACCGGGATGATCAACGGTTCGCGGCTGGTGAACGACGGGATCGATCTGGGCACCTGCCGCAACAACAACGGCACCGCCTGGTCGTACAACCAGGGTGTGCTGCTGGGCGCGCTCACCGAATTGCACCGCGCCACCCAGGACGGCCAACTCCTCACCACCGCACGGCAGCTGGCCGACGCGGCGACGACCGCCCCGTCCCTGCACACCGCGGACGGCATCCTGCGCGATCCCTGCGAGGGCGGGGACTGCGGGGCGGACGGGCCGTCCTTCAAGGGCGCCCATGTACGCGGGCTCGGCAAACTCAACGCCGCGCTCGCCGACCATCCCTACACGGCGTATCTGAGAAAGCAGGCCGACACCGCGTACGCCCGGGACCGCACTCCGCTCGACCAGTACGGGCTGCGGTGGAGCGGTCCGCCCGACAAGGTGGACGGCGCCCGCCAGCACAGCGCGCTCGACCTGCTCAACGCCGCTCCCTGAAGCGCGGCGGACGCGGACCCGCGGCTGCCGGTGGCCGGCCGCTGCGGATGCGGGATCGCCCGGCAGCGGTGATGGTGGACGTGACCACCGTTCCGAGCGAGGAGCCGAACATGTCGATGCTCGACAAGCTGAAGAGCCTCTTGAAGGGCCATGAGGACCAGGCGCACCAAGGGGTGGAGAAGGCGGGCGACGCGTTCGACCGGAAGACGGGCGACAAGTACAGGGACCAGGTCGACATCGCCCAGAAGAAGATCGATGAGCAGATGGGCACGCAGCCCCCGAGGGACGACAGGCCGCCGCACGGCTGACGGGCAGGCCGCCGACGGGCCGTCGACGGGGGTCGACGGGCGCGGATCCCACTGACCGGCGGATCCCACTGACCTGCGGATCACCCCACTGACCGACGGTCCCGTGCGCCGTCGGTCAGTTCAGTGGTGTGCTCTCCCGGCTCAGTGGTCTTCCGCTCCAGCGCGGCCCGTACCATCGCCGCCGCGAAGAGGGCCGGATCGGTGTCACCGGTGAGCCGCGCCAGCGCCTTGGGCTCGTCCGGCAGTCCGCGCCTGTGCGCTCCCTGGAGCGCCTTCGCGTCCAGGTACGGGGCGACCTCGGGCCAGACCCCCTGGACCTCGCGCAGGAAGATGTCCACCCCGACGGGGCCGAGGCCGGGAACCCGCCGGAGCAGCGACCGCAGGGTGGTCATGTCGCCGCCCGCGGCCTCGCGAAGCCGGCGCAGATCCCCTCCGTATTCCTGGAGCAGCAGCTCGGCGCCCACGCCGAGCTGTGTCGCGGTGCGTTCGTCGTAGCGGCGGTAGCCCCCCTCGCCCAGCGCGTCCACCCGCTGCTGCCAGGTGGCGTCCGCCATCCGGCGCGCGTCGCGCAGCCCGGCGTGCGAGAGCGCGCGGGAGGCCGCGACGGCGGTTCCACTGCGGATCCGCGCGCTCAGCAGACAGGAGAGCACCAGCAATTGGTAGAGCGGCTGCGGCGTGTTCCGCAGATGGATACCCGCCTCATCGGCGTAGGTCCGGCCATGGGTGTCGAGCAGGTCCCGTACGGCCGCACGGGTGCTGGCTGTCGGCACGGCGCACCTCCTCCGTCCGGCGGACGCCTGGGCGGGGGCGATCCGTGCCCATGGCGTCATTCAGTGGCCGTTTCCATTGTGGCGCGGTCAGGTATCAGACGCATGCGTTCGCACATCGAACCGGAAGCGCTTTCTGTCCGTGCCATGAATGACATGGGCACGACTTCCGCTACGAGAGGGATCACCCCGCAATGAACAGACCGCAGTTACCCCGACGCGTCCGGCGCTCGGTCGCCGTTGCCGTCCTCGCTCTCTGTTCGGTCCTCGCGGTCCCGACCGCGTCCTCCGCCCTTCCCGCCCCCGCCGTCTCCGCTCCGGCCGCCTCCGCCGCCACCACCCCCGTCGTCACCTGGGCGGCGAGCGCGGACCGGCTCGACGCCGCCGTGCCCGCGCGCACCCACCGGGTCGTCGTCCACACCAGCGCGGGCGGCAGTGCGCTGCGGATCCGGCTGTCGAACGCCTTCGGCGAGCAGCCGGTGACCTTCGGGCGCGCCTATGTGGGCGTACGGGCCTCGGGCGCGGCCCTGGTGCCCGGCAGCAACCGCGCGCTGTCCTTCCGCGGCGCCGCCTCGGTCACGGTCCCGCCCGGCGGTTCCGTATACAGCGATCCGCTGCCCGGCACGGTGCGGCCGCAGTCCGATCTGGCCATCAGTGTGTACGTGCAGAACGCGGCCGGAACCGCCACCGGCCACCGGATGGGGCTCCAGACCTCCTACATCGCCCCCAGCGGTGACCACGCGGCCGAGGACACCGCCACGGCCTTCACCCAGCAGACCGGCTTCCGCTATTACCTCGACGCGGTCGTGGTCGACGCCCCGAGCGGTACCGGGGCCGTCGTCGCGCTCGGCGACTCGATCACGGACGGCGCCATCTCCACCTCCGACGCCAACCGCCGCTGGCCCGACTTCCTCGCGGGCCGGCTCCAGAGCGATCGCCGCACCACCCTCAAGGGCGTGGCCAACGAGGGGATCTCGGGCAACAAGGTCCTCTCCGACGGCGCGGGCGAGAGCGCGCTGAAGCGGCTCGACCGGGACGTACTGTCGCAGAGCGGTCTGCGCACGGTCATCCTGCTCGAAGGCGTCAATGACATCAAGGCGACCCCGGCGCCCACGGCCGCCCAAGTCATCGCCGGATACCGGGAGATCGTGGCCCGGACCCATGCGGCCGGTGCCTGTGTGGTGGGCGCGACCGTCATGCCGTACCAGGGCTGGGGCGAGTGGACCGCGGGCGGCGAAGCGGTCCGCCAGGAGGTCAACACCTTCATCCGGGAGAGCGGCGTGTTCGACGGGGTCGCGGACTTCGACGCCGCGGTCAAGGACCCGGCGGCCCCGTCGAAGATCCTGCCCGCGTACGACAGCGGGGACCATCTGCACCCGAACGACGCGGGGATGAAGGTCATGAGCGACACCGTCGACGTGCGCGCTCTGCGCTGCGGCCGGTAGGTCACGGCTGTCGCGGTACGAGGGGGCGGAGGCAGGTAACGGCCTCTGCCCCCGGACCGGTACGAGGCGTGGAGGTGTGACGGCATGGAAGTGTGACGGCATGGAAGTGTGACGGCATGCGGATGTGACGGTCCGTCAGGAAGGCTCAGCCGAGCAGCCGCAGCGCGGTGGACGATCTGCCGAGCCGGACCGTCTGACCCCACGTCAGCTCCAGGGAGTCACTCTCCATACCGTCGCCGAAGGCCACCAGCCGGTCGGACTCGACGGTGAGCCTGAGCCGTTCCGCGTGGTCGAGCACCCCTTCCACCAGCGCGGTGCCGGTGGTGGGAGAGGGCCACGCCTCCCTTACGTACCAGACCAGTCGGGGATCGGCGGGGCCCGGAACCGGCAGCGCGCTGCCGCGTTCCCGGCGTACGGACCGCAGCCAGCCGGTGGCGCCCGTGCCGGTGCCCACCAGCACCCCGGATGACGCCTGGGCCTCGGCCGGGGCGCTCTCGTCGTCCGGTCCCAGTCGGTAGCGTGCGGTCTGGTGGTCGGGCCGGCCGAGATAGATCTCGTTGAGCGCGAGCAGCCGTTGGGTGTCGTCGGCGACCGCCTCCACCATGGTCAGCTCATCGACGGTGCCTCCGCCGGCCTCCGCCGCCCGCAGCAGCCCCGGGGCGTCGGCCGCGCGGTGGCGCACCAGCACCCCGAGGCCCCGGCCGGGGTCGGGGTCGATCCCCACCACCGGCTGGCCCGACAGGTACTTGGCCGCGTTGGCGACCAGCCCGTCCTGGCCCACCACGACCACCACATCCTCGGGAGCGAAGAGGAACCGGTCCAGGTCCGCGCGCTCCACCCGCGTCTGCCGCCATCGGAGAGGCATCGTGCCCGCCACCTCGGCCAGTGCCCGCCGCGCCCGGTGGTGCCGGTCCGCCACCTCGTCGACGGACCGGCCGCGCGAGGAGAGGACGAAGGCGGCCTGGCCATGGGTGCCGTGCCGGGTGAGCAACTCCTCGTACTCGCTGGTGCGGTACACCAGCACGGCGCGCGGCGCCAGACTCATTCCCGCTCCTCGCCCGGCCGGCCCAGCCTGGCCAGCAGTCCGGTGAGCACGTCGGGGGAGAGGGTGACGCTCTCGATGTGCGGCAGATTCTCGGCGAGCCGGGTGGCGGCCAGCGCGTGCAGCGTGGCGGCGTCCGTCTCCGCGTGCACCCTGAGCCAGGCGGACTGGGCCCGTGCCCGCGCCTCACCGGTCTCCCGCGCCGCCTCCGCCTCGGCCTTCGCGAGCCGTACGGTACGCAGCGCCTCCGCCTCCGCGCGTACGGCGTCGGCCGCCGCGCTCTCCTCGGCCTCGCGGCGGGCGTTGGTGCCGTGCTGCTCGACCAACCGCTCCTCTCTGCTGGCCAGTTCGATCCGGCTGGCGAGTTCGTTCTCGGCGATGGTCCGCTCACGCTCCACGGCCACGGCCCGGCGCTCGTAGGTGGCCCGGTCCGCCTCCTGCTGGATCTGCTCGCGCGCCGGGGTGCGCAGCGCGCGTTCCACCTCGGGCTCGGGCCGGATCGCGACGACCCGTACCGCCACCACCTCGATACCGGTCGCGGGCAGCCGGGGTTCCGCCGCGAGCCCCTCGGAGATCCGCTCCCGTACGGCCGTGACGCCGTCCGCCAGCGCCGCCGACAGCGGTGTGCGGGCCAGCACATCGAGGGCGTGCTGCTGCGCGGTCTCGGTCAGCAGGGTGGCGAGCTGCTCCAGCGGAGCGCCGCGCCAGGCACCGGTGTCCGGGTCGATGGAGAAGTCCAGCCGGGCGGCGGCGGTGGCCGGTTCACTGATGCGGTACGTCACGGTGGACTGCACGGTGACGTCCTGGAAATCGGCGGTCCGCGCGTGAAAGGCCATGGCCAGCTCGCGGTCGTCCACCGGCACTTCGGAGAGCGCGGCGGTCAACGCCCGGAACCAGAAGCTCAGTCCGGGACCGTCGTGGACGAGCCGGCCGCGCCGGTGATGGCGTACATGGGCGGTCGGGGCGGAGCGCAGATGATGCCGGCCGAGGCGCCGGGTGATGTCGGCCATGGAAGGGACCCCCTTTTTCGTCAGCAAGACGATATCGAGACGGCTGATTATCGTCAAGCTGACGAAAGCGGGTGGACGAGGCCAGGTCCCCCCGTACGGCCCATCACCGCCGCCCCCTGGCCCGCCGCGCCGCAGAGAGTGGAGTCGTACCGTCGCGAACCGCCCGCACCCACCATCCACCCCCCCCATGGAGCCCGCCATGACCTGCCACAGCCGAAACGATCTCGGCCTGCTCGCCCTGCGACTGGGCACCGGCGCGGTGCTCGCCGCGCACGGCACCCAGAAACTGTTCGGCTGGTTCGGCGGAGGCGGGATCGACGGGACGGCCCAGGCGTTCGAGGCGATGGGTTTCCGGCCGGGCAGACCCTGCGCGATCGCCTCCGGGCTCGCCGAGGCCGGAGGCGGCGCGCTGCTGGCACTCGGCCTGGCCGCCCCGGCGGCCGGGGCCGCGGTGGCGGGCGGCATGGCGGGAGCCACGTCGGTACACGCCCCCAACGGATTCTTCGCCCAGTCGGGCGGCTTCGAATACCCGGCCGTCCTCGGCTGGACCGCGGCCTGCATCGGCCTCATGGGCGCGGGCCGTTACTCCCTCGACCGCGTCACCTGCCACGCTCTCGACCGGCCCTGGATGATCCCGGTCGCCTTCGCGACCAGCGCGGCGGCGGCGATCGTGGTCATCAAGAGGCGCGCCGAGGCCCTGGCGGCCGACCAGCGGGGCAACGCCGCGGACGCCGCCCCGGCAGAGGGCTGACGCGGCTGTCCCTCGCCTGTGCACGCCTGTTCACGTCTGTGCGCGAGGCACGCCTGTACACGCCTGTTCACGTCTGTGCGCGAGGCACGCCTGTACACGCCTGTCCGCGAGCCCTCCTCCGCCCGCTGGAGCGTCTTCTCGCGAGGCCCCGGGCTCCACGCTTCGCGGGCAGGACGGACGGCCCGCAGACGACGAACGGGGAAGAGCTGCTGGTGGCGACCACCTGAGCGTAGGCTGGTGGGGACTTCGTGAGGTGGGGCGGACGAGGGGCGCGCGGCGCCCCGACACTCAGTTGATGGAGCCCAGTTGGGGGACGTGGGCGCGCGCTCGCACCGAGGACCACGCATCGGTACGGACCACCGCGCCGGGGCCCGTCCCGTCGTCCTTCCCCTCGGTCCGACCAGGGAGGCTGAATCACGCCATGGCAGATCTCAACATCCGCGACAACCGGCCGCAGGGCCGCTTCGAGGCGTTCGAGGACGGCGAGGCGGTCGGTGTCATCGCCTACTTCCCGCTGGCCGCCACGCCCGCCGCGCTGGTCGCGGTGCATACCGTCGTGGAGGAGGGGCACGAGGGCAAGGGCATCGCGGGGACGCTGGTGCGGGAGTTCTACGCGATGGCGGCCCGCGAGGGCGTGCCCGTCGTACCCCTGTGCTCGTACGCGGCCAGATGGGCGCAGCGCCATCCCGACGAGGCGCCCGAAGCCCCGGCCGGGACGGTCAGCGCGGCGCGGCAGCAGCTGGCGGCCTCGCCGCCGCGCTGGTGAGCGCGCGCGGCACGGGGCCGGGCCGTCTAGCATCGCGATCATGCTGGCGCTGCTGCACACTTCACCGGTTCACATTCCGGTCTTCGACGCCCTGCGGGACGCCGACCACCCAGGACTCGTCCTGCGTCATCTCGTGGACGAGTCCCTGCTGAGCCGGGCCAGGGCCGAGGGTCCGGACGCCGTCGCCGCCGATGTCGAGTCGGCGCTCGCCGTCGCCGTCGCCGAGGGGGCGACCGCCGCGCTGTGCACCTGCTCGACCATCGGCGAGGTCGCCGAGCGGGCCGCCCCGGCCGTCGGCGTACCCGTCCTGCGGGTAGACCGGCCGATGGCCGTGGCCGCCGCGGCGGCCGACCGGGTCGTGGTGGTCGCCGCGCTCGACAGCACCCTGGGAGCGACGGCGGCGCTGATCCGGCAGGAGGCGGGGGAGCGGCGCATCGAGGTGCGTACGGTACTGGTCGAGGGCGCGTGGGAGCGCTTCGAGGCCGGTGACCGCGACGGCTATCTGAACGCGGTGGCCGCCGCCGTCGACGCCGTCACCGAAGCGGATGTGATCGTGCTCGCCCAGGCGTCGATGGCCGACGCGGCCGAGCGCGCCGCGAGTGACATCCCGGTGTTCTCCAGCCCGCGTCCGGGGCTCAACGCCGCCGCTGCCGCCGCCGTCGCCATCTGACCCCGGCGTCGCCGTCGCCATCTGACCCCGGCTCGGGCAACGCGGATCGGACGCGCCGGGTACGCGTGGATCCGGCGAGCGTGGGCACCCGCTCCGGGAGACATTGGGAACGCACGACTCCCGCACTTCTGGAGGTCCGGCATGACCAGCCCCTTCCCCGATCCCGTACCGCCGGCGCCCACCCCGCCGCCGGGCCCGCCGGGGCCGGTACCGGGGCCCGGCCCGGCACCGGAGCCCGTCCCCTCGCCGCCGAGCCCCACGCCCATCCCCGAACCCGATCCCGTCCCGCACCCGCCGGGCCCCGACCCCGTACCGGAGCCGGAGCCCTCACCCGGGCCACTGGGTTCGCGGGACCGTCACCCCTGGGACACGCCCTAAGCGGAGACCTCCGAGCGGTCACCGCCCCAGAGCGTGTGGAACGAGCCCTCGCGGTCCGTGCGCCGGTAGGTGTGCGCGCCGAAGAAGTCGCGCTGCCCCTGCGTGAGCGCGGCGGGCAGCCGCTCGGCGCGCAGCGCGTCGTAGTACGCGAGCGCCGCCGCGAACCCCGGCGTCGGCACACCCTGGTGCACGGCCGCGGCGACCACCGCGCGCCAGTCGTCCTGCGCCGCGCCGATCTCCGCCGCGAACTGCTTGTCCGACAGCAGGCTCGGCAGGTCCGGCTGCGTGTCGAACGCCGCGCGGATCCGGTCGAGGAACGCGGCGCGGATGATGCAGCCCGCCCGCCAGATCGCCGCGACCGAACCGAGGTCGATGTCCCAGCCGTACTCCTCGCTGCCCGCCTGGATCTGGTGGAAGCCCTGGGTGTACGACACGATCTTCGACGCGTACAGCGCCTGCTCGACCTGGTCGGCGAAGCGCGCCGCTTCGGCCTCGCCGAGCGGAGCGGCCGTCGGGCCGGACAGCGTGCGGGACGCCTCGCGCAGCGCGGCGTGTCCGGACAGCGAGCGGGCGAAGACCGCCTCGGCGATGCCGGAGACCGGAACGCCCAGGTCGAGGGCGATCTGCACCGTCCAGCGGCCGGTGCCCTTCTGCTCCGCCTGGTCGGTCACGATGTCCACGAACGGCTTGCCGGTCGCCGCGTCCGTGTGGGCGAGCACCTCCGCCGTGATCTCGATCAGATACGAGTCGAGCCGGCCGGTGTTCCATGACCGGAAGGTCTCCGCGATCTTCGCGGGGGAGTAGCCCGCCACGGACCGCAGCAGGTGGTACGCCTCGGCGATCAGCTGCATATCGGCGTACTCGATGCCGTTGTGCACCATCTTCACGAAGTGGCCCGCGCCGTCGGGGCCGATATGGGCCACGCACGGCGCGCCGTCGGGGGCCTTCGCCGCGATCCGCTCCAGCAGCGGGCCGAGCGACTGGTACGACTCGGCGGATCCGCCGGGCATGATGCTCGGCCCGTGCAGCGCACCCTCCTCACCGCCCGAGATGCCCACACCCACGAAGTGGATGCCGCGCTCGCGCAGTTCCCGCTCCCGGCGCCGGGTGTCCGCGAAGTGGGCGTTGCCGCCGTCGATGATGACGTCGCCCTCCTCCAGCAGCGGGGCGAACTCCTCGATCACGGCGTCCGTCGGTTCGCCGGCCTTCACCATGATGACCAGACGCCTCGGCCGCTCCAGCGCCGCGACGAAGTCCGCCGCGGACTCGGCGGCGACGAAGGTGCCCTCGTCACCGAACTCGTCCACCAGGGCCCGTGTCTTCGACGCGGTGCGATTGTGCACGGCTACGGTGAAGCCGTTGCGGGCGAAGTTACGGGCGAGGTTGCGGCCCATCACCGCGAGCCCCGTGACGCCGATCTGGGCAGTACCACTCATGCGTGCGCTCCTGGATATCCGTCGGATGTGCCGTGCCGCGCCAGTACGTCCCGCCGGGGAGGGATACGCACCGCCGCAGACGGTCGTTCACCAATCGTCAAGCCGCCCGGGTGCTTCCGCATTCCGGGCTTGTCGCATCGTGCCGTGTCCGGTGCGTGAGCGGCAACAAGGGCCGCTCCCGGGATCGTTCGCGGAGTATTGACACCCTCTCAGCGGCGGCGTAACACTGACACGGCCTTGGAGAGCGCTCTCCCGCAGTGATTCCAAGCGGCATGGAGGTCCGCATGGCCGACAGACTCCGCACCACCGCCCTGATGTCCGCGTTACTCGTCGCCACCGCACTGGCTCTGGTGGCTTTCGGGTTGTCCGCGATTTCGGACACCGCCAACGCCACCACCCCGCGCGCGGCCGACCGGCCCGCCGCGGCGGCACAGGCGGCACCGGCCGCCCACGCCGGGCACAAGATGGCTCCCGCCGCCCCCGTACCGTCGGGCGACGATCCCGACGGGGACGGGTACATACCGGCGAACCCGCCCGTGACCGGCGTGGAGCCGTCCACCGAGATCCCCCCGCACCGCTACTTCCACGAGTTCCAGGCGAACTGCTCGGTCACGCACACCAGGCCGGATGACCCGATCGTGTACCCCGGTCAGCCCGGCAAGTCGCACGACCACACGTTCATGGGCAACACCACGACCGACGCGAACAGCACCACGGCCTCGCTGAGCGGCGGCGGCACGGCGTGCAAGGCGCCGGGCGACAAGTCCGCGTACTGGATGCCGACCCTGTTCAAGGGGGACACGGCGGTCCGGCCGGTCGGTCCGCAGACCATCTACTACAAGTCGGGCGTCACCGACTACCGCACGGTGCGGCCGTTCCCCAAGGGGCTGCGCTTCGTCGTCGGCAGCCCCATGCAGTCGGCCGAGGAGTTCCGCAACCACCCGGGCTGGGTGGAGGGCTGGGAGTGCGGTGAGCAGTACAACAACACCGAGATCCCGGCGTCCTGCCCGACCGCCCAGGACGTACAGCTCAACCTCCGCTTCCAGGCGCCGAGTTGCTGGGACGGAAAGTATCTGGACACCCCGAACCACCAGAGCCATATGGCCTATCCGGTCGCGCAGGGCGCCAACCAGGACGTCTGCCCGGCCTCGCATCCGGTGGCTCTGCCGATGGTCGAGTTCAAGATGGCCTGGCCCGTCAACGGCGATATGTCGCAGGTCAGACTGGCCAGCGGTACGGGACACTCGTTCCACTACGACTTCTTCAACGCGTGGGACGACGCGACGCTGAACGCGCTGGTCCAGCACTGCGTCGTGGGCGGACTCCAGTGTGACGCCCGCGGCTACGACCAGACCCATCCCGAGGCGGGCGCCGCGCTCGACGCGGACTACGAACTGCCCTGACCGGTCGCGCTCTCCCCGGTGGGTGCCGTGCGCCCATCGGGGAGAGCGCTCTCCCGTGCCCGTTCCCACGGCCCGCATCCGCACCCGCCCCCCCCACATCCCGAGGAGACACCACCCCATGCACCCACCCGCCGTACACGCTGTACACCGGCCGGCCGGCCGGGCCCGCCGGTTCGCCCCGGTCGCCGTCGCCGCGCTCTTCGCCGCCTGCGCGGTGGCCCTCCCGGCCCCCGCCGCGCACGCCGCCGGCAGCGTCGTCAAGGTCACCGGATCACAGGGCTCCTGGCAGCTGACCGTCGACGGAGCGCCCTACCAGGTCAAGGGCCTGACCTGGGGGCCCGCGGTGGCCGACGCCGCGCGGTACATGCCCGACGTGAAGTCGATGGGCGTCAACACCGTACGCACCTGGGGCACCGACGCCACCAGCAAACCGCTGCTCGACGCGGCGGCGGCCAATGGAGTCAAGGTCATCGCCGGCTTCTGGCTCCAGCCCGGCGGCGGTCCCGGCAGCGGTGGCTGTGTCGACTACCTGACGGACACCACCTACAAGAACAACATGCTCGCGGAGTTCCCCAGGTGGGTGGAGACCTACAAGGACCACCCCGGCGTCCTGATGTGGAACGTGGGCAACGAGTCCGTCCTCGGCCTCCAGAACTGCTACAGCGGCACCGCGCTGGAGCAGCAGCGCGACGCGTACACCACCTTCGTCAACGAGATCGCGAAGAAGATCCACGCGGTCGATCCCAACCACCCCGTGACCTCGACGGACGCCTGGACCGGGGCCTGGCCGTACTACCAGCGCAACGCGCCCGACCTCGATCTGTACGCGGTGAACTCCTACGGCGACGTCTGCAATATCCGCAAGACCTGGGAGGACGGCGGTTACACCAAGCCCTATATCGTCACCGAGGGCGGCCCCGCCGGTGAGTGGGAGGTGCCCGACGACGCGAACGGCGTGCCCGACGAGCCCGCCGACACCGCCAAGGCGAGCGGCTACACCAAGGCGTGGGGCTGTGTCACCGGTCATCAGGGCGTGGCGCTCGGTGCGACACTCTTCCACTACGGCACCGAATACGACTTCGGCGGCGTCTGGTTCAACCTGCTGCCCGCGGGCCAGAAGCGGCTCTCGTACTACGCGGTGAAGCGGGCCTACGGGGGCAACACCTCCGCCGACAACACTCCGCCGGTGATCTCCTCGATGGCGGTCGACGGCGCCGCCTCGGTCCCGGCCGGGCGGGAGTTCACCGTACGGACGTCGGTCTCGGACCCGGACGGCGACCCGCTCTCGTACCAGGTGCTGCTGGGCAGCAAGTACCTCGACAACTCGGGCCAGTTGACGGACGCCCGGTTCACCGACGCGGGCAACGGCACCTTCAGGGTCACCGCGCCCGGCCGGCTCGGGGTGTGGAAGGTCTATGTCAAGGCGTCCGACGGCAAGGGCAACGTCGGTATCGAGACGAAGTCCTTCAAGGTGGTGCCGCCGCCGGTCGACGGAACCAATCTCGCCCAGGGCAGGCCGGCCACGGCGTCCTCGTCCCAGCCGAGCGGCACCGGCTGCCCCTGCCCCGCGGGCAACGCCGTCGACGGCTCGTTCGACACCCGCTGGGCCAGCGACTGGAGCGACCCGCAATGGGTCCAGGTCGACCTGGGGCGCAAGACGGAGTTCCGGCATGTCCAGCTGGCCTGGGAAGCCGCGTACGCCAAGGGCTACACCCTCCAGACCTCCGACAACGGCCAGGACTGGACCACGCTGAGGACCGTCGCCGACGGCGACGGCGGGATCGATGATCACGAGGTCGCCGGAAACGCCCGCTATGTGCGGGTCAACTCGACCGTACGGGGCACCCCTTGGGGCTACTCGCTCTACGAGTTCGGGGTGTTCGGCTGACGGGGCGGCATCGCGGA
This sequence comes from Streptomyces sp. L-9-10, assembly GCF_004151105.1. Taxonomy (GTDB): domain Bacteria; phylum Actinomycetota; class Actinomycetes; order Streptomycetales; family Streptomycetaceae; genus Streptomyces. The sequence continues at coordinate 290,646 of NZ_PHRF01000041.1, forward strand.
AGCTCGCGGCGGGCCACGGGACTCCCGTGGCCCGCCGCGAAATGTTTAGCGGGCGATTTTGCGTATACGGGCGCCGCTCGCACGTGAATCATCGACCGCGTCGGGCAGCGATCGGGCACAAGCGGAGCCTCATTCGGGCAGTGATCCGCGCAACACCGACCCTGCTACCCGTGATGACCAGCGCAAAGCTTCTTGACGAAACGGGCATGAACGGACACAGTCGGTGCAGCGAAGAAGCTGGTCGCAGCGGGTCCCTTGCTTGTACAAACGACCCATGAGCCCGAACGGGTGCTGAGCCGCAGCAAAGCAGGGAAGTGTGTCACCGTGGACACCGACGAACGACGAAGAGAAATTCTCGAGATCGCCCGGCGTGACGGGTCAGTGGAAGTCAGCGCACTGGCCACGAAGCTCCGGGTCGCGAAGGAGACCGTCCGGCGTGATCTGCACGCCCTGGAGGGTCATGGACTGGTACGGCGTACCCACGGCGGGGCCTACCCGGTGGAGAGCGCCGGCTTCGAAACGACTCTCGCGGTACGGACCACCCGGCTCGTACCCCAGAAGTCACGGATCGCGGCGGCCGCCGCGGATCTCCTGGGAGACGCGGAAACGGTCTTCGTCGACGAGGGTTTCACCCCTCAGCTCGTCGCCGAGGCGCTGCCGCGGGACCGGCAGCTGACCGTCGTCACCGCCTCCCTCGCCGTGGCGACCGCGCTCGCCGAGGCCGAGAAGATCGCCGTACTGCTGCTCGGCGGGCGGGTGCGCGGCTCCACCATGGCCACGGTCGATCACTGGACCACCAGAATGCTCTCCGACTTCGTCATCGACCTGGCGTACGTCGGAGCGAACGGCATCTCCCGCGAGTACGGCCTCACCACCCCCGACCCGGCCGTCAGTGAGGTGAAGGCCCAGGCGATGCGCAGCGCCCGCCGCCGGGTCTTCGCGGGGATCCACACCAAGTTCGGCGCCGTCAGCTTCTGCCGCTTCGCGGAGGTCGGCGACTTCGAGTCGATCGTGACGGACGCGGGTCTGCCGTCTGCCGAGGCACAGCGTTACTCACTGCTGGGCCCGCAGGTCATCCGCGTCTGAATCAGCAGGCATCACCCCCTCTTCATTCCGCCCTCTTCCATCGGTCCGTTCCCCGGTCCGGAGGCGGGGCAGAGCCGTCCCGAAACCCCTTTCGCAACGATGATCAGGAGAAATCTCATGCCCCTCCAGCAACGACGACGCGACCTCCGCGTGCGTGTGGGTGCGAGCGCGGCCCTGGTGGCCCTTCTCGCGGGGTGCAGCGGCGCGGGCGGCGCCTCTTCGTCCGGCGGGGGTGACACCCTCAACGTGCTCATGGTGAACAACCCGCAGATGGTCGAGTTGCAGAAGCTGACCGCGGACAACTTCACCAAGGACACCGGGATCAAGGTCAACTTCACGGTGCTCCCGGAGAACGACGTCCGCGACAAGATCACCCAGGACTTCTCCAACCAGGCCGGCCAGTACGACGTCGCCACCATCAGCAACTTCGAGGTGCCCTTCTTCGCGAAGAACGGCTGGCTGCACTCGCTCGACGAGTACACCGCCAAGGACAAGGCATTCGACCAGGGCGACATCCTCAAGCCCCTCCAGGAGTCCCTCACCGCGGAGGACGGCAAGCTCTACGGCCAGCCCTTCTACGGCGAGTCGTCCTTCCTGATGTACCGCAAGGACGTCTTCGAGGCGAAGAAGCTGACGATGCCGGCGAAGCCCACCTGGCAGCAGGTCGCCGACCTCGCCGCCAAGGCGGACGGCGCGGAGGCGGGCATGAAGGGCATCTGCCTGCGCGGGCTGCCCGGCTGGGGCGAGGTCATCGCCCCGCTCACCACCGTCGTCAACACCATGGGCGGCACCTGGTTCACCAAGGACTGGGAGGCGCAGCTCACCTCCCCGGAGTTCACCAAGGCCACCCAGTTCTATGTCGACCTGGTACGCAAGCACGGTGAGGCGGGCGCGCCCCAGGCCGGCTACGCCGAGTGCCTGAACAACATGACGCAGGGCAAGTCGGCCATGTGGTACGACGCCACCGCCGGCGCCGGCTCGCTGGAGGCCAAGGGATCCCCGGTCAAGGGCAAGATCGGCTACGTACCCGCGCCGGTCGACAAGACGGAGAGCTCCGGCTGGCTGTACACCTGGGCCTGGGGCATGCAGAAGGCGTCCACCAAGACCGAGAACGCGTGGAAGTTCATCTCCTGGGCGTCCAGCAAGGAGTACGAGAACCTCGTCGGCGAGAAGATCGGCTGGTCCAACGTGCCCGCCGGCAAGCGCGCCTCCACGTACGCCAACCCGGACTACCTGAAGGACGCGGCGGCCTTCGCCGATGTCACCAAGCAGGCCATCGCCAACGCCAACCCGCGTGACCCGGGCACCCAGCCCCGTCCGACGGTCGGCATCCAGTTCGTCGACATCCCCGAGTTCACCGACCTCGGCACCAAGGTCTCGCAGGAGATCAGCGCGGCCATCGCCGGCAAGAAGTCGGTTGCCGAGGCGCTCAAGAACTCGCAGGCGCTCGCCGAGAAGGTAGGCAAGGACCAGAAGTGAGTACCTCCGTCAGCACCCCCCCACTCTCCCCGGCCGGTGCCAAGCGCCCTTCGGCGCCCGGGCGCGCCGGCCGGGGGGCCTCGGGCCGGGCCCGCGCCTGGGCCACCCGTGCCCCGTTGCTGCCCGCCCTGATCTTCCTGATCGCGGTCACCCAGCTGCCGTTCGTGGCGACGCTGGTGATCTCCCTCTTCGACTGGAACTCGCTCGCCCCCGACGACCGCAGCTTCGCCGGGCTCTCCAACTACGGTTCCGTCTTCACCGACGCGAGTCTGCGCGAGTCGGTCTTCACCACCGTGCTGCTCACCGCGACCGTGGTGATCGTCAGCGTGGTCCTCGGACTGCTGCTGGCCCTGCTGCTCGACCGTAAGTTCATCGGGCGCGGCTTCGTCCGTACGCTGCTCATCACGCCGTTCCTGCTGGTGCCCGTGTCGGCCGCGCTGATGTGGAAGCACGTTCTCTACAACCCCGAGTACGGCCTGCTGAACGGCGGATGGGCGTGGTTCACCGGACTCTTCGGAGTCTCGGACCCCGCCCAGCCCGACTGGATCTCCGACATGCCGCTGCTGGCGGTCGAGGCATCCCTGATCTGGCAGTGGACGCCGTTCATGATGCTCATCCTGCTCGCCGGGCTGCAGAGCAGGCCCGCCGAGATCATGGAGGCCGCGAAGCTGGACGGCGCGACCGGCTGGCAGATGTTCCGCTTCCTGACGGTGCCGCATCTGCGCCGCTATCTGGAACTGGGCGTCCTGCTCGGGTCGATCTACATCGTGCAGAACTTCGACGCGGTGTTCACGCTCACCTCGGGCGGGCTCGGCACCGCGAACCTCCCGTACACCATCTACCAGACCTTCTACCAGGCTCACGAGTACGGACTGGCCTCGGCCGCCGGAGTCGTCGTCGTGATCGGCACCATCGTGATCGCGACCTTCGCCCTGCGCGTCGTCTCGTCCCTCTTCAGTGAGGAGGCGAACCGGGCATGAGCACACTCTCCGTACCGAACGCCGGCGCGGCGTCCCGCCCCCGCGTCGACAAGTACGCCCCCGCCGCCCGGAAGGCCAGGCGGCGCTCCGCCGGGCTCGGGCTGCTGGCCTGGATCGTCGGTATCGCCTTCTGTCTGCCGGCGCTGTGGATGCTGCTGACCTCCTTCCACTCGGAGGCGGACGCGGCGACCAACCCGCCGTCCATCGGCGCGCCGCTCACGCTCGACAGCTACCGGGTGTTCTTCGGCGAGGGCGGCGGCGCCAGCCCCTGGCCGCCGCTGATCAACTCCCTGACGGCGTCGCTGTTCTCCACGCTGTTCGTGCTGGTGCTCGCGCTTCCGGCGGCGTACGCGCTCTCCATCAAGCGGGTGGAGAAGTGGACGGACGTGATGTTCTTCTTCCTCTCCACGAAGATGCTGCCCGTCGTCGCCGGACTGCTGCCGGTGTATCTCTTCGCCAAGAACGTCGGCATGCTGGACAACATCTGGCTGCTCGTCATCCTCTACACCTCGATGAATCTGCCGATCGCGGTGTGGATGATGCAGTCCTTCCTCGCGGATGTGCCGGTCTCCATCATCGAGGCCGCACAGGTGGACGGCGCCCGGCTGCCGACGGTGCTGATGCGGGTGGTGGCCCCGGTGGCCGCGCCCGGTATCGCGGCGACCTCGCTGATCTGCTTCATCTTCAGCTGGAACGAGCTGCTCTTCGCCAGGGTGCTCACCGGTGTGACGGCTCAGACCGCACCCGTATTCCTGACGGGCTTCGTCACCAGCCAGGGGCTCTTCCTCGCCCAGCTGTGCGCCGCGTCCGTCGTTGTGTCCCTGCCGGTTCTCGCCGCAGGTTTCGCCGCCCAGGACAAGTTGGTCCAGGGCCTTTCTCTTGGAGCTGTTAAGTAATGAGGGCAGCGATCGTCGAAGCCGTCGGCAAGGTCTCCGTCACGACGGTTCCCGACCCCACCCCCGGCCCCCGGGATGTGGTTGTCGCCGTCGCCGCGTGCGGGATCTGCGGTACCGATCTGCACATTCTCCAGGGTGAGTTCGCGCCCACCCTGCCCATCGTGCCCGGTCATGAGTTCGCCGGGGAGATCGTGGAGATCGGCTCCGAGGTCACCGAACTGTCCGTGGGTGACAAGGTCGCTGTCGACCCGTCGCTGTACTGCAACGAATGCCGGTACTGCCGCTCCGGCCGGGGCAATCTGTGCGACCGGTGGAACGCGATCGGCGTCAGCAAGCCCGGTGGCGCGGCCGAGTTCGCCGTCGCGCCGGTGGCCAACTGCGTCAAGCTGCCCGACCACATCGATGTGAAGGACGCGGCGCTGATCGAGCCGCTGTCCTGCGCGGTCCGCGGCTACGACGTGCTCCGCTCCACCCTCGGCGCGGATGTGCTGATCTACGGCTCGGGCACCATGGGCCTGATGATGCTGGAGCTGGCCAAGCGCACCGGCGCCGCCGGGGTCGATGTCCTGGACATCAACCCGGAGCGGCTGGCGACCGCCGGCAAGCTCGGCTGCTCGCGCACCGCCGCCTCGGCGGACGAGTTCGACCGGCCGGGCGGCTGGGATGTCGTGATCGACGCCACCGGCAGCGCGGGCGCCATCCAGGACGGCCTCGGCCGGGTCGCCAAGGGCGGTACGTTCCTCCAGTTCGGCGTCGCCGACTACGCGACGACCGCGGTCATCGAGCCGTACCGCATCTACAACAAGGAGATCACGATCACCGGCTCCATGGCGGTGCTGCACAGCTACGAGCGGGCCGCCGCGCTCTTCGCCACCGGTGTGCTCGACCCCGCGGTCTTCATCAGCGACCGGCTGCCGCTGGAGCAGTACCCGCAGGCGATCGACCGGTTCAAGGCGGGCCAGGGCCGCAAGATCGTGGTCCAGCCGTGAGTGAGGGGTTCGAGGTCGGCTCCGGCGCCGTGCTGGTCATGGGTGAGGCGCTGATCGACCTCGTACCGGTGCCGGACGAGCCGGAGCTGAACCGGGCCCAGCCCGGCGGCGCGCCCGCCAATGTCGCCGCGGGGCTGGCCAGGCTCGGCACGCCCAGCTGGTTCGCGGGCGCGCTCGGCGGCGACGGCTTCGCCCGGATGATCGAGCGGCGGCTGGTCTCGGCCGGTACGGAACTGGGCCTGTGCGCGCGCTCGGAGCTGCCCACGACGCTCGCGGTCGCCGACCCGGGCCCGGACGGCACGAGCTACCACTTCCATCTCCAGGACACCGCGACCTTCCGGCTGCCGGACCACTCCGCGGTGGTGGACCGGTTCGCCGCGGTGTACGTGGGCGGGGTCGCGGCGGTCGTCGAACCGGCGGCCGGGGCGGTCGCGGCCACCGCGCGCGCGGGCGCCGAACGGTCCCTGCTGGTGGTCGACCCCAATGTGCGCGAGGACCGGACCATCGACCCGGAGCTGAGCGTGCGCCGGCTGCGTGAGCTGTGCGCGCTGGCGCATGTCGTCAAGGCGAGCGACGAGGATCTCGCGCGCCTGTGGCCGGACACCGACCCCGACGAGACCTGCCGGCGGCTGGCGGGGGAGGGCCGGCTCGTGATCCTGACCCGCGGCGCCAAGGGCAGCACGGCCTACGCGGGCTCCTCGGAACCGGTCTCCGTGCCCGCGGTGCCCGTCGAGGTGGTCAACACCATCGGCGCGGGCGACGCTTTCATGGCGGGCGTCCTCACCTGGCTGAGCGCCAACGGCGTGCACCGCGAGGGCGGGGTGGCCGGGCTGCCGCGCGACCGGGTGGAGGAGATGCTCGTCCTCGCCTCCCGGGTGGCGGCCTCGGTGGTCGCCCAGACCGGTACGGAACCCTCGCTGCCCGACGGTCCCGGCTGACCCCTCCGGGTACGTCCGTCACGGCCGGAGCCGCCACCCCGTCGGTAAGGGGTGGCGGCTCCGGCCGTTGCCGTGCAGCTTTCCGTGTCAGGCGGCCTTGCGGCCCCGGGCGTTCGCCGCGCGGATGATGTCCGCGTAGCGGTGGCCGCTGCCCTTGATGGTGCGCCGCTGCGTCTCGTAGTCCACATGGACCAGACCGAACCGCTTGTCGTAGCCGTACGCCCACTCGAAGTTGTCCATCAACGACCAGGCGAAGTACCCGGCGAGCGGGGCGCCCTTCGCCACCGCCCGCGCGCAGGCGGCCAGATGCTCGTCCAGATACCGGGCCCGCTCCGGGTCGTCGACCGTGCCGTCCGCCGCGACGGTGTCGGGGAACGCCGCGCCGTTCTCGGTGACGTACAGACGCCGCGCGCCGTACTCCTCGGTGAGCCGCAGCAGGAGTTGCTCCAGACCGTCGGCGTGCACCTCCCAGCCCATGTGGGTGTGGCGCGCGTCCGGTACGTCGACCTGCTTGGCGAACGGGGCGGCCCCGGTCGGGTCGTCCCGCACGATCTGGCGGAAGTAGTAGTTCAGCCCCAGCCAGTCCAGCGGCGCCGCGATGGTCTCCAGATCGCCGGGTCGCGCGGGCAGCTCCACGCCGTACAGATCCAGCATGTCCTGCGGATAGCCGCGGCCGTGGATCGGGTCGAGCCACCAGCGGTTGGTGTGGCCGTCGGCCCGTACCGCCGCCGCGCGGTCGGCCTCGCTGTCGCTGGCCGGCTCGATCGGACTGAGGTTGTTGACGATGCCGACCCGGGCGTCCGAGGAGGCCGCGCGGAGCGCCTGCACCGCCAGGCCGTGTCCGAGGTGGAGATGGAACGAGGTGCGTACGGCCGCGGTGAGATCGGTGATCCCCGGCGCCATCGTGCCTTCGAGATGCCCGATCCACGACGAGCACAGCGGCTCGTTGAGGGTCGCCCAGTCCTTGACCCGGTCGCCCAGGCGCTCGGCGACGACGGACGCGTACCGCGCGAAGTGTTCGGCGGTGTCCCGTACCGGCCAGCCGCCCCTGTCCTGGAGCGCCTGCGGCAGATCCCAGTGGTAGAGCGTGGCGAACGGCGTGATCCCGGCGTCCAGCAGGCCGTCCACCAGCCGGTCGTAGAAGTCCAGGCCGGCCTTGTTCACCGGTCCGTCGCCGCCGGGGACGATCCGCGGCCAGGCGAGCGAGAAGCGGTAGGCGTCCACGCCGAGCCGCTTCATCAGCCCGATGTCCTCGGGCACCCGGTGGTAGTGGTCACAGGCCACATCGCCGTTTTCGTTGTTGTCGATCGTGCCAGGGGTGTGCGAGAACGTGTCCCAGATGGAGGGGGCACGGCCGTCCTCGGCCACGGCTCCCTCGATCTGGTACGCGGCGGTGGCGACGCCCCAGGTGAAATCGTGGGGAAGGGCGTTGAGGTCGTTCACGGACTGCCTTTCTGGAGGGGTCACTTCACGGCGCCCGCGGTCAGGCCGGCGACGAGGTAGCGCTGGAGAAGAAGGAACCCGACGACCACCGGCACACTGACGACCAGCGAGGCGGCCATGATCTGGTTCCAGTACACGTCGTTCTGGGTGGCGTAGCCCTGGAGACCGACGGCGAGGGTCCTGGTGGCGTCGTTGGTCATGACGGAGGCGAAGAGGACTTCGCCCCATGCCGTCATGAACGCGTAGACGGCGACGGCGACGATCCCGGGGACCGCTGCGGGCACCACCACACGGAACAGCGCGCGGATCGGTCCGCAGCCGTCCACCATGGCGGCCTCGTCCAGTTCCCTCGGGATGGAGTCGAAGTAGCCGATCAGCATCCAGATGGAGAACGGCAGCGAGAACGTCAGATAGGTGAGGATCAGACCGCCGCGCGAGCCGTAGAGCTCGACACCCGTGCTGTTCCCGATGTTCACGAAGATCAGGAACAGCGGGAGCAGGAAGAGGATGCCGGGGAACATCTGGGTGGAGAGCACCGTGACGGTGAAGACACGCTTGCCGCGGAAGCGGTAGCGGCTCACCGCGTACGCGGCGAACACCGCGATCACCACGGACAGCACGGTCGCCGAACCCGCCACGATCAGCGAGTTCACGAAGTACTTGGCGAGCGGGACGGTCTTCCAGATGTCGAAGTACGGGCGGATCGTGAGATTCGTCGGGAACCACTGGAACTTGCCGGCGACATCCTGGAGCGGCTTGAGCGAGCTGCTGACCATCACATAGACGGGCAGCAGCGCGAAGGCCGCCAGCACCGTCAGCACGACGCGGCGCGTCCAGATGAACGACCGCGGCGGTGCGATGGGAGACCTGGGCTGAGACCTAGGCATCCGAGCCCCTCCTTCCCCGGGAGGTGACGAGCAGATAGACCGCCGTGACCAGCAGCAGGAAGAGCAGCAGCAGGACGGACATCGCGGATCCGGAACCGAAGTTCCAGGTGACGAACGACGACTGGTAGATATGGATCGAGATCAGATCCGCCGCTTCCGGCGCCGACTTGCCGAACAGCACATACGGTGTGTTGAAGTCGTTGAACGTCCACAGGAACAGCACGAGCACCAGCACCTGGTTGACCGGGCGCAGCGACGGCAGCGTGATCTTGCGGATCTGCTGCCAGACGCCCGCTCCGTCGATGGAGGCGGCCTCGTAGAGATCACGCGGGATGTTCTGGAGGGCGGCCATCAGCATCAGGAACGCGAACGGCCAGGACTTCCAGAGCGAGACGACGACCAGCGCGACGAAGCTGTTGTTGCCGATCAGCCAGAACGACGGTTTGTCGGTGAGACCGAGCTGGTCGTACAGGATGTGATTGATGACGCCGTTGTCGTGCTGGAACATGAACGCCCAGGTGATCACCGCCGCGTACACGGGCAGGGCGTACGGGACGAGGAAGATCGTCCGCAGAATGCTCCGGCCGCGGAAGTTCTCCTGGAGCATGATCGCCGCCGTCACACCGAACAGCCAGGACAGCCCGACCGAGAGCACGGTGAAGGCGCAGGTCACCAGGAACGAGTGGAGCAGCGCCTGACCGATCGAGGCATCGAAGTCGATCGCGATCTTGTAGTTGTCGAGACCGGCGAAGGGGGAGTTGCCCCAGTTCCGGATGAAGAACTGGGTGAGCTGCCGGAAGCTCACCCAGATCCCGATCACCATCGGGATGATGTGGATGAGCAGTTCGAGCACGACGGCGGGCAGCAGCAGGAGGTAGGGCAGACCGCCCTGACGGATCCGGTCGGGGATGCGCGGAAAACGTCGTCCGCGCACACCCGCACTGCCCGTCTTCTCCGTATTGCCCGCCTTGTGCCCACTGCTGGGTGTCACGGTGGCGGTCATGGGGAGAGCCTCACTGCGTCATCTGCTGCTGGGCCTTGGTCAGGGCCGCCTTGACGGATTCGGTGGTCACCGGCTTGCCCGCCGCGGCGTCGGCGAACAGCCCCTTGACGGCCGTACCGACGGTCGTCTCGAACTGCGACTCGTTCGCGACCTGGGGGAGCGGCGCGGCGCTGGTGGCCAGCGTGTCGCGCAGGACCTTCACGTCCGAGGCGGCGAACGCCGGGTCCTGCTGCGCGGCCTTGACCGGCGGGACCGAGCCGTAGGTCTTGTTCAGCAGCGTCTGCTCGGCGTCGCTCGTCATGAACTTCACGAACTTCTTGGCGCCGTCGATGTTCTTGGTGTTGTTGAACACCGCGATGTTGATGCCGGCGACCATGGAGTTGATGTTCTGGCCGGTGCCGGGGGTGCCGGACGCGACCGGTACCGGTGCCACGCCCCAGTCCTCGGGCTTCATGCCCTGGGAGGCGAAGGTCGACGCCGCGGCCTGCCACAGGACCATGGCCGTCTTGCCCTTGGCGAAGTCCTGGAGGGACTGGTTCTGGGCGTACTCCGCGTTGCCCGGAGCGATGATCTTGTCCTTGGCCATGAAGTCGACGTACTGCTTCACGGCGGCGACGGCGCCGTCGGAGGTGAAGGTGGCTTTGCCTGACTTATCGAAGAAGTCCGCTCCGTGCTGCTTACCGAGGGCGAAGACCTGGTGGATGTTGTTCGAGAGGTTGGAGCCCTCGGCGCCGAGCGCCCACTTGCCGTCCTTGGAGATCTTCTTGCCGTCGGCGATCAACTGGTCCCAGGTGGCCGGCGGCTGCGAGATCCCGGCGTCGGCGAACATCTTCTTGTTGTAGTAGAGCGCGTACGCCAGCGAGTACAGCGGCACGGCGGAGGGGTCCTGACCCTCCGCGCCGGCCGAGGCCACCGCCGAGTCGACGAACCGGTCCCGGCCGCCGATCGCGTCGAAGTTCTTCTGGTCCCACGGCAGGAGCGCGCCGGTGGCCTGGAGCGAGGCCGACCAGGTGTTGCCGATGTTCAGCACGTCGGGGCCCTGTCCCGATGTGGTGGCGGCGAGGATCCGGTTGAGCAGGTCGGCCCAGGGGACCACTTCCAGCTTGACCTTGATCCCGGTTTCCTTCTCGAACTTCTTCAGTTCGGGGGTGAGTATCTTCTTGTCCGCCTCGATGCTGGGCCCCTGGTTGGACGCCCAGTAGGTGAGGGTCTTCGGTGATTCGTTGCTGCCGCCCTCGGACGAGGAGCCTCCGCCGCAACCGGCGACGGCGGTGAGGGTGCTGGCGAGGGCGATGGCTGCTGCGGCTCTGACTTTGCGCATGAGAGGTGGCCCCTTTCCGGGGATGGCTGCGTTCGAGAGTCGAACGGCCTCCATGACTTAATTTATGACGTGATTTAAGAGGTGAGCGAAGGTCGCGTCAAGGTCTGGGACCGGGGTATGTTGCGTCAAGGGAAGGAGCACCATGGCAGAACGCAACAGACGGACGGTGCGTGACCTGCGCCGGGGGAACCGTGCCCGGGTTGTGCAACGGTTGTATTTCGACGGTCCGCTGAGCCGCCAGGAGCTCGGACCCGTCACCGGTCTGAGTTCAGGTTCCATCAGCAACGTCGTTGCGGAACTGGCCGCCGAGGGCCTCCTGGAAGAAGCCGGCGTGGTCGATTCCGACGGTGGCCGTCCCCGTACCCTGCTGCGGGTCGCCCCCGGCGGCGGCCTGCTCATCGGCATCGACCTGGGGGAGACCAGGGTCCGTGTCGAGCTGTTCGATCTGTCGCTCACCGAACTGGCCCGTACCGACCGGCTGCTGGGCCCCGCCCGGCACGGCTACGACGTCGAACGCATCGTGAACCACGTCCGTATCGGCGTCGCCGACGTGCTGCGCGACGCCGGGGCCGACCCGGAGCGGCTCCTCGGCATCGGCATCGGAGTCCCCGGCATCATCGAGCGCGGCGGCCCGGCCGGAGCCACGGTCCACGGCCCCACCATCGGCTGGCACGCGGTGCCCTTCGAGAAGCTGCTCCGTGCCGTCCTCGAAGTCCCCTCCGAGGTGCCGCTGTTCATCGACAACGGCGCCAAGACCCTCGGCCAGGCCGAGATGTGGTTCGGCGGCGGCCGGGGAGCGGGCACCGCCGCCATCGCGCTCATCGGCTCCGGCATCGGCGCCAGCGTCATCCACGGCGGCGCCCTGATCGAGGGGAGCGGCCGGGGCAGCGCCCTCGAATGGGGCCACACCACCGTACGGATGCGCGGCCGTCGCTGCCGCTGCGGCTCCATCGGCTGTCTGGAGGCGTACGCCGGAGCGGAGGCGCTGCGCGAACGCTGGGACGAGGCGGGCGGTTCGCTCCCCGAGGACGCGGACGACGAGACCGCGCTCGCCGCCCTGCTGGCCGCGGCCTTCCCCGGGCCCGGAGGCCCCCCGCCCGACCCGCTGGCCGTCTCGCTCCTGGACGACACCGCCGAATGCCTGGGCGCGGCCGTCGGCGATCTGATCAATCTGTTCCTGCCCGAGCGGATCCTGCTCGGCGGCTGGGCCGGGCTGCTCATCGGGCCGCGTCTGCTGCCCGCGATCCGGCGCCACGCGGAGCAGTACGCACTCGGCCACGCGGCGGCGCGCACCACGATCGAGCTGGGCGAACTGGGTCCGGACGCGGTCACGGTCGGCGCGGCCACACTGCCGCTGGCCGCGTTCCTCGCACGGGGCGGGAGCCGCCCGAGCGTTCCCGGTCAGGCGGGGCCGGCGGAGCCCGGCGGAGTGGTGACTCCGCAGCGCTGGCGACGCGCCTCGGCGCCCTCCGCGCCCGCTTCCTCCGCGCCCGCTTCCTCCGCGCCCGCTTCCTCCCCGCCCGCTTCCTCCCCGCCCGCTCCCGCCGCGCCCGCTTCCTCCGCCTCCGCGACGTCCGCCCCATCGGGGGAGCTCTCCTGACGGGCGCGGCCCCGAGCCGAACCGGATCCTGAGGGGGCGCTGAGGGGGGCGTCCGCGCGGAACGTCAGGCCGATCCGCGTACCACCAGCGACGGTTCGAAGATCACCGACGTCACCGCACGGTCCGGCCCGGCGAGCCGGTCGAGCAGCAGCCGGGCCATCTCCGCCGTCATCTCCTCCACCGGCTGCCGGACCGTGGTCAGCGGCGGCCGGCACGCGACGGCCGCGCTGCTGTCGTCGAACCCGATCACCGCCACGTCCTCGGGCACCCGTCTGCCGTGCTCCCGCAGTACATGGCAGGCACCCACCGCCATCAGGTCGTTCGCCGCGAACACGCCGTCCAGGTCAGGGTGTTCGGCCAGCAGCCGGGCCATGGCCGCCTCCCCGCTCTCCTGGGTGAACCGGCCCTCGGCCAGGGGGACGTACGGCTGCCCCGCGCGCGCCATCGTGTCGCGGAAACCCGCCAGCCTGTCCTGCCCGGCGGGCACGTCCAGCGGACCGGTGATCGTGGCGATCCGGCGGCAGCCGCGCGCCAGCAGATGTTCGGCGGCCAGCCGCGCGCCGTCCTGGTGGGCGAGATCGACATAGCTGATGCGGGTCGGCCGGGAAGGGCGCGCGTACAGAACGGCGGGCAGTCCGGCGTCCGTGATCAGGCCGGGCAGCGGATCGTCGGCATGGGTCGACACGACGAGAGCGCCGTCGGCGCTGCCCTGACGGAGATACGAGACGACCTCGTCGCGGGCGCGCGAGGTCTCGGCGAACATCAGGACCGGATACATCCCGCGCGGCCGGAGGTAGTTGACGATCCCCGTCACCACCCGGCCGAAGAACGGGTCGGCGAAGACCTGGGCGGTGAAGGAGGATCCGGCCCCGCCGTCGGGCTCGTCGGCGTGCCGCGCGCCGCCTCCGGCGCCCGCCGGTCCGCCGCGGTACGGACCGCCGGCCTCGGCCTCCGGGGACGGATCGTCCCCCGCGCCCGAGACCACCAGGGCGATCGCGTCCGTACGGCGGGTGACCAGGGAGCGTGCCGCGCGGTTGGGGGTGTAGCCGGTCGTGGCCACCGCCTGCCGTACCGACTCCTGTATCACCGGGTCGACATTGCGGACCCCGTTGACGACCCGTGAGACCGTGGCGCGGGAGACGCCGGCCGCTCGCGCCACATCCTCCAGCGTGGGTGAACCGGCCGGTCTCGGGTCTTCCGTCATGCCCCCATTTATAGCATCAGCGGAGAGCGCTCTCCGTGGCCGTCCCCGCCGATCGCTCCGGTGGCGCGGACGCCGTGATCACCGCGCTGAGCGGCAGGTCTCCGGCCGACCGGCCGCCGTGCAGCAGCAGTTCGCCCGGTACGGTCTCCCGGCGGTGACGCTCCACCGACCAGCGCTCCGTCGCCCGGCCTTCCACCCGTACCACCGCGACGACGTCCTCCTCCGGGTCCGCGACGACCGCCGCGTATCCGGCGAGCCGCCGCACCGCCGGCTCCCCGGCGGACGAGGGCCCCGTCAGATAGAGCTGGACCACCTCGCGGCCCCGCCTGCGGCCCGTGTTGCGCAGCCGTACCCGTACGTCGAAGGGCCGGCCCGCGATCACCTCGTCCGGTGCCTCCATCGCCCCGTACGTCCACTCGGTGTAGCCCAGGCCGTGGCCGAACCAGTGGGCGGGCGGGGTGCCCGAGCGCAGCCAGGCGCGGTAGCCGATGTACGGGCCCTCGGTGTAGGGGAGCCGGCCCCGTTCCGGACGGGTGCGCAGTACGGGCACGTCCTCCTCGGCCGCCCCCCAGGTGGTGGGCAGCCGGCCGCCCGGCTCGGCGCGGCCGAACAGTACGTCGGCCAGTCCGTCCCCGGCCTCCTGCCCGGGGAACCAGGCCAGCAGCAGCGCGGGCACCTCCGCGCGCCAGGGGAGGGCGACGGGGCCGCCCGCGTTGAGGATCACGACCGTACGGGGATTGGCGCGGACGACGGCCCGTACCAACGCGTCCTGGCCGTCGGGCAGTACGAGCGTGTCGCGGTCGCGGCCCTCCGACTCGCTCTCCTCGGTGGTGCCCACGACGACCACGGCGGCGTCCGCGTCCCGGGCCGCGGCGACGGCCGCGGCGAGCGCCGTCGCGGCGTCGCCCGGCGGCGGGGCGGCTGCCAGGATCGTCGCCACCCCGGTGCCGGGGGCGAGTCCGCGTCTGGCGACCACCTCCACCTCCTCCCCGGCGGCCAGTGCGGTACGTACGGACCGGTACGGCGGGGCGACATGGACCCGGGTCGGATCGTCCGAGTCCAGCGGGAAGGTGCCGGACAGCACGGTCCGGCCCGCGACGGAGAGGGACAGCGGTCCCCAGCCGCCGACCGCGAGTGTCCATTCGCCGTCCTGACGGGGCCGGATCAGGGCCCGGATCTCCACGGTCTCCGCGCCCGCCACCCTGGCCGGTTCCACGATCCGTCCCGACAGCCGGTGCTCCGCGTGGAGTTCGGCACCCTCCGTGTTCAACAGCCTTACCAGCACGCCCGGTTCACCACTGACCGGATCGCGGGTGGACGGCCCGTCGGCCCGTACCGGATCCAGCGGCCGGGGCAGCGCGCCCGGGGGAAGGCCGGGGGCGTACGTCACCTCGGCGGTCGGGTCCAGGGACGCGCGGATGCCGTCGAGCGGGGAGACCAGCGAGGCGGGGAACACCTCCGCGCTGCCGCCGCCCTGGATCCGCACCGCCGCGGCATGCGCACCGATGACCGCGACGGAGCGCAGCCGCGCGGGGTCCAGGGGCAGCAACTCCCCGTCGTTGCGCAGCAGGACGGCGCCGGCGGCGACCGCCCGGCGCAGCAGCGCGCGCGACGCGGTCTCCGGCGCGGCGGACGGCAGGGCAGCCGGCCGCCGTACCCGGGGCGGGTCGCCCAGGGCGCCCACCCGGTCGGCCAGCCGCAGCAGTCGCCGCACCTTGTCGTCGATCCGTTCCACGGGGACGAGCCCCCGCTCCACCGCGGCGCGCAGCCCTTCGGCCCAGGGGCCGTCGGGGCCCGGCATCGCCAGGTCCTGGGCGGCGCGGGCCGTGTCGAGCAGGGAGCGCACCGCGCCCCAGTCGGAGAGGACCGGCCCGTCGAAGCCCCACTCGCTCTTGAGGGGCCGCTCCAGCAGCGGCGCCGCCGCCATCGTGACGCCGTTGACCTGGTTGTACGCCGACATCACCGCCCAGACGCCGGCCTCCACCGCGGCCTCGAAGGGGGCGAGATAGACCTCGCGCAGCGTCTGTTCGTCCACACGCACGTCCACGGTGAGCCGGTCGGTCTCCGCGTCGTTGGCGACGAAGTGCTTGGCGGTGGCCGCGACTCTACCGGACTGGACGCCGCCGATCAGCGCGGCGCCGGTGCGCCCCGTCAGCAGCGGGTCCTCGGAGAAGCACTCGAAGTGCCGCCCGCCCAGCGGTGACCGGTGCAGATTGAGGGTGGGCGCGAGCAGGACGTCCACGCCCTTGCGCCGGGCCTCGGCGGCGAGCAGCCCGCCCAGCTCCGCGACCAGTTCGTCGTCCCAGGCGGCGGCGAGCGCGGTGGGGGAGGGCAGGACGAGTGAGGTGTCCCGTTCGTCCCAGGCTTCGCCCCGTACCCCCGCCGGCCCGTCGGAGAAGGTGAGCGCCCGCAGCCCGATGGCCGGCTCCGCGTGCGTGCGCCAGGTGCTCGCGCCCGTCAGCAGACGCACCTTCTGGCCGAGATCCAGCTTCTCCAGCAGATGGCCGATCTCCTCGTCGGTCACGCCTGCCCTGTCCCTGTCCGCCCTGTCCCTGCCCGCTCTGTCCGACCCGGCCTTGTCCGACCCGGCCTTGTCCCCGCCCGTGCCCACCCCGCCCATGCCTGCCCCCTCCGTACGACGGGAGAGCGCTCTCCCGCTCTCCTCGCACAGATTCCCCGGACTCCGGCGGCCCTGTCAACGGCCGCCGATATGCGGCTCCTTGAGACGCGGCCGGGTCCGGGGTGGCACGCTGGGTGCTCAGGGGTGGCCGGGGAGTAGTCGAGGTCTTGTCATGGTCCGTGCCGAGCCTCTAAGTTGACCGCTTGTGACGTGTCCTACAGCCAGTGGGGGAGCCCAGCCATGGCCGCAACCGGTCGGCACCGCCGATACCAGCCGAGCCGTATCAACCGCGCGTCCCTGACTGTCACGGCCGGTGGCGCGGGGATGGCGCTGCCGTTCATCGCCGTGGGCACGGCGCACGCGGCCTCGGTCGATGTCTGGGAGAAGGTCGCGGCCTGCGAGTCGACCGGCAACTGGCAGATCAACACCCGTAACGGCTACTTCGGCGGGCTCCAGTTCACCCAGTCGACCTGGGAGGCGTACGGCGGCGGGAGCTACGCCCCGCGCGCCGACCTCGCGACCAAGGACCAGCAGATCGCCGTCGCGGAGAAGGTGCTCAAGGAGCAGGGCCCCGGGGCCTGGCCCGCCTGCTCGGTCCGCGCCGGACTGACCCGGGGCGGCGACGCGCCGGACATCACCGCCGACCAGGCCCGTGACGGCTCGAACGCGCCCCGCACGGCGACCGAGAAGACCAGCGGCCCGATCCGCGCGAAGAGCGCGCCCGTCACACGCGAGAAGGCGTCGCCCACCTCCGTGCCGACGCAGCGTGAGGGCTACACCGTCGCCCGTGGCGACTCGCTCTCCGAGATCGCCGTCGACGAGTCGGTGAAGGGCGGCTGGCAGCGGCTGTACGAGGAGAACCGCCGGCTCATCGGCAGCGACCCCGATCTGATCTTCCCGGGCCAGAAGCTCGTCCTGCACGTCCAGGCGCCGCCGAAGGGCAGCGCCCCCGCACAGCCCAAGGCGAAGCCCGCCCCGGCCGAGAAGCCGAAGCAGTCGGCGAAGCCCGTCGACCGGCCCGAGCCCGTCGCCCCCGCGAAGCAGGAGGCGCAGAAGCCCGAGCAGACCGAGAAGCCCGAGCGGGCCGAGAAGCAGAAGCAGGCGGAGAAGCCGAAGGAGACGGAGAAGCGCGAGCAGGCCAAGACGCCCGTCCGCGCCGAGAAGCCCAGGACGAGTGGCGGCAGCGCCCCGGTCTCCGCCTCCACCGGCACCCAGTACCGCCAGTCCGGCTCCTGGGCCAGCGGCTATCACACGGGAGTGGACTTCCCGGTCCCCACCGGCACATCGGTGAAGGCCGTCGCCGCCGGTCGTGTGGTCTCGGCGGGCTGGGAGGGGTCGTACGGCTACCAGGTCGTCATCCGGCACGGAGACGGCAAGTACAGCCAGTACGCGCATCTTTCCGCGCTCAATGTGCGCGAGGGCCAGCAGGTCGGCAGCGGCCAGCGGATCGCGCGGTCAGGATCCACCGGTAACAGCACGGGACCGCATCTCCACTTCGAGATGCGTACGGGGCCGGGGTACGGATCCGACATCGACCCCCTCGCCTACCTGCGGGCGCTCGGCGTAGGGATCTGACGGGGCGTCGGAGCCGTCCGGCGGCCGGTCCCATGACGTCGGCCGGGCCGCCGACGCGCCCTCGCCGGGCCGCCCCGCGTGCTGCCGCGCCTCCCCGTGCCGCCGTGCCTCCCGCGTCTGTACGGCGAGACGTTCCGTGGTGAGCAGGATCAGCCCGCCCGCCGCGACCACACCGGAGCCCAGCGCCAGGACCGTACCGAGCACGCCGTACCTGAACTGCTCCCCGAACAGGGTGAGTCCCACGGCCGCCGCCACCACCGGATTGACGACGGTCACCGCGGCCAGCGGCGCGGCCAGCCCGGCACCCCGGTAGGCGGCCTGCGAGAGCAGCAGTCCGCAGCCCGCGAGAACCGCGATCACCACCAGGCTCGGCGCCTGCACGGTCGGCGCCTCCGAGGTCCAGTCCACGGCGACGGTCTTGGTGAAGACCGACCCGATACCGAACGCGGCACCGGCCGCGCCCGCCAGCAGCATGCTCCGTACGACCGGGCGCCCCACCGACTGCGCGACCAGGAAGAGCAGCCCCACGGCGCCGAAGGTCGCCGCCGCCAGCACCAGCCGTTCCCCGCCGTCCAGCGACTGGGAGTCGGCGCCGTCCGTCAGCGCCAGCAGTCCGGCCAGCCCCACGGACGCCATGATCGCGCCCCGCCAGGCGGTGTGCCCGGCCCCGCGGCCGACGAAGAGCGCCGCCATGGGCAGCGCGAAGACGATGGTGAGCGCACCGAGCGGCTGGACCAGACTGAGCGGTCCGTACGCCAGCGCTACCACGTGCAGCACCGCGCCCAGTCCGTTCAGCGCCACGGCGGCCCACCAGACCCCGTGGTGCAGGGGGGCGTACAGCCGGTCGGGGGTGTCCGCCGCGACGCGTTCCTGGAGAATCGCCCCGGCGGCGTAGGCGACCGCCGAGACCAGCGACAACAGCACGGACAGCGCGAGTGCACTCATGCGCCCACGATCTCTTGCCGGCGTGATTCCGGCGTCGTCCTGGAGAGGTCATTTCGGCGTACTGCTCTCGTAGTACACAGTGGGGCGGGATGTAGTCCTACGGAGGGGATGGCGGGATATGGACCGGGCGGACGATACGGACCTGATAGGGCCGGCGGTCCTGGCGCGGGTCGCCGCCGTGGGCGGATTCTTCGCCCTGCGCACGGGAGCACCCGCCGCCGGCCAGGTGCCGCTGGCCCGGGTCTACGCGGGCGACACCGCGCCGCTCACCGCCCGTGTCGACAAGGTCGCCGCCCGGCTGCGCGCCCCCGAGCGCAGGATCGGTGCCTCGGTGGCGCAGCTCGGCCTCGCCGCCCGGCTCTGGTCGATCGCGCTCGGCTGCGCCGTACTCGCGGACGCGGTCCCCGATCTGGACCCGCGCCGGCTTCACTGGGACCCGGAGGCGACCTCACCCGACGACCTCCTGCTGACCGGTCCGCGCGCGCTGCCCGGCACCGCCGGGACCGTGCGCGAGGTGGTGCAGTACGGCCATCTCGTCCCGCTCGCCGATGCACTGCGGCGCGATGGCCGGATCTCGCCCCGGCTGCTGTGGGGAAACGCGGGCTCCGCGCTGGCCGGAGCCGTACGGGAGCTGACCGTCTGGGGAGAGGGAAACGGCAGACCGGAGGTGGCGGAACGGGCCGGGGCACTGGCCGCGGAGCTGTTCGCGCACCCGGACCTGCGCGCCACGGGCGGTCCGGTGGCCGGATCGTTCCGCCGGCGCAGCTGCTGTCTCCACTACCGGTGCCCGTCGGGCGGGCTGTGCGGGGACTGCGTCTTCGACCGGCCGCCCCGGCGGTCTTCCGCGCCGGCGGTTTCCGGGTGACCATGGCAGGGCTGCGATCGCCGGGCGAGGACGGGGGGATGGCGTGAGACTCGGGCTGCTCACCCGCGAGTATCCGCCGGATGTCTACGGCGGTGCCGGCGTCCATGTGGAGTTCCTGGCTCGGGAGTTGCGCTCCCTGACCGAGCTGGAGGTGCACTGCTGGGGCGGCGACGGCACGGAACCCGCGGCCGGGGTGGTACGCCACCGGGCCGCCGCGGGACTCGACGGGGCCAATGACGCGCTGCGCACCTTCTCGGTGGACCTGGCGATGGCCGCCGCCCTGGAGGGCCGCGAACTGGTCCACTCCCACACCTGGTACGCCAATCTCGCCGGCCATGTCGCCAAGCTGCTGTACGGCATCCCGCATGTGATGACCGCGCACTCCCTGGAGCCGCTGCGCCCCTGGAAGGCCGAGCAGCTCGGCGGCGGTTACGCCCTCTCCAGCTGGGCCGAGCGCACGGCCGTCGAGGGCGCGGACGCCGTCATCGCCGTCTCCCGGGGCATGCGAGACGACATCCTCGCCTGCTATCCGTCGCTCGACCCGGACAGGGTGCGGGTCGTCCACAACGGCATCGACACCCTTCTCTACCGCCCGGACCGGGGGACCGGCGTACTGGACCGGATCGGTATCGACCCCGACCGCCCCTACGTGCTCTTCGTCGGCCGTATCACCCGCCAGAAGGGCGTGCCGCATCTGCTGCGCGCCGCCCGCGCCCTGGACCCCGGCGCCCAGCTGGTGCTGTGCGCGGGCGCGCCGGACACCCCCGAGGTCGGCGCGGAGTTCCGTGAGCTGGTCGAGGAGCTGGGGCGGACGCGCGACGGTGTGCACTGGATCCCGGAGATGCTGCCGCGCCCCGAGGTGATCCAACTCCTCACCCACGCGGCGGTGTTCGCCTGCCCCTCGGTGTACGAGCCGCTCGGCATCGTCAATCTGGAGGCGATGGCGTGCGGGACGGCCGTGGTCGCCTCGGCGGTCGGCGGAATCCCCGAGGTCGTGGACGACGGGGGTACGGGCCTGCTCGTGCCGTACGACGAACGCCACCCGGAGGCCTTCGAGTCGGGGCTCACCGAAGCGCTCAACCGCGTGCTCGACGATCCGGAGTCGGCGGCCCGGATGGGAGCCGCGGGGCGGCGCCGCGCGGTGCGGGAGTTCGGCTGGGACCAGGTGGCCCGCCGTACGTACGCGGTGTACGAGGAACTGCTCACGTCGCGATAACCACGACCACGTGGGGAACAGGCACAGATACAGATACCCAGCAGGTCCGGACAGAGGGAGCGGCCATGCGCGGTGGACCTTCGGTGCTCGGGATCGTACTGGCGGGCGGGGAGGGCAAGCGCCTGCTGCCGCTCACCGCCGACCGGGCCAAACCCGCGGTGACCTTCGGCGGTACATACCGCCTCGTCGACTTCGTCCTCTCGAACCTCGTGAACGCCGACATCCTGCGCATCTGTGTGCTCACGCAGTACAAGTCGCACTCCCTGGACCGCCATGTCAGCACCACCTGGCGGATGTCCAGCCTCCTCGGCAACTATGTGACCCCGGTCCCCGCCCAGCAGCGGCTCGGACCGCGCTGGTACCTGGGCAGCGCCGACGCGATCCTCCAGTCCCTCAACCTCGTCCACGACGAACAGCCGGACTACATAGCGGTGTTCGGCGCCGACCACGTGTACCGGATGGACCCGCGGCAGATGCTCGGGCAGCACATCGAGAACGGTGCCGGTGTCACCGTCGCCGGCATCAGGGTGCCGCGCGCCGAGGCCGCGTCCTTCGGCGTCATCACGCCCGCGGCGGACGGCACGCAGGTGCGGGGTTTCCTGGAGAAGCCGGCCGACCCGCCCGGCCTGCCGGGCGACCCGGAGCGGGTGTTCGCCTCGATGGGCAACTACCTCTTCACCACGAAGGTCCTGGTCGACGCCCTGCACCGGGACGCCGAGGACGAGAACTCCGTACACGACATGGGCGGTTCGATCCTGCCGATGCTCACCGAGCGGGGCATGGCCCAGGTCTACGACTTCCAGGGCAACCACGTACCGGGCGAGTCACCGCGCGAGCACGGCTACTGGCGGGACGTGGGCACGCTCGACTCGTACTACGACGCCCACATGGACCTGATCTCGCACCACCCCGCCTTCGACCTCGACAACCGCAGCTGGCCCATCTACACCCACTCCGGCCAGCTCCCGCCCGCGCGCTTCGTGTCGGGCGGCATCGCGAGCGAGTCGATCGTCGGCCCCGGGTGCGTCATCCGCGGCCAGGTCACCCGTTCCGTGCTCTCCCCGGGCGTGGTGGTGGCGGAGGGCGCGGTGGTGCAGGGCTCCGTGCTGCACCACAACGTACGGGTGGGGCGTGGGGCGGTGGTGCGCGGCTCGATCCTCGACAAGAACGTGGACGTACCGCCGGGCGCGACGATCGGCGTCAACCCGGACCGCGACCGGGAGCTGTACACGGTCTCCAGGAACGGGATCATCGCGCTGGGCAAGGGACAGGTGGTCGCCTGACGCTCACCGGCCACCGGCCACCGGCCACCGGCCACCGGCCACCGCCCCGGCAGGCGGTGGCCGGACGCGCGCCCGCCCGCGCCGGCGTCACAGCATCCGGCGTCTGCGGCCCAGCCAGGTCTGCGCGATCACCACCACCGCGAGGAACGCCCCGCTGACCACCTGCTGGTACGCGGAGTCGAGCGAGCCGATCTGGTTGATCACGTTCTGGATGACCTTCAGCAGCAGCACGCCGACGAGCGAACCGCTGATGAAGCCGAAGCCGCCGGTCAGCAGCGTGCCGCCGATGACGACGGCGGAGATCGCCTCCAGCTCCATCCCCGCGCCGAGAATGGTCACGCCCGACACCAGCCAGGCCGCGTTGAGCGCGCCGGCCAGGCCCGCGCAGAGACCGGAGAGGGTGTAGACGGCGATCTTCGTACGGGCCACCGGCGCGCCCATCAGCGCCGCCGCGTCCTCGTTGCCGCCCACCGCGTACACATACTGTCCGAAGCGGCTGCGGCGCAGCGCGATCGCGCCCAGG
The DNA here is from genome assembly GCF_004151105.1 of Streptomyces sp. L-9-10. Classification (GTDB taxonomy): domain Bacteria; phylum Actinomycetota; class Actinomycetes; order Streptomycetales; family Streptomycetaceae; genus Streptomyces. The sequence continues at coordinate 313,499 of NZ_PHRF01000041.1, forward strand.
ACGAAGAGCGCCGCGGTGATCCATACCGGCAGGCCGATCCCGAGCAGTTTGTCCTGGCCGAGGCGGGCGAAGAAGGACTGCTCGTCCACCAGATAGGTCTTCGAGCCCTCGTCGGTGACCGACAACAGGACTCCGCGCGCCAGCAGCATCGCCGCCAGGGTCACGATGAACGGCGCCAGCCGGGCCCGTGCGATCAGCAACCCGTTGACCAGGCCGATCAGTCCGCACACCGCGAGCGGCAGGAGCAGCGCGACCGCCGTGCCGTACTGCGAGCCCCACGCGGCGAGCACCCCGCCGAGCGCGAACAGCGAGCCCACCGAGAGATCGATCCCGCCGGTGATGATGACGAAGGTCATGCCGAGGGCGACCACGGCGAGGAAGGCCGAGGAGACCGCCATGTTCTCCAGGTTGTCGCCCGTCAGGAAGGTGTCGAAGCCGATCGAGGCGGCGACGGCCACCAGGACGAGGGTGACGAGCGCGCCGTGCTGCTGGGCGAGCGCGCTGAGCCGTTCGGCCCGGCTCGCGCCGAGCGGTTCCTCCTCCAGTGGCGGGAGGCCCCGCTCCCTGGGTCCGGTCCCGGTCCGCACAGTGGTCACCGCTTCCCCCGTTCCCGTGCCGCGTAGACCGCGAGCACGATCACCACGGCCTGGGCGATCTGCGTCCAGGACGGCGGCAGATCGTGCTTGATGAGCGTGGCGGTCAGCAACTGGATGAGCACGGCGCCCGCCACCGTGCCGCCGATCCTGATCCGGCCGCCGCTCAGCGGCGTACCGCCCACCACCACCGCGGTGATCGCGGACAGCTCCATCAGGGTCCCCAGCGACGTCGGGTCACTCGCCTGGAGCCGCGCCGTGGCCAGTACCCCCGCGATCGCGGCGAGCACACCCGAGCAGATGTAGACGACGATCAGCACCCTGCGCACCGGGAGCCCGGCGAGCTTCGCCGCCGGCCGGCTGTCGCCGATCGCGAGCAGCTGCCGGCCGAAGGTCGTGCGCCGTACGGTGAAGGCGACGGCGAGCGCCAGTACGGCCGCGATCAGCACCACATACGGGATACCGAGCAGATCCCCGGAGCCCAGCGAGGCCATCGTCGGGTCCCGTACGTCCTTGAGCTGGGGGAGCAGCACCAGCGCGACGCCGCGCCCCGCGACCATCAGCGCCAGGGTCGCCACGATCGGCTGCACCCCGATGAACGCGATCAGCGAGCCGTTGGCGAGTCCGACGGCGGCCCCGCCGATGACCGCCACGATCAGCGCGATCCACGGCCCGTACCCCAGATAGAGGGAGAGCAGGGACGTCGACAGCGCCATCACCGAGCCGACGGAGAGATCCACGCCCTCGCTGCCGATGGCCAGTGCCATGCCGAGCGCCACGATGAGGACGGGCGCGACCTGCACGGCCTGGGTGCGGAAGTTCTCCGCGGACAGGAAGTGCGGGGTGAAGAACGCGTTGGCCAGCAGCAGGACGGCCACGCCCGCGTAGACGCCGTACTCCTGAAGGAGCGTCAGCAGTCGTGCGCGGTCGAGCGGTACGCGTCTGGGCGCCGCCAGGTCAGTCATCGCGGGCTCCCCCCTGCGAGGCGATGGCGTGCAGCAGCCGGTCCTCCGTCACGTCGGTCCCGGTCAGCTCCGCGACCACGGCGCCGTCCTTGAGGACCACGACCCGGTCGGACCCCTCGATCAGCTCTTCCATGTCGGACGAGATCAGCAGCACCCCGAGCCCCTCGTCCGCGAGTTCGTCGATCAGCCGCTGCACCTCGGCCTTGGCCCCGACGTCGATGCCCCGGGTCGGCTCGTCCAGCAGCAGTACCTTGGGCCGCATCGCGAGCCAGCGGGCGAGGAGCACCTTCTGCTGATTGCCCCCGGACAGCTCACCGACCTTCTGGTGCGGCCCCGACGCCTTGATCCGCAGCCGCTTCATGAAGGTGTCCACCACCCGGTCGATCCGGGCGTCGTCGACCAGACCGAAGCGGGAGAGTCCCGGCAGCGCGGCCAGGGCGATGTTCTCCCGTACGGAGAGTCCGGGAACGATCCCCTCGGCCTTGCGGTCCTCGGGCAGCAGGCTGATACCCGCCCGTATCGCGGCGGGCGTGGAGCCGGTACGCACCGGCTCGCCCGCCACCAGCACCCGGCCCGAGTCGGGCGGCAGCGCCCCGGCGATGGCCTTCGCGGTCTCGCTGCGGCCCGAACCGAGCAGCCCGCCGAGCCCCACCACCTCGCCGGGGCGCACCCGCACCGACACCCCGTCCAACTGGTGACGTACCGTCAGATCCATTGCTTCGAGCACGGGTTCGGTGCCGGTGTCATGCCCGCCGGTGAATGTGGTGAGCCCCTCGCCGCGCCCCTCGCCGATCTCGCGTCCCAGCATCAGCGACACCAGCCTCAGCCGGTCGAGATCCGCGATCGGACCCGTGTGGACCCGCTTGCCGTCCCGCAGGACGGTGACCGTGTCGCAGACCTCGTACAGCTCGTCCAGCCGGTGGCTGACGTACACCACCGCGATGCCGCGCTCCTTGAGCATCCTGATCACCTCGAACAGGGTGCGGACCTCGCGCGGTTCGAGCGAGGAGGTGGGCTCGTCCATGATGACCACCCGCGCGTCGACCGAGACGGCCCGCGCCAGCGCCACCATCTGCTGGGCGCCGACGCCGAGCGTGCGCAGGGGCCGCCGTACGTCGACGCGCAGCCCGAGCGCCCGCAGCGCCGCGTCCGCCTCCCGGTGCATCCGGCCGAAGTCGATCAGCCCGAGCCCGCCGCGGGGCTCGCGCCCCAGGAAGAGATTGCGGGCCACACTCATCAGCGGGACGAGATTGACCTCCTGGTAGATGGTGGAGATCCCGGCGTGCTGCGCCTCCAGCGGGGTGGCGAACCGGACCGGCTCGCCCCGGAAGAGGATCTCGCCCTCGTCCGGCCGGTACACCCCCGTGAGCAGCTTGATGAGGGTGGACTTGCCGGCGCCGTTCTCACCGATCAGCGCGTGGACCTCGCCGGGGCCGACGGCGAAGTCCACGCCGTCCAGGGCCCGCGCGCCGGGGAAGGTCTTCGACAGTCCGGTCACCGACAGCACGTCAGTAGGCCTTGCCCAGATCGGACGCGGCGTTCTCCTCGGTGTACGCGCTGTCCTGGATGACGATGTCCTGGGCGACCTCCTCGCCCTTGGTGAACGCGTCGAGGGTCTGGAACGCCAGCGGCCCGAAGCGCGGGTTGGACTCGATGACCCCGGAGATCCAGCCGTCCACGATGCCCTGCACGGCGTTGCGGGTGCCGTCGACCGTCACGATCTTGACGGCGCCCGCCTTCTTGCCCGCGCTCTTCAGGGCGTTGACGGCGCCGAGGCCCATCTCGTCGTTCTCGGCGTAGATCCCGGTGATGTCCGGGTTGGACTGGATGAGCTGCTCGGTGACCTGCTGGCCCTTCTCCCGCGCGAACTCACCCGTCTGCTCGAACACCACTTCCAGGCCGGGGGCCTTGGCCGCGATCTGGTCCTTGAACCCGCTCGTGCGCTCGGTGGTGACATTGTTTCCGGCCGCCCCGAGCAGGATCGCGACCTTGCCCTTGCCGCCGGTCGCCTCGATCATCCGGTCCGCGGCGCGCTTGCCCTGCTCGACGAAGTCCGAGCCGATGAAACTCACATAGTCCTTGCAGGGGGTCGCGTTGATCTTCCGGTCGATGGTGACGATCGGGATCTTCTTGGCGGCCGCCGAACGCAGCACGGGGCCCCAGCCGTCGGAGTTCAGCGGGGCGATCACCAGCAGGTCCGCGCCCTTGGCGATGAGGTCCTGGACATCGCTGATCTGCTTGGAGAACTGGGTCTGCGCGTTGGCGGTCAGCAGCTTGATGCCCCGCTTCTCCGCCTCGGCCTTGATGGAGGCGGTCTCCGCGATCCGGAAGGGGTTGGCCTCCTTCTCGGACTGGGAGAAACCGACGGTCGCGCCGGCGAGATCCGTCTTCTCGCCGCCGAACCGCTCGATGGTGCAGGTCTTGGAGCCTCCGGCGCCGGGCGAGGCGACCAGCTGACCCGAGTCCGCCCCGGCGGAGGCGCCCTTGTCGCCGGAGGCGTCGTCCTCGGACTTCGCGCAGCCGGTGAGCGCGAGCGTGACGGCCAGGCTCGCGGCCAGAACGGTCGTGGTGGTGGTACGGCGGACGACGGACGGCTTCATGGCGGAACCCCATCTCGGCGCGGCCCCGGCGCGCAGGGCGCTCACGGGAGGTCAACTCGTACAGAGGTGCTGGGCGTTGAGATCGTTCGGAAGGGTTTTTACATCGTTGTACGGAGCCTGTAAACCCTTCGCGCGATAACGGCGGAGAACACCCGGAGCGCCGCGGTCACCCTCCGCCGACCGTGCTCTCCCGCTCCACCAGCCGGAAATCGGCCCGGAGTTCACGCGCGCGCGTGCTCCCGGGGGGCCTGGTCCCGCCCGGCGTCTCGGGGTCGTCCGCGGCGCCGGCCGTCTCCCGCAGCCGCTCCACCAGCGACTGCACGGCGAGCCGGGCGATGGTCTGCTTGTCCGGCGAGATCGTGGTCAGCGTCACCGTGCCGTAGCGGCCCTCGGTGATGTCGTCGAAGCCCACCACCGCGACATCCCCGGGAACCCGCAGCCCGCGTTCCGACAGCACTCGCATCGCGCCGATGGCGATCAGATCGTTGTACGCGAAGACCGCGTCCGGCAGCACCCCGGAGTCCAGCAGCCGGGCCATCGCCGCCGCGCCGTCCGCGTGGTCCCAGCCCCCGGTCGGGGCGATCATCGAGTCCGGCGCGGGCAGCCCCGCCTCGGTCAGCTCCGCGCGCCAGCCGCGCAGCCGGAGGTGCGAGGGCTCGTTGACCCGGTCGGTCCGCGCGCCCAGGAAGGCGATCCTGGACCGGCCCACGGCGAGCAGATGCCGTATCGCCGTCCTGGCCGCCGCGACGTTGTCGATCGCGATGTGGTCGTACGGCAGGTCGTACTCCCGCTCGCCGAGCAGCACGAGCGGCGCGTCGTGGTCGCGGGCGAGCAGATCCTCCCGTTCCAGCTCGATGGGGCTCAGGATCAGCCCGTCGATGACCTGTGCCCGGAACCCCTGGCTGACCAGGATCTCCTGTTCCCGGCGGCCTCCGGTGTGGTCGAGCAGCACGGTGTACTCGTGCTCGGCGGCCACGTCGATGACCGCGCCCGCCAGTTCGGCGAAGTACGGGTTGCCCAGCTCGGGCACCGCCAGCGCGAGGATTCCCGTACGGCCCTTGCGCAAGTGACGGGCCGTCAGATTCGGCCGGTAGCCCAGCTCGTCTATCGCCCGCTGCACCCTGGCCCGCATCGCCGGGGTGACATGACGGTAGTTGTTGACCACATTCGAGACGGTCTTGATGGAGACGCCCGCTCGTTCCGCGACGTCCTTGAGGCTGACGGACACCCGCACTTCCCCTCCGGGGCGGCGCCCGCGGGCCCGCCCCCTGCCCTGTTCGTACATCGATGGATATGGCGTCGGCCCGCGCTCTGTCCTGACCCTGGACAGCGGGCGGAACGGCATGCTGTCATGCCAACTGCCGTTCCTTCCAACGTTGTACAGACTGTCGCAACGAGCCGCCACCCCAGTGTCCCTCCCGGCGGTGTCCGCCCCGTCACGACGTCCGGCACGCGCCCGACGCCGCTTCCCGACGGACGGACACCACCGGTCGCGGCACTGGCCACAAGGAGGACATGTGCGCATCCGAAGAAAACTGGCTCTCCTGCTCGCCTCCGTCCTGGGCTTCGCGGGACTCACCGCGGTCCCCGCCGCCTCGGCCGCCGACGACCCGGTCGAGGCCCATGGGCTCAAGGGCGAGTACTACACCCAGTCCGCCCCCGGAGCCTTCGACTTCCACGAACTCAAGGCCACCGGGTTCGACCCGTCCATCGACTTCGGCAACCTGGAACCGCGGCTGACGGCCGCCACCGGTCAGGCCGACGACGTCACCGTGCGCTGGACCGGGAAGATCGTTCCGGCCACCACCGGCGCGCACACCTTCTCGATGATCGGCGACAACGGATTCCGGCTCTGGATCGACGGCCGGCTCGCCATCGACCACTGGGTCGACGACTGGGAGAAGGAGCAGACCTCCCCGTCCGTCGAACTCACCGCGGACCGGGCCTACGACATCAAGGTGGAGTACTTCGAGCACTACGGAGGCTCCAACCTCCACCTGAAGTGGACCGAGCCCGGCGGCGGCAAGCGGCCGGTGCCCCAGTCCGCGTTCCGGCTGCCCGACGGCTTCGCCTACGACGGCGCCACCGCCGCCACCGTCCTGCCGGACGGCCGTACCCTGCGGCTCGACTTCGTCCAGAAGCTCGCCGCCCCGCCCGCCGGACTCGCCTCCCATCTCAGCGCGGTCATCGGCGGCGCGGCCTGGCCGCTCGGGAGCGTGAAGAGCGACCCCAAGGACGCCAGGCGGCTGCTGGTCACGCTGAAGGAACCGGTCGTCGGCAAGGGCGGCTCCGCCGATCTGCGCTACGACGGCGCGGGCGGGCTCGCCGCCCAGCAGGGCAAGCCGGTCGCGGCCTTCTGGAGCAGCGGGCCCAACACCTCGGAGTACCAGCTCTCCACCCCCTGGGCCAAGGACGTACGCCCCGGGAACGCGCTTCCCGAGTACCCCCGGCCGCAGCTGACCCGCGACGCCTGGCAGAACCTCAACGGACAGTGGCAGTTCGCCGCCGCCGAGAAGGGCGAGCGCCCGCCGGTCGGCACCACACTGCGCGAGCGGATCCTCGTCCCGTACCCCGTGGAGTCACAGCTCTCCGGGATCGAACGGCACGAGGACCGGATGTGGTACCGCCGCACCTTCACCGTGCCGCCGAACTGGCGGATAGGCCAGGACAAGCGGCTGAACCTCAACTTCGACGCCGTCGACTGGCAGGCCGAGGTGTACGTCAACGGCACCAAGGTGACCGAGCACAAGGGCGGTTACGACCGGTTCAGCGCCGATGTCACCGACGCGCTCAAGCCCGGCCGCACCCAGGAGCTGATCGTCGGCGTCTACGACCCGACCGACGCCGCGGACGGCGAGAACCCGCCCATGGGCAAGCAGCGCCTGGACCCGAGCGGCATCTGGTACACCCCCTCCTCCGGTATCTGGCAGACCGTCTGGATGGAACCGGTCGCCGCCGACCATGTCGGCTCGCTCGGGCTCACGCCCGATGTCGCGGGTGAGAAGCTCGCCGTCGAGGTGCGCGGGGTACGGGACGGCGTGCCGGTCACGGCCACCGCGTACGACGGAAAGCGCAAGGTCGGTACGGTCACCGGCCGCGCCGGAAGCACGCTGAGCGTGCCGGTCCGCGATCCGCGTCTGTGGTCGCCGGACGATCCGTATCTCTACCGGCTGGAGGTGACGGCCGGAAAGGACAGGGTCGGCAGCTACTTCGGGATGCGCTCCCTCACGGTCGAGAAGGTCGACGGAGTGCCGCGTACGGTCCTCAACGGCACGCCGACCTTCCTGATGGCCACGCTCGACCAGGGCTTCTGGCCGGACGGGCTGCACACCGCGCCGACCGACGAGGCGCTCGCGTACGACCTCAAGATGCACAAGAAGCTCGGCTTCAACTCCGTACGCAAACACATCAAGGTCGAGCCGGACCGGTGGTTCTACTGGGCGGACCGGCTCGGACTGCTGGTCTGGCAGGACATGCCGGCGATGAACACGATCACGCCGGACGCCGCGTCCCGCACCCAGTACGAGCACGAGATGAAGAAGATGATCGACCAGCACAGCAGCAGCCCCTCGGTGGTCATGTGGGTCACCTTCAACGAGGGCTGGGGCCAGTACGACCAGGCGCGGATCGCCGACCAGGCCAAGGCGTGGGACCCGAGCCGGCTGGTCAACAACATGAGCGGGCTCAACTGCTGCGGCGCGGTCGACGGCGGCAACGGCGACATCGCCGACGCCCACGGCTATCCGAGCCCGCAACTGCCCGCGCCGGACGGGAAACGGGCGCTGGTCAGCGGGGAGTACGGCGGACTGGGGCTCGCGGTGCCCGGCCACGCCTGGCCGGTGCAGCACACCTATGTGGGCGTCGACCAGGCCGCGTACACCGACGAGTATCTGGCCCAGCTCGGCAATGTCCGCAAGCTCGCCTGCCAGGGGAGCAACGGCGCCGTCTACACCCAGATCAGCGATGTGGAGGGAGAGCTGAACGGACTGCTCACCTACGACCGCAAGGTGATGAAGCCCGATGTCGAACGGCTCAGGGCAGCGCACGAAGCGCTGATCCGTGACGCCTCCGACCCGGCGTCGATGGAGTGCGCCACCTCCTGATCCACGGAGTGCGCCATCCCCTGACCGCGGAGTGCGCACTGCCTGATCCGCCGCCGACCCCGGTCCGCCCGCATGCCGGGCGGGCCGGGGTCCGCCCACGCCGGGCCGCGTGGACGTCCGGCTCACATGAACACCGTGTGACCTCGGGAATAGGCTGGCCGGTGATCCACCTTGAATCTGCTGTCGCCGCGTCCGACGTGGGCGGAGGCGGCGACGGAAGCCACCGGCCAGAGCGAGGAGCCCTCATGCCCAAGGCCACGTCCAAGGCGTATGTCTTCACCCGGCACGGCGGTCCGGAGGTGGAGACCTTCGTCGACCGGCCGACACCGAGCCCCGGCCCCGGCCAGCTGCTGGTGGCCGTACGCGCGGCGGGCGTGAACCCCGTCGACTGGAAGCTGCGCGCCGGCTACCGAAGGCCCGGCTCGCCGCCCGCCTCGCTCCCCGAGACGCTGGGCAGTGAGGCCTCCGGCGTGGTCGAGGAGGTCGGCGAGGGCGTCGAGGGCTTCGCCGTCGGTGACGCGGTCTTCGGCTCCACCCTCACCGGCGGATACGCGGAGTACACCCTGCTGCCGGTCGGGATCACCGCGCACAAGCCGGACGCGCTGTCGTTCACGGACGCGGCCGCACTGCCGGTCGCGGCGGCGACCGCGTACGACGCCGTCCGCCAGGCCGATCTGCCGTCCGGCGCCACCCTGCTGATCACCGGCGCCGGCGGGGGTGTGGGCGTGGCCGCAGTCCAGCTCGCACGCGGCTCCGGGCTGCGCGTCATCGGCACCGCGAGCGCGGGCAAGAAGGAGTTCGTCGAGTCCCTGGGGGCCGTGCACGTGGAGCCGGGACCCGACCTCGCCGCCCGCGTACGGGCCGTCGCGCCCGACGGCGTGGACGCCGTTCTCGACCTCGTCGGCGGCGACGATCTCAAGGCCGTGGCCGAGCTGCTCGTGGACCGTACGAGACTGTTCAGCGTGGCGGACAAGGCGACGGTTCCCCGGCTGGGCGGCGCGGTGGTCGTACGGCAGCGGACCGCCGCGGTCCTCGATGAGGTCGCGAAGCTCGTGGTGAGCGGCGTGCTGCGGCCGTTCGTGACCCGGACCTTCCCGCTGGAGCGGGCGGACGAGGCGCTGCGCGCGGTCGAGGCCGGGCACGTCCGGGGAAAGATCGTGATCGAGGTCGGCGCATGACCGGTACGCCCGCGTCCATATCCCGCCCGCCCGCGCCCCGTGTGCCGGAGCCGTCCCCTGCCGTGCCGGGTCATCCGCTGGACCATCCCGCGCTGGCCTCGCTGACCGGGCCGCACGCGCACTTCGCCGAGCGGCGCGGCCGGCTGCTGCGCTATCCCCCCGGCGTCTCGCCGTGGCTGGCGCTGCCCGACGACCCCGACGCCGCGGACTGGGCCGACGCCGCCGCGCTCGCGGGCCCCGGCGGATCGCTGGCGCTCGTGGGCTACCGGGTCCCGCCGCCCGACGACTGGGAGATCACCTTCAGCGCCGACGGAGTGCAGCTCGCCGGTACGGACATGAGGACCGCCCCGGACGAGGAAGCCGTACGTCTCGGCCCCGCCGATGTGCCGGAGATCCTCGGCCTGGTGGAGCGCACCCAGCCGGGCCCGTTCCTGGCGCGCACCATCGAGATGGGCACGTATCTCGGCATCCGCCGCGAAGGGGCGCTGGTGGCCATGGCGGGGGAGCGGCTGCACCCACCGGGCTGGACGGAGATCAGCGCCGTCTGCACCGACCCTGCGTTCCGCGGCCAGGGCCTGGCGGCCCGCCTCGTCCTCGCGGTCGCCCACTCCATCCGCGCCCGCGGTGAGCAGCCGTTCCTGCACGCGGCGGCGTCCAACACGAACGCCATCCGGCTGTACGAGACGCTCGGCTTCCGGCTGCGCCGGACGACGAGGTTCCTCGGGGTCCGGGTCCCGGCCGGTGAGTCCCGGAGTGCCGAGGCCGGGGGCGGGACCGGCTAAGATAGTGGGATTTTGTTGGCCCCCGGCGCGTCGGTATGCTCCTGACCTGCGGGGATGGCCGCAAACAGCCATGAAAGCCCCATCGGGGACTCCGGCGCGCGAGTGACCCCGTGCCCGGTGTACGAGTGATCGAGGAACGGCAGCAGCGATGACGGTGACAGAGGACAGCCCGGCGTACGGCGACAGCCGGCCGTATGCCGAGAGCCCGGTGTACGCCGAGAGCCAGGAGTACGGCCCCGGCATCGACCCCGAGCGCATGGCCGTCTGCCTGGCCGTGCTCGACGAACTCGACAAGCTGGATGTCGACCACCCCGACGCGATCGCGGTCCGGCGGGCCACCGCCGGCATCTACCGGACCGTCAAGCAGCGCCGCCGCCAGGAGCGCAGGGCGGCCAAGACCGCCCACGACAAGGCCGTCACCGAAGCCACCGCCACCGGCTCCGCCGAGCGGATCGACGACGAGACCCAGGGTCTGCTGCCCTCCTCCTCGGTCAGCGGCGAGATCGCGGGCGTACTCCAGCGCCCCCGCTCCTGCTACATCTGCAAGACCCGCTACACCGAGGTCGACGCCTTCTACCACCAGCTCTGCCAGCCGTGCGCCGCCGAGAACCGGGCCCGCCGCGACGCCCGTACGGACCTCACGGGACGGCGCGCGCTGCTCACCGGCGGCCGGGCGAAGATCGGTATGTACATCGCGCTGCGGCTGCTGCGCGACGGCGCCCACACCACCATCACCACCCGCTTCCCCGGCGACGCCGTCCGCCGCTTCAAGGCGATGCCGGACAGCGACGAGTGGATCCACCGCCTCAAGATCGTCGGTATCGATCTGCGGGACCCCGCGCAGGTCGTCGCCCTCGCCGACTCCGTCGCGGCCGAGGGCCCGCTGGACATCCTGATCAACAACGCCGCGCAGACCGTACGCCGCTCCCCGCGGGCGTACAGCGAGCTGCTGGCCGCCGAGTCCGCGCCGCTGCCCGCGGGCGAACTCCCCGCCTCCCAGGTCATCGGGGCGTTCGGCAGCGGTGCTCAGGCCGTACTGCCCGCCGCCGGCGCCGAGGCGCTGAGCGCCTCCGATGTCACCGGACTCGCGCTCGTCGGCGGCTCCGCCACGCTCGCCAGGATCGAGGCGGGCACGGCGATCGACGCCGGGGGACTGGTGCCCGATCTGCACGACACCAACAGCTGGGTCCAGACGGTCTCCGAGGTCGACGCGGTCGAGCTGCTCGAAGTCCAGTTGTGCAATTCCACCGCGCCCTTCATCCTGATCAGCAGGCTGCGTCCGGCGATGGCCGCGGCCGAGGCGGCCCGTGCCTACGTGGTGAACGTCTCCGCGATGGAGGGAGTCTTCAGCCGTGGTTACAAGGGCGCGGGGCATCCGCACACCAACATGGCCAAGGCCGCGCTGAACATGCTGACCCGTACCAGCGCCCAGGAGATGTTCGAGAGCGACGGCATCCTGATGACCGCCGTCGACACGGGATGGATCACCGACGAGCGCCCGCATCCGGACAAGATGCGGCTGGCCGACGAGGGCTTCCACGCCCCGCTCGACCTGATCGACGGCGCGGCCCGGGTGTACGACCCGATCGTGCGGGGCGAGAGCGGCGAGGACCTGTACGGCTGCTTCCTCAAGGACTACGCCCCCGCCAACTGGTGACGGGGAACCGGTGGCCGGCGGACTCATGGTCCGTCAGGTCGCCACCCGGCCGGCCGGTCGGGTCACCACTCGGCCCAGCGGCCGTGGGCCGAGTGGCCGGAATTTCACTCGAATGCGAGCCCTATCGAGCGGGTTGACGCTCATATGGTTACGCTGGAGCTAACGGACGGCCAATCAGGGGATACACCATCCCCAAGGCTGTGCTGGGACAGGCCCACTACCAAGGCCGCGGTCCCGTCCGACAACGGCGCCACCGCGACGGAAACGTGTCCTGTCCCAGAGTTGCGCGACACAGAGGAGTGCGCGGTGACACCAGATCTCACGACGAAGCATGAGCAGCGTCCGGCGGAGTATGTCGAGCGGATCCGCCGGCCCGAGAAGCTCGGAAACCTCGAAGTATGGGCCAGGTCGGCTCCGATCAGGCTGGCCGGCTACGAGGACGACCTCGCGGAGCCGCACATCCTCCCCGGGATCGACTGACGCACCGGATAGACCGACGGATCGCTCCACGTCCCGTACCCCCGCATCGGCCGGGGTGCGGGACCACGCATATGCGGTGCCGTCCACCGGCGGCGTAGTGCGCGAGGACCGCGCGCGGCGGCGCCGCGCCATGACCGCGATGATCGCACTCCTGTCCGGACGATCGACCACGCGCCGGGCATCACGACCCGGCTGACCAGCATGAACGTCCCCCCATCACGCCCGGGACCCGAACCCCTTCACGCGTCGGCACGCGCGTATGCCGCCGCCTGAACGTGTCCGGCTCCCGGGCGTGCTGTCGCTGTTCCCGCTTGCGGGGTGCGGAGGGATCCGGCAGACATAAGGGGACATCCATGGAGGAAGAGTCGGGAGATTCTGGTGCGCTCACCCCACCGTCGTCGGTATGTCACGCTCGCCGTGCTGTCCGCGGGGATTCTGATCACGGCAGGCTGTGGCGGGGACGAGGGTGGCGGGGATGTGGCGAGCGCCGAGGAGTTGCTGCTCCAGCCGGCCGCCGATCCGGGCCCCGATCCGTTCACCCGGTCCACCGTGAGCCCGGATGCCGTGTCCGGCCCGGCGGTCCGCCCCCCGTCGCCGGACACCCGGGGCGGGGCGGGCGGCACCGTACGGGCGCCGCGCGCCCTGCCGGGCTCCACGCCGGGGCTCTACGGCGGCACCTCCACCGCCAGCTGCGAGGTGGACCGGCAGATCCGTCTCCTCACCCAGGACCGGACGAAGGCCCGCGCCTTCGCCGAGGGAGTGGGTGTCACCCAGGACTCCGTCCCTCACTTCGTGCACGGACTGACCCCCGTCGTGCTGCGGCCCGACATCCGGGTGACGAGCCACGGCTACCGCGAGGGCTCCGCCGCCGCCTTCCAGTCCGTCCTCCAGGCGGGCACCGCCGTCATGGTGGACAACCGGGGCGTGCCCAGGGTGCGCTGCGCCGACGGCAGCCCACTGAGCCCGCCGGTCGCGGCCAAGGGCTCCGTGCGGTACCGGGGCGAGAAGTGGAAGGGCTATCGGCCCGAGCGGGTCGTCGTCATCAACCGCACCTCCGAGGCCATCACCAGCCTGATCATCGTCGACCTGGCCGCCAACTCCTGGATGGAACGGCAGATCGGTACCGAGGGCCGGCGGGACAAGCCGCCCCAGGTGCCGCCGCAGTACGGGCCGGAGGCGGACATCACGGACCCGGACGCGGTGAAGCCGCCCCGGCCGGGCATGCCCGAGGCGCCCGCCGGCGTGGGATCGGGGTCCGGTGACGTCCCGCGGGGCAATGCCGCGGACCGGGGCCGGGCCGTGCCGGACCAGCCACGGGACGTGCCGCTCGTACCGGACGACGGCGTGGTTCCGCCCGACGGTCCGGTGGAACCGGAGCAGGGCGGCGGAGATCTCGCGTTGTCCGACGAGGAGATCCTGACCGGCCCGGACGACCCCGTACAGGTCCCCGGAGACGAGTTGTCCGCTCCGTCGCAGGACGGCCCGCTGTCGGGCGACGAGCTGGCCGGCCCCGTGACGTTCGCCGGCTGACCGAGGGTCCGAGGTTGACGGGACCGCTCGAAGAATCCGACAAATGATGACAGAGTGTCTCCATGGTTGAACGGGAAGCGGGCCCCTTGTCGCTCCCCGACGACTGGCCCGCCCGTCCGTACATCAGTCTGTCCCTCAACCGGATGGGGACCTTCGACTGGCACCTCGACAGCGGGCTCCTCCATCTCGACGACCCCGCCCTCGCGGTCCTCGATCTGCGGCCCGGCGAATACGACGGCCGGCCGAGCGGCCTGGAGACGCGATTGTCGCAGAGCGAGAGCAGCCGGCTGACGGAGGTGGTGGAGCGGGCGCTGCGGGACGGCAGCGCCACCTACGGGGCGTACCTCCGTATCCGGCGACGGGACGGAACCCCGCGCTGGACGCACACCCAGGGCGCCATCCGCCGTGACCCGGCAGGCCGGCCCTACCGCGTCATCGGCATCGTCCGTGACGCCTCCCAGGAACTGGCGGACTCGGCCGCACGGCTCGAACTGAGCGCGGTGCGCCGGGTGCGCACCAGCGTCGTCGAGGGCACGGCCGCCGCGCTCGCCCACGCCAGGACCGTCCAGGACGTCATCGACGTACTGAAGGACTCCCACGGCCTGGCACACCTCGGGGCCAGCAGCCTGGTCATGGGGCTGATGGAGGCGGGACGCATCCATATGGTCGCCGAGGGCCCCGAGGGCTCCTACGTACCGGGGACGCGGGTCACCCGCACCGACGAGCAGTACCCGATGAGCGAGGTCGTACGCACGCTCGTCCCGCGCTTCATCGAGTCCGCCGAGGAGTTCGCGGAGCGCTACCCCGTGCTGTGGCCGGACATCCGCGGGCTGGGCATCAACGCCGCCGCCTATCTGCCGCTGATCGCCCAGGCGCGGCCCATCGGCGCCCTCGGGCTGCTCTACCGGGAGAAGAGCGGCTTCACCGCCGAGGACCGCAATCTGCTGGTCGCGCTCGGCAGCAGTATCGCCCAGAGCCTCCAGCGCGCCGTCCTCTTCGAGCAGGAGCACGATCTCGCCGAGGGGCTCCAGCAGGCGATGCTGCCCCGCCGGATCCCCGCGGTGCCGGGCGCCGAGATCGCGGTCCGCTACCGCTCGGCCCGGCTCGGCCGGGACATCGGAGGCGACTGGTACGACGTGATCCCGCTGCCCGGCGGCCGGGTCGGGGCGGTCATCGGCGACGTGCAGGGCCATGACACCCACGCGGCCGCCGTGATGGGGCAGCTGCGCATCGTGCTGCGCGCGTACGCGGCCGAGGGGCACGCGCCGGCCACCGTGATGGCGCGGGCCTCGGTCTTCCTCCACGAGCTGGACACGGACCGCTTCGCGACCTGCACCTACGCGGAGGCCGACCTCGCCACCGGAGTGATCCAGCTGGTCCGGGCCGGCCATGTCGATCCGCTGATCAGGGAAACCGACGGCAGCTGCCGCAGACTTCCGGTGCCCGGCGGGATGCCGCTCGGCCTCTCCGCGGCCTTCGGCCGGCTCGACTACCCGGTGGAGACGATCGAACTGGACCCCGGCCAGGCCCTGTTGCTCTACACCGACGGGCTGGTGGAGCAGCCGGGCGCCGATCTGGACGACGGGCTTCAGCTGCTGGCCGCGCTGGTACGGGACGGTCCGCACGATCTCCAGCTGCTGGCCGACCGGCTCTGTGAGGTGGTGGACGCGCGGGGCGGCGAGGACGATGTCGCGGTGCTGCTGCTGCGCCGCCTGGGTACGCGCGCCCCCCGCTCGGGCGGCCGGCTCCAGCAGCAGGTCGCGCAGAGAGACCCTGAGGGGCTGAGCACCGCACGGCACATGATCCGCGCGGCGGTGGCCGCCTGGGGGGCCAGGGGACGCTCCGACGAGATCGAACTGGCCGCCGACGAGCTGATCACCAACGCGCTGCTGCACACCGACGGCGGGGCCGTCGTGACCGTACGGGTGGTGGCCGGGGCGGAGCGACGGATGAGGGTCGAGGTCGAGGACGGTTCCAGCGCCCTCCCGCACCGCCGGGACGCCGGGTCCTCAGGGGTCTCGGGACGCGGGCTCCAGCTCGTGGAAGGGCTGGCGGACGAGTGGGGCGTGGAGTCGCGCGGCAGTGGCAAGTGCGTGTGGTGCGACTTCATCGTCCCGGACCGACCGTCACATTGAGCGGTTTTCGTCGTTAATTGTAGGTGGCTTGATCGTACTTGACCGTAACTGGACAAAGGCGATGGACTGAGCCCGTCGCCGTACCTCGCCTTCTAGGACCTGGGGTTTCCTTGACCACCGAGCTGCTGGCACCTCTCGATCTGGCCTTCTGGCATCTCGAATCCGCGGACCATCCCATGCATCTCGGCGCGCTCGCGGTCTTCACCGCGGCACCCGGCACGGCCGGCGGAGCGGGCGTGCGGGAACTGCTCGCCGCGCGCGCCGCCGCCATTCCGCGGCTCAGGATGCGGGTACGGGACGTCTGGCTGCCGGTCGGCGGCGCGGCCTGGGCGGTGCACAAGGAATTCGACGTACGCCGGCATGTGCGCCGACTGCCGCTGCCGGCGGGGGAGTTCGCGACGGAGGCGGCGCGGCTGGCCGGGGAGCTGATGGAACGTCCGCTGGAACGCGGCATTCCGCCGTGGGAGATGTACGTCCTGACGCCGGAAGGTGACAGCGGTGATGGCGAGGCGTTGGTGGCGGCGGACGGTGGCCGTCCCTTCGCCGTCCTGGTGAAGCTGCACCACGCGCTGGCCGACGGTATGCGGGCCGTCGCCATCGGCGCCGGCATCTTCGACCAGATCGCCGACGCGCGGGCGGCCGGGGACCGCCGGACGCGCCCGGTGCCGCCCCGGTCCTGGCTTCCCGGCCCCTGGCAGGTCGCCGGGCTGGCCAGAGGCCGGATCGAGGAGCTGGGCCGGGCGGTCGGCATCGGCGCCTCCGTCGTACGGGCCAGCCGGCTCGACCCGCGCGGTATGCCCGCGCTCACCGCCGGATCCAGCGGGACACGGCGACTGGCCACCGCCCTGCTCGATCTGGAGGACGTCCAGCGGATCCGCAGGGCCGCGGGCGGCACGGCCAACGACATCCTCCTCGCGACCGTGACCGGCGCGCTGCGGCGCTGGATGCTCGAACGGGGCGAGCCGCTGCCCGCCACCGCGCCGCGCGCGCTCGTACCGGTCACCCGGCGCAGGCCGGGCGGTCCGTCCGGGTCGGGCAACCGGCTCTCCGCCTATCTTCTCGGTCTGCCGGTGGCGGAGGCCGACCCGCGGGCCAGACTGGCCGCCGTACGCCTGGGCATGGACCGCAACAAGACCGGCGGCCCCTCGCGCGGGGCCGGCGCGGTGGCCGTCCTCGCGGACCAACTGCCGCCGCTCGCCCACCGGCTGGGGGCGCCCCTCGCCGGCAGCGCGGCCAGAATGCTCTTCGACATCCTGGTGACGAGCGTCCCGCTGCCGCGCTCCACGCTCTCGCTGGGCGGCTGCCCGCTGCGCGAGGTGTATCCGATGGCGCCGCTCGCCCGCGGACAGTCCCTGGCGGTGGCGCTCTCCACCTACGGCGGGAAGGTGCATGTGGGGCTGGTCGCCGACGGCAAGGCCGTGCCGGACCTCGACCGGCTGGCGCGCGGGATGACCGAGGAACTACGGGAACTGCTGCGGGTCACCGGGCCGAGCGGCCGGATCCGCTCCGCCGGCCCCGCCCGAGCGGCCCGCACGTAGCTCCGCAGAGCTCCCCACAGCCCAGCAGCGGTCCGCGAAACCGCGAGAGATCGGACAGCTGGGTGTGAACTCCTCGGAGATTGCTGCCCCATGGGTGTTGACGCGTCCAGTCATCCGATGAATATTTCATCGTGATCGGCATCTCGGTCGCTCCCGGCATCGGCCGGTGCGGCCGGCAGGCGCAACATCGGGAGGCGGCAGCGGTATGCGGCACACCACGCTCGGACACGGAACGGTCGGGGTGACCGGACTGTCCTTCGGGGCGGCCGGGATCGGCAATCTCTACACCCCCGTCGCACCCGAGCAGGCCGCCGCGGCGGTGGACGCCGCCTGGGACGCGGGCATCCGCTACTTCGACACCGCGCCGCACTACGGCCTGGGGCTCTCCGAGCGGCGGCTCGGCGAGGCGCTGCGCGACCGGCCGCGCGGCGCGTACACCCTCTCCACCAAAGTGGGCCGGCTGCTCGACCCCGTGTCCGGCGCCGGACCCCTCGGCGACGATCTCGCCCACGGCTTCGCCGTACCCGCCACGCACCGCCGCGTCTGGGACTTCAGCGGGGACGGGGTACGCCGCTCCATCGAGGACAGCCTCCGGCGCCTCGGAGTGGACCGGATCGACATCGTCTATCTGCACGATCCCGACGACCACGCGGAGGAAGCCTTCCGGCAGGCGTATCCGGCGCTGGAGCGGCTGCGCGGTGAAGGGGTCGTCGGGGCGATCGGCGCCGGGATGAACCAGACGGCGATGCTCACCCGCTTCCTCCGCGACACCGACGCCGATGTCGTGCTGTGCGCCGGCCGCTTCACCCTGCTCGACCAGTCTGCGCTCACCGCGCTGCTGCCCGAGGCCCTGGCGCGCGGCAGGAGCGTGGTCGCCGGCGGGGTCTTCAACTCCGGGCTGCTCGCCGACCCGCGCCCCGGCGCGACGTACGACTACACCGCGGCCCCGCCCGAGCTGCTCGACCGGGCCCTGCGGATGGACGCCGTCGCCCGGCGGTACGGAGTGCCCCTGCGGGCCGCGGCCCTGCACTACCCGTCGCGTCATCCGGCCGTCGCCAGCGTGCTCGTCGGCGCCCGTTCCGCGGCGGAGGTACGCGACGCGGCCGAACTCGCCGCCCGTACCGTCCCCGACGAGCTGTGGGCCGAACTGCGCGCGGAAGGACTGCTGACCGAAGGACCACAGCCCGAAGGACCGCTGACCGAGGACGGAGTGCTGTCATGAGGGTCGCCCTGCACACCAAGGTCCGCGCCGACCGGGTCGGGGAGTACGAGGCGGCGCACCGCGAGGTGCCCGCCGAGCTCACCGCCGCGATCCGCGCCGCGGGCGCCACCTCCTGGACCATCTGGCGCGGCGGTACCGATCTCTTCCATCTGCTGGAGTGCGAGGACTACCCCCGTCTGCTCGCCGAGCTGGACCAGCTTCCGGTCAATGTCGCCTGGCAGGCCAGGATGGCCGAGCTGCTCGACGTCGTGCACGACTACTCCGCGGCCGGCGCCGGAGCCGGTCTGCCCGTCGTCTGGGAGCTGCCATGACACCGCCCGGCGTGATCGACGCGCACCACCACATCTGGGATCTGTCCGTACGCGACCAGGACTGGATCACCGGCCCCGCCATGGCCCCCATCCGCCGGAACTTCACCCTCGCGGACCTGGACGCCGAGAGCCGGGCCGCCGGGGTGTCCGCGACCGTGCTCGTCCAGACCATCGGGGTCCCAGAGGAGACCCCCGAGTTCCTCGCCGCCGCCGACGGCAGCGATCTCGTCGCGGGCGTCGTCGGCTGGACCGATCTCACCGCGCCCGGGGTCGCGGACACGCTCGCCGCACTGCGCGAGCTGCCCGGCGGCGACCGGCTGGTGGGGATACGCCATCAGGTGCAGGGGGAACCCGACCCGGAGTGGCTGCTGCGCCCGGACGTACAACGCGGTCTGGCCGCCGTCGCCGCCGCGGGACTCGTGTACGACCTGGTCATCCTGGAGCACCAGCTGCCCGCCGCCGCGAAGGCCGCCGAGCTGCTGCCCGGTCTCACGTTCGTCCTCGACCATCTCGGCAAGCCGCCGATCGCCGGGGGCGCGACAGAGCCGTGGGCGGGCCTGGTCAGGGCGCTGGCCGCGCGGCCGAACACCGTCTGCAAGCTCTCCGGGATGGTCACCGAGGCCGCCTGGGACTCCTGGACGGCCGAGGGGCTGCGCCCGTACGCCGACACGGTCCTCGACGCCTTCGGGCCCGAACGGCTGATGTTCGGCTCCGACTGGCCGGTGTGCCGGCTGGCCGCCACCTACGGAGAGGTCCTCGACGCGGCGCGCACCCTGACCGACGGACTGAGCGAGGACGAGCGCGACGCGGTCTTCCGGGACACCGCGCGGCGCGTCTACGCCCTCTGAACCGGATCGATGCCGTCCTCGGCCGGCTCAGGGAAGGCATGGCGCACCGGGCCGGGGAACGGCTCCATGCCCAGCAGCGCGGTGACCGAGTGGGTGGCCAGGGTGTGCCAGACCCGCGCGCGGCGCAGCATCGCGTGATCACCGCCCGGCAGCAGTACGGCACACGCCTCGGCGCCCGCCGCACGGGCGCGGGCGGCCAGCTCCAGGCTGCCGCGCGGATCCGTGACCCGGTCACGGTCGCCGTGCAGCAGCACCGTCCTGGTGCCCGCCAGCTGCGCCACCGGCTCGTCGGGCGGACACCAGGGCGCGAGCCCCACCACCCCGCTGACCAGGTCATGCCCGGCGGCGGCCAGGGCGGCACGGCCGCCCATCGAGTGCCCCACGAGCACGACGGGCACGGGGCCGACCAGAGGCTCCAGCTCATCGAGCGCCCGGCGGGTGTCGCGCGCCGCGTCGGCCCGGCTGCCGTTCCAGCCCCGGCAGCGGTAGCGCACCCGGCCCACCACGACGTCGTACCCGTCGGTGGCCCGTAGCACCGCGCGGGTGAACGGCCACATCCGGGCGCCGGGCAGACTCAGCCGGGCCGGCGGCGCCACGCCCTCCTCGCGCCCGCCGTGCAGCACCAGGACGACGGCGCGGGGACGCGCGGCGGTCCTGTCGAGGACGAGGGCGGGCTGGACGGCGGCTCGGCGATCGCGTACGGACACGGGGGCCTTCCTTCCGACGGCGGGAGCCCGGGAGCTGCCCGGGGCACCTCTGGCGGGCCTCTTCCATGAACGATCCGGCGAACGGATTCGTCGCCGTGCCGGTCATGGAACCCACGACCGGCCCGCCGGGCGTTCCCTCAGCCCCTGCGGCACCCTGGACGCATGCCGGAAGTACCCGAAGTCGAAGCGCTGCGAGAGTTTCTCGACGGCCGGCTGGTGGGCAGGGACATCGTCCGTGTCCTGCCACTGGCCATCAGCGTGCTCAAAACATACGATCCGCCTCTCTCCGCACTGGAGGGCGCCACGGTCACCGCGATCGCCCGCCACGGCAAGTATCTCGACATCGTCGCGCGTGATGCCGGGGACGGCGAACTGCATCTCGCCATCCATCTCGCCCGCGCGGGCTGGCTCCGTTGGAAGGACTCCTTCCCGGCCGCTCCCCCTCGGCCCGGCAAGGGACCGCTCGCGCTGCGCGCCGTTCTCGGCGGGGGAGACGGGTTCGATCTCACCGAGGCCGGCACCACCAAGCGCCTCGCCGTGCATCTCGTACGCGATCCCGCGGATGTTCCCGGGATCGCGCGCCTCGGCCCCGATCCGCTCGACGACTCCTTCGACCGGGCCGCGTTCGCCCGGCTCCTCGCCGGTGAGAACCGGCAGATCAAGGGCGCGCTGCGCGACCAGCGCCTGATCGCGGGCATCGGCAACGCCTACAGCGACGAGATCCTGCACGTGGCGAGGATGTCGCCGTTCAAGCCGGTGAAGAACCTCTCCGAGGACGAGATCACGACCCTCTACGAGGCACTGCGCGACACGCTGCGCGAGGCCGTCGCACGCTCGCGCGGAGTGGCGGCCGGGCGGCTCAAGGCGGAGAAGAAGAGCGGGCTGCGGGTACACGGCCGTACCGGTGAATCCTGTCCCGTCTGCGGCGACACGATCCGCCAGGTCTCGTTCAGCGACTCCTCGCTCCAGTACTGCCCGACCTGCCAGACGGGCGGGAAGCCGCTCGCCGACCGCAGGATGTCGCGCCTGCTCAAGTGAGGGTGGCCCGCTGACCGCCGCGCGCTCACCGGCCGGCCGTCATCGCCCGCCGATGGTCATCACACGGCGGCCGTCCGACGCACGGACCTCGAAGTGGTCGATCTCGCCGGGCCGCAGCGCCGCACCGCCCCGGGTCACCAGCGGTGTGGAGCCGCCCGCCCGCGCCGCCCACGACGTCACGGTCTCCCTCGACCCGTCCCGGCCCACCGCGATCAGGGCGCAGGAGCCGGAGTCACCGGACCGGACCAGTTCAAGGCCGATATCCGCCCCCCACGCCTTCTCCGCCGCCGTCACCACCGCCGCCGTGCCCGTCGACCGGTCCGACGCGGTCCACCGGGCCGTCACCGGTGCGCCAGGATCCGCCCGGGGAACCACGGCGAGGACGGCGAGTGGACCGCCCACCGCGAGCACCACCGCCGCGGCCACCAGCGCGAGCCGCCGTCCGCGGTCCCGGCGCCGCCGCGCGGCGGTACGGCCGAGCAGCCCGGCCAGCAGCTCAGGACCCGCGGCGGTGTACGGCGCCGTTCCGGCGGGGATGCGCCGCGCGTACGCGTCCAACTGCTCCTTCACGGAGCCGAATTCGGCCAGCAGCTCCGAACAGCGCGGACAGTCCGTCAGATGGTCCTCGAACCGGAAGGCGTCCGCGGCGTCGAGCACGCCCAGTGAGTAAGCGCCGGCATCACGATGGAGGTCCAAGGTCCGCATGCTGTCTGTTACGCAGCGGAACGCGGAATGACTCAAGCCGTGGGAGTCCTTGTACGCGGGGCACCGCCTACACTCCGGCCACATGCTGCGTGTACTGGCTGTGGACGACGAAGAACCGGCGCTCGAGGAGCTGCTGTACCTGCTCAGGGCCGACCCGCGGATCCGTGGCGCGGAGGGCGCCACCAGCGCGACGGAGGCGCTGCGGCGGATCGGCGCGGCGCTCGACGCGGGCCCCGACGACCCCGCCGCCATCGACGTGGTCTTCCTCGACATCCATATGGCCGGGCTGACCGGGCTCGATGTCGCCCGGCTGCTGGCGGGCTTCGCCGAGCCGCCGCTGATCGTCTTCGTCACCGCCCATGAGGGCTTCGCCGTCCAGGCCTTCGATCTGAAGGCCGTCGACTACGTCCTGAAGCCGGTCCGCAGGGAGCGGCTCGCCGAGGCGGTACGACGGGTCGCCGAGCTGGTGGGGGAGCGCGGGCCGGTCTCCGCCCCCGCCGCCGATCAGATAGCCGTCGAGCTGGGCGGAGTGATGCGCTTCGTCGCCGTCGACGACATCGCCTACGCCGAGGCGCAGGGCGACTACGCGCGGCTGCACACCGACACCGGCAGCCATCTGGTCCGTATCCCCCTCACCACGCTGGAGGAGCGCTGGCGGGCCCGCGGCTTCGTACGGATCCACCGCCGTCATCTCGTGGCCCTGGCCCGGATCGACGAGCTACGGCTCGACGCGGGGGCGATGAGTGTCCGCGTCGGCGACGCGGAGCTCGCGGTCAGCAGGCGTCACGCCCGCGCCCTGCGCGATCTGCTGATGCGGCAGGGCGGCCGCTGACCAGGGGCTTCCCCCGGGATCATCGCGCTGCGTACACTCCGGGCCCGAGCACCGCACCGCGCCGGGCCTGGTCTGGATATGCGCAACGGACATGCGCGACGGACATGGGCCGGGCGGGCGAGCGGAGAGCCGGAGAGAAACCAGAGTGAAAGGGGGGACGGACATGACGGCGGAGCCCGCGTCCCGGCATCCGGCGCCCCGGCGCGAGGTGGTCACGGGTGAGCCTCGTCGCGTACGCCCCCTGCCGCGCTACCGCGCCCAGGCCGAGATCGAGGAGCAGACCGCGCTCGGCGACGCCTATGTCCGTTCTCTGATGCGCAGTCAACTACGAGCGGGGATCACCGCGTTCGCGCTGCTCGCGCTGGTCGCGGCCACGCTGCCGCTCGCCTTCGCCACCCTGCGCGACGCGACGGCGGTCTGGGTGGTGCTCGGCTTCGCCGCGTATCCGCTGCTCACCCTGCTCGCCTGGTGGTACGTACGGCGCGCGGAGCGCAACGAACGCGACTTCGCCCGGCTCGTGAAGGGCCGGCCCGTTCCGTGAGCCAGAGCTATACGGTCACCGCGGTCACCGTGGTCGTGCTCGCGACCGTCCTCGTCGGCGGCTTCGGGCTGCGGATATCCCGTACGACGTCCGACTTCTACGTGGCCTCCCGGACGGTGCGGCCCGCGCTGAACGCCGCCGCCATCAGCGGCGAGTACCTCTCCGCCGCCTCCTTCCTCGGCGTCGCGGGCCTGGTGCTGCTGCACGGCCCCGACATGCTCTGGTACCCGGTCGGCTATACCGCCGGCTATCTCGTCCTGCTGCTCTTCGTCGCCGCCCCGCTCCGGCGCTCCGGCGCGTACACCCTCCCCGACTTCGCCGAGGGCCGGCTCGAATCGCGTGCGGTGCGCCGACTGGTGAGTGTGTTCGTGGTCGGTGCGGGCTGGCTCTATCTCGTGCCCCAGCTCCAGGGCGCGGGGCTGACGTTGAAGATCCTCACCGGCGCGCCCGACTGGTTCGGCGGGGTGCTGGTCGCCCTGGTCGTGGTGGTGGCGGTCGCGGCGGGCGGGATGCGCAGCATCACCTTCGTCCAGGCGTTCCAGTACTGGCTCAAGCTCACCGCGCTGCTCGTGCCCGCGCTCTTCCTGCTGCTGGCCTGGCAGGGCGACGGACGGCCGCGTGTCGACCTCGATCTGACGGCGGCCGTCACCGGCCGCGCGGACCATCCGCTGTACGCGACCTACGGCCTGATCGTGGCGACCTTCCTGGGCACGATGGGGCTGCCCCATGTCGTCGTCCGCTTCTACACCAGCCCCAACGGCCGGGCCGCGCGCCGCACCACCGTGATCGTCCTGGCGCTGGTCGGCGCGTTCTATCTGCTGCCGCCCGTCTACGGCGCGCTGGGCCGGCTCTATGTCCCCGAACTCCCCTACGGTACGGACGCCGACGCCGCCGTACTGCTGCTGCCGGAGCGGGCGATCGGCGGGCTCGGCGGTGATCTGCTCGGCGCGCTGGTGGCGGGCGGTGCCTTCGCCGCGTTCCTCTCCACCGCCTCCGGGCTGACCATGGCCGTCGCGGGGGTCCTCACCCAGGATGTCCTTCCCTCGCGGGGCGTACGCCACTTCCGGCTGGCCACCCCGCTCGCCATGGCCGTACCGCTCGGCGGATCGCTGCTGGTCAGCGGGATGCCGGTGGCCGACTCGGTGGGCATGGCCTTCGCGGTGTCCGCGTCGTCGTTCTGTCCGCTGCTGGTGCTGGGCATCTGGTGGCGGCGGCTCACTCCGCCCGGCGCGATCGCGGGACTGCTGCTCGGCGGTGGTCTGGCGTTCGCCGCCACGGTGATCACGGTGAGCGGCGCCGTACGGTCGGGCTGGCCGCACGCGCTGCTCGCCTGGCCCGCCGTCTGGTCGGTGCCCGTCGGCTTCCTCGCGATGATCCTGGTGTCGCTGGCCACGCGCGGCCGGATACCGCCCGGCACCAACGCGGCGATGACGCGGTTCCATCTGCCGGAGGCCCTGATGTCCGGCGGTCGCCAGGCGAGCGCGAGCGCGGGCCCCGGCGCGACGGGTGGCGGAACGGTCACGGGAGACGTCACCGGAACCGGCGGTGCCCGATGAGCGGATCCGCACTCGCCGTACTGATCGTGCTCGGTCCGCTGCTCCTCGCGGGCGGCTTCGTACTCGGCCGGCGCACCGCGCGCCCCGAGCGGACGAGTGATGTCGGCACCCCCGTGGAGCGCGCCACCTTCGAGACGCTGCACACCGCCTCGCTCGCCGCGCCCCCGCTACGGGCCGGCCTCACCGAGGAGAGCGCACGCAAGGCGGCCCGCCGGCTGCGCTCCCTGCTCGGCACCGACGCGCTCTGCCTCACCGACCGGGAGCGGGTGCTCGCCTGGGACGGGTCGGGCGAGCACCACGACCAGCAGGTCATGGCACAGGTCGAGGGGCTCCTCGCCAGCGGACGCGGTACCGCCTTCGCGAGCGGCTGCGGCGATCTCGACTGCCCGCTGCGCTGGGGCGTGGCCGTACCGCTGACCGTCGACCACCGGGTCCTCGGCACCCTGGTCGCCTATGCGCCGCGCGAGTCCGCGGTCCTGGCCAGGGCGGCCGGCGAGGTGGCCCGCTGGGTCTCCGTACAACTGGAACTGGCCGAGCTCGACCGCTCCCGCACCCGGCTGATCGAGGCCGAGATCAAGGCGCTGCGGGCCCAGATCTCCCCGCACTTCATCTTCAACTCCCTCGCCGCCATCGCCTCCTTCGTCCGTACGGACCCCGAGCGGGCCAGGGAACTCCTGCTGGAATTCGCCGATTTCACCCGCTACTCGTTCCGCAGGCACGGCGACTTCACCACCCTCGCCGACGAGTTGCACTCCATCGACCAGTATCTGGCGCTCGTACGGGCCCGGTTCGGTGACCGGCTCTCGGTCACGCTCCAGGTCGCCCCGGAGGTCCTGCCGGTGGCGATGCCGTTCCTCTGTCTTCAGCCGCTCGTCGAGAACGCCGTCAAGCACGGCCTCGAAGGGGCCGTCACCACGAGCCGGATCACCATCAGCGCGCTCGACGCGGGCGCCGAGGCCGAGGTGGTGATCGAGGACGACGGGGTCGGTATGGAGCCGGACCGGCTGCGCCGGATCCTGCGCGGCGAGGGCGGCGCGTCCACCGGGATCGGACTGCTCAATGTGGACGAGCGGCTGCGCCAGGTCTACGGGGACGAGTACGGCCTGGTCATCGAGACGGGCGTGGGTGCGGGTACGAAGATCACGGTACGGATTCCCAAGTACCGCGCGGGCGTGCACGGCACCTGAGCGCCCCGCCCGCGTGCGCCGCCGGTCAGAACAGATGGATCGCCAGATGGCCGAGCGGCAGTCCGAGCTGCCAGGCGGGGGTCCAGACCTGGGGACCCTCCGCCTCGCCGACCGGGAACGGATCGTCGTACGACGGGCCCACGGCATCGAGATCCGGCGCCAGCAGCTCCGTCTCCTCCAGCCACCGCCAGGCCGCGCCCGCCAGCTCCAGATCCGGATCCCGGGCCTCCCGGCCGGCCTCGAACGCGGCCGCCTCCAGCCGGTCGATCCGCCCGCAGACCCATTCGCGCCAGCACGTCCCGTACGCCGTGAGGGAGCGCCACTCCTCCATCCTGGCCACCACGCGCGGGCCGCCCACCGAGCTGTCGGAGAGGAAGATGGTCAGGGCCAGCGCGTCCCGCCCCGCCCGGTATTCGAGCGTCGTCGGCGGCATCAGATCACCGGTGCGCAACAGCTCGTCGGCGATGTACTCCGCGTACATCCAAGCCATGGGCACCAGGAGGCCCCCACCACCCGCCCCTTCGGTACATTCCGGACGCATCGCTTTTCCGCCTTCCTTTCTTCCCCCGAAGCCAGCTTCACGGAGCATTGAACCGGCGGTGGCCGCCCCGCGTGGCCAGAAAGGCAGGATCGGTCGGCGGACGGGAGAGGATTGTGACGGGTGTGGCCGAGGGGGACGCGTCCGACGGTGGAGCGGACGATTCCGGCCCGCATGTGCGGTCGCTCCTGGGCGCCTACGTACTCGAAGCGCTCGCACCCGAGGAGGACCGGCGGGTCGCGGCCCATCTGGCGGAGTGCGGCCCGTGCGGCGCGGCCTATCTGGAAGTGGCCGACGCGCCGTCGTCGCTGGCGCTGCTGGACGAGGACGATCTGCGGTAGCCGGGCGCGCTGTGACCGGGCGTGCGGAAACCGGGCGCGCTGTAGCCGGGCAGCGAACGGGCCAGCGCGCGCAGCGCGTAGTACGAACGGGACTTGACCGTGCCGGGCGGAATCCCGAGCACCCCCGCCGCCTCGTTCACGCTCAGCCCGCGGAAGTAGATCTGGGTCAGCACCTCGCGGTGCTCCCGGCTCAGCGTGCGCACCGCTTCGCGTACGTCGAGCACCGCGACCGTGGATTCGGTGCGGTCCTCGGGATCGGGCGTGGCGGCGAGGATCACGTCGCTGACCTCCGTGGGCCGCGCCAGCCGGGATCTGCGGGCGTCGATGGCCAGCCTGCGGCCGACGGTGAACAGCCAGGGCCGCATGGAGTCGAAGGGCCCGTCGAACGCTTCGGGATGCTGCCAGGCGCGGACCAGCGTCTCCTGGAGCAGATCCTCGGCGCGCTGCCGGTCGCCGTAGGTCAGGCCCAGCAGAAAGTTCAGCAGGGCCGGCCCGTGTTCGCGCTGAAGCTCCGTCAGTGCCCGCTCGTCGGTCCTCTCCTCGGCCATGGCTGTGGTCATCGTGAACGCCCTTCCCGCCGGGGTCGCCGTCGTACGCGGCTCCGTTGCCGCCTGGCGTATCCGAACGCATGGCGACGCCGAGGGACAGACAGTGCACCGAGGTCTGCGACGAGCGGTCGCTCACTGCGGCGAGTGGTGCGGTGAACGGTCGGGCGGCGGCGTTTGGACCCTTTCGCGTGCTGTACCGGCTTGGTCACTTGACATCCATTTATATGAACATATGGATTCGTTGGGACGGTATCCCCCGGAAAATGGAGCCTGCCCGATGACGAAGCGCATGCGACAGGGAGCGGTGGCCGCTGCGGCGCTGCTCATCGGAACCGCGGCGGCCTGTACCGGTCCCGAGCGGCCCAGCGCCCCGGTCCCGGGCGCCCCGCCGCGGCCGGGCACCGCGGCGCCCGCCGCGGCGGGCGGCTCCGCGGCACCTTCCGCCGCGGGCGGCTCAGCGCCGCGGCAGCGCGGCTTCACGCTCGTCGCCTCCGGGGACGTGCTGCCGCACGACTCCGTCATCGACCGGGCGAACGCCGACGCGGACGGCGAGGGCTATGACTTCGGGCCGATGCTCGACAGCGTGAAGCCGGTGGTCTCCGGCGCCGATGTGGCGATCTGCCACATGGAGACCGTGTTCGGCGAGAAGGACGGCTCGTACAGCGGCTATCCGGCCTTCGTCTCCCCGCCGGAGATCCCCGCCGGTCTGCGGGCCACCGGCTACGACTCGTGCTCCACCGCCTCGAACCACAGCCTGGACGACGGGGCCGACGGGGTGGAGCGGACCCTCGACGCCTTCGACAAGGCGGGCGTACGGCACGCCGGTACGGCCCGCTCGGCGGCGGAGGCCGCGCGCCCCGCCCTGCTGACGGCGGGCGGCGCCAAGGTGGCGCAACTGGCGTACACCTTCGGCACCAACGACTACGACCTTCCCGACGGGCAGCCCTGGGCCGTCGGACTCATCGACGAGCGGAAGATCATCACGGATGCCCGCGCCGCCCGTAAGGCGGGCGCCGATGTCGTCGTGATCAGCCTGCACTGGGGCACCGAGTGGCAGACGGACCCGGACGAGCAGCAGCTGAGCCTGGGCAGGAAACTCACCGCGTCGCGCACCGGAGGCCGCCCCGACATCGATCTGATCCTCGGTACCCACGCGCATGTCCCGCAGCCGTACGAGAAGGTGAACGGCACCTGGGTCGTCTACGGGATGGGCGACCAGATCGCCGGAACGATGACCAACGACGACGGTGAGCTGGACGCACGGGGCAACCACGGCTCGATCGGCCGGTTCACCTTCGCGCCGCCCGCGACGCCGGGGGAGCGCTGGCCGGTGAAGAAGGCCGAGTTCATCCCGCAGATGTGGGATCTCGACACCGGACGCGTCGTCAATCTGCCGGCGGCGGTACGCGGCGATTCCGAGCGGGACGACTACCGCGAGATCCAGTCGGAGATCAGCGAGGCGGTCCTGAGCCGGGGCGCGGCGAAGGACGGCCTCACCGCGGGCCGCTGAGAGGGACGCGGGAGGGCTGCGCCGGGAGGGACGGACGGGCGGAGAGAGGCCGTACGGCGCGGACCGGGCGGGACTCTCGTGACATGCCCTACGGGACGACCGTCACCGGCCAGCGGCCCGCCTTGACCAGCCGTACCGCCACCGAGCCGATGATCCGGTGCCCCGCCGACTCCGAGGCTCCCACCACCACGGCATCCGCCTTCAGCTCGTCGGCCGCCGTGACGAGTCCGCTGTACGGGTCCCCGTGGAAGGTGTGGAACTCCCAGCGGACGTCCCAGACGTCCTTGACCCGTTCCACGGCCACCCGGATCTCCTCCACCAGACCCTCGGCGATCTCCCCGGTCGTCTCCGCGACCGGGGCGCCGAGGACGGCGCCGGCCGGCATGACGGGCTGCACGTAGACGATGGCGAGCAGGGCGTTCTGGCGCCGTGCGAGGCCGCCGGCGTACGCGGCGGCGCGGAACGAGGACTGCGAACCGTCCACGCCGACAACGATCACCTTCGGGCCGTCGGTACCACGTTCGAATTGAGTGGGCTGCTGAGTCACGGCACGCAGGGTATCCGCTTCCGGCGAACGGACCGGCGGCGGTCTCCCCGGAGCGCTGACCACGGTCCGGCCGGGACCAGGGCGACACGTGCCGTGTGGCCGTGCCAGGAGAGCCGGGCGGCCGGTCGGGGAGCGGACCGGTCCCGGGCCGCCCGCTCCCCGGTGTGTCAGGGCCCTCCGGCCATTCGTGAGACACTGCCCCTGGCATCGGCCCACCGGTGCCGTGTTCCCTTCATGGCTCACCCCATCGGGTACTTTCCCCCGGATAACCGGTGTTGGTGAGCGGCACGGAGCATCCACCGTGCGAGCCATTGGTCATGAAAAAGGATCAGATGATTCCGGGGCGCCGTGCGGTCCTGCGGATCGCCGCCTGCCTCGGCGCCGCGCTCACCACCCGGCTGCTGACAGCGGGACAGGCCCAGACACCCGGCAGCCCCACCCCGCCGCCTCCGGCGGGTGGAGCACAGGCGGCGAACAGGGCGAGCGCCCCGCTCAAACCCTCCGCGTACCGGCTCCAGCCCATGACGGAGGGCGCCCAGCCCGGCTACCGCAGACCCCTGCCGCCGGTACGCAAGGCGCCCATCCTGGAGATGCCGGAACTGGGCCACTCGATGGTCCTCACCTTTGACGACGGGCCCCACCCCGACTACACCCCCGGCATCCTGCGCACCCTGCGCGACTACGACGTACGCGCGATGTTCTTCGTCTGCGGCGAGATGGCCGACGCCAACCCCGACCTGCTGCGGGAGGCCGACGACGACGGCCACATCATCTGCAACCACACCTGGTCGCATCCGCTGATGACCGGGCTCAGACCGTCGCAGATCCGCGACGAGATGGGGCGCACGAGCCAGGTGGTCGAGGACATCCTGGGCACCCCGCCCCTCTGGTACCGCGCGCCCTACGGTGCCTGGAACCGGTACGCCTTCGAGATCGGGTCAGAGATGGGCATGGAGCCGCTCGCCTGGACCGTGGACTCCCTCGACTGGGAGACCCCCGGCACCGACAGCATCGTCCGCAGAGTGCTGAACGGCGCCGGGCCGGGGGTCGTCGTCCTCAACCATGACGCGGGCGGCGACCGTTCGCAGAGCGTGGCGGCGCTGCGCCGCTATCTGCCCCAGTTGCTCGACGACGGGTACCGCATCGCCGTGCCCCACCGATGAGACCCCCCGGCCGCCCCCGGCTGGTCAGCGGGTCCTGACCAGCCGGGCGAAGACGACGACGTTGCCGTCGTATCCGTTCGCCTTCGAGAAGCCGCCCCCGCAGGTGATCACCCGCAGCTCGGGATGGCCGGAGTCGCCGTAGACCCGGGCCGCCGGGAAATCGTTCTTCGAGTAGACCTCCACCCCGTAGATCTCGAACACCGCCGTCCTGCCGTCGAATCGCTCCACCTCGACGTGCTCGCCCTTCTCCAGCGAGCCGAGACCGAAGAAGACCGCGGGCCCCGATCTGTTGTCGACATGGCCGACGACCACCGCGGTGCCCCGCTGGCCGGGCGCGATGCCGTTCTGGTACCAGCCTGCCAGATTCGGGTCCCGGGGCGGCGGGGCGGCGATCCAGCCGTCCGGGTCGAGGCCCACGTCCACGACCGGTGCGTCGACCCTGAGTGCCGGGATCCGTACCCGGGACATCGGTGCGTACGGCAGCGGCCTCACGTCCGGTTCCGAGTCGCTGGTGGAGGCGGCCGCCGCCGGGTCGGGCACGCTGTCCAGCGCGGCGGCCGCCGCGGGCTGCGGTGGTCCCAGCGGTACGTCCACCCCGTTGCGCATCATCGCGATGCCGGTGAGCATGACGAGAGCCAGAACACCCCAGGGCGAGCGCTTCCTCGACTCCGGGGCGTTGTGGTCCATGCGCATAGTTCTCCCTTCGTGGACGCCTGCAGGCACGGTAAGTGCGCCGCAACCCGGAGGCGATCACTGGAAGGCGAACGGGTGGCGCGGGCCGTGACGGCTGACCCATCCGAGCAACCGGAACGTAAAATCTCTGACGGTCTGTGACCTGCGGATCCATCGGACGGGCGTCCTCCTGACGGCGTGTCGGCTCACCGGGGTGGACCAGCGCCGAAATGCGGTACCGCGGGAGCCCGGTGAGGGTTCGTCATGGAGGGCGTACTCGTCGAATCTCCCGGAGCACCGCTTTGGGGCGCCTTCCGCTGGAGGTTCAACGATGCGTGCATCACGCGCTCTGGCGGTGACCGCCACCGCCTGCGCGGCCGTGGCGCTCTCCGCTCCGCTGGCCGTCGCCACCAACGGTCCGACCAATGTCACGATCAATCCGTTCGAGGTCCACCAGGGCAGCACGATCGAGATCAGCGCCCGGGGCTGCGGCCACGGAGGCACCGTCACGTCCAACGCCTTCCGGCGGGCCGAGCTGTCCGTGAACGCGTCGGGGCACTCGACGGCGAGGGCCCGGATCCATGACGACGCCACGCCCGGCAACTACAACCTGGCCGTCAGGTGCAGTGACAACGACCGGGTCGCGACCCACCAGTTCCGGGTGCTGGAGGGGCGGGGCGCGCTGGGCGGGCTCGGCGGATCCATCGGCCCCAGTTCCACCGAGATGGCCCTCGGCGGCGGGCTCGTCGCCACGGCGGCCGTCGGCGGTTCGCTGTTCCTCGCACGCCGTCGCGGGCCGGCCGGTGTGGGGATCTGACCGGGCGCCCTTCTCCCGGCAGCCTCCACCGGGGGTCCGCGGGGCCCCGAACGCCCGTCGCCCCGAGTCCTGACCGAGGACTCGGGGCGGGGGCCTTTTCGTGTGACGTGGATGTGACGTCGTGTGACGGGGACGCCCGGCGGCGCCCGGTGTCCGGGCGCCGCCGGTGATCAGTGCTTACGGCCCTCCGCGCGCCGGCGCACGGCGTAGATCGTGCCGGTGGCCGCCGCGACCACCAGCGCCGTACCGGCGACGAGTTCTGTGGTGTTGATCCCGCCGATGCTGCCGCCGAGACCTCCCCGGACACCTCCCGGTACGACGGTGGCAGCCGTTGTCCGGGTGGCCGTAGGAGCCGGTGTCGGGTTCCGCGTGGCGCCCGAGATCCGGAGGCTGGTCTTCCCCGACTGGCCGTTGCAGGTGAAGGTCACCTGATACGTGGCGCCGGCCTTGGCGTCCCAGTCGACCGTGGCGGTGGCCGACCGGCCCGAGGCGATGTTCACCGTGTCGAAGACCCCGGAGGAGGCGGTGGCGGTCGTACCGCAGTTGGTGACGGAGAGGGTCACCCTGCCCCCCGCCGCGACCGTGGAGGGCGTGACAGTGAATCCGAACGGCGCGTTTCCGCCGTCGACGGCGGCCGTCGCGGTGGGGGCGGTCAGTACGAGTGCGGACACTGCCAGCAGAGCGGCGGACGCGGCACGTATCGCGCGCATGGTGAATCCTCCGGGTCCCCGAGGAGCAGCTGCGGAACCGTTTCCACATAAGGCAGGGAATGCACCTCGATGCCGGAAACGCTAGGAGCGCGTTATCACAGCCGCGATCGCTGACGGGCGAATGGGGCACGGGTGTCCCCCGGGCGGCGGACACCCGTACCCCCTCGGGAACCGGTCTTCCCTCAGGACCCGATCTGCGGAAACAGATCGAGGAAGGGCGCCGCGGTCGCGCTGATCCCGCGGCCGTAGGGGGCGTCGAAGTCCCAGATGAGGAAGAGCAGGAACGAGATCAGTACGCTGAACAGCCCTGCCAGCAGCAACTCCCGGAACGTACGGCGGATCTGGAGGACGAAGATCAGCCCCACCGTGACCACGGCGCCGATGATGAGGCCGAACCAGACGACCCCCGGCATGGTGGCGCCCGCGTTCTGACCCCGTGCGCCCCTGGCGTCATCGGCGGCGGCCACCTGGTCCACCAGTGGCTGGTAGGCCTGTCCCTCCAGATCGGTTCTGGGCGCGTACTGCGTGACGTCCGTGCGGATCCGGTCGAAGAGCCGGGTGCCCTTCGCGCTCAGCGCCTCGTGCTCGGACATGTGCGGCCACTCGTCGCGGACGACGTAGGTGACATAGGCGTCGACATCGGCGCGGATCCGGTCCCGTACCTCGGCGGGATAGACCTGGACGCGCTGCCGGACCTCGTGCAGCGCCTGGGCCTCCTGGCGTACGGTCTCCTGCGCCGCGCTGCGGCCCTCCCAGACGCCGGCGATCGCGAGACCCAGCACGATCGCGTAGATCACGCCGATCATCATCGTCATGTAGTCCATGACATCGGGGGTCTCGGAGGGGTCGTCGTCCTCGCGGACGCGGCGGTTGTTGATGACGACGATGGTCAGGACGACCGCGCAGGCGGCGGCCATCGCGATGCTCAGAACGAGCCATTCCGACATGAGATCTCCGTGGATCAGCGGGAGCGGGGACGCAGGACGGCTACGGCGAGCACGGCAGGGGCCGTGATCAGGAGCATCAGCAGAACGGGGGAGGGGCCCCTCCTTGGCTGATCACGGGTCGCCTTCCGGTAGGCGGGCAGCGCCACCGAGGACGGCGTGGGTGCCGCCGACGGGGTGGGCGAAGGCCGCGGGGGACTCGGGGCCGGTGGCTCCGGCGCGGGCGGCGGCGGTGCGGGCCGGGGCTGCCGGAGGGGCGTCCGGACGGCAGGCGCGGGCGGCGCCGGTACGACGTCGGGGGCCGGTGGAGGCGGGGGCGGTGACGGCCGGGGCGGCGGCGCCGGGGGTGTGGGCGGCGCCGGAGGGGTGGGCTTCGGCGGTTTCGGTGGTTTCGACGGCTTGGGTGGCTTGGAGGGTTTCGGTGGCTTGGTGGGCTTGGGTGGTTTCGTGGGCCAGGGTGGTGGCTCGGGCGGCGGGGGAGGTGTCGGGGTGGGAGTCGGCCGGCAGTGGCCGCCACCGGCCACGGCGACGGCTCCTGACGGGCTGCCGGGACCACCCGGCCCGAGGGACGCGTAGGCGCAGCTGCCGGCCACAGCGGGCAGCGGGACCGCCGACAGGGATATGAGTACGGCGGCCGCGAGCAGCCGTCCGACGAGTGATCCATACACGGGCAGGAGCTTGTTCCGCCTCCGGCTGCGGCACGCGGAAAGCCGCTCGAATTCCCTCGAATAGGGGGATGTGGCGGCTTTGGGCTTGCGCTGCGGAAGTTTTTTCCTGCCGCGTTGAACGCGAGGCCGCCCCCGCTCCGTACTTAGGACCATGAGCAGCGCAACCAGGCGCCTCAACTGGCCTACAGATAACGGGAGTTGACATGAACACCTGGCGGAACGCCTCGCTCGCGGTGACCGCGGTGGCCGTACTGGCCCTGACGACGGCGTGCGGTCAGGAGCAGGGGACCAACACCAACGGCCAGTCGGTCGGCGCCGCCAAGCCGGCCGACGCCGGATACGGAGCGGACACCGGATACGGATCCGATACGGGGGCGGCGGGCGCGGCGGCGGCCAAGCCGGCCGGCCAACTCGCCGTGTGGGACAGCAAGAAGCTCGGCAAGGTCCTCACCGACAGCGAGGGGTTCACGCTCTACCGCTTCGACAAGGACACGGCGAGCCCGCCCAAGTCGAACTGCGAGGGCGACTGCGTCAAGGCCTGGCCGGTGGTGGCCGCGGGTGACGCCAAGGCCGCGGCGGGCACCGACGCCACGCTGCTCGGCGAGATCACCCGCGCCGACGGCACCAAGCAACTCACCGTCGACGGCTGGCCGATGTACCGGTACGCCAAGGACACCAGCCCCGGCGACGCCAACGGCCAGGGCGTGGGCGGCACCTGGTTCGCCTCGGCCCCCGACGGCAAGAAGGCCGCGGTGGCCGGCGCGGGCTCCGGCTCCGGCGCGGACGCCACCCCCGCCGAGCTTCCCGGGCTTTCGGTCCGCAAGGACCCCAAACTCGGTGACATTGTGGTGGATTCGAAGGGAATGACGGTCTATCGGTTCACGAAGGACTCCGCCTGGCCGATGAAGTCGGCCTGCACCGGGGCCTGTCTGGAGAAGTGGCCGGTCGTCGCCCCTGTCGACAAGAATGACACCGAGGGGATCATCAAGAAGGGCTTCGTGACCTTCGACAGGCCCGACGGAATCAAGCAGCAGAGCATCGACTGCTGGCCGATCTACACCTTCGCCGGTGACACAAAGCCGGGCGATACCAATGGTCAGGGCGTTGGCGGCACCTGGTTCGCGGTTTCCCCGGATTCCAAGCTGGTCGGAGCGCCCAAGTAGTCCCCACGCCGCGCGTCTCCGGCCCGTCGGTCCGCCGTCGCACCGCTCCGTGCGACGGCGGACCGAACGCACGTGCCAGCGGCGTGTGACCAAGAACGGATCGCTAATTTCCGTTTGGGCTCGCTCTCTTGGCGGGCGATCAGTAGCCTCGGCTCGAACAACCGGCCGTGTACCTTGGCCGCATCCCGTGGCGACTTGTTGGAGACATCGATGGAGCGTCCCGCCTGGGCACCGCAGGGCATCGACATATCGATGCCGAGCGTTTCCCGCATTTACGACTACTATCTGGGCGGTTCGCACAATTTCGAGGTGGACAGGGAAGCGGCACGCAAGGCAATGGGGTTCATGCCGGGACTTCCCACGATCATGAAGACGAACCGCGCGTTCATGCGCCGCGCGGTCAAATTCGCACTGGACGAGGGCGTTACACAGTTCCTCGACATCGGATCCGGCATTCCGACCTACGGAAATGTCCATGAGGTCGCCCAGACCGGCAACCCCGACTCCAGAGTGCTCTATGTCGATCACGACCCGGTCGCCGTCGCCCACAGCCAGGCCGTTCTCGACGGCAACGACAACGCTGCCATCGTGAGCGCCGATCTCCGCGAACCCGGGAAGATCCTCGACAGCCCCGAGGCACGCGGGCTGCTGGACCTGGACCGGCCCGTGGCGCTGCTGCTCGTCTTCGTCCTGCACTTCCTGGAGGACGAGGACGACCCGTACGGCGCGGTGGCGGAGCTGCGCGACGCGCTCGCGCCCGGCAGCCTGCTCGTCCTCACGCACGCCTCGTACGACGGCGTACCGCTCCCGGAGGAGCAGACGGGCGCCGCGGTGGCCGTCTACAAGGACATCCGCAACCCGCTGATCATGCGTACGCGCGAGCAGACCGCCCGGTTCTTCGACGGCTTCGAGATGGTCGCGCCCGGTCTGGTGTCCATGCCGCACTGGCGGCCCGACAGCCCCGCCGACCAGGAGGACCCGTACGCCTTCTCGGGCTTCGGCGGAGTGGGACGCAAGGCGTGATGGTGCCCTCGCAGTCATCGGCCGCCGAGAGTGAACCGGACGGCCTGGAAGACAGACTCCGGCGCTTCGCGACGATCTGGAGCCGGGCGATCTTCCCGGCGACGGCCACGTCCCTGACGCGCCCCGAGTTCGAAACGCATCTGCTGCCGCTGGCCCGGAAGTTGCAGGAGGCGCTGCACGCGCACCCCTTCGACACCGCGCCCGCCACCCGCGTCGGCACCGCCCTCGTGGCGGCGCACTGCACGGACCCCGAGGCCCTCGGCCGTACGCTCGGAGTCATCGACTCCTATCTGGTGCTGTACTGCGGTACGGAGGAGCTGACCGCGGAGGACAACCGCGCCCGCTGCGCCCGTCTCCAGCACTCCCTCGCCGCCGGCTTCGCCCAGGCACTGCGCGAGCGCACCCTGAGCGAGCAGGAGGCCATCGCCCGCTCGGCGCTCGCCGCCCGCAATGACGCCCAGGACGCGCTGCACGCCACGCAGGCCAGGTTCCACGCGGTGTTCGAGGGCGCGGCCATCGGCATCGGCATCGCCGACCTCGAAGGCAATGTGCTGGAGGTCAATGACACCCTCACCCAGATGTTCGGCGGACTCGAACACCATGTCCGCAGCCGCAATGTGAGCGAGTGGGTCCATCCCGAGGACTCGGCCCATGTCTGGCGCCTCTACGACGAGTTGGTGCGCGGTGAGCGCGAGCACTTCCGGACCGAGAAGCCGTTCTACCGCAACGACGGCACGGTGCTCTGGACCAATCTGACCCTCTCGCTGCTCCGGGACGCCGAGGGCGCCCCGCAGTATCAGCTGGCGCTGATGGAGGACACCACCGAGCGGCGGCTGCTCAATCTGCGGCTGCGCTACGAGGCCACGCACGACGCGCTGACCGGACTGCCCAACAGGACGCTGTTCTTCGAGCGTCTGGAGAAGACGCTCTCGGCGGGCGGCGGCGGTCGCTTCGGCCTCTGCTATCTCGACCTCGACGGCTTCAAGGCGATCAACGACAGCCTGGGCCACTCGTCGGGGGACCGGCTGCTGGTCGAGGTCGCGGACCGGCTCCAGAGCTGCGCCACCGCGCCGGGCGAGATGGTGGCCAGGCTGGGCGGCGACGAGTTCGTGGCGCTGACCACCGGGCCCGGCACCCAGCGGGGCGTGGCCGACCTCGCCTCCCGGATCCTCCACGTACTGGCCACTCCGATCCGGCTCGAAGGACGGGAGTTCACGGTCCGGGGCAGCATCGGCATCGTGGAGGGGCCCTCCGCCGGGCGGAGCCCCGCGGAGGTGCTGCGCAGCGCGGACATCACCATGTACCGGGCCAAGGCCGCGGGCGGCAACCGGTACGAGGTGGCCGACCCGGAGGCCGACGCCCGCGCCATCACCCGGCACGGACTGACCACGGCGCTGCCCGCGGCCCTGGAGCGCGGTGAGTTCTTCATCGAGTACCAGCCGCTCGTGCACCTGGACGACGGATCGGTGCACGGCGCGGAGGCGCTGGTCCGCTGGTCCCATCCGCAGCACGGCGTCCTCGGCCCCGACCGGTTCATCCCGCTCGCCGAGCACACCGGACTGATCGTGCCGCTCGGCCGCTGGGTGCTGGAACAGTCCGTACGGCAGGCCATGTTCTGGCAGAGCCAGCTGCCCGAGGGCACGCCCGGCGGACCGCTGCGGATCAATGTGAACCTCTCGCCGACCCAGCTGCACCACCCCGGGCTCGTCGCCGACACGGTGGAGGTGCTGGAGCGGATCGGTCTCCCGCCGGGCGCGCTCTGCCTGGAGGTCACCGAGTCGGCGCTGATCGGCGCGGACGAGGATCTGCTCAAGCCGCTGCGCCAGCTCGCCGAGATGGGCGTGGACATCGCGCTCGACGACTTCGGCACCGGCTACTCGAACCTGGCGAATCTGCGCAGGCTGCCGGTGAGCGTCCTCAAACTGGACCGTTCCTTCACCCAGGGCATGCAGCAGCATCCGGCGGACCCGGTCGATCTGAAGATCGTCGAGGGTATCGTCGCGCTCGCGCACAGCCTGGAACTGGCCGTGACGGTGGAAGGGGTGGAGACCGGGGCGCAGGCGGAGCATCTGCGGCGGCTCGGCTGCGACACCGCCCAGGGCTGGTACTACGCCAGGCCGGGGCCGCCCGAGCAACTGCACGCGCTGGCGCTCGCGGACGCGGTCTAGGCCGTTTCGTTCAGATCATCTGATTGTTGGTCCGGATGTGCCGTTGGCTGATGCGCAGTGGGCGCGGATCGAACTGTTGCTTCCTGAATGGACGCCACGTCGGGGTGGCCGGTGGCGGGATCACCGTGAGGTGATCGACGCGATGGCCTTCACATTCCAGACCGGAACGCAGTGGGTGCACCTGCCGGAGAGATTCGGTAACTGGCGGGGCATCTACAACCGGCTGCGGATGTGGGCCGTCGACGGCACTTGGGAGTGCGTGTTCACTGCGCTGATCGGCCCGGCGGATGCCGACGAGGATCTCAACTGGGCCGTCTCGGTGGACTCCACGATCGTGCGCGCCCACCAGCACGCGGCCGGGGCCCGCGAAAAGGGGCCCGGCCGGCGAGCCGGGCGACCACGCCATCGGCCGGTCCCGCGGCGGACTGACGACGAAGATCCACCTTGCTGCCGACGGTCACTGTCGGCTTCTTGCCTTCCACGACCGCCGGCCAGGCCGGCGACGCACCCGCTTTCACACAGGTGATGGCCCGGCTGCGTGTTCCGCGCCCTCGTGGAAGCGAGCCGCCGTCCCCTGGCGAGGGGGCTCGCACGTCATCACAGGGTGGGCGTGTACTCCATCTTCCGGCTTGGGTGGGTATGACAGGTTGTCATTGACCGTGTCCGTGCTTATTTGCGCAGCTCAAGGATGGTTTCTTCTCCAGATTTTCCGTGCCGGGCGCTCTTGACGGAGGTGGAGCAGGTGGCGTTGACTCTGCCTGCTTGTGAATATTTCGTAAGAGCGGGGTGGGGGCTGTGCGGTCGGTGTGGGGATTTCCGCGTGCCCGAAAATGGCGTGGACTCGGTACCGCGGGGGCTGTGGCTGTGACGGCATCGGTTCTGGTCTCGACGGTGATCTGGCCGACCGTGCCGGCGTGGGCCGAGGGGTCCGCTTCTCAGGCCGATGTCGCTGAGTTGAGTGAGGGCCAGCAGGCCCTGGTTCAGGCGCAGGCGTCCGGAGACCGTGTGGAAGTCATCGGGGAACGCTCTGAGAGCACCACGGTGTTCGCGAACCCGGACGGCTTCACATTCACCTTGGAAGAGTCCGCTGTTCCGGTCCGGGTCAGAGCGCCCGGTGGAAGCTGGCAGGCGCCCGACGCCACCTTGGAGGTACGTCCGGATGGAGCGGTCGCACCGAAGGCCGCCGCCGTGGAGATGGCGTTCTCCGGGGGTGGGACGAGCCAGCCTCTGGTGAAGATCTCTGAACGGGGACGGTCACTTCAGCTGGGCTGGCCCGGCACTCTGCCCACGCCGGAACTGAACGGTGAAAGCGCCCTGTATCCAGAGGTTCTCCCGGGCGTCGACCTGAA
The DNA here is from genome assembly GCF_004151105.1 of Streptomyces sp. L-9-10. Classification (GTDB taxonomy): domain Bacteria; phylum Actinomycetota; class Actinomycetes; order Streptomycetales; family Streptomycetaceae; genus Streptomyces. The sequence continues at coordinate 354,168 of NZ_PHRF01000041.1, forward strand.
AGTCGCGGCCTCGGTGGAGGGCTTCCAGCATGTGCTGGTGGTCAAGACACCGGAGGCGGCCGCCTCCGAGGAGCTGAAAAAGATCGACTACTCCTTGAAGGCCAACGGCCTGGACATCCTCACGGAGAAGGCGGGCAACCTCATTGCCGTCGACGACGACGGCAACCGTGTCTTCCGTGCTCCGCCAGCGCAGATGTGGGACTCGACAAGCGCCCTCGCCGAACCGCCGGCCGCCGCTTCCTCAAGGGGAACTTCGGTCATGAGTGCGGCGGAGGGATCCGATATTGCCGGGAGCGGCGCCGCCTCGTCCCAGGAGATGGAGCCGGGACCTGGTGACACCGTTACCGGTGTGGATGTGAGGGTCACTGGCGACGCGCTGTCGGTCGTGCCCGACGCGGACATGCTGTCCGGGACTCACGAGTCGGCTTTTCCTCTGTACATCGACCCGACCGTCACCTGGAGTGAGTCGGAGCGGACCCTGCTGCGCAGTGACGGCTACGAGTCCTACGGCTGGGGCAACGGCGATGACGGCCTGGGCAAGGGCGCGGGCGAGTGCGGTACCTGGAGTGGCTACTACTGCGGTCCTGGCTACGTGCAGCGGCTGTACTTCGAGTTCTCGCCGGTGAGTCTGAAGGGCAAGAAGGTCCTGGATGCCACGTTCCGGGTGACCGAGCCATGGGCGTTCCAGTGTGATCCGCGCTGGGTGGATTTGGTGAGGACTCCGGACAACATCTCCTCCTCCACCACGTGGACATCGCGTCCGCAGGGCGGCTGGGACACGATGGGGGACCGGAATGTTTCTGCCGGCCGCGGGTCGTTGTGTGACCCGGACTCGCCGGATGCGCCGATCGAGTTCAATGACAACCCGGATGAGACCAACGAGAATCTCACTCCGACCGTGCAGAGTTTCGCGGCGGGGAAGTTTGCCCGTCTCACGCTGATGATCAAGGCGCATGACGAGTCGGACACCAGTGCGTGGAAGCGGTTCAAGAACGATGCCGTGCTCGCGGTGGACTTCGTCGGGTTGCCCGCGAAGCCCACGGGGATCGGTCTGGTGACGGGTTCGGGCACGGTGTGCGAGACGAGTGAGTCCGACCCGGCGATTGTCTCCGACCCGACGCCGTCTTTGACGTCCACCCCGCAGACTGCCGGGGGCGGGGAGAGCGGCGCGCAGCTGCGGGTCGCGATGAGTGTGGACAAGAAGGCGTCGGACGGTACGTGGGGGAGTGCGTTCGCCGAGATGGAGCGGCCGACCAGCGGCTATGTCGGGGACAACGTAAAACTCACGGCATCGGCCCCGACATTGGCGGAGGGACCGCTGTATCGCTACCGGTCATGGACCCGGTCCTACTACAACAGCGGCGACAGCCAGTTGCCCGGCCCGTCGAACGCGTCGACGACCGGATGGTGCTTCTTCAAGGTCGATCCGACCGCGCCGAAACCACCCAAGATCACGATTGGCTCCCCGTATACGGAGTGCACGACCAACAACTGCCAGGCGAAGGGCGGACCGGGCCAGAAGGCCGCGTTCACCTTCGCCCCGGCCACGGGGGATGCGAATAACGTCGCCTACCAGTACAGACTGTCCGGCGGGGCCGCTTGGTCGTCCGCGGTCAGCGGTTCGGCCGTGACGGCGAGCATCACCCCGGCAAAGTCCGGAACTTTCAGCGTGTACGTGCGGGCCAAGGACATCGTGGGACGGTGGGGTGCACAGAACGCGGTGGATTTCCTGGTCGCCACCGGTGCGGGACCGGTCGGCCGATGGCATTTCGACGAGGCCGGTGGGGCAGCGGTGGACGCTGCGGCTGCTGACGGCAGGCAGGACGCTGCCCTGGGAGGCAACGCGGTGCGCGATGACCGCGGCCGCCGCGGTCTTATCACCCACGACGCCCAGTCGCAGCCGCTGGAAAACGCCATCACCGACAAGGGCTTGTCCCTGAATGGCGCCACCGGCTACGCGGCCACGAACGCGCCTGTGCTGGAGACCCGTTCGGCCTACACTCTCTCCGCTTGGGTACGGCTGGACAGTACCGACGACTATGCCAGCGTCCTATCCCAGCATGGCCCGGGCGGTAATCCGTTCGCCTTCTGGTACTCGAGTCAGTTGAAGACCTGGTTCTTCGGTGTCCTCGAAGCTGACGGAAGCGGTTTCACCGGCCAGCAGTCTGCTTTTGCGGCCCAGACCGGCGTGTGGACGCATCTCGCCGGAACTTACGACCCGGCCAGCGAGGAACTGAAGTTTTACGTCGACGGCCGGCTGCAGGGCAGCGAGGTCACTCCGGCAGTGTCGTGGTCGTCCGACACCCCGTTGCAGATCGGACGGCGCCAGACCAGCAGCGGCTACACGTACTACTTCCCGGGGTCGATCGATGAGGTGGCTGTGTGGCAGCGCGTTCTGACCCATGAGGAGATCCGGGACGAGGCGAGACTGCTGACGTCCGAGGATTTCGCGGGCGCGGAACTCGTAGCCGACTGGTCCCCCGCACAGGGCAGTGGCACCAAGCTCGTCGATACCACTTCTGGTTACGGGAAGACCCTGACCCTGACGGGCGCGGCCTCGATCGACGACGACGTGATGGTGCTGGACGGGGTCGATGACGCTGCCACGGCCGCGGGCCCTCTGGTGAACGACCATTCCTCCTTCACCGTCTCGAGTCTGGTGGAGCTGGACGGTGCGAAACTCGCCGCCAAGAACATCGGATACACCGGACAGGTACTGGGCCAGCGAACAGCGGACGGCTCCGCATGGGGCCTGTGGTATGAGCTGACCGGCAAGGAGACCGTGCTGGACGAGGAGACGCTGGAAGAGCGCACCGAACCCGTCGGAACGTGGCACTTCGGGCGCCTGAACGCGGATGGCACGTTCTCCTCCGTCGTGTCCGACGAGACCGCCGCACTGGACAGCCCCGTCCGGTTGACCGGCATCTACGACTCGCTGGAAGGGAAGATCAGCCTCTACCTGGGCCATAACCAGAACGACGACGCGAAGGCGTACACCGTCGAGCTCGGCAGTGGTGACTTCGCCGTCGGCAGGGGCTTCACCAACGGCACCTGGCAGCACTACCTGCCAGCCCGGGTGGCGGAAGTCCGTTTGTGGGCCGGGGCGATGGCCAGCGGTGAGCAGATCGACTACCGCGTGGGCGACTGACAAGTAGAGGGTGCGGGCGGCCGGACTTGCGGAGCCGCCCGCACTGCCGCGGTCCAGGCTGCGTGAATCGACGTTGTGAACTCTCTCCTTTTTTGCGACTGGGTGGGCTACTGATGGCTTTTGGTATAGGCATCTCAAAAAGACGTGGCGCAGTGCGGCGGAGTTCCAGCCGGGTGTTGGTGTCAGCCCTGTCACTGGCCCTCGCGGTGCCGCTGGGGCTGACGCCGATCGCCCAGGCCCAACCTCAGGACAAGGGCGGCCTGGGACGGTCTGCGCTGCCCACGCAGCGGGTGAGCAAGGTCGAGGAGGTAGATGAGCCGGGAGCGAAGAAGGCCCGTGAGAAGGTTGCCAAGGAGAAGAACGCCAACGTCGGTCAGGCGCAGAAGGCCCTGGCCGAGCAGCGGGTGACCTGGCCGAAACCGGGCAACGCGGTCATCGAGCTGAATGGAAAGAAGGACACCCGGGCCACGCCTGGCGGCCTGCCGGTCAGCGTGACGGCGGCTGGAGGTAAACGTGGTGCCGATGCCGGCACCACGGCCCGGATCACGGTCCTCGATCAGAAGGCCGCGAAGAGAGCCGGCGTCACGGGTGTTCTGCTGACCGCGGTAGCAGATAACACGGGGGAGGCGGAGCTCAGTGTCGATTACAGCGGTTTCGCCTCAGCCGTCGGCGGCGGCTGGGCCGCTCGCCTCGGGTTGGTACAGCTCCCCGCCTGCGTGCTGACGACACCGGAGGAAGACGGCTGTCGCACACCCACGGCCTTGAAGTCCGACAACCGTGCCATCGAGCAGACGGTCACCGCCTCGGTACGGCTGACCGGTACCAGCCGCGCCATATCCCCACAATTGACTGACACCGCGTCAACGGGGATGGCGGTGTTCGCCGTCACGGCAACGGCATCCGGTGCGGGCGCTTCGCCCTCAGGCAGTGGGAACTACTCGGCGACCGAGCTGTCGGCATCTTCCTCCTGGCAGGCGGGCGGCAGCTCAGGCTCCTTCACCTGGTCCTATGATTTCGCCCTGCCTCCCGCCGCGGCCGGACCGACGCCCAGTCTGGGACTGTCCTACGACTCGGGCAGCATCGACGGCCGCACGGCCACGACGAACAACCAGGCCACGTCGGTAGGCGAAGGGTTCACGCTGAGCGATTCCTACATCGAGCGTAGCTATGGCTCCTGTGACGACGATGGCCAAGACGATGTCTTCGATCGGTGCTGGAAGTACGACAACGCCCGCCTTGTGCTGGACGGCAAGGCGGACCGGCTCGTCAAAGAAAGTGCCTCTGGTAACACTTGGCGTCTGGAGAACGATGACGCCTCGCAGGTGATCCGTTCCACAGGCGCCGACAACGGCGACGACGACGGCGAGAACTGGACGGTCATCACCGGCGATGGCACCAAGTACGTCTTCGGCCTGAACAAGCTGGACGGCGCGACGGACCAGCGGACCAACTCGACGTGGACGGTGCCGGTTTACGGTGACGACCCCGGTGAACCCGGCTACAGCAAGGGCACCGCGTTCGCGGATCGCTCCCTCACGCAGGCATGGCGGTGGAACCTCGACTACGTCGAAGACACCCATGGCAACGCCGCCACGTACTGGTACACCAAGGAATCGAACTACTACAAGAAGAACAAATCGACGACGGCCAACGCTTCCTATACGCGCGGCGGCTACCTGAAGGAGATCAAGTACGGCCTGCGCAAAGGGGCGTTGTTCACGGACGACGCCGACGCGAAGGTCGCCTTCAACTACGCGGAGCGCTGCACGGCCGCGGACTGCTCGTCCCTCACCAAGGACACCTCCGAGAACTGGCCTGACGTTCCCTTCGACGCGATCTGCTCCAGCGGTGACGACGACTGCAACGCTACGGGCCCTTCGTTCTTCACGCGTAAGCGACTGTCCGGGATCAGCACGTCCTCCTGGTCTGCCGCTTCTTCGACGTACGAGCCGGTGGACTCCTGGGCTCTGAGTCAGGAGTACCTGGACGGCGGAGACATTGGTGACACCTCCGATCAGGTACTGACCCTCACGTCTCTGCGCCGCACAGGTTCGGTGGACAGTGACATCGCGCTGAACCCCATCTCGTTCACCTACCAGATGCGGCCCAACCGGGTGGATGCCACGGACGACATCCTGCCGTTGACCCGTCCCCGCCTTTCCACCCTCACGTCCGAGACCGGCGCGATCACCACGGTGACACTGTCCTCTCCGGAATGCGTGCGCGGTGAGGTGACGGGCAAGCCGGAGGACACCAACACGCGCTCGTGTTATCCGCAGTACTGGAACATCAACGGCGCCGAGAACGCGTCGGTGGACTGGTTCCACAAGTACCGGGTCCTCGCGGTTGTTGTCTCCGACCCGGCCGGAAAGAACGAGACCGTCGAGCACTCCTACTCCTACGCGGGCGCGGCCTGGCACTACGGCGACGATCCCTTCACACCCAAGGACGAACGGACCTGGTCACAGTGGCGTGGCTACCGGCAGGTCACCGTCCGCGGCGGCGCAGCGGACAGGACTCAGACCAAGACGATCTCGCTCTACATGCAGGGCATGGACGGTGACCGGAACAAGGACGGCACCACCCGCCAGGTCACCGTGGCACCGCTGTCCGCCCCGGACCTCGCCATCGCCGGCCTCAACGACAGCGACCAGTTCGCGGGCCAGCTACGTGAGCAGGTCACCTACAACGGCGCCACACCCATCACCGTCACGGTCAATGATCCGTGGTCCAAGGACACGGCCCGACAGAGTGCCCCCGACGCCGATGACCATGTGGCTCGGTTCGTCCGGACGCGGAAGACCACCACCCACACCTACCTCACCGCCACGTCCACCTGGCGGACGCGAGCACTCACCACGACTTTCGACGACTACGGCATGGCCGACACCGTCGACGACTCCGGCCAACTCGGCCTCACCACAGACCAGACCTGCACCCGCACCTGGTACGCGCGCAACACCACAGCCGGCATCACCGCCCTGCCTTCCCGCGTCCGCGTCGTCGGCCGTTCCTGCTCGGTCACCGACACCTCCCTGAGCCTGCCAACGACCTCGGCCACCCGTGGCGACGTTCTCTCCGACACGGCCACCGTCTACGACGCCCCTCAGGCAACCACCTGGACGGCAGCTCAGACACCCACGCGGGCGGAGGCGACCTGGACCGGCCGAGCCACCGGCTACCCGGCAACCGCCAACACAGACGGCCAACGCCTGCCATCCGGCTGGCAGACCCTGTCCACCACCAGCTACGACGTTCTGGGCCGCACCCTCACCGTCACCAACGCCGACGGCAAAACCACCGCCAGCACCTACACGCCCACCACCGCGGGCCCCCTGAGCAAACTCATCACGACCGACTCCAAGGGCTTCAACACCACCCAGTTCCTCGATCCGAGGCGCGGCCAGCCTCTGCGCATCTACGACGCGAATCTGAAGAAGACCGAACAGACCTACGACGCGCTCGGACGACTCACCGCGGTCTGGCAGCCCAACCGCAGCCGCGACGCCGGATACAGCGCCAACACCACCTTCAAATACCACCTCAGCGCCACCAGCCCTTCCTGGGTATCGACATCAGCCCTGAAGAAGGACGGCGACACCTACAACACCAGCTACACCCTCTACGACTCACTCCTGCGCCCCTTGCAGACCCAGTCTCCGACCCCGCAGGGCGGCCGCCTTCTCACCGACACCCGCTACGACACCCGCGGGCTGGCGTATGAGACCTACGCCGACATCTTCGACACCACGGACACACCCAACGGCACCTACACCCGTGCCGAATACGGCGAGGCGCCCGTGCAGACCGTAACGGTCTTCGACGGGGCGGAACGCGCCACCACCAGCAGCCTGTACGTCTACGGCGTCAAGAAATGGTCGACCTCCACCAGCTACACCGGCGACTCCTCCGCCACCACCGCGGTCAAGGGCGGGACCGCTCAGAGGACCATCGCCGACATACGCGGCCGTACCGTCGAGACCCGCGAATACGCCGGCACATCCCCTGACGACACCGCCTATGGCTCGGGCCTGGGCGTCAGTTACTCATCGGTCAAGTTCACCTACGGGCTAGACGACCAGCAGACGTCCGTCACGGGGCCCGACGGCGCCAAGTGGACCTACGGCTACGACCTGTTCGGTCGCCAGGTCAGTGCGGGCGATCCCGACAAGGGCACGGTCACCACCACCTACAACGTGCTCGACCAGGCAGTCAAGGCCACCGACGCCCGCGGCAAGAGCGTAGTAACCGCCTATGACGAACTCGGCCGCGCCACCGGAACCTGGTCCGGATCGCAGACGAACGCCAACCAGCTGACCGCCCGCACCTACGACACCGTCCTCAAGGGACTGCCCAGCACATCCACCCGCTACATCGGCGGAAAGAACGGCCAGGCATACACCAAGGCCATCACCGCCTATGACAGCCTCTCCCGCCCGGTCGCCACCCAACTCCGACTTCCAGCCACCGACCCGTTCGTAGCAGCTGGAACGCCGACAGCATTGGAGTACACCAGCCACTACAACATCGACGGCACGCTGCAGAACACCGAAGAGCCAGCGCTGGGCGGCCTGTCGTCCGAGATCATCGACTACGGATACAACGGTCTCGGCCACGTCACGTCAGTCGGCGCATACCTCCTGGACACCGACTACTCCGCCCTCGGCCAGCCCCGGCAGCTCACCCTCGGCACGGGTAACACAGCGGACTTCAAGAAGTCGTACATCACCAACACCTACGAAGAAGGCACTGGGCGCCTCACCCGCAGCCACGTCACGGACCAGACCCACCCGTACATGCTGCAGGACCTCAACTACACCTTCGACGACGCGGGCAATGTCACCGCCATCGCCGACCCCGCCACTCTCGGCGGCACCAGCCAGGCCGAAACCCAGTGCTTCACCTACGACGGCCACCGCCGCCTGACCGAAGCCTGGACCCCCACCTCACAAAACTGCGCCGACGCACCCAGTACGGGCAGCTTGTCCGGACCCGCCCCCTACCGGACCAGCTACACCTACACCACCGCGGGCCAGCGCGGCACCGAAACCCAGCACAAAACAACGGGCAACACCAAGGCGACCTACTGCTACACCGGCACCCAGCCGCACACCCTTATGGCCACCAGCACCAAGGCCGACTGCGTCAACCCTGACCAGACCTACACGTATGACCAGACCGGAAACACCATCCGGCGGCCGGGCAAAACGTCCACCCAGGTCCTCGACTGGTCCACAGAAGGCCAGCTCACCGGCGTCACCGAGGCCGACACCACTACCAACTACCTCTACGACGCCGACGGCACCCTGCTCATCCGCACCACGGAGAACGGCGAGCGCGTCCTGTATGCCGGGGCCACCGAACTCCACCTCAAGGCCAACAACACCACGTGGGCCCAGCGCTACTACGCCTCCGGCGACCTGACCGTAGCCGTCCGCACCAATGAAACCGGGACGAGCAAACTCTCCTTCCTGGCCGGCGACCACCACGGCACCTCCAGCCTCGCCATCAGCGCCGACACTTCACAGGCTGTCACCAAGCGCTATACCACTCCCTTCGGAGCCCCGCGCGGAACCAGTCCCACCACGTGGCCCGACGACAAGGGATTCCTCGGCAAACCCGCCGACACCACCACCGGCCTCACCCATATCGGCGCCCGCGAATACGACCCCGCAATCGGCCAGTTCCTCAGCGTCGATCCCCTCCTCATGCCCGGACAGCACCAGTCCCTCAACGGCTACTCCTACGCCAACCAGCACCCTGCCACGACCTCCGATCCCACCGGCATGTGTGAGGACCCCGGCAATGGCCGCTGCCACCAGAGCAGCACGTCAGGCAGTGGCAGGGAAGGAAAGCCCGATCCCTCATTCCCGCTCGACCCGGGAGTCACGTACAGCGGTGGCAGTAACAGTGGTGGCGGTGGCGGTGGCGGTGGCGGTGGCGGTGGCGGTGGCGGTGGCGGTGGCGGCGGTGGCGGCGGTGGCGGCGGAACTGGCAGCACCAGCAGCACAGAACCGACACCGCCACCGAATCCCGGCCCGCCTCCTGTGCCCGAAGCCTATTCAGGGGATGACGCTGGCGGCTCAGCGTGGGCCCTCTTGGGAGTCGTCGCCGAGCTCGCTCTGCCGGACGTCGAGGCATGGAAGAACTGTGCCGCTGCCCCCGGACTGACACTCGACTGCGCTTCGGCCCTGGGCGACATTCCCACTCCCCTCACCAAAAGTTTCAAGCTGCTCAAGCTCAGGAAGGCCGACGATGCCATAGACGCCGTCAAGAAGAAGACACCAACGGGCTGCAAATGCTTCTTGGCCGGCACCGACGTACTTATGGCAGACGGAACCACCAAAGACATCGAGCGAGTCAAACTCGGTGACAAAGTGCAGGCCACGGACCCGGAAACAGGCGAGGCAGGTTCCCGAGAGGTGACCCGCCTCATCGTCACCGAGGACGACAAGCACTTCAACACTCTGTCTGTCGCCACAGACAGAGGCGTCGAAAAGCTCACGGCAACGCACGAACACCCCTTCTGGTCCCCCTCGGAGAATCGCTGGGTCGAAGCGGGCGAACTGCAGCCAGCCATGACCCTGCTCACCGACGACGGGGCCACCGTCATCGTGACGGCGAACCGCCCCTTCACCAAGCATGCGCGCACGTACAACCTGACCGTGGACGACCTCCACACGTACTATGTGCTGGCGGGCGAGACGCCGGTACTCGTTCACAACAGCAACTGCACAAATTGGGCCGCCAATAGCGTGAAGACGTGGGGGCACACATTCAAGACTCATGGTGCCGGAGCGAAGAACACGAAGGCTCTGACCGATCGCGCTCGTAGTACCGGGAATCAGCAGGGTCAATGGCTGGATAATGACGGCGCTGCAGGGTTCTTGAAGGGACTCCATGTCGAAGGGGCCGGTCCCAGGTCGGTGCGCATTCCGGATGGCTTGGGGCAGGTAATCATGCCGGATGGGAGTATCGTCCAAGCGCGGGCAGCTACCATCGTCCCGAGTCCAAATGGACTGTACAAGACGGGATTCCCGATTATTGGCCCGAACTAGGAGGCTGGAGAGATGAGCTTCTCTGTGTCGTTCAATCCGGCCGTGCAGTCTGGTGCTGCGGCTCCTGCTCTAGCGAGTCTGGAGCCGGGTGACGATTACGAAACCCTCGTCATGGAGGCGTGTAGCGCCCTCTCCGATGCTGGAGGCAGCAGATTCCACATTGGCGGTTTCGGGAACGATGAGTGGCCGCTCGATGTCGGGTATGACTTGTCTGCCTTCATGGAGCAGTTCCCGTCGCTGATGGCGAGTGTGCGTGAACGTCGCGAAGTCGAGGTGGATCTTTACTCGCAGGGTATCGAGAGGACTTTGACCTTCCGTCCAAGCGAGGACCTGGTGATGATTCACTGCGAGTCGCGGACCAATTGGGTTCCAAACCCAGAGTTCGAGAGCATTGCGCAAAGTGAGCTAGTCGCGATGCTCTCGAAATTGGCCGAAGACTTCGCACGGGGGTTGAAGGCGATTAAGTTCGACCTGTCGGAGGCCGCACCATTCGATCGTTGGCTGGAGGGTGAGGTGTAGCCTCACGGCCCGATCCTGCAATCCACGTGTTGGATAGCAGTAGCAAAATTGAAGCCCCGCCAGGTGTGTCTGGCGGGGCTTCTGCGGTGAGTGACGGCAGTAGTTGACGGCAACGTCAGTGGACGGTGGCTCCGCACAGCGGCGGGTCATCGCCGTTGTCGCGGGTCGACTCGTTGCTGCCAGGGATGTCAAGGGCGGTGCCGAGGGTGTCTATGGCCTGGCGCTGGAGGCGGAGTCGCACATGGGCGTAGACGGTGGCGGTGACGCCGATGTGGGCGTGGCCGAGGAGTTCCTTGATCACGACGAGTTCGACGCCCTGTTCCAGGAGCAGGGTGGCGGTGGAGTGTCTGAGGTCGTGGAAGCGGATGCGGCGGAGGCCGGCCTTACGGAGGAGTGTGGTGAAGGTCCGGGTGAGGTTGGTCGGGTCGATCGCTCTTCCCTGCGACGTGGTGAACACGTACCCGTTGTGCTGCCACTCGGCGCCCGCCGTGTCACGGTCGCGCTGCTGCTCTTCGTGGCGGTGCTTCAGCGACTGGATGCAGCGGTCAGGGAGGGCGATGCGGCGCTCGGAGGCCCGAGTCTTGGTTGGCAAAGCGGTGAGGCCGTCTGTGTTGGTGCGCTGCAATGTTCGGCGGATGGCAGCGGTGCCCTGGTCGAGGTTGAGATCTTCCCAGCGGAGACCGAGGAGTTCACCCTTGCGGAGCCCGGTGTGGAGAGCGAGTTCGAACAGGGCGTGCAGCCGGTGTTCGTTCGCGGCGGAGAGGAACTGGCGGGCTTCTTCAGCGGTGAGTGGTTCGAAGCGTCGGGGCCGAGGCGTGCCGGTGCGGACGTTGCGGGCGACGTTGCGCGGGATCTCCTCCTCGCGCACGGCGTGTTCCAGGGCGGACTTGAGGACGGAGTGGATGTAGGTCAGCGTCAGCGGCGAGAGCCGCTTGGAGCAGCATGTTCCGGTGGCGCAGCAACGGGGTTGATCGCGGCCGGCGTCGATGTTGCGGGCACAGCACTGGCAGGTGGTGCGGAGTTGGTTGAGCCAGGTGCGGACGTCCTTGGCGGTGAGCTTGGTGAGCTTCTTCTTGCCCAGACCGGGGATGAGGTAGTTGTTCACGCAGGCGGAGTAGCGGGTGTGGGTGTTCTCGCGGAGGTGGTGGACGGCAACGGCCTCCAGCCAGTACGTCAGGTACGCGGCCAGGCTGCCCTGAGCGGACGGGATGGGGAGGCCGCGGTTGCTGTTGGCGATCTTTTCGGTGAGCTTGGCTAGGGCTTCCTTGCGGGTGGTGCCGTAGACGCGGACGCGGCGGCGGGTGTTGCCGGGGGCGAGGACGTATCCGGCGGCCTCCCAGCGGCTGTCCTTGCGCTGGTAGACGGTGCCGTCGCCGTTGGCGCGGACGCGCCGGGAGGCGGGGGTATCGCGGGGTGTGGTCATCAAGCGGCTTCCTGTTCGAGTCGGGTGCGGATGAAGTCGGTGAGGGCGTGGGTGGGGATGCGGCGGGCGCGGCCGAGGGTGATCGAGGTGAGCTGGCCGGTGCGGAGCAGGTCGTAGACGGCGGAGCGGCCGAGCTGGAGGCGGGCCATCACCTGGGGCACCGTGAGCAGATCCAGCGCCGGTGCCGCCTCTGTGCGGAGGACGGTGGGCGGGGGCGAGATCATCAGCAGCCCCCTTCCGCGATGAACTGCCGTTCCAGTTCCTTGCGGTGCCACACGCCGGCCGCGAGGAGCGCGGCGCCGGGGCTGTAGCCCGAGCCCAGGTAGTCCCACCGACCGACGACGAGCGTGGTTGTCGGGTCCGGCTCGGGCAGGCCGGTGTGGGTGCGGGCCTGTTCGGTGCGCCAGGCGCGGCGGGCGTCGCGCAGCGCGCCGAGGGTGGTGGAGTAGCGGCGGGACTTGGTGGAGAAGTGGCCCCGGAAGCCGAGCATGTGCGCCCACTTCCAGAGCTTGAGATCGGCGAACTCCGGCAGCTTTCCCAGCTCCCAGCAGGTGCGGATCATCTGCCGCACGTGCCGGGCGACGGCGAGCCGGGGCAACGGCCGGGCCTGCCCGGTGCCGCCGCAGGCGGTGCACGGGAGCGGGGTCCCGTGGGGGAGGACGGTGGCGCCGCGTCCCTGGCAGGGGCGGCAGAACAGGGCGCCGTCGAGGGTGCCGGAGGCGTCGGCGGACTTGGTGGCGTATTTCGCCACGTAGGCGGCCACGGCCTGGTCGGTGAGTTCGGCGTCGGTGCCGAAGGAGGCGATCTCGCGCACGTCGAACTGTTCGCCCCAGCCGAGTTCGCGTTCCCCGACCGCATCCGAGGCGACCGTGACGCGGACCCGCGCGGCGGCGGCGCGGGCGGCCTTGGTGAGTACGGCGACGGTGGCGTACGGCGGCGGGGGCTGGCTGCTGCCGTCCGGGCCGTCGAGTCGGATGACGGCGTGGAAGTGGACCAGACCGCGCTGCTGGTACTCGGCGACCTTGGCGAAGGACACCCGCAGGACCGCGCGGGCCGCCTTCTGGGTCATGCCGAGCCCGGCGGCGATCTCGCGGCGCAGGTAGGTGGTGAAGCGGGCCCACAGCGTGGAGGCGTAGGCGTTGAACAAGACCGCGCCTTCGTAGTCGTACGTCGCGGGGTTCAGCGGCGTCCCGATCAGGGCGTCGTTAAGTTCGTGGAGCTTGCGGCAGCGGCAGGGCCGGATGTCGCCGCCGGGGGTGGTGAGGCGGTTGTGGACGGGGCCGAAGGATGGCGGGGTGAGGGTGACGAAGACGCGGGGGTGGGTGCGGACGGTGTCGGGCACGTTCTTGCCGCCGGAGAGGCCGGCGCGGATGAGGTGGTAGGTGTCGGCGGCGTAGAGGCGGGAGCAGGCCGGGCAGCGGGAGGCTCGGCGGTTACCGCACGCGGTGAGCAGGCTTCCCGTGGGCTCGTCGGAGGAGGTGTAGGAGCGCAGCACCTCACCGGTCGTGGTGTCGACGGTGGTGCTGTGGCCGGTCAGGCGGACGGGTTCGGTGCAGCCGCCGAGGTGTTCGATCTGCTGCTGTGCGCGGTCGAAGTCGGGGTGGTTGACCAGGTGGAGCAGGTCCCGTACGGCGGGGCTTGCCACGTGGTGCAGGTCCAGGGTGACCATTCGGGGCGGGTCCCTTCTGCTCGGGTGGGGCCCCGAGCAGCAACCAGACCGTCAGGGAGGCGTGTTGGTGTTGCTCGGGGCATGACGAACCAGCCCCGGGAGCGGGCGTGGGTTCAGCGAGGGGGATGCGGCCGGTGAGGGCCGGGGCTCAGAGCTGAGCGAGTGCGGCGGTGGCCACCGGCAGGGCGACGCCCATACGCGTTCCCAGGTGGGCGGCGCTGATCGGTGAGCCGTGCTCGGCGCGGTGGGCGTCCGCGATGCGCCGGGCCGCGTCCAGCAGGGCGGCCGGCAGGGCCGGGCCGGGGGCGGGACGAGCCGTCTTGGCGACGGCGACCGGTGGAACGGCGGCCGGAGCCGGAGCAGGCTCCAGTTCCTCGGCCGGGGCAGTGACGAAGGCCGGGACGGTCGTCGTGGGTGCCGGTTCGGGCGGGGGCGCTTCGTCGGGCACCGGCTCAGGGGTAGGGGTGGGGGCGGCCTCCAGACGCGGGGTGGGGCGGGTGAGGGTGTGGAACTGGGCGAGGAAGGCGGGGCCGACGTGGCCCCAGCCGAGGAGCAGGAGCGGAGCGACGGTGTCCAGGCAGGCCCGTCCGTAGCGTCCGGTCAGCAGCGGTTCGGCGGTGTTCAGCGCGAGGGTGAGCAGCCCGCACAGGTGCAGCAGCCGGGTACCGGCCCGCAACTCCGCCTTCGGGACGCCGCGCAGGGCGAGGAAGCGCAGCGCGACCAGGAGCCCGACGACGGACATGTCCACCATGGGAGCGATCAGCGGCGCAATGGGGCGGGGGACGCCGAGCCGCAGGGCGAGCGCCCAGACGTTGCCGAAGGAGAAGACGAAGGCCAGCGCGGTGATGACCGCCATGACCACGGTCACGGTGCGCCGGGTAAACCGTTCCTCCGCCATGCCTTCAAACTCCTTTCTGGCGTGTACTTTTCGGCGTCACTTGGTGAGTGGGGACAGGGGCATTGCCGTCCGACCGGTCGAGCGGAGAAGAGTGTCCAGGCACAGATCCGGGTCAGCGGTCAGGTGCGAGGTGTCCTCGGCGACGCGGGCGGCGTCGGCGTCGGCGACGTAGGGGGTGCGGATGCGGGTGTAGCCAGGGCGGCCCTGCGTCGCCATCACTGCGACGCCGACGTAGGCGGGGTCCTGCAAGGTCACCGGGCTGGCGTCGGGCCAGTTACGGATGTCGTCCCCCAGCGCGGCCACCGCGGCTTCCACCGTCTTCTGCGCGAACGACAGCCCGACGGGGCACACGTCACGGATAAACGTGGGGAGGGCGTCGCCGGTGGTCTTCTGGCTGATCAGGATCACCAGGATGCCGACGCTGCGGCCCTTCTTGACCAGGTCCTCCACCAGGCGGGCGTTCTCCGCCGTCAGCGCGGCCAGACGTTTCGGCTCGGCGTCGCTGCCCTTGTATTCGCGGAAGAACGTGTGCGCCTCATCGATGATCAGGACCGTGAGCGGCCACTGGGGAGAGGGGCCGACGTGCCACATGTTCTTCACGCCCAGCACGTCACGGATGGTCGCCGAGCGCCGCTTGCGCAGCTCCACCAGGCGCTTGAACAGCGCGTTCGCTTCGTCCAGGTCGTCACCGCAGAAGGCGAACATCCGCTTGACCAGGTCGGCGTAGTCGCCCTCCGAGGCACGTGACACCTTCCCGTCCGCAGTCGCGATCTGCACGGCCGGGGAGGGTGCGAAGTCGCAGACGAACTTGTTGACCCCCGAGGTCTTGCCCGCACCCGGGACGCCGGCCACCGTCACCCCGGGCACGTTGGCCAGGGACACGCACACCTTCGCGGCGTACTCGTCGATGCCCAGTTCCCAGCGCGTCAGGTCCGCGGGCGGGCAGCCGGTGGGGCGGTGCGTGGTCGGCGTGGTCAGGGGGTCGGAACGCACGCCCCGGATCAGCACCCGTCCGGGGCCGTCCGGCAGTACGGAGACCCGCGTGCACCGCCAGGCGTCCGCCAGGAACCGCGCCGACTTCTGGTACTCCTCCAGTCCGACCTGCGGCAGCGTGCGCGCCCGGACGATCACGCCGAACCGGTCCGGCGTCACCTTGATCCGGGGAGTCAGCACCCGGGGCGCGGGGGCAGGACCGTCCTTGGACGCGGTGATCTGCGCGAGCAGGCCCGGGGTTTTGTCGGTGACCGTCAGCCCGGCCATCCGCGCAAGTCGTACCCAGCCCCAGCGGACCCGGACGGCCTGCCGCATGCTGACCCGTGTGCCCCGGTCGGCCCGCACGTAGCGCACCACCGTCACCAGCAGCCACACACCGACCAGCACGATCGCGACCAGCAGCGCATCCGGCGCGTACTTCGTCACGGCTTCCACGTCACGCCCCCTCTTCGCGTATCAGGCCGAGCACGTGCCCCAGGTCCAGGCGGGCCGCCTGCTCCGGGCGCAGGCCGAGCAGATCGAGCACCGCAGCCGAGACGGTGAACGTGGCCTTGCCCTCGGTCCCCGGCAGGTGCCGGAGCGGGGTCACCTCCCGCTCCGGCACGGACTTTTCGAAGCGGATCACTGGGCCGCCTCCACCGTGACCAGCTCCAGGCGGGCGGCGCGGTAGGCGACGCCGTCGGAGAGCTGACCGTTGAAGATCCGTGCCCACGGGGTGGCGAACAGCTCCACCGGCCGCACCATCGCCCCCGGCTTGAGGCCAGCGGCCAGGCCGGTCTCCGGGACCGTGATCTTCAGAACCTCGGCCCGGCCGTCCTCCATGAGCATCACCGTCACCGTGTACAGCGACGCACCGGTCTCCCGGTCGGTGGCGACCTCCCCGGTCTGCTGGTCCTTGATCTTCAGTACCGGGTCGGTGCCCGCGATGCACACCGCCGACGGCAGCAGGGCAACACGGATACGGGTCATGGCCATGCCATCACATCCTCGTTCGATGGAGCCGCTTGATCGACTCGCCATGACCATAGCGGCACACCCGCTACACCCGCAACACTCGATTCGTATCGATACACCGATACGGCTGGAACGCCGAGGACGCCCGGGTGTGCCGCGAGTGCCGACGCCGCTACCCTCGTGCCATGAAGCTGCCCCTGGGAGAGGACCCCCGGCCGCCGTACGTCCAGGCCGCCGACGTCCTGCGCGCCGCCATCCACGACGGCGAGCTACGCCCAGGCGAGCGGCTCCCCGCCGCGCGCGAGCTGCAGAAGCGCTTCGGCATCGCCAGCTCCACGGTCCAAAACGCCCTGCGGCTGCTCAAGGAGGAGGGGCTGATCTACTCGGTCCTGGGCCGGGGCAGCTACGTCCGAGTGCCGAAGCCGATGGCACCCGCCGAAGCGAAGGCAGACGCCGTTGAGGAAGACGGGGTCGATCCTGGCGAGTCCGATCCTGAGTACATCGGTCTCGGCGACCTCCGACGCGGTTGGCGGACCGCCGACAGTCCTGCCGACGATCCGCGCCCCCCGTACGTGCGGACTGCGGACGAACTCCGCAAGCAGATTCAGGACGGCCGACTTGCGCCGGGCGCCAAGCTCCCGTCCGCCCGCGACCTGCAAGCTCAGTACGGCATTGCCAACTCCACCGCACAGAACGCCCTGCGGGTCCTCAAGGAGGAGGGGCTGATCTATTCCGTGCAGGGCCGGGGCGTCTTCGTTCGCCAGCTCAGCCCGCGCGATCAGTTCCTCAAGCGCTACAACGAGGGGCTGGAGGAAATGGCGGCGCAGCGCCGTGCGGACGAGGAAGCGGTGCGGCTCAGCGGAAAGAGCGATGACGAGGTTGCCGCCGAACTCGCCGCCGCCGAAGAACGATTCACCAGGGCCAGCACCGAATTCGAAGACGCCACCGCCCACCGCGACGCCATGCGCGCCGTCATGGAGCAACGTAAGCGCCTCAGCGGTAACTACACGCCAGAAGAGACTGCCGCCAAGGCCCAGCGCCTGCACGACCGGCTGAACGAAGGCAGACGCCGCCGCTGAACCGGCCGCACCCGGCGCAGTGGCAGGACACGCAGCACGGGGCGAGCTGTTCAGAGTTTCTTTACTTGATCAAGGCGGCCCGCTGGCGCGGCCCGCGCGCGCTCCGGCCCCGCGGGGCCGCCGCCCGCTCCTGTCTCCGCCTCGCTGGCGACGGCCCCGCCGGTCCGGGCGCGCAACAGCCAGCACAGCGAAGCACCTGGGGCGCTGCCCCAGACCCCGGCTCTCTCTCTGAGGGGCAGGGGGCCCGAGTGCGGGTGCAGCTTCGTCGTGGTGCGGGGTCGAGGTCGCGGGAGGGGTCCCTCGTCGCCCGGTCACCGGAGGCGTACCAGGAACCCCCGGGGGCCGCCAAGGCCGAGCGCACGCGTCACGAGGTGAGCCTTGGCGGCCCCCGGGGAACCCTGGCACGGCGAAGCTGCCCGACCGACGAGGGACCCCGGCCGCTCAGGCCCGGATACTGCCGGGGCCCGGCAGGACGGCGGTGCATGCCGCGTCGGGGTGGGTGATCGCTCCGGGGTGGGTATCTGCCCGATAGCCACCGGTTGTTGCGCCCGTCCGGCGTACCGTGGCGCTGGAGGTGGTGAACGCGATGACTACGGAACTGGCCGACAACGTCCGAAAGTACCGACGCCGATCCGGGCTGAGCCAGGAGGAACTGGCCCACGCCGCAGGCATCTCTCCGGGCACGGTCCGCAAGGTCGAGCAGGGCGGCACCGTCCGCATGGAGACCCTGCACGTCCTCGCCCGCGCCCTGGGCGTCACCACCGCGACGCTGCTGGCACCGGACGCCCCCGAGCCGGTCGGCCGCGCGGAGGACGCGAACCGGGTCAACCTGATCCAGCTCCGCGCCGCCCTCACCCCGCCGGTAGGGATCGCCGACGACCTGGCCGGCGAGCGGGCCGATGAGGAACCCAACCTCCGTGGTTTCCGCCGGGCCGTGCAGGACGGGGCACTGCTGTACCACTCCGACAGCTACAAGAGCGTCGCCTCCCAACTCCCCGCACTCCTGCGGGACGCCAACAGCGCGGTCGCCTTCTTCGACAGCGGCGAAGAGCACCGCCAGGCCGTCCTGGCCCGTGCCGAGACCCTCCAGCTGGCCGGGCGCTACCTGACCCAGGTACGCCAGTACGACCTCGCCTATACCGCTCTGTCCGGAGCTATCACCGACGCCCGTCATGCCGGAGAGCAGCTCACCGGCGCATCCGGCGTGATCGGCATGTGCTGGCTGCTCCTGCGCCAGGGACGACTGGACGAGGCCGAACAGCTCGCCGCCCGCACCGCCGACCTGATCGAGCCCAGGCTGTCCCGGGCCACCCCGGACGAATGCGCCGCCTGGGGATGGCTGGCCCTGCGCGCCGCCGCTGCCGCAGGCCGCAACAACCGCCCCCAGGAAGCCCGCCACTACCACCGCATGGCGAACACGGCAGCCGCCGCCGTCGGCAGGGAGCACACCGGATCGTTCTTCCGCCACTGGACCACCTTCGGCCCGCTGACCGTCGGCATGAAGGACGTCGAAGACGCCATGATCCTGGGTGACGCCCGCACCGTCGTCCGCAAGTCCAGCCAGGACGCCATGTCCCCCAAGGCGTGGAAGAACACCGGACGCCCCAGCGACGACAACTGGAATCGCCACCGCATGGACGTCGCCCGCGCCCAAGCCCGCACCGGTGACCTCACCGCCGCGATGGACGAGCTGGCGGGAGTCCGCCGTGCCTCGCCGGAATGGCTGCGGCATCAGCGGATGGCCGCCGAGACCATGCAGGAGATCCTGAAGAAGCGCAAGCGCACCCTCACCGCGGAGATGCGCGAGATGACCGCCTACCTGGGCGTCGTCGGATAGCTGCCACGCAGCGTGGCACTTCGCGCTCGATCACCCCCCAACTGCCCTGCTGTGCACATGGAATGACGACTGGTCACGCACGTACGGTCACCGTGTCCCAATCAGCGAACCCGGTCGGGGGTGCACGGTGAGCCAGCCCAGGAGTGACGCGGACCGCATGCGTCGCAGGGAGTTGTACGACGCGTCCTCGGGAATTGCAGGCCCCCGCCTGCTCCCGTGGACCACGCCCGAGGGGAAACCCTGCTACCTCAGCACCAATGGCACGGGCTACCTCACCAGCCTCGCCGACAGCATCGAAACCGTGCAGCTCGACATGGGTGAGGAGCTGCTGACGTACGCCCGGGACATCCTCGCCCCCGGCGCGAAGACGGTCTCGGGCACCGAATACCGCTGGCTCGCCCGCCGACTGAGCGAAGCCCTCACCGACGCCCTCCGGGTTGCCGACTCCCGAGGCCGGCGCATCCCCGATCCGGACGAAGCAGCCGACGATGCCTGACCAGACGGCTACCGGCGCACCCGGCCAGAGCGGCGCGCGAGGGCGCTACCGGTTCCGCGAGTACCACGTGACCACCCGCGCCGACCCCATGGCGCTGCCCACCTACGAGGCGCTCTGCGTCACCGGCGAGGAACACAACTGCGGCTCCGAGTCCGGCACCCTCCACACCCCGGACGAACTGACCCGCTGGATCGCCCAACACTGCGCCCGAACCGATCACCAGCAGTACGAGCAGACCGTCCGCGCCATACTCCGCGCCGAACCCGGAGCGTGGCAGTAAAGTCCCCCTGCGCCGACACCGCGCCAGCGGCAGCACCACCGAGCGCCCCGCGCTCCTGACGGCAGTAGCGACGGCAACACCCACGGATTCCCCCGCACAACCACGGACACCAGCGGAACCCGAAACCACCGCTGATCTGCGAATACGCAGATAGAGAGGGGCCGCGTAGCACACGTACTATGTGCTGGCGGGGGCTACGCCGGTACTTGTTCACAACAGCAACTGCGGAATTGGTCGGGAGCTGATCGGTGACGAGAGGTCGGATCACATCCTTGATGGTCACAGGTACCCTGGGGCGCCGGGTAAGGACGCTTTCCCGAAGGGGTGGTCTGATGACCAGATTTTGGATGCTATTGCTGACGTGGTGACGAGTCCAAATAGTCAAAGGACCTGGTACAGGGGATCTGCTGTGCATGCCGAGAGAACCCTGAAGACCAGGAAGGGCGAACCTGCGGTTCAGAATGTGATCGGGTCAGTGGGAGGGGTGAGAATGCTGGTGCGTTACGAACCTCTCACTGGGAAGGTGCTCACAGCGTTCCCGCACTGAGGAAATAGTTCAATCGATCCGGGTGTAGCGTCTTCGATGATTGGAGGATTAATGGAGAGAGGTGCGAATCTGATGGAACTCTTGCATCGCTTGGATGACCCCGAATGTCCAGAAACGCCAGCTGACTACGATGCAGCCGATGCTGCAGCTTCGTTCAGCCGTCTGGCTGTGCAGGTTGGTTCTCGCTTCTCGACGCCTTGTGAAATCGATCGAGACATCCAGGACTCCGCTCAGTATGGACGGATCGAAGTGCCGGGGGAAGCCACAGTCTGTGGGACGAGGATCGTTGTCCTGGTGAGCAAGTTCAAGCCATTGGCAATGGTGGCGGCCGATAACCCTGGTGCCTTCCTGGGCACGGATGAAGCGCACGCTGAAGGCGAGCTCGACGCGAATGACCTTGAGAAGGTAGAGCACGTTCTTGCTGAATCGGGGTACATCACGATTCCGGAAGAACTTCTTACAAGGAAATATGGCGGGCCCACTCTCCTGCGTTTCCACGGTTCTGGGGAGCCGAGTTGGTGGGACCGGTTCTTCGGTTCTTTCTGATGGGTCTCAAGTATCGGGTTCCGTAACGCCGGCCTGGCCGCGACCTGCAAGGGCGTCACCGTGCCGGCCGACGGCGCCTACATCAACACCGGGCTGGTCGTCCCGCACCGCAAACGCCCCGGACGGGCCCTGCTGCCCGGTGAAGAGGAGGACAACGCAGAGCACCGCAAAGTCGTCCTCGGAGGTGGCCTCGGCGAGGAAGTCGTCCACGCCGGCCTCCTCGGGCACGTGTCGAGCGCGCCTTCGCCCGCATGAAGCACTACAAGATCTTCCGCGACTGCCGCCAGCGCGGCAACGGCCTTCACTACGCAGTGCAAGCCGTCGCCCACATGCATAACCTCGCCCTGGCTGCATGAGCAGACAGGCCACGATCCCCGCTTTGACCTGCCCGGACCCTGCCTTCTGCAACACGCTTTAGGGCGTGTTGCGAAAGTAGCGCCGTCCGCCCGCAGGCCAGGCGGGACTTTCGCAGCACGGCCTAGATGTATTGATCACGAGCGTTGTTGACAGTGCCGGGTCTTGATCATGGCGAAGACCTCCGGTGTGGTGGAGGTGTCTAAGCTGCACCGCACACGGAGGTC
>NZ_PHRF01000042.1 GCF_004151105.1 Streptomyces sp. L-9-10
GCTGGTGACGCCCGCGCCGTCCATCTCCGCCATCAGCCTCGCCGCGTCGAAGCGTGTGTAGTTGTGGACGAAGACGGTCGCCTCGGCGTTCCAGGGGGTGCCGCGGCCGCCAGAGCAGCCGTGACCAGAATGCGCTTGACGAGTGTCATCTCAAATCCTTTGTGGCAGGGACTCTTGAAGCGTATGCGCATCGGCCACGCTCGCTAGTGGTGATATCCGGACATGCCACGACCGCGACGGCCCCCCCTCCGCGCCGCCGCGGTCGTCACCCCCGTCGAAGAGGTCTGGTCAGACAGGTTCACCAGTGGCGTGGACGTCGCCCTGCGTGGTGGCCTCGCCGCCTGTGGCGTGGACGTCCTTGACGGTGTTCTCGCCACCGGTGGACGTCGCGTGGACGTCCTTCGGCTTGAGTACCGTCTCGTCCGTCTTCTTGTCACCCATGATCGATCTCTCCCCTGTTGTTCAACATGTGCGTGATGGGCTGGGAGATGCCCGTCCGACAGCTCCCCCGGAAACCGTCGGACGTGCATCTCAGGGACCGTTCACCGCAGTGCGCCGGTCCGTGTCGTTCCGTCTGCCCCCCGATACGACGGCTCGACGTGCACCAGAGTGGCGCGTGGCGATAAACGAACGATGAACGCCCCACTGGGGCCGGAGATTACGCCGGGGACCAGGCCGGAGGCACGCCGGGGGTCACGCCGCGGCGGCCGGTGACAGCAGCGCGCGTACCTCCGCCGCCTCGGCCGAACCGAGGGCCTCGTAGAGGGACAGCGCCTCGCGCCAGCACACCTGGGCCCTGCCCGTCTGTCCGATACCGTGCAGCGCCCGGCCCAGGACCGTGAGCACGTTCCCGCGCCGCCACTCCCCGCCGATGCCGCGCAGGACCGTCAGCGCCATCTCGGCGTTGGACGCGGCCTGCGCCGGCTTGTGCCCCTCCAGATCGGCCTCGGCCAGCCGGCAGAGCGTCATGCCCTCCCACAGCCGCTGGCGGCTGTCCCGGAAGACGACCAGCGCCTCGTGGAGCCGCTGGGAGGCCTCACTGAGCTGCCCGGCCTGGGTGAGCGCGAGCCCCAGCGCGTAGCGGCCGTTCGCGCCGCGCAGGGAGTGCCCGAGGCCGTCGTATATGTCTATGCCCTGCTGGGCCAGGGCGATGGCGCTGGACGTGCGTCCCGTCGCCAGCCGGATACGGGAGAGGTTGCACAGGGCGCTCGCCTCGCCCGCGCGGTCCTGCACCGCCCGGAACCGCTCCAGGGAGCGCGTCAGGTTCGTCTCGCCCTCGGCGTGCCGGCCCTGGAAGAGCGCGATGATCCCCCGGATGTTCGGCGCCCAGCAGCTGGGCAGCGGGTCCTGCGCCGCCTCCGCGAGCCGGTGCGCCTCACCGGCCTCCTCGTCCCCCTCCTTGAAGCGGCCCACCATCTGGTGGACATTGGCCAGAATCACCAGCGCGCGCGCCTCGGCCCGCTGGTCACCCGCCGCGTGGGCGGCCTCCCGCAGGATGGCGGCGACCTCCTCGTACTGCTTGGAGTTGGCGCCGGACTCGGCCAGGTCGACGCAGGCCCAGAGGAGATCGACCGCGCGGCGCAGCGTCGGCGCGCCCGAGCACTGCCGAACGAACGCCAGCAGGCAGTTGGCCTCCGCGTACAGCCAGTCCTGCGCGTCATGCCGGTCGGTGAAGGACAGGCCCTGGTACGACGTCGGCTCCAGGTGGTCCACCAGGCGGTCCCCGGGGCGCTCCAGGGCGTACACGCTCGCGGCCGTCGCCAGGTAGAAGTCCAGCAGCCGCGACAGGGCCGCCTCGCGCTCGGAGGGCGGCTGTTCGTCGCGTTCCGCGCAGGCACGCGCGTAGAGACGTACCAGGTCGTGGTAGCGGTAGCGGCCCGGCGCCGCGGATTCCAGCAGCGAGGTGTCGACCAGCGACTCCAGCAGGTCCTCGGCGTCGTGCAGCGGCAGGTCCAGTACGGCCGCCGCCGCGGCCAGCGAGAGGTCGGGGCCGTCGGCCAGGCCGAGCAGGCGGAAGGCGCGGGCCTGGGCCCGGTCCAGGGCGCCGTAGCCCAGTTCGAAGGTCGCCTTGACCGCGAGGTCGCCCGCTTGGAGCTCGTCCAGTCTGCGCCGCTCGTCGGCGAGCTTCGCCGCCAGGACCGAGACCGTCCAGGTGCGGCGGGCCGCCAGGCGGGACGCCGCGATCCGGATGGCCAGGGGAAGGAAACCGCACGCCGCGACGACATCCAGCGCCGCCTTGCGCTCGGTGGTGACCCGCTCCTCGCCGACGATCCGGGTGAAGAGCTGAAGCGCCTCCTCCGGTGACATCACATCGAGGTCGACCAGATGCGCGCCCGCCAGATCGACCATCCTGACCCGGCTGGTGACCAGCGCCGCGCAGCCCTCCGTACCCGGCAGCAGCGGACGCACCTGCGCGGCGTCCCGCGCGTTGTCCAGCAGCACCAGGATGCGCCGGCCGTCGAGCGTCGAGCGGTAGAGCGCGGAGCGTTCGTCGAGCGAGTCGGGGATCACGGCGTCGGGGGTGCCGAGCGCCCGCAGGAACGAGCCCAGTACGTTCTCCGGCTCCGCGGCCCGCGTGCCCGCGCCCTGGAGGTCCACGTACAGCTGGCCGTCGGGGAAGTACGTCCGCGCCGTGTGCGCGACATGCACCGCCAGGGTCGTCTTGCCGACACCGCCGATGCCCGCGAGCGCGGAGACGGCCATCACGGACCCCTCGACCGTGGACAGCCGCTTGCCCAGCTCCTGTACGAAGGAGACGCGGCCGGTGAAATCGGGCACCGTCGCCGGGAGTTGCGCGGGGCGCATGAAGGTGGGCGGCGGCGCGTGTTCCTCCACGGGACTGGCCAGTTCGGTGTCCGCCTGGAGGATGCGCTGCTGGAGCTGGGCGAGTTCGGGGCGCGGGTCGACCCCCAGCTCCTCGGCGAGCAGCCGGCGGGTGTCCGCGTAGACGGCGAGCGCCTCCGCCTGCCGGCCGCTGCGGTAGAGCGCCAGCATGAGCAGTTCGCGCAGCCGCTCGCGCAGCGGATGCGCGGCGGTCAGCACGGTCAGCTCGGAGACCGCCTCGGCGTGGCAGCCGACCTCCAGGTCCAGATCGAGCCGGGTCTCGGTGAGCTGGAGGCGCCACTCCTCCAGCCGGGCCCGCTGGGTCTCGGCGTAGGGGCCGGGCACGGAGGCCAGCGCCTCGCCGTCCCACAGCCCCAGCGACTTGTTGAGCAGCGCGCGGGCCTGGTTGCGGTCCCCGGCGGCGCGGGCCTTCTCCGCGTCCGTGGCCAGTTCCTGAGCCAGGTTCAGATCGAGCTGGTCGGGCCGGGTCCGCAGGGCGTACCCACCGGCCTCGGTGACCAGCACGCCGGGGGAGAGCCCCTTGCGCAGACGCGAGGCATAGGTCCGTACGGCGGCCAGCGCCTGCGAGGGCGGCTCGTCGCCCCAGAGCGCGTCGATCAGTTCACCGGCCGTGGCGGTGCGTCCGTCACGCAGTAACAGGGCGGCCAGCAGGGCACGTTGCTGAGGCGACCCGGGCGGTACGGGCTCGCCGCCGCGCCAGGCGCGCACCGGTCCGAGCACGCTGAAGCGCAGCTCGCCCGAGCCACCCTGCACGGCCGGAGCCCGCTGCTCCGGTACGCGCGGCCCGCCGTCACGTTCCATAGCTCCCCCTGCCCCTGCCACTGCCGGTATCGCCCTCGACAGTCTGCCTTGTCGGCGGCTGCGCGTCAGCAGTGAGTAGCGGTCTGCACAAGCCCTCGACAGGATCGGGACCGCGGTTGACGCACGTGTCACGGAGCGCCGGACTTCTGTTGACCAATAAGTATTGGTATGACGGTTGACCGTGCTGGACCATGCCGGTCCGTGCTGGACCATGCCGGTCCGTGGCGGTCCGTGCCGGTCCGTGCCGGTCCGTGTCGGCGAGGAAGACGAGGAGGCAGCGGCCATGACCGATGTGATCGTGGTGGGGGCCGGTCCGACCGGGCTGCTGCTCGCGGGGGATCTGGCGGTCGCCGGACACGCCGTGACCCTGGTCGAACGCCGCGCGGAAGCAGTCGGAAATCTCACGCGCGCTCTCGCCGTCCACGCCCGCACGCTGGAGCAGCTGGACGCGCGCGGACTCGCCGACGAGCTGGTGGCGCGCGGATTTCCGGTACGGGAACTGCGGCTGCTCACGCGGACGGCCATCGATCTGTCCCGGCTGCGCAGCCGCTTCCCGTACGTCCTGGTCGTCGGGCAGTACGAGGTGGAGCGACTGCTCGAACGGCGTGCACGCGAGGCCGGTGTCACGTTCTTGTACGACACGGAGGTGACGGGCGTACGGCAGGGCGGTGAGGGGGCCGGGGTGGAGGTGCGAGCGGGAGGCGCGGGGCCCGGGCCGGGGCCCGGGTCGGGCGCGGGGGCGGCGGCCGGGACCGAGCCGGGGGCCGGATCTGGACCCGGATCAGGACCCGGACTCGGATCAGGACTCGGATCAGGACCTGGTCCTGGACCTGGACCTGGACCCGGACCCGGACCTGGATCGCGCACGCTCCGCGCCTCGTATGTCGTCGGCACGGACGGTGCTTCCAGTACCGTCCGCCGCTCCCTCGGACTGCCCTTCCCCGGCTCCGCCGTCATCCGTTCGATGGTGCTGGCCGACGTCCGGCTGACCGAGACGCCGCCCGCCCCGCTGACCGCCAACGCCGAGGGCGACTTCCTGGCGCTGATCGGCTCGTTCGGCGACGGCTGGTACCGCGTCATGGGCTGGAACCGCGCCCGGCAGCTCCCCGACAGCGCACCCGCCGATCTCGACGAGGTGCGGGAAGCCGCCCGGCAGGCGCTCGGCTCCGACTACGGCATGCACGACGCCCGCTGGATCTCCCGCTTCCACAGCGACGAACGGCAGGTGCCGCACTATCGCGTGGGGCGCGTCTTCCTCGCGGGCGACGCCGCGCATGTCCATTCCCCGGCCGGCGGCATGGGCATGAACACCGGCCTTCAGGATGCCGCGAACCTCAGCTGGAAGCTGTCGGCCGTGCTCGACGGACGGGCGGGCGACGCGCTGCTCGATACGTACGACACGGAGCGCCACCCGGTCGGTGCCATGGTGCTGCGCGCCAGCGGGGGCATCATCCGGCTCGCGCTGACCCGGTCCGTCCCGATGCGCGCCCTCGGGGCGATCGGGTCCCAACTGCTCGTCCGGGCACACCCGTTGACGGACCGCGCGATGCGCATGGTCAGCGGCGTCGGCATCGCGTACCGCTCCCCGCGCGGCGCCCACCCCCTGGTCGGCAGGCGCGCCCCCGATCTGGCGCTGTCGTCGGGACGGCTGTACGAGGCGCTGCGGGCGGGCCGGTTCGTGGTGGTGGGACCGCGTGGGGACGCGGGCGTACGGTCGGTGGTGCCGGGCGACGGCCCGGTGCTGTACGCCGAGTTCGCGCGCAGCACCAGGCGCACGCTGCTCATCCGGCCCGACGGCTACATCGCCTGGGCGGCCGACGCCCCGGACCCGTCGGGCCTGCGCGGAGCCCTCGCGGAGTGGACCGGACAGCGGGAGGGACGTCCGTAGCGCACGGCGGGATCTTCGCGGGCCCACCGGATCGAGGTTTCCACGACCCGGTGGGCGAGGACCCGGTGGACGAGGACCCGGCGGCATGGGACGTAAAAAAGCTCTCAAGGACCCGGGTAAGAACCCTGCCCAACCACCCCTTTTTCCCCCGGCAGTCCTCGTCACTCGCACGGGTGAAGAAGGCAACATCTGGTCATGGGTGGCGTGTTGGTGTGGTTACGCTCAGCGACGCAACCCCAAACCAATTCGGCCCCCGGCCGGGACTGGCATCCCGATCGAGGGCCTGACCACCCAGGAAGAAGACACCTTCCCGATGGCTCTTCAGCAGCTTAACGTGCCCTCGCACGCCCAGTCCGGCATTCCGGCGACCGTTCCCCCGTCCGGGGTCGCCCACCAACGGCACCGGCACACCGAGAAGTTCACCGTGATCGGCAACCACCTCGCCCAGCACGAGGGAATGTCGCTGGTCGCGTTGGGTCTCGGCGTGTACATCCAGTCTCTGCCCGACGGGGTGAATGTCGGTATCAAGAGCCTCGCCGTGCGGTTCGAGGAGGGCGAGGTGACGATCGCCAAGGGGCTGCGGCAGCTGGAGGCGTACGGCTATCTCAGCCGTACGAGGGAACGCACCCCGCAAGGACGCTGGGTGACGAGGACGGTCGCGTACGACATGCCGTCGGCTCTGACCCAGCAGTCGCCTGCACCGAAGCCGAAGCCGAAGCCGAAGCCCGCGCCGACCACTGCCCCGGCTCCTGCCACTGCCCCGGCTCCCGCCGCCACCTCTGCCCCGACCGACACCCGTTCCCCGGCCCGGACTCCGTCACCCGCTCCGCCCCTTCCCGAGCCCGGCTGTCCCGACCTCACCCGCCATCGCACCGCCGCCGAAATCCTCGCCGGACTCCGACGCCACGACCCGCGCCTGGTCCTCTCCGAACGGGATGTCCGCCGCCTCGCGGGCGCCGTATCAACCTGGCTGGAGCGTGGGATCGAACCCGCCGCCGTACAGCGCACCCTGACCAGCCTGCTGCCGCAAGACCCCATCCACTCCCCAGCGGCCCTCCTCGCCCACCGCCTCACCACCCTGCTGCCCCCGCCACTCCCCGCCGTACCGGCCCCACCACGCGTCGTCCCCCTCCAGAACTGCGACCGCTGCGACCATGCTTTCCGCGCACCCGAACCAGGCAACTGCCCCGGCTGCCGAGCGGCCTCACGGCCCGCCAGCTGAAAGGAAGTTCGAGCTTTGGAGCTGAACAGCGACGAAGACGGCAAGGCCACCCCGCGCACGCTGCTGGGCCGGAGACTGCGACGGATGCGCGGCGACTCGGGGCTGTCACTGCGTGCCCTCGCCGAGCAGGTGGGTTATCCGCACTCCTATCTCGGCAGGGTCGAGCTGGGGGATCAACTCCCCTCGGAAGCCCTGGCCATCGTGCTGGACAGGCACTTCGGTACGAGCGGCCTCTTCATGGATCTGCTTGAGCTCGCACAGGACACGTCGATTCCCGACTACGGTCGTGCGATCGTCAGCAGCGAGGAACAGGCAACGCGCATCCAGGTGTTCAACAGCAGCCTCATTCCTGGTCTGCTGCAAACAGAGGACTACGCTCACGCGCTCATTCGGGAAACGCGTTCCCAGGACTCGGAGGAGCAGTTGAGTGAGCTCGTCGAGAGGCGTATGCGGCGCAAGCGTGTCCTTGCCAAGGATAATCCGCCACTTTTCTGGGCGATTATGGATGAGGCGGTACTCAAGCGCCCAATGGGAGGTTCAAAGTGCATGACCGAGCAAATTTCCTCCGTGCTGGAGGTGGCGCGGATGCCTCATGTCGCGGTTCAGGTGCTCCCGTTCACCCAGGGTGAGCATCCCTTGCTGGGTGGGAGTCTGAGCCTCCAGACGTTCCAGAACGGGGCTACGATCGCGTACGTAGAGAGCTTCGTATCCGGGGAGTCGGTAGAGTCGCCCAAGAAGATCCTCAGGCTTACGCAAATGTTCGACACGGCTCGATCGAAGGCGCTGCCCGAGAAGGAATCTCTCGCCCTGATGCGCACATACCTGGGAGAGTATGAGAATGCAGAAGATTCCTGACGCGTCCGCCTTCAGCGCGTGGCGCAAAAGCAGCTACAGCAACGGAGACGGCGCCGAATGCGTCGAGGTCGCCGACGGCCTGATCGGCATCGTCCCCGTCCGTGACAGCAAGAACCCTCACGGCCCGGCGTTGGCGTTCTCCGCTGGTCAGTGGTCGTCGTTCGTATGTGCCGTCAAGCGCGCCGAGTTCGCCGCCTGAGTCAGGCGCTATCAGGTATGGCCGCCGCCCGCGGCAACGCGCCTACGGCTACGGCTCGACGATGTGCCGTAGATAGGCGTTCGGGTCGGCGAGATAGCGGCGCCAGTGATCCACGACACCGAGTTCCCGCCAGGCCACCCTCCGCATGCCGTGCGCGCCGACCTCGATGATGTCCGCGCCCGGCAGGGCGGTCAGCAGCGGGGAGTGCGTGGCGCAGATGACCTGGCCGCCCTCCTTCGCCAGCCGGTCGATGTGGCCGATCAGTTCGAGGCACGAAGAGAACGAGAGCGCCGCCTCCGGCTCGTCCATCACATAGAGCCCGGTGTGGAGGAATTTCCCCCGGAACGCGGCGAGAAAGCCCTCACCATGGCTGACCGAGTCCGGCGAGAACCCCTCCCTGCCCAGGGCGTCCATCGCGGTCTCGGCCCGCAGGAAGAAGCCCTTGCGGGCCGACCAGCTGGTTGCCATGCGGCGCCCGCGCGCGCCCGCGTCGAACTTCATCCGCTCGCCGAGCGCCGACTTGCCACGCGGGGACGCGTAGCGCCAGTCGTGGGAGCCGCCGTAGGAGTCCAGACCGAACCCCTCCGCCAGCGCCTCGACCAACGTGGACTTCCCCGAACCGTTCTCACCGACCAGAAAGGTCACGGGCGTGGTGAAGCGCAGCCCTTCGTCGAGCAGCTGCCGGACGCAGGGCACCGACCACGGCCAGGCGTTCTCGTCGTACGAGGAGAGATGGGCATACGCGCGTTCGACAATCACCCGTGCAGTGTCGCCCATGACACGGAGGACGTACGGCTCCCCAGGGCCGTCACATCAGCTGGAACGCCCCCATATTCGGTTGCCTCCGGTCGGCCCGGTTGGATAGGAAGCCTGCATGCTAAGGGGCAGCAAGGTCGGGCTCAGGGCCCGTCACGAGGACGACATTCCGATCCTGGAGGCCGAGCTCCACGCCGATGTCGCCGGCCACGCGCGGGCCGATGGCCGGCCGTGGCGGCCGATCACGCCCGGCTCGAAGAACTCGAAGTTCGCGGTGGACGACGAGGAGCAGCGGCACATCCCGTTCTCCGTGGTGGAGCTGGACGGCGGCACGCTGGTCGGCATCGCGGTGCTGTGGGACATCGACAACCACAACCGGTCCGCGCACATCGGGCTGGGGCTGCTGCCGTCCTCCCGAGGCCAGGGCTACGGCACCGACGTGGTGGCGGTCATGTGCCACTACGGCTTCATCGTGCGCGGCCTGCACCGGCTACAGATCGAGACGCTGTCGGACAACGCCGCGATGCTGCGCTCCGCCGAGCGCAACGGCTTCGTCCGCGAGGGCGTGCTGCGCTCCTCGGCCTGGGTGATGGGCGAGTTCCTGGACGAGGTACTGCTCGGTCTCCTCGTCCAGGACTGGAAGCACGACCCGAAGGGGTAGGCGGGCGCCCGCCGAGGCCGAGCACCCTCATCCGCTATCGCGCCGGACACGCGTACTCCGGGCGCACCCGGTGCGGACCGCACGCAACCAGATTGACGGAGAGGAAACGGCCACCCGTCAGCCACCAGCCCCCCACGAGATCCTCGCCGGCCGCCAGGCGTCGTACGAACTCC
The DNA here is from genome assembly GCF_004151105.1 of Streptomyces sp. L-9-10. Lineage (GTDB taxonomy): Bacteria > Actinomycetota > Actinomycetes > Streptomycetales > Streptomycetaceae > Streptomyces. The sequence goes on from NZ_PHRF01000042.1 coordinate 9,400, forward strand.
TCGCGGTCGGCCGTCGGAGCGTAGCTGCCCGTGAAAGTCTCGGCGTGATGTGCCAATTGCTCTGCGTACCAGTCCGCCGCCTCATCCGGCTCGGTGAACGTCGCCTCGATCCGGGCCGCGGATTTGAGGAGCCAGTCCGCGCTTTCCAGGGGCATCACCTGGGCGGACGGGAATTCCGGGTGTCCCGCGCGACGATGTGCGTCGCCCGGCTTCACCAGTACGTCTCCGTGACCGAGCCATACGTACGCGTGGTGGTGCGGCGCCACTTCTCTCCTTGAGGTTCGGCAGGCGGCCCCGCCCCGATGTGCGAGGCCGCCCGGTTCAACGGTGTGCTGTTACTTCCGGCCGCAGCCATCGCCGTCGCCGCAGCCGCCGGAGGGGCTGCCGCCCTTGCCGTCGTCCTCGCCGGTGTCCTCTCCGCCGGCCTTGACCGGCTCCATCAGGTGTCGCATGGTGACTTCCTGTGCCTTATCGACGCCCGGTCCGTCCGGGCGAGCCGATTGGTGCAGTGCTGGGCCCCTGTGGCCCGACCCGTTCCGGTCGGCAATTCCTTCGCCGGGAGTCCGGCCGGAACGGGCGTATGCGTACCGTCCGGAGACGGTGATGCGACCCTGACCCGATGCGGTCGCCATGGGATGTGGGCGCCGGTTCTCCCGGTGCCGATTGCGCTCTCAGTCGGGGGGCCCGTAATCGGGGCACAGGGAATGCCCGCATTCACACGGGGGCCAGCGCAGTGCCGACCCGGGGACGAGGTCGGTGTTTTCCCCTCCGGGATCACACTTCGGTATGGCGAGGAGGCCGTCCGTCCCGAACTCCTCCGTCAGCTGGGCCAAGAGCTTCCGCGCCTTGCTGTGTGTCATTCCGCCTCTCGCCTCAGTCCGTGGAGTACGCGCTCCAGGAGCGCCTTCGTCACCGGGTCGTACATCCGGGGGACGGATTCGGGCACCAAGCGCCAGAAGCCACCGCTGTGGACCGTGGCCTCAAGTTCGGCCGTACGGCCCGCTGTTCCAGGGGCTTGCTCGCACATATTGGGGCTGTGCCTTCCGTCATCAAACGGCCACCCTCCGTAGTGGTGGCTGTGCTTCAGTGAACGACCGGGCAGGCGCAGGGGGGAGGAAAAGCCGGGGCAGCACGCGTCGGAGCCAACCGGAAATTTCGCAGTCGTCCGCTTCTGCCCCAGTGGCATGACTGGCTACGGTGAAACGGTGGAGGCCAACCAGAAGCTCATGAGCCGCATGGATGAAGCGGGTTTCACGCAGAACGAGTTAGCCGAAGCGGTGAACGCCTATCTGCGTGCTCTCGGCCATGACGGGACCGTGAGTGACCGCACCGTGCGCAACTGGCTGACCGGAAAAACTCGCTGGCCCCATTCGCGGCAGAGGGAAGCGTTGGAGACAGTCTTCAACTGTCGGATCACCGAGCTGGGATTCGCGCCTCGGGGAAAACAAGTTTCGCCGTTTTCGGGACCATCGGAGGACCGAGTGCTTCGCCGCCACTTCATGGGCGCATCGGCCGGAATCACTCTGGCCTCCGCCTCTGCCGTCCCCGCCCATGGTTACACCGCGCAACGACGGGTGGGGGCTGGCGACGTGGAGCGTCTGTTGAGCAAGTTCACGTCGCTCATCGTGAGCGACCATCGGTATGGCGGACAGCTCACTATCGAGAACCAAGCCTCCGGCTGTGCCGACGAAGCCCTGGCTCTTCAAAGGCGCGGCACCGCAAGCCAGCGGGTACGGGGTGCCCTGTATGCCTGCGCGGCTTCCTTCACCTCCAGCGCCATGTGGGCCGCCATCGACGGGCGCCGCTTCGACGAGGCACAGAGCTACTTCGACCGGGCAGCCAGCCTCGCCGCCATGTCTGGTGACAGCACCATCCAGTTCCGCATCTGGTCCCACGCAGGCAGTCTGTACCGGCACCTCGGGCGCCCTGCTGATGCCCTGGCGGCCAACGACGTAGCACGCAGTCTGCCTATCGCCCGCCGAGATCCATTCTTCGCCTCCCTCGGACACGCCCGTCACGCCGCTATCCATGGGCTTACCGGCAACGCCGTCGCTGTCCGACGGGTTCTTACCCATGCACAAGAGGCACTCGATCGTGCCGATCCGAAGGAGTATCGGCCGGTATGGCTAAACGCGTTCTATGACCAAGCAGAGCTGGAGAGCTTGGCTCTTGCCGCCTACCTGAGCTTGGGTGACTTCGAGCAGGCCGAGGCCCATGCACACCGAAGTCTCGCTCTTCTCAGGCCGCACATGCACCGCACCCGAGCCATCACCACCGCGCGACTTGCGCACGCGCAACTTGGACAAGCAGATCTGGAACCGGCCATCGCAACTGCGATGTCCATTCCCACCGACGTTTTCACACGTCATCCGCGTGTTGCCAGATTGCTTGGCGACTTCGGTATCAAGCTGCACACCGCCGCACCATCCAGTTGGCAAAATCGCGCTTGGGACCAATACACCCACGATTTCCGAAGGACCAACAAGTGACCACCAACGCCATCGCACTACGCCATGCATTCGAAGTGCAACCCGTGTGGCACGAACTCATCGAGGTCTACGCCGAAGTACGCGCTGATCAGCTGCACCAACCGCACTATTCGGTGGAGCGATACGGCGAGAGGCTGGCCCGGCATGCGTCCGAGCCCGGATGGGAGGCCGTCATTGCGTACCACGGCCAAGAACCGGTGGGGTACGCCTACGGGAATACGCTCCTGCCGGATGACCGCTGGTGGCGGCGTATGACCACCACCCTGCCCATTGGATGCACTGACAGGCCCACCCTGGCGTTGAAGGAGATCATGCTCCTCAAGCCCTGGCGAGGCACCGGCACCGCCCTGCGGATTCATGACGAACTGCTCGCGCACCGGCCGGAGGAGCAGATCTCCCTCCTCGTGAACCCGCAGGCCGGGAACGGGAAAGTGAAGGCACTCTACGAGTCGTGGGGTTACGAGACGATCAGCGAGCAGCAGCCCTCCGCCGATGGACCCGTCCTCACCGCCATGCTGCGCGCCATCCGGAGGACCGCACCCTCTTCGAGCGGTCCTCCGGAGTAGCAAAACACCGCTTACCCGTAAGGGCACACCACGCCCGATGGCCTCGCCATGGCGGCTCGCCAAGACGTCTGTCGACGTCAGGCGGCGAAGCCTCCGTCGACGCTGATCGTCGTTCCGGTGATGTAGCGGGCGTCGGTGCCGGTCAGATAGGTGACGGTGGCGGCGATGTCGTCCGGCTCGGCGTAGTGCCCCAGTGCGGTCAGCCCGCGGATCATGTCGGCGTTGGGTCCGTCGGCGGGGTTGGCATCCGTATCGGTCGGGCCCGGGTGGACGAGGTTGACGGTGATGCCCCGTGGCCCCAGATCGCGCGCCAGGCCCTTGGTCATGCCGATGAGCGCGGTCTTGCTCATCGCGTACAGGCTGAACCCGGGGAACGGCGTCCGCTCGGCCACGTTGCTGCCGATGCTGACGATGCGTCCCCCGTTGCCCATGTGCCGTGCCGCGGCCTGCGAGGCCACGAACGGCGCCCGTACGTTCACCGCCATGGTCCGGTCGAACTCCGCCGGCCCGAGGTCCTCCGCCGGTCCGACCAGGAACACGCCGGCGTTGTTGACGAGCACATCGAGGGCGCCGAACGTTGCCGCCGCCTCGTCCACGGCCCCGGTCACCGCGGCGACGTCGGCACTGTCCGCCTTGATCGCCAGGCCCCGGCGGCCCTCCGCCCTGATGCGATCGACCACCTTGGCCGCACTCTCCGAGTCCCGTTCATAGGTCAGCACCACGTCGGTGCCTTCCCGCGCGAGCCGCAACGCCACGGCCGCGCCGATGCCACGGCTGCCGCCGGTGACCAGGGCTACTTTGACTTCGCTCTTGTTCATGGCTCCAGCGTGATCGCGAGCGGGCAACATGTCCGGCGGAAAACAGCCATGACGTTCGATCACCTCCCACCGCGCTCCCTCGCGTGCCCGGCACCTGTCCGACCGCGTCCGTCACCCCCCGAAAGGGCCCGGCCGACACCTGTTCGTGGTGGGTGTCGGCCGGGCTGCCCGTTTCGGGCCGTCGTCACTCCCCGAGGAAGACCGGGTTCGTGAACGCCGCGAGTGCGCCGGGGAAGCCCGGCGTCGTCGGGGCGTGGCGGATCTCCGCGCGTACGTAGGTGGCGTAGGCGGGGGTGGTGCGCCATTCCACCGTGCCCGTGCCGGAGGTCGGGAGCGTGGCCGTGTGCAGGGTGCCCTGGTCGGTGACGAAGTGGGCGGTGCGGCCGGGGGCGCCGGTGACCTCCAGGCGTACCGTCACCGGCTCGTCCGCGCCGACGCGCAGACGGTCGCCGATGCCCGCGTGCCTGCCCCGGCCGCCCGCCGCGCCGAAGGTCAGGGAGACCGAGGCGGACTCGGCGATGTAGCTGTGGCCCGCGCGGATGCCGGCGAGGATGGCGTAGCGGGTGAGGTCCTCGGCCAGGACGACGGTCTGCGGGGTGCCGATGGGGTCGGGGTCGCGGTGGGCGTCGCTGCTGCCCATCGCGGGGGTCCAGGGCCGTCCCGAACGGGCCGCGGAGACCAGGGTGTTGTCCCAGTCGGCGAGGGAGACCTCGTCGTCGACCGTGTACGGGCCGTTCCACACCTCCACCGCGTCGGCGTCGGCGAAGCCGAACTTCCAGTTGCAGCCGATGCAGGTGGCGTGCGGGTGGGCCGGGACGACCAGGCCGCCGGCGCGGCGGACCTCGCGGGCGTAGTGGCCGAAGCGGTTGTCGCGGGCGCGGTAGCGCCAGTCGATGAACGTACCGCCGTCCATGCCCAGCGCCACGACGTGCCCGTTGCGGGTGGTGATCTCCTCGCCGGTGAGGATCAGCAGGTCGTCACCCCACAGGCCGTCCCAGACGCTGTGCGCGGAATGCGTGTTGTGCTCGCTGGTGTTGATGAAGTCGAGGCCCGCCTTCCTGGCGAGCGCGGCGATCTCGGCGGGCGTCCGCCTGCCGTCGGAGTGGACGGAGTGGATGTGGCAGTCACCGCGGTACCACGCCCGGCCGCGCCCCTTGGCGCGCCGCGGCGGGTACACGGGCCTGGGGGTCTTGCCCGGGGCGCCGAACCGCAGCGTGATCGTCACCTCGTACGCCAGGCCCTGCGGGGCGACGGTGTACGGGCCGAGCGCGATGTGCCAGGTGCCCGCGTTCACCGGGCCGGGGAGGTAGCCGGGGGTGGCCTCGTCGGCGCGCAGGAAGAACTCGGTACGGGCGCCGCCGGACCAGCCGCGGAAGCCCTCGCCGCCGAGTCGTGTGCCGCGCTCGTCGAAGATGCCGATGTCGAGGGCGTTGCCCTGGGTGCCGGCCGGCATGGTGGGGCGCTCGTAGGAGTAGGCGACATGTATCTCGCGGACCCCGCGCGGTACTTCGACGGGCAGGTGGACGAAGTCGGGGGAGCCGGGCGGCAGCGTGCCGCGGACGGTTCTGGTCTGCTCTCCGGACCCGTCGCCGGCCGCACCGGCGGCACCGGCCGCACCGGCCGCACCGGTCGCACCGGTCGCACCGGTCGCACCGGCGGCGCCGGAAGGGGTCGCGCTCGCGAAGCTCACGGTACTCAACGTAAGCGCGGCGGCGGCTCCCGTCACCAGAAGACCTCGTCGGGCGATCCCGGCGTCGTGAGCGGCGTCGCGGGCGGTGTCGCGGGCGGCGTCGCGGGTGTGATGAGTGTCGTGGGTCTCTGCGTGGTCCTTACACATGCCGGCGGCTCCCGAGGTGCCAAGAGGGACAAGTGGTCACGAATGCGACCACCGATGGGTGCGTTCGAACTCTGGTATCGAGCCGTGAACCAGGAAGCAAGGGAAGGGAGTCGGCAGATGGCTGAAATGAGTCCAGGACCTGGACGCGTACGGGGCGACGGCGTCCGAAGTCCCGCGTCGTCGCAGGCCACAGCACCGAACGTATTCTCGGAGGATGATGACGCGCGTGCCTGAGGAATCCGGAACAGGACGACCGACGACCCCCCGGCCCGCCGGAGAGCGGACCGCACCACCGGCACCACCGGCCCGAACCGCGCCACCGGCCCAACCGGCGCGGCCAGTCCACCCCGCATCCCCCGGAGGCACGGCGGCCCCCACCGCCAACTCCATGCGCCGCGCGCTCAAGCGGGCGCGGGACGGGGTCGCGCTGGATGTCGCGGAGGCCGCCGTGCTGCTCCAGGCACGCGGCGACGACCTCACCGACCTCGCCGCGTCCGCCGCGCGCGTGCGGGACGCCGGGCTGGCGGCGGCCGGGCGGCCCGGCGTCATCACGTACTCCCGCAAGGTCTTCATCCCGCTCACCCGGCTGTGCCGGGACACGTGCCACTACTGCACCTTCGTCACCGTCCCCGGCAAGCTGCGCCGCGCCGGGCACGGCATGTTCCTCTCCCCGGACGAGGTCCTGGAGATCGCGCGCCAGGGCGCCGCGCTCGGCTGCAAGGAAGCGCTGTTCACGCTCGGCGACAGGCCCGAGGACCGGTGGCCCGAGGCCAGGGAGTGGCTGGAAGCGGAGGGGTACGACGACACTCTCGCGTACGTCCGCGCGATGGCGATCCGGGTCCTGGAGGAGACCGGGCTGCTGCCCCATCTCAACCCGGGCGTCCTCTCCTGGACCGATCTCCAGCGGCTCAAGCCCGTCGCGCCCAGCATGGGCATGATGCTGGAGACGACGGCCACCCGGCTGTGGTCCGAACCCGGCGGCCCGCACCACGGCTCGCCGGACAAGGAGCCCGCCGTACGGCTGCGGGTGCTGGAGGACGCGGGCCGCTCCAACGTCCCGTTCACCACCGGCGTGCTGATCGGGATCGGGGAGTCGTACGAGGAGCGCGCCGACGCCCTCTTCGAGATCCGGCGCGTCCAGCGGGCGTACCACGGCATCCAGGAAGTCATCGTCCAGAACTTCCGCGCCAAGCCGGACACCGCGATGCGCGGGATGCCGGACGCCGAGCTGGCGGAGCTGGCCGCGGCCGTCGCCGTGACCCGGCACGTCCTCGGCCCCGCCGCCCGTATCCAGGCCCCGCCCAACCTCGTCGACGCTGAATACGCGCTGCTCATCGGCGCGGGCATCGACGACTGGGGTGGCGTCTCGCCCCTCACCCCCGACCATGTCAACCCGGAACGCCCCTGGCCGCACATCGACGAACTGGCCTCGCGTACCGCCGAGTCCGGCTTCGAGCTGCGCGAACGGCTCACCATCTACCCGGAGTTCATCGCGCGCGGCGAGCCCTGGCTGGACCCGCGGCTGATGCCGCACGTAGGGGCGCTGGCCGACCCGGAGACGGGCCTCGCCCGCGAGGACACGCGCCCGGCCGGGCTGCCCTGGCAGGAGCCCGACGAGGGCTTCACCGCCACCGGCCGTACGGATCTGCACCGCACGATCGACACCGAGGGCCGCACCACCGACCGGCGCGACGACTTCGACGAGGTGTACGGCGACTGGGAGGCGCTGCGCGAGGCCGCGGCCCCCGGCATGGTGCCCTCCCGGATCGACACGGACGTACGGTCGGCCCTCGCCCAGGCCGCCGACGACCCGGTGAAGCTCACGGACGACCAGGCGCTCGCGCTCCTCCACGCGGACGGCCCGGCGCTCGACGCGCTGACCCGGATCGCCGACGAACTGCGCGCGGACGTGGTCGGCGACGACGTCACGTACATCGTCACGCGCAACATCAACTTCACCAATGTCTGTTACACCGGCTGCCGCTTCTGCGCCTTCGCGCAGCGCCGCACGGACGCGGACGCGTACACCCTCTCCCTCGACCAGGTCGCGGACCGCGCCCAGCAGGCGTGGGAGGTCGGGGCCACCGAGGTCTGTATGCAGGGCGGGATCCACCCGGACCTCCCCGGCACGGCCTACTTCGACATCGCGCGCGCCGTGAAGGAACGCGTCCCCGGTATGCACATCCACGCCTTCTCCCCGATGGAGGTCGTCAACGGCGCCTCGCGCACCGGCCTGTCGATCCGCGAGTGGCTGACGGCGGCGAAGGAGGCCGGACTCGACTCGATCCCGGGCACGGCGGCGGAGATCCTCGACGACGAGGTGCGCTGGATCCTCACCAAGGGGAAGCTGCCGACGGCGACCTGGATCGAGGTCGTCAAGACCGCCCATGAACTGGGCATCCGGTCCAGTTCCACCATGATGTACGGCCATGTCGACCAGCCGCGCCACTGGCTCGGCCACTTCCGTACGCTCGCCCGGATCCAGCAGGAGACGGGCGGCTTCACGGAGTTCGTGACGCTCCCCTTCATCCACACCAACGCCCCGGTGTATCTGGCCGGTATCGCCCGCCCCGGCCCGACGGACCGCGAGAACCGCGCGGTCATCGCGATGGCCCGGCTCCTGCTGCACCCGCACATCACCAATATCCAGACGAGCTGGGTGAAGCTGGGCACGGAGGGCGCGGCGGAGATGCTCCGCTCCGGTGCGAACGACCTGGGCGGCACGCTGATGGAGGAGACCATCTCCCGGATGGCCGGCTCCAGTTACGGTTCGTACCGCTCGGTCAAGGACCTCGTCGCCATCGCGGACGCGGCGGGCCGCCCGGCGAAGCCGCGTACGACGCTGTACGGCGAGGTCCCGGAGGAGCGCGTCCGGGCGGCGGCCGCGTCGGACGGACATCTGCCGCGGCTGCTGCCTCTGCTGACGGACTGACGGACTGACGGACTGAGCCACTCGTCACGGCGGGGTCGCCCGTCGCAGCGCACGGCCCGCGCGGGCCCGGCTCGCGCGGGCCGTGCGCTGTCGCTGTCGCCGCCGTTGCCGCTGCTGGCAGACTGGGCGGGCGAGAACGGAACGGACACGGGGGAGTACGTACGTGGCGCACGCGCATCAGCCGTCGATGGCCGAACTGATCACGCGCCGCCGCAGATTCGTCGGCCGTAGCGCCGAACTGACCGCCTACCGCGACAACTTCGGCTGCCCGCCCGAGGACGAGCGGCACCGCTACCTCTTCCACATCCACGGCAGCGCGGGCGTCGGCAAGACCTCTCTCGTACGGGAGATGGAGCGGACCGCCCAGGAGTGCGGCGCGCTGACGGCGTACGTGGACGAGTCCGTCAGCAGCGTTCCCGAGGCGCTGGCCGCGATCGCCGAGCAGCTCGGCCGGCAGGGCCATCCGCTCAAGCAGCTGGACCGGCGGCTCGCCACGTACCGGCAGCGGCGGCACGAGGCCGAGTCGGCCGCCCAGTCGGCTGCCGGTACGGAGGGCGCCGGTCCGGCGGGCGCCGCTCCGGCGGGCGGGGAGTACCCCGCCCCGTACGCCGGGGCCGCCGCGCCCGCCCCGTCCGCCGGGTCCACCGCCGCCGTCACGGCCGGGGTGATCGGGCTCCGTATGGTCCCGGTCGTCGGGGCGTTCGCGGACGTGGTCGACACCCAGCAGCTCGCGGCGGGAGCCGACCGGCTGCGGGCCACCCTGAGCGCACGCTTCCGCGACCAGGAGGACGTCCAGCTCGTCCTGAGGCCGGACCAGGTGCTCACCCCCGTACTGGTCACCGAACTGACCGAGATCACCCGCTCCGTCCCCTGGATCGCGCTCTTCTTCGACACGTACGAACGCACCGCGCCCTTCCTGGACAGCTGGCTGCGCGACCTGATGACGACCAGCACCTACGGCCGGTTCCCGGGCGCGGTCGTCGTCACGGTGGCGGGCCAGCGCGCCTTCGGCGCCGCGCGCTGGGGCGAGTTCGCGGACTTCGTGACGGATCTGCCGCTCGCGCCCTTCACGGAAGGCGAGGCGCGCACACTCCTCGCCGCGAAACGGGTCACGGACGAATCCGTCGTGGAAGAGGTGCTCAGGCTCTCGGGCGGCCTGCCCGTCCTCGTCTCCACCCTCGCGGAGAACCAGCCCGCGGACCCGCACGACGTGGGCGACCCCAGCGCCACCGCCGTCGAACGCTTCCTCAAGTGGGAGCAGGACCCGGTACGGCGGGCCGCGGCCCTCGCCTGCGCCCTGCCGCGCCGGCTGGACGAGGACGTCTTCCGCGCGGTCGTCGCCGAGGACGCGGCGGGGCTGTACGACTGGCTGCGGACGCTGCCCTTCGCCACCCTCAAGGACGCGGGGGTCTCGTACCACGGCGTGGTGCGCGCCCCCATGCTGCGCCTCCAGCGCACCCGCTCCCCGCGCGGCTGGCGCGAGCGGCACGCCGCGCTCGCCGCGTGCTTCGCCAGCTGGCGCGCCGAGGCGGAGAACGGCCTGCGGGCCGACGAGGTGTGGCAGAGCGCCGAGTGGCGCGCGCTGCGTTTCGAGGAGACGTACCACACGCTGTGCGCGGGACCGCGCGGCGCGCTCCCCGGTGCGCTGCGGGACGTGGTCGAAGGCTGCCGCGAGTCCCCGGCGGCGGCCCGCCGCGCCGCGCGGGTCCTGGCGGAGGCCGGTACGGACACCGACGACGCGGCGGCCAGGGAGTGGGGACGGCGGCTGCTTGCCGCCCTCGACGACGAGGAGGAAGGGGTACGGGCGGCCCTCGGCCTGCTGCTCGACCGGCCCGGTCTGGACACCCGGGGCCGCGCGGCGGCGCACACCGTACGCGGACGGGAACTGCGCGAGGCGGGCGGGTACGCACAGGCGCTGGCGGAGTACGACAGGGCGCTCGCGCTCGACCCGGACGAGCCCCGCGCGTACTACGGACGTGGCCTCATCCATCATCTGAACGGCGCCGACGAGGCCGCTCTGGCCGATCTGCGCCGGGCCGACGAACTGGCTCCGGACACGACCTGGATCCTGGGAGAGTACGGGGAGTTGCTGCGGGCCGTCGGCAGGGACGAAGAGGCCGTCGGTCTGCTGGACCGTGTCCTGCTCCTCGACCCGACCGCCGAGTACGCCCTGGCTTCCCGGGGCGTCGCCCGGCACGCGCTGGGGCAGCGCGCCGCCGCCCTGGCCGATCTCGGCCGCGCCCTGGAACTGGACTCCGAGTATCTGTGGGCGCTGGTGCGCAGAGCCCGCCTGCTGCGCGAGATGGGGGAACCCGCCCGGTCCCTCGCGGATCTGGACCGTGCGGTCGAACTGGCGCCGGACAACGCCTGGGTCGCCTCCGAGCGCGGTGAAGCGCACCGGCTCGCGGGCCGGAACGAGGACGCGGAACGGGAGTTGACCCGCGCACTGGAGCTCAACGCCGATTACGCCTCGGCCCTGGCGAGCCGGGGGTATGTCCGCCATCTGCTGGGGCGGGATGCCGAGGCGCGCGCCGATCTGGACCGTGCGATCGCACTGAATCCCGAGTACGCCTGGGCACTGGTCCACCGTGCCTTGCTGCGGCGGGAACTGGACGACGCCGCAGGCGCGTTGGCCGACCTGGACCGCGCCGTCGACGCCGGCCCGGACCTCGTGTGGATCCGGCGGGAGCGGGGAGAGGCCCGGCTGAACGCCGGACAGTACGAGGAAGCGGTCGCCGATTTCACCGAGGCGCTGAACCAGCGGCCCGACGACGTGTGGGCGCTCGTCCTGCGTGGCAGCGCCCACCACTCCCGCGGGCGTTACGCCCACGCCTTCGCGGATCTGGACAGGGCTCTGGAGCTCGATCCGAACGGCTCGTGGGCCTATTACTGGCGGGGCAGGACGGCACAGGCCGTAGGCCGCCCGGAGGAGGCGTACGCCGATCTCGCGCGGTGTCTCGGCCTGGCCCCGGGCGCCGATCACGCCCGGCGCCGCGCGGCGGCCCTGAGCCTGCTCCTGGGCAGGCCCGAGGAAGCCCTTCGGTGGCTGGACGAACTGACCACCGCCGGCCACGACGACCTGGACGACCGCTGCGACGCGCTGCGCCGTACCGGGCGGTGGGCCGAGGCGCTGGCGGTGGCCGAGCGGTACAGCGTCGAGGAGCCGGTGTACGGCACACTCCAGCGGGCCATGACGGTGACCGTGGCCGAGGGCGCGGACGCCGGGACCCCGATGTGGCGCGAGCTGGAGCGCGTGCTGTCGGAGGCCGAGGGCCTCGCGGTCGAGATGCCCGCGTACGGCGCCATGCTGAGCGCGGCCGTACGGGGGGACTGGGAGGTGGTGGACGCCTCGCTCACCGCCCTGTTCGTCCTGGACCACGAGTGGGACGATCTCGCGAACATGGCCTGCGACCTCGAAGAGCTGCTGGGCGCCCCAGGCGTCGACACCGCCCGCCTGAGCACCAGGCTCGCCCGCGTCGTCGCCGCGCGCGACGCGTTCGCCGCCCGCTGGGCGTGAGGCGGGGGACCACCGGAGAACGACCGCAGGATTCCGCGGAGATACCGAAGAGAACCGGCCGCGTACTTTGGTCGGATGCCGTGCCCGGCCCGCCCTCCGTAGCGTCGTACGGTATGACACCACCGTCTCCGCCCGAGCCCGCCGGCTCGGGCACGTCCGCGACCGCGCGGCTCACCGATGTCGACGCGCTGCGCGGCTTCGCGCTCTTCGGCATCCTGATGGTCAACATCCCGTTCTTCGCAAGTGGTTACACCCTGCTCGACCTGCCGGATCCGGCCCGTCTCGCCTGGCACGACGAGGTCACCGAGAACGTCGTCACGTTCTTCTTCGAGTCGAAGTTCTACCTCCTCTTCGCCTTTCTCTTCGGCTACAGCTTCACTCTCCAGATCAACTCGGCCGCCGCGCGCGGGCTCGGCTTCCGCCCCCGCTTCCTGCGCCGGCTCGGGGCGCTGTTCCTGATAGGTGTCGCCAACGCGGTCCTGCTGTTCTACGGCGACATCCTGGTCACGTACGCCGTGCTCGGCCTGCTGCTCTTCCTGGTGCGCGGCATCTCGCCGCGCCGCGCGCTGTGGGTGGCCGGGATCATCACCGGCACGATCGCGCTGCTGTTCCTGACCGTGGCCGTTCTCGTGGCCGTCATCGACGGTGCCTCCGCGACCGCCACCGCCGCGGAACAGGCCAGGATGCTCGCCGACGGACGGGCCGGCACGGAGGCGATGCGCGGCGGCGCCGGGTCGGTCATCGGCGAGCGGGTCTCCTCGCTGGGGAACGCGTTCCCGCTGATCTTCTTCTTCCAGGGGCCGCTGGCGTTCTCCGCCTTCCTGGTGGGGCTGGCCGCGGGCAAGCGGCGCGTACTGGCCCGCCCCGCCGACCACGAGAGGACGTTGCGGCTCATCCAGCTCATCGGCTTCCCGGTGGGGCTCGCGGGCTCGCTGTTCTACACCTTCGGCGGGGACGACAACCTCTTCTCCAACGCCGCGCACATCGTGACCGCGCCCTTCCTCACCGCCGCGTATGTCGCCACGCTCCTGCGCGTGTTCAGGACCGCGCGCGGCGCGCGGCTGGCCGAGGTGCTCGCCGGGCCGGGACGGATGGCGCTGACCAACTATCTGAGCCAGTCGCTGCTGTGCGGCCTGATCTTCACGGGGATCGGCCTCGGACTCATCGGCCGTGTGCCGTACGCGCCGGTCGCCGCCATCGCGGTGGTGATCTTCTCCGTACAGGTGGTGTGGAGCGGTTGGTGGATGCGACGGTTCCGGATGGGCCCGGTCGAGTGGCTGCTACGGGCCGCCACCCAGTGGGAACGGCCCGCCATGCGGCGGCGCGAGAGCCCCGGCCGCAGCCCGGCGTCCGTGTGACACCGGCGGTGACGGAGGCGTGATGCCGGCCCCCGGGCAGGGCAGCCCGCCGGGCAGCCCGTTGGGCAGCGCGGCGGGCACCACGTAACCATCACGAAACCTTCGCGGCCGGGCTCTGCCGCCCAAAACCGACCTGCCGGGCGACCGCCGCCCATACCGCCCCACCCTTCCCCAGTCAGCCCGAAGCGCGCCCTCAACCCACTGTTCCCGGTCGATTACAGTGCTGCGCAGTTGGTGCGGTCGCTCGGAGGCACAGGGGAGGGAGGGGCGCGTGAGCACACCGTCCGGGGCCATCTGGGGCCGTGCCGAACAGCAGGATTTCCGCAGCCGGGTGCGGGGCTGTCTGCTCGGCGGTGCCCTCGGGGACGCGCTCGGGGCCGGGGTCTCCGCGCTCACGCTCGACGAGATCAGGGCCGCCCACGGGGAGGGCGCCGTGAACGACTTCGTGCCCGCCTTCAGCCGCCGCGGGGCGGTGAGCGCGGCCACGCAACTGACGCTGTTCACCGTCGACGGGCTGATCCGCGCGCAGGTCCGCAGGGACACCGGCGCCTGGCATCCGCCCACCGATGTGCACCGCGCGCATCTGCGGTGGGCGGCGACCCAGCGGGACTGGGGCCCGGATCTGCGCCGCAAGGACGCCGGCTGGCTCGCCCAGGAGGAGTGGCTGTACGCGCGCCGCGACCCGACCATCTCCTGTCTCACCGGGCTCGGCGACACCATCATGGGCACGCTCGACAAGCCCAAGAACACCATCGCGCGCGACTCGGGCGCCCTCGTACGGTCCGCGCCGTTCGGGCTGCTCGTGGGCTGGGAGCCGCAGTTGGTGTGCCAGCTCGCCGTGGAGTGCGCCGTCCAGACGCACGGCTCCCCGGGCGCGTATCTGTCGGCGGGCGCCTTCGCGGTGATCGTGCACGCCCTGGCACGCGGCGAGACGCTGGACGCGGGCGTGCAGCGCGCCCTCACCCAGCTCACCCCGCGCCCCGGGCACCAGCCCGTCTCGGACGCCCTCCAACAGGCGCTCGGCGCCGTACGGCAGGGGATTCCGGGCCCGGAACGGATCGCCGCGCTCGGCGAGGGACGTACCGCGGAATCGGCGCTCGCCGTCGCCGTCTACTGCGCGCTGGTCGCCGAGGACATCCGCCAGGGCCTGCGCCTGGCCGTCAACCACGACGGCCCCTCGGCGGCGACCGGCACGCTCTGCGGCGCGCTGCTCGGCGCGCTCCACGGGGAGACGGCCCTGCCGCCCGCCTGGCTGGCGGAGCTGGAGGGCCGGCCCACCCTGCTGGAGATCGCCGACGACTTCGCGATGGAGATGACCCAGGGTCCGGCGCTGCACAGCCCGGGGGCCGCCGCCTCCGCCTGGCTGGTCCGGTATCCGCGCGGCTGAGGCGGCCCGCGCCGGGGCCTCACGCGACGGTGCGGCGGGTGCGGGCGTACGTACGCCCGCACCCGCCGCACCGGTCTCAGCGATGTCAGTGATGCCAGGGGTGTCAGTGATGCCAGGGGTGTCAGTGGAGTCGGAGGCGCCGGGGAGGCTCCGGCGGCCTTCTCAGCCGTCCGAGCCCTTCTTGTCGGTCGTCGTCTCCGACGTCCCCGTCGGTTCCGCCGTCTTCGCGTCACCCGGCGCCGCGGGCGCGGGCACCCGCAGCGAGGCCGCGGTCAGACCCGAACCGTCGCCGTCGCCCTCCCCGTTGATCCGGGCCAGCAGCACATCGATGTCGGGAGACTCCTCCGGCTTCAGGAAACCGATCGCGATGTAGAGCACCAGCGAGACCGCGAGCGGGATGGAGACCTGGTACTGGAGGGGCACACCGCCCTCGACGCTCCAGTTGATCGGGTAGTTGACCAGCCAGAAGGCCAGCAGCCCCAGCGCCCAGCTGACCAGCGCCGCGGTCGGCCCCGACCTGCGGAACGGCTTGAGCAGACCGAGCATGAACGGGATCGCGATCGGACCCATCAGCCCGGCCACCCACTTGATCACGACGGTGATGATGTCCTTGAACGTCGGCGAGTTGACCTGCGTGGCGATCGCCATCGACAGCGCCAGGAACGCGATCGTCGACAGCCGCGCCGCCATCAGCCCCGCCCGCTCCGACCAGTTGCGCGCCGCCTTCGAGACGACGGGCGCGATGTCCCGCGTGAAGACCGCCGCGATGGCGTTGGCGTCCGAGGAGCACATGGCCATGGTGTGCGAGAAGAAGCCGACGATGACCAGGCCCAGCAGACCGTGCGGCAGCAGCTGTTCGGTCATCAGGGCGTACGAGTCGGACGCGTCCGGCTTCTGCGCGTCGACGAGCAGCGGCGCGCACCACATCGGGAAGAAGAGGACCAGCGGCCAGACGAGCCAGAGGATGGCGGAGAGCCGGGCCGAGCGGGTCGCCTCACGGGCGTTGGCCGTCGCCATGTAGCGCTGGGCCTGGTTCCACATGCCGCCGTTGTACTCGAACATCTTGATGAAGAGGAAGGCCAGCAGGAACGTCACGGTGTACGGCCCGGCGGTCGGGTTGGCGTGCCCCTCGGGGAGCTTGTCCCAGACCGTCCACAGCGCGCTGAAGCCGCCGAGCTTGCCCATGACGGCCACGAGCATCGCGATCCCGGCGAAGAGCTGGATGATGAACTGCCCCAGCTCCGTGAGGGCATCGGCCCACAGACCGCCGACGGTGCAGTAGATGCCGGTGATGACACCGGTGATGAGGATGCCCTGGTTCAGCGATATCCCGGTGAAGATGGAGAGCAGGGTGGCGATGGCCGCCCACTTGGCGCCCACGTCCACGATCTTCAGCAGCAGTCCCGACCAGGCGAGCGCCTGCTGTGTCTTCAGGTCGTAGCGGTTCTTGAGGTATTCGAGCGGCGACGCGACATGGAGCCGGGAGCGCAGCCGGTTGAGCCGGGGCGCGAACAGCTTGGCTCCGATCCCGATGCCGATGGCGATCGGCAGGGACCAGGTCACGAACGAGGTGACACCGTAGACATAGGCGATGCCCGCGTACCCCGTGAACATCACCGCGCTGTAACCGGACATGTGGTGCGAGATACCGGAAAGCCACCAGGGCATCTTGCCGCCGGCGGTGAAGAAGTCGCTGACGTTGTCCACGCGCTTGTGCGACCAGAGGCCGATCGCGACCATCACACCGAAGTATGCGATGAGCACGATCCAGTCGAGGCTGTTCATGTGCCCCCTCCAGGGGTCCGCCTTGTGAACGTCGAGTGCTCTTCGTCAGTTCGTCCGGTCGGCGCGCTTCCCCGTGCGGGAGCGGGGACTTTGGGGATTGAACCGCCTGGCGCGGC
Organism: Streptomyces sp. L-9-10; assembly: GCF_004151105.1. Classification (GTDB taxonomy): domain Bacteria; phylum Actinomycetota; class Actinomycetes; order Streptomycetales; family Streptomycetaceae; genus Streptomyces. The sequence continues at coordinate 26,205 of NZ_PHRF01000042.1, forward strand.
GGCTGGTCAAGAGCTTCTCGGTCATAGATGTGAACTCAGGTCAGAACGCCGAACGATTTTACGTGTTCTTGACCTGCGGGGGCGTTGTCGCGGCCGTGACGGCGCCCACACGATGAGCGAGCACTTCGTCAGGCTTCGGTCACAACGACATGACCGCGGGGGATGCGGGTCCCATGCGGCCGGGAGAGGGAGTGGGGGAACGGAAGAGGAGAAGAGGGGACACGGACGCCGGGCATGGCCGAGCCCCCTCGGCCAGGACGGCGGACCGGTCGAGAGGGCTCTTTCCGTGATGCGGGTGCAGGGTGCCGAATGGCCTCAGCCGAGGTCGAAAGCGCCCTTGTTCATTTCCTGTACGAAGGCATTCCATGAGGTGGGGACGAAGGAGATCGAGGGCCCTTCGGGAGCCTTCGAATCCCGGACGGCAATGGTCTGGACGACGGGTGACTTGACCTCAACGCACGCGCCGTTTCCGCCGGAGTACGAGGACTTGGTCCACGTGTCCGTAGCGCCCTGAAGAATTGCCATGTTCGCTCCGGTTCCGCAATGGGGGTGAAATAGCGCCAACTTCCTGCTGGCATGATCGACGCTACTAGCCCCACTCCAAGGGCGGGACGGGCGTTCACTCGTCCTGATGGCTTATGCCCGGCGGGTCTTCCGCATCCGGGTAGCGGAGGTGTACCTTCCCCTCCCTCTGGCCGGGAAAATCGGCGTACTCGACATTCCGCGCAAATGCCTTGGTGGCGGGCCCCGCCGGAGCGGCCGACCGGCCGCCGGTGGCCGTCATCGGGACCCGGCGGCCGGTATACGGCTCGAAGATCCGCTAGCGGGCGTATTCCTTGGCGATATCCGCGATGAACTGCCGGGTCTGATCGGCATTCAGCGCCTGCGCCCGCAAATGTTCGTACATCACGCTGTAGCGCTGTACGTCATTCGCCTTCTCCAGATAAAGGTCGCTCGTCACGCCCTCGATGTAGACCACGCTGGAGTCCGAGGCGTCCGGGAATTCGAGAATCGCGTAGTGCCCTGTGATGCCGGGATGCGCGCCCATGTCGAAGGGCAGCACCTGCACGGTCACATGCGGGAGCTGCGACTGCTCGACGAGGTGCTCCAACTGCTCGCGCATCAGCTGCCGGTCGCCGACGCGACGGCGCAGCGCCGCCTCGTCCACCACCGCCCACAGCCGCAGCGGGTCGTCGGGCGTGTTGATGCGGTCCTGCCGCCGCAGCCGGACCCCGACGCGCTTCTCCACGTCGAGCACGGGGGATTCGGGCAGCGCGCCGTTGATGAGCGCCTCCGCGTACGGCCGGGTCTGGAGCAGTCCGGGGACGACCTGGGGCTCGTACACGCGCAGCGACGCCGCGTCCGTCTCCAGACCGATGTAGACGCTGTACGGGATGTCGCCGAAGGCGTGCCACCAGCCCTGCTGGCGGGAGTCCTTGGCCATTTGCATCAGCGAGTCCACGATGCGCTGGTCCTCGACCTCGTACACCCCGCAGAGGTCACGGACATCGCGCTGGCTGATGGAACGGCGGCCGTTCTCCAGACGGCTGATCTTCGACTGGGAGACCAGCAGGCGCTCCGCCACCTCCTCGGCAGTCATGCCCTTCAGCTCGCGAAGCCGGCGCAACTCCTGGCCCAATCGGCGTCGCCTGACGGTGGGATTGACGTTGGACGCCACGGAAACTGCACCTCCGGCTGCGTAGCTGTACGTATCTACTGCTCAGCAGACTGCCACCAAATGCCGTGACTGCGCTGGAAAATGGCCACAGAGGCCATTGGGCCCCGGTCTGCGCGGTTCCCCGCGCGCCGGTGCGAGCGCCCCCGCGCCGGGACGGACTCCTGTCCGCCTCGGGCGCCCTGATGGCCGTTCTCCCCCCGCCGTCCCCGCCCACGGGCCGTCAGGGGCCCGCCCCGGGCCGTCAGAGGGCCGTCAGGGAGCCGTCAGAAGGCCATCAAGGGGCCAACGCGCGACGCGCGGGGCGGTCAGACTGGTGTGGTCTGACCGCCCCGCGCGTTGTGTGCGGCTCCCGAACCGGCTCTGGGGACGTCGGTGCGGCGGACTGCTGTGGTGACGGTTCCTGCGGTTTCCCGCGCGTCCTGCGGGTGTTCGGGGTCGTGCGGGTGTCGCGGGTCGTTCAGTGCGCCGGGACGCGGGCCATGCCGCCGTGGTGCGGCTGCATCGGCACAGCCCCTGGGGGCCGTCCGCCGCCCGGGGCGCTGGGGGCGCCCTGGGCGGGATTGCGGCGCGGCTGTGCGCCCACGCCGTTCTGGACGTCCATCACGGCGTGCGCGACGAGACCGCCCATGGGGTCGTGTCTGATCAGGTCCCGGAGCCGGGAGCGCGACGAGCGCCCCTCGTTACCGGGATACAGGTGCTTGCCGAGTCCGACCGCGTGGGCCAGCGCGGCGAGCGCCGCGGTCCGCGGGTCCGGCGGTACGCCGGTGCGGATCGCACTGTCCAGCCGGGTCCTGATCTCCCGGCTGATCGCCGTCTCCGTCGCCTGGTAGCGAGTCGTCGGCAGCACTCCGCACATCTGGCCCGCCACGGCATGCACCATGCCGCATCGCTCCAGATGCGAGAGATAGGTCTGGCGCAGCCCCAGTCGGGGCCCGCCAATCCAATGGACGGCCCGGACCGGGCTGCCGCGTCTGCGCAGCAGCTCCAGTGCGGAGTCCAGAGTCGGATCTCCGGTCGGCCGTGGCATCACCACGGCGATACGATCCCCGTCAGGGGCTATCCGTCCTGCCAGAGCCAGCTCCACTAGCTGTGCTCCGGCCAGGCCGAGGTCGAGCGACTGCGGCTGCGCTGTGGTACCCGTGGCCGGGTCCAGAGCGAGCAACAGAAGCTCCTCCGGAATTGTTCTGCGGCTCCTGCCCATCCATGCCTCCCCGCGTGGATGAATGACAGGGTGACCCCTCTCACATTGGTCTGTCGAGAGTGCCTGGGTGCTTTGTGCGGGAACCGTTATGTATGTCGTTCTCGTCTAGCACGTTGGCCGAGGTCTCAGAGCAGGACACTGATAGATGCTTCGGACAGTGCGGTACGTCGGATGAGACATGAAGGAGACACGGTGGCGGGCGAGTCCCCCGGCAAGTCGGATCAGCGGAAGTCATCGGGGGAGACGGCTCCGGGAGAGCGGGACCCGCGGCTCGCGGTCTTCCGCGAACCGGCGACAGGGGCGGCGGACGCGGCAGGGCGGGCGGAGCGCGATGACTCCGGCTCGGCGGTGTCGACGAAGGTCGCGATCGCAAATCGCACAGAGGAGTCCACGGAGTCCGAGACGGCCGGGGGCGCGCGCGAATCGGACGGTGGGCGCGTAACTCCGGCCCCGCAGCCGCGGAAGGCCGAGCCCGCGAAGGCGGAGGGCGGGAGCGGGAGCGAGGACGGCGCGGAGGGCGAGGCGGAGAGCGCTGACGCCGGTTCCGGCGCCTCGAAGGGGGACGGCCCGGGGGGGCCCGCGTCCGCCGGTACGGACGCCATGGCCGACGTGGACGCCGACGCGGACGCCGACGCCGATACGGACACCGACGCCGATACGGACATAGAGTCGGATACCGGCACTGATGCGGCGAAGGCCGACAAGACTGACAATGGTGGCAAGTCCGGCGAATCGGTCGAACCCGGCGAGGGTGGCAAGGGCGGCACAGTCCCCTCCTGGGCCAAGGCCGCCGAGGAGGACGTCAAGGCGGACACCAAGGCGGACGCCAAGCCCGACTCCAAGGACGGCGCCAAGAAGGCCCCGGAGGCCGGCTCCAAGGACTCCGGCGACGACTCCGGCACCGACGCCCCCGCTGCCGACGCGGAGCCCGTCGACCAGCCCACGGCCGTCTTCAGGGCGCTGCCCCGGCCCGCCGTCGATCAGCCCACCACCACGCTCACGGTGCCCGGGAAGCGCGAGGAGAAGGCCAAGTCCGAGGCCAAGGCCGGAGAGAAGGCCGAGGCCGGCGGGAAGCCCGCTGAAAAGCCCGCCGAGAAGGCCGAGTCGGCCGCCGAGCGGACCAGCACGTTCGTACCGCTGCGCCGGGACGACACGCCGCCCGCCGCCGCGACCCCGCCCCGGTCGTCGTACCCGTCGCCGTCCCCGGCCGTGCCCACCGTGCTCCCCGAGGCGGCCGAGCGGACCCGGCAGCAGCCGATGCCGCCGATGCCGCCGCTCGATCTGCTGGCCGAGCTGACGAACAAGCCCGCCCCGCCCGAGACTCCGGTCCGCACGGCCGTCCGGCGGGTCAAGATCTACACACCCTTCGCCCTGCTCCTCCTGGTCGTCCTGGGGGTCGTGCAGGCCGTACGGCCGCTCCCGGCGCCCACGCTGGCGCTCTCCGCCGACCCCACGTTCACCTTCGAGGGCGGCAAGCTCGACATGCCGTGGCCCGGCGAGGGACAGGGCGGCGTCGAGGTCGAGGGCGTCGGCACGATCGGCATGTACGGGGAGCAGAAACCCGCTCCGATCGCGAGCGTGGCGAAGGTGATGACCGCGTACGTGATCCTCCGGGACCACCCGATCAAGGGCGAGCAGGTGGGCCCGGAGATCGAGGTCGACAAGAAGGCGGGCGAAGAGGCCAACCGCCCCGACGAGTCGACCGCGCCCATAAAGGAAGGGCAGCGGTACACCCAGAAGCAGATGCTCCAGCTGCTGATGATCCCGTCGGGGAACAACGCGGCCCGGCTGCTGGCCCGTTGGGACGCGCGGTCGGAGCCGGCGTTCGTCGAGAAGATGAACGCCGCCGCCAAGGACCTCGGCATGACGAACACGACGTACACGGACCCGAGCGGTCTCGAGTCCTCCACCGTGTCCACCGCCGCCGACCAGATGAAGCTGGGCAAGGCGGTCATGCAGAACGACGTCTTCCGCGAGATCGTGAATCTGCCCCAGGTCAAGATCCCGGGCATCGACAACCTGATCATCAACAACAACTCGATCCTGCTCGAACCCGGCGTGAGCGGGATCAAGACCGGTTCGTCCACCCCGGCCGGCGGCAATCTGCTGTGGTCCGCCAACACGATCGTCGACGGCCAGAACCGCCGGATCATCGGCGCGGTCATGGGCGCCCAGGAGGGCGTGAAGCTCTGGGACAAGCTGGAGCTGTCGATCCAGAACAGCCTCAAGCTGATCAAGGCCGCCCAGGACGGTGTCACCTCCGCCACGGTCGTCAAGAAGGGCGATGTCGTCGGGTACGTGGACGACGGCCTCGGCGGCCGGACCCCGGTGGTCTCCACCAAGGACCTGAAGGCGGTCGGCTGGGCGGGTCTCCAGGTGAAGCTCCACCTCGGCGAGGGCAGGGAGACGGTGCCGCACGCGGCCGCCTCCGGCACGGTCGTCGGAGAGGTCACCGTCGGCACCGGCGCGGGCAAGGTCTCCGCGCCCGTGGCGCTCCAGGGGGACCTGGCGGAACCGGGCTTCGGCGCGAAGCTCACCCGGATCGGCTGACCCGCAGGCCACACGTCCCAAGGCCCCTCGTGGGGCCTGGCGGCCGGGGAAGGCGCCGGAAATGGCGTCCTCCCCGGCCGCCGTCACGTGTTAGCGTCCCGAAACGGACATCTGCATGAGGCACCCGCTCGGCCGGCCGTCCGGGCAACCGCCGGACGCGGGGACGGCGTCTCGCAGAATGTCGGGGGTCGGCACACCGGGTGGGACAACGGTGAGACGGAAAGACGTGGAGAGCCGCAGTGACCACCACTGAGCCGACGCACGCCGACGGCGTCACCCCGCCGGGCGGCGTCACCTCCGCCGACCGGCGGGACACCGCCCGGCCACGAATACGACTGCCCGCGCAGCGCGGCGGCGGCGAGCCGCCCGAAGGTCCCCGGCGGTGGGCGGCTCCCCGGCGGTGGGTGTCCCGTCATCCCGTTCTCCTCACCACCGCCGTCGCCGCCCTCACGCACGTGGTGTGGTTCCTCTTCTTCGCCAACAGCGGCGGCGACATCGCCGCGCAGGACGCCTGGGCCGAGTTCGTCGGCCGGCACCCGGACTCCGCGTACAACCTCGCCTGGTACGGCGGGATGCACCCGGTCTCGTACAGCGTGGTCTCGCCCTATCTGATGTCCGTCCTCGGCGTGCGTACGACGATGATGATCGCCGGGACCGTCTCCGCCGCCCTCACCTCGCTGATCCTCGTCCGGGTGCGGGCCGTCCGTAACCCGGTGGCCTGCTCGCTCGCCGGGGTCTTCGCGTTCCTCTGCAACGCCCTGTCGGGGCGGGTGACCTTCGGCCTCGGCATGATGTTCGCGCTCGGCGCGGTCGCGGCGGTGTTCTGCTGGCCCCACCGCTGGCGGACCAGGCGCTGGGCCAAGGCGATCGCCGCCGCGCCGCTCGCCGGTCTCGCGACCGCGGCGAGCCCGGTGGCCGGGCTGTTCCTCGGGGTCGTCGCGGCGGCGCTGTTCCTCAACAAGCGGCGCCCCGGGGCGTATGCGCTCGGTCTCGCGCCGGCCGCCGTGGTGGCGCTCTCCTCCTGGCTGTTCCCGTTCTCCGGGACACAGCCGATGTCGGTGGGGACGGCCTCGCTGCCCTTCCTCTTCGCGGTGCTCGTGTTCGTACTCGTCCCCAGGGCGTGGCGTACGGTCCGGGTCGCCGCGGCGGTCTACGGCGTCGGGGTGCTGCTGACGTATGTGATCGATTCGCAGATCGGGTCCAACGTGTCCCGGTTCGCGATGGTCATCGCGGGCGTGGTGCTGCTCGCGGCCCTGCCGTACACGGCCCCCCGGTCACGCCGCTGGTACGCGCTGGTGGTCGCCTTCGCCGGGCTCAACGTCTGGATAGGGTTCAAGGGTGTCGACGACATGGTGCGTACGGCGCCCACCGCGTCCTGGACGCGTGAACTGGCGCCGCTGGTCAACCAGTTGCAGCGGACCGGCGCGGAGAAGGGCCGGGTCGAGGTCGTCCCCGCCAGGAGCCACCGCGAGGCCTCCGCGCTCGCCCCGTACGTCAATCTCGCCCGCGGCTGGAACCGCCAGGCGGACATGGAACGCAACCCGCTCTTCTACGACGACACCCTGACCGCCGAGAGCTACCGCGGCTGGCTGGACCGCTGGGCCGTGCACTACGTGGTGCTGCCCAAGGGCAAGCCCGACTCGGGCGCGGGTCTTGAGGCCGAACTCGTGCAGAAGGGGCTGCCCTATCTGAAACACGTCTGGGGCGACTCCAACTGGCAGCTCTTCGCCGTCAAGGACCCGATGCCGCTCGCCGATCCGCCGGCCACGGTGGACCGGGCGGGCGCGGGCGAGCTGACGATCCATGTGAAGTCGGCGGGACGGGTGCTGATCCGGATCCCGTACTCGCCGTGGCTCGGCCTCGTCGACGCGGAGGGCAAGAGCGTGCCGCCCCCGGAGGAGACCCCGGCGTCCAAGGCGGACAAGGACGGGCCCAAGGTCTACACGAACCCCAACGGGTGTCTGCTGAAGGCCGAGACGAACGTGGAGGGCGACGAGTGGACGGAGCTGCTGGCGCCGCGCCCCGGCGTCTACCGGCTGGCCGCGCCGTACCAGCTGCCGCGCGGGACCGGCTGCCCGGAGGAGCTGCGCTGAGCCCGCGTGTGACCTGCTGGGGGTCCGTCCGTCCCGTCGCCGCTCAGGGCCTCAAGGCCGGACGGACCCCGCGCCCGTCCTCAGAGGCGCTTGGCGCTGCGCAGCGTCGCCGCGTAGTACCCGTTGCCGTCCAGGCGTGACGTACCGCCCTTGTCGCCGATCGTCGGGCCGTTGACCTCTTCGCGGCTGGACACGAAGATCTGGTGCCCGTCCGTGTCGTTGCCCATGTACATCCCGACGTGGTCAAGACGGTTCTTGGTCCGCGCGTCGAGCTTGAAGAAGACCAGGTCGCCGGGCTGGAGCACGCTGATGGACTTCGGCCGTTCGTAGCGCGGCTCGGGCCCGGACAGCTTGATGACGTCGACGCCCGCGTCGGAGCGCGCCATGCCGTTGGCGGTGCGCGGCAGTCCGTCGCCGGCGACGTCGGAGACCATCAGCGGATAGCGGCCCCGGTAGCCGAACACGGTCCGGATGAAGCCCGAGCAGTCGATCGCCCGGTAGCGCGCGGACTGCGGCTGCTTGGTGGTGCCGTCACGGAAGGTGTACGGGATGCCGAGGTAGTCGTAGAAGTCGGACTGTTCGAGGCGGTAGTCGTTGCCCTCGCTGCCCTCCGGGTTGACCGGCCCGAAGGCGGCGTCACCCGCGTACGGAACGCCCTCGTCGTCCTTCTTGATGGGCGCGCCCTCGACGTACTGGAAGGCGAACGCGAAGAGGTCGTCCTCCTCGCTGCCGTAGTACTCCTTGAACCAGTCCTTGAACCACTTCTCCTTCTCGGCGCCCTTCTTCCACGCCTCCGGCATCAGCCGTACCCAGTTCTCGGTGACCACCCGGGTCTTGGTGTTCGTCGGCTCGTCGAAGGTACGGCTGGGGCCGGTGAGGGTCGCCGTACGCGCGTCGTCGGTGAAGGTGGCGAGGATGTCGCCGTCCCCGCTGCGCAGCACCGAGCGCTCCGGGTTCTTCAGCCGCTCCCAGGTCTGCTCGCCGGCCGTGCTCCCGTTCCCGGACGTCAGCGCCGGGATGTCGGTGATGGCCTGGACGGCGGGCGCCTTCGCCTGTTCGTCCTTGCGGAGTTCGACGGTGAGATAGGCGCTGCCGGCCAGCAGCGCGAGGACCGTCGCGGCGTGCAGGACCGGGCGGCCCCGCTTCTTGGACTTGGCACTCATGACGATTCGGCTCCCGTGGGTGGGCTGGTCAGGCTGACGGCAGGGCGCCGAGCAGGATGCCGGCGGTGAGGACTACATAGGCCGTGAGCGTGACCGTGCCGGTGGCGAGGATGGTCGCGCCCTTGGGCTGACGTACGAGCTGGTAGGCGATCAGGCCCGGGACGATGAAGCCGAGCGTCTGGTTCGCGTACAGGAGGGGGAATTCGAGCGAGAGCACGATCATCACGGTGCCCTGGAGGAGCACACCGATCATGACGACCGCGGAGAACAGGCGCTTTCCGTAGAGGATCACGAAGCGCTGGACGAGCAGCGTGGTCACGTACGTCAGTACGGTCACGCCGACGACCATGGCGGCGCGCTGGAGGTCCTCGACGAGGGTCAGCGCCAGCCAGCCCGGCGTGATCATGCCGCCGGGGGAGAGGTTGGTCGTGAGATAGCAGATCAGGGAGAACATCAGGCCCAGGCCGATGCCGATCGCGGCGATCTCGGGGGTGAGGACTGCGGGGATCAACGGGGTTCTCCTGGGTTCTGCGGCGCCACGGAGTGCGAGGGGTTCGGGGAGTGCGGGGCGTGCGGGGCGTGCGGGTGCTGCGGCTGCTCGGGGTGGTGGGGCTGCTCGTGCGGCGCGGGGTGCGTGGAGTCGTGCCGCGCGGGGTCGCCGGAGTCGTACGGCTCCTGCTGCTGGGCCTGTGCCTGCTCCGGCATCTGGACCGGTTCGAACAGGCCGCGCTCGCGCGGCGGGCCGGCGGCGGGACGCTGCTGGTAGCGCTGCTCGTACGCCTCCGGGTAGGGCTGGAACGGGTCGAGGCGCGGCGCGTAGCGGGCCAGTGCCACCGTCTCGTCGTGACGCGGGTGCTGCTGCTGGGGCTGTTGGGGCTGCTGCTGCGGGGTGGTCTCGGGGGCGGCGCCGTCGGCGGAGACGACCGGGATGGCGACGGTGTCGGAGGCCTGACCCTGGTCCTGGCCCTGTGCCTGCCCCGGCCCCGGCTTCTGTGCCTGTGCCGGGATGTGGGGCTCCGCCGTGCGCACGGGGGCGGGCGGGTCGGTGGGCCCGTCCTCCGGGTCCGGTGTCTCGTCCGGCGGCAGCTCCGCGAGGTGTTCGAGCAGCAGCTCGCCCTGGCCGTGGATGTTGCCGATCGCGACCAGCGAGGAGTCGGGCCCGAGCATGCCGAGCAGCTCGCGCATGAACTCCTCGGGGTCACGCTTGTCGCCGCCCAGGTCGACCGCGCGTGAGCGCCATTCGGCCGGGATCGCGTCGATGGCGCTCTTGGCCGGGTGGCCGATGACGAAGACCTTCTCCGGCTGGAGTTCCGGGATGATCTCGCCCATCTGGCCATTGCGCTCGACCCGGTCGGGACGGCAGTTGATGACCACGTGCAGCGGACGGTTGATCGCGCCCAGGTCGAGCAGCTGGTTGATGTTCATCAGCGTCGACTCGGGGTCGTTCGCCGCGAAGACGTTCGCGAAGCGCAGCCGCTTGGCGTCCGGTGTGAGGTAGCGCTCCACGGAGAGGACACCCGGGTCCGGCGGCGCGTCGTACATCCCCTGGAGCGCGGTCTCGCGCTCCACGCCCAGCAGTTCGGCGACCTTCAGCGCGATGGCCACGTTCTCCTTGAACGTGAACCAGCTGAAGCCGCGCAACTCCTCGTCGGAGACCGTCTCCGGGTCCGCGTAGATCAGCTGGCAGTTCCGCGCGTCGGCCTCCTCCTGGAGGATCGCGAACCGGTCCTTCTCCGCGGTGACACAGATGCCGTCCTCCGGCATGGAGCGGGAGAGCGAGCGCGCCACGTCGTCGAGGGTCGGGCCCATCTCGGCGAGATGGTCCTCACGTACGTTGCACAGCACACCGATCGTGGACCGGATCAGCTTCGACTGGTTGATCTCCTGGAGCGCCGGCATGACGGCCATGCACTCGATCACCAGCGCGTTGGGGTTGTACGCGGCGGCCCGGCGCACGATACCGATCTGCTCCACCACATTGGCGATGCCGAACTTGCGGTAGACGGGCTCCTCGGTCGCGTCCGGGTGGATGAAGCGGGCCGCCGTACCGGTCGTCTTGGCGACCGTGACCAGATCGCCACCGCGCAGCGCGCCCGCGCACAGCCGGGTGATGGAGGACTTGCCGCGGATGCCGTTGACCAGCACCCGGGTGGGGATGCGGTTCAGGTTGGTGAAGTGCCGTCGCTGTTCGACGAGTCCGGCGACCAGCAGGATCGCGCTGCAGATGAGCAGCACGAAGTAAAGGAAGAGCACGGTCGGTCAGATCCTTTCGGCGAGGGCCGGCGGCGCGCCTTCGCGCCTGCGCTGCTCCTGGAGCTGCTGGCGCAGCAGTTCCAGGGAGCGTGCGATGGCCCCGACCTCGTCGTGGTGGCGCGGGTAGAGGACGGTGCGGCGGTCGCCGTCGGCCAGCGTCTC
>NZ_PHRF01000043.1 GCF_004151105.1 Streptomyces sp. L-9-10
CCACCCGTCCACACCTCACCCAGACCCGCGAAACACCCCGCATCCTCCTCCGCCAGCACATCAAACAACGCCTTCGTCAAAAACAACCCCGACACCCCACGCACCACCGCATCCCGCACCACCGACACACTCACCTCACCCCCCGCCACATCCACCGTCCCACCATTCAACAACGGCACCCACACCTCATACGTCGCCGCA
>NZ_PHRF01000045.1 GCF_004151105.1 Streptomyces sp. L-9-10
CCGATGCTCGACGAGTTCCGTGCGGTGGTCGAGGGGATCGAGTGCGGTGAGCCCGAGATCCCGATCGTGTCGACGCTGACGGGCCGGTTGGCGAGCGCCGAGGAACTGGCCTCGCCGGAGTACTGGGTGCGGCACGTACGCGAGTCGGTACGTTTCCATGACGCCGTCCTGACGCTGCGTGAGCAGGGTGCCGGTGTGTTTGTCGAGGTCGGGCCGGGTGGGACGCTGTCCGCTCTCGGTCTCGGCGGGGCGCCCGACGCGGTATTCCTGCCGGCGCTGCGCGCGGACAGGCCTGAGGAGATGGCACTCGTCACCACGGTCGCCGCACTGCACGCGCACGGTGTGGCGGTCGACTGGACCGCCTACTTCGCGGGCAGCGGGGCCCGGCGGGTGGATCTGCCGACGTACGCGTTCCAGCGCGAGCGCTACTGGCTGGACGTGCCCGCCGAGCGCACCCAGCGGATGTCGCCGGTGGAGGCACAGTTCTGGGAGGTCGTGGAGGAGGGCGACCTCGATGATCTCGCCCGTACGCTGGACGTGTCGTCGGACGACCCGCTGAGCGCTGTGCTGCCCCGGCTGTCCGCCTGGCGCAAGGAGCAGCAGGGCCGTTCCGCTGTGGACGGTTGGCGGTACCGGGTCGACTGGCGGCCGGTGACCTCCGGGGGCGGGCGGTTGGATGGTGTCTGGCTGGTGGTCGCGCCGGCCGGGGAGTCGCGCGCCGAGTGGGTTCGCGACGCACTGGTTCGGAACGGTGCGGACGTACAGGTTCTGTATGTGGATCCGGAAGGCGTGGACTGGGCCGGGGAGTTGGCCGCGTTGCCCGCGCTGAGTGGTGTGGTGTCGTTGTTGGGGCTGGCGGGTGCGGGCGGGTCGGTTGTGCCTGTGGGTGTGGCGGGCACGATCGGTCTGCTGGGGGCGTTGGGTGGCGCGGATGTGTCGGCGCCGTTGTGGTGTGTGACGTCGGGTGCGGTGTCGGTGGGTGCGGATGACGCCGTCGCCGGGTTCGAGCAGTCGATGCTGTGGGGTCTGGGCCGGGTGGCGGCACTGGAGCACCCCGATCGCTGGGGCGGCTTGGTGGACCTGCCGGATACGCAGGACGAGGCGACCGGTGATCTGCTGGTCTCGGTGCTCGCGGGAACGGCCGGTGAGGACCAGGTCGTCGTACGCGGTGGCGGGATCCTCGGGCGCAGGCTGGTGCCCGCGCCGCTGGGCAAGGCATCCGGGGCGGGCTGGGCGCCGCGTGGCACGGTCCTGGTCACCGGCGGTACCGGTGCGCTCGGTGCGCGTGTCGCCAGATGGCTGGTGGCGAAGGGCGCCGAACACCTGCTGCTGACCAGCAGGCGCGGGCTGGACGCCGAAGGCGCGGAGGAACTGCGTGCGGAACTGACCGAGCTGGGTGCCCGCGTCACGATCGCGGCCTGTGACGTCGCCGACCGGGACGCGCTGGCGGACGTGCTCGCCTCGGTCCCCGCCGAGTTCCCGCTCACCGCGGTCGTGCACACGGCGGGCATCGAGCGCTCGGCTGCCCTTGCAGGCCTCGATCCGACCGATCTCTCCGGGTTCGCCGATGTGCTGGCAGCCAAGGTCGTCGGCGCGAGGAACCTGCACGAGCTGCTGGGCGACACGCCCTTGGACGCGTTCGTGCTGTTCTCCTCGATCGCCGGTGTGTGGGGCAGTGGCGGCCAGGGTGCGTACGCGGCCGCCAACGCCTATCTGGACGCCCTGGCCGACCATCGCAGGGCGGCGGGTCTGCCCGCCACGGCGGTCGCGTGGGGCCCGTGGGGCGATGGCGGAATGGTCGCGGACGCCGGGCAGGACGCGGCGGCCCAGCTGCGGCGCAGGGGCCTCATCACGATGGCTCCGGCTGTGGCGATCGCGGGTCTGGCCACGGCCCTGGAGCGCGGTGACGGGAACGTCGTCGTCGCCGATGTCGACTGGGAGCGGTTCGCGGGCACCTTCATGTCGCAGCGGCCGAGTCCGCTGCTGGGCGAACTGCCCGAGGTGCGGGCCGCGTTCGAGGCCGCTCCGGCGGAGCAGGGCCTGTCGGCCCTCGCTCAGCGGCTGGTCGGCCTGGACGAGGCCGAGCAGGAGCGCGAGCTCACCGAGCTGGTCCGGTACGAGGCCGCCGCGGTGCTCGGTCACGTGTCCGGAGACGCGTTCTCCGCGACCCGTGCCTTCAAGGAGCTGGGCTTCGACTCGCTGACCGCGGTGGAACTGCGTACCCGGCTCAGCGAGGCCACCGGCGTCGCGCTCCCCGCGACGCTCGTCTTCGACTACCCGACGGCCGCCGCGCTGGCCGCTTTCCTGCGGGTCGAGTTGTCCGGTGCGGGCGTGGCCCCCACCACCTCCGCTCCGGTCGCCGTCTCCGGTGTGACCGACGAACCGATCGCGATCGTGTCGATGGCGTGCCGGTTCCCCGGTGGTGTGTCGAGCCCGGAGGACCTGTGGGACGTACTCCTCGCGGGCGGGGACGCCGTGTCGGACTTCCCGACCGACCGCGGTTGGAATCTGGAGACGCTGTACGACCCGGACCCGGCGGGTGTGGGCACGTCATACAGCCGCATGGGCGCCTTCCTCGACCGGGTGGCGGACTTCGACTCGGGTTTCTTCGGGATCTCGCCGCGCGAGGCGCTGGCGATGGACCCGCAGCAGCGGCTGCTGCTGGAGACCTCCTGGGAACTGCTGGAACGGGCCGGGGTCGACCCGGAGTCGCTGCGCGGTGAGCGCGTCGGCGTGTTCGTCGGCTCGAACGTGCAGGACTACACACTGGTGCTGGACGGGGCCGCCGATGACGTGGGCGGATACGTGGCGACCGGCAACGCGTCCAGCGTGGCCTCGGGCCGGCTGTCCTACACGTTCGGCTTCGAAGGCCCCGCGGTGACGGTGGACACCGCCTGCTCGTCGTCACTGGTGGCCCTGCACCTGGCGGTGCAGGCACTGCGGTCCGGCGAGTGCTCGGCGGCACTGGCGGGTGGCGTCACCGTGATGTCCACGCCGGGTGGGTTCATCGAGTTCAGCCGCCAGCGCGGACTGTCCGTGGACGGCCGGTGCAAGGCGTTCTCCGACAGCGCCGACGGCACGGGCTGGGGTGAGGGTATCGGGATGCTGTTCGTCGAGCGGCTGTCCGACGCCCAGCGCAACGGCCACCAGGTGCTGGCGGTGGTACGGGGTTCCGCGGTGAACCAGGACGGCGCCTCCAACGGCCTGACGGCTCCGAACGGTCCCTCGCAGCAGCGGGTCATCCGCCAGGCGCTGGCGAGTGCCGGTCTGGCACCGTCCGATGTGCAGGCGGTCGAGGCACACGGCACCGGTACCACGCTGGGTGACCCGATCGAGGCCCAGGCGCTGCTGGCCACCTACGGCCAGGACCGCGAGGGCGAGCCGCTGTGGCTCGGCTCGATCAAGTCGAACATCGGCCACACGCAGGCGGCGGCCGGTGTGGCGGGTGTGATCAAGATGGTGATGGCGATGCGACACGGCGTTCTGCCGCGCACGCTGCATGTCACCGAGCCGTCCACGCACGTGGACTGGTCCGCGGGTGCGGTGGAGCTGCTGGCGGAGGCGCGGCCGTGGCCGGAGACCGGTGGGTCGTGGCGGGCGGGTGTGTCGTCGTTCGGGTTCAGCGGGACGAACGCGCACACCATCATCGAGCAGGCCCCCGTCGTGGAGCGGGAGGAAGCCCCGGAGCCGGTACGTGACGGCCTGGTGCCGTGGGTGCTGTCGGCGGGTGCCGAGGGTGCCCTGCGTGGTCAGGCCGAGCGTCTGATGGCGATGGTGGAGGGCCACGCGCCTCTTGATGTCGGTTACTCACTCGCGACTTCGCGATCGGCGTTGGACCACCGTGCGGTGCTGGTCGCCGCCGACCGGTCCGAGTTCCTGGCCGCTCTGGCGGCCGTGGCCGACGGCCAGGCGACCGGTGCCGTGGTCGCCGGGGCCGTGGACGAGCCCGGCCGGGTGGGTTTCCTGTTCTCGGGTCAGGGTTCGCAGAAGCTCGGGATGGGCCGTGAACTGTCCACCCGTTTCCCGGTGTTCGCCACGGCGTTGGACGAGGTGCTGGGGCACCTGGCTCCGGAGGTCCGGGAGGCGCTGTTCGGCGACGACGCCGAGGTGTTGAACCAGACCGGTGTGACCCAGCCGGCCTTGTTCGCGGTCGAGGTCGCGCTGTTCCGCCTGCTCAAGTCGTGGGGTGTCCGGCCCGACATGCTGGCGGGTCATTCGATCGGTGAGCTGGCCGCCGCGCACGTGTCCGGTGTGTGGTCGCTGGCCGATGCCGCCGAGGTGGTGACGGCTCGCGGTCGTCTGATGCAGGCGCTGCCGTCCGGTGGCGCGATGGTGGCGATTCAGGCGTCCGAGGCCGAGGTCGCCTCGGACCTGTCGGAGACCGTGGGCATCGGTGCGGTGAACGGTCCGACGTCGGTGGTCATCTCGGGGATTGCCGCCGATGTGGAGGCGGTCGCCGAGCGCTGGCGTGAGGCGAGGCGGAAGGTGTCCCGGCTGCGGGTGAGCCACGCGTTCCACTCGCCGTTGATGGAGCCGATGCTGGACGAGTTCCGCGCGGTGCTGGAGGGCGTGTCGTTCGAGGCGCCCGCGATTCCGATCGTGTCGACGCTGACCGGTGCGCGGGCGAGCGCGGAGGAGTTGGCGTCGCCGGAGTACTGGGTGCGGCACGTACGCGAGTCCGTACGGTTCGCCGATGCCGTGGGCACGCTCGTGGGTGAGGGCGTGGGCACGTTTGTCGAGGTCGGTCCTGGCGGGACGCTGTCGGCGCTGGGCCAGGAGACCGCGCCGGAGGCGGTCTTCGTGCCGGTGCTGCGTGGTGACCGGCCGGAGGCGGTGGCCGCCACCATGGCTGCGGGGCAGCTGCACGTACGCGGTGTCCGGGTGGACTGGGAGCCCTTCTTCGAC
>NZ_PHRF01000046.1 GCF_004151105.1 Streptomyces sp. L-9-10
AACGTTGTTAACGCGGCTGATGGGCGGGTGTCCGTTGAGTGCGGTGTGGCTGCGGTGGTGGTTGTAGGTGTGGAGGAAGTCTGCCAGGGCCTCGGTCCGCTCCTTGTTCGAGGTGTAGGGCCGCAGGTAGGCCCACTCGTCCAGGAGGGTGCGGTTGAAGCGTTCGACCTTGCCGTTGGTCTGCGGCCGGTAGGGCCGGATCTTCTTGTGTGCGATGCCGTCGGCGGCCAGCGTCCGGGTGAACAGCCGGGCCTTGTAGCAGGAGCCGTTGTCGGTGAGGACCCGCTGGACGGTGA
This sequence comes from Streptomyces sp. L-9-10, assembly GCF_004151105.1. GTDB lineage: Bacteria > Actinomycetota > Actinomycetes > Streptomycetales > Streptomycetaceae > Streptomyces. Next base: position 297 of record NZ_PHRF01000046.1, read on the forward strand.
TGCCGTGGGCGGCGAAGAAGGCGTTCGCCCGCTGCCAGAAGCCCGCGGCCGTGTGCTGGCGTTCGTCGGGCAGGACTTCGCTGTAGGCC
>NZ_PHRF01000047.1:0-6628 GCF_004151105.1 Streptomyces sp. L-9-10
CCTTTGATGGATCCGATGCTGGACGACTTCCGCACCGTCGCGGAGGGCTTGTCGTTCGCGGCTCCCCGTATCCCGGTCGTGTCGAATCTGACCGGTGGCCTGGCGTCGGCGGAGGAGTTGTCCTCGCCCGCGTACTGGGTACGGCATGTCCGCGAGGCGGTCCGCTTCGCGGATGGTGTGGGGACGCTGGCCGAGCAGGGTGTGGGTACGTTCCTGGAGCTGGGTCCGGACGGTGTGCTGTCGGCCATGGCCCAGGAATCCGTACCGGAAGAGGCGGCGGTCGTACCGATCCTCCGCAAGGACCGCCCCGAGGAGTCGACCGCGCTCGCCGCGTTGGCCCAGCTGCATGTGCGGGGAGTTCCGGCGGACTGGCCGGCGTTGTTCGCGGGGGCCGGCGCGCGGCGGGTCGAGCTGCCCACGTACGCCTTCCAGCGCACGTGGTTCTGGCCGGCGGGGCCCCTGGGCGGTACCGGCGACGTACGGGCCGCCGGGCTCGGTTCAGCCGAGCATCCGCTGCTCGGTGCGGCCGTCGAACTCGCCGAGATCGAGGGCGCGTTGGTGACGGGTCGGTTGTCGGTCCAGTCGCATCCGTGGCTGGCTGATCACGCGGTGATGGGCCGGGTTCTCGTACCGGGAACGGCGCTGCTTGAGCTGGCGATCCGGGCCGGTGACGAGGTCGGCTGTGACCGTGTGGAGGAGCTGACGCTCGCCGCGCCACTGACCCTGCCCGAGCGTGGTGCGGTTCAGGTGCAGGTCGCGGTCGGTACCCCTGACGAGTCGGGCCGTCGGTCGGTGGGGATCTACTCCCGCCCCGAGGACGGGGCGGACGGATCATGGACGCAGCACGCCACCGGCGCGCTGACGACCGCCGACACCACTGCCGCCGACTCCGGTTTCGACGCCACAGTGTGGCCGCCGGCCGGTGCCGAGTCCCTCGACGTCGAGGGTTGCTATGAGAGGTTCGACGAGCTGGGATTCGTGTATGGGCCGGTGTTCCAGGGGCTGAGGGCGGCTTGGCGGCGCGATGGCGAGATCTTCGCGGAGGTGAGCCTGCCGGAGAGCGCGGAGGGTGACGCGGCCAGGTTCGGTCTGCATCCCGCGCTGCTGGACGCGTCTTTGCATGCGTCGCTTCTGGCGGGTGGCGGAGACGGTGAGGAGGCCGGTGGTGGTCTGCCGTTCTCGTGGGTGGGTGTGTCGTTGTACGCGACGGGTGCTTCTGCGTTGCGGGTGCGGTTGGCTTCGGTGGGTAAGGACGCGTTGTCCGTGGCCGTCGCCGACATGTCCGGTCAGCCGGTCGCTACCGTCGACTCGCTTCTCGTACGGGCCGTGTCGCGCGAGCAGCTGACCGGCTCCGCTTCCGTGGACCTCGTCCGTGACGCGCTGTTCGGGCTGGAGTGGACGCCGGTGACGGCGGCGGCCGAGCCGGCCGCCCAGGGGGCGCCCACGACCACGACGGGGTCGGCAGTCCCGGGCTCGCTCGTCGTCCTCGGACCGGACCCGATGGGACTCGCCGACGCCATGACCGAGTCCGGCGCGGAGGTCGGTACGCACACCGATCTGGTGTCGCTGGCGGCGGGGGAGTCCCCGATGCCGGGCACGGTGCTGGTGGGCATCGACGGTACGTCGCCCCCGAACGAGGTCGCGGAATCCGCCCACGCGCTCACCGCCGAGGTCCTGGCGCTGATCCAGGGCTGGCTGGCCGAGGAGCGGTTCGCCGGCTCGCGGCTGGTGTTCGTCACCCGGGGGGCCGTGTCCGTGGACGGCGGTGCTGTCGCCGACCTGGCGGCGGCCTCCGTATGGGGTCTGGTGCGGTCCGCGCAGTCGGAGAACCCCGGCTGCTTCGGGCTGCTGGATCTCCCCGCCGACCTGTCGTCCCTGTCCGAGGCGCGAAAGGCTCTCGATTCCGATGAACCACAGCTGATCGTCCGCGACGGCGCGATCCGCGCGGGACGACTGACCCGTGTCCCCCTGACCGCCGGCGAGAACGGTGACCAGACCGGCCCGGCATGGGACACCGAGGGCACGGTCCTGATCACCGGCGGTACGGGCGGTCTTGGCGGCGTCCTGGCCCGGCATCTCGTCGCCGAGCGCGGCGTGCGCCATCTGCTGCTCGCCAGCAGGCGGGGTACGGAGGCATCCGGCGCCGCCGAACTGGTCGCCGAGCTGACCGCCCGCGGCGCGCGGGTCACGGTCGCCGCCTGCGACCTCGCCGACCGGACGGCCGCGTCCGGGCTGCTGGCCGGCGTACCGTCCGAACATCCGTTGACCGCCGTGGTGCACGCGGCGGGTGTGCTGGATGACGGTGTGGTCGGTTCGCTGTCGCCTGAGCGGTTGGACACGGTGCTGCGGCCGAAGGTGGACGCGGGGTGGCATCTGCATGAGCTGACGCGTGATGTTGGTCTGGACGCGTTCGTGGTGTTCTCCTCTGTCGCGGGTGTGTTCGGTGGTGCCGGGCAGGGTAATTACGCGGCGGCCAATACGTTCCTGGACGCTTTGGTGGCGTGTAGGCGGGCCGAGGGTCTGCCGGGTGTGTCGCTGGCCTGGGGTCCGTGGGATCAGGTGGGCGGGATGACCGGGACGGTGAGCGAGGCGGACATGCGGCGCCTGGCACGCTCCGGGATGCCGCCGCTCTCCGTCGAGCAGGGCGTCGCCCTCTTCGACGCGGCGCTCGCCTCCGGTGAGACCGTGGTGGCGCCCGTACTGCTGGACCTCCCGGCGCTGCGCGCACAGGGCGATGTACCGCCGCTGCTCAGGTCGTTGATCCGCACCCGCTCCCGGCGGAGCGCGATCGCCGGATCGGCCACCGCGACCGCCGCCGCCGGGCTTCTCGGCCGACTGGCGGGGCTGACCTCGTCCGCGCGGCACGAAGCGCTGCTGGATCTCGTACGGAGTCAGGTCGCCCTCGTACTCGGCCATGCCGACGCGGCAGCCGTGAACGCCACCTCGCAGTTCCGGGAGTTGGGCTTCGACTCGCTGACGGCCGTGGAACTGCGCAACCGGCTGAGTACGGTGACGGGTCTGCGGCTGACAGCCACGCTGATCTTCGACTACCCGACCGCGACAGCGCTCGCGGACCATCTCCGGGAAGAACTGTTCGGCACCGAGGCCGGGGCCGACGCCGCGACCACGATCCCGGTCAGGATGCTGCCGCCCGTGGCCGACGATCCGATCGTGCTCGTCGGGATGAGCTGCCGCTATCCGGGCGGGGTGGCCTCGCCCGAGGACCTGTGGCGACTGGTCACCGAGGGCACCGACGCGGTCTCCGGCTTCCCGGCCAACCGTGGCTGGGACGTGGACGGTCTCTTCGACCCGGACCCGGACCACGCGGGTACGTCGTACACCCGCTCGGGCGGATTCCTCGAGAACGCCGGCGACTTCGATGCCGCCTTCTTCGGGATGAGTCCGCGCGAGGCGATGGCGACGGACTCGCAGCAGCGGCTGTTGCTCGAAGCGTCGTGGGAGGCGATCGAGCGGGCCGGTATCGACCCGGTGTCGCTGAAGGGCAGTGCGACCGGTGTGTTCGCCGGTGTGATGTACAACGACTACGGCACCACACTGAACGGCAAGCAGTTCGAAGGACACCAGGGCCAGGGCAGCGCGGGCAGCGTGGCCTCGGGCCGGGTCTCGTACACCTTCGGGTTCGAGGGCCCCGCGGTGACGGTGGACACGGCGTGCTCGTCGTCGCTGGTGGCGATGCATCTGGCGGCCCAGGCGCTGCGCGGCGGCGAATGCTCGCTGGCGCTCGCGGGCGGTGTGACGGTCATGTCGACCCCGGGCACCTTCGTGGAGTTCTCCCGGCAGCGGGGTCTGTCGCCGGATGGCCGGTGCAAGGCGTTCTCGGAGTCGGCCGATGGCGTGGGCTGGTCGGAGGGTGTCGGCATGCTGGTGCTTGAGCGGCTGTCCGACGCGCGGCGCAACGGCCACCAGGTGCTGGCGGTGCTGCGCGGCAGCGCGATCAACCAGGACGGCGCGTCCAATGGACTCACCGCCCCCAACGGCCCGTCCCAGCAGCGCGTGATCCGTCAGGCGCTGGCCAGCGGCGGACTGTCCCTGGACGATGTGGACGCCGTGGAGGCGCACGGTACGGGGACGACGCTGGGCGACCCGATCGAGGCGCAGGCGCTGTTGGCCACGTACGGACGGGACCGGGACCCGGAGCGTCCGCTGCTCCTCGGTTCGGTGAAGTCCAACATCGGTCACACGCAGGCCGCCGCCGGTGTCGCCGGTGTCATCAAGATGGTGCTGGCGATGCGGCACGGAACGCTGCCGCGCACGCTGCACGTGACCGAGCCCTCGTCGCATGTCGACTGGTCGGCGGGTGCGGTGGAACTGCTGACCGAGCAGACGCGGTGGCCGGAGAGCGACCGGGTACGGCGTGCGGGTGTCTCGTCCTTCGGTATCAGTGGGACGAACGCGCATGTCATTCTCGAACAGCCTAAGCCGGTGGCCGAGTTGACCACCGAGCCGACCGAGCCGACCGAGCCGACCGAGCCGACCGAGCCGACCGAGTTGGCGGAGCCGACCGAGCCGACCGAGTTGGCGGAGTCGGCCAAGCCGACTGAGCTGGCGGAGTTGGCCGGGGTGGAGTCCGCGTCGCCCGCTGTGGTGCCGTGGGTCCTCTCGGGCAAGACCCCGCAGGCGCTGGCGGCCCAGGCGGCCAGGCTGCGCTCCTACGTCGAGGCGCGGCCGGAGCTGCGGCCGGTGGATGTCGGGTTCTCGCTGGCGACGGGCCGCTCGGTGTTCGAGCACCGCGCGGTGGTGCTGGCGGGCGATTCCGCAGATGCGGTGCGGGCTCTTGGGGCTCTGGCGTCCGGTGATGCGGATCCGTCGGCGGTGTCGGGAGCCGCGCTCGGAGGCAGGACAGCGGTGCTGTTCTCCGGTCAGGGCAGTCAGCGGCTCGGTATGGGCCGCGAGCTGTACGGGCGGTTCCCGGTGTTCGCCGCCGCGCTGGACTCCGTACTCGCCGCGCTGGAGGGGGAGTTGGAACGGCCCCTGCGCGAGGTGATGTGGGGCGAGGACGCCGAGCCGCTGAATGACACGGGCTTCACCCAGCCCGCGCTGTTCGCCATCGAGGTGGCGCTGTTCCGGCTGGTGGAGTCGTGGGGCGTGAAGCCGGACTTCGTCGCCGGTCACTCGATCGGTGAGATCGCGGCCGCGCATGTGGCGGGGGTGTTCTCGCTGAAGGACGCCTGCACCCTGGTCCTGGCGCGGGCGAAGCTGATGCGGGCACTGCCGGCCGGTGGCGCGATGGTCGCGGTACGGGCGACGGAGGACGAGATTCTTCCGCTGCTGTCGGACGAGGTGTCGATCGCCGCGATCAACGGTCCCGCTTCCGTCGTCGTCTCCGGCGATGAGACCGCGGTTCTGGCCGTGGCGGCGCTGCTGGAGGCGCAGGGTCGCAAGACCACGCGTCTGCGGGTGTCGCACGCCTTCCACTCGCCTTTGATGCGGCCGATGCTGGACGACTTCCGTGCGGTGGCCGAGGGCTTGTCGTTCGAGACACCCCGTATCCCGGTCGTGTCGAATCTGACCGGTGGCCTGGCGTCGGCGGAGGAGTTGTCCTCGCCCGCGTACTGGGTACGGCATGTCCGCGAGGCGGTCCGCTTCGCGGATGGTGTGCGGACGCTGGCCGAGCAGGGCGTGCGCACGTTCCTGGAGCTTGGTCCGGACGGTGTGCTGTCGGCCATGGCCCAGGAGTCCGTACCGGAAGAGGCGGCGATCGTACCGATCCTCCGCAAGGACCGCCCCGAGGAGTCGACCGCCCTCGCCGCGCTGGCTCGCGTCCACGCGCACGGGGCGACGGTCGACTGGACCGCGTTCTTCACGGGTACGGGGGCGCGGCCGGTCGAGTTGCCCACGTACGCCTTCCAGCACCAGTGGTTCTGGCCGGCCGGGTCGCAGTCCGCCACCGCCGGTGATGTGCGCGCGGCGGGTCTCGGTTCCGCCGAACATCCGCTGCTGGGCGCGGCCGTCGAACTCGCGGCCGGCCAGGGGGTGTTGTTCACCGGTCGGTTGTCGGTCCAGTCGCATCCGTGGCTGGCTGATCACGCGGTGATGGGCCGGGTTCTCGTACCGGGAACGGCGCTGCTTGAGCTGGCGGTCCGGGCCGGTGACGAGGTCGGCTGCGACCGTGTGGAGGAGCTGACGCTCGCCGCGCCACTGACCCTGCCCGAGCGTGGTGCGGTTCAGGTGCAGGTCGCGGTCGGTACCCCTGACGAGTCGGGCCGTCGGTCGGTGGGGATCTACTCCCGCCCCGAGGACGGGGCGGACGTGTCGGACGCACCCTGGACCCAGCACGCCACCGGCGCGCTGGTCGGCCGCTCCGAGGGGGCGGAGACCGGGTTCGACGCGACGGTATGGCCGCCGGCCGGTGCCGAGTCCCTCGACGTCGAGGGTTGCTATGAGAGGTTCGACGAGCTGGGATTCGTGTATGGCCCGGTGTTCCAGGGGCTGAGGGCGGCTTGGCGGCGCGATGGCGAGATCTTCGCGGAGGTGAGCCTGCCGGAGAGCGCGGAGGGTGACGCGGCCGCGTTCGGTCTGCATCCCGCGCTGCTGGACGCGTCTTTGCATGCGTCGCTTCTGGCGGGTGGCGGAGACGGTGAGGAGGCCGGTGGTGGTCTGCCGTTCT
>NZ_PHRF01000047.1:6638-69189 GCF_004151105.1 Streptomyces sp. L-9-10
ATGTCGGTGGCCGTCGCCGACATGTCCGGTCAGCCGGTCGCCACCGTCGACTCGCTTCTCGTACGGGCCGTGTCGCGCGAGCAGCTGACCGGCCCCGGCGGCGCGGGCAGGGACTCGCTGTTCGGTCTGGAGTGGACGGCGGTGACGGCCGCGGCCGGGCCGGACGTTCCCGAGTCGGCCGCGATCCTCGGACCGGACGCCTTCGGGCTCGCCGGCGTACTCGCGAAGGACGGTACGTCCGGAACGGGTGTCGAGGCGCACGCCGATCTGGCCTCGCTGGCGGCCGGGGACGCCCCGGCGCCGGGTGTCGTGCTGGTGCCCGTCCTGGGCGAACAGGGCGGAGCCGCGGGGCGGCCGGCCGTACCCGGCTCGGTGCGCGAGGTCGTCTCCCGGGCGCTGGGACACCTCCAGGGCTGGCTGGCCGAGGAGCGGTTCGCCGGCTCGCGGCTGGTGTTCGTCACGCGGGGGGCCGTGTCCGTGGACGGCGGTGCTGTCGCCGATCTGGCGGCGGCGTCCGTATGGGGTCTGGTGCGGTCCGCGCAGTCGGAGAACCCGGGCTGCTTCGGGCTGCTGGACCTCGACCCGGTGGATGACGCCGACGCGTTGGCGTCGCTCGTTCGGGCTCTCGGCTCCGAGGAGCCGCAGTTGGTGCTCCGAGCGGGCGAGGTCAGGGCCGCCAGGCTGGACCGCGTAACCCTCCCGGAGCCCGTCACGCCGACCGGCGGGCAGCCCGTCGGCCCGACCGGCGGGGAGCCCGTCAGCGCGACCGACGGGGAGACGGGAGACGCCCGAGCGACAGGAGTGAGCTGGGAGCAGGGCGGGACCGTACTGATCACCGGCGGAACCGGCGGCCTGGGCGCCGTACTGGCCAGGCATCTGGTCGCGGAACGCGGCGTACGCCGGCTGCTGCTGCTCAGCCGCCGCGGTCCCGGCGCCGAGGGCGCGGGAGCGCTCGTCGAGGAGCTGGAGCGGCTCGGAGCCGAGGTCACGGCCGCGGCCTGCGATGTCGCCGACCGGGAAGCGCTGGCCGAGGTGCTGGCCGCCGTACCCGCCGCACATCCGGTCTCGGCGGTCGTCCACGCGGCGGGTGTGCTGGATGACGGTGTGGTCGGTTCGCTGTCGCCTGAGCGGTTGGACACGGTGCTGCGGCCGAAGGTGGACGCGGCGTGGCATCTGCATGAGCTGACGCGTGATCTCGGTCTGGACGCGTTCGTGGTGTTCTCCTCTGTCGCGGGTGTGTTCGGTGGTGCCGGGCAGGGTAATTACGCGGCGGCCAATACGTTCCTGGACGCTTTGGTGGCGTGTAGGCGGGCCGAGGGTCTGCCGGGTGTGTCGCTGGCCTGGGGTCCGTGGGATCAGGTGGGCGGGATGACCGGGACGGTGAGCGAGGCGGACATGCGGCGCCTGGCACGCTCCGGGATGCCGCCGCTCTCCGTCGAGCAGGGCGTCGCCCTCTTCGACGCGGCGGTCACCGGCTCGCGGGCGCTGGTGCTGCCCGTCCAGCTGGATCTGGCGGCCCTCCGTGCCCGGGGCGAGATCCCGGCTCTGCTCAGCGGTCTGATCCGTACTCCGGCGCGGCGCTCGGCGACGGCCGCCCCGCGGTCGGCCGAATCGCTCGGGCAGCGGCTGACGGGACTGACCGAACAGGACCGCCGTGCCGTTCTGCTGACGCTGGTCCGCGAGCAGGCGGCCGTGGTGCTCGGACACACGGACGGGACGGCGGTCGGCGCCTCGCGGCAGTTCCAGGAGCTGGGCTTCGACTCCCTGACGGCGGTGGACTTCAGGAACCGGCTGAACGCGGCCACGGGGCTGCGGCTGCCGGCCACCCTGCTGTTCGACTTCCCCACCCCGGCCGAGGTCGTGGACCATCTCCACTCCCGGCTGGTGACCGAGGAGGTCACCGGTGCCGGATCGGTGCTCGCCGTCCTCGACCAGTTGGAGAAGGCGATCACGGAGATGACGGTCGACGCGCAGGAGTTCAAGCACGTCGCCGGACGCATCGAGGTGCTCAGGGCGAAGTGGGCCGCGTTGCGGCAGGAGTCGGCGAACGGCTCCGGCGAGTTCGACCTGGAGGCGGCGTCGGACGACGATGTGTTCGCGCTCCTCGACGACGAACTCGGCCTGTCCTGAACCGCGGCGGCTCCGGAAAGCGGCACGGTCCGCCTCCCGGAGCCCCGGGCGGTCGAGGCTCCGGGCGGTCGAGGCTCCGGACGGTCGGGCTCCGGACGGTCGGAGTCCCGGACGGTCGGAGCTCCGGGCTCAGGGAGGCGTTTCCTTCACTCCCGAGCGGGTTCCGTCACCGATGTCCCTACGGAGACCAGGGAGAGACTAGGGAATTTCCCACTGTCCGTCCTAGTGGAATGGGGAGGTCGGTCACCGGGCCGGCACGTGGCGGTCGATGAGAGTGCGAGTGGGACGATGCGAGTCGTCCGCCCACTCTGTTGGGTAGGAGTGCCGCATGGAACGTTCGGTCGCTTCGGCGCGATTACGGCGCGCGGTGTGCCACGTCCCGTCATATTCCACTGTCATTGGCCCGGAGGCCCGGATCGCTGCGCGGTCCGGATCGCCCGGCCCACGCCTAGGAGGATGCAACACGATGACGACGTCCACCGAGGAGAGCCTCTGGGCGCGGTGCTTTCACCCGGCACCGGCCGGCTCGGAACAACTCTTCTGTTTCCCCCACGCGGGTGGCTCGGCGTCCTTCTACTTCCCGGTCTCCGCCCAACTGTCGTCCGTGGCCGAGGTGTTCTCGGTGCAGTACCCCGGCCGTCAGGACCGGCGCAAGGAGACCAGCCCCGGCGATCTCGGGGTCATGGCCGATCAGATCTACGAGGCGCTGCGCAAGCGGCTCCGGGCCCGGCCGACCACGTTCTTCGGGCACAGCATGGGCGCGACGATCGCTTTCGAGGTCGCGCGGCGGTTCGAGGCCGACGGCGGTGAACTCTCCCATCTGTTCGCCTCCGGCAGACGCGCCCCGTCGCGCCACCGGGCCGAGAGTGTGCACGAGCGCGACGACGACGGCATCGTCGCCGAGCTGAAGCTGCTGTCCGGTACGAATACGGCGCTGCTCGGAGACGAGGAGATCCTGCGGATGATCCTCCCGGCGATCCGCAGCGACTATCGGGCCATTGAGACCTACCGCTGCGATCCAGCGACGAGGGTCCGGGTCCCGATCTCCGCGCTGACCGGCGACAACGATCCGAAGACCACGCTGGACGAGGCCGAGGACTGGCGTGGCCACACCACGGGAGCCTTTGACCTGAAGGTCTACCCCGGCGGGCACTTCTTCCTCAGTTCACAGGCGCCGGCGGTGATCGCGCTCCTGCGGAAACATCTCTCCACTCAGGCGTAGTCCGCCGATCCGGCTGAGCCGAGCGGGCCCCCTGAGCGGCCGAAATCAGTGAGCGAGCGGTCAACGCCTCTCGGTTGATCAACACCTTCGGGTGGTGTGTGCTCCCTGATGTGCCTCTAGCGCCCGTGATGGCACGGTTGTGCCCGTTGCTCTGGAAGAATGTCTTCTCGTGCGGTCATCCGGATCATCCGGTTATCCGGACATCCGGGTCTTCGGAGTCGGTCGCTGCCCGGAGAACGGGCGGCTCGCCGGGCGGGCGCGTCACCAACTCCCGCACGGCGCAATGGCGTCCAGCGGACAGAAGTGCTTGATCCAGTTTGCGCTGGGTAGTTCCCAGGTGCCGAAACGGGCCTCGTGGGTTTCGTGGGTTGCGGGATCTTGTGATCATGTAACCGCGCGCCGCCGATCGTGGAACGTTCAGTTGTTTTTGCGAGATGTGCGAGTTGCGCGGGATGAGCGGGATGCCTCGATGAGTCATCGCGTCTGTTGTGTCCCCCGAGAGGCGAGGAGACCATGATGCTGGAACAGGCCGACCTCTCCGGTTTGTCCAGCAGATTGGTCGGCCGCGCCCGTGAGCTGCGGGTGCTGCGCCGCCACGCCGACGCCGCGCGCGCCGGACGTGCGGGCCTGGTGATGCTGTCCGGCCCCGCGGGCATCGGGAAGACCAGTCTTCTGCGGACGTTCCTCAGGAGCGACGCGTGCCACAACATGGCGGTGCTGTACGGCTCGTGCGGCGAAGTCGCCGCAGGCGCGGGATACGGCGGCGTACGGGAGCTGTTCGGCTCGCTGGGGCTCAGCGGAGAGGACGCCAAGAACTCCCCGCTGCTGCGCGGCCTCGCCCGTCGCGCGCTGCCCGCCCTCACGGCGGGACCGTTCGAGCAGGAGACATCGGGCGCGTCCGCCGCCTATCCGGTATTGCACGGGCTGTACTGGCTCGCGGCGAATCTGATGGTGGACCGCCCGCTCGTGCTCGTCCTGGACGATGTGCACTGGTGCGACGAACGCTCCCTGGGCTGGGTGGACTTCCTGCTGCGGCGCGCGGACGATCTGCCGCTGCTGGTGGTGCTCGCCCACCGAAGCGAGGCCGAGCCGGTCGCGCACTCCGCGCTGGCCGACATCGCCGCGCAGCGCCGGCCCGCCCTGATGCGGCTGGCGCCGCTCACGCACGCGGCCGTCGGCGAGATGGCCCGGCAGATCTTCCAGGCGCCCGTCGAGCCGTCCTTCGCCGAGCGCGCCGCCGCCGTCTCCGGCGGCAACCCCCTCACCCTCAGCCGGCTCCTGGGCGAACTGCGCGCCGAGGGCGTGCAGCCCGACGAGAAGGGCGTACGGAGAGTCGCCGAGGTGGGCGGCCAGGTGATCGCGTCCTCCGTGAGCGCGCTGCTGGACAATCAGCCGCTCTGGGTACGTGAGGTGGCCAGGGCGATCGCCGTCCTCGGCGAGGAGAGCCCCGATCTGGTCGGCATGCTCGCCGATGTACCGCCCGCGCTCGTCGCCGAAGGCGTGGTGTCCCTGCGGCGCGCCGAGGTGCTGGCGGCGGACCGCGCGGACCTCGTGCACGAGGTGGTGCGCTCGGCCGTACTGGAACCCCTCGGCGTCGAAGCGCTGGCCGGGCTCCGCACCAGAGCCGCCCTGCTGCTGAGTGACGCGGGCAGGCCCGCCGAGGAAGTCGCGGGCAGGCTCATGCTGTTGCCCGCCCTGACCCAGCCCTGGATGCCCGCGGTGCTCCGCGACGCGGCCGTCCAGGCGGAGGGGCGTGGCGCTCCCGAGGCCGCGGTGCGCTATCTGCACCGTGTGCTGGAGGTGGAGCCGGACAGTGTGCCGGTACGTGTCCAGATGGCCACGTCCCTCGCGGAGATCAATCCGGCGGAGGCCATCCGGCTGCTGGAGGAAGCGCTGCCGCTGGCCGGCGACCCACGCGCCAGGGCGATGGTCGCCGTGCGGTACGGAATGGTCTGCCTGGCCGTTCAGCGGGCGCCCGCCGGCGTACGGGTCCTCGAAGAGGTCCTCGCGGAGCTGGAGGCCGAGTTGGGACCCGGCCCGGATCCGGCCGACCGTGAACTGCGCACACTCGTCGAGTCGGTCCTGCTGATCGCCGGGGCGGACGAGAAGTCGACGGTCCCCGCGACCCTGGAGCGGGCCGCGCTGCTGACCGCGCCCCCCGGTGATACGCCCGCCCAGCGCCAGATGCTCGGGATGATGACCGTACTGACCGCGATGGACGGCCGCTCGGCGGAGCGTACGGTCGAACAGGCCCGCCGCGCGCTGAGTTCGCCCGGGACGGAGCTGGAGAGCTGGCCACTGCTCGCCTCGTCCTTCGCGCTCAGCCTCGCCGACGAGGCCGAGGAGGCGCTGGACGCGCTGGACCGCACGCTCCGGCACAGCCAGGACAACGCCGCCGTCCGGACCTTCGTGCTCGCTCTGTCCACCCGCGCTCTGGTGCTGCACGGCGCGGGCGCGTTCCCCGACGCGCTGGCCGACGCCCAGACGTCCATCGAGATCATCGGCGAGGAGAGATGGGGCGACGGCGCCGCGCTGCCGCAGATCGCGCTCGCGACGATGCTGGTCGAACGGGGCGAGCCCGAACGGGCCGAGGAGGTGCTCCGCGGTATCAAACGGGTCGGCCTGGACCGGTTCGTCCTCGAATACCACTGGTGGCTGATGGCGCGGGCCCGCGCCCGATGGGCGGTCGGTGACCGGGAGGCGGCCCTCGGCCTCTACCGCGCGTGCGGCAGGTCGCTGGAGGAGTCCCGGTTCAGCAACCCGGCGTTCCTGCCGTGGTGGTCCGAGGCGTCCTGTCTGCTCGCGGTCATGAACCGCGGCGACGAGGCCCGGGAAATGAGCGAGTACGGCAGCGAGCTGGCCCGGCGATGGGGCACCCCCCGCGCCCTCGGGCTCGCCGCGCTCGCCCGCGGCGTGATCGCCCCTGGCGGGACAGGCATCGACACGCTCACCGAATCGGTCCTCACCCTGGCCGGCTCGCCCGCCAGGGCGGAACACGCCAAGGCGGAACTGATCCTCGGCCGCGCCCTGCTGAAGACCGGCGACCAGCGCGGCGCCCGTGAGCATCTGCGTACCGCCACCGACCTCGCCCAGCGCTGCGGAGCCCTCGCGCTCGCCGGAGTCGCCCGCAGGCTGCTGGTCACCGCCGGCGGCCGGATGCGGAAAATGAGTGCCTCACCGCTCGACATGCTGACGGGAATGGAACGCAGGGTGGCCGGCCTCGCCGCGGCGGGCGCCAGCAACCGCTCGATCGCGGAGACCCTGTTCGTCACGGTACGCACCATCGAAACACATCTGACCGGCGTGTACCGGAAACTGGGCGTGAGCGGGCGTACCGAACTGGGCGCCGTTCTGCGCACACCCGACATCCCCGATGGACAACCACCGGGCTGGGTATCCGAATCACGCTGGCGACGCTGAAGCGAACGAGGCGAGGCGGTGCGTGTGACTGGCCGGAACAACAATTGTCTGAGCACGCGATCCCAGGAGTGGACGCATGGATCCGACACCCCTAGAGACGCGATGGACCTGCTCGAACGAGGCCGCGAGCAGGCGGCGCTGACCTCTCTGCTCACCTCGCTCGGCGGAAGACGCGCGGGCATCGTGACCCTGACCGGGAGACCGGGCCACGCGCAGAACGCCCTACTGAGATGGGCCGCCCGGCGTGCCCGGGACGGCGGGCTGTCCGTGCTGCACGCCCAGGCGTCCCCGGCCGAACGTGACGTGCGCTACGGCGTGATCGCCCAGCTCATGACCTCGCCGACTGGCCAGGCCGAGTGCGGCCCGGCCGGCGGCTCGCTGCGGGAGCTGATGGAGCACCGGCATCCCGATCCGCTGCCCGGACTCGACGCGACCCTTCATTCCGCACAGGAGATGCCTACCCTCGTGGCGATCGAGGACACGCAATGGCTCGATCCCGCCTCCCTGCGCTGGCTCCACGCGCTGGTCCGGCGGCTGACCCCGGACACACCGGTCGCCGTGCTGGCGAGCGGCAGCGGCGTGTCGGCCAAGGGCCGGGACTGGCTCGGCCTGCTGCCCACCTCCCCGGTGCCCGCCAAACAGCTCGTGCTGCGCGGTCTGACCGAGAACGGTGTCGCCACCGTGGTGGAGACGGTCTGCGGCACCCCCGGCGACCAGCGGTTCACCGCGACGGTCGCGGCGGCCACCGAGGGCAACCCCGCCGTACTGCGCGATGTGCTGAGCCAGTTCACCGGCCAGGGCCATGAACCGGTCGCCGCCCGGCTGCCCGAGCTGCGTACGATCACCGCCGCCGTCGTCGGCGACCACGCGACGCGCGCGCTGCACGGACTGCCCGCCGAGGCCGTCTCGCTGCTGCGGGCGCTGGCCGTCTGCGGCGAACTGCTCAGCTTCCCCCTCGTCCGCGCGCTGGCCGGGCTGAGGCCCGTACGCGGCCAGGAACTGCACGTGATGCTGGAGGCGGCGGGACTCACCGTCTCCGGGGGAACGAAGACACAGGTACGCCACCCCACGGTGAAGGCCCGGGTGCTGGAGGACATGGCCACCGGCGAACGGGCCCAGCTGTACTCCCGGGCCGCCGAACTGGCCCACCGGGCCTGGGCGAACGACGAGGACGTCGCCCAGATCCTGCTCCGCACGCCGCCGCTGGGAGCCCCCTGGGTGGTCAGCACCTTGCGCGAGAGCTTCGCCGCCGCCCTGAGGGCGGAGGACCACGGCCGCGCCGCCGCGTATCTCTCCCGCGCGCTGCGCGAACCGCTGGAACCGCGCGAGCGCGCCCGGCTCACCCTGGAACTGGCCGCCGCCGAAGCGATGTCGGCGCCCCTGGCGGGGGACCGAAGGCTCGGCGAACTCGTCAGGGCCGGCAGCGGCGCCCCCGAAGGACTGCGGGCCCGCGCCGTCGACCTCGGACTCGCCCGCGGCGACAGCGACTGGGCGCGCAGGGCCGCGGCCGAGGCGCTGTGCGACGTCCGGCCCGGCGAACGCGACAGCCTGGTCGCGCTGTTCTGGCTCGCCGACGAGTCCCGGGACGACACCGAACCGATGGTGCCCGAGGTGCCCGCCCTGCCCGAGCGGCCCTCGTCCCCCGCGCAGAGCGGTGTACGCGCCTGGCGGCTCGCCGTGCGCGGCGAGGACCTGGAGACGACCAGGAAGCTGGCCCGTGCCGCTCTCACGGGCGACGGCTCCGACACCCCGCTGGTACTGCCCCGGCTCGCCGCCTGCCGGGCCCTGATCCTGACCGATGACCACGAAGAGGCCCGCGCCGAGCTGGACGCGCTGCTCACCGCCGCACGGCACGGCCACAACAGGGCGGCCACCGCACGGATCCTGACGCTGCGCGCCGAACTGTCCCTGCGCGCGGGCAGGTTCGACGCCGTCGAACGGGACGTCGAGACCGCCGAGCGGGCCCTGCCCATGTCGAGCAGGCATCCGCTCATCGCCCCGAGCCTGACGGCCCTGCGCATCATGACGGCGGTGGAAGCCGGTCGCCAGGGGTACGCGCGGTCGCTCGCCGCCGCGCCCACGCGGCCCGGGGCGGAGGAGAGCGTGGCGTGGTCCGCTCTCCTCTTCGCCAGGGCGCGCGTGGCCGCCGTCGACGGGCGCTGGACGGAAGCGATGGAGCTGGCGAAGGAGAGCGGCAGGCGGCTGCTGCGCCGGCGGTGGAGCAATCCGGCGCTGCTGTACTGGCGCCCGCAGGCGGCCGCGGCCTGCTACGCACTCGGCGACCGCGAGGAGGCGGAGCGGCTGAGTCAGGAGGAACTGAGGCTCTCCCGCCGGTGGGGCTCCGCGAGCGCGGTCGGCCTCGCCGAGCTGTGGACCGCCCGGATGCCCGGCTCCGGCGGCGGGCCCGTGGTCCGCGCCCGCGAGGCGGTCCGGGTGCTGCGCGGCTCACCCGCCCGGCTGTCCTACGCGTGGGCGCTGGCCCGGCTGGCCTCCTGCGAGCTGGAGGAGGGCGACAGCCGGGCCGCCGCGCTCTCCCTCTCCCAGCTCTCCACGTTCATCACGGCCTGTCCGCAGGGCCGGCTGGCGACGGCCGTGCGCGGGCTCACCGAACGGCTGGAGAGGCCGGCCGGTCCTGTGCCCCCCGCCCTGCCCCGGGAGTGGACCACGCTCTCGGAGGCCGAACAGCGCACCGCGACCTTCGCCGGACGCGGCCACGGCAACCGCGAGATCGCGGAACTGCTCTCCGTGAGCAGACGCACCGTCGAGCTGCGACTGAGCAACACGTACCGAAAGCTGCGTATCACCGGGCGCGAGGAACTGTGCGTACTGGTTCGGAACATGGGAGAACGGCCGAGCGATGCTTCTTGAGCGGGAGACGGAACTGGCACGGGTGGGGGCCGCGTTGGACGCCGCCGAGGGGGGCACCTCGTCGGTGATCCTGTTGTCAGGACCCCTCGGCATCGGAAGAACGGCCCTGCTGCGGCAGCTGCCCGGTGTCGTCTCCGGCACCGGTGTACGAGTCCTGCGGGCGAACGCCGCCCCGATGGAGCGCGACTTCGCGTTCGGCGTGGTCCGGCAGCTGCTCGACAGTCTGCTCGCCAGTGCCTCCTGGGCGGACCGCGAGCGCTGGGCGCGCGAACCCGACCAGGCCACCGGCCTGATGTTCGGCGCCGACGACCTTCCGCCCGGCCGCCCGCTCGCCGAAGACATGCCGGGAGGGAACACGCCCGGCGGCGCGGGGGCCGGAGGACCGGCCGGCGCCGCGTCCGAGGCGACCCTGCACGGCCCGCGCTCGCTCCTCGCCGACATCAGCGAACACGCCAGGCTGCTCATCCTCGTGGACGACCTCCAGTGGGTGGACATCCCCTCGCTGCGCTGGCTCGCCTATCTCACCAAACGGCTGCGGGGCCTGCGGGCCGTACTCGTCTGCACACTCCGGGACGGGGACCGGGGAGCCGGACACGCCCTGGTGCGCGAGATCGCCGCCGCCGCGACCCAGATACTGCGCCCCGCCCCGCTGTCGCGCGACGCCACCCGGGCCGTGATCCGCGAACGGTCCGGCGTGCCAGGACACGAGGAGTACGTACGCGCCTGTCATGAAGTGAGCGGCGGCAACCCGCTGTTCCTGATGTCCGTACTGCTGGGCATGGAGTCACGGGGCCACGCGCCGACCACCGACCACACCGACCGGGTACGCGCCCTGCGACCGGCGGGGCTGCGGGAGCGGCTGGCGAGCTATCTGAGGACCCGGCCGCGGGCGGTACGCGACACGGCCGCGGCGATCGCCGCCTTCGGCGGTCACGGAGACCCCGCGCTCATCACGGAACTCGCCGGACTGGACGAGACCGGCTTCGGCGCCGCCCGGCGCGCGCTCCGCGAGGCGGGGCTGCTGGCCGACGCGCGCGAACCGCGCTTCATCCACCGTGTCGTCCAGGACGCCGTCGAATCCGCGATGTCCGTGGCCGAACGCGAACGCTGGCACGCCGCCGCCGCTGACCTGATGTACCGCAGCGGCCGTCCCGCCGAGCAGGTCGCCGCCCATCTGATGGCCGTCACCACCTTCGGCCGCCCCTGGTCGGTGATGGTGCTCCGCGCCGCGGCCGACACCGCGCTGCGCCGGGGCGCTCCGGAGACCGCCGCCCGCTATCTGCGCCGCGCGCTGCTCGGCCACCGCCGCCAGGACGAGAGCCGGGCCAGACTGCTGGTCGATCTGGCCACCGCGGAGCGGGAGTTCGACCCCGAGGCGTGCCGGCGCCATATCGTCCAGGCGATGCCCTTGCTGACCACGATCAGGGACCGGACCGCCGCCGTGCTGCGTACCCCGCCGCCGCTGCTCGACGCCGTACCCTCCTCCACCGCCACGCTCCTGCGCGGTGTCAGTGACGAACTCGGGCCGCCCGCGGAACTCGACGAGCCGGCACGGGAGATGGCGCTGCGGCTCGAAGCCCGGCTCAGGCACTACGGGCACGAGAACCCCGGAGAGCTGGCCTCGGCCGTGGAACGCCTGCGCGAGCTGGGGGAGGAGCCCCCGCTCGGCTCCGCGGCCGAACGCGAGCTGCTGGCCGTGCTCCTCTTCTCCGGCGCTCTCACCGGCCGGCTGTCCGCGGCCGAGGCGGCGCGTACGGGCGCCCGCATCCTGGAACGCGAACCGGCGGCCTCGGCGGGCGTGCACACCACACTGCCGCTGGTCGTCGTCACCCTCTTCGCCGCCGAGTCGGTACAGGACGTGGGCTCGTGGCTGTCGACAGAACAGCAGACCCGATGGCAGAACGCGACGGGCGCCGACGGCGTACTCCTCCTCGCGGAACGGGCGTTCGTCCTCGTCTCGCAGGGCAGGCCCACCCAGGCACGCGAGTATGCCGAGCGCGCCCTGGGGTCGGCCGGGGCGGACTGGCGCGAGGTCTCCCTCATCATCCTGTCCGCCGTCGCGCTCGAACTGCGCGACCCGGCGCTCAGCGAGCGGATCCTCGCCAGGGCCCGGCGGCGCCGGACGGCGGGGCTGGCGCTGACGGCCTCACTGCAGATCCTTCAGGCGTCGGTGGACGCCCAGCGGGGACTGCGGCCCAGAGCACTGGAGACTCTGCTCGCCTGCGGCCGTCAGCTGGACGCCTCCCGCTGGCGGAACTCGGCGCTGTTCCCCTGGCGTCCGCATGCCATCGGCCTCTACCAGCGGCTCGGCGACCCCCGTTCCGCGCAGCGGCTCGCCGAGGAGGAACTCGCCTGGGCCACGGCATGGGGAGCCCCCGCCGCGCTCGGCCGCGCCCTGCGGCTGAAGGGCTGGCTCCACGGCGCGCAGGGCGTCCCGCTGCTGCGCGAAGCGGTCACCGTACTGCGCGGCTCATCCTTCGAACTGGAACTCGCCAGGACACTCGTGTTGCTGGGCCGGCAGTTGGGCAGCGGCACCGAGGCGGAGGCGGCGCTACGGGAGGCGGGTACCCTCGCGGCGGCCTGCGGTGCTCCGTGGCTGGTCGAGCGGGCCGAGCACGGCCTCGGTACGGCCGCCGCGCCGAAGACGGCCGTCCTCACCCGCAGCGAGCGCAGGGTGATCACTCTCGTCGGCCGCGGGCTCACCAACCAGGAAATCGCGGATGAACTCGGCGTGAGTTCGCGCGCCGTCGAGAAACATCTTACGAATTCCTATCGGAAGCTTGGCATCTCGGGCCGGCATGAGCTGGCGGATGCTCTTCCCGCGTAGCCGCCGAGGCGTAACTGTTAACGGCATGCTACGCGGAGCTGTGACCTGTGCGGCCCCTGGGCGGCCTGGTTCGGCCCCTCTTGCCGCGCGTACCCTCAAGGGAACCTCAAACAGGGCTGAATTACGCGGATGCCTCGCCAATCCGTCCCGCCCGGCATGCCGGGTTTTTCCCACCGTCGACATCGTCATTGCGGACCGAACCTTCCGGGGGAGGGACCACAGCTTTAGCCGTGTGAGCAGGGCTCTTGTTGACGGGCAACCGCAAAACTACCTACTCTCAATTCAGTAAATGGATAACCCCGCCAATGAGGTCAGGGGAGGCCGGCTGCCGGTGTTATCCCACCCGCATAATGATGTTGAGTATTCCCAAGGAATCGGGGGAACTCGAAAGGATGGCGGTCTCGTGGCGATTGCTGCACTCGCAGATTCGGCGCAGGTCACAACGAGCGATCATAAACCCGACCAGAACGGGCACGGACACGCCCAGTTCGACCAGCCGGGGCTGTGCATGGCCTCACTCGACCCGGCTCTGACCATCCAGCAGGCGAACGAGGAGTTCTTCCGCCGGTTCGGCGACTCCTCGGCAGGCGTCTGTGGCCGCAGCTTCCGTGATCTGGTGCATCCCAGCGTCCAGCAGCCGCTGATGCGCCAGTTCTCCCGCCTGGTGGAAGGCAAGCGCCAGCGGTTCGCCTCGCACGTGGTGGCCGTGGGACCCGAGGACTCCGCGTTCGCGGGGACGCTGACGGCCGCGGCCGTCAGCGGGGAAACCCCCGACGTGGCCGCGATCCTGGTGCTCATGCGCTCCTCGGAGGGGTCCGAGGACGCGGGCGTACTGACCCATCAGAAGAAGATCCTCACAGAGATCGACGCGCGTATTCTCGAGGGCATAGCCGCGGGTCTGTCCACGATCCCGCTGGCCTCCCGGCTCTACCTGAGCCGGCAGGGCGTCGAGTACCACGTCACCGGGCTGCTCCGGAAGCTCAGGGTGCCCAACCGGGCCGCCCTGGTCTCCCGGGCCTACTCGATGGGGGTGCTGAACGTCGGCACCTGGCCGCCGAAGGTCGTCGAGGACTTCATCAAGTGACGACGGAGCCGCAGCCGGCCGCCAACGGCTCGGTCCGTCGCGGTTGATAACGCCTGTACCGCGCGAATCCGCCGAACCGCACATTCACTCTGGAACCGCAGGTTCTCCCCGGACCGCACATCCACCCGCAGAACCGTGACGCCTTGATCGGGCGCCACGGTCCTGCGGGTTTCCGCGTTCTTGTCCGACTTCCCTCACCGATCCGCCCCGTCGGCTATTTCTCCCGGTATCCGTCACGGTTTCGTCCGGCCATGCGACCGTGATAACTCACTCATGAGTCCGCTTGTGCCGTCCCGGTTGTCTGTTTGCCGAACTCGGCAGCATGGGACAGTGAAGTTCACATGTTTGTGCTATTTCGCATGGCGTGCGAGAAACGTTTCACTTCGTCTGCCCGCAAGTGCTCCGAGCCGTGGAGAGCGTGCGACCCACAGTAATTGTGCTGCGCGGCACATTTCGAAGCCCGATGTTCGAATGGAATGGTTACCGTGTGGTTTTGGCCACCGCCGCTTGTGGTTTTGCTGACCGATTCGACCGGTGATTCGGGGCGGGACGGGGCGGGGCGCGGCGGGCGGGATACCGTCCGCCGGTATCAGTGGCCGAGAAGTGCCAGATGCATAGTCATGTGTCCCGCGAAGCCGCCGACCGCCTTTCCCCTCGCGCCATGTTCTCAATCTCCCGGCCGCAATCGAATCCGGACCGGCCGTGGCTCAGCCACGGCCGGTCCGGAAGAGACCTCCATACGAGGGGCGGACACAGGCGGTGTGGGGGGCGGTGGTCGATCAGACGGACGCTCAGCCGGCGGACGCCTGATAGAGGCCGCGGCCGGCCCGGTGGGCCCGCGAGGTGCCGACGAGCCGGTCGAGCGTGCTGCGTACCGCGTTGATGCTGCCGGGGGTGCTGTCGCGCCCCAGTTCCTTCGCCACATCGCGGGCACGGACGGGAGTGCCGTCGGATGCCGCGAGCACCGCGAGGATCTGCTCGGTCAGTCCGCTCGCCGACTCCTCCGCCGTGGCGGGGGCGGCGGCCGTCTTCTTCGCCGCACGGGTCTTCGTGACCGTGGCGGGCGCGGACTTCTTGGCCGGGCGGCTCTTCCGCTCCTTGGGAGCCGACGACTTCGCCGCGGAACCCCCGCCGGAGGTACGCGCCGACGCCGGGGCCGACGCCGACGCGGTCGCGGACTTACGGGACTTGGCCGCCTTGGCCGGCGCGGGCTTCTCCTTGGCGGGGGCTTCCTTGGCGGGAGTCTCCGCGACGGGAGCTTCTTCGGCGGGAGCCTCTTCGGCGGGAGAGTCCACCGCGGGGGTCTCCTTGGCGGGAGTCTCCGCGACGGGAGCCGGGGAGGCGACCGTCTCCACGACCGCCGGCTCCGCGGCCCGCTGCTCCGGCACGGTCTCCTGTGCCTGGCGGGCGGGGGCGAGCGCCTGCAGGGCGCTCAGGGCCGTACGTACCGACTCCAGGCGCTCGGTGACGCCGGCGAGTTCCTGTTCCAGCGACTGCTGCTGTGTTTCCAGCTGGGGCAGTTCACCGCGGAGGAACTCCGTCGTGGTTTCGATGCTGTCCGGTGTGCCGGATGGTGATGTCATGGTGTAGCCCTCTCGTTCCGTGTCACCGTTGTCGTTGTCCCCGTTGGTGACCGTTGGAGAGCAGACTAGGCTCTGTTGCGTTGTGATTGGTAACGGATGAGCCAGGTACGGCCCGGGGTTCGCGGTGAAGTGCCCGTGCGCCGAGGTGTGAAACGGTGGCCACCGCAGGCCAACTCCCCCTTTAATCAAGGGTGGTGTGGGGCGGAGGCGCGAACTGCCTCCCGCGCGGGGACGCCGTCATAATTACCGGCGGCATTATTGTCGGCGACGGCAGTGTGGTCGCGGGGTGATCCCGGTGGCCCGACCGGAGCCGGGAGCCCACCGACCGGGAGCCCATCGCCCCCCCGGAGCCGCACCGCTCCGGAACGCCTGCGACATATGTGCGTAACAGAACGGCTGCTCGAAGGACGAGTGTCGGTGTTACGGTCATGGACACGCGGTCGCCGCTGCCCGCCGGTCTGCTTCCCCCGCTCGACGAGACCGGTCGTACAGGAGACTCGTGCCCGCACCGCCTTCCCTTCGTTCTCTTTCCTCCATCGCGCGCTCCGTGCCCGCCTGGCTCACGCACCCACTGGGCTGGCGCTCCGCGCCCATCCCGTGGACCGCCGTGCTCCGCGGTGCCCTGAGCGCGGGACCGCTGCTGGCGCTCGGCCTGCTGACCGGACACCTGAGCCAGGCGGTCCTCGCCGGGCTCGGCGCGATGCTCGCCGGTGTCAACGACCGGCCGGGTACGCGGCGTACCGGTGTGGTCCACATCGGTCTGCCCGCCGTCGGCGGCGCACTCGGACTGCTGTGCGGCGGACTGCTCGCCGACGGCGGGAGCCGCTGGGCCGCCGTGCCCGCGCTCTTCGTCGTGGGCTGGCTCTCCGGCGCGCTGAGTGTGACCGGCCCGGTGTGGTCGGCGGCCGCCATGCAGTGTCTGGTCACCGCGTCGATCGGCGCCGGGATGCCGATACCCGGCCCCGCGTGGCTCAAGGCCGTCTGCTATCTCGGCGGCGCGGCCTGGCTCCTGCTGCTCCGGTTCCTGCTGCGCGCCCCGCGGCACCTGCTGCGGCGCGGCGCCCGCCGCGAGGGGGAGCGCGAGGCCGTCGCCGCGGTCTTCGACGCGCTCGCCGACGCCCTCCTCGCCCTCGGCTGCTCCGGCGCGGAGCCGGCCCGCCGGCGTCTTGTCGCCGCACAGCACCGCGCGGACGAATCGTTGCGCCTGATGCGGCTGCTGCCCTTCCCCGGACGGCGCGAGGGCCGCGGTTCAGCCCAGGCGTACCGGATAACGGAGCGCTTCGCCGCCGCCACCGCCCTGTGCGAGGCAGGGATCGCACTGCTGTGGGAGGGCAGGCCGCTGCCCCGGCACGTGGCGGAGGCACCGCGCCTGCTGGCCGCCGCCGTACGGGCCGACTCCGCCCCCGGCGCCCTGGCGAGCCCCGTCTCCGACACCGTCCAGCGCGGCGCGTTCGACCGCGCGCTGCTGGCCGCGGCGGTGACCTTCGACCGTACGGCGCTGCGCGGGACGCCCGTACGGCCCGTCCCGCCCGAGCCCCGCGAGCCCGGTGAGCCGACGCGTGCGACACGGCCGGTGCGTCCCCCGCGTCCGTCCCCGAACACGCGAGGCCTCCGCCGGGCGCTGAAGGAACTGACCGCGCGCGGCTCGCTCCGTGCGCTCGGCCGTGTGTTCGCCCCCGCCAGGCGCGAGAACGCGCTGCGCGTGGCACTCTGCGTCGCGGCGAGCACCGCCGTCGCGCTCAGCCTCCACCAGACCCACTGGTACTGGCTCCCGGCCACCGCCGCCTTTCTGGTGAAGCCCGATCTCGGGCCGCTCTTCTCCCGTGTGGTCAACCGCGTCGCGGGCACCGCCACCGGGGTGCTCGTCTTCACCGTCCTCACCCTGGCCATGGCCGGACTCGGCGGCCTGTGGTGGCTGGTCGCCGTGGTCGTGGCGGGCGGCGCGCTCATCCCGGTCGCCACCCGCCACTTCGGTTTCCAGACCGCGGTGGTGACGCTCCTCGTCCTCTCCTTCGTCTACGCGCTGGGCGACACCGAGGCGACCGCCGCCCGGCTGCTGGACACGGCACTCGCCTGCGGGATCGTGCTGCTCGTCGGCCACCTGCCGCATCTGACGGACCCGCGCGTCCGGGTCGGCCACCGCTTCGCCGTCGCGCTGCGCCGCACGGAACGGTATCTGCGGTACGTACTGGACGCCCCGGAGACGGCACCCACCACATCCGCGGGCGCGCCGGGCACAGAGAGCACGGACGGCACGGCGGGCACAGCGCCGGTGGCGCCCCGCGGTGGAGACGCGACGGGCATCGCGCTGCGGTACGCCGCGTACCGGGCGCTCTCCGAGGCGCGGGCCGCGGCGGAGACGGCCGCGGCCGAACTGCCGGGGCCCCACCGCGCACACCGCCACGACTGGCTGGCCGTCATGGCACGCGCGGAGCGCATCGTGGACGCCGCCACCGTCTGCGCCGTACGCGTCGAGCAGGGGGTGCCCCGGCCCACGGCCACCGAGGCGCGGTGGGTGACCGAGGCGCTGGCCGCGACGGCGGACGCGCTGGAGGGCGGCCGTGGCACGCCGATGCCCACGCTGCCGCCGGTCCCGAAGGACTGCCGTTCACTGCGCGATGTGATGACCGAGCTGCACGGCATCCAGTCCCTGACGACCGTCACCTGAGCTGTGCGCCGGTCACCGCCCCGGCAGCGGGTTTCGGGCGTTTGCGCCGGGTGAGGGGTTTTTCGATGAGGTAGTGGGACGCCGTGGCGGCGAGGAGACTGGCGGCGACCGTGGCGGTCGCGTGCCACGTGTCGTCCACTCCCAGATCGGAGACCAGCCGGCTGAGCGGGTAATGCCAGAGGTAGAGGCCGTAGCTGAGATTGCGGCCCACCCAGACGAGCGGGGCCAGGGACAGTCCCCGGGAGAGCCAGGTACGGGGCTGGAGTTCCAGGGCCGCCACCACCGTCGCCGACAGCACGGCGGTCACCAGGAAGCCGACGGTGTACCAGGGCATGGTCCACGCGTTCGAGCCGGTCATCGGCACGTACGCGACGATCAGCGCCAGGACCCCCAGCGCCGGCCAGGCGAGCCGCGCCGACCAGCGCCGCAGCGCGGCCAGCCGCGGGTCGTCCCTGTGCAGCCGGGCCACCAGGACCGCCAGCACCGCACCGGCCAGCAGTTGGTCCGCGCGGGTGTCCACCCCGTTGTAGATACGGTGTGCCGCGGTCGGGTTCCACAGGATCAACCGCCAGACCAGCGGCAGCAGACACAGCACCGCGGCGCAGAGCAGCACGGTCCGCGCGCCGACCCGACGCAGGAGCAGGACCAGTACGGGCGGCCAGATCAGGTAGAACTGCTCCTCCACGCTGAGTGACCAGGTGTGGGACAGCAGAGAGGTGTCACTCGAATAGACACCGGGCTGGGCGGCCCTGACGATGTTCATCAGGAACGTGGCGGCCAGCACGATCGCCGCCCACGCGCTGTCGAAACTCGGCAGCCGCGTGGTGAGCGCCAGCACGGCGCACACCGCGCAGACCGCCAGCAGGGCGGGGACCAGCCGCAGCCAGCGCCGCCAGTAGAAGGACCGCATGGCGACATCGCCGGTACGGGCGAACTCCGCCAGCAGCAGCCGGGTGATGACGAAGCCGCTGATGGTGAAGAAGACATCCACCCCCAGGGCGCCGCCCGGCAGCAGGCCCGGTTCCAGGTGGTAGACGATGACCACCGCGACGGCCAGCGCCCGCAGACCGTCCACGCCCTGGACCCGCCCGCCGGCCCGCAGCGCGGAGGGGAACCCGCGCCCGCCGCGGACGAGCCGGCCGTCGACCCGTCGTGGGAGGAGGGCCAGAGCGACACCGGGCCGGGTGGAGTGATGTCCGGCCCGGTCGGGTAGGTGAGCGGCAGCGGTGCCCGCGCTGCTTCGTGTGTCCGCGGTGGGTGGGGTGTCCATTCATTTCCCGTGCCCGCGATGCGGCGGAGCACGCGGCAGTTAACCGAAATCTCAGAAACACCACCCGTCCGCCCCACACCGGCGCCTGCCCCATACCGGCGTCCGGGCCGCGACGATGCCCCGCCACACCGGCGTACGGCCCACACCGGCGTCCGGGCCGCGCGGCGGTGTCGCCACGGTGTCCCGGAAAGCGGCTACTTCAGTGGTTCGGCGAGCAGCGGGACGACCTTCTCCAGCGCGTACGCCACCGACAACACCGAGTCCGTCGAGAAGGCCGCGCTGAGGGTCGAGTCGTCGAACACCACCGAACGGCCCGCCTTGACGGAGGGGACGGCCCGGTACAGCGGGTCGTCGCTGATCTTCGCGGCGGGGATCCCGATGGGTGTCATCACCGTCAGATCGGCGTCGAGCAGATCGAGGTTCTCGCGGGAGACGTTGATGAAGAACGACGCGCCGGCCTTGGCGTCGACCCGCGGGTTGTTCGTGAAGCCGAGGCGCTCGATGAAGTCGACGCGGCCCGTGCCGTGCACGTAGGCGCCGAACCCTTCGCTGGTCCGGGAGCCGAGCGTGATGGTCTTGTCCTTGAACTCGGGGTGGGCGGCCGCCGAGTCCCGGAACTTCTTCTCGGTCTCGGATATGACCGTCTTGCCCTTCCCGGGAACACCGAGGGCGGTCGCGACCATCTCGGTCTGCTCGCGCCACGAGATCTTGTACTGCTCGCCGCCCTTCGGGACGCCGATGGTGGGCGCGATCTTGCTGAGCGTGTCGTAACGGGACCGGTCGCCGCTGGACTTGGTGTCCAGGATCAGATCGGGCTGAAGGGCCGCGATCTTCTCGAACTCCGGCTCCAGTGTGCCGATCATCTGGGGGCTCTTCTTGTAGAGGCCCTTCGCCCAGGGCCCGACCCCGTCGCCGCCGAACGCCAGCCAGTCGCTGGCTCCGACGGGCTGTCCGCCGAGCGAGAGCACTGCCTCGGCGTCGCCCCAGCCCAGCGCGACGACGCGCTCGGGCCGCTTCTCCACGGTGATGTCCCCGAACTTGGTCGCGACGGTGGCGGGGAAGGCACCGTCCTCGGCGCCGGACGCGGCTTCCGGCGAGGAGCCGGCGGAGTCCGACGCGGTGCCGCAGGCCGTCAACCCCACGACGAGGGCGGCGAGTACGGCCCACAGCGCGAGGAGAGCCGGCCGGGGGCGGTGTGGGGAGGGGGCGGAGGGGTTGTTTCGTGATGACATGGGCTTAGGTTAGCCTATCCTAAGTCACGCCTGAACCGGGGTGATGTGATGACGCCCGATCGGTACGATCATGGGCGTGCCCGAGGCGGGGTCCTCGGTGATCGAACAGCGCATCCCGAACACCTCCGTGACCAGCTCCGCCGTCACGATGTCGGTGGGAGCGCCCTCCGCCACGATCCGCCCCT
The DNA here is from genome assembly GCF_004151105.1 of Streptomyces sp. L-9-10. Taxonomy (GTDB): domain Bacteria; phylum Actinomycetota; class Actinomycetes; order Streptomycetales; family Streptomycetaceae; genus Streptomyces. The sequence continues at coordinate 27,128 of NZ_PHRF01000047.1, forward strand.
CCTTCATCGCGACCAGATGGTCCGCGTACCGGCAGGCCAGATTCAGATCGTGCAGGACGACCGCGATGGTGGAGCCGTACTCCCGGTTCAGATCGGTCAGCAGGTCCAGCACATCGAGCTGGTGGCTGATGTCGAGGAATGTCGTCGGCTCGTCCAGCAGCAGGATGTCCGTACGCTGGGAGAGCGCCATCGCGATCCAGACCCGCTGCCGCTGGCCGCCGGACAGTTCGTCGACCGGCCGCCCGGCGAGCTCCAGCACATCGGTGGCCAGCAGGGCCCGCGCCACGGCCGCGTCGTCCTCGGACGTCCAGCGGCGGAACCACCCCTGGTGCGGATAGCGGCCACGGCCCACCAGATCGCTCACCGTGATGCCGTCCGGCGCCACCGGGCTCTGCGGCAGGATGCCGAGCACCGACGCCACTTCCTTGGTCGGCATCTCCTGGATGCTCCTGCCGTCCAGGAGCACACTGCCCGAGGACGGCGCCAGCAGCCGGGCCATCGACCGCAGCAGGGTGGACTTCCCGCAGGCGTTCGGGCCGACGATCATGGTGATCGCGCCGGGCGGTATGTCCAGACTCAGCCCGCTGACGACCTCACGGCCGTCGTAGCCGAGCCGGACGTCCCGCGCCGCCAGCGTGTGCTCCGCACTCATGCGCGAATCCTTCCGTTCCATCGGTCAGCCGCCCTTGCCCACACGGTTCGAGCGGGCCAGCAGCCACAGCAGATACGGGGCGCCGATCAGGCTCGTCACCACGCCCACCGGGAACTGGACGGAGCCCAGCAGATGTTGTGCCGCGAAGTCCGCGACGCTCACGATCAGCGCTCCCGTCAGCGCGGCGGGCAGCAGGGCCGCGCCCTGCCCCGGCAACAGCCGGCGCGCGATCGGCGCCGCCAGGAAGGCCACGAAACTCACCGGTCCCGCCGCGGCCGTGGCCACTCCCGCGAGCGCCACCGCGCAGCCGATCAGCGCCAGCCGGCCGCGCTCCACCCGGGTGCCGAGCCCCCGCGCGGCGTCATCCCCGAGTTGCAGCGCGGGCAACGACCGCGCCGCCAGGAAGGTCAGTGGTACGAGCACCACCATGGCCCCCAGCAGCGGCCACAGCTGCGACCAGGACCGGCCGTTGAGGCTGCCCGCCAGCCATGCGAGGGCGTCCTGCGCCTCGGTCACCGCCGAACTGGTCAGCAGGTACGAGACGAGGCTGGACAACCCCGCGCCGATGCCGACGCCGACCAGCACGAGCCGATATCCGGCGACGCCCTCGCGCCAGGCCAGTGCGTAGATCGCCACCGCGGTCAGCACCGCCCCCGCCAGGGCGCAGACCGAGAGCGGGAGACCGCTGAGGCCGAAGGCCGCACTGGCCAGTACGCCCGCGGCGCTCGCGCCCCAGGTGATACCGATCATGTCGGGGCTGGCCAGCGGGTTGCGCAGCAGCGTCTGGAACACCGCCCCCGAGAGCCCGAACGCCGCGCCCACCAGCAGACCGGTCAGCGCGCGCGGCAGCCGCAGTTCGATGATGACGAACCGCGAACCGGCGTCGCCCCCGCCGGCCAGGGTGGCGACGACCTCGCGGAGCGGGAGGACGAGATCGCCCACGGACAGCGCCAGGCACAGCGTGGCGAGCGTCGCGGCCAGCAGGCTGACGGTGACCACGGCGGCGCGGGCCCGGCCCGCCCGGCGGACCAGGGCGACCTCCCGTACGGCACCGGCCAGTCGCTCCTCCGTGAACGGGCCGCCGGGGGGCCGTATCTCTCCGGCCATGTCACGTCCCACGTCCGCCGCCGACTCCCTCACAGCTCCGCCAGATCGCGGCGGCGCACCAGCATCACGAAAGGCACGGCGCCGATGGCGGCCGTCACGATCCCCACCTGTACCTCACCGTTCGAGGCGATGAGCCGCCCCACGATGTCCGAGACCAGCAGCAGAACGGGCGCCAGGAGCATGCTGTACGGCAGGATCCACCGGTAGTCGGGGCCGGTGACGACCCGCGCGGCATGCGGGACGAGGAGGCCGACGAAGCCGATGGGTCCGGCGACCGCGGTGGCCGCGCCGCACAGCAGCACCACCGCCGCGGCGGATGCCAGCCGGGCCATCCCCACGCGCTGCCCCAGCGCCCGCGCGAGGTCGTCACCGAGCGAGAGGGCGTTCAGCCGCGGACCCAGCGCCAGCGCGAACACGGCGCCCACACCGATGAACGGCAGCGCCTGCCAGAGAACTTCGGGATCCCGGTCGGCGAGCGAGCCGACCTGCCAGAAGCGGAACCGGTCGAATGTCTGACGGTCCGTCAGCAGCAGGGCGGTGGTCAGCGAGGTGAGCACGGCGCTGGTCGCCGCGCCCGCGAGAGCCAGCTTCACGGGCGTGGCCCCCTCCCGGCCGAGCGAGCCGATGCCGTAGACCAGGACGGCCGCGCCGAGCGCACCGAGGAACCCGAACCAGATGTACTGCGGCGGCTCCGTCAGCCCGAGCACCCCGATCGCGAACACCACGACCACGGACGCGCCCGCGTTGATCCCGAGGATGCCCGGGTCGGCCAGCGGATTACGGGCCACTCCCTGCATCACCGCCCCTGCCAGGCCCAGCGCCACGCCCGCCAGCAGACCGGCGACCGTACGCGGAACACGCACCTCCCGCACGATCAGCTGCCCCTTGTCGGACAGATCGGGATCGAGCAGCGCACGGAACACGTCACCCGCTCCGGCGTCTCCCGAACCGGTCACCAGGCTCGCCCAGGTCGCCAGCGCGAGGGCGGCGGCGGTCACCAGCAGCCCCAGGGCGAGCAGCGGACGGCTCAGGACCGCACGACCGGCCTTCCCGGTCTCCACGCCGGCCAGTGAGTCCGCCGTCACGCCCCGCGGACCTTCGAACCGATCGTGCCACCACGCATGCGAGCCGCCCTCACTGCCTCTCCGCGTCCGGCTGTGCCACCGGGCGGAATCTCACCATCCGAAAAGTAAGGTGACCCTAACATTGAAGCGCGGCGGGGTGCGCACCCGCCCGGGGGCGCTCACCCGCCCGCCGGCACCCTCGGCGTCACGCCGATTCGCGCCGTACCAGTTCGGTGGGGAGGATCACCGTGGACGTGTCCTCCCCGCCGATCTGCGCGAGCAGCACGCGCACCATCTCCGAGCTGATGCGGTCCCACGGCTGCCGGATCGTCGTGAGCGCGGGCCGGGTGTCCAGCGCCGCCGGGGAGTCGTCGAACCCGCCCACCGCCACGTCGTCGGGCACCCGGCGGCCCGCGTCCCGCAGCGCGCTCAGCACACCCTGCGCCATCAGGTCGGACGCGACGAACACCGCGTCCAGGTCCGGTGCCCGCCGCAGCAGTTCACCGGCACACGACTCGCCGCTCGCCCTGCTGTAGTCCCCGGTGGCGACCAGCCGTTCATCGGCCTCGATACCGGACTCGGCGAGGACGTCCCGGTACCCGGCGAGCCGTTCGGTGCCGCCCGGGGTGTCGAGCGGACCGGTCACCGTCGCGATCCGCCGGCGCCCGCTCCGTACGAGATGGCGGACCATCTCCCGGGCGCCGTCCCGGTCGTCGGCCGCGACATAGCTGACCCGTGAACTCTGCCCCAGCGGCTTGCCGCAGGCCACCAGCGGGACGCGCGCCGCGCGCAGCTGCTCGGCGACCGGGTCCCCGGAGTGACTGGACACCAGCAGCACACCGTCCACATGGCCGGCGGTGATGTACCGCGTGATCCTGCGCCGTTCGTCCTTCGTGCCCGCGATCATCAGCAGCAGCGGAATGTCGTGGCCGGCCAGCGCCTGCGTACAACCCCGCAGCAGCACATTGAAGTTGGGGTCCTCGAAGAAGCGCTCCTGCGGTTCGGTGAGCAGAAAGGCGACCGAGTCGGACCGGCCCGTGATCAGACTGCGCGCGTGCCGGTTGACCACGTACCCGGTCTTGCGGATCGCGGCGTTGACCGCCTCCTCCGCCGCCGGGCTCACGTAGTGGCCGCCGTTGAGCACGCGCGAGACGGTGCCCCGTGAGACACCCGCCTCCCGTGCCACGTCATGGATCGTGGGCGGCTTGCGCCGGCCGTTGCTGCCCGTGGTGCGGCTCATACCTGTCGTTCTCTCATGATCGTGCCTGTCGCGTCAGGACTTTACGGCCCCGGACAGCAGATCCAGGCTCCAGAACCGCTGGATGACCAGGAACAGCGCGATCAGCGGCAGCACCGCGAGCAGCGCGCCGGTGATCACCAGGGTGTAGAGGGCGGGGGTGTTGGAGCCCTGCTGGAGCAGGGTGTAGAGGCCCAGCGTCACGGGGAACTTCCGGTCGTCGCCGAGCATGATGTACGGGAGCAGGAAGTTGTTCCAGACGGCGACGAACTGGAAGAGGAACACCGTCACCAGTCCGGGCACCATCATCGGCAGCGCCACCGACCGGAAGATCCGCCACTCGCCGCCCCCGTCCATCCGCCCCGCCTCCACCACATCGGGCGGTACGGCCGCGGTCGCGTAGATCCGCGCGAGATAGACCCCGTACGGAGAGAGGATCAGCGGGAGCAGCACGGACGGATAGCTGTCCGCCAGGCCGGCCTTCGCCATCAGCAGATACTGCGGTACGGCCAGGATGACCGGCGGCATCAGTACGCCCGCCAGCAGTACGTTGAAGAGGGTCTCGCGGCCCCGGAAGCGGTAGACCGCGAGCGCGTAGCCGCTGAGCGCGGACACCGCGGTCGACAGCAGGGCGCCGAACCCGGCGTAGAAGAGGGAGTTGAGCATCCACCGCCAGTACACCCCGTCCCGGTACGCGGACAGGTCGGCGACATTGCCGGCGAACCCGGTGCCGGGCAGGAAGGTGAAGGTGGAGAACAGCTCCCGGCCGGACTTCGTGGCGGCCACCACGACCCAGGCCACCGGCAGCAGGCAGTACAGGGCGCCGATCAGCAGTGCCGTGGTCGGCACCCAGGCGATCCGGCGGGTGGTGGCGGCGGTCACTGGGTCTCTCCCCGGTTCGAACGGGAGCCCACGGTCCTGAGGAAGCCGAAGGACAGTACGAGCGTGATGACGGCGATGACCACCGAGGTGGCCGCCGCGGAATAGATGTCTCCCTTGACGAAGGCGTCCTGATAGACCTTCATCAGCGGGGACCAGGTGGTGGACAGCGAGTTGGTCAGCGGCTTGAGCGTCGTGGGCTCGCTGAACACCTGAAGCGTCGCGATGATCGAGAAGAAGAAGGTCAGCACCAGCGAGGGCGCGACGATCGGGATCTTGATCCGCAGGGCCGTCTGGAGCGGGGACGCCCCGTCGAGCCGGGCCGCTTCGTGGATCTCCGCGGGGATCGAGCGCAGCGACGTATAGATGACGATCATGTTGAAGCCGGTGCCGCCCCACAGGGCGATATTGGCCAGGGCCGCGTAGAGCGGTCCGCCGTCCAGCAGATCGGGCGCCGGCAGACCCGCCCTGTCGAGCAGGTAGTGGAACGGGCTGACGTCCGGCAGATAGAGGAAGCCCCACATCAGCGCCGCGATCACCCCCGGGACGGCGTACGGCAGGAAGATCGCGAGCCGCGAGAAACCGCCGAGCCGAGTGCGCTCGGCGTCCAGCATCAGCGCGAGGACGAGGGCGAGCCCCAGCATCGACGGCACGACGATCGCCCCGTAGCCCAGCACACGCAGCGCACTGGCGAGCAGCTCGGAGTCGGAGAGCGCGGCGGTGTAGTGGGAGAGCCCCGCCCACACCTCCTGCCGCGCCCCCGAGCCCAGCCCGAGCCCCTTGACCTCGACCTTTCGCAGGCTCAGATAGACGGCGTACCCGATGGGCAGGGCGAAGAAGAGCGCGAACAGCACGACGGCGGGGAGGAGGAAGGCGTACGGGGCACCCCGTACCCGCCACCCGGAGGGGCCGCGTCCGGAGTGCCCGGCCCGAGTGGCACGCGGGTCCGGGGCCATCACCCGGTGACCTCGAAGCCCTGCTTCTCCAGGTCGGCGACGGTGTCCCGCTGCATGACGCCGAGGGCCGCGCCGAAGTCCGACGTGTTCTTGGCCGCCGAGGCGAACGCGTCACGGAACGCGGTGTACGCGACGTTCACATTCGGCCCCCACGCGGAGGGCGCGGCGGTCTTCGCGATCCCGGCCGCCTCGGCGTAGAAGTCCGGCTGGTTGGGGAAGAAGGCGGGGGCCGCGCTCAGCGCGCCGCCCGTCTGCGCGGCGGTGGCGGCCGGATAGATCCCGCCCTCCTTCACCAGCGCGGCCAGCGCCCGGCTGTCCGTGTTCAGCCAGGCGGCGAACCGCGCGGCGGCCTTCTTGTGGCCCGAGTCGTTGGTGACGCCGGTGGAGGAGCCGCCCCAGCTGCCGGTCGTGCGCTCGCCCGCGCTCCACTGCGGCAGTGGCGCCATCGCCCACTTCCCCCTGGTGTCGGGCGCCGCGGTGGTCAGGGTGCCGGGCGCCCATACCGCGCTCACCCAGGCGAGTTGCCCGCCCGTGTTGAGCGCCTTGTTCCAGGAGGGCGTGTACATGGGCTGGTTGTCGATGACACCTTCCTCGACCAGGCCGCCCCAGAAGTCCGCGACCTTCGCCGTCGCGGCGTCGGCTATCCCGACCTTCCACGTCTCGCCCCGCGTCGTCCACCACTTGGCGCCCGCCTGCTGTGCCAGACCGGCGAAGAGCCCCGCGTCATTGCTGGAGAAGGTGGTCAGCGCCTTGGACGGGTCCTTCTCCTTCAGGGCGCGCGCGGTGTCGGCGAACTCGTCCCAGGTCGTGGGCACCGTCAGCCCGTACTTCTTGAAGAGATCCTCGCGGTAGAAGAACATCATCGGCCCGGAGTCCTGCGGGACCGCGTAGACGGCGTCCGTACCGAGTGTCGTCTGCTGCCAGACGCCCGGGGCGAACGCGCCCTCGGCGGCGGCCACTTCGGAGGAGATGTCCGCCAGTACGTCATTGCTGACGAGCGTCGGGAGCGCCTGGTACTCGGCCTGCACCAGGTCGGGGGCCTTCTTCGCCTTGGCCGCGGTGATGATCTTGGTGACCAGATCGTCCCCGGACGCCTGCTTCTTGACCGTGACCGTGACGCCGGTCCTCCTGCCCTCCGTCGAGTTCCAGATGTCGGCGACCTTGTCCATGCCGGGCGCCCAGGCCCAGTAGGTGAGTGAGACAGGACCGTCGGACCCGGACTCCGCGTCGTCCCCGTCGCCCGAGCCGCAGGCGGCGAGGGTGGTGGCGCCGAGCGCGACGGTGAGGCACATGGCCACGAGGCGTCCGCGCGTACTGAAGTGCATGGTGTTTCTCCCCTGACGAAGGTCCCCGACCTGGCTGCGTCGGACCGGCCGTGCTCTGTGAGCGTTCACAGTAGAGAAACGTCCCGGACACTTGTCAATGGTTGTTCCTGTGCGCTTATGTGGGATCCGCGTCGCCGCTCATGTGTGTGCACGTTCCCACACTCCGCAGTCCTCATCGCACGCAGCACAGGAGGCACCTTCATGCCGGACACCGCACCCCGAGGTCTCGAAGGGCTCGCGTTCGGCGGGGACTACAACCCCGAACAGTGGCCGGAGGAGGTCTGGCGGGAGGACGTCCGCCTCATGCGCGAGGCAGGCGTCAACCTGGTGAGTCTCGGCATCTTCTCCTGGGCCCTGCTGGAGCCCGAGCCCGGCCGCTACGACTTCGACCGGCTCGACCGGATCATCGGCCTCCTCCACGAGCACGGCGTCCGGATCGACCTCGCCACCCCCACCGTCGCCCCGCCCGCCTGGTTCTACCGCGCCCACCCCGACGCGCTCCCGGTGAGCCGGGAGGGCATGCGGTACGCGTTCGGCTCGCGCGGGGCGATCTGCCACAGCTCACCGGCGTACCGCGCCGCCGCGGCGGCCATCACCGAACAACTCGCCCGCCGCTACGGCGGCCACCCCGCGCTGGCGCTGTGGCACGTCCACAACGAGTACGGCGTCCCCGTCAGCGCCTGCTACTGCGACAACTGCGCGGTCCACTTCCGCCGCTGGCTCAGCGCCGCGTACTCCACGGCCGACGCCGTCAACGAGGCCTGGGGGACGGCGTTCTGGGGTCAGCGCTACGGCTCGTTCGACGAGATCGAACCGCCCCGCGCCACCCCCACCGTCTGCAACCCCGCCCAGCGCCTCGACTACACGCGCTTCGCCGACGCCACCATGCGGGAGAACTTCGTACGCGAACGCGACCTGCTGCACCGGCACTCCCCGGGCATCCCCGTCACCACCAACTTCATGACCGCGCTCAGCCAGTGCGACTCCGTCGACTACTGGGCCTGGGGACGCGAGGTCGACCTCGTCACCAACGACCACTACCTCATCACCGACGGCCGGCGGACCCATGTGAACCTCGCCATGGCCGCCGACCTCACCCGGTCCGTGGCGGGCGGCGCCCCCTGGCTGCTCCTCGAACACTCCACCAGCGGTGTCAACTGGCAGCCGCGCAACCCGGCCAAGGCGCCCGGCCAGATGGCCAGGAACAGCCTCGCCCATGTCGCCCGCGGCTCGGACGGCGCGATGTTCTTCCAGTGGCGCCAGTCCCGGCGCGGCGCCGAGAAGTTCCACTCCTCGATGCTCCCGCACGCGGGCACCGACAGCCGCGTCTGGCGCGAGGTCGTCGGACTCGGCGCCGCGCTGGGCGGTCTGGAGGCGGTACGCGGTACGAGAACGGCCGCCGACGCCGCCCTGGTCTGGGACTGGCAGTCCTGGTGGGCACAGCGCCTCGAATGGCGGCCGAGCGAGGACCACGACGCCCGCGAACGGGCCGACACCTTCTACGAGGCGCTCTACGACCGCCATCTCACCGTCGACTTCGCCCACCCGGAAGCCGATCTGTCGCGCTACCCCCTCGTCGTGGTGCCCGCCCTCTATCTCGCGGTCGAGGCCACGGGACGCAACCTCCGTACGTACGTGGAGAACGGCGGCACACTCGTCGTCTCGTACTTCTCCGGAATCGTCGATCAGCACGACGCCGTCCATCCCGGCGCGCACCCCGGCGTCCTGCGCGACGTCCTCGGCCTCACCGTCGAGGAGTTCTCACCCCTCGGCGAAGGCGAACGGGTCCGGCTCACCGCGGCCGGCGGAGCGGAGCTGACCGGCGACGTCTGGAGCGAGTTCGTGGTCCCGCGCGGCGCCGAGACGATCTGGACCTACGCCGACGGGCTCACCGCCGGACGGCCCGCCATCACCCGGCACCGGCTGGGCCGGGGCACGGCCTGGTACGTCTCCACGCGCCTGGACGCCCGCGCCCTCGACACCGTCCTCGACGCCGCCGCCGAGGACGCCGGACTCGCGCCGCGCACCGGCCTGCCGCGCGACGTCGAGGTCGTACGCCGCACCGGCGAGGGCGGCGACTACCTCTTCGCCGTCAACCACACCGGCACGGACGCCAAGGTGCCGCTCCCCGCGCACGGCACCGAACTCCTCACCGGTGAGAGGACGGCGGGCCGGCTCGGCCTGCCCGCCGGAGCGGTACGTGTCGTGAAGCTCGACGACTGAGCCCCGTCACCCCCCGAAGGGACATCGAAGATGCACCTCGCACACCGCACCTGGACTCGGCGCTCACCACGCGCCGTCGCCGCGCTCTGCGTGCTGGGCGCCCTGCTCCTCACCGTGCTGCCCGCCCAGCGGGCACACGCCGCCGACACCCTCGGCAACGCCGGATTCGAGGCCGACCCCACCGGCACCACCACCCCGGCAGGCTGGAGCACCTACTCGGCCACCGGGCAGAACACCGCCTCCTACAGCGAGAACGGCGGCTACAGCGGCAGCCGCCGGCTCACCCACTGGTCGGCCTCGGCCTACAAGGTCGAGACGTATCAGTATCTGACGGGACTGGCCGCCGGTACCTACACACTCGGCGCCCGGGTCCGCTCCAGCGGCGGCCAGAACTCCGCCTACATCGCCCTGCGCAACTGCGGCGGCGCCGAACAGCGCACCGACCTGCCGCCCACACCGAACGGCGAGTGGATCCGTCTCGTCACGTCGATACGGGTGAGCGGCGGGAACTGCACCGTCAGCCTCAACTCCGACGCCCACGCGGGGGAGTGGGCCAACTTCGACGACCTCACCTTCACGGCCGGCGCGACGGGCCTGGCCGTCAAGGGCGGAGACCTCTCGACACTCGCGAAGAACGAGGCGTTCGGCGCCACCTACCGCGCCGCCGACGGCACGAGCGCCGACGCCCTGCGGATCCTGCGCGGCGCGGGGATGAACCACGTGCGGCTCAAGGTCTGGGTGAACCCGGCCGACGGCTACAACAACAAGGCACGGATCCTGGCACTGGCCAAGCGCGCCAAGGCCGAGGGCATGAAGCTCCTGATCGACTTCCACTACTCGGACCGCTGGGCCGACCCGGGGCAGCAGAACAAGCCGGCCGCGTGGGCCTCCCACCCGTACAGCCGGCTGCGCACCGACGTCTACGACCACACCTTCGATGTGCTGAACGCGCTCAAGGCCCAGGGCACCACCGCCGACATGGTGCAGATCGGCAACGAGATCAACGGCGGGATGCTGTGGCCGGAAGGCTCCACCGACAACTGGACGCAGCTCGCCGGGCTGCTCACCTCCGGGGCCCGGGCGGCGAAGGCCGTCTCCGCCACCACCCAGGTCGCCCTGCATCTGGCCGAGGGCGGCGACAACGCGGGCACGCGCTGGTGGTTCGACCAGGCGGTGGCGCGCCAGGTGCCGTTCGACGCGATCGCGCTGTCGTACTACGGCTTCTGGCACGGCCCGCTCTCCGGTCTCCAGGCCAACCTGGACGATGTGGCGGCGCGGTACGGGAAACCTGTCCTGGTGGCCGAGACCGCCTACGCCCACACGCTCGCCAACGGCGACTTCCTGGAGAACAGCGTGTCCTCCGCCGCCCAGCTGGCGCCCGGCTATCCCGCGACTCCGGCCGGTCAGGCGGCCAATCTGCGCGATGTCATGAACGTCGTCGAGGCGGTCCCGGGCGGCCGCGGCCTCGGCGTCGTCTACTGGGAGCCGGCCTGGACCGCGGTGAACGGAAGCGGCTGGGACCCGCAGGACCCCTCGTCGGGCAACGCGTGGGAGAACCAGGCGCTCTTCGGGTACGACACACGCCTGCTGCCCGCCGCGGGGTGGTTCGCGCACCGGTAGAGCCGCCGCCACGGGGGTGCGTACCGCACGGCATTTACCATGGTCGCCGTGACCGTGATTGATGCCGAGGAAGTCCGCCGTATCGCGCTGTCCCTCCCACAGACCGTGGAGAAGGAGGCGTGGAGCATGCCCACGTTCCGTGTCGCCGGGAAGATGTTCGTCACGGTCCCGGACGATCAGACGTCGTTCGCCGTGCGCTGCCCCCGGTACGAGCGGACGGAGCTGATCGCGGCCGAGCCGGAGAAGTTCTGGGTGCCGCCGCACGAGGCGAGTTCCGCGTGGGTGCGGGTCCGGCTGAGCGCGCTGGAGGACCTGGACGAACTGCGCGACATCCTCGTGGACTCCTGGAAGCAGGCAGCGCCGGACCGCCTTGTGGAAGCGTTGCCCGCCGCGGAAACCGGTACGGGCACGGACTGAGCCGCACGGACCGGCCCGCACGGACCGACCCGCACAACAAGAACGCCCCCTCCGTCGGAGGGGGCGTCGTGCTGCTCGACGTACTGCTCGATCACGTCGGCCGGGGCCGACGGCGGGATTCGTACCCGCGAACTGAGAAGACCATAGCCCGCGATCGCTGCCCGTAGGTGGAGTCCGGCGGGACACGCCGGTCGGCCGGGGAGTGAATTCACCCATTCGGCTGAGCCGTAGACGGTATTGATCACGATGGGGCCCGGGACATACATTCCGGTCCGTGCCGCGCCGACGGACCGTGGGAGGGGCGGAACGACAGGACGGACGGGCAGTGCGAGACGGATGGGGGCCGAGATGGGGAAGTCCGGAGTGCCGGTCACGGAGGGCGGGGAAGACGCGCAGGTCGTGATCGTCGGTGGCGGACCGGTCGGCATGCTCCTCGCCGCCGAGCTGGGGGCGTACGGCGTCGACACCGTGGTCCTCGAAGTCCGTGCCACCACGTCGGACCGGCCGAAGGCCACCACCGTGCACGCGCGGACGGTGCAGTGCCTGGCGCGGCGCGGCTACTTTCCGGCGCCCGACGCGGCGGCGGAGGGCACCGTCTCGCGGCAATTCCACTTCGCCGGCCTGCCCGGACTCCGTATCACCGCTCCCGCGTCCGAACCCGAGCCTCTCCTGAAGGAGACCCAGGCGGCACTGGAGCGGTCCTTCGAGGCGCGGGCGCGGGCCGTCGGCGCGAGGGTGTTGCGTGGGTACCGGGTGACCCGGGTGCGGCAGGGCCCCGAGGGCGTGGACGTCACGGCCGAAGGCCCGGAAGGCGTACGGGTGTTCCGTGCCGCGTATCTGGTGGGAGCCGACGGTTCGCGCGGCGCGGTCCGCGCCTGGGCGGGCATCACGGCGGACACCCGGCCCGCGACGGTGTCCGCGCTGATGGGGCTGGTCCGCTTCACGGGGGAGCGGGTCCCGCCGCTCGGCTGGCACCGTACCCGCCGCGGCTGGATCGTCACCAAGACCATGGCGGACGGGCGCGTCCTGGTCCGTACGCTCGACTGGAACGGCGGGCACGGCGACCGCAACGCCCCGGTCTCCCTCGACGAGTTGCGCGACCGGGTGTCGTGGATCGCCGGACACGACGTGGAGATGGCGTCTCCGAGCAGGCTGAGCCGGTTCAGTGACTTCGCGCGGCAGGCGGACAGTTATCGCGCCGGGCGGGTGCTGCTCGTCGGCGACGCGGCGCATGTGCATTTCCCCATCGGCGGACAGGGCCTGAGCACCGGTCTGCTGGACGCTCTGAACCTCGGCTGGAAACTCGCGTTCACCCTGCGGGGTACCGCGGGCGCCGATCTCCTCGACACCTATCACGACGAGCGCCGGCCCGCCGCCCGCCGGGTCATCGACAACACCTCCGTCCAGGTCGCCCTGATGCGTCCGGGCCCCGAACTCGACCCGCTGCGCGCGTTGTTCGCCGGGCTGCTCACGGGCGACGAGCCGAAGGAGGGAGACGGCGCGGAGGGGCGCGACCGGGGCGGGGACGGGGCCCGGCATCTGAGCGACATGATCAGCGGACAGGACACGGTGGTCGCGCCCCGGTCGGTCCGGTCCTCGCGGTGGGAGGGACGGTTCCTGCGGAACACCCCGCTGCTGACGGAGTCGGGCCCGGCGGATGTGATCGGGCTGCTGCGCGGCGGCGGGCCGCTGCTCCTGCTGTGCGGCGAACGGGGCCTTCCGTACGCGGCCGGCGCGCGGGGATGGGCCCATCTCCTCCGGGTGGTGCGGACCGAGACCGTACCCGCGCTGCCCTGCGCCGCCCTGCTGGTACGCCCCGACGGCTATGTGGCCTGGGCCCCGGAGGACGGCGCCGCGGACGGCGCGGGTCTGGGCGAGGCGCTGCGCCACTGGTTCGGCGGGCCGCGGTGAGCGCGCGCGCTCCGGACGGTCGTTCCGAGGGGAGTACGTGCCAGGTAGTGCGCCACAACTGAGTGATCTGCGCCACATTCGGACCGATTGTGGATTGAACTGAACGCGAGGGCGACCGGTGGCGGCTCGGTCCGCATGGTCGCGTCGGCGCAGGTCGGAGCCTGCCTGAGGGTGTTCGTCCGATCACGCGGTGTGGCGCATGAGGTGGATGGGGCGGCTTCCGCACGTAACGGGACGATCGCTTTCCGTATTTTTCTTGGGTGTCGCGTTGCACGTTTGACCACCCCGGTCCGAAAAGCTGCTTCTTGAGGACATCGAAGTCCTCCAGCACCAGCGGGAGTTCGAGGTGCTGCTCAGTAGAAGAAGGACATGCCGTGACGCCCAACGACGTCTTCGCCCTGCTGGTGCTCGCCACCGCCGCGCGCGTCTTCGCCTCGGACCTGCGCTACCTGACGCGGCGTCTGCTGCGCGCCGGGGTGCGGGTGGGAGCCGCCGCGCTGATAGAGGACCGCCACCGCGGTGCTCCCCGTGCTCCCCGGACCGAAGTGCTCACGCCCGCAGCCCACGACGAGGAGGCCCAGCCGTGAACACCGACCTCCCGTCGCCGGACGACCACGGCGAATACCTGGCCGAAGTGCAGTACACCCTGCCGCCCGCCCTGGAAGCCTTCCACGACCTGTATGTGAAGGCCTATCTGAACTACGCCCACGCCATGCTCGGCGACAAGGCCGCCGCCGTCGCGGTGGTGCGCCGCTGCTTCTCCCATCTGGCCCTCAACTGGGAGCGCGTCATGCGGGCGGAGAGCCCGGAGGCGTACGCCTGGGCACTGCTCAAGGCGCGGGTGGACACCCATCTGCGGCTCGCGGGCCTGGACCCCCAGCTCGTGGAGACCGCCGCGTTCCAGCGCACCGCCCGCGCGGTACTGGAGTCGGTGCGGTGCAAGTTCGAGGTGATGGAGACCTCGCTCGGCCTCTACACCGCCATCGCCTCCCTGCCCGAGCGGCAGTACGACGTGATCGTGCTGCTGTACGTGCTGGGCTACCCCTCGTACCGGGTCGCCCGCATCATGGGCGTGGAGCGCGACACCGTCCGTTCCCACCGGCGGCTCGCCAAGCGGCGCATCGCCCAGAAACTCGGCCTGCCCCCGTACACGGACGCCGACAAGGAGAAGGAGTGAACCCCATGCAGCCCCCGCGCGGTATCGACGAAGTCCTGGAAGACGCTGTGATCCCCGACGCGTTCGCCGAGTACGACCTCGCGGCCTCCAAGGCGCAGCTCGCCCGTGATGTCGCCGACACCCTCATGTTCGACACCCCCGCCGCCCGTGGCGCCGGTATCGCACGCTCCCATCCGGCGGCCCCGGCCGGATTCTTCCCGACCGTCCACGACCAGGCGGGCAAGGATCTGCACGCCCTGTCGGCCGAGGCGCTGCACGGTATCGACGCGGCCGGTCAGCTGGCCCGGCTCGCCAACTCCCGCCGTATCGACCCCGACGGCGCACTGCACTTCGCCTGCCTGCTGAATCTGGCCGGATGGCACGAAGGCGCCCAGTTCTGGTGGCAGTTCGCGGCCGGCGCCGGCAACCCCACGGCCGCCTACTGCCTCTATCTCCTCCATCTCGGCAGAGGAGAGCGGCGCGACGCCGCGCACTGGGCGGACCAGGCCGCCGATCTCGACTCGGGGCTCGTGGCGCTCCCGGCGGGGCGGCTCAGCGTCTGCCACCCCACCACACACCACCGCCGCCCGCCCAGCCCGGCACTGCGCGCGGCCGTGCAGCGCCTGACGATCGAGGAGGACGAGGAGTTCGGCAGCGTCCCCCACCCCGACCCGCATCTCGCGGAACAGATCGGGGAACTCGCCGACGCGTTGTGAGCCGACGCGCTGTGCGTCCGCCTCCGCGCCTGGCCCGGCCTCCCCACCGGTGGAGGGCCGTGTCGCGGAAAGTGTGCGGCACGGCCGGCGGCGGCGCGTCCTCCGGCGCCGGATGGGGGTGGCCGGCGGCCAGGACGTACAGCGGGCTACGGGCGATGTTGCCTCGAACGCGGAGAGGATCTCCTCCGCCGCCGGATGGAGTGTGACGGGTGTGCCGCGCGGATACGGATGCACGACGAACTGGCCTTCATGCCAGTAGCAGGACAGGCCGCGGGGACGGCGAAGACGCATCACGAACCTCCGGTGTGACCGGTGTACGAGCGGCGCCGGCGGACGGAGGGGCCGGCGGACGGTGGGCCCTGGAGGGCCGGAGCCCCTGCGGACTCCGGCCCCGGCGCGCGAACACGAGCGAGTGGCCGGTTACGCGTAGTACCACCGTCAGCTCCACGACAGTCCGGCCCGGTCGGAACGGGACACCGCCTGGGCGTTGATCGAAATACGGCGCATGGCTCACACCTCCTCTCAGCACCTGATGGGAGGCGTTATCCCCGGCTTGAACGCAAATATGAGAAATGCAGCCCGATAGGGGATGAAACAACCTTTTAGTGTGCTGTTGGGGCGTGCCGCTCTCTCATCGCACGCTTGAGGCACGGCCGTTCGACCTCCGGCGCACGCCCGGCGAGGGGGCACGGAGCCCCGTCCCCGGTGACGGCCTGTGGCGACGACTTCCGGTGACGGACCGCGGTGATGGCCCGTCAGCTCCGTGCCGTCGCCGGCAGAGCCCGCAGCCATTCGGTCAGCAGCCGGTTGACCTCGTCGGCGCGTTCCTGCTGCACCCAGTGCCCGCAGCCGTCGAGGATGTGCGAGGAGACCAGACCGGGGAGGGTGGTGGGGTACGCCGCGATCGCGTCGGCCAGCCAGGTCGTGGACGCGTCGAGCGCACCGCCGATGAACAGCGACGGCTGGGCGATCGGCGCCCCGTCCCACGCGGCGAGATCCTCCCAGTCCCGGTCCATGTTGCGGTAGCGGTTGAGCGCTCCGGTCAGCCCCGTACGCTCGAACTCGTCCGCGTAGACATCGAGACCGGCCTCGCCGAGCCACGAGGGCGGGGAGGCGTCGGGGAAGCGGTCCGAGAGCTTCCCGCCCGCCGGGACGAAGTGCGGGTCGCCGCCGTCGGCCGGGGGGACCGCGTCCCCCGAGAACGCGGCGTAGAACCCCGCCAGCCAGCCGCGCACATCGCGCTCGATCTCCGCCTCCGCCCGGCCGGGCCGCTGGAAGTAGCTGACGTAGAACTCTTCGGGGCCGCCCATCATGGAGAAGGCGTCCGTCGGCCGGAAACCCCCGCGGGGCGCGTAGGGAACGCTGAGCAGCCCCACGGCGGTGAAGACATCGGGCCTGAGCAGCGCCGTATTGGCGGCGATGGCCGACCCCCAGTCATGGCCGATGACGACCGCGGTCTCCTCGCCGAGCGCCCGCACGACACCGACGTTGTCGGCGACATGGGCCAGCATCCGGTACGCCTCGATGTCCTGGGGCTTCGACGAGCGCCCGTATCCCCTGACATCGACGGCCACCGCCCGGAACCCGGCCGCGGCGAGCACCGGGAGCTGGTGGCGCCAGGAGTACCACGACTCGGGGAACCCGTGGACCAGCAGAACGAGGGGGCCGGTGCCCTGCTCCACCAGATGGATCCGGCCGCCCGGAACATCCACCAGCCGGTGTGTCACGTCCAGTACCTGAGCGGGCTGAGTCATGCGTCCTCCTCGTGCGTTCCTGCGTTGGTCGTGCGACGGCGCACCACGGCGGGGGAGCCGCCTGTCAGCGCCTCGCCGTGACCGCGCCGCCGCGGCCGGCGCCGCCGTCACGACACGACCATGTCGCCGCGACCGGACCACGGGCAAGTTTCCTTGCCGACTCGGCAAACCGGCTCAGGGACACCCGGACAGGGCCCGGGGCGTGTCCGCGGACGCCGCACGCAGCAGCCGGAGCTGGCCGATCTCGGCGACGTTCTTCATCAGCTCGGAATTCACCCAGCCGGCCATATCGGCGACGGTGTGTCCGGGGTCGTTCTGCCACGGGAACGGGGCGGTGGCGTCCAGGCCGGTGTCGGTGAGCCCGTCGAGCACCGCCAGCCACTCCTCACGGAGGCCGCGCAGCCAGGCGATGGCCGCCTCACCGTCACCCGGCCACCGCACGTCCTCCCGCTCCCGTGGCGTCCGTCCCCGCGCGTGATCGATGGTCACGCTCCACCACCACCCGATGTGCCAGCTCAGCCAGCCGATCGTGGGGACGGGAACAGGGTCGGGCTCGGTTTCCGCCCAGTCCGGCACCCATGTCCCGTCGGCGCCCTGCCGTACCGTCCAGCAGTGGGACACCGGCTCCCACAGGAAGTCCGCGCGCTCCAGCCGCTCCAGGTGGTGGTCGAAGAGCTGCCAGGTGAGGTCGAACTGCCGGCGCAGCAGCTCACATCGGGATGCGTTCACCGGCCGACCCTGTCACGCCGCCGCCCGCCCGGGAAGCCGTTTTCCGGTGCCGGCCCCGTACGGGAAGCCCTCGCCGGTGTCAGATCTTCCCCGTGCCGGCACCCGCCGTCACCGAGGCGACGACGCTCGACGCAGGTTCCGCCGTGTAGCTGTACGGCGGCGCGGTGAAGGACCCTGTCTGCGAGATCTCGGTGGCGGCGCCCCCGAGGTCGTTTCCGCGCAGCACCGCGTAGCCGTCCACGTCACTGCTGCGGTTCGTGGTCACCGCGACCTTCGTGTCGCGGAAGACATTGTTCTCGACCAGCATCTGCGCCCCCATCCGGGAGTGGCAGGCGGTCTCGGCGCCCTGGACGTAGTTGTCGTAGAAGTGGCCGGTGCCGAAGCGGAGGCTCGGGATGCGCGAGTAGACGTTGCTGAAGTGGTTGTGGTGGTACGTCACACGCAAGTGCCCGGTGTCCTCACCGCTGTTGTTGTCGCTGTGCCCGACGAGTGATCCCTTGAAGTGGTCCTTGAACGTGTTCCAGGACACCGTGACCTGGTCGGACGCGTGGGAGATGTCCAGCAGACCGTCGTAGTGGTCCTTGTCGTGGTCGCGGTCCGCAGAGAAGGCGTTGTGATCGATCCACACCTTCGTGGACTTCTGCACGGTGATGCCGTCCGCGGGCGCGACGGGCTTGCTGATCCGGAGGTTGCGGATGATGACATTGGTCGATTCCTTGACGCGCAGTCCGCCACCGGTGAAGCCCGACGCCGAACCCACCCCCAGGACCGTGGTGTTGGAGCCGATGTCGACCTGGCCGCTGAGTGTGATGAGCCCGGAGACCTGGACGACCTTCGCGGAGTCGTCCGCGACGGCGGACGTGAACGCGGCGAGT
Organism: Streptomyces sp. L-9-10; assembly: GCF_004151105.1. GTDB lineage: Bacteria > Actinomycetota > Actinomycetes > Streptomycetales > Streptomycetaceae > Streptomyces. The sequence goes on from NZ_PHRF01000047.1 coordinate 45,749, forward strand.
GTGCTGACCGTGACGGGCGTCGCGCCGCCGCCTCCGGTGGCGCCCGCGCCGAACCCGACGGGCCCGGTCTCCGCGGCGGCGGCGGACTGCTGCGGTATCGCGCCGAGGGCGGCGACGGCGACGGTGGAAGCGAACAGGGCCGCCAGACGGCGCCGGCTGATGATCGAGGACATACCGGTGTGTCCCTTCGAGGGCGAGGAGAAGGAGAGGGACGGGCGCTGTGCGCCCGGGGCACTTCACCCGCTTGTCGCCGACGGGGACGGAAAGGTTGCCGGTCCGCGGGGACAGGGCCGGTGACCGGTGAAGGTCAGCCCCCGGCAGCGGACCCGGTGGAATCGACGCGGCCGGCGGCCGGGGCCGCCAGGTCGGACGAGTCGGCCGGATCGGACGAGTCGGCGGCCTGAGTGATCGGCAGACACACCTGGAACCGGGTATGGCCCGGCCGCGAGTCCACCCTGATGTCACCGTGATGCTTGTTGACGACGATGCGGTACGAGATGTCCAGGCCCAGGCCGGTGCCCTCGCCCACCGACTTGGTGGAGAAGAACGGTTCGAAGATCCGCGGTCTGACCTCCGGAGGGATACCGCTGCCGGTGTCCGTCACCTCCACGAACAGCCGGTCGCCCTCCCGCCTCGTGCCCAGCGTGAGCGTGCCCTCTCCCTCCATGGCGTCGACCGCGTTGTCGATCAGGTTCGTCCACACCTGGTTCAGCTCGGCGCCGAACGCCGGGACCGGCGGCAGCGTACGGTCGTACTCCTTGACCACCCGGATCCCGGCGGGGATCTTCGCCCGCATCATCGTCAGCGTGGCGTCGAGCAGCGCGTGCACATCCACGACCTGATGGGGCGCCCGGTCCAGCTGGGAATACTGCTTGGCCGCCCCGACCAGGTCCGAGACCCGGGTCACGGCGTCATCGATCTCCCCCATCAGGAGTTCGCTGTCGATGGTGTACGCCAGCCAGCGCACCGCCGAGTCCAGGTGGTCCTCGCCCACCGCCTCGGCGACCGCCGCCAGCCAGGGCACATTGACCCCTCCGGAGACCAGGACGGACGCCACGTCCCAGGGGCCGGCCACCTCGTGCTCCTCCAGCCAGTCGGTGAGTTCGTCCTCGGCGTCCGAGGCGTCAAGCGCCGACAGGGGAGAGGCCGCGGCGGCCTGCTTGACCGCCGCGTCCTGGAGCTCCACCAGTCCGCGCAGCCGGGTGCCGTCCAGCCGGCCGTCCGCGATCAGGGCGAGTTTGTGCCGCATACCCGTCACCCGCTCGCGCAGCGCCTCGGTGGCTCGTACCGCCGCCGCGGCCGGATTGTTGAGTTCATGGGTGAGGCCGGCGGACAGGGCGCCCAGCGCGACCAGCCGCTCCCGCTCGCCCAGGATCGTGTCCGCCGCACGCGAGCCGAAGAAGAGCCCCTCCAGCAGATGGAGCGCCATCGGGAACCAGGTGCGTATGGCCGTGGCGAACTCATCGGCGGGCAGGACGAAGAACTCCGCGTCGCTGACGGCCCGCAGCGTGTTCGGATAGACCTGGTCGACACGGTCACCGAGGTACGCCTGTGTCGCCCCGCTGTAGACACCGCGCCGGTCGGTCCTGGTGACCTCGATGTCGTCGCCGTGCAGCCGCCTGCTGAGCGTCACCGCACCACCGAGCAGCACGAAGAAGCAGGTGGCCGGTTCACCCTCGTTGTAGACGGCGCTCCCGCCCGTCCGCTGTTCCACCCTGCCCCGCTCCGACAGCCAGGTCAGCTGGTTCTCGTCGAGCGCCTCGAACAGGAACAGGGTGCGCAGTTCCGTCGGCGTCATACGGTTCGAAGCGCTCACTGTGACTCCAAGTAGCGGTGGACCAGGGAAATGGCCATCGCGCCGTCACCGACGGCGGAGGCGACACGTTTGAGCGACGCGGCACGGACATCACCGGCCGCGAACACCCCCGGCACGCTGGACTCCAGGTGGTACGGGTCCCGTGGCAGCGGCCAGTTGGCCGGCCGCTGTCCGTCGGCCACCAGGTCGGGGCCGGTGATCACGAACCCCCGCGCGTCGCGCTCGACCACGCCGTCCAGCCACTCCGTACGCGGCTCGGCGCCGATGAAGACGAACAGCCAGGACGAGTCGACCGAGTCCGTCGCCCCCGAACGGACGTCCCGCAGCGTGAGCTGCTGCAAGTGGCCGTCGCCCTTCCCGCCGACCACCTCGGTCCAGGGGTGCACGACGATGTGGTCGATGTCGCCGATCTGCTCGATCAGGTACCGGGACATGGAACGGGTCAGCTCGGCGCCCCTGATCAGCAGGTGCACCTTCCGTGCGTAGCGGGAGAGATACACGGCCGCCTGCCCGGCCGAATTGGCGCCGCCCACCAGATACACCTCTTCGCCCGAGCAAGTGGTCGCCTCGGTGACGGTGGACCCGTAGAAGACCCCCGCCCCCGTGAACTCGTCCAGGCTGGAGGTCGCCAGGCGGCGGTACGAGACGCCGGTGGCGAGCACCACCGTATGGGCGGTGATGGCGCTGCCCTGCCCGAACCGCACCACCCGGCCCGATCCCGCCGCGTCCAGGCCGACGACCTCGCGGGCACTGAGGATCTCGGCGCCGAACTTCAGCGCCTGGCGGCGGGCCCGGTCGGTCAGCTGGGCCCCGGAGACGCCGTCGGGGAACCCGAGGTAGTTCTCGATCCTGCTGCTCTGTCCCGCCTGCCCGCCGGTCGCCTCGCGCTCGACCAGGACCGTACGCAGCCCCTCGGACGCGCCGTACACGGCGGCGCCGAGCCCGGCGGGTCCGCCGCCGACCACCACGAGATCGTAGAAGTCCGCGGTGGGGATGGTGCTCAGGCCGACATGGGCGGCGAGCTCGCCCTCGGCCGGTGCCACCAGCGACGTGCCGTCGGCGGTCACCACCAGCGGTACGTCGGCGGGGGCCACTCCGGCGGCGGCCAGCAGCCTGGCGCCCTCGGGCTCGTCGGCAGGCAGCCACCGGTACGGCACCAGATTGCGGGCGAGGAAGTCCCGCACGGCGAAGGACGGAGCCGACCAGCGGTGCCCCACCACCCGGGTCTCGGTGATACCCGGGTCCGGGGTGGTCGCCCAGGCGTCGAGCAGCTCGTCGATCACCGGGTACAGATGCTCCTCCGGCGGGTTCCACGGCTTGAGGAGGTAGTGGTCCAGATCGACGACATTGATCGCGTCGATGGCGGCGCCCGTATCCGCGTAAGCGGTCAGCAGCACCCGCCGCGCGAGCGGGAAGAGGTCCATCGCCGCTTCGAGGAACTCGATGCCGTTCATCTGCGGCATCCGGTAGTCGGCGAGCATGACCGCGAGCCGTTCACCGCGCAGCTTGATCTCGCGCAGTGCCTCCAGCGCCTCTGCCCCGGAGACGGCGCGCACGACCCGGTACCGGCCGCCGTATCTGCGCCGGATGTCGCGGGCGACCGCCCTGGAGACCGCCGGATCGTCGTCGACGGTCAGGATCGTCGGGTTCGCCATGCCATCACCATCGCCTGAGGACGAAACGGCCTTCAAAGAAACAGTCTACGAGCGCACGCCCCGTCCGCCTCCAGAAGGACGGCGTACGGATCGGTGCGGAGATCAGTGCGGAGACCGGAGGTTCACCTGCGGTTACACGCGGTTACGCTCCGGCCGATCAGGGGCGGCGCCCGGTTCGGGCGCCCCACCGGGTCCCGGCGGCACGCGGTGCCCCGTTCCAGGGGACACCATCCCCCGAGGCAGGTGGGGCGGGCGGGGCTGGCGAGGGGCCCAGTTACGGTGTGGCAGATCATGGTCTTCGAGATGTCAGCCGCCCGTTGGCGTCCGGGGGTTGCGGGGAGGGTCGATGAGGCTCTGTTTTGTCGTGGAGGAGCAGTACCGGTTCGACGGCATGCCGGTGGAGGTGATCCGTCAGCTCGCCGTGTGGGGGCACCGGGTGGACGTGGTGCGGCCGGGCACGTCACTGCTGCGGTTGTCCGAGGCCGTACGGGCGGGCGGACATGACGCGTGGGTACTGAAGACCGTGTCCGGGGGCCCGGGGCTGGCGTTGCTGGAAGCCGCCGCGGCGGTCGGACTGACGACGGTGAACGACGCCCGGTCCATTCGAGGCGTACGGGACAAGGTGGTGGCGGCGGTGATCGGCCGCGGCCGGGGGCTGCCGGTTCCTGAGACATACGCCGTCGCACGCCCCGAGTTGCTGGCGGAGCTTCCCGCGGCGGCGTTTCCGCTGGTGGTCAAGCCCGCCGAGGGGAGTTCCGGGCGGGGGGTGCGGCTGGTGCGGTCGCCGGAGTCGGCGGCGGCGAGCGCCGGGCCGTCGGAGGAGGGGATGCTGATCGCCCAGCCGTACATCCCCAACTCGGGCGTCGATCTGAAGGTGTACGGCGTGGGTGGCGAACTGTTCGCGACGGAGCGGTCCTCGCCGCTCCATCCCGGCGCGCCGCGGCGGGAGCGGTCCGTGCCGCTGCCCGCGGAGGTGGCGGGGATGGTCGCCGAGGCCGGTGAGGTCTACGGGCTCGATCTGTTCGGTGTGGACGTGCTGCTGGGCCCGGACGGTCCGGTCATCGTCGATGTGAACGACTTCCCGAGCTTCCGGTGTGTGCCGGACGCGGTGGCGCGCGTCGCGAGGGCGGTCCTCGATCTGGCCCGTACGGGCGGTAGCGCCCCGGGCACGGCGGCCGTTGGCCCGCTCCCGCCGCCGGACCCGGTGTCCGGGACGGTGCTCGGCACGATGCCAGGTCCGGTCCCCGAGTCGGTCCCCGTCCCGGGACCGGTGGCACTCCTGACATCCGCCGGGGTTCCGTTCCGGATACCCGCGACGGCGGGTGAGGCCGGATGAGGATCTGTCTGATCACATCCCGGCCCGATCACCCGCTGCTGGCGGCCACCACCGCGCTGCTGACGCCCCACCACCGGGTGGAGACGGTCGACCCCGAGACGGAGGGCGACGGCGCCCCGGCCGCTCCGGGCCCGCTCGCCGATGTCTATCTGCTGAAGGCACACACACCGCGGTCGCTGGCCCTGGCCGGGTCGTTCGAGGAGCGCGGGGCTCCGGTGCTGAACTCGGTGGCGGCGACCACGCTCTGCCAGGACCGTACGGCGATGGCCGGCCTGGCCCGGCGCGCCGGGCTGCCGTTCGCGGCCACCCGGACCGTGGCGAGCCTGGCCGAACTCGCCGACGAGCGGGACCTGCCGTACCCCCTGGTGGTCAAGAGCAGACACAGCCGGCGCCATGACCTCGTCACCCGGGTCGACAACGCCGCGCGACTGCGCGGACTGCGCTCCGGTTGGGCCCGGGAGCCGGTCGTGGTCCAGGAGTTCACGGAGAACAGCGGCTGGGACCACAAGCTCTGGGCGATCGACGGCCGGGTCTTCGCCGCCCTGCGCCGCTCGGAACTGGCCGAGGGCGGGCAGGGCCCGACGCTGCCGCTCGCACTCGGTGATCTGCCCAGCGGCTGGCAGGACTTGGTGCGCACGGTCGGTTCCGTCTTCGCGCTGGACGTGTACGGAGTCGATGTGATCGACGCGGGCGACGGCACCCCGCTGATCGTGGACATCAACGCGTTTCCCGGAATACGCGGCCAGAGCGGCGCCCCGGAAGCCCTCGCGGCCCTGGCCCTACGGGCGGGCGGGCGTCCCCGGGGCCGCTCCTGACGTTCCGGGCCGTCGGCGTGATCGGCGCCTCACCCGCTGTCCGTACCGCCTTCGGCCCGCGAGCCGGGGCGGCGGGTGCTCTCCCGTCTGCGGGCACGGTGGCTGGCCACGTTGAGGCGGTTGCCGCACACCTCCGGCATGCAGTAGCGACGGCGCCCGGCCTTGCTGGTGTCGACGAACATCCCCTCGCACACCGGCGAGGCGCAGCGGCGGAACCGGTCATGGCTCAACGTCCGCAGGGCGCCGAGCAGCCCGGTGCCCATGAGGACGGCCAACTCGTCGGCGACGGACGTACCCGGTGAGGTCGCGACGTACCACTGCCAGCGGTCCTCGGCGTCGCGGTACAGGGACGGACCGATGCCTCCCCGCCCGACCAGCGCGCTCGCGGCCTCGACGACGTGCTCCTCGGCGCCGGCCTCCAGAATGGCGCGGACCTCCCCGCGCAGGGCGCGTACCTCGTCGAGGTCGGCGTCGTCCGGCCGCCGGCCGTCGGCCAGGGCGTCGGGGCGGACGTCGTGCTCGGCCAGGAAGAGCGCCAGCGCGGCGGGGCCGGTGAGGATCTCGCCCAGCCCCGTACGGACCACGGGTGAGGTGTTGACCAGATCGGTCGCTACGCCCGCCCCCAGCATGTAATCGGAAAAAGGAATCTTCAAGCCTTACTCCATGCTAGGGTAACCGGATAAATCAACTATACCCATTAGCCTGCGACCGGCTCGGAGCCGGCCGTCAGGGGTCGATACGCCGGTGCCCCCGAAACCCGCTGAGGAGAACACCATGGACACCGCCCCCTTCCTGGCCTACCTCGACGGACGCCACGTCCGCTGGCAGCTGACGCTCGACCAGTGCGTCGACGACGCGGGCGACGACCCACGCGCCCGGCTCCTCGCCGTCTTCGACGCACTGCGGTCGTGGGCGGCCTCGTCGCCGGGCTTCCGCAGCTGCGCACTCGTCAACGCCATGGTCGAGCTGGCCGACCCGCAGCACCCGGCCCGCTCCGTGACCGCGGCCCACAAGCGGGCGCTGCGCGCCAGGATGCTGGAGCTCGCGGAGGCGACGGGCGCGCCCGATCCCGGCCTGCTCGTGGACCAGCTCCTGCTGGTCTACGAGGGAGCGATCGCCGGACACGCCGTGGGCAGCGTCGAGAAGGCCGAGGACAAGGCCCACCTCACGGCCCGCCGGCTGATCGCCGCCGCCACCCCGCACCCCATGGACAGCTTCTGGGCCGGCCCTGATCCCACGTCGCGTTAGCGGAAGCGGCGCCGCGGAGGGAACGCGCCAGGTCCGGTGACATCATCGGGCGCATGACTCCGATCGAGGTCGTACAGGGTGACATCACGCGCCAGGACGTGGACGCCATCGTCGCCGCGGCGAACCAGTCGCTGATGGGCGGAGGCGGCGTGGACGGCGCGATCCACCGGGCCGCCGGGCCGCGGCTCGCCGAGGCGGGCGCCGCGATGGGGCCCTGCCGGCCGGGCGACGCCAAGGCGACCCCGGCCTTCGACCTCGACCCGCCGATCACGCATGTGATCCATACCGTCGGCCCGGTCTGGAGAGGCGGACAGCACGACGAGGCCGAAGTCCTCGCCTCCTGCTATCGCCGCTGCCTCGAGGTCGCCGACGAACTGGGCGTCAGGACCCTCGCCATTCCGGCCATCTCCACCGGTGTGTACGGGTTCCCGGCGGAGAAGGCGGCGCGGATCGCCGTCACCGCCGTCAGATCCTCGCCGACCGCTGTCGAGCGCGTCCGGCTCATCGCATTCGACCGGGAGACACACGATCTGCTGGCAGCCGCCCTCGCGGAGTGAGACGCCCCCGGACCGGACCCGGCACTTCCCGTACGGCCCGGTCCACGCCAGGCTGGGGCGGCACGAGTCACCAGCGAGAGGAGCCGACGGCAATGACCTTCGACGTGGCGGCGGTACGCGCGTCCTATCCCGCGCTCAGCGACGGTACGGCGTATCTCGACGGCGCGGCCGGCACGCAGGTGCCGACGGCCGTCATCGACGCGATCACGGACACCTACCGGTCCGGGATCGGCAACGTGGGCGGCTCGTTCGCGGCCAGCGGGCGCGCGGGGGAGATCGTCGCCGCGTGCCGCCTGGCAGTCGCGGACCTGGTCGGCGGGGTCCCCGAGGGCATCGTCCTGGGCCCGAACACCACGTCGCTCATCTACCGCTTCTCCCAGGCACTCGGCTCCACCTGGCGGCCCGGCGACGAGATCGTGGTCTCCCGGCTCGACCACGACGCGAACATCCGGCCGTGGCTCCAGGCGGCGGCCCGCGCGGGCGCGGTCGTACGGTGGGCCGAGGCCGACCCGGCGACGGGCGAACTCCCCGTGGAGCAGTACGACGCACTGCTGGGCGACCGCACCCGCCTGGTGGCGGTGACGGCGGCCAGCAACATCCTCGGCACCCGCCCCGATGTCCCGGCCATCACCGCCAAGGCGCACGCGGTCGGCGCCCTGACGTTCGTGGACGGGGTCCACGCCACCCCGCACGGCCCCGTCGACGTCATACGGCTGGGCGCGGACTTCTACGCGACGAGCGCCTACAAGTGGTCCGGTCCGCATATCGGCGCGGTGGCGGCGGACCCGCGGCTGCTGGAGTCCCTGAGCCCGGACAAGCTGATCTGCTCGCCCGCCGCCGTGCCGTCCAGGTTCGAGACCGGCACGGCGCCCTTCGCGGACCTGGCCGGAGTCACGGCCGCCGTCGACCATCTGGCCGCTCTCGCCGGACCCGCTCCGGGAAACCGGCGCGAGCGGCTGCTCCGCTCGATGGCCGCCGTCGAGTCGTCCGAGGGGGAGCTGTTCGCCGTGATGCGGCGGGGGCTGGCGGACCTGCCCGGGGTCACGCTCTACGGCGAGCCCGCGCACCGGACCGCGACCGCCTACTTCCGGGTGGCGGGCCGCACGCCGGGAGAGGTCTCCGCGTGGCTGGCCGGACGCGGGGTGAACGTCTGGGACGGGCACTGCTACGCCTGGGAACTGGCCGGCGCGCTGGGGCTGCGGGACACCGGCGGCGCGGTACGGGCCGGGCTGGTGCACTACAACGACCGCTCGGACGTGGACCGGCTGCTGGCGGCCGTCGCGGAGCTGGAGGACTGACGGGCGCGCGCCATCACCGCCGGGCGCCATCACCGCCCCACGCCGTCCCGCCGGGAAATCCGTTGGCCCGTGGCCGCCGGTTGCCTACGATGCGGACGACACAGCCCTCCCGGCCGTCGCCGCGGCTGTGTCGCGTACGAAGGGACGCCAGTGACAGGACCAGGTACGGAAGACATCGTCGGCCTGGTGCGGCGGGTGCTCGGCGCGGACGTCGTCGGCAGCTACCTGCACGGCTCCGCCGTGCTCGGCGGCCTGCGGCCCCACAGCGACATCGATGTGCTCGCCGTCGTCCGCCGGCCCACAACACCACGGGAGCGGCGGGCACTTGTCGACGGGCTGCTGGAGATCTCCGGCCAGAAGGCCCGGCACGGCCCCGCTCGTCCCGTCGAGCTGACCGTCGTCGTCCAATCCGACGTCAACCCGTGGAGCTACCCGCCGCGCCGCGAGTTCCAGTACGGGGAGTGGCTGCGCGAGGCATACGAGCGGGGCCTGACGCCCTCGCCGGTCCCGAGCCCCGATCTCGCCCCCTTGATCACGATGGTGCTCCTCGGACAGGCCCCGCTGACCGGCCCGCCGCCGGGCGACGTACTCGCCCCCGTCCCGCACGAGGACCTCGTCCGCGGGATCGTCGACGGCGTACCGGACCTGCTCACCGAACTCGGATCCGACACCCGCAACGTCCTTCTGACGCTCGCCCGGGTCTGGATGACCGTCGCGACCGGATCGGTCGCCTCCAAGGACGCCGCCGCCGCGTGGGCACTCGCGCGGCTCCCGGCCGAGCACCGCCCGCCGCTGGCACGCGCGCGAGCCGTCTACCTCGGAGACGAGGAGGAGCGCTGGGACGACCTGCTGCCGTACGCCGACGCGCTCGCCGCATATGTCGTGGCGGCGATCGACCAGGGCACCACAGGGCCGGATGCTCGTGACCATCGCTGAGGAGCACGGGGGAGACCGGGAGACCCGCCGACGGGTTCCCGGGGGCGGGTCCTGGCGCGGGCGTGTCAGGCCGGGGCACGCGGCGTACGGACGTACGCTGAGCCGGCGGCCCGGCCGGACCTCGGGCGTCGCATCACGAGGACGGCACGGAGGCCGGTGTCCGGCGCGCGCGACGGTCCGCGGCCCTTCCCTCTCGCCCCGGAGGCGTCCTTGCGGTTCAGCTCACCCTCGCCGGGTCTGTTCAGCCGTATTCCGCTGGCCGGGCGCTATCCCGCGGCGGTGGTGCTCTCCCTGCTCGCGCTGAGCCCGTATCTGATCCTCACCACCGCCACCGCCCTGGCGGAACCGCGGATCATGGGGGACATCGGCGCCACCGCGTTCGAGCTCCAGCTCGCCAGTGGCATGTCGAACGCGGCGTACGCGTTCGGCGCGGTGCTCGCCGCGGACCTCGTCCAGCGGGTCGCGCGGCGCAGGATCTACCTCATCGCCGAGACGGTGTTCGTGCTGAGTTCGGTGCTGGCGCTCAGCGCACCGGGCGTCGGCCTGTTCACGGCCGGTGTGGTGATCCAGGGCCTGTGCACCGGGATGCTGCTGGTCGCGGCGCTGCCGCCACTGGTCACCGGGCACCCCATCGGACGGCTTCGGACGACCGCGGCCGTCGTCAGTCTCGGGCTGTTCGGCATGGTGGCCTTCGGGCCGCTGGTGGGCGGGCTCGTCGGCAGTCTGGGCGGCTGGCGGGCGCTGTTCGCGGGACTCGCCGCGCTGGCGGCGATCGGCCTGACCGTCGGCGCCCTGACGTTCGAGGGCAATGAACCACCGGCCCGCCGGGCGCGGTTCGACTGGTCCGCGATCCCCCTCGCGTTCGGCACCACCACGCTGCCGTTCTTCGGCGTCTCATGGCTGACCCGCGGCTCGTTCAGCGACCCCGAGTTCTTCGTGCCGGTCGTCTGCGGGCTGATCTGCGGAATGCTTCTGGTGGGAGGTCAGTACCGCAAGGCCCGTCCGCTGATGCCGGTACGGCCCATCAGCAACACACTGCCGGTCGTCGGGACGGTCAACGCGATGCTCGTCGGCGCGTGCTTCACCTCGCTCCTGGAACTCACCGAGGTCTATCTGACGAGGGAGGCGCACTACGCCCCGCTGCGTGTCGGGGCACTCATCACGCCCCAGATCCTCGGCGTGTTCGTGGCCGCCGTCCTGTTCCGGCGGCTGGTGTCGACCCGCTGGACCCCGTATCTGGCCCTGTCCGGCACGGTCAGTGTGGCCATCGGCGCCGCCGTCCTGCTGACCGTGTCCACGGCGAACGCCTCCTCGGTCGTCCCCGTCGCCGCGCTCTTCCTGGGCTTCGGGGCGGGCGCGGGGGTGACGCCGGGACTCTTCCTGGCCGGCTTCTCCGTACCGTCGGCTCAGATCGGCCCGACCTTCGCCCTGGTCGAACTGCTGCGGTCGGAAGCGGCGTTCCTCGTCGGGCCCGTGCTGCTGCACCTCGCCCTGACCACGGGCCTGGCGCACGGCTTCCACCTCGCCGTGACGATCACACTCGCGATCATCGTGATCGGCGCGCTGCTCCTGGTGGGCCTCTACGCGCTGGGCGGCGCGCGTCCCCAGCCGCCGGACCTCGAATCCTGGCTCTCCGGCCCCTCGACGGCGTACCACTCACCGGCTCTGCTCGCCGCGATCCGCAAGACCTGAGCGGCTGAGCGTCTGAGCGGGACAGCCCTCAGGGGCGCACCCGCCGGTGGTGCGCCCCGGCAACGGCGTCAGCCGGGCTCCGGCGCCTCCAGCAGGCCGCGGACCTCTTCCGCGGTGGTTTCCCGAAGCCCATCCGCGAGGAGCAGCCAGCGGGTGATGCCGACCGCGTCGAGGAACGGCAGATCGTGGCCGGCGATCAGGAGCGCGCCCTCGTACGACGCGAGCGCGCTCGTCAGCTGCCGCACGCCGGCCGTGTCGAGGTTGTTGGTCGGCTCGTCCAGCATCAGCAGTTGGGGGGCCGGCGCGGCGAGCATCATCGCCGCGAGTGTGGCGCGGAAGCGTTCCCCGCCCGAGAGGGTGCCCACGGGCTGCTCGGCGCGGGCACCCTTGAACAGGAATCGCGCGAGCTGGGAGCGGAGGTGGTTGTCGGTCACCCCGGGGGCCATCCGGGCCACGTTCGCCGCGACGCTCAGCTCGTCGTCCAGCACATCCAGGCGCTGGGGCAGAAACCGCAGCGGCACGAACGTCCTGGCCTCCCCTGCCAGCGGAGCCAACTCCCCGGTGAGGGTGCGCAGTACGGTGGTCTTGCCCGCGCCGTTACGCCCGACCAGCGCGATGCGCTCGGGCCCGTGCACGTGGAGGTTCCCCTCGCGCAGCCCCCCGAACCGGGGGCGCAGCCCGCGCAGGGTCAGCACGGTGCGGCCCGCGGGCACGGCCGTGTGAGGAAGGCTCACGCGGATCTCCGCGTCCTGACGGACCGCGTCCGCGGCCTCCTCCCGGCGCTCGCGCGCCTCATGGAGTCTGTCCTCGTGAAGGCCGCGCAGCTTGTCCCCCGACTCCTGCGCGGAGCGCTTCCGTTCGCCCGCCACGATCCTCGGGGCCCGCCGCTGGGCGTCCATCTTCTTGCTGTGCCGCTGCCGCCGGGCCAGCTTCACCTGGGTCTCCTCCAGCTCGCGCTTCTGCCGGCGTACGTCCGCCTCGGCGGCCCGCAGCATCCGCCCGGCCGCTTCCTGCTCGGTGGCCAGGGCTTCCTGGTAGGCGGACCAGCCGCCTCCGTACCAGCTCACGGATCCGGCCCGCAGCTCGGCGATACGGTCCACGCGTTCGAGCACTTCGAGGTCGTGGCTGACGACGACGAGCACACCGGAGCGCCAGGAGTCGACGGCCTCGTAGAGCCTGCGGCGCGCGGACAGGTCGAGGTTGTTCGTCGGCTCGTCCAGCAGGAGGATGTCGGGACGCTCCAGCAGTGAGGCGGCCAGCCGCAGCAGGACGGTCTCCCCGCCGGACATCTGGCCCACGGTGCGGTCCAGCCCGACGTCGCCGAGGCCGAGAGAGCCCAGTGTCGCCAGGGCCCGTTCCTCGACGTCCCAGTCGTCGCCGATCGTCTCGAAGTGTGTTTCGCGCACGTCCCCGGCCTCGATGGCGCGCAGCGCGTCCCGCCGCTCGGCGATGCCCAGGGCCTCGTCGACGCGCAGCGCCGTGTCGAGGGTGACGTTCTGGGGAAGGTACGCGAGGCTGCCGCTCGCGCTGACCGACCCCTGGGCGGGGCGGAGCCGGCCGGCCAGCAGCCGCAGCAGTGTGGACTTGCCCGCGCCATTGGTACCGACGAGACCGGTGCGGCCCCGGCCGATGGTGAGGGACAGCCCGTCGAAGAGGGGGGTGCCGTCGGGCCACTGGAAGGACAGGGCGGAGCAGGTCAGGGAGGCCGTGGGGGTGGTGGGTGTCGCCATGGGGATTCTCGCAGTCGAAAGCGCGGTGGACGGGGGGCTTCGCAGGCGAGCACCACGCGGCGACCACACCGGGAAAGGGAGAGTGCGGCGGTCCGAGGAGTGGGAGGACAGCCAATGCACCGAGGTCGCATCCACGCGGGCGTCACGGGCGGCACAGAAAGCCGCTACGACGTGACAGGCGTACGGCGGGAGCCGTACGGCGCGGTGATCGCGAACCTCAGATGCGCAACGTCCACCTCAATCGGAGACAACAAGGCCGTGTGAAACCATAACGACCCATCCGGCGAAAGGCAAAGCCCCTGCCGGCGGCCCTCCTCCCGGGCCCGACCCGTCCGGAGGCGGTGCGGTCGTGCCCCGGCCCACGCGGATCGCCCGGTCGGCCGTACGGATTGTTGTGCCGGGGCCGTGGAGGGTACGTGGCCCTTGACCGCGGGTGCGCGGGTCCGGTGGATGCGCGACCGATCCGCTGAACCCGCGACCGTTCCGCAACCCCCGAGAACCCGGAATCCGAGGGAGCCGCTGTGAAGTTCGGTGTATCGACCTTCATCACCGACCAGGGCATCGCGCCCACCACGCTGGGGCGCGCCATCGAGGAGCGAGGACTCGACTCCTTGTTCATCGCCGAACACACCCATATCCCGGTGGACCGCCGGTCGCCGTACCCCGGCGGCGGCGAACTGCCGGAGATGTACTACCGCACACTCGACCCGTTCGTCGCGCTCAGCGCCGCCGCCGCGGTGACCGAACGGATCCTGCTGGGCACCGGCATCGCGCTGGTGGTCCAGCGGGACCCGATCATCACGGCGAAGGAGGTGGCGTCCCTGGACCTCGTCTCCGGCGGGAGGGCGGTCTTCGGCGTCGGCGTCGGCTGGAACGAGGAGGAGATGGAGAACCACGGCACGGACCCGCGCACCCGGGGCCGCCTCGTGGACGAGCGGCTGCGGGCCATCCGCGAGCTGTGGACGAAGGACAAGGCCGAGTTCCATGGGGAGTTCGTCGACTTCGATCCCGTCTACTCCTGGCCGAAGCCGGTCCGGCGTCCGCACCCGCCCATCTATGTGGGCGGCGGCGAGGGCGCCTTCCACCGGGTGGCCGCCCTCGGTGACGCCTGGCTGGCCAACAGCATGCGGCCCGAGGATCTGGGGCCGCGGATCCACCGGATGCGAAGTGTCGCGGGCCGGGAGGTGCCGGTGACCCTCTACGCGGTGGGGAAGGAGCCCGAGCTCGTCGAGCAGTACGCACAGCTCGATGTGGAGCGACTGCTGTTGTATCTGCCGACGATGCCCGAGGCCGGGACGCTGTCGTACCTGGACGAGCTCACCGCCGTAGCGGAACGCTTCCGGTGAGCCGCCGGGTCCCGCCGTGCCCAGGATGACGAGCGGCCTGGCCCGGGAACACTTCGCCCGTGCCCGGATCGCCCGTCTCGCGACGGTCGGCGCCGACGGCCGCCCGCACCTGGTCCCCGCCGTCTTCGCCCTCACCGGTGACACCCTGGCCTTCGCCGTGGACCACAAGCCGAAGCGGACGGCCCGGCTGAAGCGGCTGGCCAACATCCGTGCCCACCCCGGGGTCTGCCTCCTCGTCGACGGCTACGACGAGGACTGGGACCGCCTGTGGTGGGCGCGCGCGGACGGAACGGCCACCGTGCTGCCACCGGCCGAGGGCTCCGAGGTGTCCGCGCGGTACGTAGGCCTGCTCACGCGCAAGTACCGGCGGCAGTACGCCGACCGCCCGCCGGAAGGACCCGTGGTGGAAATCGCGGTGGCCCGCTGGTCCGGCTGGCACGCCACCTGACCGGCTGCCGTGGCCGGATGCCGGACCTCGGAGTTCCGGACCTCGGGGCTCCGGAATCACAGTGCGAGCCGTTTGTCCTGTTCTGGTGGGCCGAGCGAGTGACATAGTCCGGGATTCAGCGGAAAAGGCGCTATACCAGGGCATGCATCCGATGTTCGCTTCACCTGACGTAGGGAGCTCACATGCGTATCCGTACGGCGCTCGCCGCCACCGCCCTCGCCACCACCGCTCTGCTGGGCGGCGCCAGTTCGGCGTTCGCCGGGGAAGGTCACGAAGTGACCGCCGCGGCGGGCGGCTTCGAGGCGGCGGGCGGCACGGGTCACTACCACAACCTGGGCGGCGACGCGGGAATCACCGAGGCCGACCACTCGGCGTTCGAGATCGCGGGCTGGTTCGGCTTCCTCGACCTCTGATACCCGCGCTGCCGTTGCCGCCGCACCGCCCCCTGTGCCCAAGCACAGGGGGCGGTGCGGCGTTTCACACGACGTGGGCCGGTCAGTAGACGCTGACGCCGTACGCGTTCAGCACCGGAATGATCGGCTGGAAGAACGATGTTCCGCCACTCGCGCAGTTTCCGCTGCCACCCGAGAGCACACCGATGGCGCGGTTGCCCGCGTAGAGCGCGCCGCCGCTGTCGCCCGGTTGTGTGCAGATGTTGGTGACGATCAGGCCGTTGACGATGTCGCCGTTGCCGTAGTTCACCGTGGCGTTGAGGCCGGTGACCACGCCGCTGACGACGCCGGAGACCGCGCCGCGGAAGGTGACGGCCATGCCGATGGTGGCATTGGCCGCGCCGGTGATGTCGACGCTTCCGACCGTGCCGGACGCGGGCACCGCGGAGTTGGCGTAGCGCACGAGGCCGTAGTCGTGGCTGGGGAAGCTGGACCCCACGGTGGGGCCGATGAGCGTGGTCAGCCCGGAGTTGGCGTACCAGGTCGAGCCGGCGTTGGCGCAGTGTCCCGCGGTCACGAAGTAGTACGTACCGCCGCTGACGACATTGAAGCCGGCCGAGCAGCGCGCGCCCGCGGAGTAGATGGCGTCGCCGCCGGAGAGCTGGGTGGAGAGCCGGCCGGCGGTGCGCTCGATGCGCAGCGCACCGGCGTGCGGGCCCGCGGCCCGTTCGATCGCGGCGGTCTGCGCGGCGGTCACGGTGCTGTCCGCGGTGACGACCACGGTGCCGGACGCGGGGTCGGCGTACCAGGCGGTGCCCGCCACACCGGCGTTCAGGACCGCGTCACCGGCGGCGGCGAGCACGTTCGCGCCGGACGCGTCGGTGACGGTCCCGGCGCTCGCCGCGGGGACCGCGAGCGCCACGGCGGCGGCGAGGCCCGTGGCGACGGCGAGCAGACGGGGGCGTCCGGGTGTGCGGGCGCGGTGAGAGGTGCGCTTGATCCTCACTTGGCGTTTCTCCCGGGATTCGGGGGCCCTCCGAGGCGTGCGGGCCCGTGAGGCGCGGCGTGGGTGGCCGTGCACTCCGGCCGGACCGCGCGCCCCCGGCCGGCGTTGCTCGGGAGTATCGGGGGCCTCAACTCGCCGCGCAAGAGCGCCTTTTGGCCGTGATCCGGCGTGCCGTCCGGACTACGGGCCGGACAGCGGGCCCGGACAGCGGGCCCGGACACCGGGGCGACCACCGGGCGGACTGTCAGCCGAGGTGCAGGAGGCGCTCGGCGTTGCCGTGGGCGATCTTGTTCAGGTCGGCGTCGCTGA
Source organism: Streptomyces sp. L-9-10 (assembly GCF_004151105.1). Lineage (GTDB taxonomy): Bacteria > Actinomycetota > Actinomycetes > Streptomycetales > Streptomycetaceae > Streptomyces. The sequence goes on from NZ_PHRF01000047.1 coordinate 62,333, forward strand.
GGGGGAGGCCGCGGAGGAAATCGATGGCCTGGGTGCTCGACTCGTACGGGTAGTCGATGGCGAAACAGATGTTGTCGATACCGATCGCGAGGACCGCCCCCAACAGGGCGCTGGTGGCCATGACGCCGCTGGTGGTGATGTGGAAGTTGTCGATGAAGTACTCGGAGGGCTTTTTGGCCAGCTTCACATCGGAGTCGACATACGACAGCCGGGTGTCGACCCGGGACAGATGGAAGGGCAGCATCTCACCCATGTGGCCGAGGATGACCTTGGCGGTGGGGAACTGGTCGAACAGTCCGGCGCAGATCAGGCGGAGCGCGTGGGCGCCGGTTTCGATGGTCCACGCGTAGGTCGGTCCGATCAGTTCGGGGCGGCCCTCGAACACCGACCAGCCCAGGGGTGCGCTGTTGGGGTGCAGATACAGCGGCACGTCGTGCCCGGCGAGCGCTTCCCAGAAGACACGGAACCGCGGTTCGTCGAGGTAGTGGCCCAGGGTGTGCCCGTTGACCAGGACGCCGGACAGGCCGAGGCCGTTCACGGCGCGGTCGAGCTCGCGTACAGCGGCGGCGGGGTCCTGCAGGGGCATCGCGGCGAGCCCCGCGAACCGGGTGGGGTGGTCCTGGACGACGCCCGCGAGGACGTCGTTGGCCAGCTGTGCGTCGGAGACGGCGATGGCGGCGTCGGGCTGCATCTGTACGCCGGGACTGGTCAGGGACAGCACCTGCATGTCGACGCCGTGCTCGTCCATGTCCTTGAGGCGCAGCTCGTTGAAGTCGGGCAGCCGGCGCTCGAACTCGGCCAGCACGCTGGGCCGGAATTTCGTCGGCTGGTGGAGGGACGCTCCGGCGGTGGCCATGCCGGGCACGCTGAAGGCTTCCTCAAGCGCGATGATCTTCATGGTGGTTTTCCCTTACCGTTGGGGTGCCCGTCCCGCGCCGCATGAGAACGCAGCCTTCGCGGCTCCTTCACGCCGTGGCCGTCAGCGGCGAGGCCGCGCGTGCGGAGGTGCTGTGCGGAGGTGCTGTCTCGAATATGGAGGACGCCGGTGCCTGCCGCAAAGCGGGGCTGACCCGGCTGGACTGGCTCCAGCTCCGTCGTTCCGTCGGTGTCAGCACTCGTCGTGCGGTGCCAGCACTCGTCGTGGGGGCGGGGCCGGCCGGGGGCGGCGAGGCCACAGCGCGTCAGCGCTGGTAGCGGTCGAGGATGCGGTTGCCGTCGTCCGCCAGGCGTTCGCGCAGTTCCGCGAGGCCGAACGCGCCGTTGTAGTACTCCTGGTAGGCGGGGGTGGCGATCTTGTCCTTCCACTCAGGGTAGCCGCGTACCCCGAGCACCGGGGACGGGCGCAGACCGGCCGCGAGGTCGGCGCCGGTCTTCCATCCGTACGCCTCGGTGTTGAGGGACGGGTCCTTCAGGGCTTTGACGCTGGTGGGCAACAGCCAGTCGCCGCGCGCCAGCCGCACCTGGTGTTCGGGCCGCGTGAGGAAGGCGATGAAGTCGACCGCCGCCCGCTTGTGCGCGCTGGCCTGGGAGACCGAGAGGGTCTGCGGGATCGTGCCCTGCGTCGGTTCCCCGTTGCCGCTGGGCATCGGCAGGACCGTCCAGTCGAAGCCCTTGGGAGCCTGCTGCTGTACCTGTTGGCGGAAGGAGAAGTTGAGCGGAAGCATCGCGTAGCGGCCCGCGAAGAAGCCGGGCAGGGTGTCGGAACCCGACATGCCGAGGCCGTTCCTGGGCGCGGTCCGGTCGTCGTTGACCTGTCGGTCGATCAGCTGTGCGACGGCCGAGTCGGCGCTGTCGTAGCGGATCTCGTTCTTGCCGTCCGCGTCCTTGTAGAAGATCTTGCCACCGGTGGACAGTGACAGATTGACGGACTGGGCGACCGGCTCCTTCATGGACCAGGCCACGCCGTACTGGTCGTTCGTGCCGTCGTTGTTCTTGTCGCGTGTCAGCTTCTTGCTGACGTCCTCGAACTCGTCCCAGCTCCAGGGGCGTTGGGGGGTGGGGATGCGTACGTTCGCCTGTTCGAGGAGTGTGGTGGCGGCGATCAGGACGCGTGGTTCCTGGAGGAACGGGACGCCGTACGTTCCCTTTTCGTAGGCCGTGGTGTCCCACGAGGCCTGCGGGATGTCCTTGCGCAGCGACTTCGGCAGATAGCCGCTGAGGTCGGCGAGGTAGCCGCCGTTCGCGAAGTCGGTCAGGTCGGAGGCGTCGTTGTGGATGATGTCGGGGGCCTCACCGCCTTCGAAGGAGGTGAGGAGCTGGTCGTGGACGTTGTCCCAGGCGCCCTGTACGTATCTGACCCGCACATCGGGGTGGGACGTGTTCCACTGCCTCACGAGCGCCTTGTTGGCGTCGACGGACTCCTTCTGCCAGGCCAGGCTGAGGAAGTCGAGGGTGATCACGCCGTCGGAGGAGTCCGGCTCCTGGCCGGTGCAGCCGGCGACCAGGGCCAGCGAAAGGGCGGTGGCCGCGCAGGCGCTCAGCCTCTTCGTACGGACGCGCATCAGCCCTTCACCGCCCCGCTGAGCATGCCGTCCACGAGCCGGCGCTGGAGCAGCGCGAAGAAGAGGAGGCTGGGGATGGTCGCGAGGACCGAGGCCGCCGCGAGCGGGCCCAGGTCCACGACGCCCTCGGCGCCCAGGAAGCGGGTGAGGATCACGGACATCGTCTGGTTCTCCGGAGATTTGAGGAGCACGAGGGCGAAGAAGAACTCGTTCCAGGCGGTGACGAAGGAGAACATCAGCGTCGCCACCAGGCCCGGCGTGAGCAGCGGCAGGACCACGCTGACGAGCGTCCGCAGCCGGCCCGCGCCGTCCATCGCCGCGGCTTCTTCGAGGGAGCGCGGCACCGACGTGACATAGCCCTGGAGCATCCACAGTGAGAAGGGCAGGTTCCAGACGACGTACACGATGATCAGGCCGGTCAGGCTGTTGATCAAGTGCAGGTTCTTCAGGACCAGGAACAGCGGGATGATCACCAGTACGAACGGGAACATCTGGCTCACCAGGATCCAGACGGTGCCCGCCTGGCTGACCCGCGTCTTGTGGCGGACCATCACATACGCCGCCGGGACGGCGATCGACACCGAGATCACCGAGGAGCTGACCGCCACGATCAGGCTGTTGAGCGCCGAGCGGAGCAGTGGCTGCGTGTCGAACGCGGCGCGGTAGTTGTCGAGGCCGGCGTCGGTCGGCAGCCACGTCGGGTTGATCGAGCCCAGCTCCTGGGGCGACTTGAAGGACGTGGACACCAGCCAGAGGAGCGGGAAGGCCAGGAAGACCAGGAATACCAGCAGTGCCACGTACTGGCCGGTGCGGCCCGCGGCGCGCAGGGCACGGACCTTGGGCGGGACAGACGTCGTGCTCATGCCGCGTCCTCCGTCAGCTTCTTGCGCAGGAACAGGGTGAGGAGGACCGCGATCACCGCGACCATGACCAGGCCCATCGCGGCCGCGTAGCCGAACTGTCCGTACTTGAAAGCCTCTTCGTACGCGAAGAGCATCGGAAGACGCGTCTGGCCGCCAGGACCGCCCTGCGTGAGGACGTACACCAGGCCGAAGGAATTGAAGTTCCAGATGAAGTTCAGGGCCGTGATCGCGAGGACGACCGGCTTGAGGGCGGGCCAGGTGACCGAGGCGAAGCGGCGCCAGAGGCCGGCGCCGTCCAACTGGGCGGCCTCACGCAGCTCGTGAGGAACGTTCTGCAACCCGGCCAGGAGCACGACCGTGGTCTGCGGCATTCCCGCCCACACGCCGACGGCGATGACCGCGGGCAGCGCGTAGGAGAGGTCGGCGAGCCAGTCGACGTTCTCGTGGAGGAGACCGAGCTGGGTGAGCGTCTTGTTCAGGACACCCGCGTCGGAGTGGTACACGAGCCGCCACATGATGCCGACGACGACCTCGGGCATCGCCCACGGTACGAGCGCCAGCGTCCGGGCGAGCCAGCGGAAACGCAGATTCTGGTTGAGCAGCAGCGCGAGGCCCATGGCCAGTACGAACTGGAGCAGCGTCACGCACACCGCCCAGACGAGGCCGATGCGGAAGGACTCCCAGAACAGCGAGTCGTGACGCAGATCGAGGAGGTTGTCGAGACCGATGAACCGGTTGGCCGCCGTGCGTCCCGCCTGCGCGTCGGTGAACGCGAGCGAGACGCCGTACAGAAGCGGCCCCACGCTGAGTATCAGGATCGGGATCAGCGCGGGGAGGAGCAGGAACCACGCGCCCCGGTCCAGACCGAGGGCCCGCCTGCGCTGGGCGGGGGAGCGGGGCGGCGGGGTGCCGCGGCTGCCCGGGACGGCCTCGGCCCGGGACGCGGTGAGACTCATGACGACCTCATGCTCTCGCTGTTGGCCGCCGTCGGCGCGGCGGAGGCGCGGACGACGGGACGGTGAGGGGCCACCGCGTCCGGTACGCAGCCCGGCTCGGCCGCCGCGCGCTCCACCCTCTCGACGGTGTCCCGGCGGACGTCCTCGGCCACGGCATCGGTTCGGTCCCCCTGCGTCCGTCTGCTTCCCGGCTTCTGCGCACGTCTCCGGCGACGGGAAACGTTCGCAGATAGTGCTGCCAGGATTTCTGGCCGTCAAGAGGAGGTCATCATGGCGCATCTCATGGTGAGACGGTGTGGTTGAACTCCGGCCGCCGCACGGCCGGTCCGGCAGCCGGCCCGAGTCGGGCCGACTGCCGGGGAGTGCCCTGTCACCGGGTGACGGGGTGTCATTCACGCCTGGACGGCGGACTTCTCCGGCTCGGGGGCCGACGGGGTCTTCCCCGGACCGGCGGCGATGTGGCGCACCGCCGGGATGACGGCCGCGATCGCGGCGGAGACCACGGCGATGCCGCAGCCGATCAGCAGGCCCGTACGGAAGCCGCTCTCGGAGGTGATGCTCTGTCCGCCGATGCTGGTCGTCATCTGCGAGAGGACCAGGCCGATCACGGCGGCGCCGACGGAGGTGCCCAGGGAACGCATGAGGGTGTTGAAGCTGTTCGCGGCGGCGGTCTCCGAGAGCGGTACGGAACTCATGATGAGCGCCGGCATCGAGCCGTAGGCGAGGCCCACCCCGCTGTTGATCACCATGATGGCCAGCATGATTCCCCACGCGGAGCCCATCAGCGCGAGCGAGAGTCCGTAACCCGCGGCGATGACCAGGACTCCGCTGAGCAGAGTGACCTTCGGGCCGCTGGCGTTGGTGAGTTTGCCGCCGAGCGGGGAGACGATCATCATCATCACGCCGCCGGGTGCCATCCACAGGCCGGACGCGAGTATCGACTGTCCCAGTCCGTAACCGGTCGCTTCCGGGAACTGAAGCAACTGCGGCATCACCAGCATGCTGGCGTACATCGCGAAACCGACGAAGACCGAGGCGATGTTGGTGAGCAGCACCCGGGGGCGGGCAGTGGTGCGCAGGTCGACCAGCGGGTCGGCCGTGCGCAGTTCCCACGCTCCCCAGGCGGCCAGGAGCACGACGGCGGCGGCGAACAGGCCGAGCGTGGTTCCCGAACCCCAGCTCCAGTCGGCCCCCTTGGAGATGGCGAGCAGCAGGCAGACCAGGCCGGTGCCGAGGCCGAGAGCGCCGGGCGCGTCGAAACGCTGTCCCTTGGCGGCGGCCGGCACGTTCGGGATCAGGAACCAGATCAGTACCGCGATCACCGTGGCCAGGACGGCGGATCCCCAGAAGAGCACCCGCCAGTTCGCGTACTGGGCGACCGCCGCGGCGATCGGCAGGCCGAGGCCGCCGCCGATCCCCATGGAGGCGCTCACCAGCGCGATGGACGAGCTGAGCTTCTGCTCGGGAACGACGTCACGCAGCAGGGCGATGCCCAGCGGCACCATGCCCATCCCCATGCCCTGAAGGCCGCGTCCGATGATCATCGGGATGACGGAGGACGCGAGTGCGCACACCACCGAGCCCGCGATGAGCGGTACGGAGCACGCGAGGAGCATGCGGCGCTTGCCGATCAGGTCGCCCAGGCGGCCGACGACCGGAACGCAGACCGCCGCCACGAGGAGGGTGGTGGTGATGACCCAGGTGGCGTTGGAGGGCGTGGTGTGCAGGATCCGGGGCAGCTCCGCGATCAGCGGCGTGACCAGTGTCTGCATGATCGCCGCCGTGGTGCCGGCGAGCGCCAGCGTGGCGACCACGCCACCCGAGCGGGATGCGTGCTGTGGGGCGTCCATCAGGGACTCCTATGACTGTGCAAGGGGGAAGCAGGGGCGATGAGCTTGTGCATCATACATACTGTGTGCAACGACCACTTTACGTGCATGATTCATGTGAGAGGCGATGAAGTGAGGGCCGTTCACAGGCGATGCGAGAATGGCCCGCGAGAGAGGCAGGAGGCGACATACGCATGACCGGCGCCACCCATGAGGTCGAGTACGAGCAGATGCTGCTCAGCCGTCACACGTTCCTGAACCAGAGAGGCGGCCGACGCAAAGACGCCGTACTGGACCGCAGCGCCTACATCCTGCTCAGCCGCATCCGCATGCAGGGACCGATGTCGATCGGCGAACTCAGCGACGCGTTCGGACTCGACGCCTCCACCCTGAACCGGCAGACGGCCGCGACGGTACGCGCCGGATTCGCGGAGCGTATCCCGGACCCCGACGGCGGCATGGCCCGCAAATTCCGCCTCACGCCGGAGGGCGCACGCGCACTCGACGAGGAGAGGGAGGGCATCGTCCGCTCCCTGGACCGGGTCATGGCGGACTGGCCCGAGGAGGACATCGCCGCCTTCGCCGCGTATCTGAAGCGCTTCAACACGGACATCGAACGCCTCGGCGGCAGGCCCTGGCCCCGCGCGTGAGAGCCCCGCGGACCGCGGGCCCGCACCGGACATGGGCGCGCACCGGGGGTGGGCCCGC
>NZ_PHRF01000048.1 GCF_004151105.1 Streptomyces sp. L-9-10
AGCCCTGTTCGACGATCGCGCCGTTCTCCATCACCAGGATCACGTCCGCGTCCCGGATCGTGGAGAGCCGGTGCGCGATCACAAAGCTCGTACGGCCGTGGGCCAGCCGCGCCATCGCCTTCTGGATCAGCACCTCGGTCCGGGTGTCCACCGAACTGGTCGCCTCGTCCAGCACCAGGATCACCGGATCGGACAGGAACGCCCGCGCGATGGTGATCAGTTGCTTCTCACCGGCGCTGACCCCCGACCCCTCGTCGTCGATCACGGTGTCGTACCCGTCGGGGAGCGTACGGACGAACCGGTCGGCGTGGGCCGCCCGCGCCGCCTCCTCGATCTCCTCCCGGGTGATCTCGCGCGACGCGCCGTACGCGATGTTGTCCGCGATCGTGCCGCCGAAGAGCCACGTGTCCTGGAGGACCATGCCTATCCCGGACCGCAGTTCCGCACGGGACATCCGCGCCACGTCCGTGCCGTCCAGCGTGATCCGGCCGCCCGTGACCTCGTAGAACCGCATCAGCAGATTGACCAGCGTGGTCTTGCCCGCGCCCGTCGGCCCGACGATCGCGACCGTCTGCCCCGGCTCCACCGAGAGCGACAGATCGTCGATCAGCGGCTTGTCGGGCTCGTACCGGAACGACACGTGTTCCAGCGCGACCCGGCCCCGCGGCTCGTGCAGCCGCTCCACCGCGGGCGCGTCGGCCTCCTGCTCCTCCGCGTCCAGCAGTTCGAAGATCCGCTCGGCGGAGGCGACACCCGACTGAACCAGGTTGGCCATCGACGCGACCTGCGTCAGCGGCATCGAGAACTGCCGCGAGTACTGGATGAACGCCTGCACATCACCGATCGACAGCGAGCCCGAGGCCACCCGCAGTCCGCCGACGACCGCCACCAGCACATAGTTCAGGTTGGAGACGAAGAGCATCAGCGGCTGCATGATCCCGCTGTTGAACTGCGCCTTGAAACCCGCCTCGTAGAGCTGGTCGTTCTGCTCGCGGAACGCCTCGGCCGACTCGTCCTGCCGCCCGAAGACCTTCACCAGCGCGTGCCCGGTGTACATCTCCTCGATATGCGCGTTCAGCGTGCCGGTGACCTTCCACTGCTGGACGAACTGCGGCTGCGACCGCTTGCCGACCTTCGCCGCCACCAGCACCGACAGCGGCACCGTCACCAGCGCGACCAGCGCCAGCAGCGGCGAGATCCAGAACATCATCACCAGCACACCGATGATCGTCAGCAGCGAGTTGATCAGCTGCCCCATCGTCTGCTGCATGGTCTGCGAGATGTTGTCGATGTCGTTCGTCGCCCGGCTCAGCACCTCACCGCGCGGCTGCTGGTCGAAGTACGACAGCGGCAGCCGCGACAGCTTCGCCTGGATCTCCTCCCGCATCCGGTACACCGTGTGGTTGATGACCCGGATGGAGAGCCGCGTCGACACCAGCATCAGCAGCCCGGCGGCGACATAGACCACCAGCACGATCAGCAGGACCTCGCCCACCGCGCCGAAGTCGATGCCCTGGCCCGGAGTGAAGTCCACTCCGGAGAGGAGATCGGCCGCGCCGTTGTCGCCCCTGGCCCGCAGCCCCTCGACGGTCTCCGCCTTGGAGACACCGCCCTGGGTCTGCCGGCCGATGACCCCCGCGAAGATGAGGTCCGTCGCCTGTCCGAGGATCTTCGGACCCACGACCGACAACGCGACGCTCACCACGCCGGCGGCGAACATCCACCAGAGGGTCGTCCGCTCCACGGCCAGCAGCTTCAGCAGCCGCTTGCCCGAGCCCTTGAAGTCCATGGACCGCTGTGTGGGGCCCGCCATCATCATGCGTCCGCCAGGACCGCTCATCAGGCAGCCTCCGCCTCGGTCAGCTGGGAGAGCACGATCTCCCGGTATGTCTCGTTCTCCGCCATCAGTTCGTGATGGCGGCCCGACCCCACGATCCGCCCCTCGTCGAGCACCACTATGCGGTCGGCGTCACGGATGGTGGAGACGCGCTGGGCGACGATCACGACGGTCGCCTCCGCGGTCTCCCGCGCCAGCGCGCCGCGCAGCGCCGCGTCCGTGGCGTAGTCCAGCGCCGAGAACGAGTCGTCGAACAGATAGATCTCCGGCCGCTGGACCAGCGTCCGCGCGATCGCGAGCCGCTGCCGCTGCCCGCCGGAGACATTCGTACCGCCCTGTGCGATCGGCGCGTTCAGCCCGCCCTCTAGGGCGGCGACGAACTCCCTGGCCTGAGCGACCCCCAGCGCGTGCCACAGCTCCTCGTCGGTCGCGTCCGGATTGCCGTACCGCAGATTCGTCGCCACCGTCCCGGAGAACAGATACGGCTTCTGCGGTACGAGACTCACGGTCTTGGCCAGCAGCACCGGATCCAGCTCGCGCACGTCCTGCCCGTCGACCAGCACCTCCCCGCCGGTCGCGTCGAACAGCCGCGGTACGAGACCGAGCAGCGTCGACTTCCCGCTGCCCGTCGACCCGATGACCGCGGTCGTCTCACCGGGCCGCGCGACCAGCGACACCTCGCGCAGGACGGGCTCCTCGGCACCGGGGAAGCGGAACTCCGCGCCCCGCACCTCCAGATGCCCGTGCCGGCGCAGCTCCCGCACCGGGTTCCGCGGCGGCACGACACTGGAACGGGTGTCGAGCACCTCTTCTATTCGCTCGGCGCACACCTCGGCGCGCGGCACCATCATGAACATGAAGGTGGCCATCATCACGGCCATCACGATCTGCATCAGATACGCGAGGAACGCGGTCAGCGCACCGATCTCCATCCCGCCGCTGTCGATCCGGTGCGCGCCGAACCAGACGACGGCGACCGACGACAGGTTCACGACCGTCATCACGGTCGGGAACATCAGCGCCATCAGCCGGCCGGTCGACAGCGCGACATCGGTCAGCTCGGTGTTGGCGCCCCGGAAGCGCTCCTTCTCGTAGTCGTCCCGTACGAAGGCCCTGATCACGCGGTTGCCGGTGATCTGCTCGCGCAGCACCCGGTTCACCGTGTCCAGCCGGGTCTGCATCGTACGGAACAGCGGCCGCATCTTCCTGACGATGAGGCTCACGGATATCCCGAGCAGCGGCACGACGGCCAGCAGCACCGACGACAGCGGGATGTCCTGGCCGAGCGCCAGCACGATGCCACCGACGCACATGATCGGCGCGGACACCATCAGCGTGAACGACATCAGGACCAGCATCTGGACCTGCTGGACGTCATTGGTGGTGCGGGTGATCAGCGAGGGTGCGCCGAAGTGACCCACCTCACGGGCGGAGAAGCTCTGCACCCGTCCGAAAACGGCGGCCCGCACATCCCGGCCGAGGGCGGAGGCGGTCCGCGCGCCGTAGTACACGGCGCCGATGTTGCAGATCACCTGGACGACACTGACGGCGATCATGATGCCGCCGAACTCCAGGATGTAGCCCGAGTCCCCCTTCACGACACCGTTGTCGATGATGTCGGCGTTGAGGGTGGGCAGGTAGAGGGTGGCGCATGTCTGCAACAGCTGGAGCGCCACCAGCAGGGCTATCGGTCTCTTGTACGGGGCGAGATGGGCTCGCAGAAGTCTCAGCAGCACGCGCAGTCTCTCGGGGTCGGCTCGGGGTGAAGATCGCGAGAACGGGGATCAGCCCCCATTTTGCGGTACCGCCCCCGCTGAGCCCCAAGGGTTTATGGCCAAGGACGGGTCAAGAACGGGAGCGCGCTCAGGCCGTCCCGAAGGCGCGCGGACGTCTCACCGACGGCTCACCCCGGCGCTGCGCCCCCCCGTGCGCTCCGCCGGCGCCGACCCGGCCGCCCGCCCCGCTCAGCCCCCGCTCACCGTCCCACCGGCCCGCCCGCTCAGCTCCCGTGCCCGTGCCCGAACGCCCCGGGGTGGATCTGCTCCCGCGTCGCCGTGTACTGCTGCCGTACCGCCGTGCCCACCGCCGCGTCGTCGCCCGGCTCGAACACCTGGGCCGCCGCGCCCTGCCAGGCCGGCGGCGTGTGCGGGGAGAGCGACCCCTGCGAGACCCCGAGCGCCCAGGCCGCCTGCCGCGCCGCGCCGATCGCGGTGTAGTCGGCGGGCTGCGGTACGACGACCTGCGCCCCGAAGATCGCCGGAGCCAGGGCCTGGACGGCGGGCAGCTCGGCGGCGCCGCCCAGCAGGAACACCCGCCGCACCTCCACCCCCCGTCCGCGCAGCACGTCCATCGCGTCGGCGAGCGAGCAGAGCATCCCCTCGAACGCGGCCCGCGCCAGATGCTCCGGCTTCATCGACTCGCGCCGCAGTCCGGTCAGCGTGCCCGCCGTGTGCGGCAGCTGCGGGGTCCGCTCGCCTTCCAAATACGGCAGGAACACCAGCCCCGAGGAGCCCGGCGTGGACTTGAGCGCCAGCTCCGACAACTCGGTCAGCTCCGCCGTACCCAGCAGCTCCGCCGTACCGCGCAGCGCCCTGACGGCGTTCAGCGTGTGGACGACGGGCAGATGCATCCCGGTCGCGTCCGCGAAGGAAGTGATCATTCCGGACGGGTCGGCCGCCGCCTCGTGATGGACGGCCATCACCGAACCCGACGCCCCCAGCGACACCACGGCGTCCCCGACCGCGACACCGAGCCCGAACGCGGCGGCCATCGTCTCACCGGTCCCCGCCGAGATCAGCAGCCCCTCAGGGGTGGTCCCGGCGGCGTCCGCCGGGCCGAGCACCTCCGGCAGCGCGGCCTGGTGCCCGAGCGCCAGCTCCACCAGATCCGGCCGGTACGCACCGGTACGCGCGGACCAGTAGCCGGTCCCGGAGGCCCCGCCCCGGTCGGTCGTCCTGCGCGCCGGCCGCCCCAGCAGCTGCCAGACCAGCCAGTCGTGCGGCTGGAGCACCAGCGCGGTGCGCTGCGCCGCCTCGGGCTCGGTCCGCGCCAGCCAGCGCAGCTTGGCCACGAGCTGACTCGACTGCGGTACGGACCCGACGGCCTCGGCCCAGGCATGCCGTCCGCCCAGCGCGTCGACCAGATCGGCGGCGGCGACCTGCGCCCGTTTGTCGTTGCCGACCAGCGCGGGCCGTACGGGGTTGCCCTGCCGGTCCAGCGCCACCATGCCGTGCTGCTGCGCCGCGACCCCGATGGCCTGCACGCCCTCGAGCAGCCCGCCGGACGCGGCCTCCCCGAGGGAGAGCAGCCAGGCCTGCGGATCGACCTCGGTGGCTTTGGGCTCGACCGGATGGGCCGCGTACCCCTGCCGCAGCACGGCACCTGTGTCCGCGTCGCAGACGACGACGCGTGTGAACCCGGACGAACTGTCCAACCCGGCGACTATTCCCATGACACCCGATTCTGCCGCACGCGCGGCACGAGGGGCGCTGCCGGGACGCCCGGGTGTCCGGATCCTGGTCAGGTATTGCTCGTACCCCAGTCGTCCTGGCCGTTCTGGCTCCGCTCGCGCAGGGAGCGCACGCGCTGGGCGACGGAGTCCGGCAGCTTGTCGCCGACCACGCTGTTCACCGAGTGGTACGCCTTGCCGGCGACCTCGCGGCCGGTCTGCGCGGCGGACTCGGCCGCGTTGCGCACCGCCGGATTCTGCGACACCTGGCGGGCCGACTTCTTGAGCTGCTCGTAGCGCTCACGGCCGGCGCGGGTCCCCAGGACGTACCCGCAAGCCAGTCCCGCGATGAATGTGAGGCGGTACCGCATGGCTGCCACCCTTCCCTCTCGGCGTCGCAGTCCCCAGCGTCAGCGTCGGACCGTCGTTCTGTGCTCTCCGCCTACCCCGTCGGGGCCCGGGATCACCCGGCGTACCCCGGGTCGATACCGATTGGCAAAGCACCCCCCTGCTTGCGCTAATGTATGTGTCGCAGCGAACGCGCGCCGCCCGGGAGGACCGGGGTGGGTACGTTCGGTGCAGACGCAGCAATCCCCTGTAGCTCAATTGGCAGAGCAGCCGGCTGTTAACCGGCAGGTTACTGGTTCGAGTCCAGTCGGGGGAGCGCGATCCCCTGTAGCTCAATTGGCAGAGCATTCGGCTGTTAACCGGAGGGTTGCTGGTTCGAGTCCAGCCGGGGGAGCGGTCGTACGAAGAGGGCCCCTCGGGGCCCTCTTTCGTGTGTTCATGATCACCCGCCGACGCTCCGCCAACTGGGCCTCGCGCCCCTTTTGGGTACCTCTTACGGATCTGGTCCGCGGTTCCTGGAACCGAGCGGCGCACGGCGAAGTCCTCATGGTCAGAGGATGCCGACCATCCGAGGCAGGAGATCGTATGAGCGGCTATGCTGCGGCAGACGGCGCGCACAAATGTGCGCGACGCGCCGTTAGGGGCGGTAGCTCAGCCGGTTAGAGCAGCGGACTCATAATCCGTCGGCCGTGGGTTCGAGTCCCACCCGCCCCACGCATGCTTCTCCCAGGAGAACCGTTTCTACACTGGGGAAACGGGTGAAGGTAGGTCGCCACTCCCGCGCGGCGACCCCCGTTCATTCGTTCAGACCAAGATCCAGTGGACACGCAGTGGACGCGGGGACGACTCAGTGGACAGAAGCGCCCTTACGCAGCCTTCCGGCGGGTGTTCGGAGACTGCGGGAGGCTGCGGGCGGCAGGCCCGTGGGCAGCGCCCAGCCGTCCACACCCGGGGACTCCGAGCGGGCGACCGTGAAGCGCGTGAGCGAGAAGTCCGGCCGCTGCTCCTCCGGATAGCGGTCGTTGAAGTTCTCCACCCGTACCAGTTCCAGGTCGTTGGTGGTGCAGTGATCCCGTAGCCACTTCACGGCCGCGTTGGCGGCGTCATCCTGGCCCCGCCCGGCCAGGTTGATCATGCCGAGGAGAGCAGAGTCGGGCTGGGCCTGTGCTCCGACGGCCCAGGTGTTACCTGACTGTCGTGCCCCGTGGGCGAAGAAGACGGCGATGTCGTTCCGCCAGGCTGTCTCGGGGATCGACAGCGGGGTGCGCACGATGAAGGGGATGTCGCGGGGAACGACGGCCATAACCGACTCGGCCTCGGCCCGCATCATCTCGGGCAGCACGCTGGTGTAGGTGTCGGAGGTGATCTGGCGCGAGGAGTGCCCCAGCTTCTCCTGGACCACCTTGATGTCGTGGCCCGCGAGCAGGGACAGGGTGGCGGCGAGGTGTCGCAGGTCGTGCAGGCGGACCGGAGGTAGGCCGGACAGCTCCACGAGGCGGGTGAAGCGTCGGGATATCCAGTCGGGGTGCAGCTCCTCGCCGTTCTCGTGCGTCCACACCCGGCCGCTTTCGACGTAGGCCGTGCCCCACTCCTGGCGCTTCTGGTCCTGCTTAGCGCGGAAGCTGACGAGGTTGTCGCCGGACTCCAGGCTGAGAGACAGGGTGCGGACACTGTCGGCCTTTGGCGCTTCGCCGTACAGCTGGTAGGCGACCTCCACGATCTGTTGGGAGATCCGCAGCCAGAGGGCGTCCGTGCTGACCTCGGTCCAGGGCAGCGCGGCCATCTCGCCGCGGCGGGGGCCAAGGAAGATGAAGCTGTGCCACAGCTCGTAAAGCCAGTCCTCCATGACGAAGTCCAGGAACTCGCCGGTGAGCTGCGGTGTCCAGACCATGACCGGGCCGGGCTTCTCGCCGGTGCGCTTCCAGTGCTCGACGCGCTCGGGCGTCCACACCAGCGGCTTCGGCCGTGTGACCGGAGGCAGCTCAACGAGCTGTGCCCAGTTCCTGCTGAAAGCTTGCTCGCGCTTGATCCCCCAGGACAGAGCTGAGCTGAGGGTGTCGTTGATGCGGTGCATGGTGGCGGCGGAGGTGGTCTTCCGCAGCCCCTTTCTGCCCTCGCGGAGTGCAGCGTTCGAGTCGAGGAAGGCTCGACGGGCGGTGCGGCGCTCCTCCTTCTTGGCGTAACCCGCCGTCCTCACCCAGGCTTGGTGTGCCTCGTCGCGGTCCTTCTGGAGCTGATCGACGCGGAGGCGGTGGAGAATCCGCTCGGCGTTCTCCTTCTCGATCGCGTCGTACAGCTTGTCGAGGTGACGCACCTTGAGGTCGCGTCGCTTGATGTGCCCGAGGTGAGGGAGCAGGTAGTTGTTGATGTGCTCCTCGTAGCCGTGGCGGGTTGTGCGGGCCAGCGACTTCTTCGCCTTGATCCACCGGCGGAAGAAGTCTCCGCACTTCTCGTCGGACAGTACGTCGGTGCCGGCCGAGGCGGCGTCGTACAGCTCCTTCGCCTTCTTCTTGGCATCGTCCAGCTTGGTGAAGCCGCCACGGCGCACGCGTGCGCGCTTGCCGCCCTCGCCGGGTTCGGCCTCGAAGTAGAAGGCCCAGGTGCCGTGTCCCTTGCCCAGCTTGGGGCACGTCGTCTCGATAGAGCCGATCTTCGGATTGCCGTCGGCGTCGAGGACCGGCTTGCCCTCCTTGTCCTTCAGCGGCCCCTTGCACTGGCATCGCCGGTAGTAGCTCGGCTCGAACATTTGACCCCCTGGTCTGTCGCTTTGCTCACAGCCAGTCATTGGTGCTGTGCGTATCCGTACGTGTCTGGCGTGATCTCCTTCGATCTTGCTGGGGCTGTCGGACACTGCTGTAAAGTCGTTTCCGAGTTGGCGTGGGGGAGGATGCGACCAACGACATGACTGCTCAGGAAGCGGCTGGGGAAGCTTCGGGTACGGCCGGAGCGATGGGGCTGGAAGAGCTGTTGGCTCTCCCGGCCACTGTGAATGTTGCAACTGCCGCTCGGGCCTTGGGTATCGGCCGGGACAAGGCGTACCAGCTCATCAAGGCAGACGAGTTCCCTGTGGCGACGTTGCCCTTGGGGAGCACGGTGCGAGTGCCGACAGTCGGCCTGTGGAAGGTGCTTGGTGTCGACAAGGCCGATAGGAGTGGAGCGTAGAAGGTGTGTTTGTGCGCCCCTGAGGTGTCTGTGATTGCTTCAGCAATGTGACCTATCTTGGATAGAATTGCTGTTGTCAAGGGGTTGGTTCGAGAAGAGGGAGACAGTCGAGTGCCACGGCTCTTCGGGTTCGAGGACATGGCCCATAGGCGGCTGCGCGAGACGGAGGCGGCTGCCATACGCCAGGCGGCCAGCCGCTTTCTCGTCCGGCAGTCGTATCCCGGCATTACTGAGTGGCTGAACGACGAAGGGCACCGCACCACCCGCGGGGGAAAGTTCCGTCCGGCCACGGTGGCGGGGATCCTGGACAACCCGGCGATTGCCGGTCTGGCTGAGGACGAGCAAGGCAACCTGTACGAGACGGGCGGCCCGCAGATCATCACGCCCGACGAGTTCAAGCAGATCCGCGCCATGCGAAAGGCCAAGCAGGAAGGCCGCAGCAGGCAAGAGCAGCGCGACCACCTCTTCACAGGCACAGACGCGGCGGACTGCGGCCTCTGCGGGATTCTTCTCACGGCGGCTCCGTCGAACAGTGGGAGCCGGGGCTACCGCTGCGCCAAGCACACGGCTCAGCACCCTGGGGGGTGCGGCAAGATCCGGATCAACGCCGATGCGCTTGAGGCATACGTTGGCGAACACGTCCTGGCGGAGTTGGCCAAGCCGGAGGTCAAGGCGCAGCTCCTCGTGGCGCGGGAGCAGATGCTGTCGGAAGCGGCGGAGCTGCGGAAGCAAGCCACGGAGGACCGGAAGAAACAGCAGGAGCTGGGCGAGCAGTACGCCGAGTCCTCGGGTATGTCGTTGGCGGCTTTCAAGAGTGCCGACAAGAACCTGTCGAAGCGCATTCGTGAAACCTCGGCGGAGGCACGGCGCCTGGAACAGGTCCGGCACGCTCCCCTCGGGGGCGTGTCGGACCTGGTGAAGTGGTGGAAGCACGCCCCTCTGGCAGGGCAACGGGGAGTCGTGGTCCTCCTGCTGGAGAAGGTGACGGTGTACCCGGCGGCGTCCCGAGGCTCGCGCACCGTGGACAGCGCCCGGGTCTCCCTCAGCTGGAAGAAGTGGGGATCGTTGCCGACGGCTGAGAAGGCCGTTTGACGCCCTGCCGCGAGGCCGACGGGGCCAGCGTGACAGGCAGTTCCCTGAGCGCGTGAGACCGCCAGGACGAGCGCCAGCGAAGCTGTTCCACGTCGACCGTGAGACCGAGGCGAGGGAAGCGCCGGACCAGGGTCTCGATGGCTATACGGATCTGAAGGCGTGCCAGAGGAGCACCAAGGCAGTAGTGCACCCCCTGTCCGAGGGCGAGATGCGCTGTGTCCTTGCGGTGAATGTCGAACTGGTCCGGATCGGGGTAGCGGTCGGGGTCCCGGTTCGCTGAGGCCAGGCAGAGCATGACCGTATCGCCAGAGGGAATGGCGATACCGCTGAACTCGACAGGTTCGGTGGGAAACCGGCGGATGGCCATCTGGTTGGGATGTACGTAGCGCAACAGCTCCTCGACTGCGGTGGGGAAGAGCGAGGAGTCTTCTCGCACGGCAGTGAGCTGCTTCGGGTGGCAAAGCAGGGTGAGTACCCCACTGGTGATGAGGTGCTGGACGTTCTCGCTGCCCGCCATGAGGATGAGGAACGCCAGCGACACGAGTTCGTTCTCGGTGAGCTTGTCTCCGTCGTCGCGGGCCACGATCAGGGCAGACAGCAGATCTTCACCTGGGGTCGAGCGGCGCGCCGAGATGAGATCAAGAAGGTAGACGTGGATGGCGTCTATCGCTTGAGCGATCTGGCCCGAGTGTCCCGCGGCGAACATGGTGGATGCCCAGCGAGCGAAAGGGGCGCGGTCGGGTTCCGGTACGGCGAAAAGATCGCCGATGACCGTGATCGGAAGACGGCCCGCGAAGTCGGCGGCGAGGTCGGCTTCCCCTTGTTCAGACAGGCTGTCGAGGAGCTGATCGACTGCGGCATGCACTCGGTGCCGCAAGGTTTCTACATGGCGGGCGGTGAACGCTTTGGAGACCAGGCGGCGCAGGCGCAGGTGGTCATCCGCATCGATGTTCAGGAGATTGGCGTCCAGGGCCGGCGGAAGCGAGAAGCCCTTGTATCCCGTGCCGGAGGCCGCCTTGTTCACTGACAGCCGGGGGTCAGCGAGCCCGGCTCGTACATCGGCTTCCCGCAAGACGAGCCATACAGGCGAGCCGTCCGGGAGCGCGATCCGATGGACTGGTGCCTCGTTCCGTAGCCGTGCATACACCGGGTACGGATTGGTGGCCGACTCGGCGTCAAAGGGCTGAGCGAGGAGCTCGGCCGAGGACTGTGCGGTCATGCGATTTCCTTTGAACTGGGCCGGACGAAGCCGCTGGCGGCGAGGACTTCCCTCACGATCGGAGATCGGTAGTAGGCGCGCGCCAGCCTGCGTTGGAAGTCCAGCTCTGCGGTGAGATCTTGCGGCTCTTCGGCAAGGGGCGAGGGAGAGCTCTGAGGTAGCCGTTGCCCTCCGGCCCTGGCGCGGAGAGCGACTTTCAGCTGTGACGCCTCGATGGTGGCGCTTAGGTCGGAGCCTTCCAGCCCGGCTGTTCTGGCGAGCCTCTCCGCGCGCTCAGCGATATGAGGGTGCATGGACTTACGGAGCACCCATTGCGCGTCACGAATCTCAACCATCAGGCGGTACAGGCGGGTACGTACGTCGGCTTCCGGCCCGAGTTCCAAGACCATGCAATCGGTCTGCGCAGTCACCTCCGGGTGCAGCGGCTTCAGCTGCCGGATGGCGATCTCGTGCTGCACGCGTAGCCAGATACGGCTTAGGTGATGGCCCCAGTCGGGCAGGGTCCAGCCGATCGTCTTCGTGATTGCCGCGATGGACACGGAAATTTGAGCTACAGGCTCCCAAGCCTGGCCACTCGTACCCAGACGTCCGGCGACGATGTCGGCGACGCGGCACAGGCTGTAGATCATCGCAAAGGGCATAGTTGCCGCGATCATGACAAGTCCGCGACGGAGCCAGGGTGTGGGCGCGACCTTCGCGTAACGCCAGCCGAGAATCCCGACGTCAATTTGGTTCACGCTATAGCCGAGGAGGTACACGCCGAGATAAGCCGGGTAATACTGGGCATGGTTGACGGCGAAGTCATCGGGGTTCTCGTGATGGCTCGTCGCTGCGGAGAAGAGAATGACCATAGTGGCCAGGATCAGGGCGAGTGCCGCGATGCGCGGCATCGCTTTACGCCAGGCTGCGCGGCGGTCATGTGACAAGTGAAGGAGGATCAACTGCTGAGTGGCGGCGGAAAGGATCACTGTGCTCTGTGAGAGGAGCCCAGAGAGGTTCACGATCCCCGCTTCTGCGCTGACAGCCACCCACACCGTCGGCGTGGAGATGGTGAACGTCACGAACAGAAAGAAGAAGTTGCCGATCAGGGCGATCTGGGTTGGAGACCGGTCGCTGCGTAGAATTCGAATCTTGTAGACCAGGGCGAGCAGGCTTACTAACGCGCACACCGGGTACAGAACGCTATTCATTGGAGCCTCTACGTGTGGGGTGTTCGAGTGCGGACAGGCGTTCCGCAAGGTCCCGGGCCTCTGGCGGTACTGACCAAGTGCGGGGCTCTGTCCACGCGCTGATCCGCTGGCCGATGATCGAGCCCACGTATTCGGCCTCTTGCTCGGCCTGTGACTGGGAGTGATCTCTGCCCAGGACGCGGTGGACAAGGGCCGGATCGAGTCCGGGGAGCAGCATTCTTGAAGCTTCCGGGCTCATGACCGGCGCCGCCTCGTGATCACAGATGAAGTGGCCCACCTCGTGAAGCGCGACTTGCCGCTTGTGCACAGGAGCCAAACGCTGTTCCAGGACGATGAAGTCATGATCCTCCGCCGATACGAGCAGGCCGTCAGGGCTTCGGCTGGCTCGCGGACTCCTTGGACGACGGTGTCGGTACGGTCGCGGCGATGATGCTTGGCACCCGGTTCCTTGCCAGCGTGGGGCGCGAAGGGCTGTGGCACGAGAGGGTGGTGCACTCCTACCGGGAGCAGTGGAAGGCCAAGCACGCGGAGACGGTCGAGCGGCTGTCCGGCTCGGACGTCGAACTGGCCTCGTACCAGGTGGAGGACGTGCGCTCCTGGCTCCAGAAGGTCCCTGGCGATGCTCCGGTGTGCTCCTTCCCTCCCTTCTACGGCGGCGGCTACGAGAAGCTGTACGAGCCGCTGGAGGCACACTTCACCTGGGATGCGCCGCAGTACGAGCCGTTGTCCGACGACGACGTGGTCAGCGTGCTCGGTGCGATCACGGACCGGCCGTACTGGCTGACGGCCTCCAACCACCACGTCCCCGAGCTGAGCCAGTACCTGCGGGGGGTGATCAAGGCGACCCCGCGGGCTGCTCCCTTCTACGTGTACGCCAGCGAGGCCCGGACGAGGATCGTGGCCCCGCGCCAGGCGATCGAGCCGGTGAAGGCTCCCCGTCTGCGCCAGGGTGACGAACTGGTGAGCCCGCTCAGGCTGTCGCTGCTGAAGCCGGGACAGTTCAACGCGCTCAGGAGCCGCTACCTGAACCCGAAGATCGCACCGGGCGCGGCGAATTTGGCGGTGGCGGTGAAGGACGGCGGTGGGCGGGTGCTCGGCGTGTTCGCCATGGCTCCGAGCACGTTCACGCCGGACGAGGTCTACGTGCTCAGTGACTTCGCGGTCGCGCCGACCGATTACCCGAGGTTGTCGAAGCTCATCTTGCTCGCGGCCATGAGCACCGAGGCGCAGTTGCTGTGTCAGCGGTCGTTCTCGCGGCGTATCCGGCGGGTGGCGACGACGGCGTTCAGCAACAACCCGGTGTCGATGAAGTACCGCGGGCTGCTGCGGCTGAACAAGCGCAGTCCGTCGAACGACGAGGGCTGGCGGTACCAGCTCCAGTACCAGGGGGCCATGGGTCAGCACACACTGGCCGAGGCTCTGAAGATGTGGGTGAAGCGGTGGGGCGCCCCGATGACGAAGACGGGAGTCTGACCATGGAGGAGACCACTCGGCTCGCCCCGCCGCAGATGGTGGAGGGCGATCCGCGCACGCTGGCGCTGCTGGATGTGAACGCGCGGTTCCTGCCGCACGAGCAGTTCCGGCAGCTCGTGTCGAACATCGAGCGGGACGGGCATCTGACCTCGACGCCGCTGGTGTGGAACGACCGGGAGTCGGGGCGGCTAGTCGTTCTGTCTGGGAATCACCGCACGCTCGCCGCGATTGAGGCCGGCCTGCCGACGATCTGGTGGATGCAGATAGACGAGCCGCTGCCCCGCCAGCGGCAGATCGCGCTTCAGCTCTCGCACAACGCCATTGCGGGCCACGACGATCCGGCGATCCTGAAGGAGCTGTACGACGAGCTGGAGAACGTGGAATGGCGGCAGTACACGGGTCTGGACGATAAGGCCCTGGATCTGCTGGAGAAGGTGGACGTGGCTTCGCTGGGTGAGGCGAACCTCGACTTCGCGTCTGTGCAGTTCATGTTCCTGCCCGATGAGCTGGAGCGGGCCGAGGCCGCGTTCGACGCGGCGCGTTCGGCGGCAACGGCAGATGAGCGGTGGGTGGCCGGGCTGGAGCAGTACGAGCCCGTACTCGATGCGCTGGAGTCGTCCCGGGCCGCGTACAAGATCGGCAACAGCGCGACGGCGCTCGGCGTGATCCTGACGGTGTTCGAGCGGCATCTGTCCGAGCTGGCCGAGGGCTGGTTCGACGCGGCGTCCGGTGACCCGATCCGGGCGGGGACGGCGCCGCTGGAGACGGTGTTCGGTGTGCGGGACGTGCCGGTGGAGACGGCGGCCGTCGTACGGGCGGCCATCGACCGGATGGTGCAGGACGGCACCGTGCCGGAAGACGCGCCCTGGCGTGCCCTGGATGTTCTCGCTGGCGCAATACCGTAAAGGGGCTCGTCGGCCAAGATGGACGGGTTCGCCGTGTGTCGTCTACCGGCGGGCCCCGGGACCGCCGTGCTGGGTGCGGGCGCCACCAATGTGAGCGGTGCGGGGCTTCCCGCATGGGAGGACGGGGCCTGGCTGCCGGGCAGGTGGCCGGGGAACCACTGGGATCGCGTGGTTGTCTCGTGTCATGCTGGTCGATCTTGTTGACTCGGCTCGATTGTGCGTTATATGGGGGCTGTTGCGTCATGGGTTACACCATTCCTGAGGGCGTCGACACCATGCTTGATGTCGTCGGTGTGGGATGGCCGAACGTTGATGAGGACGCCTACCGGGACATGGCGGACGCGCTGCGGGAGTTCGCGGACGATGCGGACGACGACGGGCACGCCGCTCATCAGCACATTCAGCGACTGCTTTCGAGCGGGCAAAGCGAGTCGCTGACGGCGCTCGACCTCCACTGGGCGAAGGTTCAGGGCAAGCACAAGGACTTGGCGGCGGCGGCCCGGATCGTCGGGGGTGCGCTGGACCGGGTGGCGGACATCATCGTGGCGCGGAAGATCGCCGCGGTAGGTGAGCTCGCGGAACTGTGCGCGACGGTGGGAGTCACGCTGGCGTTCGCCCCGTTGACAGCCGGCCTTTCGACGCTGCTGGCAGGGGCCAAGATCGCCGCCACCCGGATCGCGTTCAAGCGGATCCTGAAGGAGATGGCGGAGGAGGCCGTGGCGGAGATCGTCGCGACGCTCACGCAGCCGGCGGTCGCCGCGTTGGAGAACATCGTGGCGGATCTGGCGATCCAGACCGCGCTGAATGTCACGGGCGTACAGGAGGGCTACCACGCCGACCAGGCCGCGCAGGCAGGCAAGGACGGACTGCGACTCGCTTCCGCCGACGGGGCGGGCGGCCTTGGGCCCGGCGGCGGTCCGGAGATCGACCACGATGCGCACGGCCGGACGGGAACGAAGCTTGCTGGTGTGCAGATCTCCATGCGGGACAAGGCGGGGAGCAAGCTCAGTAAGGCCAAGGGGCACCACGGGCGGGCCAAGGGCAAGGATGCCCTGACTGCCGTCCTCGATTCCACCATCGAGAAGATGACGGAGAAGCTCGGTAAGGGACTAAATGACCTGGGCGAGCACGTCGGCACGACCTTGCCCAAGGCCATCACGAAGAGTTCGGCCACGCACAGGGAGACGGACCAGGACATCCGCGAAAGGATCAAGAAGATCACGTCCGATGACAGCAAGGACGGCAGCGAGGGCGGCGGGCGTCGTGGCGGCGCGGACGGCGGGCAGCGGAGCCGTCCCGCATCGATGCGGGAAGCGCCGGACAGTTCCCGCGCGTTGGCGGTCTCTCTTCGCAAACGCCGCTGCGAGACCGACCCCGTTGATGTCGCGAGCGGGGACATGGTGCTCCCTCAGACGGATCTGGACCTACCCGGGGTCCTGCCGTTGGTCCTGCGGCGCACGCACATATCCGGCTACCGCTACGGCCACTGCTTCGGGGCCAGTTGGGCGTCCACGCTCGATGAGCGGCTGGAACTGCTCGGCAGCGGCGCGGCGTGGGCACGAGCGGACGGCTCGGTGCTCATTTTCCCCACCCTGCCCGGTGATGAGGGCGAGGAGATCTGGCCTCTCGACGGCGACAGCCTGCCGCTCACCTACGTGGAGACCAGTGCGCTGGGGGACATCACCTACGCCGTGAGGGACCCTCGTACGGCCCTGACCCGGCGATTCACGGGTAACCCCTACAAGTCGGGCAGCCTGTACTGGCTGCGCGAGACAGAAGACCGCAACGGCAACGTCATACGGATCGGGCGTACCGGGGACGGTCTGCCGACCACGGTGGTCCATGGGGGCAGCTACCGCGTTCTGGTCTCGTGCGACCCGGAACGCGGCCGCGTCACCGCACTGGCGCTGCAGACCCCGGACGGTCCCGTCCAGGTGCGGTCCTTCGGCTACGACGGCGACGGCAATCTGGAAGCCGTCACCAACTCCTCCGGCTTGCCAATGCTGTTCACCTACGACGCGGAAGGCCGGATCACCTCCTGGACCGACCGTAACGACTCCATCTACCAGTACGTGTACGACAGCCCCGGCCGCGTCATCCGTACGGTCGGCCCCGACGGATTCCTCTCTTCCGAGTTCACCTACGAGGTCCACAGCGAGACCGGCCACGGCGTCACCCGCTACACCGATTCCACCGGCGCCACCACGGTCTTCCATGTCAACGAGGCCTTTCAGGTGGTCGCCGAGACCGACCCCCTGGGACATACGGCCCACTTCGAGTTCGACGCCCAGGACCAGTTGCTGGCGCAGACCAATGTCCTGGGTCACACCACCCGCTTCGAACGCGACGCCCATGGCAGCCTCGTCGGCCTTGTCGCCCCCGACGGTGTGCGCACCACCGCCGTGTACAACGAGATGCGGCAACCCGTCGAGGTCACCGAGCGCGGCGGTATCCGGCGTTCCTACGCGTACGACCAGCAGGGCAACCTCACCGCCGTGATCGAGCCCACCGGCGCCCGCACGGAGTATGAGTTCAACGACCGCGGTCATGTGACCAGCGTCCGCGACGCGGTTGGCGACGTCACGCGAATAACCTCCGACGCGGCCGGTCTGCCGCTGCGGATCTCCGCGCCCGACGGTGCGAGTACCGTCTGCGCTCGGGATGCCTTCGGCCGCGTCACTACCGTCACCGACGCCCTGGGTGGCACGCTCCGCCAGGGCTGGACAGTCGAGGGAAAGCCCGCGTGGCGTGAGCTGCCCGACGGCACCCGGGAGGAATGGACCTGGGACGCCGAGGGCAATCTGATGGGCCACACCGACCGTATGGGCCGCACCACTTCCTCCACGGCTACCCACTTCGACCTGCCCGCCACCACCCGCACTGCGGAGGGAGGCGGCTACCGCTTCACCCACGACACGGAACTGCGGCTCACCAAAGTCACCAACGCCCAGGGCCTGGAATGGCATTACACCTACGACGCGGCCAGCCGGCTCGTGTCCGAGACCGACTTCGACGGCCGCACCCTGTCCTACGAGCACGACGCCCTCGGACGTCTGATACGCCGCACCAACGCCGCCGGCCAGAGCCTGACGTTCGAACGCGACGTTCTCGGCCGCGTCACCCAGCTGCACCACGACGACGGTTCCGTAGGCGTTTTCACCCGCGGAGAGACCGGCCACGTTTCACGAATAACCAACGCCCACGCCCGCATCGACCTCCAGCGGGATGCCGCGGGACGAGTCATCTCCGAGACCGTCAACGGGCGCACCCTGGCCTTCGCCTACGACGCTCTCGGCCGGCGCACCCACCGGCGCACCCCGTCCGGCGCCGGCAGCGACCTCGCCTACACCTGGGAGGGACTGGCCACCTACACGGCCGGAGACCACACCTTCCGCTTCGACCGCGACGCACTCGGACGCGAAACCGCACGCACCCTTGAGAACACGCTCACGTTCCGCCAGGACTGGGACGAAGTGGGCCGCCTTACCCGTCAGTCTCTCAACACGCCGCACACCGACGTCCTGGAACGGACCTTCCACTACCAGGCCGACGGCTCCCCCCTCAGCATCGATGACAGCCACACCGGCCGCCGCACCTACACCCTCGACGCGGCGAGCCGGATCACCGCCGTCCAGGCTCGCGGGTGGAATGAGCAGTACGCCTACAACACCGACGGCGACCAGACCCACACCGCCCTTCCCGCCCAGGCACCTGGCCAGGACACCACCGGCGCACGCGGCTACAACGGCACCCGCATCACACATGCCGGACGAAGGCGGTACCACTACGACGCCCAGGGCCGCATCACCCTGCGGCAGACCACCACCCTCAGCGGGAAGACCCTCACGTGGCGCTTCACCTGGGACGCCGAAGACCGTCTCACCCACGTCCAGGCCCCCGACGGAGCACGGTGGCGCTACTTCTACGATGCGCTCGGCCGCCGGATCGCCAAACAGCGCCTGGACTCCGAGAGCCACGTCGTTGAAGCCACCTCCTACTGCTGGGACGGGGCGCAGCTGGCCGAGCAGTACACCGAGGGCACGACGCTGGTGTGGGACTACGCGGGGCTGCGCCCGCTGGCGCAGCGCGAGTTCAAGACCGACAGCGCCCAGCAGGAGATCGACCGGCGGTTCTTCGCGATCGTCACCGACCTGTCCGGCAGTCCCAGCGAACTCGTCGCAGGCGACGGGTCGCTCGCGTGGCGGGCCCGCAGCACCGCATGGGGCGCCACCCAGTGGAACCGTGACAGCACCGCCTACACCCCGCTGCGCTACCCGGGCCAGTACTTCGACCCGGAAACCGGCCTCCACTACAACGTCAACCGCTACTACGACCCCGACCTGGGCCGGTACATCACCCCCGACCCGCTCGGCCTCGCCCCCGCCGTCAATCACTACGCCTATGTACCCAACCCCTTCACCCTGGCCGACCCGCTGGGCCTTGCGGGCTGCGAGGCCGACCCCACCTGGGGAGGGCGGGTCACCTTCACCCAGGACGAACACGGCCGTCCGTACGAGATGAACGCGACCATCACGAGAGACATGCTCGACGAAGGCACGGACGCGCGGAACTCGCTGAAACCCCCAGGGTTCATACACGGCACCGACTACAACCAGGCGCGAGGACACATGCTGGCGAATATGCTCGGCGGCTCCGGAGACACTCTGGACAATCTTTTCACCATTACACAAAACCCCACAAACAGCCCGCATATGAGGGACCTGGAGCAGTCGATCTACAACGCCGTCGCGGTGGACGGAGAGACCGTCACCTATAACGTCTACCTCGAATACACGGACGACAAGAAGGATTCTGTCCCGAAGTGGATTCAGATGGAGGCCCACGGAAGCGGCGACTTCCATCTTGACGCGCAGTTCGAAAACCCCGACCACGCCGCACAGCAACAGCGACGCCTCCGAGGAGCCCCGTGACCGCCATCGCCGCACTCACCCAGCTCTGCCCGCCCCCTCCGAGTCCACCTCCTGCCATCGACTGGAATGGGGTCGAGGCCGGCCTCGGCATGCGACTGCCCGAGGACTACAAGCAGCTCGCGGCCACCTACGGTCCCGGGGTCTTCTCCGGCTACATCCACATCTACCACCCCCATGGCGCCACCGAATGGGTCGATCTCACCGGCCCCATGCCCGCCAGAATCCGCGCGCAGTTGCAACTTGATTACGACCGCGGCACCCACCCCGTCCCGTACGATCCGCAACACCTCTTCGCCATCGGCGGCACCGACAACGGCGAATACCTCTTCTGGATCACCGACCCGCAAGGTGCCCCTGACACCTGGCGCATTGCCGTGAACGAGGCCCGTGGGCCACGCTGGTTCACCTTCGACGGCACCCTCACCGAGTTCCTCACCTCCGTCCTGAGCGGAGAGACAGCCGTCCCCCAGTTTCCCAAGGACCTCCTCGAACAGGCGACAAACTTCGCCCCCTCAGAACCCACCCTCTGGAGCCCAGCACAGGCCCCGACCAGGCCACCCGTCGACACCAACATCATCCGGGAATGGGCACGCGCCAACGGGTACGAAGTGGCCGACCGCGGCCGTATCACCGCCGAGATCCGCGAAGCATGGGAGCGGGCCACCAGCAGCTGAGCTTGTTCCTCAGCTTGCCCGCTCTCCTCCATCCCGGGTTCTGGCGGAGCGAGGGCCCGAGGGCCGGATTTGTTTTCCCGGAAGGGCCGAGAAGGAGAACGCTGTTGTCGGCAGTGATGCTCAAAAGCCGCTAAATCGTTCTTGGTGTCCGTCTTGCTCTGGCCTCGGTAGCCGCCGATGCATGGCGAACGGCGTGCGTTGACGGAGATGCGTGCGGCTCGCCCCGCGGGCGCGGAGGGAAGACTCAACTGTTCCTGCTGCTGGCCATGATGCTGCCGTCCGTGCCCGGTGGCGAGCACCTGGGAGTGGGGCATCAGTCGCCGGTCGACGAGCGTAGTCAAAGCGGCCTGGAATGGTGACTACCCCCGATCCGGCATTCTCTCGACTGGCCAGCACGCCGGCCGCTGCCGGGGATCTTGCTGACCGTGTCGGCACGACCCAGACTCGTCTGCCGCTTTCTGGGCGAACGGTGGCGGTTGGTGAAGTTCGGGACCGTGGGGTGCGCGGGTAGTGGTCTCCAGGGTGTCAACGCCATCCCGACGGAGTTGCGCGCCGCTGGCTCGGTTGCGTCGCGCCCGTCGGCCTCTCTGCGTGACCTCCGCTGTTATGGCTGGCCTGCGTCGAGCTCGGTCCCTACCCGCAGGACAGTGCGAAGCCGAGGGCGGTCAGTACGGCCACCGTCCCGCTGGTGGCCACGGTCAGAGGCACCGCCAGTGAGGGGTGCAGATAGGTCACGTACGTAAGCCCGGTGAAGATCAGGGCGAGTACTGCGGCCAGGAGTAGCCACAGGAGCCTCTGATTCTGGTCCGGGGAGCCGGGTGAATTCATCGTTGCGTCCACCGATTTGGGAGCTTGGGGCTCTGTCCCTGACATCGGGACCGGAGGTCTGAGGTGATATGACGATCAGTCATCGGCGGTCGTCTCTGACGAGACGGACCCCATGATCTGAACTATTTGGTTGGTAGTAACCCCGGAAATGCATACGCGCAGGGTAGTTCCTGAGAGGGCCTCGGGTCGGTTTCAAAGCTGAATCCAGCAGGGTTCATCCCTTCGGCGTAGCACGTCTCCTCGCGTTCTTGGGCGTCGGTGGTCCGTGACCTGCCATCATGAATCCGATGATGTTCCCTTGCGGTTCGAGGGATGGCCCCTTTTTGGTTGGTAGTCATATGTGCTCCCCGCGCATGCGGGGTCACTATCGCCGGTGTTGAGAGTGCTATTGAATGTCTGAATGCTGGCACCAGCGGAAGAGTTCCCGAAGGGCGATCGAAGAGACGATCACCCGGGCGGGGTCATGTTCGACTCGGCGGGACCATCCCCGCGGGTGCGGGAAGCGGAACGACAACGACGCCCTCACGGTGATGGACTGGAGACCATCCCCGCAGGTGCGGGGAGCAGTTGGCGAAGTACGCGGCGAGCCGGGCGGGCGTGGGACCATCCCCGCGGGTGCGGGGAGCAGCGGATGTGTCGGTGTGGTCGGACGGGCTGCTCGGGACCATCCCCGCGGCTGCGGGGAGCAGTGGGTTCGTAGAGCGGCATCCCGCAGACTGGCGGGACCATCCCCGCGGGTGCGGGGAGCAGTCCTGACCTGCTCTTTCGCGGGCCGGTCGGGTGGGACCATCCCCGCGGGTGCGGGGAGCAGCCGGAACTTCCCGCTATACATGTCAGCGAACAGGGACTATCCCCGCGGGTGCGGGGAGCAGTCCGATCCGCCCGCACCGCGGCCGCGCGGGCCGGGACCATCCCCGCGGGTGCGGGGAGCAGCGCCGGCGTCGTCGAAGTCCTCGGCCCGGACGGGAACCATCCCCGCGGGTGCGGGGAGCAGAGCGCATGCCGCCGCTCGTCCTGGCCGGGCTCGGGACCATCCCCGCGGGTGCGGGGAGCAGTGAAGGCCAGGGCGGAGCACACCTGGAGGGGTGGGACCATCCCCGCGGGTGCGGGGAGCAGGAGGCGTCGTACGGGCTGGGTGTCTCCGGCGCGGGACCATCCCCGCGGGTGCGGGGAGCAGAACGGCATCCCCAGTACCGGATCGTGAACTGGGGACCATCCCCGCGGGTGCGGGGAGCAGTACCCGCGGTTGCGGTGCTGCGGCGCGAGCTCGGGACCATCCCCGCGGGTGCGGGGAGCAGCGTAGCCGGGAACCGATGACGCCCGCCGGGGCGGGACCATCCCCGCGGGTGCGGGGAGCAGTTCGGCTTCGAGCTGTTCGTGCATCGCCTGGCGGGACCATCCCCGCGGGTGCGGGGAGCAGTGGCGTTTTCGTGGCTGGTGGGGCTGATGTGAGGGACCATCCCCGCGGGTGCGGGGAGCAGGTCTTCGGCTCGTACCAGGCGGTCACGGTGTCGGGACCATCCCCGCGGGTGCGGGGAGCAGCTTGGCACTGGAAAGCCCTCTACGCCGGGCACGGGACCATCCCCGCGGGTGCGGGGAGCAGCCGTCGGCGTTCATGCTGATGCCCCAGCCGTTGGGACCATCCCCGCGGGTGCGGGGAGCAGGACGGCGACCACTACCACGCCTACAGCCGTACGGGACCATCCCCGCGGGTGCGGGGAGCAGCTCCAAACGGGCCGACGGATTATCGCTCACACGGGACCATCCCCGCGGGTGCGGGGAGCAGCCGGCCTGGACCGCCGCTTCCTGGACGACAGGGGGACCATCCCCGCGGGTGCGGGGAGCAGTCCTGCACCCCTTGCGGGGCCTGGTGTGCGGGGGGACCATCCCCGCGGGTGCGGGGAGCAGCAGACGGAAGACCTCGCCACCAGGCTCCAGGAGGGACCATCCCCGCGGGTGCGGGGAGCAGCCTCCGTGACCTGCTGCGTTACTCACGGCGGGCGTGGTTTCCGAGCAGTTCCATCAATTTCGGCAAAAAGTGCATAGGGGTCAATTTGCGGGACTCTGTGCTTGCATGCGACGGTCCGTTGGGTGAAGGCAACCGCAGATGGTAGGAGGTTGCCCTGAACCATCGCGGGGATTTTATCCGGGACAGCGTCGTGTGCGGATGTTTTTCATATATGGCCGTCTTGGTTGCTGGTTTGCCTGTATTCATCTGCCATGACGGTTGAGAGGGAGGAGCCTCGTGAGGGGCTTGGGGGCCGGCTCGCGGGACCGGTGCGGTCTGTGTGGGCCAAGCATGATCGGGACACTGAGGGGTGGCTGCCGTTGTGGCGGCATATGGCGGACAGCGCGGCGGTGGCCGGGCTGCTGTGGGACAACTGGCTGCCCGAGAACGTGCGGGCTCTGATCGCCGAGGTGTTACCCAGCGGGGCGCGCGACGCCCGGCTGCTGTGCGTGTGGCTGGCCGCTGTGCACGACATCGGGAAGGCGACGCCGGCTTTCGCCTGTCAGGTCGACCAGCTCGCCGATCGTATGCGGGCGGAGGGCCTGGAGATGAAGACCCGGCGCCAGTTCGGGGAGGACCGCAGGATTGCTCCGCATGGTCTGGCCGGGCAGGTGTTGTTGGGGGAGTGGCTGGAGGAGCGGCACGGCTGGACGGCCAGGCGGTCCGGGCAGTTCGCTGTCGTTGCGGGGGGCCACCACGGGGTGCCGCCGGAACATGGTCAGCTCAACGATGTGTACGACCGGCCGCATCTGCTGCGTACGCCGGGGCCGAGCGGGACGTTGTGGCGACGGGTGCAGGAGGAGTTGCTCGACGCGTGCTCCGAGGAGTACCAGGTGGGGGAACGCCTCGGCGCGTGGCGGGTGGTCGCGCTGCCGCAGCCGGTGCAGGTGCTGCTCACGGCTGTGGTGATCGTCGCCGACTGGATCGCAAGTAACCCGGATCTGTTCCCGTATTTTCCGCAGGAGACCCGCGGTGGTGAGGAGCGGGTGGCGGCGGCCTGGCGTGGGCTGCGGCTGCCGTCGCCGTGGCGGGCCGAGGAGCCGGTCGGGGACGCGCAGGAGCTGTTCGCTTCGCGTTTCGATCTGCCGCCGGGGGCGAAGGTCAGGCCGGTGCAGGAAGCCGCGGTCCGGCTGGCGCGTGAGATGCCGGTACCCGGTCTCATGATCATCGAGGCGCCGATGGGCGAGGGGAAGACGGAGGCGGCGCTCGCTGTCGCCGAGATCTTCGCGGCCCGCTCTGGTGCGGGCGGGGTGTTCTTCGCGCTGCCCACCATGGCCACCGGCAACGCGATGTTTCCGCGTCTGCTGGACTGGCTGGACCGGTTACCGGCTCAGGAGGGCGCCAGGCGTTCGGTGCTGCTCGCGCACTCCAAGGCTGCTCTCAATGACGAGTTCGCTGATTTGCTGCGTGCCGGCCGGCAGGCGATCGTCGCTGTCGACGTGGACGCCGAGGCAGTGCGGTGGCGGCCGTCGGACGAGAAGCGGTCTGCCCCTGCCGAGTTGATCGCCCATGCTTGGCTGCGCGGGCGGAAGAAGGCGATGTTGTCGTCGTTCGTGGCCGGCACCGTGGACCAGCTGCTGTTCGCCGGGCTGAAGAGCCGTCACCTGGCGCTGCGTCACCTCGCGATCGCGGGCAAGGTCGTCGTGATCGACGAGGCGCACGCCTACGACACGTACATGAGCGTCTACCTGGACCGGGTTCTGTCGTGGCTGGGTGCTTACCGGGTGCCGGTGGTGGTGCTGTCCGCGACGCTTCCCGCGGCCCGGCGCCAGCAGCTCGCGCAGGCTTACGCCGGTGCGGGCGGCGACGCCGCCGACTTCGACACGGTGGACCAGTCCGTCACGTATCCGCTGCTGACCACCGTGACGCCCGGTCAGGCCCCGGTTGTGGAAGGTCCCGGGGCATCGTCCCGGGGCGGGGAGGTCCGTCTGGAACGGCTCGACGACGGCCCGATGGTCCTGGCGGACCGCCTGGCGGTCGAACTCGATGGCGGTGGCTGCGCCCTGGTCGTAAGGAATACCGTCCGGCGGGTCCTGGAGACCGCCCGCGTGCTGCGTGAACGCTTCGGTGACGAAGCCGTGACCGTTGCCCACTCGTGTTTCATCGACGTGGACCGCGCGGCGAAGGACGCGGACTTGCTTGCTCGTTTCGGGCCGCCGGAGAAGGCTGATGGCCGGCGCCCAGTCGGGCCGCACATCGTGGTCGCCAGCCAGGTTGCCGAACAGTCCCTTGATGTCGACTTCGACCTGCTTGTCACCGACCTGTGCCCGGTCGACCTGATGCTTCAGCGGATGGGACGCCTGCACCGCCACTGGCGGGGCGAGGGCCAGGCGGAGCGCCCCGCGCGGCTGCGTACGGCGCGCTGTCTGGTCACCGGCGTTGACTGGAGCGGGGAGGTGCCCGCTCCAGTCAGGGGGGCGGTCGCTGTGTACGGGGCATACGCGCTGCTGCGCTCCGTCGCTGTCCTGCTGCCGCACCTGGACGGCCCGAAGCGGCCCGTGCGGCTGCCCGACGACATCAGCTCCTTGGTCCAGGGCGCGTACGCGGACGTGTCGGCTGGCCCCGAGGAATGGTCCGGGGCGATGGCCGCGGCACGGGAGCGTCACGAGAAGCATCGCGCGGACCAGGCCGAACGGGCGGAGGTGTTCCGTCTCGACGCGGTGGGTCGACCGGGTCGGCCGCTTATCGGCTGGATCGCGGCGGGCGCGGGCGACGCGGACGACACCCGGGCCGGACGGGCGCAGGTCCGCGACAGCAAGGAGAGCCTGGAGGTGATCGTCGTGCAGCGGCGCGCTGACGGGTCGCTGGCCACTGTGCCCTGGCTCGCCCGGGGCCGGGGCGGGCTGGAGCTGCCCCAGGACCGGCCTCCGGCGTCGGCTGCGGCGCGGGCCGCGGCCAGCTGTGGGCTGCGGCTACCTATCCAGTTCTCGCACGCGGAGGTCATGGACCGGGCCATCGCCGAACTTGAGGAACTGTACATACCGGCCTGGCAGGTGAAGGACAGCCATTGGCTGGCCGGCCAGCTCATTCTGGCGCTCGACGGCGACTGTCAGACCCGGCTGGCAGGCTTCTTACTCCGCTACAGCGAGACCGACGGCCTTGAGGTGACTGGTGACTGACTCCGGCGAACGATCTGCGAGGGGCGACGTGTTGTCGTTCGACCTGACGTCCCGCCCGTGGATCCCCGTGCTGTGGAGGGACGGAACCCAGAGCGAGGTGTCGCTGCGTGACGTCTTCGCGCGGGCGGACGAGGTGCGCCGTGTCGTGGGCGACCTGCCCACACAGGAGTTCGCTCTCACCCGTCTGCTTCTCGCGTTGGCTCACGACGCGCTGGACGGCCCGAGCGACACCGAGCACTGGGCGCGTCTGTGGGCCGACCAGGACTGCTTCGCGCCGCTGGCGGGCTATCTCGACGAGCATCGTGAACGGTTCGACCTGCTGCACCCGCACACGCCGTTCTTCCAGGTGGCGACGTTACGTACCGCGCGCGACGAGGTCTTCTCCCTCAACCGGATCGTGGCCGACGTGCCCAACGGTGAGCCGTTCTTCAGCTCCCGGATGCCGGCCGTCGGCCGTCTCGGCTTCGCCGAGGCAGCCCGCTGGGTCGTGCACGCGCACGCCTACGACACTTCCGGCATCAAAACCGGGATCGACGGTGACGAGCGGGTCAAGGGCGGCAGGGTGTATCCGCTCGGGGTCGGCTGGGCCGGCACTCTCGGCGGAGTCTTCGCCGAGGGCGAGACGCTGCGCCAGACCCTGCTGCTCAACCTGGTCGCCGCCGACACCAGCGGTGTGCGGTTTCGCGATGACGACCGTCCGGCCTGGCGGCGTGAGCCGTGCGGCCCCGGCCCGGCGGGCCGGAAGCGCCCGTCGGGCGTGCGCGACCTGTACACCTGGCAGAGCCGCCGGCTGCGCCTGCACTTCGACGCGGACGGTGTGCACGGTGTCGTTCTCGGCTACGGCGATCCACTGGCTCCGCACAATATGCACACCGACGAGCCGATGACCGCGTGGCGCAGGAGCCCCGCCCAGGAGAAGAAACGCGGCGAGTCGCTCGTCTACCTGCCGCGCGAGCACGATCCGGCGCGCTCGGCCTGGCGCGGACTTGAATCCCTCGTCGTAGGTCGGGCCGAGGCCGGAGGGGGCGCCGAAGCCGCCAAGGCACTGCGGCCGGGCATCCTGGAATGGATCGCCAGGCTGGTGACGGACGGCGAGCTGCCGCGCGGTTTCCTCATCCGGGCGCGCGTCATCGGCGCGGTCTACGGCACCCAGCAGTCCGTGATCGACGACGTGGTCGACGACCGCCTCGCCATGGCCGTGGTTCTGCTGCACCAGCAGGACCGGGCGTATGCCCGGCAGGCCATCGACGCGGTGTCCGATGCGGAGAGCGCGGTCACCGCCCTCGGTGATCTCGCCACGGATCTCGCCCGCGCGGCGGGCAGCGAGACCGAAGGACGTCGCTCGGCCACCCGTGACCTGGGCTTCGCCACCCTGGACGGCCCCTACCGCACCTGGCTGCGGGACCTGACAGCGGCCGAGGACCCCGGAGCGCATCGCACCCGCTGGCAGCAGGATGCGTACCGGCATGTGCGGCGACTCGGTGACCGGCTCATGAGCGAGGCGGGCGACGCCGCGTGGGAGGGCCGGGTGGTGACGACGAAGAAGGGACCCGAGTGGCTCAACTCGGCCCTCGCCGACAAATGGTTCTGCTTCCGCCTCGGCAAGGCCCTCAGCGATCCGTTCCCCTCCGACTCCTCCCCGAAGGTGCCCGCATGACCACCGTCACCGTGCCCACGAGCACCCAACGCGTCGGACAGCTCACCGGCGAGGTCATTCGCCCGCTGCAACGGGACTACCTGGTCGACCAGTCCTATGCCGTGGCGGCGCTGGCCCGGCTGCGTCGCGGAGCGGGCAAGGAGTTCTCCCAGGTGCCGGACCTGTGGGGGCTGGTCGACACCGGAGCCCTTCACGACCAGCCGAAGGACGGCGGGCGGCCGCTGAGCGAGTACGAGCTGACCCGCGCCGAGGACGCCGTGCACGTGGCGCTGACGCTGTGGGCGCTGCACCAGCAGTCACGCGGCACGGCCATGCACCGGCCCGATCGCCGGTCCGCGCCCGGGGGACTCGGCGCCGCCGTGCGGCGGCTGATGCCGCCCGGCGAGATTACGGAGCCCGTCCGCAAGCGTTTCGTCCGCGCCGGCACCGCACCCGACCTGCCTGCCCTGGCCCAGCGTCTGCGGGACATCGTCGTGCTGCTGCGGGGCGCCGACATCCCCGTCGACTACGCCCTCCTGGCCGAGCAGCTCTACCGCTGGCAAGAGCCGGCCGGCCGCGACACCGTACGGCGTGCCTGGGGACGGTCGTTCCACTCCTACCGCGCGCCCCAGGAGAACGCCGCCGACGCTCCGGCCCCATCCGACGACGACACCACCGACCTCACGGACAAGGACGCCTCGTGAACCGCATCTTCCTCGACGTGCACGCGCTTCAGACCGTGCCGCCCAGCAATCTCAACCGGGACGACACGGGTGCCCCGAAGTCCGCCGTGTACGGAGGTGTGCCCCGCGCCCGCGTGTCCAGCCAGGCATGGAAGCGAGCCACCCGCACCTACTTCAGCGATGAGAACCTCCTCGACCCGAGCGAGCTGGGCGTACGGACAAAGAAGGTCGCCGAAGTCCTCGCCGCCCGCATCACCGACATGGATCCCGCACTGAACGGGGCCGAAGCCCTTCGGCTCGCGGCCGAAGTGATCCACGGAGCCACCGGCTCCAAGATCGAGGTGCCCAAACGGAAGACCGACGCTGCCAAGACCGACGCTGCCAAGACCGACGCTGCCAAGACCGACGCTGCCAAGACCGACGCTGCCAAGGCCGACGCCGTCAGGGACGGCGCGGACGAGCCGGCACCGGAGTCCAAGTACCTGATGTTCCTCAGCGCCCGGCAGCTCGACGGTCTCGCCGCGCTGGCCGTCAAGGGCGCCGACGACATCAAGGCCTACCTCAAGGACAAGGACAACAAGGCGCACGCCCGCGAGGTCGCCGACACCCGGCACTCCGTCGACATCGCGCTGTTCGGCCGCATGGTCGCCGACTCCGCCGACTTCAACGTCGACGCCGCTGTCCAGGTCGCCCACGCCATCAGCGTGCACCGCGTCGACAACGAGTCCGACTACTACACCGCCGTGGACGACGAGAACACCGACGCGGAGTCGGGAGCCGGAATGATCGGCACCGTCGACTTCAACTCCGCCACCCTCTACCGCTACGCGGCCCTCGGCGTTCACCAACTCGCCAAGAACCTGGGAGAGGGACTACGCGAGGAAGAACCACGCACGGCGCCGGTGCGGCGCGCGGTCGAAGCATTCGTACGGAGCTTCCTCGAATCCCTGCCGACGGGCAAGATCAACACGTTCGGGCACCACACCCTCCCCGACGCCGTGGTGGTGAAACTGCGCACCACGCGGCCCATTAGCTTCGTCGCCGCGTTCGAGGACCCCGTCACCGGTGCGAGCGGTCACCTCCGCGAGGCCGTGGCCCGACTCGCGGAGTACATCCCGGAGGTGGAGCGTGCGTACGGCGACGAGGAGTCCACCCTCTCCTGGGTACTGCGGGTCGGACCGAACACCGAGAAGCTCTCCGGCCTCGGCACCGAGACGCAGCGCCTGAGCGACCTGGTGCAGTCCGTCGGCCAGGCCGTCGCGGAACGCCTGGACAAGCGCGCATGAGCGTGCTGCTGCTCCGGCTGGCCGGCCCCCTGCAAGCCTGGGGGGCATCGGCCCGCTTCGTCCGCCGTACCACCGAGTCCGCCCCCACCAAGAGCGGCGTCATCGGCATGCTCGCCGCCGCCCTGGGCCTCGACCGCGGTGACGACAGCGGCCTGGCCCGGCTCGCCGCCCTGCGTTTCGGCGTCCGAATCGACCAGCCAGGCACGCGTGTAAGGGACTTCCAGACCGCCCACCATGCCGTCACCGGAAAATCCATGCCACTGTCCGAACGCTTCTACCTCGCCGACGCCGTCTTCGTCGCCGCTGTGGAAGGAGACCTCACTCTCCTGAACGAACTGCACGAAGCCCTGCGCACCCCGGCCCACCCGCTCTTCCTCGGCCGCCGCTCCTGCCCCCCGGCGCTCCCGCTGGAGCTCGGCATCCGCGACACCTGTCTCCAGCGGACCCTGCGCGACGAGCCCTGGCAGGCCTCCCCTTGGTACCAGAAGCTCCGCCGCACCGATCCCACCGTGCCCCTGGTCGTCCTGAGGGAAGCCGCCCCCGACGAGCAGCACGGGGATGAGCAGCGTGACCAGCCCCTCAGCTTCGCCGCCGAGCACCGGCGGCACGCGCTGCGCTCCGTGGTCAGCACCAGCGTGGACGTGTCCAACCCGCGCGCCGTGGCGGCCCGCGTGCCGGCCACAGTCCGCCCGGCACGACGGCACGAACCGTTCGACGCCCTGGAGGAAGAAAACCCCTGATGTATCTGACCCGCTTCCGTGTGAACACCGCGCGCCCCGGAGCCCGTCGCCTGCTCTCCTCACCCCAGTCGCTGCACGCGGCCGTCATGGCATCATTTCCGGCCCTGCTCCCGACCAGCACGAGCACCGGCGGCCCCCGGGTGCTGTGGCGTCTCGACCACAACGCCAAGGCCGAGGTCTTCCTCTACATCGTGAGCCCCGGCACACCGGACCTGACCCACCTCGTCGAACAGGCCGGCTGGCCTGCCGCAGCCGCCAGTCCGGACACTCCTGGCTGGCAAAGCCGCCCGTACGCCCCCTTCCTCGACCGCCTCACCACCGGCGGCCTCTGGGAGTTCCGGCTCACCGCCAACCCCGTCCACCACATCCGGCGCAAGGACGGCGAACCGACCAAACGCACGGCTCACCTGACGCCCGTCCACCAGAAGGGCTGGCTCCTCGATCCCGTCCGTCAGCAACGCGCCGGATTCCGCGTCGTCGAGAAGCCGCACGACAAACGGCTGCTTCCCGGCGGCACCACCGACAAGAAGTACGAACACCACGGAGACCGGTACGAACTGACCGTCCGTGACGAGCGCGCCCTGTCCTTCGCCAAATCGCGCGAAGACAGGTCACAGGCCCACCGGGTAAAAGTCGTGACGGTCACCTTCGACGGACGCCTCGAAGTCACCGACGCCGACGCACTGCGCCGCACGCTCGCCCAAGGGCTCGGCCGCGCCAAGGCATACGGCTGCGGACTGATGACCCTCGCCCCGGTCCCGAGCCCCCCGAAGCCGGAGGGGTGAGACGGTGACAACAGTCGGCAAGCGTCCCGCGCTCACCCCCCGCCACCTCACCCGCACCGGTGAACGCGTCTCCTTCATCTACCTGGAACGCTGCACCATCCACCGGGACTCCAACGCGATCACCGCCGAGGACGCCGACGGCACCACACACATCCCATCCGCCACCATCGGCACCCTCCTCCTGGGCCCCGGCACCCGCATCACCCACCAGGCAATGAGCCTCCTCGGTGAAACCGGCGCCTGCGTCGCCTGGGTGGGGGAACACGGCGTCCGCTACTACGCCGGCGGCCGGGCGCTGAGCCGCTCGGCCGCGCTCGTCGAGGCACAGGCCACCCGATGGACCAACATGCGCAGCCGGCTCGCCGTCGCCCGTGCCATGTACCGTCTGCGCTTCCCCGACGAGAATCCTGACGGACTCACCCGACATCAACTCCTCGGCCGAGAAGGCGACCGTGTCAAAGACTGCTACCGCGCCCAGGCCGCCCGGACCGGCGTCCCCTGGCGTGGCAGGAAATACACTCCGGGCGACTTCTCCAGCGGCGATGCCGTCAACCAGGGCATCACCGCCGCCGCCCAATGCATGTACGGCATCGCCCACGCTGTCATCGCCTCTCTCGGATGCAGCCCCGGACTCGGCTTCGTGCACTCCGGCCACGAACTCTCCTTCGTCCTGGACATCGCCGACCTCTACAAAACCGAGATCGGCATCCCCCTCGCCTTCGATATCGCGGCCGAATCAGAACAAGACGTCGGCCCCCGCACCCGCCGAGGCCTGCGTGACCACATCAACAAGAGCGGACTGCTGAACCGCTGCGTCGGCGACATCAAGCACCTCTTGCTGCCGAACGGCGCGAACACGGGGGACACGCATGCCGCAGGAGAAGAAGACCGCGTCAGGCTCCAGAGCGACGGCGGCCACGAAGTAGCCGCAGGGCGCAATTACGGAGACGCCGACGAGGCGGTCATCTGGTGACCGTGATCGTCCTCACGAACTGTTCCGCCGGCCTACGGGGGTTCCTCACCCGCTGGCTCCTGGAAATCTCCGCCGGTGTTTTCATCGGCAACCCCTCAGCAAGAATCCGCGACCTCCTCTGGGAGGAGGTCGAGCAGTACGCGGGCCAAGGCCGCGCCTTACTTGCCCATACCACCAACAACGAACAGGGTTTCACCTTCCGTACCCACGATCACGCCTGGCAACCCGCCGACCATGAAGGCATCACCTTGATCCGACGCCCGGACGCCAACACCCGCCCGGTAACCGCCGAACCGCAATCCGGCTGGAGCAAAGCGGCCAAACGCCGCCGATTCGGAAGAGGCTGACCCGATCCGACGTCACCTTTGAGGGAAATGTCGAATTTGATGAAAGTGCATCAGAACTGGTTTCCTCTGTGCTGAAACCCCAGGTCACGGAGTCTGCTCCCCGCGCCCGCGGGGATGGTCCCTCCGGCGCGAACGACTCGCTGCCATCGTCGAGTTCTGCTCCCCGCGCCCGCGGGGATGGTCCCACCAGGTCGTCGGGGTACAGCTCGGCAGGATGCCTGCTCCCCGCGCCCGCGGGGATGGTCCCTGGTGGAGGTCGGGCCGATGACCTGCTGCGGACTGCTCCCCGCGCCCGCGGGGATGGTCCCGTTCGCGGTGGGGGTGGCGATGGTGAAGGTGTCTGCTCCCCGCGCCCGCGGGGATGGTCCCTCGACCGAAAGGAACCCGAAATGACCGACATACTGCTCCCCGCGCCCGCGGGGATGGTCCCCGACCGGATGCCTGGTCTGTTTCCGTGAGCCACTGCTCCCCGCGCCCGCGGGGATGGTCCCATCGGTGCCCCTGCCATCCACGCACCGTTGTACTGCTCCCCGCGCCCGCGGGGATGGTCCTCTGACCGCGACCCGCATTTCGATCATTGGAGGCTGCTCCCCGCGCCCGCGGGGATGGTCCCGTAGCTACGAGGCCGACGAGCTCCGCGACGCGCTGCTCCCCGCGCCCGCGGGGATGGTCCCACGATCGGCTGGGGCCCGCCGCCCGCGTGGCCCTGCTCCCCGCGCCCGCGGGGATGGTCCCCAGGCCCTCGACGACGCGGCCCGCATCCTCGCCTGCTCCCCGCACCCGCGGGGATGGTCCCGGCCCGACTTCCCTGGTGCGGTTGCGCGGGTCCTGCTCCCCGCGCCCGTGAGGATGGTCCTGCGCTGGACGCGCTCCGCATCGAGGCGTCGGCCTGCCGCTCCGCGCCCGCAGGGATGGTTGTCGGCGTCTGTCGTCGAACGTCTTCAGCCGTCGACGACATCTCCGGGCGGCAGCAGCGCATCGGGCACGACGACTATTGGCCGCTGCTGGCAGCCCTGATGTGTTCCCGACGATCGGCGTGCCAGTGGGATCCGGAGATGAGGCGTCGCCGAGCCCGTTCGTGATGTAACCGCGCATCCGGCCAGTGCCAGCCCGAGAGACGAACAGCCTCTCCACGCCGCACACGTCACCTGACATGCCGCGCAATAGTCGTGATTCCGCTCGTGCATCATTGAGGTGCGCAGTGCGGGGGAGGAAGAAGGCTTCCGGTGAGAGACCGGACCGCTGTTGAGCCCTGGGAGCGGCAGAACGGTGAGTCCCCCCAGGCGTTCGAGGCGTTCGCTGTGTATCGCGATCTGGGCCCGGCGCGGAGTGTCACGAAGGTGGCACGTGAGTTGGATAAATCCCGGGCGTTGGTGGGCCGGTGGTCGCGGCAGTTCGCATGGGTGATGCGGGCGACGGCTTACGACCGTGAGCAGGACCGGCTGTTCCTCGCTGAGCAGGCGCAGGCGCGGCGGGATATCGCCCGCAGGCACGCGAAGTTGGCGCAGGCGGTGCAGAGCAAGGCCGTGGCCAGGCTTCAGGCGCTGGACCCGCGGGAGCTGTCGCCGTCGGAGCTGCTGCGGTACATCCAGGTCGCGGCGGAGATCGAGCGGCGTGCGGTGGGCGAGGCACCTGTGGCCGGGTCGGTCGAGGACCGGGACCAGGGCGCGGACGTGGCTTCGCTGTCGGACGAGGAGCGGCGGGCCCGGATGGACCAGCTGCGTCGGGAGCTGGAGCGCCGGTTGTCGGAGGGCGTGCAGTGAGCCGGGGGCGGGCTAAGCGCCGGATGGTCGAGCTGTTCGCGGACCCGTCGGTGATGAGCGAGGAGCAGCTGAAGGCCGAGGTTGCGGCCCTGGTCCGGGCCGATGAGCTGTCGGCGCGGCGGTGGGCGTGCGAGGTCCCGGAGTGCGATGGACTGCCTCATGCGGGGTGGCGGCACCATCATGCCCGTGCGGCGCAGCGGCGGCCCCTGTGGCTGTGGACGGTGTGGATGCTGCTCACCGGCCGTGGGTGGGGGAAGTCGCGTACGGCGGCGGAGGCGGTGTGGGAGTGGGCGAAGACGCCGGGGTCGCAGATTGCGGTAGTGGCGAGGAACGCAACCCTGGTGCGGGACATCTGCTTCGACTCCCCGAAGTCTGGTCTGCTGTCGGTGATCCCACCGGAGGAGGTCGTGAAGTACAAGTCGTCGTTGGGGGAGACGACGCTGCTGTTGAAGAACGGGACGTTGATCCGTGGGTTTGGTGCGGAGACGCCGGACAACCTGCGTGGCTGGGCGTTCGACAAGGCGTGGCTGGACGAGTATGCGGCCTGGTCGCGGCACACCGCGCAAGAGGTCTACGACATGGTCTGGTTCTGTCTGCGTGAGGCGGAGTTGCCGCAGGTCGTGATCTCGACGACGCCGAAGCCGTTGCCGCACGTGAAGCGGCTGGTCGAGCGTGGCCGTGCGCAGGAGAAGCGGCATCGGGAGGGTGGGGAACCGCCGCGGGTGGTGTTGACGCGTGGGCACATGCGGGAGAACGACGCGAACCTGTCGGCGGCGGCGCGGGCGGAGCTGGAAGAGGACTACGCCGGCACCCGTTTGGGGCGGCAGGAGTTGTCGGGTGAACTGCTGGAGGACGTGGAGGGCGCGCTGTGGAAGGGCTGGATGCTGGAGGTCGAGGGATTCCGGCCTCGGCCCGAGCACTTGCCGGACTTGCAGCGTGTGGTGGTGGCTGTGGACCCGGCGACCAAGAGCCACGAGAACGCTGACATGACTGCGTTCACCATTGCCGGGCGCGGGTTCCCGGTGGAGAGCATGTTCGGTGACGACCGCCCCCGCGGGTATCTGTTGCATGCGGAGCAGGACCGGTATACGCCCACGCAGTCGATGAAGCGGGCCGCGACGCTCTACCACGAGCATCGTGCGGACTGCGTGGTCATCGAGGCGAACAACGGCGGAGACTACTTGCCCGCGTTGCTGGAGCAGGTCGACCCGACGGTGAACTGGCGAATCGTTCATGCCACGCGTGGGAAGCGGGCGCGGGCGGCCCCGGCGGCGCAGCTGTACGAGCAGGTACGGGTGTCGCACGTCGGTCCGGCGCGGGTGTTCGCGGAGCTGGAGGAGCAGATGACGACGTTCGTCGGCCAGGGCGAGACGGAGGATTCTCCGGACCTGCTGGACTCGGCGGTGTGGGCGCTGTGGGACCTGTTCCTCGACCCGATGATGCCGCCCCCACGTGGGGGCGATGATCAACGTCTGAATGGGCGTCGTTGAGAGGGAAAGTATTCCTATCTGAAGTTCCTAGAATGTAGGGTGCGGCGATTCGTAGGGGTGCGTGATTGTCGAGAATTCCCATGTCGATTGCGTGGAATTTTGGGGATGCGCGGCTAGCATCTATGTCCATGACTGCAAGGGTTTCGCCAGTACGCGACCGCATCAGGAAGACTCTCAAGGCCGCTAGGACTTCTGAGCCCTACCCTGTGTGGATGACTTGGCGGTCGCTCGCCGTTAGGGTTTATGGGCACGGGCATCACACAAAAAGTGATGTTCAGAACATTCGCAGAGCGGCGGAGCAGATGTCCGACGTTGAGATGCTCCGCTTCAGGGATACCGACAAGCATGCTGGTGCTCGGATTTGTCCCACCCGAGAGGAGAGGTGGCTTCTGGGGTACGTGATTGATGTGTACTCGGACACGATGAATGGATTTGACTACACTTCCTATAAGCCTCCGACATCCGATCATATTCTTGAGGCATTCAGAAATGGATGTCATCAGGAAAGGCCGATCAAAATCGACCTGCGACGTGTTGTCGCGCTCGTCAACAAGAGCTGCGGGACGGGAATCGACCCTTCGGAGCTGATGTGGTGGCGAGTTGGTTTGGAGGAGCGGAGGCAGCACGAACGCCGAGTGCTACTCCGTACGATGCATCGAGCTCTTGAAGGCTTCTGCGCTGAGAAGGAGCGACGAGAGTGGGAAGCGCGGCAGATCAACTTCGGGCCTGTTCGGGTGGATCCGTTGACAGTGACGGAGTGTCCTACGTGTCAGCGAAGCGTTGAGCCGGGCCACTTTCCGGTGCAGCGGTCCGGTGCGCAGTCTTCAGTCGCGTCGGGCGAGGCATCGCTGTCGGAAACATTGAGCTCCAGCACAGTCCTCTAGACGACCACGATTCACACGAGATGTGTGCTGGTGATTCCAAGGGACAGGGTGAGCGTAGGCCGGTGACAGAGCGGACTATAGGCTGATCGATGGCGCGGGGCCGACGTCCGGAGGAGACCGTGAGCCTGCGCCAATTCGTGATCGACGCCTGGTCGTGGTTGAACTACAAGCCGGTGATGGCCGATGCCGGCCGCCCCGGCAGCCGCGCGTTCCCGGAGCTGGCCAAGACGTGGATGCCGCCGCATGAGTTGCGACGGCTAGCCGCTTACAAGGTGCTGGCGTCGTACGACAATAACCAGGCCGGACAGCTCGCGGCGGCCGGGGGTGACGCGGGTGCGCTGGAGCGTCGAGAGCTGGGCGACGCGGCGAACCTGGTGGACACCGCGCTCGGCTACCTGCTGGGCTCGGAGCAGAAGGTCGCGGTCGAGGGGGCGGAGCACGCCGACGAGGAGACGCCGACGCCCGGTGCCGCGGAAGCCGCCGCCGTGCAGGAACGGCTGCGGAAGTGGGCGGACAAGGAGCTGCTGACGTTCCGGGTCCAGCAGGCCGAGCGGGCGGCGGTGTTGCTCGGGGACAGCGTGATGGTCCTGGCGTGGAATCCGGAGAAGCAGCGGCCCACGCTCCGGGTCTACGATCCGGGTTTCTTCTTTCCGCAGTGGGACGACGTCGAGGACGAGGACTTCCCGGCCAAGGTGCACTTGGCGTGGGAGCTGCCGGCGGACGACGATGCCGGGTTGAAGGCTCGGGTGCGCCGGGTCACGTACGAGCTCGGGCCGATCTCCGTGAGCGGCGAGGACGATGCGGATCGCGACGGCTCGAAAGGGGCGCGGACGTATCCGTGGGAGCCGGGCCGGGCGTCCAACACAACGTGCTACCTCACGGACGGCGAGTGGCTGCTGGAAGACCTGAAGAACGGCGAGACGCTGGACCGGCTGCCGATGAACAAGGCGAGTTTCCGGGTACGGCGGGACGGTACGGAGCTGAACCGGCTGGACCTGATGATCGACTTCCTGCCGGTGGTGCACATCGCGAACACGATCCCGGACGGCGGTGAGTACTGGGGCCGGTCGGTGCTCGCGCGGGTTTTGCAGGCGCTCGACGAACTCGCGGCTACAGACTCCGA
Source organism: Streptomyces sp. L-9-10 (assembly GCF_004151105.1). Classification (GTDB taxonomy): domain Bacteria; phylum Actinomycetota; class Actinomycetes; order Streptomycetales; family Streptomycetaceae; genus Streptomyces. The sequence continues at coordinate 37,945 of NZ_PHRF01000048.1, forward strand.
CGGTTCGGCGGCGTCCGCGACGACGGGCACGCCGATCATCGGGCTCGCGGGGGCGCGACTGCCGGTGGACCGCGCGACGGGCAAGCCGCAGGAGCTCCAGGTGAAGGCCGGGGCGGTGTGGCAACTCGGTGAGACAGGGCGGATGGACGCGTTGGACACGTCGCCGCAGTTGGCCGAGCTGCGCGCCCGGGTCGATCACCTGCTGGAACGGATCGCGGCGAACAGCCGAGTGACGGCGGCTGGACTGGGGACGCTGGACGCCACGGAGGTGCCGTCCGGGTACGCGCTGAAGCTGGCGCTGGGGCCGCTGGATGCGTTGATCGGCATGATGCGGCTCGCCAGGGAGCACAAGTACCGGCTGCTGTTCAAGATGGTGCAGCGGCTCTACCAGGCCGGCCGTGCGGAGGGCTGGACGGCAGGGGAGACGCTGCCCGCGCGACTGTCGTGGGCGCCGCACACGCCGACGGACCGGGGCGCGGTACTGGAGGAGGTCGTGAAGGCGTACGGAGCCGGGGTCCTGAGCTTGGAGACGGCCATTGCGATGCTGCTGGAGGCCGGGTATCCGATCAAGGACGCGTCGCAGGAGGTGGAGCGGATCCGGGCGAAGGCGGAGCAGGAGGCCGCCGCGCGGATGGCGGAGGCCGCTGCTCGGCAGGGGCGCGACGAGAACGACGAGGACCAGGAGGACGGGCCGGGTGCGGTCGGTGCGAAGAAGCCGGTGGGGAAGGAGCACGAGCGAGAGCCGGTGGCGGCGGGCCGGTGACGCGGCCCCCGGGGTGCTCTCCGGGACGAGTCCGACGGCGGTATACGGGTTGATGGTCATGGGGTGACCTCTCCTTGTTCGACGGCATCTTGTGGGGGCAGTCGGACAGGTCCTGCGGTCGTGTCGGCGAGGGTGGCTACACTGATCGGCAGCGCGGGGGCGCGCACTGGAGGAATGTATGGTCCCGCCCCTGCCCTCTCGCCGTCCTGTCGGTTCCCGCCGTGACCGGCGGCCGATCTTCCCGATTCTCGGCGCCTCGTCTGAGGACGAGACGAACGACCAGCTCGATGACGCCACCGAGAGCGATGGACAGGATCAGCAGGTCACAGTCACCCAGGACCGGTTGGGGAAGATGCTCACCCGGGAGAAGGCGCAGGGCGAACGAGCTGCGATCAAGCGGCTGTTGTCCACGCTCGGGTTCGACAATCCGAAGGCGCTGACGGAGTTCGTCTCCAGTCAGCGGGAGGCCGAGCAGGCCGCGCTGTCAGAGGTGGAGCGCCGTGAGCAGGTAGCCCAAGAGCGGGAGTTGCAGGCGGCGCGCCGGGAGGAGCTGGCTGCCGAACGTGAGCGGGCTGCGCTCCGGCGGGCCGCGCTCGTGGCGCTCGGTGCCGAGGGTGACGAACTGGTGGACGCGGAACGTCTGCTGGCCGTTGATGACGAGGACGCGGACGAGGCGCAGATCCAGTCGGCGGCCGAGTCCCTGCGCGCAAGGCGTCCGGAGCTGTTCGGTGAGGTGCGAACCCCGGTGCCGTCGGCACCTGCGGGCGCACCGGCCGGGCGCGGCCCCACCCGTACGGCCCCGGTATCCAAGCCGGGCTCGGCCGGGCTGGAGATGGCCAAGCGTCGGGGCCTGATCCCGCAGTTCAGCGATACAGCAGCTCAGTAATCCGGGCCCAGACCTTGGGGGACCACGCCCCCTCAACGTCGTGGACGGCATCGCCTCAGTGGGCGGTGTGCGGACTATGACCGCAGCGTCCATGGAGGCACCGACATGTCCATCCAGCCCGTTTCCAAGTCCGAGTACACGACCGCCAACCGCGAGTGGCTGGCGTCCCTGCACGGCACCGACTCCGTCGACACGATCACCCTCGACCTGAACCTGTTCTGCGAGGGCACGCACTACGTGTGCGGCGATGGCTGCGAGCCGTATGGCCGGGTGCACTCCGGTGTGCCGGTCGGCAGGGTCGCAGAGTCCGGCCTGTACGGGCCGTACGACCCGGAGGCCCACTGCGGGCGTCAGATTCTGCGCGGGGTCGTGATCGCGGAGGCTCCGTTCGCGCCGGGGCAGACGCGGGTTCCGGCCGCGCTGTTGTGGCACGGCGCGGTGAAGGCGTCGAAGGTGCCGGGCGGCATCGACGTGTCCCATCTCGTGTGGCACCCCCGTGCCGCGCAGATCCGCTTCGTCTGAGCGCGGGTCTGAGCTGTGACGATTCAGGACCTGCTGAAGGACGTCTCGGTCATGGACCTGACGACGTTCGCCAGGGCGATCCCGTCCCCGAAGGACTTCCTCCTCACCCAGACGATCTTCCCGACCGTCGAGATGCGGGAAGTGAAGTGGCGTACGAAGGACTCCGGCCGGTACGTCAACGTCGCCAAGTACCGCGCCTTCAACGCGAGCGTGCCGTTCGCGACCCGTGAGGCGTGGCAGACCTCCCGCGAAGGCGTACTGCCCCCGCTGGGGCAGAAGCTCATCGTCTCCGAGCAGGAACAGATCCTGCTGGAGGCGTCGCACGGCAGTGATCAAGACCGGCTGATCGATCTGCTGTACGACGATGTGGAACGTCACGTCGAGGCCATCCGGTCCCGGCTGGAGATGGCCGCCGGCGACGTGCTCAGCGACGGCAAGTTCACGCTGGAGCAGGAGAACGGGCTGACGCTGGAGGTGGATTGGAACGTCCCGGTCGAGAACCGGCCGGTCGCCCCGCGGCCGTGGTCGGACTCGGCCTCCGATCCCATCGCGGACGAACAGCGGTGGATCCAGCAACTGGACGACATCGGCGCTCCGGAACCGGAACTGGTGATCACCAGCCGCAAGGCGTTCTCGTACCTGGCGGCGAACAACGCCTACAGGGCGGCGTACTACGGATCGGTGAGCCCGTCGACCACGCCGACGGCGACGCTTACCCCGCAGCAGATCAACGTGGTGCGCGGCAACTACTCACTGCCGCCGATCCAGTTCTACAAGGCCCAGGTGCGGGTGGACGGCAAGCCTCGCAAGGTGCTGCCGGAGGACCTGTGGATACTGGTGCCGCCGGAGCGGGAAAAGTGGGCACAGACCATGTACGGGGTCACGGCAGAGGCCCTGGTGCTGGCGCGCGGGACGAATCCGGAGATCATCCGCGAGGACGCCCCCGGCCTGATCATCACCCGCGGTGTCCAGGATGACCCCGTGAAGATCTACATCAAGGGCGCCGCAGTCGGCATGCCGGTCATGCACACCCCGGACGCGCACATCGTCGCGAAGGTGCTGTGATGCCGGCGCCTCGTCTGATCGCTGCCGTGTATGTACAGCGCCCATCCACACGGGAGGAACTGATCCTCCTGCCCGGCGAGTGCCCTGATCCGGAAGTCGCCGCGTTGGTGACGAACCCGGATGCCTGGGAGGTGCCGCCCAAGGACTGCGAGGCGGGCCCCGAGCCGGACGCGGTGGGGCCCGCTGCGGGAGAGGGCGAGCAGGATCCCGAGCAGAAGGAGGCCGACGGAAGGAGCGGTGCGAGGAAGCCGCCGCGGCGGGCTCGCACGCCTGCTCCGTCGTGATCGCGCGTCTGGCCCGGCGCCAGGGAGACCCCCCCGGCGCCTGGGTGAATCTCGTGTGGAGAAGGAGTGCCTGGTGAACGAGTTTCAACGGTCGTGGCTGCTGGCGCAGCTTGGCCCGGACACAGACCCGGCTGACCTGGAACGCCGATTCTTCCGGCTGCGGTCGGTGCGGGCAGTCGCCCTGGAAGTGCTGGGCGAGCGTCGCGCGAAGTTGCTCGCCGACCCCCTCAAGGTCACAGTGGATGGCGTCGTGACCATGGACCTACAGGAGAACCTGCGCGGCATCGAGCGCCAGATCGACGGCGTACGGCAAGGCCCGGCCCCGGATGATCCCGGAGACGTGGACGAAGGAGGCGAGGAGCTCGCAACAACCGGGATGGTAGCGGCACGCTGCTACCGGTAGGCCATGAGTGCCCAATCCACGACCTGGCGAAGGCCCGAGCTCAGCTACGGGGACGACACTACGTCGGCGTTGGCCCCGCTGGCTGATTATGCGCGAGGCTGTTGAGGCAGAAATGACGGAACGGGCCCCGCCTCTCTACGGGTGAGGAGGGGCCCGTCCGGCTCGTGCTGATCAGGTGGTGGCGACCGAGGTCACGAACGAGGCCCAGGCGGTCGCGGGGACCACAAGGGCGGGGCCGGTCATGTTCTTTGAGTCGCGGATGCCGACCTCGGCGTCAAGGTCCGCGATTTCGACACAGTTGTTGCCGGCGCCGTCGGAGTACGACGACTTGCGCCAAGAGGCGCCGGCCTCAGTGAGTTCGGATGCTGGGTAGGTGCCAGTGGTCATTGCTTCAACTCTCGGATCAGAGATTCCAGAAATGATGGTGTGTCCTCCGGCGCGAGCGCCGAAGCTGTGATGGCGTTGAACTTGCGCGTGAAGCGCCCAACCTCACGAGGCTTGTCCGATACCGACGTGGCGCTCCACGCGTTGTCAACCTGCACCGAGGTCGGCAGAGCCCCGTTTAGATGCAGAACGCTGAAGTCGTGGACAGGCAGATACCCGCGGATTTTCGGCGGGAGTATCGGCAGCACCTGAATCGTGACGGTCGGCAGGGCGGTTAGTTTGATGATCTCTTCGTACTGCTCGCACATCACCTCGGGGCTCCCGATGAGGTAGCGGAGTGCGGGCTCCCACAGTACGGCGCGCAGGATGAGCGGATCTTCGGAGCGTACAAGGGCTTCTTTTCGCCGCATGCGTACTTCGACGTTCCGCTGAATGAACTCCGTAGTGGTTTCCTCGATCGGCTGAGAGAGCTCGTAAAGCGTGCGCGTGTACTTCTCTGTCTGCAACAGCCCGAGCACCAGAGCCGGATGGAACGCCCACGTCTCCCGCGCCGCGCTCTCAACCCCCATGAAGCGCGGCATGCCCGAGGGCATCGCCGACCGATATGGGGTCCACCAGTCCTGGCTGGCACTCTGGCGCTGGATCTCCAGCAGCTGATCCACGTCGTGGTCGTCAGTCACTCCGTACAGCCCAAGGAGCGCGCGGAGAGCGCCCGCCGTGACGAGATCTTGAAGGCCCGTCTCCACGCGTTGCAGTTTGGCGAAGTACAGGCCGCTCACGGCCTTTGACTCAACCACCTCTTCGAGCGTCATCCCCGCCCGCTCGCGCAACGCCCTCAGCTCGTAGCCGAGTTCGATGCGACGCACCGTCGGTCTGGGCTTCTGCGCCATGCGGTACCCCTCCCCATCCCATGCCCTTGTCGAACGCGCCCATGTCATCGCTGATCCCGCCGATGCACGCGGCCCGGCACGCCATGCCATCGCAGAATCAGACGATGCCCTGGCCTCAGCATATTCCGTTTTCTACTCCGGAGAATATTCTCCGGAGTATCCGTTGCTGCATAACTGTCCCATGAGGCACGGTGGTTGAGCCACAGCAGAGCGTAAGCGCGAGGTCGCTTAACGCCGCTGTTTCGCATGCCTAACAGCTCGTGCACCTGCGGAGGAGATGTCAGATGTCCCTCATTGACCACTACGACGACCACCTGCGGCAGCAGGCGGCACGGGTCACGGTGCTGCGCGGGTGCGAGCTGCTCTACAGAACGGCGCGTCAGGGGCGCGGAATCACGGCGGAGGATGCTCGCCAGCCTCGCGACGCGCGGCAGACATGCACGCAGACGGCCATCCAGTGGGGACTGTCACATCTGGAGGAAAGCGTCGGCCTCTTGGTCAGCGAGCTGATGACGAACGCCTTCGCCCACGGAGTGAGCCCGTACGTCCGGCTGCGGATATGGCTTACGGACGACTATCTGTGGCTGGAGGTCTGGGCCGGCTCCTCGGCATCGCTCCAGCAACACGACCCCGGCGGGTACGCCACGGGCGGGCGCGGACTCGGGATCGTGGACTGGGTCGTCGGCGAGTGCTGCGGTGCGTGGGGCAGGACCGAGGACAAGAAGGCGACGTGGTGTCAGATCCCCGTCCGGCCCGAATTGGTGGCCGCGTGATGCCGTCCGTGGTCCTCGGCCCCCCTGCTTCTCGCGCATGCGGTACGGATGCCTGGTCGCCTCCGCCGACTAGCGCCATGTCCGCCGACGCGGAGATGCTCAGGCGCCTTCTGGTCGCTCTCCGCGCGGACTTGCTCGACAGTGAACCGGAGCCGCCGACCGTCGCGGCGGTCAGGAACACCACGCAGTTCGTGCTGTCCGGCCGCGCTTTTCTCGCCCGGGACGGAGAAGAGGCGGAAACGCTGTGCCTGACCCTGTGTCGCTACGTGACGTGCCTGATTCCCTACGTCCAATCACCTCATGTTACGGGGTGGGCGTCGGCCTACGAACTCGTCCACGGCGCAGGGGGCTTGCTCGGCGAGTACGACCGTGATGGGGCGAGCTTCCGCATGGCCGTGAGGCTCGCCGGGGCGTGCCACGATCTGCTCGGGCCAGTGAGCGAGCTGGTGGGGGATCGGCTCTGATGACTGTCGTCGCCGATGCCCTGCCGCGGCGGGCAGCGCCCGACCGGGCGGGGAACAAGGTGCTTACCCACTGGCAGGACCGTTCAGCCCTTGCATGGTCCACCACCCGGTGGGAGTGGGACTGGTACGAACTGCCCTTCGCTCTGGGCGTGGCCTACGAAGATCTTGAAGCCGTACTCGGTGAGCACGCTGTTCTCCGCACCTGGGACCTGGGGCCGTTGGCCCGCCGCCTCACGGGACTGCTGAGTCGTCTCGTTGTCATCGCGGTCCGCCAGGGCTACGTAGCAGCAGCGCCCGTGACCCGGAGCCGACGCCTCTGTACGAGTACGGAGCCCGACTGCTTCATCCAGGCACAGGCTCGGGTGCGCCTACTGGCCCTGGCCACCTCTGACCTCCTGGATCTGCTCCTGGAGGACCCGCCGTGAACGCGCTCGCGGCGCCCTCCCTTGATCTCCGTGCCCGCCTGTGGGATGCCGTCCCACACTCCCGCGGGTGGGCACGGTTCCAGGACTCGGCGCAACCCGCGTCCAGTCCATCTCTTCTGAGGAGTCTGATGACAATGCAATTCACTGAACAGTCCGTCGTGTCGCCCGTGTCGCCCCTCCCGTTCGCTCTGAGCCTCTTCACCAGCCCGACGCCCATAGCCCCCGCACCGGAGATTCACATGGGCTACGACCCGGAGCAGCAGATCACTGTCCGCCCCGAGGGGCGCGCCTTGCCCACCACGCTGAGCCACCTCGACCGTGCCCCGAACGAGAAGGACGACTGGGTCGCGGCCCTGTGGTAGCCGCGCTGTACACCCCAGCGCACACCACTGACCAGATCACACCACAGCGACAGCTGTTACCCGGAGACCACATGCTCACAGCGACCGAGCACACACGGTCCGAAAGTTCAGGCCCCGTCTGCGTCGTCACCACTCGCGGTGATGTCACAGCGGACCTGGTCATCCCCGAGATCAGGAGTCTCGGCGTCCCCGTCCTCCGTCTGGACCTGGCCGACTTTCCCCAGAACATGCGCCTGAGCGCGACCGGCCCGAAGTGGTCCGGCACGATCGGCGGGTCGAGCCGCCAGGTGCGGCTGGAGGACATCACAGCCGTGTGGTGGTGGCACCCGGAACCTGCCCGCATTTCTCCGGGCGTCGGCATGAGCGTGGAGGAGGCGGATTGGGCAAGTCGCGAAACGAACGCCGCGGTAGCAGGCGTTCTTGCGGCCCTGCCCGACTGCCTGCACGTAAACCACCCGGTCGCGAGCTACGCGGCCCAGTCCAAGGCCGACGTCCTGATCCAGGCTCCCCTGCACGGTCTGGAGATGCCGGCCACGTGGATCGGCAACGCACCGCCAGGGGCAAAGGAGTTCGCGTCCGGCGGGCCGAAGCTGATATGCAAATCGCTCTCCGGCCCGACAATCCGATACGGAGACACGCACGCTACGTTCTTCACCACCCCCGTGGTACCCGCACAGCTCGATGACCGAATAGCGGCTGGCGCGCACCAGCTCCAGCACGCCGTCGACAAGCTGTTCGAAGTGCGTCTCGTCGTGGTCGGCGACCAGCAGTTCGCTGCCCGCATCGACGCCGGATCCGCCCCGGCCCGCGCCGACTACCGCGCTGACTACGACGCCCTCAGCTACTCGACGGTCTCCGTGCCGAATTCCGTCCGGGACGGCGTCAGACGTCTTATGGCGCACTACAACCTGAGCTATGCCGCACTCGACCTGCTGGTCGATGCGGACGGACGCTGGCTGCTCGTCGACCTCAATCCCTCTGGCCAGTACGGATGGATCGAACAGGCGCTGCCGGAGCTCCGGATTTCCGCCGCCCTGGCCGCACTGCTGGGCACCGCGGCGTGAGTGAGCCCGACGACGACACCGCAACGCCTGGCCATCGCCCGCGACTGACTCGCGCCCGATCCGCCGGACGATGCAAGACCCCCCGCCCGGAAGGCGGGTGTACACACTCCTGACCAGAGAGGAAACCTCCCTATGTCCCATAGCGAAGAATACTTTCAGAACCCGCCACGACGTCGGATCGGCGTGCTGGCGCTGATACGGGAGCCGAGCGGCGGCGTGCTCGTGGTGAATAAGTCGTACAGGCAGGATCGGGCCCCGCTTTCCTGGGGGCTCGTGGGAGGGTCGGCAGAGGCGGACGAGCTGCCGATGGTGGCGTGGCGGCGCGAGGTCGTCAGGGGAGCCGGGCTGCATCTGAACCCGGTACGTCTGCTGGCTGTCGACTACGTCCCCGCGACCGAAACCACCGCTGAGGGGTTCAACTACCTCTACGACGGGGGCACGATCGCGCCGGACACCGAGATCGTCCTGCCGGACGAGCTGCTGGAATACCGGTTTGTCCTTCCAGAGGCGCTGGACGTCCACCTGACAGCCCACAGCGCGCGCCGCCAGCGCCGCGCTGGCGGCGCTGGCGGCCGGCACCACCGCGGACCTCGTGCTCGGGGATCCGGCACATGAACACAGGCCCTAGGCCAGACCACGGTCACCTCTTCCCCTATAAGGGGTGACCCTCCCCGGGCCTCCGGTCGGAACGGCCGCGCGGGTCGCCGAGCGGCGTTCTGCCCCCGGGCCGGAGGCCGGCGCCTGCTGACGGTATGACGGCGTGGCAGGTGCCCCGGCCGCCGCCGCGAGCCCTCGCGCGCGGCGGCCGGACCCGACTTCTCCCACACCGAACCTCAGAAGGGGGGCTCATGAAACACACGATGGAGACCGACCTTGCGACGATGCGCGAATGGCTGGCGGATCCCGGCCTCCTGGACTCCGCGCTCGTCGTTCCGGATACCTCGACCTCGCCGACTATGCGGAGGCGCTCGCCGCGCTGTCGGCGCTGGACGGCAGGCCCGGGTTTCCCCACGTACGGCTGCGAGAATCCGTGACTCCTCGCGACTCGCGCCGAACGATTATGTGGGGCGAAGACCCGTCCGACTCCGGTGCAGTGGCCCGGTGGCGGTTCTACGGCTATTCCGACGAGGCAATCGCCCGGGTACGGGATGACAACACCGGAGGGCGAGCAGGCCAGCGGTCACCCGCTCGCGGTCCTCAACATGAACTGACCGACCCGTGAAGCGTGTTGTGTGATTTCCGCGATAGCGAGCCAGGCGACCTGCACCGCAGTGGGAATGACAGCTCGCTTTCTGCGGAGGAGAACCAACCGAAAGCTGACCGCGCCCCGGCCGGCGCTCTGTGGGGGAGCAAGCGGCCGGCCCCGGGACTCCTGTCCGCGGGATGGAACGCCCGACAGAGCTAGGGCTCATGGGTGTTCCACAGGAGGTGCCCACCACGGGACACGGCTGAGTCCCATAGCGGGCGGTCTGGCCGACGCCACCATGTGGCGTCGGCCGGATCCCAATTTGCCCTGCTGATCACATCTGACGACGGAAGAGATGACCCATGCACGGACAACCGCAGTTCTCGATGCGACCCGCCACTGTGAACGACAACGGTCGGCTGGGGCTCTTCATCCAGCAGCGGGAAGCGTGGATGCGGAATGCCGGAATTCCTGTGCAACCTGGCGTGCTCCGAGTGCTGTCGTACGTGGAGGCGGCCGGCACAAAGGTCATGGTCCTGGAGGAACTCGGGGACGAGCCGGGGCGGGAGGCCGAGCTACTGGGATGCACAGTGCTGAAACACAAGGTCAGCAAGGCCGGGTGGATGTCGGCCGAGCGCCGAGAGCGCGCCATGGCCATGGAGTGGACCTACAGCCATCCCGCGCCCCAGTACCGTCAGGATCGCCTGGGGCAGCTGATGACGTGGTGGGTGGCCGATTACGTGGCGCGCCGGCACGCGGATGTCGAGTGGATACGCAGCACCGTACGCAGCCCCTCGCTGGGGAAGCTTGCCCGTGAGCGAGACGGCTGGCAGAAAGTGCGGGAAGCCGACGACGAGACCTTTGCATGGGTCCATCTGATCCAGCGGGAACCGAGGCAGCTGGACGCGCTGCGGACGTTGGTCGCCACTCCGACGGGATTGTTCGGGGACAGCACGGGTGCCCGGCGCGTGTAGGACCGGCTACGAGTTCTCGTGCCGCAGCGAGGCCATGGCCGTGTGCAGCATCTGCTTGTACGGGGCTGGTTTGCCAGCCTGGAGGGTGACTTGGCGGGCGGCCTGGTGCACGAGCATCGGGAGCCCGCCCACGACCGTGGTGCCTCCGGCGCGTGCGGTTCGGGCCAGTGTGCTGGGCCAGGGGCGGTAGGTGACGTCCATCAGCGTGCCACCGGTGCCGGGTGTCCAGTGTGGTGCGAGGGTGTCGGCGGCGTGGGGAGGGAGCGCGGAGACGACGAGTTCGGCGGACAGGTGGCTGGCGGCTTCGGCCCAGGGCCTGATGTCGAGTCCGATACCGATCCTGCGTGCTGGTGCGGTGAGGTGGTCCGTGGCATGTCCGGTGTTCCGTGCGATGACGGTGGCGTGGCGACAGCCCAGGTGGTGGGCTGCTGCCAGGGTGGTGCACGCGGTCGCGCCTGCCCCGAGCACCGTGAGCGTGGACACGCCTGTGACTCCCGTGTCGCGGAGGGCCTGGAGCATTCCGTGGAGGTCGGTGTTGTCGCCGGTCAGCCGCCCGTCCTGCACGGTGATGGTGTTGGCGGCGCCGGTCCGTACGACGGTTTCTGACACTTCGTCGAGCAGCGGTATCACCGCCCGTTTCAGCGGCATGGTTAGGGAGAATCCGGCCCAGCTCTCGTCCAGGGATGTCAGGAACGGGTGCAGGTCCTCGGGCCGGCAGTCGATGGCCTGGTAATCCCAATTCAGGCCCATCGCCTCGTAGGCCGCGCGGTGCAGGGCCGGTGAGAGTGCCGAGGCGACGGGTGAGCCGAGGAGCGCGAGCCGCCGTTTCACGGCCGGTGCCCGCGGTGCAGCATGGCTGTCACCCCGGCATCGTCCGACTCGTACTCCAGTCCCCGCAGCAGTGCTACGGGTACGCCGCGCCCGCGCTGTCCGAGGATCAGCCCGGCCGCCGCGGCGACCAGATCGGTGAATGTCTCCTCCTGACGCTTCCCGGTGTATGTGGTGATCCGCAGCGGTGCGATGCCTGCGGCGCCGATGCTGATGACGGTGGCCCCGGCCCGGTCCGCGCGGCCGTCGCTGTCGCAGATCACCACGGCCACGGTGACGCCGGTCGCCGTGGTGATCGCGTCGCGCAACGCTCGTGCGGAGGCGTCCGGGTCTTCGGGCAGCAACCAGGCGCCCCCTGTTCCGGCTCGGTCGACGCCGGCCGAGGTGAGCTGGAGGCCGAGGCGGTGTGTCGCAATGATCGGCCCCCGGTCTCCGGCCACGAAGTGCTCGGTCGACTCGTCCAGGATCAACTGGACGATCGGTGCGGGCTTTCCGGTGCGCGCGGACAGCGCGAGTGCCTCGGGCCCGGGGATCACGCTGCTTAGGTCGACGTAACGCTTTTCCGCCGTCGACACGATTTTCGAGGCGACCGCCAGGACGTCGCCGGGCTGGAGGGTCAGGTTTCCGGCGGTGAGCGCGCTCATGATGGCGGCGGGGATGTCGTCGCCAGGGGCGATAGTGGGGAAAGGCTCCAGGCCGAACGCGGAGAACTGGGTGGTCGGTGTGGTCATGAGGTCAGGCTCCGTGCGGGGTGGTCGGTGGTGAGGGCGGTGATCAGCCGGCTCTGGGTGTCGGCGAGCTCGGCGGCCCGCTGGGCGGGCCGGCACCCGGAGGTCAGCCAGGTACGGACGCGGTGGATGTAGTGAGGCCACAGGGTGCGCGCGGCGTCGTGCGGCAGCGTGCCGTTTCTGACGGTGTGCCACGCGTCGGCGAGAGCCAGTGGCCATGGATGGGCATCGTAGCGGGGCAGCGCGGGGGCGAAGCAGTCGAGCCGCCCCAGCATGAAGGCCAGGCGGCCCTGTTCGAGGTCGCGGCGGGCTGGCCGGTACTCCGGTGCCCGCGGTGTGATCCGGGATGCGGGGGTGTGGGTGGTGAGGGCCAGGAGGACGGGCACGGCCTGGTCGTAGATCTGCTGGAGGTGGGGGAACGACGCGGGCAGGCAGAGGCAGACCGTCCGCCCCTGGACGGTGACGGCGGGGTCGGCGGCGGTGTGCTGCACCGCGCAGCGCGGACGTGAGCGTGGAGACGCGCTGCTGGTGCTCGGCCGCGGCCTGGGCCGCCTTCTGCTGCCGTGCGGCGAGGAGTCCCAGGCCCACCGACACGCCGGCCGGAAGCGGAAACAGGCTGGGGTGGACAGCACGCCCGCCGGCGGTCCAGCGGCCAGACCGGTCCGTAGGGGGTGCCGTTGGGGCCGGCGAGCGGGGTAGGGAGGCCGGAGATGTACCGGGCGAGGGCCTCAGGCCGGCATGGCCCACTCGGACGACAACGACCTTCCCCACGCCCGACGCCTCTGGTCCTACCTCGCCCGGAACTGCGCCGAGCCGTTCACAAAGGAGGCCGCCCCCATCTTGACGCTGTACGCCTTCGTCGCCTGGCGGCAAGGCGACCTCATCGCGGCCCGCCTCGCCCTGCGCGATGCCATCATCACCGACCCCGACTACGAACTGGCCGTCGGCATACACCTCGCCACGATCGACGGCGAAGACCCCCGAGAACACCTCGCCGCCGCCCGCGAGCGCCAAGCCGAGTGCATGGCGCACCTCCAGCACGCTGTCCAGGTTGCCAGCGAGTACACCCCCACCGACACCAACGCGGCGCGCTACCGCGAAGCCCTCGACTCAGTCACCGTCAGCAACGTCCCCCAGACCTTCACCGACGAACAGTTGATCCTCGCCCGCCACAGCACCGTCGACATCATCAATGGAGCCTTGGCCGACATCCGCAACGGACGTCCTCAACTCATGGACGAAGTCGCCGTCCGCATCATCCTCGGCCTGCAAGACCGGGAAGCCCGCGACGCCGCGCTGTCCAGCGGCGAGGAGAGCAACCTCCCCTACGAACGTCAGCTCTGGGGCAACCTCGCCCGGCGCTGCGTACCGCCGCACACCGGCAAGGCTGCACCGCTCCTCACCCTCCTCGGCTGGGTCGCATGGCGGCAGAACGACACCGTCACCGCCGCCCACGCCCTGTCGGACGCCGTAGACATCGACCCCCACTACGGGCTCGCCACGATCCTCCTCGACGGCATCCGCACCGAGGCCGACCCGGCCCCGCTACTGAAGAAAATCCGCGAGGTCGTAGCGCAATTCGCAGCGAGCCGCGCGGATCTCGACACCCTCTGACCACCACGGTGGCCCCGGCAACCTCGCCGGGGCCACCCCAGCCCGGAGACCACCCCCATGCCCCCCCCCCCGGTGACGAACCCCGCGGTGCCGTCGCCCGTCACACCGCCTACCTGCCCCAGCTCTGGGACAAGAACCACCCTCGTCGTAGCGGTTGCCGACGTGCTGCCGCTCCCCGACCTCGGCGGCACGAAGGCAGCGTGAACGGGGCGACTCGCGCTACGCTGAGAAATGGAGGCTGACCTGCAAGAAGCCGTTCCACTCCACCCCCGGGTACAGGGGGCGAGAGCCCGCTACGCCGGTAAGGCACTCCGCTGCGCCGGAGTTCAACTCCCCTCCCACTCGCAGACCTTGACCTGCGCAGACGGCTGAACGCGCCGAGCCTGCGGTGTGTGAGGACGGGCACGAGCGTCCCCGCAGTGGACATGCAGTGGACGGAAGGACCCGTAAGGATCAGGAAGCCGGCGGAGGAAGGCGGAGACCATCAATGCTCTGACCTGCGATTATGGGACGATCAAGGCAAGATTAGGGAGAGATCGGAAGATCCCATAAGGACTCATAATCCGTCGGCCGTGGGTTCGAGTCCCACCCGCCCCACAGGGACACCTGTTTGATGAATCGTTCCCACCTGGCATCCGAGCGCCCCACGTGGTCTGGACCACATGGGGCGCTCAGTCGTTTACAGGGTCTTGCGTGAGCGGCGCGCGAGCGGGCGGGCCGGACGGCCGGGCACGGCGGGCGCGTGGGGCGACGGCTTCGGCATTCCCCGCTCCTTCCTTGTCGGCTTGTCGGCCTGGGGCAAAAGTCTGGTGTACGTGTCGGACGCTAGCTCAATAGTTCCGTGTCGCGGCGTTTCCTTGATCGTATGGCGGCCACCTCCACCCGCATGGATCAAGGTTGCAGCCACATGGCGCAGATTCCGGACGCCGATCGGCGGCAGGCCCGCCTCGCGGACGAGCTGACGGGACGACGCCTGACGCCTTCTCAGGGTGGGGCCGGGATCCGTCCTCCTGTACGAATACCTTGCCCTTCCCGTGACGCGGCGGCCTCCGCCCGAGCCGTTCCTGACGGTCGTCCAGCTCCCGGAGGGCGATCCGTCGGCCGAACTGCGCCCGTCGTCAACGGAGTTGACCGACCCGTGCGGTCGGCGGCCGCGCCTCCGCTCTCCCGTGGAAGGGCAAAGGCGCTTTCGTGTGCCTGCGGAGCCGATCACGGGCGGAGGGCGGAAAGCAGATCGCCGCCTTGAATTGAATTATCTTTTTACCATGTCGTCAACTTCCATGTTTTCCCGTCGGTCATTGAACCGTGGAATTCTTCAAGTCGTCGATTTGGCTGAGTGTCGCCAATTGTAATATTCCAGCCCGGCGTGCGCCGGTGTTCTCGGGATGTACGAGCGCCCTATTTTTCCGTGCTGCCGACCCGTACGAGTGACAGAATTACATTGCTCTAGCCACCTCCGCGACGTGAGTGTCATAAAGGTGAAGGAGCTTCTCTTGCTCCTCTACCCGCACTCAAGAAAGAGGAATGCATGTCCATTAGAGCGAAGGCTGTAGCGGCACTCGCGGCACTCTCGATTGCCGGCGTTGGGATCGTGGCGGCAACCTCCGCGACGGCGGTCAACTCGACGGCTGCCGCCCCGGGCGCCAAGGCGGTTTCGAAGGTCAGGATCGTTGAGGGCGACGCTCTGCTCTTCAGGGGCGGGGAAAATGAATGGGGCGAGGTCTGGGGGCCGCATTACCAGGGCACCGGGGAGCGGACCGCGCGGATCGACTGCCAGTATCGTACGGGAAGCGGTGCCGAACGCAGTAGGTGGTACCACCTCAATGGGCAAGACTACGTAGGCGCCGGGGCGGTCTACATTTCCGACTCGAAAGTCTCCCCCAAGCCGAATCTCCCCACCTGTTCGAACCATCCGTAAGTAATGGGACCGCGGGCCGCGCGCTTCATGTGTCGCCGCCTGATTTCGCGGCGTGCTCCATTTCGTAGCGGATCAGTACACGCCTGTTCGGGCTGATCCTGCCGGAGAGCCGGTGAAAACCGACGGCCCCCTGCTACTCCTCCGGGAGGGGCAGGGGGCTTTCGCCGTGTCGGCGGCGGGTTGGTCATAGGACCGGATATGGACCGTCAAACGGTCGGGGCGCGTTGACAGATCCTGTGACCCGTGGCTGTAATGGTCCGCGTGTCGCGTGGTACCGGCCGAAGAGCAGTGGGCGGGCCGATCGCCATGGAGGCACCTTCACCGAGGGACGATGCCATGAGTTCTCACTCAGCACTCCGCGCCTGACGCATCCGACGCAGCGCTTCCGCGCGTCGTCCCTTGTCCTTCGCGGTGCCGGGCACCGCCGTACGACATCGATGTTCTTCTCCGGACGAGGGTCCGCGTGCGGTCACGCGCGCCGTGCGCCGTATCAGCGCGCACATCACGGTCATCCACCATCACCGCGTCCACCGCGGACCGCACACTTCTCTGGAGAGACGACACCGTATGCCCGCATCCTTCAACCAGGCGATCATCGACGAGTTCCGGGCCAACGGAGGCAAGGTCGGCGGCCCCTTCGAGGGCGGCGATCTCCTCCTGCTCACCACCACCGGCGCCAAGTCGGGGGCGGAGCACACCGTTCCGCTCGGTTATGTCCGCGACGGCGAGCTGCTGCTGATCGTCGGATCCGCGGGAGGCGCTCCGCGTCATCCCGCCTGGTACCACAATGTGCTGGCCCATCCCCAGGTACGGGTGGAGATCGGTACCGAGACGCTCGAACTGATCGCCGTCCCCGCCGAGGGGGCGTGGCGCGACCGGCTGTTCGAGCGGGTCGTGGGCGTGGCGCCCGGATACGCCGACTACCAGTCCGGAACCAGCAGGATCCTGCCCGTCGTGGTGCTCGAACCCTCGGGGGCCGAGGCGGCGGAGGGGCCGGCCGAGATCGGCAACCTCGCCGACAAGCTGGTGCAGGTCCATGGCTGGCTGCGCGCGCAACTGCGCCACATACGGACCGAGACCGACGCGCACCTCGCCGCGCGGGCGGCGGACGGAGGCTCCGGTGAACCGCCGGCGCCGGGCATCGGTCTCCAGATCAGGCAGCACTGTCTGGCGTTCTGCCAGTTCCTGACGTTCCACCACACCAGCGAGGACGCGCACTCCTTCACCGTGCTGGCGAACCATCACCCGCATCTGCGCGAGGCCATCGACCGGCTCGGCGAGGAGCACCGGACGCTCGCGCGTATCAAGGACGCCCTGCTGGCTCTGCTCGCCGACATCACCGCCGCCGACCCCGAACGCTTCCGTGCCGAGCTGGCCCGGTTGTCGGCGGAACTGGTGGCGCATCTCGACTACGAGGAGGAGGAACTGCTCCCCGTCCTGAGCGAGATCCCGTGGCCGCCGGGTCCGCCGGTGCCCGAACCGGCCGGGGGCGAAGTGAGCTGACGGATGGTCGGGAGATCCTCCCCGGCCTCGTCGACGTGGTCCTGACGCGCCGCCACTTCCTGGGGCGGGCGGTCCGGGAGCCGGCGGCGGAGCGTGGGATCCGTCGAGGCCGGGAACGGGCCGCTCAGAGGGCCCGCGGTGTTCCCCCGACGGGCCGCGGCGGACTCCGGTTGCACCCCCGTGCCATCCGTCCGCCGCACGCCGGGCGTCTCTGAGCGGCCTTGCTGCCCAGTTCACCAGACGGGCTGGGCAGCAACAGGGCGTGAACGGGGCGGATCACGGCAGCGGGCGACGTCTCCCCACGCCCCGGCTTCCGTCCCCGCTCCGGCTCGCGCCGCGGTCCACGCCCTCCACGCCGTCCGCGTTGCCGGCCCTTCCGTCCACGCTTCCGCCCGCGTACTCCGTCAGCATGCGGACCACGAGACCGGCCGGGGCCAGTCCTCGTACGACCAGATGGATGTCCCAGCCCGCGCCGCGCGCCAGCTCCGCGTCGACGGCCGCCCACACCGCGCGGACGCTCTCCTCGTACGGCAGCCCGCCCCGGCCGGAGCCGAGCAGCGGGAAGCACACGGACCGCAGCGGGGGATCGAACCGCTCGTGTTCCTCCGCGAGCAGCTCCAGGGTGTGGGCCACGGCGCGGGTGACATCGGCGGGCAGGACGTCGTAGTCGTTGGTCCCGGCCCGGGGCACGGCGACGGCCGCGTGGTAGACGCGGCGTACGCCCTGGCCGGCGAGGGCGCCCGAGCCGGTGACGGCCACCGTGCCGGGCAGCACAGGACGGCCCGAGGTACCCCGGGCGGCGGCCCACTCGCGCAGTTCCTCGTGGATCGGGTCGCCGAGCATCTCGCCCGTCAGCCCGCGCAGCGCGCCGGCCCGGCGCAGCGAGGCCGCCACCGAGGACTTGTACGCCTCGGGCAGCGCCAGATACGTGTTGACCGGGGACACCACCACATCCACGTCACGCAGCAGATCCACCGGATGGACATGGAGCGTCACCGGCACGGTCCTGCCGTGTGCCGGGACGGTGAGGAGCCGGTGGGTACGGGCGGTCACCGCCGGATCGTCATCGGCCGCCGGGGCGCCGGCCGCCGGATCCCGTCCGGCCGAGGGATGCCGCTCGGCGAGCGCCGCCCGCGCCAGTCCGCCCACCTGCTCGGCGACCTGGTCGAGCACCACCGCCTCCTGCTCCTTGCGGAAGCGCTCGATGCTCACCCCGTACAGCTCGGCCGCGCGCCGTCTGCGGTCGGCGCCCGGCCAGTCACGGGTGCCCGGTGTCAGACCCAGGGTGTATTCGGCGGCCTCCTGGAGGGTGCCGCCGCCGAGCCGTGACACCGCCAGCCGCAGCAGCCACTCCACCGACTGCGACTGGGACTGGGCGGGGACCGCGGCCGGGCCGTCTTCCGCGGGGGCGAGCGCGAAGGCGATCCGGGCCAGTGACGGCACCTCCAGCCGGCGCAGCCGTACGATCCCGCCGCGCCGAACTGTCTTTATCTCCTCAAGGATTGAGGCATGGTCAGGGACTGGCGTGAGCGGCATGGCCGCAACGATCGCACCGGGCGGCCCGTGCCCACAAGCGGCACACCGCGAGGAGCCCGCGGGCGCTCCGGAGACGGCGCGAACGGGATACTCGTATGATGCCGACCTCGTGGGCACCGCACAGGTGTATGGGCGGCCCCGGACCGATACCGACCAGCATCCGACCCGGATCCGACCAGTCAGGGAGCACCGTGTCCGTGCCCGCCACCACACCCCGCGTCCTCTATGTCACCGACCTCGCCTACGAGGCCAGGGGACGCAGATACTGCGACGAGGACATACGGCTGTCGTCCCGGCTGCGGCGGGACTTCGCCGTGGCGCTGAGCCATCCCCTCGACGCAGCGCGGCTGATGGGGTCCTTCGACGCGGTCGTGGTGCGCAACAGCGGACCCGTACTGCACTACCAGGAGCAGTACGACGCCTTCCGCGACCGGGCGCGGGCGTCCGGCGTCCGCGTCTACAACCCGCTGACCGGACGGGCCGACATGGCGGGCAAGCGGTATCTGGTGGAGCTGAGCGCGGCCGGGTATCCGGTCATCCCGACCGTGGACCGCGCCGAGGACCTCGGGCGGCTGCCGCCCGCCGGGACGTATGTCGTCAAGCCGAAGGCGGGCGCGGACTCGATCGGCATGGAGTTCGTCGGCGGGGGCCGGCTCGCGGACGTCTCCTTCGGCGAGGTGCTGGTGCAGCCGCGGATACCTTTCCGCTACGAGGTCTCGTTCTACTTCATCGACCACGACTTCCAGTACGCGCTGTACGCGCCGGACCCCGAGCGGCGCTGGGCGCTCACGCCGTACGAGGCCGGGCCCGCGGATCTGGCGTTCGCGCGGCGGTTCATCGAGTGGAACGGGCTGGAGCACGGGATCCAGCGCGTGGACGCCTGCCGCGCCCCGGACGGGGAGCTGCTGCTCGTCGAGCTGGAGGACCTCAACCCGTATCTGTCCCTGGACTCGGTCGACGACGCGACCCGGGAGGCCTTCGCGACGCGGCTGACGTCCTCGCTGCGGGAGATGCTGCGCTCCTCCGCGAGCGCGTGACCGGCGGGTGAGCCGGGCCGGATCCCCAGGGCGGCTCAGCGGGGTGCCTCCCAGGTCATCGTCGTCCCCCGGCCGCCGTCCTCGCGCAGACCGTCGTCCGTGACGATCAGCCGCACTCCGGTCCGTCCGTCGGCCAGCCGCGCCACGGCGTCGACCTCCACCCCGATCGCCGTCACCCCGTCGCGCCGGTGCGCGGCGGCGAGCGCGCCGCGCAGTTCGGCCAGCAGGCTCCGGCCCTCCGGTTCGCCCACGAGCGTGTCCACCGGTCCGGTGAAGCGCACCGACGGCCGGATACCGAGCACGGCCCCCGCGCCGCCCGTCTCCCGCAGCACCATCCCGCGCACGCTCGCCGGACCGTCGGCAGGGGGCTGCTGGAGCGCGAAGATCGTGGTCCTGACCTCCTGGATCGTGGAGTCCAGCTCGTCCACGGCCCGGCCGAGCAACTCGTCCAGGTCCGTGGAGGCCGCGCGCCGCCGGGTCGACTCCAGCATCATCTCGGTGGCGAAGAGCCGCTGGACGACCAGATCGTGCAGATCGCGGGCGATCCGGTCGCGGTCCTCGAAGACGGCCAGCTGCTCCCGGTCGTGCTGCGAGTCCGCGAGCACCAGGGCGAGCGCGGCCTGCGAGGCGAACTGGGTGGCCAGCAGCCGGTCCACGGCGCGGTACGGACGGCCACCGCGGCGGCGCGGCAGCGCGAGGGTGCCGATCAGCTTGCCGCCGCTCTCCAGTGGCAGCATCATGCTCGGCCCGAAGCGCGCCCGTACATGCGTGGTCATCCGGGGATCGGTCGACGAGTCCTCGATG
This sequence comes from Streptomyces sp. L-9-10, assembly GCF_004151105.1. Lineage (GTDB taxonomy): Bacteria > Actinomycetota > Actinomycetes > Streptomycetales > Streptomycetaceae > Streptomyces. Next base: position 58,358 of record NZ_PHRF01000048.1, read on the forward strand.
AACACCGGCTCCCCGCCGAGGAGCTGAACGAGTACGGGGGAGCCGGGCTCGATGGTGGTGCCGACGATGCCGGCGGGGTCGCCGACCGTGGACGCGGCGACGATCTCCATCCCGCCCTCCTCGGTCGGCTGGAGCACCACGCCCGCGTACGCGTCGGCGAGCACCCGGGCCGACTCGGCCACCGTGACCAGCGCGTCGGAGGCGTTCTCGCCGGTCAGCAGCGCGGTGGTGACGGCCGCCGCCCCCTCGATCCAGCGTTCGCGCTGCCGGGCCGTCCCGTAGAGCCTGGCGTTGCCGATCGCGAGCGCCGCCTGCGAGGCCAGGACGCGCAGCTGGTTCTGGTCCTGTTCGGTGAACGAGCCGGTCCGCTTCTCCGTCAGATAGAGGTTGCCGAGGACCGTGCTGTCCAGCTGGAGCGGCACACCGAGGAAGGAGCGCATCGCGGGGTGGCCGGGCGGTACCCCGGCGGACCGGGGGTCGGCCGTCAGATCGTCCAGCCGCAGCGGCCTCGGGTCCTTGATGAGGAGACCGAGAACGCCGGTGTCTCCGTCCGGGAGCCGTCCGATGCGCTGCCGGTCGGCGTCGCTCAGCCCCGCCGTGAACAGCTCCGTGAGTCCGCCGCGCTCGGGGTCGAGGACACCGAGCGCGCCGTACCGCGCGCCGATGAGGTCGGCGGCGGTGTCGACGATGTGCTGGAGCGTGGCGCGCAGTTCGAGGTCGGTGCCGATACCGAGCACCGCCTCGAGCAGCGTGGGCAGCCGGGGCGTCGTCGCGCCGTCGTCGCCACGGCTCTCGTCGTCACGGCGCTCGTCCTCGCCGTGGCCCTCACGGTCGCCGTGGCCCTCGCCGTCGTGGCTCTCTTCGCTCATCGCCCCGTCGCGCCGTCGTCACCGTCGTACCGGTCCCGCCGCGCTCTCAGTGGGCGTCGGCGTCGGCCATCGGATTCAGGACCATCGGCTGGATCTTGCCCTCCAGCATCGCCCCGAGTCCGAGCACGGCGCAGATGTCGGGGCGCTCCGCGATGGCGACCGGCATGCCCGTCGCGTCACGCAGCATCTGGTCGAGCCCCGGAAGCAGCGCGCTGCCGCCGACCATCATGATCCCCCGGTCCCCGAGATCGGCCACCAGATCGGGCGGGCAGTCGCGCAGCACCTTGCCGATGCCGTCGAGGACGGCGGTCAGCGGGGTGTAGATGGCCTCCCGCACGGCGGCGGTGTCCACCATCACCGAACGGGCCACTCCGGTCGCCACGTCCCGGCCGTGGATCTCCGTCTTGGTGGGGCCGCCCTCGGTGAGCCCGTTGTTGCTGAGAGCCAGCTGAAGCGGGCGTACGGACTGGCTGGGCAGCATCAGTTCATGCTGGTGGCGCAGGTGCTGGATCACCGCGTGGTCGATGGCGTTGCCGCCGACCGGGATCCGTACGGCCGTGACGATCGAGCCGAGCGACAACACCGCGACCTGCGTGGTCGCCGCGCCGCACACCATGATCATGGTGGCGGTCGGCTGCTCCACGGGCAGTCCGCAGCCGACGGCCGCGGCGATCAGCGTGTCCACCAGTTCCACCCGGCGCGCACCGAGCCCGACCAGGGTCTCGACGGCGGCGCGCTGGGCGAGCGGATCGCTGTCGTGCGGGGTGGAGGCGGCGGCGCGCAGCCAGGGCTTGCGGCGCAGCTGGCGGCGGAGCTTGTCGCCCAGCAGGTGCCGCAGCATGCGCTGCGCCATCTCGATGTCGATGACGGTGCCGCCGCTGATGGGGCGGGCGACGCGGATGTAGTCGGGGGTACGGCCGGTCATCTGTTCGGCGAGGGCGCCGACGGCGATGAGCGCGCCGGTACGGGTATTGAGGGCGGCCGCGCTCGGCTCATCGACGACGAGCCCGGCCCCCTTCACGAAGACCCGGGTCCGGGCGGCCCCCAGGTCGACGGCGATATGGCAACGTCGCAACTGCTCAAGACTGACGGTCACGGCAGGTTCTCCCGAGAGCGCTGAGTGGATCACCGGCGGCCGCCGGCCCTGTTCGCATAGTGCGGCGCCGGGGCACGCCCCGCGCGCTGGGCTGCGCCAGACGGGCGTCCGGATTTGACGGCGCGCCAGGAAGCGTGGCGGGGACCCGCCGTACGGTCGGTCGGCCCACACGTCTGTCGCGGCCGATGGGGCCGGACGGGACGTGCTCGTCTAGTCGGACCAGCGTTGCAGCAGTCCCCAGGTGAACTCCGCGACGCGGGCGCGGCCGTCGGGCGGTGTGAAGGCCAGCCGCATCCTGGTCGGGGCGGTGCCCTCCATCGGCCGGGCGGGCGGGAAGGCCCGCGCGACCTCGTCCACCGTGCAGCACCACGGGCGCAGATCGTCCGCCGTACGCAACTCGGGGCCCGCCGACCCCGGAGCGCGGACCAGCCATTCGTTCCAGACGGCGCCGCCGGGCGCCACCATCACCTCGAAGCGCAGATCGGGCCAGAGCGGCACGGGCCACAGCAGGGCGTCGCACTCCAGATCGCCGATCACGCGCCGGGAGGTCCGCTCCGGCGCACCGAGTACGGATCGGTAGCGGGACAGCGAGCCGCGCGTCCGGGGCGAGCGCACCATCGCCTGCCAGCGGCGGTTGGCCTCTCGCATGCCGGCCAGGGACACGCCCAGCTCGTGGCGGGCCTCGTCGACCAGCTCCGGCTGGTGATCGGCCATCCGGCGCAGCAGGACGAGCTGGAAGTCGAGCGGCCCGAACGGCCCGGTGGACGTCATACCGCCATCCTCTCCCGTGTCCGTGGGGCGGTCCCCAACCGGGCAGACACGAACAGACGTGGGCAGACACGCCCCGGACCCGTCGCTTCACACACGATCCTCACAACCTCGCCACGTCAGCCGTGCCGCCGCCGCATAATCTGCGGGGCGCCATGGACTACTGCCCACAGTGCCGTCGGCACCTCAACGGCGCACTGATCTGCGCAGGATGCGGGACCCCCGCCGAGGAGCTGCGGCAGCACCGCCCTGTCCACCCCGGGTCGCACCACAGCCGCCTCCCGGGCGGATACGACAGGGAAACCGAGAGTCACGGAGAGTACGGCGACACGCCCGTGAGTGACCACGGGGTGAGTGACTACGGACTTGTCGGTCACGACCGTCCGGACGACCCCGCGCCGCGCCCCGGCTCCTCGCGCCGCAAGGGCTCCTCCCGCAGAGCCGGGCGGGGGAAGGGCGCGCGGGACAAGGCCCCGCGCCGTACCGGTCCGCGCCGGGCACGCAGCAGGCGGGGCCGCAGGCTTCTGATCGCCACGCTCGGCGTGATCCTCGCGGCGGGCGCGCTGAGCCTGGCCGAACTGGCGAGGGAGTCCTCGCGCAACGACAACGCCACCGCCGTGAAGGAGGAGACGCCCGTCGACTTCGACGGCGGTCCGCAGGACACGGAGCGCCCGGTCGCGCCCGACGATCCGGGTGTCCCCACGACCCCGGGACCGGCCTCGGGCACGAGTGCGGGCGGGAAGGTGCGCACGGACGGCAGCGGCGCTCCGAGCGCGCCGGAGGAGGTCGAGGAATCGCCGTCGGCCTCCAGTACGCCCGAGACCGGGGAGACGGCCACGGACGGGCCCGAGTCGCCGGGGGCCGACGACCCGGAGTCCGGTACGACCGGTCCCGCGGAGCCGACGGACGAGCCCACCTCGGACGGACCGACCTCGGCGGACCCGCCGCCACCGCCGCCGCCCGCGCCCTCTCCCACGCCGTCCGAGACCTGTAGCTGGATCATCTTCTTCTGTCTCTGACGGTTCTGTCTCCGACGGGCTCTCCGGCCGCGCTCGGAGTGCGCCGGCCGTGGCTCTCGGCGTGGCTCTCAGAGCACGGTCTCGCCCAGCATCCGCTTGAGCAGGTCGCGCAGCACCCCGCGCTCCTCGTCGGACAGCGCGGCGAGCGGCTCGCGCGCGAAGTCCAGCGAGTCGCGCAGCCGGGTCGCGGTCGCGCTGCCCTCCTCCGTGGGGGCGGCGAGCTTCACCCGGCGATCGGCCGGGTCGGGCCGGCGCTCCACCAGGCCGCGCGCTTCGAGCCGGTCCACGATGCCGGTGACATTGGACGGTTCGCACTTCAGCTTCCGCGCGATTCCGCGCATGGGCAGCGGCTCCAGGGACAGCAGCCCCAGGACGCGCGCCTGCGCGCCGGTGAGGGAGTGCCGTGCCGCGGCCTGCTCGTACTCCTCGTAGTACCGCGCCACGACAGTGCCGATGAGTTCGACGACCTCAAGGGTGAGTGGGTCTCTTCGTGGAGTGGCCATGGACACCAGGGTACTCCGTTACTTGACAGCATGAAATATTCATGAGCATTGTTGTTTCATGTGGTGAAGCTTCTCTCGGGTTCCCTGACCTGGTACCCGTGGCTCACCGCCGCAGAACTGTCTGAGGAGGCTCCGCACGATGACCGCACTTCCCGAGTCCGGCCGCGCCTGGTTTCTCGTGGCCCGCCCCCACGGCTGGCCCGAACCGGGCGATGTCGCCCTGCGCGACCCGTGACCGAGCCGGGTGAGGGCCGGATCCTGGTCCGCAACCTCCACTTCTCGGTCGACCCGTACATGCGGGGACGGATGAACGACGTGAAGTCGTACGTACCCCCGTACCAGCTGGACAAGCCGATGGACGGCGCCGCGGTCGGTGAGGTCATCGCCTCCCGCGCCGAGGGGTTCGCCGTCGGCGACCATGTCGTGCACGGTCTCGGCTGGCGCGAGTACGCCGAATTCCCGGCCGAGCACGGCACGAAGGCCGACGCCTCCCTCGCCCCGCTCTCCGCGTACCTCGGTGTGCTGGGCGCGACCGGACTCACCGCCTACGCGGGCCTCTTCGAGACCGCCTCCTTCAAGGAGGGCGACGCCGTCTTCGTCTCCGGAGCGGCCGGAGCCGTCGGCAGCCAGGCCGGCCAACTGGCCAGGATCAAGGGCGCCTCGCGGGTGATCGGTTCGGCGGGCTCCGACGAGAAGGTCAGGCTCCTCACCGAGGAGTACGGCTTCGACGCGGCCTTCAACTACAAGAAGGGCCCCGTCAGGGACCAGCTCAAGGCGGCGGCGCCCGACGGCATCGACGTCTACTTCGACAACGTCGGCGGCGACCACCTCGAAGCCGCGCTCTCCACGCTCAACACCCATGGACGCGTCACGCTGTGCGGTGCGATCGCGCAGTACAACGCCACCGATCCGGCGCCGGGCCCGCGCAACCTGGCCCTGGCCATCGGGAAGCGGCTGCGTCTCCAGGGCATGATCGTCACCGACCACTTCGGTCTGCGGCCGCGGTTCGTGAAGGACGTCGCGGGCTGGCTCGCCTCCGGTGAGCTGAAGTACCACGAGACCTCGGTCGCGGGCATCGAGAACGGCTTCGACGCCTTCCTCGGCGTGCTTCGCGGTGACAACACCGGGAAGATGATCGTCACGCTCAACGGCCCGACGCACTAGGCTCGTCACCAGGCCGCCGCGGTCCGTGGGCGCGAGTCGCGGCGTACAACAGGAGGAACGCACCGCATGACCATCCAGAAGATCGATGTCCTCTACACCGCCGTCGCCACCGCGGAGAACGGCCGTGACGGCCGCGTCTCCAGTGACGACGGTCAGCTCGACGTCATCGTCAACCCGCCCAAGTCGATGGGTGGCAACGGCGCCGGTACCAACCCGGAGCAGCTGTTCGCCGCCGGGTACAGCGCCTGCTTCCAGGGTGCGCTCGGTGTGGTCGCCCGTCAGGCGAAGGCCGACATCTCCGGCTCGACGGTGACGGCCAAGGTCGGCTTCGGCAAGCTGGAGACCGGCGGTTTCGGTCTTGAGGTCGAGCTGATCGCCTCCATCCCGAACGTGGACGAGGCCACCGCCAAGGATCTGCTGGAGAAGGCGCACCAGGTGTGCCCCTACTCCAACGCCACGCGCGGCAACATCAAGGTCGAGCTCTCCGTCGCCTGACGGACGGCCTGTTGGCCGAGGGCCGTACCCCTGACCGGGGTGCGGCCCTCAGTCATGTCCGCTCGCGCCATGTCCGCTCGCGCCATGTCCGCTCGCGCCATGTCCGCTCGCGCCGTCTCCGTTCGCGTCCTGTCCGTTTCCGACCGTTGACGCGGAAGCGCTTCGACTCTAGCTTCCCGTTCGCGGTCGTGACCGTGATTCGGCATGCCGAACGGCTCCATGTCCCGCGCGCCCCACCCCCCTTCGCCCGCCGTAAGGAGAATCCGCGTGAGCCGCACCCCTCGCAGAACCACGCTCCTTCTGGCCCTGTCGCTCGCCGTCTTCGCCGCCTTCACCGCGTTCGTCCCCCCGCCCGCCGTGGCCGCAGATCCCTGGATCCAGTACTACGACGGCGACTACTACCTGCTCACGGCGTCCCGTACGTCGGAGCTGACCATGCGCACATCGCCCACTCCGGCCGGGCTCTCGACCGCGCCGGGCGTGCGGGTCTGGACGGACTCCACCTCCTCGCGCTGCTGCCACATGGGGGCGCCCCGGATCCACTTCCGGGACGGCCGCTGGTATCTGTACTACGTGGCCGGCCAGGGCATCGCGGACTACCGACCCACCAGGCGCGTGCACGTACTGGAGAGCGCCGGCGCCGACCCCATGGGCCCGTACGCCTACCGGGAGCAGCTCGACGACGGCAGGCTGCCGGACGCCACCGCGCCGACGCCGGACGGTGGCCTCTCTCCGCCGGGCGCCGCGCTCGCCGGGGCCTCCGGCGAACGCGCGGCCACCCCCACGGCGTACACACTCGTGAACCGGCGCAGCGGCAAGTGCCTTGAAGTGGAGGACGGTTCGGTCGCCGATGGCGCGAACGTCCTCCAGTGGGCCTGTCACGGCGGCGTCCGTCAGCGCTGGCGCGTCGAGGAACTCGGCGATGAGACCAGCCGGCTGGTCAACGCCGCCAGTGGGAAGGTGCTGGACACGGCGGCCTGTTCCGTCGCGGACGGGGCCGCTTTGCGCCAGTGGTCCTGGCTCGGCACGATCTGCCAGTCCTTCCGTCTCGTCGTCACCGACCAGGGCGGCTGGGTGCGGCTCGTCGGGGCCCGCAGCGGCAAGGTCGCGGAGGTCGCGGGCTGTTCGACGGCGGACGGAGCGGACGTACAGCAGTGGCCCTGGCTGGGCACGACCTGCCAGCAGTGGCGGCTGAACCCGGTCTGAACAACGCCGCGGGGGCCGTCCCCGCACCACGCGGGAACGGCCCCAGGAGCCACGGCGTCACGGCGTCACCGCATCACTGTGGCGCGCCGTGAGGACTCAGCCGGCCGCCCCCAGCAGGGCGCGGCCGACCTGCGAGAAGAGCCCCTTCGGGTGGTCACGGAACAGCGGCTCCGTACCGAACAGCACCACGGACCCGCCCTTGGCGGACGTACCGCTGACGACCGAGGCCCGGCCCGCCGCGGCCGAGGGGCCGCCCGTACCGTCCTCCTTCGCGCGCCAGTGGCCGGACACCAGCGGACCGCCGGTGCCGTACGACTGCTCGGTCCGCACCCCGGGACCGAGGTCGGTGAACCACAGCGGTGAGTAGACGAAGGTGTGCGCCGGGGCGCCACCGGTGATCGGGCCACCCGCGTTGGTCACCCGCACCACACCGTTCGCGTCGCCGTTGCCCGCGACCGGCCTGGCCGCGAGCAGACCCGCGGCGGTGTTGAAGGCCGCCCCCGCCGAACCGAGCGTGACCACGCCCCCGCCCTTGGAGAGGAAGCCGTCCAGGGCCGAGCGCGCGGCCGGGTTGAGCGCGCCGTACTGGAGGCCGGAGGAGACGTACAGGACATCCGCCTTCGACCAGTCGAAGCCCGCGTTCAGCGTCGCGGTCGACACCGGCAGCACCTCGAAGCCCATCTCCCGCAGGGCGAACTGCTCGCCGGGCGTCACCGCCGCCGCGACGCGCGTACGGGCCACCGTCCCGGAGCCCTTCTCCCCGGTGGCGGTGAAGGCGACGCCGTAACGGTCGGCCAGGACGGCCGCCTGACGACGGGCCGAGGCCGGCACGATCGCCGAACCGTCCGCCGCCCTGCGTACCTTCACGCCCTGCCCGAGCAGGGAGTTGAGGGCGGCCAGATCCTTCGGGTCGTCCAGGCGCAGCCGCAGATCGCCCTGACCCGTCACCGCCCCGGCCGGGGACGCGGCCTGGACCGGACGCGCCGGGATGTGCAGCCCGCCACCGGCCTGCTGGATCTTGTCGACGCTCGCGCCCCACAGCAGCCCGAGGCTCCACCCCGAGATGTCGTACATGGCGGAGACGTCCGCGCTGATGTCACGGCCCTCGTCGAGGATCACGTTGGCGATGCCGCGCTTGGCCTGGTGCATGTCGACGATGTACGAGCCCGCCGGATACGAGCGTCCCGCCAGCCGGAAGCCTGCGCGGGCGCGCTCCACCCGTACGTCATTGGCGACCAGATGGTCCACGAGCCGGGCCGCCGCGGTCGCCGAGCGCTGCCCCTGGCCCGCCGGGATCACATACGCGCGCGGGAAGGACGTGGTGTACACGTCCTCCGGTCCGATGCCCGGCACGCCCGGCACCGTCTCCTCGGACACCGGCCGCTGCGCCTCGCCCGCCACGCCCCGCCGGAACGTCTCGATCTGGTCGGCGATCACCGATGTGCGGTGGTCGAGCGTGTAGTCGAGGGTCGCGCGCATCACCGCGCCCGCGATGTCGGTGTTGATCGCGGAGCGCCTGCGCAGTTCCTCCACCGGCAGGGTGTTGTAGTCGTTGTTGTTCACGCGCATCGGGAACTCGACGGTGTGCGAGGCCACCGCGCCCTGGAACGCCATGTACTGCGGGGTGAAGATCGGCGGCCAGTCGTCCCAGCCCTCCTGCTGGTCGCGGAAGGGGATGACGGGCGGCTGGACGCCGTCCTCGGCGGGGGTGTAGCCGAGATCGTTCACCGCCTTCTCCATGCCGAGGGCGTTGGCGTAGCTGTTCTTCAGGAAGAGGTCGTACTCGTAGTTCTCGCCGTGCGGCGGCGTCGTCGGCTCGATCAGCGTGCCGTTGACATAGCCGTGCAGGTCCAGCATGACGGCGGGCCGCTTGTCGACCGCGATCTGCCGGATGGCCTGCGACTCGGGCTGCGAGGCGGTGATGAAGTCGCGGTTGAGGTCGAAGCCGTTGCCGTTGGCGCGGGTTCCGGCGATCCGGCCGTCGGGGTTGGCGGTCACATTGAGATAGATCCGGTTCTTGGCGAGCAGACCGGCCGTTCTGCCGTCCTTCGCCTTCGCCAGCTCCTCGATGAGTTTCAGGGCGGCGTCGGTGCCCTCCCACTCATTGCCGTGGATGTTGTTGTTGATGAAGACCGGGGTCTTGTACGAGGACTTGATCCGGCGGTCCTTGGCGGCGGTCGCCGGGGCGTCCTCGATCAGCTCGCGCATCCGCTCCTGTTCGCGGGACTCGCGGGAGCTCTCGGGCGCGGTGACGGTGACGAGATACAGCTCATGGCCGGCCGCGGACCGGCCCGCGACCTCCACGCTGACGCGATCGCTCAGCTTCTGGAGGGCGTTGAGCCGGGGAGCGAGTGAGTGGTACGGGGCCAGCCCCAGCTTGATCGACTTGTCGGCGGGGTTCTCGGGCGGCGCGTCGAGGACCGTACGCCGGGGGTAGCCGCCGTCCTTGCGCAGCGCGGGAGGCGCGGGTGTGCCGACGGTGCCGGTGGTCTTCTGGAGCGCGGTGGCGGCGGTGTCGTGGCCGCCGTTCTCCCTGACGGGGTGCGGCCGCTGCGTGTCCCGGCCGGGGGCGGCGGTCGCGGGGAGCGGAGTGAGCAGCAGGGCGCCGGCGACGGCGCTGACGGCGGTGGTGAGCAGGACGGGTCTGGGTATCCCCATGCGTCTGTTCCTCCGGGTATTCGGGAGTGACGGCAACGTCAGAGGCGGGCGGCGGGCGATCACGGCGGAAGCGATCACAGCGGAAGTGATCGCCGCAGAGGCGATCACCGCGGAGGTGATCCCCTCAGGGCGATCAAAAATGATCGGTGTCGATCGACGTTGATCGGTACGCAGGGTCTACCGGTTACTCACGCGAACATCAAGAGGGGTCCGTATACAGCCGGTAGGCTGCACCCATGCATGATCTCGGCGCCGGCTTCGGCTACTTGATGAAAGGCCAGCGCTGGGTCGCGGGCCACGGCCGGTGGTTCGGATTCGGACTGCTGCCCGGTTTGGTCACCCTGGTCCTGTATGCGGGGGCGCTCGTCGGCCTCGCCTACGGCGCCGACGATCTGACGGCCTGGGCCACCCCCTTCGCGGACGACTGGTCCTCGCCCTGGCTCGGTCTCTTCCGGGGCTCCCTGACCGTGCTGCTCTTCGTGCTCGGGCTGTTCCTCGCGGTGATCACCTTCACCGCCGTGACGCTGCTGGTCGGCCAGCCCTTCTACGAATCGCTCTCCGAGGAGGTCGACCGCGCGGAGGGCGGCGAGGTCCCGCAGTCGGAGCTGCCGCTCTGGCGCGACCTGTGGATCTCCGCCCGGGACAGTCTGCGGATCCTGGTACGGGTGGCGCTGTACGGCGTGCTGCTCTTCGCACTCGGTTTCATTCCGGTCGTCGGGCAGACGGTCATTCCCGTGCTCGGCTTCTGCGTCTCCGGCTTCTTCCTGGCGGAGGAGCTGACGGCGGTGGCGCTCCAGCGTCGTGGTGTCGAGCTGAAGGAGCGCCTCCGGCTGCTCAGGGGCCGCCGGATGCTCACCCTCGGCTTCGGTGTCCCGCTCACGCTCGCCTTCCTCGTCCCGTTCGTGGCGGTCTTCCTGATGCCGGGCGCGGTGGCGGGGGCGACCCTGATGGTGCGCGAGCTGACGGCTGAGCCCGAGGACGCGTCCGCGGACGACGACGCCGCGAACGGCGGACAGGGCGCGCGTCGGCCGGGCGTACCGCTCGCCATGGACAAGTGAGGGACGAGTACAAGTGAGGGACGAGTAGCGGCCGACGGCCGTAGCGCCGTCCGATCCGGCAGGGGCCAGGACCGGACGGCGCTGTGCGTTCCGCCTTCTGTGCACCTCAGGTGTCTCGTTGTGCGCCTCAGGTGTCCCGGACGAACCAGGAGGCTCAGGAGTCTTCGGCGGCCACCGTGACGATCGCCCGCAGCTGCGCGATGATGTCCAGCCTGTTCTGTACGAACTCCGGGTCCGTCACGGTCCCCGTCGCCGGATCGGTGTTCCCCGCCCCGAACTGGAGCACCGGCGTGTGCACATGGCCGCCCGGAATACCCAGCCCCAGCCGGTCGCGGAGCAGCGTCGCGCGGTACGCGATCTCATTGGACAGATAGTCGCCGCCGCCCCCGGCGCGGGCCGCGGAGCCGGGCGTCGGTCCGTCCGGCCGTACCACCGGCGCGGTCCCGCCCGCCGGGACCTCGGTGACCGACGTGTTGTCGTACACCGGGAAGCGGCCGGTGTCCGCCGCCACGATCGCGCGGTACGGGAGGCTGGTCGTCGTCCACTGCGGCTGCGAGGCCTGATCGCTCACCGGCACGAGCCCGGTCTCCGAGACGTTCTCGTTGTCCCCGAACCCGCCGCGCCAGGCGCCGTTGAAGCGCTCGACATCGATCCGCCCGACGCGGCCCTGGCTGACCGTGGTGAAGAGGTCGGCCCGTGACAGCGGCCCGCGCAGGGCCTGTTCGACGGTGCCGTCGGCGAAGTCCCCCCAGCGGACGGGGAAGACGGCCGTCTCGATACGGGCGGGCCCGTCGGCGGTCCTGATCACCGTGCCGTCCAGCGCCAGAGCCGTCGCCCCGGACGGGTTGCTGATCCGGATGTCACGGTCCAGGGTGAACGGATCGAAACCGGTCAGCACGATCCGCTTGACGCCCTTGGCGGCGCCGCGTGCCGGGAAGTCCATGGAGTCCTGACCGCGCGAGGAGCGCTCCAGCTTCCCGAGCAGCGCCGTCCGCGCGGTCTCGGAGAGGCCGAATTCCGGCTGCCACTGGCGCAGTTCACGGGTGAGCGCGAGCCGTGCCCAGTACAGTGGCCGGTCGTCGTCCCGGCTCAGATCGCCACGCGCGGGCCCGCGGCCCTGCGCCCGGTCCACCGCCCGCTGCCACAGCCGCCCACCGCTCCGTACGACGGCCCGCTCGGCCTCGGCGTACGAGTCCGCGCCGCGCAACGACCGTACGAAGTCCGGCGCCACGGCGTCGAAGCCGCTGCGCCGCAGGATCTCCTGGGGTACGGCGAGGTCAAGCCGCCGCTCCTCGACGGTGAACGCGGCGGTGGTGGCGGTGGCAGCGGCGGTGGCGGACCGCGCGGGGGCCGGCTGAGCCGCGAGCGGCTGCGCGGCGGCGGGCGGGGGCGGGGCACCGAGGGCGAGCGCGGTGGTGGTGAGGAGTACGAGCCCGAGCAGTTCGGGGCGTACACGTATGTGGCCCAGGGGCCTCATGAGTCTCACGGGAGAGTCCTTCCGTCGGGTGGCGGAAGTATCACCTCCGGACAGGGCGGATGACCATGGGCCCCCTGAACCCGGCATGCGGCACGCACACACGAGGACCGCCCACACACAGGAACGCCCACACACGAGGACCGACGTGCGGTCACGTGGTGGGACCACTCCGCGCGGCCAGGATCGCTGTGCGACCATCCGGCGGAGAGACGGAGAGACTTCGACGAGGAGGTACGGCAGTGGCAGACGCATCCGGCACCCCGGCCGGTCACGCACGCGAGGCGGCCGTCGAGGCGGCGCTCGGCAAGCTGGACCTGGACGCCAAGGCGAGGCTGCTGGCAGGCCAGGACATGTGGTCCCTGCCCGCGCTCCCGGAGATCGGGCTGGCGTCCCTGGTGATGTCCGACGGCCCGATCGGGGTCCGCGGGGTGCGGTGGACGGCGGACGACCCGTCCGTCGCGCTGCCGTCGCCGACCGCTCTCGCCGCCTCCTGGGATCCGGAACTGGCCCGCAGGGCAGGCCGCCTGCTCGCGCAGGAGGCCCGCCGCAAGGGCGTGCACGTACTGCTGGCGCCCACCGTGAATCTGCACCGTTCACCGCTCGGGGGCCGCCACTTCGAGGCGTACAGCGAGGACCCGTACCTCACCGGCGAGATCGGCACGGGCTATGTGCGGGGCGTCCAGGACGGCGGAGTCGGCACCACCGTCAAGCACTTCGTCGCGAACGACGCCGAGACCGACCGCTTCACCGTCGACAACATCGTCGCCCCGCGCCCGCTGCGCGAGCTGTATCTCGCCCCCTTCGAGGCCATCGTCGCCAACGCCCACCCCTGGGGCATCATGGCCGCGTACAACCAGGTCAACGGCGCGACGATGACCGAACACCGCTATCTCCAGAACGAGGTCCTGCGCGGTGAGTGGGGCTTCGACGGCTATGTCGTCTCCGACTGGCTGGCGGCACGCTCCACCGTCGGCGCCCTGCTCGGCGGCCTCGATGTCGCGATGCCGGGACCGCGCACGGTCTACGGCGAGGCGCTCGTCGCCGCCGTCCGCGCCGGTGAGGTGACGGAGTCCGCGGTCGACGACGCCGTACGGAGGGTGCTGCTGCTCGCCGCCCGGGTCGGCATCCTCGACGGCGCCCCCGCCGCCGTCACCGCCCTTCCCGCGCCGGTCGACGGCGACGCGCTCGCCCGTGAGATCGCGCGCCGCTCCTTCGTCCTCGTACGCAACGAGCCACGGGCACACGCCGGGGCGGCCGGAGACGACGACGCCGGCCACCCGGCCCTTCCGATCGATCCGGCGAGGACCGGTACCGTCGCGCTCAGCGGCGCCCCGGCGCGCGACGCCCGGGTGCTCGGCGGCGGCTCCGCCGTGGTCTTCCCCGACCATGTGGTCTCCCCGCTGGACGGCCTCACCGCCGCCCTTCCCGACGGCTCCCTGACCTACTCCCTCGGCGCCGACCCCAACGACGAACTCGTCGACGCGGGCACCGGCTTCGAGCTGACCGCCGTCTGCCGCGCGGCGGACGGACGGATCCTCGGGACCTCCACCGTCCCCGGCGGCCGGGTGCAGTGGGCGGGCAGCGACCTGCCCGACGGCGTCACCCACGAGGAACTGCACACCGTCGAGATGACGGGCACCTTCACCCCGCGCGAGAGCGGCGAGCACACCTTCGGCACGCGCGGTCTCGGCGGCTTCGTCCTCACCGTCGGCGGCCGGGTCCTCTTCGACGGTACGGAGGAACTCGTCGCCGCGTCCGACCCGTTCGAGGCGTTCTTCGGCCGGCGGGCGGAGCGCGCCCGCGCGGAGCTGACCGAGGGCGAGCGCGTCACCGTCTCGCTGCGGTACACCGTCCACAAGATCCCGGACGCCCCGATCAGGGCCGTCGCGTTCTCGCTGCTCCACCTCGGCCCACGGCACGACCCGGACGCACTGATCGCCGAGGCCGTCGAGGCGGCCCGTACCGCGGGCACGGCCGTCGTGGTGGTCGCCACCACCGAACGCGTCGAGTCCGAGGGCTTCGACCGCGAGAACCTCAGGCTCCCGGGCCGCCAGGACGATCTCGTGCGCGCGATCGCCGCCGTCAACCCGAACACCGTCGTGGTCGTCAACACCGGCTCCCCGGTCGAAATGCCGTGGCGCGAGGACGTGGCGGCGGTACTGCTCAGCTGGTTCCCCGGCCAGGAGGGCGGCGCCGCACTCGCCGACGTCCTGCTCGGCGCGGTCGAGCCGGGCGGCCGGCTGCCCACCACCTGGCCGGTCGCGCTGGCGGACGTACCGGTCTCGGCCACCACCCCGGCCGACGGCGAACTCCGGTACAGCGAAGGTGTCTTCATCGGCTACCGGGCCTGGGAGCGGTCGGGCGTGGCCCCCGCGTACCCGTTCGGCCACGGCCTCGGATACACCGGCTGGGAGTACGAGACGATCGCGGCCACCACGGACGACGCACGCGTACGGCTGCGCAACACCGGTATCCGCAAGGGGCGCGAGGTCGTCCAGATCTATCTGGCCCCGGTGGACGACACCGTGGAGCGCCCGGCCCGCTGGCTGGCCGGCTTCGCCTCGGTCGAGGCCGGACCGGGCGAGACCGTCGAGGTGCGGATCCCGCTGCGGCGCAGGGCCTTCGAGATCTGGGACGAGGAGTCCGGCTCCTGGTCGCTCGTCCCCGGTACGTACGAGGTCCAGGCGGGCCGGTCCGTCGCCGACCGCCGGCTGAGTTCCCTGGTGGACGCGCGGGCGTAGCGGGCGAGAGGGACGAGACACAGGGGAACGGACGAGACGCAGGGGCACGTACGCGACGTGACGGCCCCGGGGCGGACCTGACACCGCCCCGGGGCCGTACCCGTACCTCTTCTACCGGACGCCGAAACCGAACGTCGTGGTCGAGACGAACACCTCGCCCGGCCGCAGCACCGTGCTCGGGAACGCGGGCCGGTTGGGGGAGTCCGGGAAGTGCTGTGTCTCCAGGGCGATTCCGTCCCCGGGACCGTACGGCTCGCCGTCGAAGTGGTCGCCGGTGTAGAGCTGCATGCCCGGCTCCGTGGTGGTCACGGTCAGCACCCGGCCCGACACCGGGTCGTACAGCTCGGCCGCCGGATCCGTCCCGTCCAGCACGAAGTTGTGGTCGTAGCCCGAGCCCACCGGGCGCGGCGCGCGGAAGTCGAAGCGGGTGCCGCCGACCGGATCCCGCTTCCCGGTCGGTACGGCGGTGTCGTCCACCGGCGTGATGTGCCCCGCCGCGATGCGCAGTTCGTGGCCGGTCGCGGGGCCGCTGTCCGCGCCGCCCAGATTCCAGTAGGTGTGATTCGTCGGGTTCACATGGGTCGGGGCGTCCGTCACCGCGCGGTAGTCGATCCGCAGCGCGCCGTCCGCGTCCAGTGTGTACGTCGCCGAGATGTCCAGCCGGCCGGGGAAGCCCTCCTCGCCGTCGGGGCTGATCCGCGACAGCCGCACCCCGTGGTCCCCGGCAGGCTCCGCGTCCCACACGCGCCGGTCGAAGCCCCGCTCACCGCCGTGCAGACTGTTCGGCCCGTCGTTGGGCGCGAGCCGGTAGGTCCGTCCGTCGAGGGTGAAGGCCGCGCCCCCGATGCGGTTCGCGTACCGGCCCACCAGCGCCCCGAAGTACGGTCCGCCGGCGCCCAGATAGCCCTGGAGATCCGGGAAGCCGAGCACCACATTGGCGACGGTGCCGTTCCGGTCGGGTATCTCGACCGACTGCACGACGCCGCCGTACGTCAGCAGACGTAGCCGGGTACCGGCCCGTTCGAGGGTCCAGCGGTGGACGGGCGTACCCTCACCGGTCGCACCGACGCGCTCCGTGTTCATGGCAGTCACGATCGAGAACCCTACGCCCGGGAGCCCCGGGAAAACCCTGCCGGGGCCACCCGGGCTCCTCGAAGGCATCCGGCCGGGCCGCCGGGCTAGACGGGCGGCTTCACGGCCGTCACATTGCGGTACGCGATCTCCGCCAGCCGGCTCTGCCCGTCCTTGCTGGGATGGAACCAGTCCCAGTGGCTCAACTGGTCGCCCGTGAACCGGAAGTCGAAGACCGCACCGCCGTCGTACCGGCAGCGCGGATCCTTCGCGCACACGTCCTTCAGCACGTTGTTGTACGCCACGACCCGCTCGTACACCATGTTCCGCCGGTCCTGCGCCAGCTTGCTCATGTTCTGCGAGTCCCCGAGCATCGTGGCGCAGATCCCCAGCTTCCAGATCTGCCGGCCCAGCGGATTGCCCCGGCCGGTCGACCAGAGCCGCTTCAGATCGGGCACGCTCGACACATACACCTGCGCCTTGGGCGCCCCGGCACGCAACTGGCGCATCGACGCCTCGAACGACTTACGGAAGTCGGCGACCGGTGTCATCTGCTTCGCCGTGTCCTGGCAGGCGTCATTGGCGCCCACCATGATCGTGACCAGCTCGGGTTTGTTCTGCGCGGCCTGCGCCAGCTGGCCCGGGAGATCGGACATCTTGGCGCCGGTCGCGGCGTGGTTCCAGCTGCGCTCCTTGGCCGCCGGAGCGCCGAGCAGCCGCAGGGCCAGGCTGCGCACCTTGCTGTCCGTACCCGTCGACCAGGACACCTCCGGGCAGTCGGCGAGCACCACACACGCGTCGAAGCCACGGGTGATGGAGTCACCGACCGCCGCCACCGAAGCCGGGGCGCGGTTCCACAGGGGCGGGCGCGCGGAGGGGGCGGAGCGCTCGGCCTCCCTGTCGGACGAGGATCCGCCGAAGACGCCGCAACCGGTCAGCAGCCCGGTCACGGCCAGTAAAGTGGCGGTCGCGGCGGCTGTTCCGGCGCGTGACCGCCGCCCTCGGCCGTTCCGGGCCGGGCCGCGATCCCCGCTCCGACCGCCGCTCCCGCTCCGGCTCCGAAGGCTCTTCCGCATCAAGGTCCCTCCCGTTGGCGTCCTCTTTGGCATCCTTTTGAGAAGTCTGGCGTCGTCAGGCATCCGGTGGCGTCCTGCCGAGTGAAAGCTTCGCGCATATCGCCCCCGGGACCGACCGTACGTCACCGCGGGCACCCCGCCGCACGGTAGTTTTTCCACGTCGAACCAGAGGTGTCCGTTCTCTTGGCTCCGGTAAATTACATCACGTCACATGCTGTCCCTTTTGCGGAGTTTCACTCCCGATGCTGTTTACTGAGGCCGCTGGGAAAGGCGAACCTCGTCCCACACTGGAGGTCCCGGTGACGACACGTGGAGTTCTGTACATTCACTCCGCACCACGCGCGATGTGCCCGCACATCGAATGGGCGGTGGCAGGAGTGCTCGGTCTGCGGGTCCAGCTCGACTGGATCCGGCAGCCGGCGTCGCCGGGCACCTGGAGAGCCGAGGTCTCCTGGAAGGGCCGGGCGGGCACGGCCTCCGAACTCGCCTCCGCCCTGCGCGGCTGGCAGATGCTCCGCTTCGAGGTCACGGCGGAACCCTGCGCCACCGCCGAGGGCGAGCGCTACAGCGCCACGCCCGATCTGGGCATCTTCCACGCCGTCACCGGTATGCACGGCGACATCCTGGTCCCCGAGGACCGGCTGCGCGCCGCGCTCGCGCGCTCCCAGCAGGGCGAGACCCAGCTGGCGGCGGAGGTCGCCAAGCTGCTCGGCAAACCGTGGGACGACGAGCTCGAACCGTTCCGGTACGCGGGCGAAGGCGCCCCGGTCCGCTGGTTGCACCAGGTCGTGTGAGCGGGCGGGGCCCTCGCGTCCTACCGTGGTCCCATGGCTGATCACCTCGCAGTAGCTGTCCTCGGCACCGGCATCATGGGCGCCGCGATGGCCCGTAATCTCTGCCGCGCCGGACATGACGTCCGCGTCTGGAACCGCACCCCCGCCAAGGCCGAAGCGCTCGTCCCCGACGGCGCGCGGGCCTTCGCGACCCCCGCCGAAGCCGTCGCCGACGCGGATGTCGTCCTCACGATGGTGTACGACGGCCCCGCTGTCGTGGAGGCCGTGACGGCCGCCGGCCCGGGGCTGCGGCCCGGCGCCATCTGGCTCCAGACGACGACCGTGGGCGTCGGTGCCATCGCCTCACTCGCCGATCTGGCCCGGCATCACGGACTGGTCTTCGTCGACGCACCCGTGCTCGGCACCAAGGCCCCCGCTGAGAACGGCGAGCTCCTGATCCTGGCCGCGGGCCCCGGGGACGCGCGCGCCCCGCTCGCGTCCGTGCTCGACGCCATCGGCAGCCGTACCGTCTGGCTGGACGACGACGGTTCCACCGGCGCCGCCAGCCGTCTGAAGCTCGTGTGCAACAGCTGGGTGATCACGCTCACCAACGGCACGGCCGAGGCGCTCGCCCTGGCCAAGGGCCTCGACGTGGACCCGCGGTACTTCCTGGAGGCCATCGCCGGCGGCGGTCTGGACTGCGGTTATCTCCATGCCAAGTCCGCCGTCATCATGGACGGCGACTACACCCCGAGCTTCTCGGTCGCCACGGCGGGCAAGGACGCCCGGCTGATCGTGGAGGCGGGGGAGTCGGCGGGCGTACGGCTGGATGTGGCGGCGGCGTCCGCCGAGCGGTTCCGCCGGGCGGAGGCCCAGGGGCACGGTGACGACGACATGGCGGCGACGTACTTCGCGAGCTTCGACGGCTGAGGCGCCGCCGCTCTCTCCTTCCGCCCAAACCCCGTTCCCCCGATGGTGTGTTCGTCCCGCCGGTCCGGGCGTGTCGTTGTGTCCGGCTGAGACCCTTCGGATACGGCGACTTCGTGTGCGGGGCCTTTGTGTGTGGCGGCCTTAGTGAACAGGGGAAGGGGGAAGCGGTGTGACCACACCCGGAACGGACTGGGGTGCCTTTCAGTCGCTGGGAGGCACCCTCGTCGACGATCCGGCCGTGGTCGCCCGCCCGGACGGCCGGCTGATCGTCCTCGCCGAGGGCCGGAACCACACTCTCCTGTCCATCCGGCAGAACAGAGACCTGAGCTGGTCCCCGTGGACGGAGTTACCCGGGGCCCGGATCAGCGGGGTGCCCGCCGCGATCCTGGGCCGTGACCGACTGATAAGGGTCTTCTGGCGCACGCCGGGCGACGAGCTGTTCGCCGGCCGGATCCCGGGGATGCCGGGGATCCCGGGCGAGTCCGGCGCTCCCGCGGTCAAGGTGGCCGGTGGCATCGCGGGCGATCCCGCCGCGGTCCTCAACGCCGACGGGCGGATCTCGGTGTTCTGCCGGGGCACGGACCACACGGTCCGGTCGGTCAGCCACACCTCGGTGGCGTACGCCGTCTGGGCCCCCGCCGCCACGATCGGCGGAGCGGCCGAGGGTGTCCCGTGCCCGGTCCTGGCGGCCGACGGGCGGGTGGCGGTGTTCGTCCGGGGCGGTGACGACGAGCTGTGGATCTCGGAGCAGCGGATCCCCGACACCACCAGCGACTGGATCCCCTTCGAGCGGTTCGCCGGGACCCCGGCCCTCTCCGACCCGAAGGCCGCGCTCGACGCGGACGGCCGTATCCGGATCTTCTGGCAGGGCCGGGACGGAGCGGGCCGCTTCCTGGGCCGGCAGGGGGACTACGCCGCGTGGAACCCGGAGGGTCTGCTCAAGGGCGGCCTGGCGGGCGCGCCGTACCCGTTCCGCTCCCCGCTCGACGGCCGTCTGCGGATCTTCGCGACCGGCCCCGACCGCGCGCTCTGGGTCGCCGGGCAGAAAACCGTCAACAGCGACCAGTTCACGGACCTCGCCCCACTGAACGGCACTCTCGCGGGCGCCCCGGTCCCCGCGTGCCACCGCGACGGCCGGATCTCCGTCTTCGTGCGCGGCACCGACGGCGTGCTCCGGTACGTGACGCAGCACTAGCCCCTGTCCGGTCCGACAGGGTCCTTGGCCCGGTGCCGTGCGGAAACCGGAGACGCCCGGCCGGGAATCCCGGGCCGGGCGTCTCCGCGAAGGTTCGCCGGGAACCGCCGCGCGATCGGACCGTACTCAGACCGTACGCAGCGCCAGCACCACGTTGTGGCCGCCGAAGCCGAACGAGTTGTTGATCGCCGCGATCGTGCCGCTGGGCAGGTCGCGGGGGCCGTCGACGACGATGTCCGCGACGACCTCCTCGTCCAGGTCGTCGACGTTGATCGTCGGCGGGGCCTTGCGGTGGTAGAGCGCGAGGACCGTGGCCACGGTCTCGATACCGCCCGCGCCGCCCAGCAGGTGGCCCGTCATCGACTTCGTCGCGGAGACCGCGACATGGTCGAGATCGTCGCCGAGCACCCGGCGCAGCGCCTTGATCTCGGCGACATCGCCCTGCGGCGTCGACGTGGCGTGCGCGTTGAGGTGCATGACCTCGGCCGGCTTGAGGTCCGTCTGGTCGAGCAGGTTCTCCATGGCCTTGGCGATACCGCGGCCGGTGGGCTCGGGCTGGGCGATGTGGTGGGCGTCCGAGGACAGGCCCTGGCCCAGCAGCTCGCAGTAGACGCGCGCGCCGCGCTTGGCCGCGTGCTCCGCCGACTCCAGGACGATCACGCCCGCGCCCTCACCGAGGACGAAGCCGTCGCGGCCCTTGTCGTACGGGCGCGAGGCCTTCGTGGGTTCGTCGTTGTTCTTGGACATCGCCATCATGTTGGCGAACGCCGCGATGGGCAGGGGGTGGACGGCTGCTTCCGTACCACCGGCGACGACCACGTCGGCGCGGCCGGTACGGATCATCTCCACCGCGTAGCCGACGGCCTCGGCGCCCGACGCGCAGGCGGAGACCGGGGTGTGCACGCCCGCGCGGGCGCCCACTTCCAGGCTGACGTTGGCGGAGGGGCTGTTGGGCATGAGCATCGGCACGGTGTGCGGGGAGACACGGCGTTCGCCCCGCTCCTTGAGCACGTCGTACTGGTCGAGCAGGGTGGTCACGCCGCCGATGCCGGAGGCGATCACGGTACCGAGCCGGTCGGCGTCGACCGACGGGTCCTCCCCGGCCCTGGCGGTGTAACCCGCGTCCGCCCAGGCCTCCCTGGCCGCGATCAGCGCGAACTGCGCCGAGCGGTCCAGTTTGCGGGCGAGCGGGCGGGGCAGGACATCGCCCGGGTCGACCGCGGCGACCGCGGCGATACGGACCGGCAGTTGGGCGAAGCGTTCGCCTTCGAGGGGGCGTACTCCCGAGCGGCCCGCGAGCAGACCTTCCCAGGTCGTTGCGCTGTCGCCACCCAGTGGTGTGGTTGCGCCGATACCGGTGACGACCACGGTGCGATTGGTCGAGTTCACTGGAATTCTTTCTCCACGTGTAGAGGGTGCTGAATTTTTACGGCGCCACCACCGGGTGGCGGATGCCGCGCGATGGGTCAGCGCGAGAGGTCAGGCGGTCAGGCGGCCTGGTGCTTCGCGATGTAGTCGGCGGCGTCGCCAACCGTCTTGAGGTTCTTGACGTCGTCGTCCGGGATCTTCACGTCGAAGCGCTCTTCGGCGGCGACGACGACCTCGACCATGGACAGCGAGTCGACATCCAGATCGTCGGTGAAGGACTTGTCCAGCTGGACGTCCTCGACCGGGATACCGGCGATCTCATTAACGATCTCGGCGAGACCGTCGACGATCTCTTCCTGGGTGGCGGCCATGTTGGCGCTCCTTCGATGTTGAGCAGAGGGATATATCGGAACACGCTCCGGAAAGATCCGGTGTGCCTAGGGGAGGGTAACGACCGTCGCGGCGTAGGCAAGACCCGCCCCGAAACCGATGACGAGCGCGGTGTCGCCGCTCTTCGCCTGTCCGGTCGCCAGAAGCCGCTCCATCGCGAGCGGAATCGAGGCGGCCGAGGTGTTGCCGGTGGTTTCCACGTCACGGGCGACCGTGACATGTTCCGGCAGCTTGAGAGTCTTCACCATCGAGTCGATGATCCGCATATTGGCCTGGTGCGGAATGAAGACGTCCAGGTCGGCGGAGCTGATTCCGGCGGCGTCCAGCGCCTGCTGGGCGACCTTCGCCATCTCGAAGACGGCCCAGCGGAAGACCGCCTGGCCCTCCTGCGTGATGGCGGGGAACCTCTCCACCGTGCCGTCGCGGTAGGCGTCCCACGGCACGGTCTGCTTGATGGTGTCGGACTTGTCGCCCTCGGAGCCCCAGACGGTGGGGCCGATCATCGGCTCCTTGGCGGGTCCGACGACCACGGCGCCCGCGCCGTCGCCGAACAGGAAGGCCGTCGCGCGGTCCTCCAGATCGGTCAGGTCCGAGAGCCGCTCCACGCCGATGACCAGGACGTAGTCGGCCGAGCCCTCGACGACCATGCCCTTGGCCAGGGTCAGTCCGTAGCCGAAGCCGGCGCAGCCCGCGGAGATGTCGAACGCGGCGGGCCTGCTCGCGCCGATCTTGTCCGCGATCTCGGTCGCGATGGCCGGGGTCTGCTTGAAGTGCGAGACGGTGGAGACGATCACACCGTCGATCTGCTCCGGTGTGATCCCGGCGTCGGCGATCGCCTTGCCGGACGCCTCGATGGACATCGCGGCGACCGTCTCCTCCGGAGAGGCCCAGTGGCGGGTCGCGATGCCGGAGCGGGAGCGGATCCACTCGTCGGACGAGTCGATCGTTTCGAGGATCACCTCGTTGGGCACGACGCGCGTCGGGCGGTAGCCGCCGACGCCCATGATGCGCGCGTACGGGGCGCCCTTGCTGGGCTTGATCTTCGACATGCTCTCTGACTCCTATTCAGCCGTGGAGGAGTGCTCGGCGATCAGCGCGCGGGCCGCGTCGAGATCTTCTGGTTTCTTCAGCGCCAGGGTCTTCACCCCGGGCAGCGCGCGCTTGGCGATACCGGTCAGGGTGCCGCCGGGGCACAGCTCGATCAGCGCGGTCACGCCCCGCTCCTTGAAGGTCTCCATGCACAGGTCCCAGCGGACCGGGTTGGCGACCTGACCGACCAGGCCCGTCACGATCCCGGAGCCGGTGGAGACCGTCCGCCCGTCGCGGTTCGAGACGTACGGTACGACCGGGTCGGCGACGGAGACGGAACGCGCGGCCGTGTCGAGCTTCTCGACCGCGGGCGCCATGTGGTGCGTGTGGAACGCGCCGGCGACCTTGAGCGCCACCACGCGCCGTACGCCCTCCGGCTTGTCCGCCTCCAGCGCCGCGAGCTGCTCAAGGGTGCCGGCCGCGACGATCTGGCCCGCGCCGTTCACGTTGGCGGGCGTCAGGCCGAGCTTGTCGAGGTGCGCGAGGGTCGTGTCCCGCTCGCCGCCGAGCAGCGCCGACATTCCGGTCTCCGTGATCGCGGCGGCCTCGGCCATCGCGATGCCACGGGCGCGTACGAGCGACAGGGCCACGTCGTCGGAGACCACACCGGCCAGCGCGGTGGCGGCCAGTTCACCCACACTGTGGCCGCCCGTGACACCCACGTCGCGCGCCACGTCCTCCGTGGTGGGGAAGAGCTGGCGGGCGGAGAGCAGGGAGGCGGCGACCAGCAGCGGCTGGGCCACGGCGGTGTCCCTGATCTCGTCCGCGTCGGCGTCCGTGCCGTAGTGGACCAGATCCAGGTCGATGGCGGCCGACCAGGCCCGCAGCCGGTCTTCGGCGCCGGGCAGTTCGAGCCAGGGAGTCAGGAAGCCGGGCGTCTGAGCGCCTTGGCCGGGAGCGACGAGTACGAGCACCCTCACACTCTCTCTTGCGATGGGTCTTCATCGCCCGTGGGGAGGGGAACGAAGAACCGCTGGGGGAATTGTTGAAGTACCACAAAAGTCTAGATCTGCGTGTCTCCGCCGGCCAAGCGCCCCAGGATCAGGGCAATCCGCAGCGTGAACGCGGACCGTACATCGGAGGGTGACCATCCGGTGACGTCAGTCACACGTCGAAGCCGGTAGCGCACGGTGTTGGGGTGCACGAACAGCATCCTCGCCGCGCCCTCAAGACTGCTCGCCTGCTCCAGATAGACACTCAGAGTCTCCAGCAGCGCGGACCCCGCCTCTTCGAGCGGTCTGTAGATCTCCTCCACCAACTGGTCACGCGCGGCGGGGTCGGAGGCGATCGCGCGCTCCGGCAGCAGATCGTCGGCGAGCACCGGGCGCGGCGCGTCCTGCCAGGCGAAACACGCCTTGAGGCCGGCCGCCGCGGCCTGCGCGGATTTGGTGGCGGCCAGCAGATCGGGCATCACGGGGCCCGCCACGACGGGGCCCGGCGCATAGGGGCCGATCAGCGCCTTGGCGACCTGGAGCGGGTTGTCGCTGCCGCCCGCGATCACCACGAGCCGGTCGCCGAGCACTCCGGTGAGGACCTGGAGCTTGGCGTGCCGGGCCGCCCGGCGGATCGCCTCCACGGTCAGTTCGCTGTCCCCGTCCGGGGCGGTGCCGAGCAGGACACAGACATGCTCGGGGGAGTTCCAGCCGAGGGCCGCCGCGCGGGAGACGGCGCCCTCGTCGGCCTCCCCGGAGAGCACGGCGTTCACGACGAGCGACTCCAGCCGCGCGTCCCACGCCCCGCGCGCCTCGGCGGCCTGCGCGTACACCTGTGCCGTCGCGAAGGCGATCTCCCGCGCGTACACGAGCAGCGCCTCGCGCAGCGCGGACTCGTCGCCCGGGGCCGCGACCTCCTCGATCGCCGTCTCCATGACCTCGATCGTGGTCCGCACCATCTCGACGGTCTGGCGCAGGGTGATCGCCCGCGTCAGCTCGCGCGGGGCCGTGCCGAAGACATCGGTGGAGATCGCCTGCGGGGTCTCGGGGTGGCGGAACCACTCGGTGAACGCGGCGATACCGGCCTGGGCGACCAGCCCGATCCAGGAACGGTTCTCCGGCGGCATCGCGCGGTACCACGGCAGCGTCTCGTCCATACGGGCGATGGCGTTCGCGGCGAGCCGTCCTGAGGACTGCTCCAGCCGACGCAGCGTCGCGGGGTGCGGATGGGGTTCGTTCGAGGGTTCGGCCACGGGGTCAAGAGTGCCCTATCGGAGCCACCGCCTGCGGGGCCGGGGTCGGCGGGCGTCTCGTGCCGTCCCCGGTGGAGCGCCTACCGTGAAGGCGTGATTCTCGTACGGTACGCAGCGCAGCGCTCTGTCGGCGGCGACCCCTCGGCGGGCATCGAATCCCTGCACGCCCTCTCCTTCGGGCGCTTCTACGATCCGGACAATCTGCGCTTCGGCGCGGTCCTCGCCTGCAACGAGGAGCGGCTCGCCCCCGGCGCGGGGTTCGACGAGCACCCGCACAGCCATACCGAGATCGTCACCTGGGTCGTCGAGGGCGAGCTGACGCACCGCGACTCGGCCGGACACGCCACCGTCGTGCGGCCGGGGGACGTCCAGCGGCTCAGCTCGGCCGGCGGGGTGCGGCATGTGGAGCGCAATGACGGCGACCGGCCGCTGGTCTTCGTCCAGATGTGGCTCGCGCCGCTGGAACCGGGCGGCGAGCCCGCGTACGAGGTCGTACGGGGCATCGCCGACTCCACGCCGTACGCACTGCCGCGGGCCGGGGCCATGCTGCACGTACGGCGCCTGCGGGACGGCGAGCGCTCGGCCGTGCCGGACGCCCGCCATGTGTACGTCCACGTGGTGCGCGGTGAGGTACGCGTCGGTGGCGCGGGCGGGGCGGACAGCGGCGCGGACGGCGCGGCGGGGCCCGCGCTGGGGCCCGGCGACTCGGCGCGGATCACGGACGCGGAAGGGCTCGAACTGACCTCGGGCCCGGCGGCGGAGGTGCTGCTCTGGGAGATGTCGGGCTGAGGCCTTGGGGCTCCGGCCGGCGGCTCAGGCCGCCAGCTCCGCGAGGACCGCGTCGGTGAACGGCGGCCAGGCCGCGACCGCCCACGGCCCGAAGTCCCGGTCGGCCAGCGCCACACAGGCCGCCCCCGCGTCCGGGTCGACCCACAGGAACGTGCCGGACTGCCCGAAGTGCCCGAAGGTGCGCGGCGACGACGAGGCGCCCGTCCAGTGCGGGGACTTGGCGTCCCGGATCTCCAGGCCGAGACCCCAGTCGTTGTTCTTCTGGAAGCCGTAGCCCGGCAGCACCCCGGACAGCCCGGGATGGACGACCGTCATCGCCTCCAGAACAGTGCGCGCGTCCAGCAGCCGGGGCGCCTGGAGTTCGGCGGCGAACCGCGTCAGGTCGTCGACGGTCGAGACCGCGTCCCTGGCCGGAGACCCGCCCTCGGGCAGCGCGGTCGAGGTCATACCGAGCGGCTCGAACACGGCCTCGTGGAGATAGTCGGCGAACGCGATGCCGGTGGCCTTGGCGATGTGTTCGCCGAGCAGCTCGAAGCCCGCGTTGGAGTAGAGCCGGCGGGTGCCGGGCGCGTTGGCCACGCGGTGCTCGTCGAAGGCGAGACCGCTGGTGTGCGCGAGCAGATGACGGACGGTGGACCCCTCGGGCCCGGCCGGCTCGTCCAGCTCGACCGCCCCCTCCTCGTACGCCACCAGCGCCGCGTACGCGGCCAGCGGCTTGGTCACGGAGGCGAGCGGAAAGCGCCGCGCCGTGGGGCCGTACGACCCGACGACGGTGCCGTCCGCACGTACGACGGCGGCCGAGGCGTTCGTCACCGGCCAGTTCTCGATCATCGCCAGGCTCTGCATGGCTACGAGGTTAGCGAGAGCGTCAGCCGCATCGAGGGGTCGGGGGTACGGACGAAGCCGAGGGAGGCGTACAGCGGTTCGCCCTCGCGGGACGCGCGGAGATCGACCCGCCGGACGCCGCGGGTCCGGTACCAGTCGAGGAGCGCCTCCACACAGGCCCGCGAGTAGCCGCGACGGCGCAGGTCCGGATCGGTGGCGACACTGAAGACGTAGCCGCTGGTGCCCGTGGGGTTGCCGGGGCTGCCGAGCCGGTACTCGATCGTGCCGACCGCGCACGCGGCCAGCCCGCCCGGCAGGCCGGGACGGTCCACGACACAGGCCATGAGATCGCCGCCGGGACCCGTGAGCCTCTCGCGCAGGGACCGTTCCGCGCCGGGCTGCCAGCTGATGTCCGGGTCCGGCCCCCGGTGCGAGTCGAGCATCACCTTCCGCAGACGGACCAGTTCGGCGGCGTCGGCGGGGACCGCGGGGCGTGCGAGGCTCATGAGGCGGAGACTAATCCGCGGCGGCCGGAAACTCGCCGACTTTTCCGCTTGCTTCGAGTGCACTCGAAGGATCTAGCGTTGAGGGTATGACGCTGACGGAGAGCACCCCCGTACGGACGGCCCGCGTGGACGACTGCGCATCGGCGCCGCGCCCGCATCCGCGGCCCGACGGGGCGGCGCGCTACACGATCAGCGAGGTCGCCGCCTTCACCGGACTCTCGGCGCACACCCTGCGCTGGTACGAGCGCATCGGCCTGATGCCGCATGTGGACCGCTCGCACACGGGGCAGCGCCGGTTCAGCAACAAGGACCTGGACTGGCTCGCCTTCGTGGGGAAGCTGCGGCTCACGGGCATGCCCGTGGCGGACATGGTCCGGTACGCCGAGCTGATCAGGGTAGGCGAGGACACGTTCGAGGAGCGGCAGGAGCTGCTGGAACGGACACGCCGTGATGTCCACCGGCGGATCGCGGAGCTACAGGACACTGTCGCCGTACTCGACCACAAGATCAGCTTTTACGCGGGCGCCCGCAAGGCGTCGGAGAGGGTCTGAACCCCGATGAGTGACAGCAAGATCGAGAAGGTGCGGCTCGGTACCGGTGGACCGGAGGTCGGTGCGCAGGGGCTCGGCTGCATGGGGATGAGCCAGTCGTACGGACCGACGGACGCCGACGAGGCGCGGGCCACGCTGGAACGCGCCCTGGAACTGGGCGTGACGCTGTACGACACGGCGGACGTCTACGGGGCCGGGGAGAACGAGAAGTTCATCGCGCCGTTCGTCCGGGCGCACCGGGACGAGATCGTCCTCGCCACCAAGTTCGCCCTGAGCGTCGACCCGGCCGACCCCACCAAGCGGACGATCCGCAACGACGCGCCCTATATCCGCCAGTGCGTCGAGGGAAGCCTGAAGCGCCTCGGCGTCGACCACATCGACCTCTACTACATGCACAGGCGCGATGTGAACGTCCCCATCGAGGAGACGGTCGGCGCGATGGCCGAGCTGGTGCGCGAGGGCAAGGTCACCCACCTCGGGCTGAGCGAGGTCACCGGCGGCGAGCTGCGGGCCGCGCAGGCCGTGCACCCGATCGCCGCCCTCCAGTCGGAGTGGTCGCTGTTCAGCCGGGACATCGAGGCGAACGCCGTACCGGCCGCCGCCGAGCTGGGTGTCGCGCTCGTGCCGTACTCCCCGCTCGGCCGGGGCTTCCTGACCGGCGCGTTCGTCCACGCCGACCAGGAGCTGGGCGCCGACGACTTCCGTCGCCAGCAGCCCCGCTTCACCGGCGACAACGCCGCCGCGAACGCCGCGCTGCTCGACCCGGTACGCAAGATCGCCGAGGGCAGGAACGCCACCCTGGGGCAGGTCGCGCTGGCCTGGGTGCAGCAGCAGGCCGGGGTGCACGGCCTGACCGTCGTACCCATCCCGGGGACCCGCAAGCGGAGCCGGATCGAGGAGAACACCGCCGCCACGCGGCTCATCCTCACCGAGAGCGAACTGCGGCTGCTGGAGCCGATCGCGGGCCAGGTGGCCGGCGGCCGGTACACCGATATGTCGTTCACCTCGGCCGGCCGCGAGTAGCGGAGCGGTTCGACGCCCCGCGCGGGACCGGACCGGACCGGCGCTCGCGCTCACGCCAGGCCCAGTGCGAAGACCGCGAAGCCCGCCGCCAGCAGCCCCGCTGCCGCGCGGCGGGCCTTCGACGCGCGTGTCCCGGTCCGCCACGGGGCGTCGAAACGGCGCGCGTACCACCCGATGAGGACGAGCAGCGTCGCGAAGAGCGGCATCCAGGTCAGCCGTGCCACGATCCAGCCGAGGGAGTCGGGGGAGGTCGTCAGACCGGCCACCGGTCCGAGGAAGGACGCGGGCACGGCGGCGGCGAGCATCGCCGTCTGGTGCCAGCACAGGATCGTCATCGCGCACAGATTGATGACGACGACCGGCGCCCACAGCGCGGGCCTGCTCAGCAGCCGCCCGATCCGGTCGCGCAGCAGGATCGCCGCGCCGCTCTGCGCGGCGGCGAGGGCGAGCACCAGCAGGGACGGCGGATGCGAGTTGGTACGGGTCTCACCGGGCACGCCGACCATCGACGCCGGGTAGTGGAAGACGACCAGCAGCGCGGCGAAGAGCAGCGTGCCACCGATGAGCAGGACACGCGCCCCGCGCCGGCCGATCCGGCCCTCGCCCCAGGAGACTCCGAGCTGATACGCGAACAGCCAGCCGGGCAGGATGTTCACCATGCTCAGCCAGGACGGCATGGTGTCGGCGTAGGGGCCGTAGCGCAGGAAGTCGACGACGGCGACCGAGACCAGCAGGGGAGCGGCGGCCCAGCCGCCCGTACTGTGTGCGGCGCGCACACAGTACGGGGTCAGCGCGGTGACCACCGTATAGACCCCGACGAACCACAGGGGCTGGATCACCAGCGTCGATCCGGTGCGCAGGGTGGTTTCGGGCACGCCGAGCACGTACAGCAGCGGCATCGCCGCCGCCCAGACTGCGGTCACCCCGAGGACGGGCCTGCCGAGCCGCACCACGCGCTGCCGGAGCCAGGCGGCGGTCGTGGACGTCCGTCTGCGGTACGAGAGCACGGAGGCGTATCCGCCGACCAGGAAGAAGATGCCCAGCATCTGGAGCACCCAGCTCACCGGTGCGAAGCCGCCGAAGGCGGCGAGCGGGCTGGCGTTGTGCAGGGCGCCGCCGGCGTCCAGGGTGAAGCCGCCGAGCAGCCAGTGCCCGGTGGGTACGGCGAGCAGCGCGAGGGCGCGCAGCCCGTCGATCGCGCGGTCGCGGTGGGCGGGGGTCCGCGCCTCGATCTTCTCGATCGTTGTCGCCAGCGTCGTCATCGGACGTCTCCCCGTGTGATCCGGCCCTGGGCGATGGCGGCGAAGGCGCGGAGCGAGTCCGTGCCGGGAGCGAAGTAGCCGGTGTGGCCCTCGGCCAGTTCGGCGGGCACCCGGCGGGCGCCGAAGGACGGGTCGGTCGGGTCCTGGCCATGGCCCAGGCCCGCGATCTCGACGTTTGGGACCTTGGAGATCCAGTCGGAGGAGTCCTTGGCGGCCCAGACCCGTGCGTCGGTATGGAGGTCCGCCCTCTGTCCGGCCCGCATTCCAGGGGCGCCGAGCACCACGATGTCGGTGGCGTTCACCTCGGAGGCGGCGAGCCCGCACACCACGGCGCCGTAGCTGTGGCAGAACAGCGCGGGTTTCCCGGCCCCGGCGGCCGTGAGCCCCTGGGTGAACCGGGCCAGCCGGCCGGCCCCCGCCTCGGCGAGATCGCCGGTGGCCACGTCGAGACCGAACCCGACGGGGGTGGTGTAACCGGCCCACGCGATCACGGCGGTACGGCCGCCCGTCGCGGCCCGCAGCGACCCGGCCATTCCGGCGGGGGTGCCGTACGGATCGTTCGTACGGTCGAAGGTCGCCGCGTCGATGTCCGATCCCGGTACGACGACGGACACATGGCGGGCGGTCGCCAGATCCCCGTACACCTCGGCGACCTGGCCACGGCCGCGCGGGTCGAAGGCGAGGATCTGCCGGCCGGGCTCCGCGAGCCGCTCGTACCGGGGGTCGTGCTCGGCCCGTATCGCGCGGGAGTTGGCCTCGTACCGCAGGGCGACCGGCGCTCCGTCGAGATTGCCGACGACCAGCGGATGGCGCTGGACGAGCCGTCGGCTCTGACCGGGTGTCAGCGTGGCGAAGAAGCGGGCCACTTGGCCGGGCGTGGCGCTCGCCGGGTCGGGCAGTGCCCGGCCGAGCGAGTCGTCCGCGCGCCAGGCGGCGCTTCCCACGGGCGGCCCCGTGACGGCCCGTTGACTGCTGCCGGAGGCCCAGCCCGCTGTTCCCCCGACCATGGTCGTCGCCAGTGCGGCGGCGACCAGGGTCCTCCTGTAGCGGCGCATTCCCGTCTCCTTCTTCCCGCTCGTCCCTGAGGTGGCGAGGAGGAAGGTAGGAAGAGGGTGTGTGGCCGGACGTCACACCGGAGAGCCAACTGACATGTCATACCGGGGTAGCGGGGGTGCCGGTCCGTGCCGATGGGCGGAGTGTGCCGACGTGCGGCGATGGGCGGGGTGCGCCGACGTGCGGCGATGGGCGGGGTGCGCCGACGTGCGGCGATGCGCGGGGTGTGCCGACGTGCGGCGATGCGCGGGGTGTGCCGACGTGCGGCGATGCGCGGGTGTGCCGGTCCGTGCCGGTGCGAGGCGGCGCTTACGGACGCCCCCGGGCCGGACGGGTCAGGCGTCGCCCGGGGTCACCAGACCCGACTCGTACGCGAAGATCACCGCTTGCGCGCGGTCCCGCAGCGACAGCTTCGACAGGACCCGGCCGATGTGGGTCTTCACCGTCTGCTCGGCGACCACGAGATGCTCGGCGATCTCCTGGTTGGACAGCCCCCGGGCGATCAGTTCGAGCACCTCGGTCTCCCGGGGCGTGAGGCCGCGCAGCCGCAGCGAGGGGTCCTTGCGGCCACGGGCCGGGCGCTGCTGGGCGAAGTCCGCGATCAGCCGCCGGGTCACGGACGGCGCGAGCAGCGCCTCACCCGCCGCCACGATCCGTACCGCCGCGATGAGATCGGCCGGCGGCGCGTCCTTGAGCAGGAAGCCCGACGCCCCGGCGCGCAGCGCCTCGTAGACATAGTCGTCGACGTCGAAGGTGGTCAGCATCAGCACCTTCGGCAGACGCGTCACCCCCGTCGGCGGGTTCAGCAGTTCGCGGGCGGCGGCGAGTCCGTCCATCTCCGGCATCCGGACGTCCATCAGAACCACGTCCGGGTGGACCGAACGGCTCACCTCGACGCCCCGGCGGCCGTCGGGTGCCTCACCCACCACATCGATGTCGGCTTGCGCCGACAGCAGAGCGGCGAACCCCGCGCGCACCATGGCCTGGTCGTCGACGATGATCACGCGGATGGTCAAGGGGCGTCCTTCGGGGCCGGACCGGCTGTGCCGGTGAGGTCGGTGAAGCCGGTGTCGGCCAGCGGGAGCCGTGCGGCGACCCGGAAACCACCGTCCGGCAGCGGTCCGGTGTCGAGTGTGCCGCCGGTCAACCGTACGCGCTCGCGCATACCGATCAGGCCGTGGCCCGTTCCGCTGGTCTCCAGCGGTGAAGTGCGCTCGGCGCCGGGGCCGTTGACGATCAGGACGGTCAGCCAGTCGCCGTCGGAGACCACCGAGACCCGGGTCGGCGCGCCGGACGCGTGGCGCACGACATTGGCGAGCGCCTCCTGCACGATCCGGTACGCGGAGAGGTCCACGGCCGGCGGGACGGGTCCCAGCTCGGCGGGGAGCGACACCTCGGCCGGCACCCCCGCCCGTACCGTCGCCTCGACCAGCTGCTGCACCCGGTCGAGGCCGGGCTGCGGGGTGCGCTCGCTCTCCGTACCGTCGCTGCGGAGCACCGTGAGCAGCCGCCGCATCTCGGTCAGGGACTCCCGCGCGCTCGCCGCGATGGTGGAGAACTCCTCGCGCGCGGAGTCCGGCAGTCCGTCGATCCGGTACGGAGCCGAATCCGCCTGGACCGTGATCACCGACATGTGGTGGGCCACCACATCGTGCAGCTCACGGGCGATACGGGCGCGCTCCTCCAGCAGTGTGCGCCGGGAGCGCTCGGCCTCGCTGATGGTCTCCTGCTCCACCAGCCTGCGCTGGGCGTCCCCCCGTTCGCGCAGCGCCGCCGTCACGACGAGGACGACGCCGCTCAGGACGAACAGCAGCAGATGGCTGCCGTCGCTGCGGTCCTGCGAGATCAGCTCGAAGAAGAACCCGGCCGCGCCGGTCGCCAGCCAGACCGCGAGCAGGGTGCGGCGCGATTCGCGCAGCCCCAGACAGGCCATCAGCACCAGATAGCCGACGATCACCGTGGGGGTCCACGGCCAGGAGCGGCCCGCGAGACCGTCCGCGCTCTGCAACAGGATCGCGCCCACGACATCGGCGGTGAAGATGATCCACCAGGCCTGGAGGGGCCGGCTCACGGCGAGCAGCAGAGGCGCGGCCTGCGCGGTGGCCAGTGCCCCGGACCAGCCGCCGCCGAGCCGGTAGTCCTGCATGAGGACCGTGGTGGTGGTCGGCAGCAGGCTCACGGCGAAGCCGAAGAGCACCACGTAGGGCGCGAACCGCTGCCATCGCCTGGGCGCCCGCGCGAACAGCGGTTCGGTGGACTGCGCCGGCGTGCGCAGCGCACCGAAGAGAGCGCGCGCCGCGTCACGCCACACGGCGGTGCGCGGTGGCGAGGGCGGCGCCGAAGGCCGGGGCGGCGACGAGGGCCGGGGCGGGGCGGACGGCCGGGGCGGCGGGGCTGGGGTACTCATGACCCGTTCAGCCTAGGCAGCGCCGTACGGCCCGGCGTCATACCGAGGAGTCGGTCCTGATGTCATACCGCGGTATGACGCCATGCCCCGGGGAGAGCGCTACTCGGGGCGTACCCGTCCAGGTCACAGCTCCGCCAGCAGTTCCGCCTTCTTCGCGCTGAACTCGTCGTCCGTCACCAGGCCCGCGCGGTGCAGCTCGCCGAGATGCCGGATCCGCTCCGCCACCTCGGCCGGGTCGCGGCGGGCGGGAGCCACGGCGTTGACCGGAACGGCGGAGCGGCCCGTCGCCGCCGTTTGGACCGCCTCCAGAACCGCCGCCGCGAACGGCAGCGACTCATGCACCGGTCCGTAACCCGGCCCGAAGACGACGGTCGCCGGATCGTGGTCCGCCGGGGCGGGCCCCGGCCGCGGCCGCGCCGAGCACGGGTCGTCGCGCCGCAGCAGCCGCAGGTAGCCGTCGAAGCGTTCCGGGGAGCGCCACTCGACGCCCTGGAGCTCGCCGACCGGAAGACTCTGGTCGCCCGCCTTCCACTTGGCGGAGGAGGCGCCCGTCCAGAACCAGCGGAAGGACACCCGGTCCCCGTCGAAGGACGCCTTCGCGTCGTACGCCTTGAACTGGAGCGGTGGTTCCGGCGCGGTCACCAGGTAGCGCTCGGCGGGCTCCTGTTCGTCCCCTATGGCCCCGGCCCCGCGGACCCGGGCGAGCGCGGCCCGCAACTCGTCGGCGTAGTACTGGGCGAGGGTCTCGCGCTCGGCCGGCAGCAGCAGCCGGTACGGATCGCCGCTCGCCCTCAGCTGCCCGGCCGCCGCGTCCGTGAGCGGGTCGGCGCCGGCTCGGGGCACAGCGTGCAGCACCACCGTCCCGCGTCTGCCGGGAGTGAGCGTCACCGATGACAACGCCTCGTAGGGGACGCGGCGTTCGCCCAGCGCCTGAAAGAGCTTCGGCGTCCGGATCCCCCGTTCGAAGCGGATGAGCACGGAGTCGCTTTCGAACTCCCAGGTGGCATGGATCCCCTGAAGCACATCACCCATGTGCTTCATCGTAGGCGGCGGGCGCCCGCACGTCGCCTGCCCCAGAGGGGGAAATCTACGCGCGTCAGCTCGGAACTCCGTTCTCGCGCCGTCGCCGGCCCCCGGTTCTCAGTCGGTGTCCGGGATGCCGCTCCGGCAGGTGTCGGCGCCGTCCGCGCAGCTCACCGCGGGGTAGGAACCCACGCCGATCTCCGCGAAGTTGTCGAGGCTCTCCGTGCCCGGCTGGAAGTAGCCGGCGTGCCCGATCGCCCCGCGCGCCGAGATCACCCGTGCCCCGAAGCCCCGGGCCACCGGATCGGCGCCGTGGCCGAGACCGCCGACCGCCATGTACGGGACGTCCTGGATCCAGTCGTCACGGTCCCGCGTGGCCCACACGCGCGCCCTCGTGCGCAGCTGCGCCGCGTTGCCGACCCGCATCCCGGGGCTGCCCGCGACCGCCACGTCCGTCACCCTGCCCGGCAGGGCGTGCGCGGCGACGCCGCACAGTACGGAGCCGTAGCTGTGGCAGAAGAGCGAGACCTGTGACGTCCCCGGCAGCGCGGCGGTCAGCGCGGTCAGCCGTACGGCACCGTCCTCCGCCAGCTTGCCGATCGCCGCGTCCACGCCGAGACCGGCGGGCGCGGTGTAGTCGGCCCAGGCGATGACGGCGGTGCGGGTGCCCGCGTCGGCGCTCCGCTCGGCGGAGTACAGGGACGCGGCCATGCCCGCCGGCGCGCTGTACCAGCGGTGGGTCCGCTCGAACGTCAGCACGTTGGTGTCGACCCCGGGGACGATGACGGAGACGCGTTCGGCGCGGTCGAGGTCGCCGAGGACCTCGGCCGCCCGGCCCTTGCCCGACGGGTCGAACGCGAGGATCTGCCGGTCGTCGCCGAGCATCGACTCGAACCGGTCCACCCGGCGTCCCGCTTGCCGCCGGCCGTCGTCGGACAGTCGGGTGTCGCGCATACGGCGCTCCTCCACCGTGCGCGCCTGCATCAGGGCGATCCGGTTGGCGCGATACCGCAGGGTGACGGGGGCGCCGTTGAGGTTGCCGACGACCAGCGGGTACGTGGCGGCCAGCCGTTCCTGCTGCCCTCGGGTGAGGGAGGCGAAGAACGCGGCCAGCCGTTTCGGCGACGCGTCGGGACTCGGCAGGTGACGGACGCCTATCCGGCCCCTTTCCCACGCGCTGAGGGCGAGCTTCAGGGGCTCGCCGGGACCGCGCCGATTCGCCACGGCTGTCCAGCCGGTGGATGTCAGCATCACGAACACGACGGCGAGAGCGAGGAGAGCGCGCCATGCGTTGAGGGTGGGTGAGGAGTCGAAGGAAGTCACTACCGCTCAGCCTAGGACGAGCGCGGAGGCCCTCGTGACGAGGGTGAGTCAGCTCACGCGCCAAGGAGGATTGGACCGAGAGTAACCGCACCGAACGCGTAGGCGGCGCTACGCTCCGGCGCGTCGCGCAGCTGTCGTCAGGCGGGTCCGCGTTCCGTATCGCACTCCGGCGTCCGCCAGTTCCCGGCGAGCGCGGGGGTCAAGTGGTCGAGATAGGCCCGGGTGATCTCCTGGAGCGCCTCGACGCTGGCGTCCCGGCCCTGTCCCCAGAGCCGGCCGGCCACCCGCATGACGCCGGTGAACGCGGCGACGACGACCCGTGGCCGTGGATCGGTGTTCACGTCGAGGCCCTCGCGGTCCGCGATCAGCCGGGAGAGCACCTCCTCCAGCTCCGCGGTGCGCCGGAGATGAACGGCGACCAGGGCGGGAGTCGACTCGATCAACAGACAGGTACGCAGATACAGCTCGACCGGGACGATGGCTTCGAGCGCTTCGCTGACGGAACCCCAGGCCGACTCGACGGCGTTGCGCATCGCCTCGAACGGGGTCTCCTCGGCGGGCCGGGCGCGCAGCGAGTCGAGGAACTTGTTCTCGACCAGGTCCACGACGGCGAAGGCGGCCTCCTCCTTGCTGGTGAAATAGCGGAAGAAGGTGCGCTGGGACACTTCCACGGCGTCCGTGATCTCGTCGACGGTGGTCTGTTCGTACCCCTGGGTGGTGAACAGTTCGAGCGCCACACGTACCAGGGCCTCCCTGGTACGGCGCTTCTTGCGGGCGCGCAACCCGACGATCGTGTTCTGCCCGGGGGTCAACGCAATATCCTCATTCCACCGCTTTTTTACTACTTTATGCTGTGCGGTCTCACTGTGAGCCACGTGACAGTTACGTGCTTAAGGAATTGTTTGTCAACTGTCAGTGGCTGACACTAACGTGTGCGGTATGACTAGTCAGACCACTGTCGACAAGGCGCCGCCTTCGCCGGAGTCCCCGGGGCCGACGCCGTCCAAGGGGCTGCGCGGCCACCCCTGGCTCACGCTGTTCTCCGTGGCGATCGGCATCATGATGGTGGCGCTCGACGGCACCATTGTCGCGATCGCGAACCCTGCCATCCAGAAGGACCTCGGCGCCACTTTCGCCGATGTGCAGTGGATAACCAACGGCTACTTCCTCGCGCTCGCCGTGGCGCTGATCACCGCGGGCAAGCTCGGTGACCGGTTCGGTCACCGTCAGACCTTCCTCATAGGCGTCATCGGGTTCGCCGCCTCGTCGGGGGCCATCGGGCTGTCCGACAGCATCTCCCTCGTGATCACCTTCCGGGTGCTCCAGGGGCTGTTCGGCGCCCTGCTGATGCCGGCCGCGCTCGGTCTGCTGCGCGCCACCTTCCCCGCCGAGAAGCTCAATATGGCCATCGGTATCTGGGGCATGGTCATCGGTGCCTCCACCGCGGGCGGCCCGATCCTGGGCGGTGTGCTGGTCGAGCACGTCAGCTGGCAGTCGGTCTTCTTCATCAATGTGCCGATCGGTGTGATCGCCCTGATCATCGGCGGGCTGATCCTGCTGGATCACCGGGCGAAGAACGCCCCGAGGTCCTTCGACATCCTCGGCATCGTGCTGCTCTCGGGCGCCATGTTCTGTCTGGTCTGGGCGATCATCAAGGCGCCCGTCTGGGGCTGGGGCGACGGCAAGACCTGGCTCTTCATGGGCGCCGCCATCCTCTCCTTCGTGCTCTTCGCCTTCTGGGAGACGAAGGTCAAGGAACCGCTCGTACCGCTGGCGCTCTTCCGCTCCGTACCGCTCTCCGCCGGCGTGGTGCTGATGGCCCTGATGGCGATCGCCTTCCTGGGCGGCCTCTTCTTCGTCACCTTCTACCTCCAGAACGTGCACGGCATGAGCCCGGTCGACAGCGGCCTCCATATCCTTCCGCTCACCGGCATGATGATCGTCGGCTCGCCCCTCGCGGGCCTGCTGATCACCAAGACGGGGCCGCGGATCCCGCTGGCCGGTGGCATGGCGCTGACCGCGGTCGCCATGTTCGGCATGTCCACCCTGGAGATCGGCACCAGCAGCTTCACCATGTCGATCTGGTTCGCGCTGCTCGGCCTCGGCCTGGCGCCGGTCATGGTCGGCGCGACCGAGGTCATCGTGGGCAACGCACCGATGGAGCTGTCCGGGGTGGCCGGCGGAATCCAGCAGTCCGCCATGCAGATCGGCGGCAGCCTCGGTACGGCCGTGCTCGGCGCCGTCATGGCATCCAAGGTCTCCAACGACCTGCCAGGCAACTGGGCCGGGGCCGGTCTGCCGCCGCTCAGTCCCGCGCAGGCCGAGCAGGCCGCCGAGGCGGTCCAGGTCGGAGTGCCTCCGGTGGCGCCGGGCACGCCCGCCGCGATCGCCGAGAAGATCACGGGCGTCGCGCACGACACCTTCATGTCGGGCATGGGGCTGGCCTCCCTCGTCGCGGCCGGTGTCGCGGTGGTGGCGGTCTTCGTCGCCCTGCTGACGAAGCGCGGCAGCAACGCGGACGCCGCGGGCGCGGGGGTGCACATCTGACGTCAGCCCCCGGTTGACTTGACGTCAACTCAGCGCCCACGACAGCCCCGCCGTAACCTTCCGGCGGGGCTGTCGCCTATCCGGGTGGAGGTCGACGTTTCCCCTTCCCGTGGCCAAGCGCCGCAGGTCAGAGTGCGGTTGACCGATTTCGCACCACACACGGGGACCGATTCATATGCGCAAGACCACACGCACAGCCATGTCCGTCGGGGCGCTGGCCTTCGCCGCCCTGCTGCCGGCGGCCGCCGCCGAGGCGGCGCCGCCCCGCCTCGGCGAGTGCGCCACCGGCGAGTTGTGCCTCTGGCCGAAGGAGGAATTCCGGGGCGCGCGGCAGACGTACGAGCTGTCGGCCACCGACATCGACAGCTGTGTGCCGCTTCCGGCGGGCATCAGCGCGCAGTCACTGGCCAATCGCACGGGGCGGAACGTGACCACCTATCAGTCCGCCGAGTGCGCGGAGACGGGGGAGTTCGAGACGTATCCGGGCAAGGGCAGCTGGATGCCGCAGTCGCCGTACCGGGTACGGGCCTTCAAGATCTGGGAGCGCTGACCGGACCGGACCGGGAAGAGCCGGACCGTGAAAGGGCCCGGCTGTGACAGCGCCTGACCGTGAAAGGGCCCGGCTGTGAAAGGGAGGAGGGCGGCGGAACCCATGGGTCCCGCCGCCCTCCGCCCGTCTCAGGCGTCGCCGCCCGCCGCGCCCGGGTCCGCCGCCGAGGCGTCCAGCAGCTGGTAGCGGTCCACCGCCTGCTTCAGCACCGAACGGTCGACCTTGCCCTCCTTGGCCAGCTCGGTCAGCACGCCGAGCACGATCGACTGCGCGTCGATGTGGAAGAAGCGACGGGCCGCGCCGCGCGTGTCCGCGAAGCCGAAGCCGTCCGCGCCCAGCGACTGGTACGTGCCGGGCACCCAGCGCGCGATCTGATCCGGCACCGATCGCATCCAGTCGGAAACCGCCACGAACGGTCCCTCCGCGCCGGAGAGCTTCTGGGTCACATACGGGACGCGCTGGTCTTCCTCGGGGTGCAGCAGATTGTGCCGCTCCACCTCGACGGCCTCACGGCGCAGCTCGTTCCAGGACGTCGCCGACCAGACATCGGCCCGTACGTTCCACTCCTCGGCGAGGATCCGCTGGGCCTCCAGTGCCCACGGCACCGCCACGCCGGACGCCATGATCTGCGCCGGGATCGAGCCCTGCTCGCCGCGCCTGTAGCGGTGAATCCCCTTGAGGATGCCCTCCACGTCCACATCGGCGGGCTCGGCGGGGTGCTGGATCGGCTCGTTGTAGACGGTGAGGTAGTAGAAGATGTCCTC
Organism: Streptomyces sp. L-9-10; assembly: GCF_004151105.1. Lineage (GTDB taxonomy): Bacteria > Actinomycetota > Actinomycetes > Streptomycetales > Streptomycetaceae > Streptomyces. Next base: position 98,112 of record NZ_PHRF01000048.1, read on the forward strand.
GCTGTCCGGGCCGTACATCCGGCGCAGACCGTCCTGGACGATATGCGCGATCTCGAAGCCGTAGGCGGGGTCGTACGCGACACAGCCCGGGTTGGTCGAGGCCAGCAGATGCGAATGGCCGTCCGCGTGCTGTAGCCCTTCACCGGTCAGGGTCGTACGTCCGGCGGTCGCACCCAGTACGAACCCGCGCGCGAGCTGGTCGGCCATCTGCCAGAACTGGTCGCCGGTCCGCTGGAAACCGAACATCGAGTAGAAGACATAGACCGGGATCAGCGGTTCGCCATGCGTGGCGTACGCCGAGCCCGCCGCGATGAGCGAGGCCGTACAGCCCGCCTCGGAGATGCCGTCGTGCAGCATCTGGCCGGTCGGCGACTCCTTGTACGCGAGCAGCAGCTCACGGTCCACGGACTCGTACTGCTGGCCCAGCGGGTTGTAGATCTTGGCGCTCGGGAAGAACGAGTCCATACCGAACGTGCGGTACTCGTCCGGCGCGATCAGCACGAAGCGCCTGCCGATCTCCTTGTCCCGCATCAGGTCCTTGAGCAGCCGGACGAACGCCATGGTGGTGGCGATCGACTGCTGGCCCGAGCCCTTCTTCACCGCCGCGTAGGTCTTGTCCCCGGGCAGATTCAGCGGCTTCGCCCGGACGACGCGCGTCGGTACGTACCCGCCCAGCGACTTACGGCGGTCATGCATGTACTGGATCTCTTCCGAGTCCCGGCCCGGGTGGTAGTACGGCGGCGCGCCGTCCTCCAGCTCCTTGTCCGTGATCGGCAGGTGCAGCCGGTCGCGGAAGCCCTTGAGGTCGGAGACCGTCAGCTTCTTCATCTGGTGGGTCGCGTTGCGGCCCTCGAAGTTCGGCCCCAGCGTCCAGCCCTTGACGGTCTGCGCCAGGATCACCGTCGGCTGGCCCTTGTGGGCCTTGGCCGCCGCGTACGCCGCGTAGACCTTCCTGTGGTCGTGACCGCCGCGGCCCAGGTGCAGGATCTGGTCGTCGGTCATGTTCTCGACCATGGCGCGCAGCCGCTGGTCGTCGCCGAAGAAGTGTTCACGGATGTACGCGCCGGTCTCGGTGGCGTACGTCTGGAATTGCCCGTCCGGCGTGGTGTTCAGCCGGTTGACCAGTACGCCGTCCCTGTCCTGCGCGAGCAGTGGGTCCCAGGAGCGGTCCCAGACCAGCTTGATGACGTTCCAGCCGGCGCCCCGGAACTGCGACTCCAGCTCCTGGATGATCTTGCCGTTGCCGCGTACGGGACCGTCGAGACGCTGGAGATTGCAGTTCACGACGAAGGTCAGATTGTCCAGGCCCTCACGGGCGGCGATGGACAGCTGGCCCAGCGACTCGGGCTCGTCCATCTCGCCGTCGCCGAGGTACGCCCAGACATGCGAGGCGGAGGTGTCGGCGATACCGCGCGCCTCCATATAGCGGTTCATCCGGGCCTGGTAGATCGCGCCGAGGGGGCCGAGGCCCATCGAGACGGTCGGGAACTCCCAGAAGTCCGGCATCAGCCGCGGGTGCGGATAGCTGGACAGCCCGTACGGAGCCTTCGACTTCTCCTGGCGGAACGCGTCGAGCTGCGTCTCGCTCAGCCGGTCGAGGAGGAAGGCGCGGGCGTAGATACCGGGGGAGGCATGGCCCTGGAAGAAGATCTGGTCGCCGCCGTCACCGCCGTCCTTGCCCCGGAAGAAGTGGTTGAAGCCCACGTCGTAGAGGGAGGCGGAGGAGGCGAAGGTGGCGATGTGGCCGCCGACGCCGATCCCCGGGCGCTGCGCGCGCGACACCATCACGGCCGCGTTCCAGCGGGTCGCGTTGAGGATCTTGCGTTCGGTCTCCTCGTTGCCGGGGAAGAACGGCTCGTCCTTGGTGGCGATGGTGTTGACGTAGTCCGAGCTGCGCATCTCCGGCACAGCCACACGCTTCTCGCGCGCCCGCTCGATCAGCCGGAGCATCAGATAACGGGCGCGCTCACGGCCGCGCTCGTCCACAGCGGCGTCGAGCGAGTCGAGCCACTCCTGGGTCTCTTCGGGATCAAAGTCCGGGACCTGGCTGGGAAGGCCGCCAATGATGATCGGGTTGCGATCGGATCCGGAAGCCACGCTTTTCCTTCGCTGTTTGGGTCGTATCGTGCCCTGCACGCGATCGCTGCGGTGCACGCCGTCGGGTTACTGCTGCTACGCGGGCCCGGGACCTGGGTGTCTCACCGGAGCCCCCGGGGCACGGGCACGTACGCCGCCCTCCATCGTGTACCGCGGCGGCGGAAACGTCATCTCTACCGAGTGGTAACCCGTGCTCCGCGGGAAAATACCGCGCCCGAGTCCGGTTTCCACGGCGGTCAAATCGCAACCTTACGCCCACTCCGTCCAAGCGTTTCGTTCGGTCGTTCGGACCTGATTGACGTACCGAAGCGGCATAACATGGCAGAGGATGAGAAAACGTACGGCCTGTGTCACAGGGTGCGAGGTCGAAGTGACAGGAGATGCGACGAAGGAGCCCGGAACGTCACCGTTTCGGCGGTCTCGGCGGCCGGGTACTTGCGCGATCCGCCCCGCCCGTGTGGACAATGGCCAATGCCCCGCGTACGCGCGGCCGAAGCATTTATCCGAAACATGATCAGGAGGCAATCCGTGAGCGCGACCGCGGACCACGCGGAGGAACGAACCAACCTCGCCGCTCGGCTTGGGTTCGAACCCGGACAGGTGGTCCAGGAGCTCGGCTACGACGACGACGTCGACCAGGAGCTCCGCGAGTCCATCGAGGCCGTCATCGGCCAGGACCTTGTCGACGAGGACTACGACGACGTGGCCGACGCCGTCGTCCTGTGGTTCCGTGACGAGGACGGCGACCTTACGGACGCGCTGGTGGACGCCATCGGTTTGATCGAAGACGGCGGAGTGGTCTGGCTGCTGACGCCCAAGACCGGCCGTGACGGCTACGTCGAACCGAGCGACATCAGCGAGGCGGCCCAGACCTCGGGCCTGTCCCAGACCAAGAGCGTGAGCGCCGGCAAGGACTGGACCGGCGGCCGTCTCGTCACCCCCAAGGCGGCGAAGACCAAGCGCTGACTCCGAGCGCCGAGCGCGCAAGACGCAGCAGCCGACAGCGAGCAGCCCTGAACTGCGAGCAGCCTTGAGGGCCCCCGCCGACTCCGATCGGCGGGGGCCCTGTGCGTAGGGTGGTCGGGAGACAGTCAGAGCCACAGCCTTCGAAAGGACGTGCATCCATGGCGATCGAGGTCGGCGCCCCCGCCCCGGACTTCGAACTGAAGGACAACCACGGGCGGACCGTGCGACTGTCCGACTTCCGCCGCTCCGAGGACGGTGCGGACAGCGGCAAGAACGTGGTGCTGCTCTTCTACCCCTTCGCCTTCACCGGTGTGTGCACCGGCGAGCTGTGCGCCCTGCGCGACGAGCTGCCCTCGTTCGTCAACGAGGGCACCCAGCTGCTCGCCGTCTCGAACGACTCCATCCACACCCTGCGCGTCTTCGGTGAGCAGGAGGGCCTGGAGTACCCGCTCCTGTCGGACTTCTGGCCGCACGGCGCGGTCTCGCGCGCGTACGGCGTCTTCGACGAGGACAAGGGATGCGCGGTGCGCGGCACCTTCATCATCGACAAGGACGGCATCGTGCGCTGGACGGTCGTCAACGGTCTGCCGGACGCCAGGGATCTCGACGAGTACGTCAAGGCGCTCGCCGCGCTCTGACGGGCCCCGGCCGGTCCGTCCCCTCCGGACCGGCACCCCGAAATCGCACAGCAACGGGGAACCGGTCACTAGGATCCAGTCGTTGATCCGATGCCAACGCCTCAGGGGACGCGCGACCCGCGGCAGCAGCCGCCGAGCCGGGCCGCCGGCCCCGAGAAACCAAAGGGAGGACTCGTGGGAGTCAGCCTCAGCAAGGGCGGAAACGTCTCGCTGACCAAGGCCGCGCCCAACCTGACCGCGGTCACCGTGGGTCTGGGCTGGGACGTCCGTACGACCACCGGCAGTGACTTCGACCTCGACGCCAGCGCCCTGCTGACGAACGCCGAGGGCAAGGTCGCCGTCGACGGGAACTTCATCTTCTTCAACAACCTCAAGAGCCCCGACGGATCCGTCGAGCACACCGGTGACAACCTCACCGGTGAGGGCGAGGGCGACGACGAGGCGATCAAGGTCAATCTGGCCGCGGTCCCCGCCGATGTGGACAAGATCGTGTTCCCCGTCTCGATCTACGAGGCGGAGAGCCGCCAGCAGTCCTTCGGCCAGGTGCGCAACGCGTTCATCCGCGTGGTCAACCAGGCCGACAACAACGAACTCGCCCGGTACGACCTGAGCGAGGACGCCTCGACGGAGACCGCCATGGTCTTCGGCGAGCTGTACCGCAACGGCGCGGAGTGGAAGTTCCGCGCCATCGGCCAGGGGTACGCCTCGGGTCTGCGCGGTATCGCACAGGACTTCGGCGTCAACGTCTGAACCGCCGGGCCTGTCCCCACCGGACACGCCTGGGTATCTTCGAGCACGGCGCCGCACGCTTCAGTGCGGCGCCGTACGCGTCTCGCATGCGGGGTGGTACGCGTCTCGCATCGGTACGGGCACGAGCCGCATGAACAGGGTTTGAACGGGCAGGACGTCAGGCGCGTCCTGCCCGCAGGACGGCAGCACATCATTTCGGGGAGGACTCACCATCATGGGCGTCACACTCGCCAAGGGAGGCAATGTCTCCCTCTCCAAAGCCGCACCCAACCTCACCCAGGTGTTGGTAGGGCTCGGCTGGGACGCGCGCTCCACCACCGGAGCCGACTTCGACCTCGACGCCAGCGCGCTTCTCTGCCAGTCGGGCCGGGTGCTCGGCGATGAATGGTTCATTTTCTACAACAATCTGACCAGTCCGGACGGATCCGTGGAGCACACCGGTGACAATCTGACCGGTGAGGGCGACGGCGACGACGAATCCCTGCTGGTCGACCTCTCCAAGGTGCCTGCTCACTGCGACAAGATCGTCTTTCCTGTCTCGATCCACGACGCGGACAATCGCGGTCAGACGTTCGGGCAGGTCAGCAACGCCTTCATCCGTGTGGCCAACCAGGCCGACGGCCAGGAGCTCGCTCGCTACGACCTCAGCGAGGACGCCTCCACCGAAACCGCGATGATCTTCGGCGAGCTCTACCGCTATGGCGCCGAATGGAAGTTCAGGGCCGTGGGACAGGGGTACGCGTCGGGGCTGCGCGGCATCGCTCTAGACTTCGGGGTCAACGTTTCGTAAAGCAGTGCGCTGCGCGGGGGAAAACCCGTTAATCACCAGATGGGGTAGCCAGTGATCCTGAAAACCTTCGGCTGGTCGTTCGCCATCACGGCGCTCGGCCTCGCCTTCGCGGCCTGGCAGTGGGGGTGGGAGGCGTTCGGGATCGTACTGATCCTGTCCATCCTTGAGATCTCGCTGTCCTTCGACAACGCGGTTGTCAACGCCGGGGTCCTGAAGAAGATGAATGCCTTCTGGCAGAAGATCTTCCTCACCATCGGCATCCTCATCGCGGTGTTCGGTATGCGACTGGTCTTCCCCGTCGTGATCGTCGCCATCAGTGCCAAGGTCGGGCCGATCGAGGCCGTCCAGATCGCGCTGGACAACCCCGAGCGGTACGAGGCCCTGGTCACCGACGCCCACCCGGGCATCGCCGCCTTCGGTGGAATGTTCCTGCTGATGATCTTCCTCGACTTCATCTTCGAGGAGCGGGACATCAAGTGGCTGGGCTGGCTGGAGCGTCCGCTGGCCAAGCTCGGCAAGGTCGACATGCTCTCGGTCTGTGTCGCGCTGATCGTGCTGCTCGTCACGGCGCTGACCTTCGCCACCAACGCGCACACCAGTACCGGATACCAGGACAAGTCGGCCACCGTACTGCTCGCCGGTGTCGCCGGTCTGGTCACGTATCTCGTCGTCGGCGGTCTCTCGGGCTTCTTCGAGAACCGGCTGGAGGAGCAGGAGGAGCAGGAGCACGAAGCGGAGGAGAAGGCCAAGGCCGAGGGCAAGCAGGTCTCCGCGATCGGTCTCGCCGGCAAGGCCGCGTTCTTCCTCTTCCTCTACCTGGAGGTCCTGGACGCGTCGTTCTCCTTCGACGGAGTCATCGGCGCCTTCGCCATCACGAACCAGATCTTCTGGATGGCGCTGGGTCTCGGTATCGGCGCGATGTACGTACGTTCGCTCACGGTCTACCTGGTCCGCCAGGGCACCCTGGACGACTACGTCTACCTGGAGCACGGCGCGCACTACGCGATCGGCGCGCTCGCCGCGATCCTGCTGATCACCATCGAGCACTCGATCAACGAGATCATCACCGGTCTGATCGGCGTGCTTCTCATCGGCGCCTCCTTCTGGTCCTCGATCCGCCGTAACAAGGCGCTCGCGGCCGGGGAGGGCGACAAGGACGCCGACGACGACAAGGCGGCGGTCCAGGTCTGAGCCGGTGCTCCGGTGAGCCTTTGTTGAGCCGGTCCTCCCGAGGGTGACGCGGAGGGCAATCAGGGAACGCTCTGAACGGGGCGGCCGAGAGGCGTGAGCCTGCCGGCCGCCCCGTTCTTCCATGTGATCGTGGCGAGTTGAGAGTTGACGACAGGAGTGGGGTGGGCATGGCCTTCTGGGACAACCTGTGGCAGGGACAAAGGGCGACGCAATTCGATTCGGGCAACGCCGCGTCCAACTCCATCGAGCTGACCAAGCGGAGGCCGACGGTCTCGCTCACCAAACAGGGCGCGGCCACCGGAAATCTGCGGGTGAACCTCTCCTGGCAGATGCGCACCTCCGATATCGAGGGACGCTCCAGGCAGAGCGGGCGGCTGCTGTCGAACCCCCTCAAGCTGTTCAAACCCGAGGTGGTGCAGGCCCATACGCAGGGCATGGTCAATGTGGACCTCGACCTCGGCTGCATGTACGAGCTGACCGACGGCAGCAAGGGCGTGGTCCAGCCGCTGGGCAACTTCCTCGGGGATCTGAACGATCCGCCGTACGTCAAACTCAGCGGCGACGACCGGTTCGGCGCCGCCTCGGGCGAGACCCTCTACGTCAATCTCGACCACCGGGAGTCGATCAAGCGGCTGCTGTTCTTCGTCTACATCTACGACCAGACGCCCGCCTTCGACCGCACGCGCGCGCATGTGACGCTGTACCCGAGCAATGGCCCGCGCATCGAGATCGATCTCGACGAGCACGCGCCGCAGGCCCGCTCCTGCGCCGTGTTCTCGGTGGAGAACGTCAAGGGCGACCTGGTGGTGCGCCGCGAGGTGAAGTTCGTCTACGGCTTCCAGGCGGAGCTGGACCGGCTGTACGGCTGGGGGCTCCAGTGGGGGCGTGGCTACAAGACGAAGACCTGAACCGGTCCGGGTGCCCGTACCTGTCCCGATTCCGGTGCGGGCACCGGTCCGGGTGCCCGCACCGGCGTCTACGGGCGGATGAACTGCGGCCCCATGGGGGGCAGCCGGAAGTTCGGATCGGGGGCGGGCGCGGCGGCAGCGGCCGGCTGCGGATAGCCGTACGCCGGCCGCGGGGACGACACGGGCTGGGGATAGCCGTACGGCGGCTGGGCCGACGGCAGGGGAGGCTGCGGGTACCCGTACGCGGGCTGTGCGACCGGCTGGGTGGGCGGCAGCGCCGGGGGAGGCGGCAGCGGCCTGTCCGGGGCCACGGCCACGGTGGCTTCCTCGGAGGCACCGGGCGCCGCGTCCGCGGCGGCCTCTTCCGTCTCGTCCACCAGAATGCCGAAGGCGGTGGCCAGACCGTCCAGACCGGTCGGATATCCCTGGCCCACCGCGCGGAATTTCCAGCCGCCCCCGCGCCGGTACAGCTCGCCGCAGATGATCGCGGTCTCCTCGCCGGTCTCCGGCCGGATCTCGAAGACGGCCAGCGGCTCGCCGTCGGCCGCCGCCGCGTCATAGAGCAGGATCCGCAGATCGGTCACATGATGGAAGCTCGCACCATCGGAGGAGGCCGCGAGTACCACCTGGTCGACCGAGGGGTCGAGCGCCGCGAGATTGGCCTCGACGGCATCGGTCAGCTCGTCCCCGACCTGTTTCTTGGGCAGCCGCCGCACCAGCCCGGAAGGATGGCGCGGCTGGTTGTAGAAGACGAAGTCCTCATCGGAACGGACCCGGCCGTCGTGCCCGAGCAGCAGGGCGGAAGCGTCCACCACGGGAACCCCGGTACCGGGGGACCAGCGCAGCACGGCTCGTACGGCCATGGCATCGAGGGGGACGTTCGAGCCCTTGAGCATCGCGTGCGTCATATCGCCATCCTGCCTTCCCGCCGCCCGCCGGGACAACGCGGGCCCAGAGTCCGATCCGCTCCGTCCGGGCCATGGACGAGAACCGGACGAGTAACCAGGATTTCATGTAGCGGGGGAACTCTTGACACCCGCCCATACGTACTATTACCGGCCACATGACCGACGGGCCATCACGGCAGTACGGGGGATTCAGATGCGTCATTTCGGGCATATCCCGACCGCTGCTCGGCAGGCACTGTTCCATCAGGAGCCGTGCGAGTTCACCGCGGACTCGCCCGCGCGGTTGCTCTCGGCCGCTCTCGGGGCCACGCTCTACAGCCCGGCCACCCGGCCGCGGCTGGCGGACGATGTGCTGAAGCAGACCGGGCGCGGAGTCGTCTCCATGGTGCTCTGCCTGGAGGATTCCATCCAGGACGCCGAGGTCGAGGTCGCCGAGACCAATCTGGTCCGGCAGTTCGCCGACCTCGCCGAGCGGGGTGTCGCCACCCCGCTGCTCTTCGTCCGCGTGCGTGAGCCGGGACAGATATCCGATCTGGTCCGGCGCCTGGGGGACTCGATACGGCTGCTGTCCGGATTCGTACTACCCAAGTTCACCGAGGAGCGCGGGACGGCCTTCCTGGAGGCGCTCACGGAGGCGGAGAGCGCCTGTGGCCGCACGCTCTACGCGATGCCGGTACTCGAATCGCCCGAGCTGCTGCATCTGGAGACCAGGACCCGGACGCTCACCGGCATCGCGACCGCCGTCGACAAGTACCGCGACCGCGTGCTCGCGCTGCGACTCGGTGTGACCGACTTCTGCTCGGCGTACGGCCTGCGCCGGTCGCCCGATATGACGGCGTACGACGTACGCATCGTGGCCGGGGTCATCGCGGACGTGGTGAACGTACTCGGACGTGCCGACGGATCGGGCTTCACGATCACCGGGCCGGTCTGGGAGTACTTCCGGCTCCAGGAGCGCATGTTCAAGCCCCAGCTGCGGCGCAGCCCGTTCCTTGAGGGCCGGGCCGAGGAACTGCGTACCGCCCTGATCGAGCACGACCTCGACGGACTGCTGCGCGAGATCGAGCTGGACCGGGCCAACGGACTGCTCGGCAAGACCTGTATCCATCCCTCCCATGTCCCGCCGGTCCACGCACTCTCCGTGGTCAGCCATGAGGAGTTCAGTGACGCCCAGGACATCCTGCGGCCGGAGCGTGACGGGGGCGGGGTGCTGCGCTCCGCGTACACGAACAAGATGAATGAGGTGAAGCCGCACCGCGCCTGGGCCGAGCGCACCCTTCTGCGGGCCGAGGTCTTCGGCGTCGCCCGGGAGGACATCGGCTTCGTGGAGCTGCTCACCGCCGGACTCGGCGCATGAGCGTTCGGGACGTTCAGGACGTTCAGGAACAGACCACTCGGACCGGGCAGGCCGGACCGTCGTCGAAGGAAGAGATCGTCACTATGGTGTGGTCGGGCACATGGGTCGCCGAGCGGCTCGGCGTCGAACTCGCCGGCGGCGAGGGTCTGCGGGATCTGCTGGGCCTCGCGCTGCGCCGCAACCCCAAGCGGGCCCACCTCCTCGTCTCGAACGTGCTGGGCAAACACGTCCCGCAGCGCCCCGGGGTCGTGCACGGAACCGGCGTCGAGCTGGGTGGGCGCGTACGCGGACTGCTCGGCGCCGAGGTGGACCGGGCCGTGGTGCTCGGCTACGCGGAGACCGCGACCGGACTCGGCCACTCGGTCGCCGACGGGGTGCGCGACGCCCCGTATCTCCACTCCACCCGGCGGCCCGTCCCGGGTGTCCCCAGGGCGGGCGGCTTCGAGGAGTCGCACTCGCACGCCACGTCCCATCTGCTGCTCCCCGAGGACCCGGAGCTGCTCGCCTCCGACGGTCCGCTGGTCCTCGTCGACGACGAGTTCTCCACCGGCAACACCGTTCTCAACACCATCCGCGCCCTGCACGAGCGCTACCCGCGCGGCTGGTACGTCATCGTCGCCCTGGTCGACATGCGCTCGGCGGCCGACCAGGGGCGGCTGGCGGAGTTCGCGGAGGAGATCGGGGCCCGCGTCGACCTGATCGCCCTGGCCTCCGGTACGGTCCGGCTCCCGGACGGCGTCCTGGAGAAGGGCCGGGCGCTGGTGGCGGAGCAGGAGGCCGAGGCCCTCGCGCCGGGCCCCGTGGACGGCATCCCGGCCGCCGGTTCGCCCGAGGCCCACGGTTCGCCTGAGGACGGTGCGTCGCCCGAGGCCCATGCGTCGCCCGAGGTCCGCGGGTTGCCCGAGGCGCACACGACCGGAGTGGTCCGCGTGGCCCTGGAGTGGCCGGCCGGAGTCCCCGACGGGGGCCGCCACGGCTTCACCCCCGCCCACCGGGCCGCCCTGGAGGCCGCGCTGCCCGCCATGGCGGCCGAGACGGCCGCCGGGCTGGGCGACGCCCGGCGTGTGCTCGTGCTCGGCTTCGAGGAGCTGATGTACGCCCCCCTGCGGCTCGCCGAAGCGCTGGAGCGCTCCAGCGACGCCGAGGTGAGGTTCTCCACCACCACGCGGTCGCCGGTGCTGGCCGTGAACGACCCCGGATACGCGATCCGCAGCCGCCTCGTCTTCCCGGCCCATGACACCGCGGCCTTCCCCGACGGCGACGGCACCGGAGACCGGTACGCCTACAACGTCGCGGGCGCCGGTTTCGACGCCGTCGTGGCGGTCGTCGACTCCCTGGCCGACTCTCCCGAGCTGCACGCCCCCGGCGGTCTGCTGGCCCGGCTCGCCGCACACATACCCCGGGTGGTCCTGGCCGTGGTCCCCTCGTATCTCCCCGCCTCCGCGCGCCTCCCGCGCTCCTCGCACGACCCCGAACGGCAGGAACCCTCCATGCTGCCCGAGCCCCTTCGCGGCCCCGCCTTCTCCTCCTACGCACCCGACGACGTGGGCTGGCTCCTCCAGGACCTGTCCGAGGTGGAGCTGGAGGCCCCGACGGAGGAGCGCGAGGAGGCCATACAGAGCGGTGGCGCGCACTACGCCGAATCCCTTCCCGTCGAATACCAGCCGAGCGCCCAGTACCAGGAGCTCTTCAAAGCCGCGCTGGAGACCTCGGCGGCCCGGATCGCGCGGGCCGTCGGCACCGTCACCGAAACGGTGCTCGCCGAGCGGTCCCCCCGCCCCGTCCTGGTCTCGCTGGCCCGCGCCGGCACGCCGGTCGGTGTCCTGATGCGCCGCTGGGCCCAGCACCGGCACGGCCTGGACCTGCCGCACTACGCCGTCTCGATCGTGCGTGGCCGGGGTATCGACGCCAACGCCCTGCGCTGGCTCGCCGCCCACCACGACCCCGCCGATGTCGTCTTCGTCGACGGCTGGACCGGCAAGGGCGCGATCACCCGCGAACTCGCCCAGGCCCTCGAAGCGTTCGGCGGATTCAACCCCGAGATCGCGGTCCTCGCCGATCCGGGCGGCTGCGTGCGGACCTATGGCACCCGAGAGGACTTCCTCATCCCCTCCGCCTGTCTCAACTCGACGGTCTCCGGCCTGATTTCCCGTACCGTCCTCCGGTCCGACCTGGTCGGCCCCCATGACTTCCACGGCGCGAAGCACTATCGCGAACTCGCCGGCGCCGATGTCTCCGGCCACTTCCTGGACACCGTCGCGGCCCGCTTCGACGAGGTCACCCACGCCGTCGACGCCGAGGTCAAGGAACTGCTCTCGGCGGACCGCGCGCCCACCTGGGAGGGCTGGGCGGCCGTCGAGCGGATCAGTGAGGAGTACGGCATCCACGATGTGAACCTCGTCAAGCCCGGTGTCGGCGAGACCACCCGCGTCCTGCTGCGCCGCGTCCCCTGGAAGATCCTGGCCCAGCGTGACGCGGGCGCCGACCTCGATCATGTCCGGCTGCTGGCCGAGCAGCGCGGCGTGCCCGTCGAGGAGGTCGACGACCTCCCGTACACCTGCGTCGGACTCATCCACCCGCGGTACACCCGGGGCGCCACCGGCGCGGACGGCAAGGCGGTCGTCGCGCCGTGACCCTCTCCCACGCCCCGGGCTCCCACTCCTCGGGCACCCCCGCGCGGCCGTCCGTCCTGGTCGCCAGCGATCTGGACCGCACCCTGATCTATTCGGCCGCCGCGCTCCAGCTCCCGATGCCGGACGCCGAGGCTCCCCGGCTGCTCTGCGTCGAGGTGTACGAGAGCAGACCGCTGTCGTATCTGACCGAGACGGCCGCCGGACTGCTCGACGGGCTCGCCCGCGCCACCGTCTTCGTACCGACGACGACCCGCACCCGTGAGCAGTACGGCCGTATCCATCTGCCGGGCCCCGCGCCGCGGTTCGCGATCTGCGCCAACGGCGGCCACCTGCTGGTGGACGGAGTGTCGGACCCGGTCTGGCGGAACCGGGTGGCCGACCGGCTGGCCGACGAGTGCGCCCCCCTCGCCGAGGTCCGCGCCCATCTGCTCGCCGCCGCCGACCCCGCGTGGCTCCTCAAGGAGCGGATCGCCGAAGACCTCTTCGCCTATCTCGTGGTCGACCGCGCCCTGCTTCCCGAGGGCTGGGTGAAAGAACTCGCCGAATGGGCCGGAGGCCGGGGCTGGACCGTCTCCCTCCAGGGCCGCAAGATCTATGCCGTACCGCGACCGCTCACCAAGAGCGCCGCGATGCGCGAGGTGGCCCGCAGGACCGGCGCCGAACTCACCCTCGCCGCGGGGGACTCACTGCTCGACGCCGACCTGCTGCTGGCCGCGGACCAAGGCTGGCGCCCCGGCCACGGCGAACTCGCGGACAGCGGCTGGAACGCCCCGCATGTCGACGTACTCCCGCAGACGGGTGTCGCGGCGGGAGAGGAGATCCTCCGACGCCTCACCCGCGCCGCTGCCCCGGGCGCGGCTGACCCGGGCCCGGCCTGACCCGGGTCCGGCCGGACCCGGCGAGCGGTCGCCCGACCCGGCCACGAAGTCGGACAAGAGCCCCCGTATTGCTCAGATTTGACGAGCGATCAGATGTGCTCCACCGGTCGGCCGTCGCCGCCCGAGAGCGGCATCCACAGCTCGGCACACTCCCCCTGGCCTGGGAAGAAGCAACCCGTCGCCGGTTGTCCCCCGACTGCGATGCGGGTGCACACTTCCTGCACGAAAAACACCGGGAACGGTCGCGGCTGTGATGGTGCTGTGAGCGCGCGTAGATTCCCTGCCGACCTGAGAGTGCGCGTTCACTTCCCTCGGTCGGCCTGTCGACGACACCGTCGCCACGCCGGCCGGCCAAGGGCGTCGCACAGACGGCACGATCTCAAGAATGGATATCCCGGACAGTGATCCGTCACCTTTTACCTCGCCGTAGCGCGCTCGCGCTGCTGGCCCCCCTCGCCGCCGGCCTGGCCTTGGCCGGTGTCCCGGCTCCGGCCGCCGCAGCCACCGCCGTCCCCACCACCGCGACCTCGGCGTCCGTGGGCGCGATCGACCCCGCCGCCATCAACACCCGTCTGTGGATGTCGCAGATCAAGAGCGTCATCGGTGACCGGCCGCTCAACAAGATCGTGATGCCCGGCAGCCACGACGCGGGATCCTGGAGCATCACGCCTTCGTCGGGCGTCTGCGACGCCGGTTCGGAAGCCGCCATGGCGAAGAGGTTCCCGGGGGTCGCCGCCAACCTCTCGGTGACGCAGTACTCGCCCATCATCGAGCAGCTCAACAGCGGCTCGCGCTATCTGGATCTGCGGCTGTGCAAGCAGAACGGGCAGTGGTACACGTACCACGGCGGCCCGCGCGGCAACCTGTTCCTCGACGACACCGTCACCGGCCGCAAGGGCGAGATCAACGAGATAGCCGAGTGGCTCCGCGACCACCCGGAGGAGATCGTCACGATCGAGCTGCGAACCGCGGCCCCGCCGGACTCCGACCCCTCGCCCGACCGGGACACCGCCGTCGAGGACTACCGCGAGGCCGTGGAACGGCTGGGCCAGGCGATCGGCACCTCCCGGATGGCCGACCGGAACAAGCTGTCGCCGAAGTCCACGTACAACCAGTTCATGGCGGCCGGCGCCAACGTCGTCCTGATCGACACCCGGAGCCTCACCAACAACACCTGGGCCTGGCCCAGCGACCGGGTCGAGACCCGGGACAGCTACCTGGAGAACTAGGACACCGTCGCCCTTCTCAACAACCTCTTCGGCAACCCCTCGCCGTACGGCTCAGCGGCCACCCAGCTCAGCGCCCAGGCGCTGAACCAGAACCACAAGTCGCTGAGAACCCAGCAGGGCGACCCGAACAGGCTCTTCGTCCTGTCCGGCGGGGTCGACTCGTACACCATGCTTCCCCAAGCGGTGATCGACTTCGCCAACAAGGGCTTCAGCTGGAACCCCGACGAGCTGCCGTACATGGTGCAGCTGGGCCGCGAGCACAACACCAACATGCTCCGGCTGCTGGAAGGTGACTGGCGCTACTCCTACATCGCCGGGAACACGAACGTCGTCCAGATCGACTACGTCAACATGGGCGGCAGGCGTGCCGACGGCTCGATCATCGGTTCCGGCGACATGAGCCGGGCGATCATCGCCAACAACACCCCGACGACGAAGTCCGGCGTGCTGGTCGGCACCGAGCGCAGGGCCGACGGAAGCTGGACCACCGCGGAGCCGCTGCCCGGGACCAATGCCTCACTCGAATACGGCGTCCGCGAATTCGGCGGCGGCGAGCGCGCCGTGACCGCCATGCCCAACGGCGACCTCCAGGTCATCGCGTACGGCCCCGACAAGCGCCTGTACCACAACGTCCGCCGCGCCGACGGCTCGTGGACCGGCTGGGCGCGCCCCAACACCGACGCGGTCGACGCGAGGTTCCCCGGCGGACCGCTCGCGATCACGTCCACGCCCAACGGTGACGCGCAGCTCCTCGCCATCGACAAGGACGGCTACCTCAACCACAACGTCCGCCGCGCCGACGGTTCGTGGACCGGGTGGGCGGCCATCGCCGGGCCCGACAGCGGGCGCTTCAAGGCCAAGGACATGGCCGTCGCCGCACTGCCGACCGGCGCCGTCAAGGTGGCGGCGTTCGGCGCGGACGGCGCCCTGCGCATCGCGGAGCGCCTGGCCGACGGATCCTGGGACATCGCCACCAAGGGCTGGCAGACCCTGCCCGGAGTGGGCGGCGCGCCCACCTTCGCCGGCAAGGACCTCGCCATGACCGTGACGACGGGCAACGTCATCCAGATCGCCGCCGTCGGCAATGACAACGGCGTCTACTGGACGACCCGTTCCCCGCGCGGGGGACTCAACGGCCCCTGGAACGGACTCGAGTGGAAGCCCAATGACCTCATGCGCGGCCTGGGCGTCTCCCTGACCGCCCTGCCGGACGGGTCCACCCAGCTCCTGGCCGTCGGCATGGACGGCAACACCTGGCACGCGAGCAGTGGGACGGACCTGAAGTGGAGCGCGTTCGGGCAGGTGCCCGGGGCGTACGGCCGTCCGCTGGGCGCCAACGGCGCGGCGATCACCGCCCTGCCCAACGGATCGACGTTCACCCTGGTCGGCGCGCGCTGACCCGGTTGTCCTGACGGTCGTCCTGATCACGACGCACCGGCCCCGGCGCTGGACTCCAGCGTCAGGGCCGGTGCGTCCTGGACCGGTGCTCCGGCGGATCAGCCGCAGCAGCCGCCACCGCAGCAGCCCCCGCCGCCACCGCCGGCCGCCGGGGCGGGGGTGGGGGCGCCGCCCTTCGCGGTTCCGCCGACCGCCACGGTGGACAGGAGCTTCACGGTGTCGTCATGTCCCTCGGGGCACGCGGCGGGGGCCGCGGACTCCGACATCGGCCGGGTCAGCTCGAAGGTGTCACCACAGGAACGGCAGCGGTACTCGTAGCGAGGCATGCGCCCAGGGTAGGGCCTGTCACGGGACAGGACAGCCCTCAGCCGACGCCCACCTGGCCCTGGCGGCCTCTCGCCCTGAGGCGCTGTTCGCGCCGCGCCTGTTCCGGATGGCGGGCCCGCCAGTACGGATTGTCGTGCGGCAGCCCGCCGCTGACCCTTCCGTACATCCCGAAGAACATGAGCAGCAGGCCGACCACGAAGCTGAAGAGCACGTTCTGGAGCTGGAACGCCAGGAAGTTGTAACTGGTGTCCAGCAGAGCGAGATTGACGAATCCGCTGGCGATGAAGAGGACACCGAGCACCATGTTCAGGGTCGACGCGGTGTTCCCGCCGATCACCATGCCGATCAGGAGGATCAGCCCGACGCAGATGGACAGCACGCTCAGCGTGCCGTTGGTGTTCAGGCCCGCGACCGTGGCACCGCCGGTGTCGAAGAATCCGATCTTGTCGATCAGTCCGAGGATGCCGAAGGCCATCAGGATGAGCCCCATCAGCCCGGCCCCGACGCGATAGACCTGATTGAGCCGGTGATCGACGGGGAGCTGCGCGTCGAGCCTGACGTGCCCCCGGGCCGGCGGATGGAGCACTCGGGTGGCCATGGGCGGCCTCCTTCGACGGTGGCGGTCCTTCGGCGGTGGCGTTCCTTCAGTGGTGGCGTTCCTTCGTTCCAGCATCCGCCCGTCACGAGCCGCCGACAACTCAGGTGCCGTGCCCGGCGCCCCGCTCCTCGCGGATCTCCGAGACCACGTGGGCCACGGCCTGCCGTACCGCCTCGGTCTCGGTCAGGAAGTGCCAGTAATCGGGATGGCGGCCCTCCAGCGCGGCCACCGCCCGGTCCAGCCGGGCCACGGACTGGTCCAGCGGACGTGCGTGACGGGGCTCGGGCGTGTTCCGCCCGGTCATGGCCAGCCGCTGGGCGTCCCGGATCGCGAACCGGGTGCGGTCGATCTCCTGCTGCGGGTCCTTCGACACGGCGTTCAGCCGCCGCAGCCGGTCACCGGCGGCGGAGACCGCCTCGTCCGTACCGTTCAGCAGCGCCCGCGCGGTACTGAGCAGCGAGGTCGCGTCGGCCCACCGCTGCTCCTCGCGTGCCGTGCCGGCTTCCTTGAGCTTCTCCTCGGCCTGGTGAACGCTGGTCGCCGCATGGTCGGGGACCTGCTGGAGGTCCTGCCAGCACGCCGCGGTGAACCGGCGGCGCAGCTCGCTGAGCACCGGCTCCACCGTCCCCGCCCGGGTCGTCAGGGCCTGCGCGCGGGTACGGAGCGACACCAGCCGGCGGTCGATCTCCTGGGCCCGCTCGGGCAGCCGTGCCGCCTCGGCCCGTACTGCCTCGGCGTCGCGCAGGACCCGGTCGGCGCGCTGGAGCGTCTCCGCCACGCCATGCTGCCCCGCGCCCTGGTTGAGCTTCGTCAGGTCGGGCCCGAGCGCGGCGAGCCGGGCGGCGAGATCGTCCGCCCGCAGACCGGAGGCGCGCACCGCGTCGAGGGCGTTGCTCGCGGCGAGCAGCGCCTGCCGCGCCCGCTCCACGGCGGGGGCGAGCCGCGCCAGCTGCGTCTCGGCCTTGTCGAGCAGCGGCCCGAGCCCCTGCTCGAACCGGTCGAGATCGCCCTTGACGCGGATCAGCTCGTCCTTGGCCTTCGTCAGTTCGTTGCGCGCCTTGGACGCGGCGGACGGCTCCAGATCGTCGCGGTCCAGATCGTGCGCGTCGACGGCCTCGATATAGCCGTGGCTCACCTCGTCGATCCGCTGCCCCAGCGCCGCGAATCCCTCCACGGCCCTGCGGGCTCCCGGCGAGCTGTCCACCGCCGTGATCGTCTCTATCGAGATCCGCAGATCGCGCTGCGCCGTGTCCAGCTCGTAGAAAGCGGCAGCCGCGGCGTCCTTCGCCGCCTGCGCGTCCGCGCGCTGGCTCTCGCCCCTGCCGCCGAACCACCTCCGCGTACCCCCGCCGGCGAAGGTCAGCGGCAGCGCCGCCACCACCAGGGGCACCGGCAACAGCATCAACGTGAGGACATCACGGACGGCACTCGCTTTCGCTTTCGCTCCTGCGTGCGGCTGCGCGTGTGTCGCCGTCACATCCCTCTCCCGTGCCGAGTTCACCCTGCCTGGTTCATTGTCCCACCAGGTAGAGACGAACACACGGGCCGGTTAGTTCGCGGTTCGGATGGTGATCTTCCCGTTGTCGGTGCGGGCCTTCAGGATGTGGGCGCTGCTCTTGCTGGTCGGTACGCCGGCCTCGACCGAGCCGTTGTCGGTCGCGGTGGTCACCGCGTAGGAGGTCCCCGAGCTGGGCAGACGGATGTCGATCCGGCCGTTGTCCGCGATGGTGTCCACGCTGTCCGGTACGACGGCGAGTCCGATCCGGATCGCTCCATTGCCCGACTTCGCGGTCACGGTCCTGGCGGAGACGTTCTCCGCCGTGATCTTCCCGTTGTCGCTCTCCAGGTCGAGCGGCCCGCTGGAGTCCCGTACCGTCATCGCGCCGTTGTCCGAGGTCAGCTTCAGCGCGGTGGTGAACCCGGTGGCGGTGATCTGCCCGTTGTCGCCCGTCAGCGTCACCGCCACCCCGCGCGGCACCTTCACCTTGTGCAGCGACTCGCAGTTGCTCGCGACGGCCCTGCACTTCACCTTGAGCGTGAGCGTGTCGCCCGTCATCTTCCAGCTGGCATGGGGCCCGCTGCCCATGAACACCCAGCCGTCGACCTGCCGGGTCACCTCGACGTCCTTCACATCGGCGGGGACGAGTTCGACCGCCGCGTTCCCGGTGTCGACGGTGA
Organism: Streptomyces sp. L-9-10; assembly: GCF_004151105.1. Classification (GTDB taxonomy): domain Bacteria; phylum Actinomycetota; class Actinomycetes; order Streptomycetales; family Streptomycetaceae; genus Streptomyces. The sequence continues at coordinate 116,958 of NZ_PHRF01000048.1, forward strand.
GCGTCTTCCCCTGGAACGGGAACGACTTGGTCTCGACGGGGGCGTCGGAGGCGTTCGCGCCGCCGCACCCGCTGACGGCGAGTGCGATGAGCACGGCTCCGCCGGCGGCGAGAAGCGTACGAGAGCGGTGATGGCGTGTGGCCACGGTGATCGTCCCCCCAGAGAGTCCTTTGGCGCTGCCGGAGCCTACGGCCGAGCCGATGGCTCTCGGCGCGTCCTGGCCGGGCGGCGTCGGTGCCGCGTCCCGGCTGCGCCACCACCGTACGAACGGAAACCACCGAAGCCGATCCGGCCGCCCACCGTCTCCGGGGTGGGGATACCCCCCGTACACCGCGCCCTCCGGTACCGCGCCCCGCATACGGTTTGCGGCGCCGCCCGGTGGGCCATGTACGCTGTTGCCTCATCCACGGGTGCGTAGCTCAGGGGTAGAGCGCTGCTCTTACAAAGCAGATGTCGGCGGTTCGAAACCGTCCGCGCCCACCACAGCTCCAGGTCCTGACCTGGAGCGGAACCCTCTCGGGGGTTCGGAAGCGGCCCCGGACTCGTCGTCCGGGGCCTTTTGCGTGAGCGATGCGTGAGCGGCTGTGTCAGACATCCCGTTCGACGCCGAGCGGCGCCATTGGCGTCACTGGAGGCAGCCTTTCCGGTGATTGCCCAGCGCCTCGCGCGGCGGACAACTGCCGTGCGGGTATGGCGTCTCAGCAAGGGATCCACCCCGAACCCGCAAGGAGCGCCATGTACGCAGCAGTCCGCCGGTACGAAGGGGTAACCGATCCTACCGAGGTGGGCCGCCTCGTGAACGAGGGATTCATTCCCCTCGTTCGCCAGATCCCCGGCTTCGTGGCCTTCTACTGGATCAATCCCGGGAACGGAGTGGTCTTGTCGACCAGCGTCTTCCGGGACCAAGCCGGTGCCGATGAGTCGATCACGAGGGCGTCGGACTTTGTGCGGGACAACCTCTCGTCACTGCTTCCCAACGCTCCCCAGGTCATGGCCGGAGAGGTTGAGGCACACGCCTAGTCCGCGACCGGCAGCCTTTGCGCGGCGGGGCGCACCTTGCCGGGAGGCGGCCACCGGTGAGGCCGCGATGTCGTTGGCGTGATCAGTCACGGATACGTCACTCCTCAGACGCGCGCACCGACCTCGCGCAACGATGACCCCCTCTCATCCGCGCAGTCCTGGGGGGACCATGCGCACCATCCGTACCTCTGTCGCCGCGGCCATCGGGGCCTTACTGATCACCGGACTCGTCGCCGTCCCCGACGCCGCACGCAACCAAGTGCAGCGCCGTTGACAGCCCCAAGGCCGACCGGCCGGCCTCGCAGCGCTTCACGTACAAGGACGTCACCACCACCGAGGCCCAGGGCAAGACCATCAACACCGCCCTGAAGGACCTCGGTTTCTGTAACGCCCGACATCACCATCCCGGCCCGGCTGCGCACCGCGAGAACGCAGTCCTCACCGACGGCTGACGAGTGCGCCGCCGCCGAAGCGGCGCGAGGGCCGGCCGAAGCGGCCGTACGGTCATTGCCGAACGTAGTCGCGTGCGGAACAATGGATCAACGCGCTGGTCAGAGCATCCCGGAGCCACCCGGACCGCGTGAGCGGTGCGACACATCACCCGCTCCGGCCTGGCCTGGCCTGTCCGGACGACCGTGGACGAAGGGGCCGATCGCCATGTACCAGGCGCCGAAGCGGTCCGTCGCGTGAGTACGAGGGCCGGGGTTCTCGTACGGCCACTGACCGCCGCGCACGCCGCTCAGGTGCTGGCGATCTACCAGGCCGGCATCGAGGAGGGCGACGCGACGTTCGAAACGGCCGCCCCCTCCTGGGACGCCTTCGACGCGGGGAAGCTGGCCGGGCACCGTTTCGTCGCGCTGGCGCCGGACGGCGAACAGGTGCTGGGGTGGGTCGCCGTCGCCAAGGTGTCCGGACGGTCCGCCTACGCCGGGGTGGTCGAGCATTCCGTCTATGTCCGTCCCGAGGCCCGTGGCCAGGGGGTCGCGCGTTCGCTGCTCGACGCGCTGATCGCCTCGACCGAGGCCGCCGGGATCTGGACCATTCAGGCCGGTGTCTTCCCCGAGAACACCGCGAGTCTGGCGCTGCACCGGCGCGCGGGCTTCCGGCTCATCGGCACCCGCGAGCGCGTCGGCCGTCGGCACGGGGTCTGGCGGGACGTACAGCTCATCGAGCGCCGCAGCCCCGTCGTCGGCTGAGCGGGGGGCTGCGCGGGGGGCTGAACGGGGCCGAGCGGGACAGCCGGGTACGTGGCTACGCTGGGCGCGTGGCAGGCATGCGTGTGGAGCGTCTCGATCACCTCGTCCTCACCGTCGCCGATATCGAGGCGACCGTCGATTTCTACACCCGGGTTCTCGGTATGGAGCCGGTCGTGTTCGGCGGCGGGCGGCGCGGGCTGGCCTTCGGGCAGAGCAAGATCAACCTGCATCGGGCGGGTCACGAGTTCGAGCCCAAGGCCGAGCGGCCGACTCCGGGCAGCGCGGACCTCTGTTTCGTGGTCGCGGACCCACTCGAACGGGTGATCGCCGAGCTGGCGGCGCAAGGAGTCCCGGTCGAGGAGGGCCCGGTGGAGCGCACCGGTGCGCTGGGGCCGTTCGTCAGCGTGTATGTGCGCGACCCCGACGGCAATCTCATCGAGCTCAGCAACTACCCCGGCTGACGGACTCTCCCGCGCGGCCGGGCGCCGACGTGGTGAGAGACCGGCGTCCTTGGGCGCACACTGGGGCCATGAGCAACTACCAGGGGCCCGCGACTCTCGTCGCCGGTGACTCCGAGATCGCGGTCGAGGCCACACTGAGCGCGAGCCTGTCGGGTGAGGTGCGCCAGTGGGGCGGCAGCGTACAGACCGGGGAGGCGGGGGAGGCCCTGCGTGCGGCGCTGGACAGCGGAGATGTACGCATCAGGTTCCCCGACGGCCAGGAAGGCGCCGTCGTGGCCACGCATACGGCCATCGGCAGTGGGCGGCTGAGGGTTTCGGGGAGCGGCACGATTCCGTTCTGATGCCGGGACGGGCGCCAGGGCAGGTCCGCGCCTGCTCGCCACCGCCGTTACGGTCCGCTTCCGTCGCAGGCCGGGACCGTCCTGTTCGGGGGCCTGACGGGCGCACACCGCATCGGTCACACTGGAAACATGTGCCGCAGCATCAAGACCCTCCGCCCGCCCGTCCTCCCCGAAGAGGCCACCGAGGACGACATCCGCGCCGCCGCCCTCCAGTACGTACGCAAGGTGTCCGGCTTCCGCGCGCCCGCCGCGCACAATCGCGAGGTCTTCGAACAGGCCGTCGCCGAGATCGCGGAGTCGACCGCGAAACTGCTCGGCGGGATCGAGGTCCGGGGCGGAGCGGCCCGTACCGCGCCCCGGGCGGTCGACGCGTCCCACGCGGGCCAGGCGTCCTAGACGGTCGCCGGGGCCGGTGCCGGGCGTCGTATGACGTACGCGGCGAGCGCGCCCGCCGCGAACAGCGCCAGTACGGACACGCCCGCGCCGACCCAGGTCGTGCCGAGCCACTGGCCGCCGAAGTAGCCGAGGCCCGCGCTGTAGCCCGTCCACGCGACGGCCGCCAGCGCCGACCAGGGCAGGAACTCCTTCACCTTGCGGTGGGCCGCGCCCGCGCCCAGGGAGACCACCGAGCGTCCGGCCGGTGCGAACCGGGCGATGACGACGAGGATTCCGCGGCCCCCGCTGAGCGCCCCGCCGAGACGTTCCTGCGCGGTGGTCAGGCGGCGGGAGCGGGCGATCGCCCGGCCGAGCCGCTCACCGCCGCGCCGGGCGAGCCGGAAGGCGGCCAGATCGCCGAGTACGGACGCGCTGAACGCGCAGAGCATCAGCAGAAGCAGCGAGGGCACTTCGTCCGGTACCTGCGTCACCGTGCCGGTCGCACCCGCGACCGTGGTCGTACCGGCGGCGGCCGTCGTCGTGCCCGCCGCGGCGGCGGTGGCGGCCGTGATCACCAGAACACCGCTGGGCAGCACCGGAAGGAATACGTCCAGCAGTACGGAGAGGGCCACGACGGCGTAGATCCATGGGCTGCCCGCCAGCGACCCCAGACTCTCCAGCACCTACGTCACTTCCCGCCCGGTCCCGTCGACAGCGCCTCGATGTCGCGGGGGAGCGGCGGTGGCGGCTGCGGATCAGCCAGCGTACGCGGGTGCGGGAGGGGCGGACCGACCGGGTCGGCCGGGACCCGGCGAGGACCCCGCAGGCCGGTGCCCGGACCCGGCGGGCGGTCCGGGCACCCGGTGGGTCCGGTGCGGATCAGGCGGCCACGGCCGCGCGCTGATCGCGCCTCTCCTCTCCGGACCCGCCCCCGGCGCCGCGCGTTCCGAACAGCTGGTCCAGGGCGAACGCGCCCGGTCCGGTGAAGACGATGAGCAGGAACGCCCAGCAGAACATGGCCGCCGGTTCGCCGTTGTTCTCTATGGGGAAGAGGCCGTCGCCCTGGTGCACGTTGAAGTACGCGTACGCCATGGAGCCGGAGGCCAGCAGCGCTGCCACCCGGGTGCCGAGGCCGAGCAGTACGAGGGCCCCGGCGACGAGTTGGATGACGGCGGCGTACCAGCCTGGCCAGGCGCCGGCGGGGACGGTGTCCTTGGCGAAGTACCCGAAGAGCGAAGCCGCGCCGTGGCAGGCGAAGAGGAGTCCGACGACCACGCGGAACAGGCCGAGCGCATAGGGCTGGGCACGATTGAGGCGTGCGTACATGGGGGGTGTACTCCTTCGATCATTGGTCTGGACCGATGAGAAACTCCTTCCTCACGTTAGGGACGCCTAATCAATGCTTGCAAGTTCAACATTCAGCTGAGGATCAATTCGCGTCGCGTATTCGGGGCGCGGTATGTCCGGTGTCTGCAGGGTGGCACGTGCCACCGCGTCGGAGTCCGAGAGCATCACCGAGTCGACCCCGGGGCGCGCTCCCGCCGCCGTCACCCAGTGGACTCCTTCCGTGGGCACACCGAGCGCGAACCTCCGCGGGTGGGCTTCCCCCCGACGGTCTATCAGGCGGTATGGACGGCGCGTTACATCCAGCCCACCGGTTTCGTAACCGCCGATCCGGTGCGGCCGGCACTGACCGGTCTTCAGGAGGCGGGAGAGCAGCGGATCGCAGCTGCGCCTGAGATCCGGTTCCGGAAGCCGGGCTTCCACGAGCGTCGTGGCGTGGATCAGCGACCCCGGGACGTCGCGGGACTCGGCGGTGAACACACCGTCCCCCGTCCGTACGGTCGTGCGCGGGCCGATCACGTCCAGCACCCCCGCGTCGATCAGGGCCGCCATCTCCTCGATCCGGCGGCGTGGCGGCCCGATGGAGAGGAAAGCGTTCAGAGGCGTGTACCAGCGGTCGAGATGATCGCGCCGGGAGGTGCCGGAGAGACCGGCGTGGTCCACGATCTGCCGTACTTCGTTGCGGAGGTCGCGCAGCACGTCCAGGGCCGCCTTGGCCGGGCCCAGGACATTGCCGAGCGCCGCCTGGGCCGCGTCCTCGCGGAGACGGGCGAGGAGCCAGGCGCGGTGATCGGCGGGATCGCGGAAGGTCTCCCCGTGGTGCGGGCGCGAGATCCGGTCCCAGGACCAGCGGTCGGCGGGGGCGATCCCCGCCTCGTCGAGGACGGCGGTCTCCTGCGGGCTGCCGTGGGGCGCGGCGAGGAACCGGTCGAGGACGCGTTCCCACGAGCCCGCCGGGCGGGAGGACGCGCGGAGCGTCGCCTCGTAGAAGACCGCCTCCACCTCCTTGGCGACCAGTGGCCATATCTCCCGGAGGAAGTCCGGCGGGTCGCCCTCGTCCGCGCGTTTGCGGAACACCGCGATCACATCCGGGGTCAGCAGCAGCGGGAGGTGCCGGCCGGAGGGCCCCTTCGCGTTGTCCCCGCGTGCCTGGTACGGGACACCGCGCCGTGAGCCCGCGTACAACTGCGGTTCACGCCCGGACGGGTGGTATACGAGAACGCCGTCGGCGTCGCGTGTGAAGAGGCCGCCCCGGCCCGCCGTCAGCAGCGCCATGTGGTCGAAGAAGTTCAGCCCGAGTCCGCGCAGCAGCACCGGTTCGCCGGGGGCGACCGCCGAGAGATCGACATCCGCGGGGTTGGCGGGCGGCAGGTAGCGGAGCCGGTGACGGACCGCGTACTCCGCGAGCGCCGCCTGGGTCTGGCCGGAAACCACCGGCAGATGGCCCTGCGCGAGCACAACGGCGCTGAGGCCGGAAATCGTCGTGCCATCGTCGAGAAAGAGGGTTTGCGTGGGGCGGTGCGCGGTGGAGCTACCGGGTGTTTGGGGTGAAACAGGTGAGGCGGATGGGTTTGACGTGTCCAGAGCCGCGCCGTCGTTGTCGTCATCGAGCCGGATCGCACGGGCCCGGTGGACGATGACCGTCACGCTCTCCGGAGCGTTCTCTACCGTTCTGTGGAAAGCCCATTCCAGATATCGGCCATAGGCGGCACGGCTCGGATAGTCGTCGGGGCCGAGCCGTTCGTCCGGCCGGGACGTGGCCCACTCGTACAGACTCGGACCCGGGAGTATCGGACCCTCGCACTCGACGCTGTCGTCGGTGAAGACGGTCACCTGTGAGGCGACGGTGTTCATCAGCAACTCGGCGGACTGGTCGGTGCGCCAGACGAGCCCCGCGCCCGGGGGTGCGGGGTCGATGAGATGCACGGTGAGGGGCACGTCCGGAGCCAGTTCGGGTACGGACGCGCAGAGTCTTTCGAGGACCGAGGTGCCACGGGGGCCGGCGCCGACGACTGCGAGAGAGCGGGGCAGGGGCTGCCGTACATCGCACAAAGCTGTGACTCCCGGGGCGGGTGGGGTGCTGGAAGCGAGTAGTCCGCTCATCATGCCGTTCGTGCGTGGCGAGTTCGAACCCTTGGGTCAAACATCACGCCGTGTGGGAATGATCACGGCAACGTTGTCGGCGGAACGGGGAACCGCCGTAGGGCCCCCGGCGTCGGACAGTCGTCAGGAGCCCCGTCGGGGCGTCAAGGACCTTTCCTGTACGGTCACCAGCTCCGCGCCGGGCGTCCGGCCCGCTTCAGGGGCGCGCCCGCGCGCGCGGGCCTGTTCCAGGCGCAGATCGGCGGAACGGCCGCGCAGCGTCAGGGTCATCAGCTGATTTCCGAACCAGGGCCCGCCCGTTCTGCGCCAGTTGACGGCCGACCGCGCGACCCGCCCGTGCCGGACCAGCACATGCCCCAGCCGCCGGGCCACCCCGCTCCAGCCGAAGCGGAAGCCCAGCTTCATATAGCCGGGGATGGAGTTGTGCACGGGTGAACAGGTCAGCTGCACGACCCGCGCGTCCGGGCCGTGCGGACCGTCGGGGCCGCCGGACAAGCCGTGGGGGCTGTCCGGGCGGCCGTCCGCCGTCCAGGAGGGCTCGGCCACATACGCGTGGTGCACATCGCCGGACAGGACGCACACCGTCGCCGGGGCGTCGGGGCCGCTGCCCGCCTCCGCGATCAGCGCCGCCAGCTCTTCGAAGGAGTCGGGGAAGGCGGCCCAGTGCTCCAGGTCGGCCGCTCTGCGCAGCCGCTCGCCGAACCGCGCCCAGCGGGGGCCGCGTTCGCCGCCGCAGAGGGCGGAGTCCCAGGACTCGACGTCATGGATGAAGGGCGGCAGCAGCCAGGGCAGTGAGGTGCCGATCAGAAGGTGGTCGTACGGTCCGCGCGCGCCCGCGCCGTCGGGGCGTCCGCTGCCGGGGCGTCCGCTGTCCGTGTCCGGGTCCGGACCGCCCGTACCCCGGCCCTTCGGGCTCCGGCCGTCCAGCACCTGGTCGCGTACCCAGCGCGCCTCTGCCTCGTCCAGCATCGCGCGGTCCTGCTCCGCCAGCACCCGGGCGGCGCGGGAGTCGACCATCAGGAGCCGCGTACGCCCGAAGTCGCGCCGGTAACTCCAGCGCGCGCACGCCGGATCGCGGTCGGCCTCGGCGGCGAAGCGCCGCAGCAGTTCCGTGCCGTCCGGTTCCGCGCGGACCGCCGCGTACAGCGTGTCCGCCGCCAGTTCGGCGGGGGAGAGGTTGCCGAGGTGCTGGTAGACCCAGTACGACATCAGGCCGCCGAGGACCCGCTCCTGCCACCAGGGCTTCGCCCGCGTGTCGGCCAGCCAGGCGGCGCTGGTGTTCCAGTCGTCGATCAGATCGTGGTCGTCGAAGATCATGCAGCTGGGGACGGTGGAGAGCAGCCACCGTACGGCGGGGTCGCTCCAGGACTCGTCGTAGAGGTGGGTGTACTCCTCGTAGTCCGCCACCTCGGCGCCCGGCGGCTCGCTCAGATCGCGGCGCTCGGCCAGCCGCCGCCGCGTGGCCTTCGACGTCTCGTCCGCGTACACCTGGTCGCCCAGGAGCAGCAGGACGTCGGGGCGCGCGGCGGCGGGGTCGCCCGCGATACGCGTGGCGAGGGTGTCGAGCGCGTCCGGGCCGATCGGGTCGGGCTCGTCGTGCGGCGGTGACGCCCAGCGGCAGGAGCCGAAGGACACCCGCAGTTCGGCGGCGGGTACGGCCGGGGTACGGATCGTGCTCGGCGGGAACCGCGAGTCCTCGGGCGGCCAGACACGGCGGTCGTCGAGCAGCACCTCGTAGGGGGTGTCGGTGCCGGGGGTCAGACCCGTCACCGGGATCAGCGCGTAGTGGTGGCCGGCGATGTGGAACGTACGCGCGGTGCCGAACGCGCCGTCCCCGCAGCGGACCTCCGCCGTGGACGGCCGGTCGGCCTCGACCCATACGGTCGCGGTGCCGCCGCCGTCCCCGTCGACGTACCGCAGCAGTGGTCCCAGGCGCAGCCGGGTCATAAAAGCCTCCTCCGTCGCCCCGTACGGTACGGAACGACCGTACGGAGTCGACGGGAGGGACTACGGGACCGCTGAAGTGGTTGCTCAGCAGCCGTTCAGGGCGCTCTGGAGGGCGCTCTTCTCAGCGGAGTCGATCTTCAGGTTGTAGTAGTACTTCACGTGCACCCAGGCGCGGACGTAGGTGCACTTGTACGCGGCGCGCGACGGCATCCACTTGGCCGGGTCCTGGTCGCCCTTGGACTGGTTCACGTTGTCCGTGACGGCGATGAGCTGCGGGCGGGTCAGGTCGTTGGCGAAGGCCTGCCGCTGCGCCGTGCTCCAGCTGTTCGCGCCCGACTTCCACGCTTCGGAGAGCGGCACCATGTGGTCGATGTCCAGGTCGGACGCGGCGGTCCAGGTGGCGCCGTCGTACTCGGAGTACCAGGAGCCGCTGACGGCGGCACAGCTGGAGTCCTGCTGGACGTTCGAACCGTCGCGCTTCAGCACGACCTCACGGGTGTTGCAGGCGCCGGACTGGGTGATCCAGTGCGGGAACAGGTCGCGGCTGTAACCACTGGAGGAACCTTCCGCCTGAACGGTCAGCTGGCCGAGGTAGCTGCGCGCCGTGGAGGCGCTGACCGGGGTGGGCATGGCGGCCTGCGCCGAGGGGGCGGTGAGCAGGGTGGTGGCGGTGGCGAGAGCGGCCGTGGCGGCGAGGACGCCTGCACGGGACATTCGACGCGCGTAGACACCGGACATGTGAACTCCCTTGGAGTGGGGGGAACCTGACAGGACCATGCGGGGTGGTACGGGTGGAGCCGTGGGGGGCTGGACCATGCGGTACCTGGGCCGTACGTACGGGACCGTGCGGGGCCGTGGGCCCGGCCGCCATCGTGGTCGCGGTGGGTTTCCGGAAGGTGGGCTTCAGGTAACAGAGTGACGACATGAGCACGTCACATCAAGGGGGTCGGGGGAATCGGCTCTTCCTGAGGGGTGGGCAATTGTGTTCTATCCGGGCGAGGTTGGTGAGATCGGCGCGGGGCGGTACGCCGGCGCGCGGCCGGGCGCGCGGGGCGGACGGTCGTACGGTGCATGGCCGGGCTGTACGGGCCGGTGCGCCGTGGTGCGGCCGGGCGCGGCATAGGGTGGGCCCGTGCTGCTGCGGGTCGATATCACGTTCGGGGTCGTGCTCGGCGCGCTGCTGATCGTGGCCGTGGCGGTGGCCGCGTTCGCCCAGCTGGGCCGGGCCCGCGAAATCGCCGTCGCCGGTGTCAGGGCCGCGGTCCAGCTCGGCGTGGTCTCCCTGGTGATCGGGTGGGTGGTCGGCGCCGTACCGCCGTTGCTCGGCTTCGTCGCGCTCATGTACGCCGTCGCCGTATGGACCGCGGGCCGCCGGGTCACCGGCAACAGGACCTGGTGGTGGGCGGCCGTGCCGATCGGGGCGGGGGTGGCGCCCGTCATGACCGCGGTGCTGCTCACGGGGGTCGTGCCGGCCAAGGGCATCGCGATCATCCCCATCACCGGCATCCTCATCGGCGGCGCGCTCACCGCGACGGTGCTGGGCGGACGGCGGGCGCTCGACGAACTGCGCGCGCGGCGGGGGGAGGTGGAGGCGGGGCTCGCCCTCGGGCTGCTGGACCGTGACGCGCGTATGGAGGTGGCCAGACCGGCCGCGGCGGACGCGCTGCTGCCGGGGCTCGATCAGACGCGGACGGTGGGGCTCGTGACGCTGCCCGGCGCGTTCGTGGGCATGCTGCTGGGCGGCGCGTCACCGGTACTGGCGGGGGCGGTCCAGCTGTTCGTGCTGGTGGCGCTGATGGCGGTGCAGGCGGTGGCGGTCGGCGTGGTGCTCGAACTGGTGGCGCGGGGGCGGCTGCACCGGGACGAGTGAGTCCCGTGCGCCGCGCCCGGCTCCACACCTCGCGCGATGCCGGGCCCCGGACACCGGGGGACCCGGACCGGCGGATCAGCCGAAGCGCAGCGCGATCTCGCCCGACGGCAGCGCTTCCACCCGGAGTCGGGTGAGGTCCTCGACATGAGCGTCCGGCGACATCGCCTTCGCGCGCGGGCCCACGCCCACCACGCGCATACCGGCCGCCCGTGCCGCCTCGATGCCGGCCTCGGAGTCCTCGAAGACCACGCAGTCCTCCGGCGCGAAGCCGAGGGTCGCCGCGCCGAGGAGGAAACCCTCGGGGTGCGGCTTGCTGGCGCTGACGTTCTCGGCCGTGACGCGCGTCGTGGGCATGGGGAGGGCCGCCGCCGTCATACGGGCGTCGGACAGGGCGACGTTCGCCGAGGTGACCAGGGCGTGCGGGAGTTCGGCGATGGCGGACAGGAAGGCCGGGGCGCCGGGGATCGGGACGACCCCCTCCGTGTCGGCGGTCTCCTGGGCGAGCATGACGCGGTTGTCCGCGTAGTTCTGCTCCATGGGGCGGTCCGGGAGCAGGACGGCCATCGTGGCGTACCCCTGGCGGCCGTGGACGACCTTGAGGACCTCCTCGGGGTCCAGGCCGTGCTCGCGCGACCAGAGACGCCAGCAGCGCTCCACGGAGGCGTCGGAGTTGACGAGAGTGCCGTCCATGTCGAGCAGGAGGGCACGGGCGGTCAGGACGGACGTCGTGGTGGAAGCGGTGGCCGTCATCGGCGGACTCCAGAGCGCGGAAGCAGAGGCAAGCGGGGCCGGCAGGGCGAGCGGGGTGGGGCGGGACGAGAAGGACGCGCGGTGTGAGCGGTGCGGGCGGGACAAGTGGCTCCGCCCGCCGGTCAGGGTGAACGGGCGGAACCACTTTGTTTCGTCATTATACAAAGCGGCTCAGTGGCGGCGACCGGCACCCCTGGTGTCGGCCTCCAGGGCCCGCCTGGTGTGCGGTCCGTAGACGCCCCGAGGATCACCGTCAATCTGTTTGTACGACTGATAGAGCGTGACGGCACCCGCAACGCGGTCGTCGTACCGGCCGTCGGGGTCGCCGCGGAAGAGCCGGATCTCCGCCAGGCGCAGCTGAAGCCTCACGACCTCCGGCCCGGAGTCGCCCGGTCCGAGCGAGGTGCCCGCCGGTGTCCGGTCGGGCTCCCGCGACGGCTCGTTCACGGGCTCCGGGGCGGAGGGTGAGGCCGACTTCGTGCCGGCCGGCCGTGACGCGCTCGGGGCCGGGGCGGGCGGCGGGGGCGCGGCGGCCGGTGGTGTCGCCGACGGGGTCGGTGTCGGGGTCGGTGGGGGCGTCACCGGCGGCGAGGTGTCCGCCGGGCTCATCGACGGCAGCCAGGTGTGCGCCGCGTCGGGCCGCGCCCGTTCCTCTCCGGCGTCCTGCGAGAGGACCTTCCCGGCGAACGCCACGGTGCCGATCACCGCCACCGCCGCGGCGCCGATCGCCACCGCTCGGTACGGCTTGCGCCGGACGGGCGGCGGCGCCGGATGATCCTCGCCGGCTCCGGCCGGTGGCGGCGGCGCGGCGGGGCCGCCCGCCGGCGCGAGCGGCGGCAGCGGGCCCGCCGTACGGAACGACCGCGGCGGCTCGGACTGCGCGTCGAACGTCACGTACGGCCGTATCCGCAGCGGATCGAAATCCTCGGCCGCCGCGATCTCCGCCGCCCGCCCCGCCGCGTTCCCCGCCGCCGTCCCTTTCGCGTTCCCGCAGTCGCAGCCGGGTCTGTCGTCCGCGGCCCGCGGCGTACCGCAATCGGGACAGAGCTGTCCGGTCAACGTGGGTCCCCTCCCCTTGAACTGCCGCCGATTATGCAGCCCGTATCCGAACGGAGTGCGACGCACGGGCGTCCCGGTGGGACCCCGGCGCGCGCGGAGCGCGTGAGGGGTAGGTGCCTCGTAGGGCATAACGGGACAGAACGGTTCGAAGCGGCCAGGATGGAGATTCGGCGAACCCGAGGAGATGCCCCATGGCTCAGAAGGAGATACCCCCATGGCCCAGGAAGTGAGTACCCCGACCCTGAGTCCGGTCCCCGGCGAGGGCCAGAACCCGCGCGGGGTCCTCGTCGCCATCGGCGCTCTGCTGCTCGGCCTGCTGCTCGCCTCGCTCGACCAGACCATCGTCTCCACCGCGCTGCCGACCATCGTCAGCGACCTCGGCGGCCTGGAGCATCTGTCCTGGGTGGTCACCGCCTATCTGCTGGCCTCGACCGCCGCCACGCCCCTCTGGGGCAAACTCGGTGACCAGTACGGCCGCAAGAAGCTCTTCCAGATCGCGATCGTCATCTTCCTCATCGGATCCGCGCTCTGCGGCATCGCCCAGAACATGCCCCAGCTCATCGGCTTCCGCGCACTCCAGGGGCTGGGCGGCGGCGGGCTGATCGTGCTGTCGATGGCGATAGTCGGCGACATCGTGCCGCCGCGCGAACGCGGCAAGTACCAGGGCCTGTTCGGGGCCGTGTTCGGCGCGACCAGTGTGCTCGGCCCGCTGCTCGGCGGCTTCTTCACCCAGTCGCTCAGCTGGCGCTGGGTCTTCTACATCAATCTGCCCATAGGCATCGTCGCCCTGCTCGTCATCGCGGCCGTGCTGCGCATCCCGGTGCGCAGGACCGCGCACGCCATCGACTACCTCGGCACCTTCCTGATCGCGTCCGTCGCCATCTGCCTCGTGCTCGTCGCCTCGCTCGGCGGCACCACCTGGGCATGGGGCTCGCCCGAGACCATCGGACTCGCGCTCCTCGGGCTGCTGCTCCTCGCCGTCTTCGTACGGGTCGAGCGGCGCGCGGCCGAACCCGTACTGCCGCTGCGGCTCTTCCGGCTCAGGACCTTCACGCTGGTCGCGCTCATCAGCTTCATCGTCGGCTTCGCGATGTTCGGCGCGATGACCTATCTGCCGACGTTCCTCCAGGTGGCGCAGGGCGTGAGCCCCACCCTGTCCGGGGTGCACCTGCTGCCCATGGTGCTCGGACTGCTGATCACCTCCACCCTCTCCGGGCAGATCGTCAGCCGCACCGGCCGCTGGAAGGTCTTCCCCGTCCTCGGCACCGGCATCACCGCCGTCGGACTCCTGCTGCTCCACCAGCTCACCGAGTTCACCGGCACCTGGGTGATGAGCGTCTATCTCTTCGTCTTCGGCGCCGGTCTTGGCCTGGTCATGCAGATCCTCGTGCTGGCCGTCCAGAACTCCGTCAGCTACCAGGACCTCGGCGTCGCCACCTCGGGCGCGACGTTCTTCCGCTCCATCGGCGCCTCCTTCGGCGTCGCCGTCTTCGGCACGATCTTCAGCAACCTGCTCAGCGGCAAGATCAACGCCGCGCTGGCCGGCCGGACGCTGCCGCCGGGCGTGGCACCGGCCGACATCTCGTCCGACCCGCACGCCATCGGCCGGCTGCCGGCCGCGCTGCGGCCCCCCGTACTGCACGCGTTCGCGACCTCCATCACCGACGTCTTCCTGTACGCCGTGCCGGTCGTGCTCCTCGCCTTCCTCGTCGCGTGGTTCCTCAAGGAGGACAAGCTGCGCGGCTCGGTGACGGCTCCGGAGATCACCGAGACCCTGGCGTCCAACCCCGTCGAGCGCTCCTCGCGCGACGAGTGCGCCCGCGCCCTGTCGCTCCTCGGCACCCGCGAGGGCCACCGGCGGATCTACGAGACGATCGGCGAGAAGACGGGGTACGACCTGCTCCCGGCGGCCAGTTGGCTGCTGCTGCGCATCCGGCGCCATGGCTCGGTCGAACCCGCCCTGCTCGCGGACGTCACGCCCGTACCGCTCAGGACCATCACCGACGCGTCCCGGCAGCTGGAGATCCGGGGGCTGGCGCGGCGCGAGGGGCTGGGGCTGAGGCTCAGCGACCGGGGCGCGCGGGCGGCGGAGGTTCTGGCGAAGGCGCGCGAGGATTCCCTGTCGGAGTTGCTGGGCGACTGGTGGGGGCCCGACCGGCCGACCGATCTGGTGGCGCTGGTGCACGAGCTGACCAGCGAGATGTGCGGCTCGGACGGCGAACGGCCACGCGTCCCCGGACCGCCCGGGGACCATGTCGCCCGACCGCCCGACCGCCCGTCGGGCCACGTCGCCCGACCGCCGGTCTGACGGTCCGTCAGGCCGCTCGTCCGACCGCCCGTCCGGTCCTCCGTCCGGCGGCCCGTTGTTGGCCGCGCCCGCATCCGGCTGTTTGAGGAGTGGAATCGGGGCAACCCGAGGGGAAGAGCGATCCGTCACCCTCGGTGCCGTGTCGTGCACGACGGGCCCTGGCCCAGCCGAGCCGGAACAGGAAGGCAGACATGTCCACCGTACTGATCGTCGCAGCCCTGACCGTGGCCCTTGTGAGCGTGGTGGCCGCGGTCCTGTACGCGGGAGCCGGCAGGGGAGGCGGGCGCGGCGGGAGGATCGGGCGCGGAGGACTGAAGCGCCGGTTCGGCCCCGAGTACGAGCGCGTCCTCGCCCGGCACGACGGCGACTCCAAGGCCGCCGAACGTGAACTGGCCGCGCGGGTCGAACGCCACGGCGGCCTGCGTCCGCGCACTCTCGCCGGGGAACGGCGCGAACAGTACGTGGCCCACTGGGCCGGTCTCCAGGAGCGCTTCGTCGACTCCCCGCGCGAAGCGGTCACGGCGGCCGACGAGTTGGTGGTCCGGCTGGCGGAGGAGCGCGGCTATCCCGCGGGCGACCGCCGCGACGACCAGTTCGACGCCCTCTCCGTCCATCTTCCGCACCAGGTGAACGGATACCGCGTGCTGCGTCACATGGCCGCGGAAGAGGGGCGCACCGCGAGCACGGAGGAGCTGCGCGAGGCGATCGTCGGCGCGCGTGAGCTGTTCGAGCGGCTGATCCTCGCCCACGCCGGGGACGGCGCGGTGGGCCGCCCCCGTCGCGTCGGCCGCAACCGCGACCTCCTGCGGAGCTGACGCGGAGGCCGACGGCAGCAGACTCGGAGGCGGCGGGCAAGGGACGGCCCGCCGCCTCCGTCCTTGTGTTCCCGGGGTCCGGCCGCCCGCGGCCGGGTCAGCCGAGTACGCGGGCGAGCGCGAAGCCGTCGTACCCCTTGGACCCCACCGTCTGCACCGCGGTCGCCGACAGCCGCGGGTGCTCCGCGATCAGTTCGATCGCGCGCCGCGTGCCCAGCACGGCGGCGTCGGTGCTGTCCGCGTCGGCGACCGCCCCGTTCCGTACGACGTTGTCGACGATGATCACGCTGCCGGGACGCGTGAGCTTCAGCGCCCACTCCACATAGTGCGGATTGTTCTTCTTGTCCGCGTCGATGAAGACGAGATCGAAGGGGCCCGCGTCCTCGGCCGCGAGAACGGGCAGCGACTCCAGCGCGGGCCCCGTCCTGACCTCGGTGATCTTGTCGAGGCCCGCGTGCGCGAGATTGGCGCGGGCCACCTCCGCGTGGGCGGGGTCGTACTCCAGCGAGATCAGCTTGCCGTCCTCCGGCAGCGCGCGGGCCAGCCAGATGGTGCTGTAGCCGCCGAGTGTGCCGATTTCGAGGATCCTGCGCGCGCCCTGGAGGCGGGCCAGCAGGTGCAGCAACTTGCCCTCGTTCGGGGCGACGTTGATGGCGGGCAGACCGGCCGCGTCGCTCGCGGCGAGGGCGGCGGAGAGCGCTTCGTCGGCGGGTACGAGCTGATCGGTGAAGTAGCGCTCGACCGCGTTCCACTGCTCCTGGGACATGAGGGCCTTTCGTCGGTACGGGAGGTGACTGAGTGGTGACAGGGATACCGGAATCATTGTCCGTCGCCGGCCCGTCCCGTTGTCCTCGCAAGTCCGGAAATCATGGGCATCAGGACAAAACATGGATGACAGTCAGGCGAAGAGGGGGTTGCCTGAGTCTTCCCGACAGGGCAGTGCGAGGCTCTGTGCCTCAGGGACGGCGTTAATCGGACGGAGGGTCGGCGCGGCGTGGTGAATGCGGAGCACAGCGTGCACGGCGGTGCGGCGGCGGGTACGGCGGGGACCGGTTTCGGCGCGGCCCGCGCGGTTCTCTGGCTGGTCGTGGCCGTACTGGCGGTCAGACAGGCGGCGGCGGTGCTCCGGCATCCGCCCGGTGAACGGCTGACCGATCTGGAGACCTGGATCGGTGAGAACGGCGTGCTGCATGTGACGGGTTCGCTGTACGACACCGGGAGGTTCACCGGAACACCGTTCGCCGGCCTCGTACTCAAACCGCTGGCGCGCTCGGCCGAACAGAGCCTCGGGATCGCGTGGACCTTCGGGACGCTCCTGCTGGTCGTCGCCCTCGGTCTCGTCGCGGCCCGTGCTCTCCCCGGCCGGGTGTCGCGCCGTACAGGACTGCTGGCCGCGCCGGTCGCGATCAGTCTGCTGATGCTGTCGCTGCCCGTACGCAACAGCTTCTCGCTCGGGCAGACCAGCATCATTCCCGTCCTGCTGGTGCTGCTCGGCTGCTTCGTCGCCCGCGGTGAGCGTGTCTCCGGCGTGCTGACAGGCATCGGCGCGGCGTTCCAGCCCGCCATCCTGCTCTTCGTACCGCTGCTCTGGCTGACCGGCCGCAAAAAGGCCGCGGTGACGACGACCGGAGTCTTCGCCGCCGGTACGGCGGTGGCGTGGCTCGCGATGCCGGGCGACTCCTGGGCGTACTGGATGCACCATGTGGCGGGCGCGGGCCTCGGTGAGCGCCCCGACAGTCTCGCCAACCAGTCCCTGCACGGCGCGCTGCTCAGGATCGGCCTGGAAGGGCCCCTGGAAGTCGTGCTGTTCGTCGTGCTGGCCGCGGCCGTCGTCTTCCTGGGGCTGCGGCGCGCGGTCCGCTACGCGCGGGACGGGCAGCTGCTGCTGGCCGTCGCGCTGACCGGCTGTGTCGCGATCGCCGTCTCGCCGACCGCCTGGCAGCACCAGCTGCTGTGGGTGCTGCTGGCACTGGTCGGCCGGGTCGGCATACGGGCCAGGGACCGGCTGGTGTGGCCGGCGGTCGTGGTGCTGGTGATGACGCTGCCGGGGAAGATGCTCCTGCCGAACGTGGGCGTGCTCGTGCCCCTGCGGGAGAACGCCCCCCTGGTCGCGGCGCTCGCGGCGGCCTGCGCGGTGCCGTTCCTGACACGTACCGCGCCGTCCTTCGAGAAGCCCGTCCCGAACGAGTACGCGCGCCCCGTGCCCGCGCGCTGGGGACGGATACCGCTGCTGCCGTTCTGGAGGCGGCTGTTCAGCCGGCCGAACCTGCTGCTCGAAGTGCTCGCCATCCGGGTCGGTTTCTCCGTCTACACCCAGATCCGGCTCGCCGCGACGGGCGGTCGCGAGACCGCCGAGGAACACGGCCGGCAGATCCACTCGATCGAGCGGGCGCTCGGGATCGACATCGAGCGCTGGGTCAACCACACGGTGGTGGAGGTGAAGTGGGCCGAGAGCTTCTTCAACTTCTACTACTCGTCGTTCCACTTCCTGGTGCCGCTGGCGATCCTCGGCGTGCTCTACGTACGCCGCCCGGCGGACTACCGCTGGGCGCGCTCCTCGCTCGCCTTCGCCACGGTGCTCGCGCTGGTCGGCTTCTGGCTCTACCCGCTGGCGCCGCCGCGGCTGATGCCCGGCCTCGGCTTCATCGACACCGCGCACGGCCCGCAGGATCTGACCAACCCGGACTACGGGGCGCTGACCTCGCTCACCAACCAGTACGCGGCGATGCCGTCGCTGCACTTCGGCTGGTCGCTGTGGTGCGGCGTGGTGATCGTCGTCCTGGCACCCAAGGGGTGGATGAAACTGCTCGGGGTGCTCCACCCGCTCTTCACGGTGTGCGCGATCGTCGCCACCGCCAACCACTGGGTGCTCGACGCGGTGGGCGGCGCGGCGGTGGTGGGGGCGGGCTTCGGGCTGACGTATCTGCTGGCGGGCCCGCGGAAGCTGCTGCCACGGGCGGCGGCGCTCGCGACGGCGGATCCGTTCCCCGAGGGGGACGGACGCGCCGGTACGCGTGGTACGGACGACAGAGCGGACCGGCGGGCCCCGGCCGGCTGAGACTCTGGCCGCGGACCGTGCCGAGCGCGTGTGCCGGGCTCAGGCCCCGGCCGACGGGTCCTCGAACCTCGCCTCCGCCTCGAACGCGGCCCGGCGCGTCGCCCTCCGCAGCGCCTTGAGCACCGTCGCGCCGATCGTCAGGGTCAGGACGACCGTCAGCGCCGCCCGGCCCAGGTCCCAGCCGAACGAGGTCGCCGCGCAGTACGCCAGGAAGCGCGCCAGATTGTCGTGGACCGGATCGCCCGGATGGAAGGAGACGCCGGACGAGAGCCCGCCGAGATACGTCCACCCCTGGAGGTTCATGACCGTGCCGTACGCGAACGCCGCACACGCTCCGTAGAGCGCCAGCATCAGCGACTCGGCGCGGCCCCGCAGCCGGTCGGGGCCCGGCAGCAGCCCGGCGCCCATCGTGAACCAGCCCATCGCCAGCATCTGGAACGGCATCCACGGCCCGACACCGCCCGTGAGCAGCGCGGACGCGAACATCGTGACCGAGCCGAGTACGAAACCGAACCCCGGTCCGAGGACCCGGCCGCTCAGCACCATCAGGAAGAACATCGGCTCAAGTCCCGCCGTACCGGCCCCCAGTGGCCGCAGCGCCGCCCCGACGGCGGCCAGCACCCCCAGCATCGCCACGGCCTTCGCGTCCAGCCCGGAATCGGCGATCGTCGCGACGACGACGCCGACGAGGAGCGGGAGCAGCGCGGCGAAGAGCCATGGCGCGTCCTGGGAGTGCGCGAGTCCGGACGCGCGGTCGGCGAGCAGCGGCCAGCCGAAGGCGACCACGCCGATCGCGCCGATGAGGGCGAGGGCGCAGACGGCGCGAGGGCCGAGCCGTACGGCACGCGCCCGGGGCGTGCGGGCGCGGGGCGTGCCAGGACGTGGAGCACGGGCCCGGGAGGCGCGGGTCCCGGGTGTGCGGGCCCGGGGCGTGCCCGCCCCGGGGACCGGCGGCGTCATTCCGTCCCCTCCGTTTCCCGGGCCGAAGCCTCCGCCGACCCCGGGGCACCAGAAACCCCTGTGGTCCCCGGGGCCTCGGAGGCCGTCGCCGCCAGCGCCGTACGGACCTGAGCCACCGTCAGCCACTCCCGTGGCGCCATGATCTTCGCCACCTGCGGCGCGAAGGCAGGCGACGAGACCACCACCCGGGCCGTAGGGCCGTCCGCCACGATCTCGCCGTCGGCCAGGATCACCACCCGGTGCGCCAGCTCCGCGGCCAGTTCCACGTCGTGGGTCGCCAGGACGATCGCGTGCCCCTCGCCCGCCAGCGCGCGCAGCACCCCGACGAGACGGGCCTTCGCCGCGTAGTCCAGGCCGCGCGTCGGCTCGTCCAGGAGCAGCAGCGGCGGCCGTCCGGTCAGGACGACCGCGAGGGCCAGCGCCAGCCGCTGCCCCTCGGACAGATCGCGCGGATGCGTCGCGTCCGCGACCTCGGGCAGCAGTTCACGGACGAGCGCACGGCACCTCCCGGGCTCCGCGCCCGCGTCGCTGTCCGCCGCCGCGCACTCGGCCGCGACCGTGTCGGCGTACAGCAGATCGCGTGGTTCCTGCGGTACGAGACCGACGTGCCGGATCAGTTCGCCCGGCGGGGTGCGGTGCGGGGCGCGGTCGCCGACGAGGACGGATCCGGCGGCCGGCGCGACCATCCCGACCAGGGTGGACAGGAGCGTGGACTTGCCCGCGCCGTTACGGCCCATCAGGGCGATGGTCTCGCCCGGCACGACGGTCAGTGACACCTCGCGCAGCGCTTCGGTCCTGCCGCGCCGCACGGCGAGACCGGTCACGACGGCGAGCGGCCCGGAGCGGTCGGGGGCGCCGTCCCGCTCCGTCGTCGCGCGGCGGCGCAGCAGTCTGCCGAGCGGGGTGCGGGCGGCGGGCGCCGCTGTGGGAGCGGCCGTCCCCGTGCCCCCCACCGGCTCCGGCTCCCGGCCCGCCAGCCGCTCCCGCAGACCCGCCGCCCCGCGCCGCGCGTCCCGTACGGACAGGGGCAGCGGCTGCCAGCCGGCCAGCCGGCCCAGCGCCACCACCGGCGGATACACCGGCGACACCGCCATGATCCGCTCCGGGTCCCCGACGACCGGGGGCTGTCCCGGACCCGGCAGCAGGATGACCTGGTCCGCGTACTGCACCACCCGCTCCAGCCGGTGTTCGGCGAGCAGGACCGTCGTACCGAGATCGTGCACCAGCCGTTGCAGCACGGCGAGGACCTCCTCGGCCGCCGCCGGGTCGAGCGCCGAGGTCGGTTCGTCGAGCACCAGCACCCTGGGGTGCGGGGTCAGTACGGAACCGATCGCGACCCGCTGCCGCTGCCCGCCCGAGAGCGTGGCGATGGGCCGGTCGCGCAGTTCGGCCAGGCCCAGCAGGTCGAGCGTCTCCTCGACGCGGCGCCGCATCACATCGGGCGCCAGGCCCAGCGACTCCATGCCGTAGGCCAGCTCGTCCTCGACGGTGTCGGTGACGAAGTGCGCCAGCGGGTCCTGGCCCACGGTCCCGACCAGATCGGCGAGTTCGCGCGGCTTGTGGGTACGGGTGTCCCGGCCGCCGACGGTCACCCGGCCACGCAGCAGACCGCCGGTGAAGTGCGGGACGAGACCGGACACGGTCCCCAGCAACGTCGACTTGCCGACCCCGGAGGGGCCGACGAGCAGGACGAGTTCGCCCTCGGGCACGGTGAGATCGACCCCGGCGATCGCGGGCGCCGGGGCATCGCCGTACGTCACCGACATCTGCTCGAACCGGATCACGGCGCCGTCTTTCTCTGTGCGGGAAGTTCCACTGGGGAGGGGGTGGGTACGGGCGCGACGAACGCGGGCAGCAGCCCGAGCAGCGCCCCCGCCGCGGGCCAGAGCGGCAGCACCGGCGCCACCAGCGGGACGACACCGGGGTGCAGCGCCGCGGGATCGACGGCCGCCGCCCGGATCATCAGCGCCGCGACGGCCGCGCCCGACCCGGCCACCAGCCAGGCGCGGACGCCCCAGCGGTCGGGGCGGTAGCGGGTACGGACCGAGCGCCGGCCGCCGAGCCGCAGCCCGGCCAGCGCGGCGGCCAGCCCGGCGCCCAGCAGCGGCAGCCCGTAGCCCGCGCCCTCGGCGGCGAGCAGCGCGTACGAACCGGCGCAGACGCCCAGCAGCCCGCCGAGCGTGAGCGCGGTGGTGGTGGTGCGTACGGCGCGCGGGACCTCGGCCGTACGTCCGTAGCCGCGGGCGTCCATCGAGGCCGCGACCGCCACCGAACGCTCCAGCGCGCCCTCCAGAACCGGCAGTCCGATCTGGAGCACCGCCCGGATCCCGCCGGTGGGCCGGCCGCGCAGCCTGCGGGCGGTACGCAGCCGCCCGGCATCGGCGACCATGTTCGGCGCGAAGGTCATGGCGACGACGACGGCGACCCCGGCCTCGTACAGCGCGCCCGGCAGCGACTTGAGCAGCCGGGCCGGGGCGGCGAGCGCGTTCGCCGCGCCCACGCAGATCAGCAGCGTGGCCAGCTTCGCGCCGTCGTACAGCGCGAAGACCAGCTGCTCGGCCGTCACCCGGCCACCGATCCGTACCCCCGCCGCCCAGTCGGGGAGCGGCACTTCGGGCAGGGTGACCAGGAGGCGTTCGCCGGGGACGGGAGAGCCGAGGAAGACCGAGAACAGCAGCCTGATGACGATCACGGCCAGCCCCAGCTTGATGAACGCGCCGTACGAACGGGCCCAGGGCGCGTCGGTACGGCGGGCCGCCACCACATAGCCCGCGACCCCGACCAGCAGTCCGAGCAGCAGCGGGTTGGCCGTACGGGACGCGGCGACGGCCAGCCCGAGCGCCCAGAGCCACCAGGCCCCGGCGGGCAGGGCGTTGGAGCGGCTGGCCCCGGGCGCGCGGAGCGAAGGGCGCGAGGCGGGTGCGCTCCGACGTGGGGTGCTGCTCATCGCGTAGGGCTCATTTCGTACCGGTCATCTCGTACCGCTCATGGCGCTCATCCGCGCCGACGGCGGGCCTGCCGGAGGCCGGCCGCGGCGAGGACGGCCACGGCGGCGGCCCCGGCGAAGAGTCCGGCCGACGGACCGCCGCCTTCCCCGTCGCTCGCGCCGTCGCGCGAACCGCCCGCCGCCGGTGCGGAGGCCGACGAGGGCGTTCCGGAGGTCTCCGGCGTACGGGAGGTCTCCGGCGTACGGGAGGTCTCCGGCGTCGCCCCGCCGCCCGCCACCCGCTCGCCGCACCCCGACGCCGGATATCCCGAGACGGCGCAGAGCAGCGCCTCGCTGTTGTAGCGCAGCGGCTTCGCCACCGCCGCCAGCGCCTCCGCGCTGCTCGCGTCCTCGCCCACCCGGGCGCACTCCGCCCGGGGCGCGGGCGGCTTCTCCCCGTCCGGCGCGTCGGCGTCCGTACCGGAGTCGATGACGACGGCGATCCGCTTGTGGCCGTCCCGCGCGGGGGTACTACCGCACACCGCCGCGAAGTCCGGTGTCCCGCGCGGCCGGTCCGCGTCCGCGCTGTCCGCGCTCACCGCGAAGCGGAAGCCGTTGACCGCGCCGTCGGCGGGCCGCGCCGTCGCCGGGCCCTGGGTGGCGTACGTCCACTTCGCGCCGTCGCTCTCCCAGAACGACCAGTAGCGGTAACCGGCCGCCTGGGACGTCCCCGCCCCGGCGACGACAGCGCCGAGGGCGAGAACCACCAGACAGACGACGGTACGGAGACGTACCGGGGCCGAGACCGAGGCGCGGGCGCGTATCACGGCCGGGCGGTCTTTCCGCGGACACTGATCCGGAAGCCGATGTAGCCGGCCACGACCAGCCCGATCACGATGAGCCAGAGGACGGCGCGCCCGCCCTCGTCGACGCTCGTGCTCGCCGCCGCGGCCGGCGAGGCCGGTACGGCGATGGCCTTCGGCGCGGGGCCGGTCGCGTTCAGCCGCTCCACGAGGTCGATACCGCCGAAGTTGCGCGGGTCCGTGTCCGTGGCGTGGGCGGCCAGGATCAACTGCGCGTAGGCGGCGGGGCCGTTCTCCTGCGCCCACGCGCCGCTGTTCTGCTTCAGCCACTCCAGCGCCCGGTTGGCCTGGTCCCCGTAACCGGTGGCCGTCAGGGACACGACCGCTTCCGCCGTGTTCCCGATGTCGGGCAGCGGCGCGCTGTCCTCGGCACCGGGCATCGGCGGCTGGTCGAGATGGCCGGTGGCCGCGAGCACGGACGCCAGATAGGCGGCGCCGTTACGGGCCGCGCGCTCCGGCGAGAGATCCGCCGCGGGGACACAGGACGGCGCGGGGCCCGCCTTCACGGGACCGCTCACCAGCCGCTTGCCGACCCCGGCGAGCACGGCAGCGGTGGTGGCGTCGTCGTTGGCGGACAGTTTCCCGGCCGCGTCCGGCTGGTAGGCGAAACCACCGGCGTCCGCGCCCGACGCGGTGTCGCACGGGATCGACAGACCCACCAGCGCGTCGTAGGCGTTCTTCCCCGCGGCGGACCGTACCGATGAGGGCCGTACCCCGGCGACGGTCATCGCGCCGATCACCAGCGAGGTGGAGTTGGCGTCGCTCGGGGTGCCGGGGGCGTAGCTCCAGCCGCCGTCCTTGTTCTGTACGGACCGCAGCCAGGCGATCCCCCTGGTCATGGCCGGCCGCTGCCCGCCGAGAGAGGAGAGCGCCTGGATGGCCGCCGCGGTGGAGTTGGAGTCGACCGCCGTCTTCGCGTCGCACGGCCTGGCGGGCTCGGGGCGGTACGCGGGGAACGCGCCGTTGGCGCACTGCTGGCCCTTCAGCCAGGCCACCGCCTGGTTCGCGGGCCGGACATGCGCCGCGAACTGGCCCAGCATCGCCAGTGACTGCCGCCAGACCCCGTCGTACGTCGGATCCTTGTCGCCGTACAGGCCCGGCGGGATCTTCACAGGCGCGGGCTCGGCCGGGGACGACTCGGCCGGAGAGGGAGCGGGGGCCGGATCGGCGGACGGGGACGCGCCGGGGGCGGCCGGTACATCGCCCCCCGCGACGGCGGCCGGAGCGAGCGCCACGCAGAGCACGGCGGATGCGGCGAGCGCCGCTGCGCAGCGGCGAACGGTGGTCATGGCGGGCGGGCCTCTCCTGCGGGAGCCGGGCGCGGGCACACCAGCGGCCCCTCCCGGCAGCGTATTCCTCGACGATGCCGGCCACCGGCGGCGTCCGATGGCACGAGCCGGTCACGACCGCGTACGGGGCATTCCGGCTCGCCGCCGGGAAGGCGGCTCACGGCTGCGGGTCAGCGCCGGTTTCGCACCGGCTTCCCCCCATACGGGCATGATGACGACTCGCTCACTCTACCGGCCCCCGTTCCCCCTTCCCCGGCAGGATGCCCGGGGAGCGGCCCTCGCGGACGGCCCGGTGTCCCCGGCGCCGCGCCCGGTCCCACGCCTGCCGCGCGACCCGTTCTCCGACAACCAGGTTAAATCCGGCGAACAGTCGGGAAACACTTGTCATTTGGCGGGCACGGAGTCTTGTTGTGGCTCTGTCTACGCGCGTATCTTGAGCCGACTTTTCAGGGTTCTCATAGTTCGTGCGCTTCTCGTACGTCTCGTGCGCCTCGCACGTCTCCCACACATCACGTTCGCAAGGAAGAGCTGACCGTGTCCCCATCCATACCCCCGGCCCTGCGCGGCCGGCGTGCCAAGGCGATCGCCGTGGCACTCCCCGTCGGCCTGGCCGGATCGCTCATCGTGCTGCCGTTCACCGCTCAGGCGACGCCGTCCCCGGACGCCGTCATCTCCGAGGTCTACGGCGGCGGCGGGAACTCCGGTGCCACCCTGACCAACGACTTCATCGAGCTGGGCAACGCGGGCGACGGTCCCTTCGACCTCACCGGCTGGTCCGTCCAGTATCTGAGCGGCTCGCCCACCCCCAGCTCCAAGTGGCAGGTCACCGAGATCAAGGGCGCCATCCCCGCGGGTGGCAGCTACCTCGTCGAGGAGGCCAAGGGCTCCGGCGGCGACACCGCGCTGCCCGCCGCCGACGCGACCGGCACCATCGCCCTGTCGGCGAGCAGCGGTACTGTCGCGCTCGTCCGCTCCACCACCCCGCTGGCCTGCCTGACCGCCGCCGACTGCGCGGCCGACCCGAACGTCAAGGACCTGGTCGGCTTCGGCACCGCCACCGTCCGGGAGGGCTCGCCCGCCACCGGCGCCGACAACACCCACTCGGTGGCCCGCAGCGCGACGCTCACCGACATGGACACCAACTCCGCCGACTTCAGCGGCGCGACGCCGGCCCCGCGCAACAGCGCGGGCGCGGGCGACGGCGGCGGCGAGCCGACTCCCACCCCCTCGCCCACCGACACCACCCCGGGCGAGCTGCGGATCCACGACATCCAGGGCACCACCCGGATCTCCCCGCAGGCGGGGAAGACCGTCACCAACGTGCCGGGCGTGGTCACCGCGATCCGCGCGACCGGCTCCTCGCGCGGCTTCTGGATCCAGGACAGCGCGCCGGACAAGGACCCGGCCACCAGCGAGGGCGTCTTCGTCTTCACCGGCTCGGCCACCCCGCAGGTCAAGGTGGGCGACTCGGTCCTGGTCACCGCCAAGGTCACCGAGTACTACCCGGGCGGCCAGAGCTCGGGCGCCCAGTCCCTCACCGAGCTGACCGGCGCGACGACCGTCGTGCTCTCCTCCGGCGCCGCGCTGCCGGCGGCCGAGCTGATCGACGCCGGGACGCTGCCCGAGACGTACGCGCCGAAGGTGAAGGGGCTCAACATCGAGCCGCTCGCGCTGAAGCCCGGCAGGTACGCGCTGGACTGGTTCGAGTCCCGTGAGGGCATGCTGATCCGGATCGGCGACAGCCGGGTGGTGGGCGCCTCCAACACGTACGGCGAGACGTGGGTCACCACCAAGCCCAAGCAGAACCCGACCCCGCGCGGCGGCACCGTCTACCCCTCGTACGACGAGGTGAACTCGGGCCGTCTGCTGGTCACTTCGCTGACCGGCGCCAAGCCCGGGGCCAATGTGGGCGACACCCTCGCCGGTACGACCACCGGTCCGCTGGACTACTCCGGCTACGGCGGATACGGCCTCCAGGCGAGCACCCTGGGTACGGTCAAGTCCGGCGGTATCAAGCCGGAGGTGGCCAAGAAGGGCAGGGCCGACGAGCTGGCGGTCGCCACGTACAACGTCGAGAACCTCGACCCGACCGACCCGCAGGCCAAGTTCGACCGGCTGGCCGAGGGCATCGTCAAGAACCTCGCCACCCCGGACATCGTGAGCCTGGAGGAGATCCAGGACGACAACGGCGCCAAGGACGACGGCACGGTCGCCGCGGGCGAGACCCTCGCGCGGTTCGTCGCCGCGATCCAGGCGGCGGGCGGCCCGGCGTACGACTGGCGCTCCGTCGACCCGGCGGACAAGACCGACGGCGGTGAGCCGGGCGGCAACATCCGTAACGTCTTCCTCTTCAACCCGAAGCGGGTCGGCTTCGTGGACCGGCCCGGCGGCGACGCCACCACCGCCACCAAGGTCGTGACCACCGGCAAGCACGGCAAGGACATCACGCTGTCCGTGTCCCCGGGCCGGATCAACCCGACCTCGGACGCCTGGAAGAGCAGCCGCAAGCCGCTGGTGGGCGAGTTCACCTTCCGCGGCGAGCAGGTCTTCGTGATCGGCAACCACTTCAACTCCAAGGGCGGCGACCAGCCGACGCACGGCGCCTTCCAGCCGCCGACCCTCGGCTCCGAGACCCAGCGTCTGTCCCAGGCGAAGGAGGTCCACGACTTCGTCTCCGGCCTGCTCGCCAAGGACAGGAAGGCCAAGGTCGTCGTCCTCGGCGACCTGAACGACTACCAGTTCTCGAAGCCGCTCACCACCCTCACCCGGGGCGGTGTCCTCATCGACCTGATGGACAAGCTGCCGAAGAACGAGCGCTACAGCTACGTCTACGACGGCAACTCGCAGACCCTGGACCACATCCTGGTCAGCCCCGCCATCAAGAAGCCCGTGTACGACGTGGTGCACATCAACGCGGAGTTCGCCGACCAGGCGAGCGACCACGACCCGCAGGTCGTCCGCATCAAGTGAGCCGCGTGAAGTGACCTTCGTCGGGTGAGCCTCGTCGGGTGAGCCTCGTCGGGTGAGCCCGGCCGAGTGACCCGGCTCCCCGTCCGGACCGCGGCGTGTACGCGACCCGCGTACACGCCACGGTCGCGTCATCTCCTCATCAGAGACCGTCGGTGTAGAGGAGACGGTTGGGGGAGCCGGTGCTGATGGGGAACACGGTGTCCTTGTCGGCCCGCTCGGTGAGCCAGTCGGCCACATCCTCCGGGGCGGCCGACGGGTTGCTCTCCTTGTAGAGGGCCGCGACCCCGGCGACATGGGGGCTGGCCATGGAGGTGCCGTTCAGCGCGACGGAGCCGCCGCCGAGCCTGGCGGAGACGATGGCGACGCCGGGGGCGTAGGTCTCCAGACACGTGCCGCGGTTGCTGAACCGGGCCTCCTGGTCCTCACTGTCGGACGCGCCGACGGTGTAGACGTCCGAGGCGCGGGCGGGCGAGACGCCGCAGGCGTCCACCGCGTCGTTGCCGGCCGCGACGACGGGCAGCACGCCGTGCGCCGCGACGGCGTTGACCGCCGTGTCGACCGCGCTGGACGCGGGGCCGCCGAGAGAGGCGTTGAGGACCGCGGGCTGCCTGGCGTTCTTGGCCACCCAGTCGAGGCCCGCGATGACCCCGGCCCAGGTGCCGTTGCCCTTGCAGCCGAGCGTACGGACGCTGACGAGGGAGGCGGCACGGGCCACGCCATAGGTGGCGCCGCCGGTGGTGCCCGCCACATGGGTGCCATGACCGTTGCAGTCCTGGCCCATACGCCCGTCGCCGACGGCGTCGAAGCCGACGGTGGCACGCCCGCCGAACTCGCTGTGGGCGGTCTCGATCCCGGTGTCGACGATGTACGCCGTGACGCCCTTGCCGGTGCCGTTGACCGTGAACTCTCCGTCGAGCGGGAGTCTCCGCTGGTCGATCCGGTCCAGCCCCCAGCTCAGCGCGGGTACCCGGTCCCGCGTGGCCCCTGTCTGTTCCGCCCCCGCCTGCTCGGCCCGCCACTGCCCCGGCCGGGTCGACGTCGGGCTGACGGTGACCCGGCTGTTCTCCTCGATGGCCCGGACGGCCGGGAGCGCGCGCACCTGGGACAGCTGGGCCGCGGAGAAGGCGGCGGTGAATCCGTGCAGGACCTTGTCGTAGGTGAACAGGGGGGAGAGGCCGAACTGCCGCAGGACGGTGGCCGGCGAGAACCCGGGCTTGAGGGTGACGATGTACTGACCGGGGACCGCGTTGGAGGAACGCTCGACCGGGACGAGGCTCTCCCGGGGGACGGCCGTGGCGTCACCGCCGCTGGTGCCGCTGATCAGGGGGGCGAGCAGCAGAACGGCGGCGGATGCCCAGCGCGCGCTGAGACGCATAGATGCTCCTTGGATGGCGGGAACCGCTCGCGGCCGGAGGGGACCCGCGAGGTGTGAACACCCGTCCTTCGTCCACAACACACGGGCCGCTTGAGCGATGACCACCGGATGGAGCAAGAACACCTGCCCGGTGCCGCCGGGTGCCGTGCGGTGCCGCCGGGTGCCGGCCGGTGTCGCCCGGTGCCGTGCGGTGCCGCCCGGCCGGCGGTCCGTCAGACGGCAGGCCCGCCGGGTCCCGCGGCCGTCAGGTCGATCAGCCGGCAGACCGTCTCGATGTCCGACTTCACCTGTGCGATCGTGGCCCGGCCCGAGAGCCAGGTGATCAGGGCCGCGTGCCAGGTGTGCTCGACGACGCGTACGGCGGAGAGCTGCTCGGGCGTCGGGCCCTGCGGACCGATGGACGGGCCGATCGCGTCGAGGATGATCGCCGTCGTCCGTCCGATGACCCGGTCCACCTCGTCGCGCACCCCACGGTCCGCGAACGTCAGCGCCCGTACCATCGCGTCGGCGAGATACGGATCCCGCTGGAGCGCGCGGAAGGCCCGCAGCAGCGTCTCGGCCACCCGCTCCGCCGGGCTGTCGCTCGCGGGCGGCCTCTTGCGCAGGGTGGTGTGCAGATGTTCCAGCTGATCCTGCATCGTCGCGACCAGCAGATGGACCTTCGAGGGGAAGTACCGGTAGAGCGTCCCGAGCGCGACCCCGGCCTCCTCGGCGACCTCGCGCATCTGCACGGCGTCGAAACCTCCCCGGCAGGCCAGCAGGGTGGTGGCGTCCAGGATCCTGCGGCGCCGGGCTTCCTGGCGGCGCGTCAGCGGGGGTGACGCCGGTCTGATTTCCGCAGCCATCTGTCCCACTCCATTGAACGCGTCCGCTGAACGCGTCCGCATGCTTCGCCGCCTCCGGACCGCACAGCATGGCAGACACCCGCCGTGGCACGAATCACCTGCTCCGGCGGGTGCCGCGACGCTACTTGCCGGTAGATTCGAAGCCGTGGACGAACAACTCTGAAACTTGTTCTAGATTGTGGACAGCGGTTACGCTCCGGCGAAAACGCGGAGAGCGCAGTGAGACAGGGGGCCGAGAGTGACCGCTGAGGCCATAGAGGCGGGCACAGGACCGGGGCCCCGGGGCGGAAGTGACCGTCCGTCGGAGAGCGGCGGCGACCGGCCCCTGCGTATCGCCCTTCTCAGCTACAAGGGAAACCCGTTCTGCGGCGGCCAGGGCGTCTACGTCCGGCACCTGTCCCGTGAACTCGCCCGCCTCGGACACAGCGTCGAGGTCATCGGCGCCCAGCCGTACCCCGTACTCGACGAGGGCATACCGCTCACGGAACTGCCCAGTCTCGATCTCTACCGGCAGCCCGATCCGTTCCGCACCCCGAGGCGCGACGAGTTCCGCGACTGGATCGACGGCCTTGAGGTCGCCACGATGTGGACCGGCGGCTTCCCGGAGCCGCTGACGTTCTCGCTGCGGGCCAGGCGCCATCTGGCCGCCCGCGCGGGGCAGTTCGATGTCGTCCATGACAACCAGACGCTCGGATACGGCCTCCTCGGAAACCTCGGCGCCCCTCTCGTCACCACCATCCACCACCCCATCACCGTGGACCGGCGGCTGGATCTGGAGGCGGCGGAGAACTGGCGGCGCCGGGCCTCCGTACGCCGCTGGTACGGCTTCACCCGTATGCAGAAGCGCGTCGCGCGGCGGCTGCCCTCGGTGCTCACCGTCTCCGGCTCCTCCAAGCAGGAGATCACCGACCATCTCGGAGTACGGGCCGACCGTATCGAGGTCGTGCACATCGGTGCGGACACGGAGCTGTTCTCGCCGGACCCGGCCGTGCCCGAGATCCCGGGCCGTATCGTCACCACCTCCAGCGCGGACGTCCCCCTCAAGGGACTCGTCCATCTCGTCGAGGCCCTCGCCAAGCTCCGCACCGAACACCCCGGCGCCCATCTGGTCGTGGTCGGCAGACGGGCCGAGGACGGCCCGGTCGCGCAGGCCATCGAACGGTACGGACTCGAAGACGCCGTCGAGTTCGTCAAGGGCGTCTCCGACGCCGAGCTGGTCGATCTGGTCCGCGGCGCGCGGATCGCGTGCGTACCGTCCCTGTACGAGGGGTTCTCGCTGCCCGCCGCCGAGGCGATGGCCACCGGCACCCCGCTCGTCGCCACCACAGGCGGCGCGATCCCCGAGGTCGCGGGCGTGGACGGGGAGACCTGCCTGGCCGTACCCCCGGGCGACGCGGGCGCGCTGGCCCACGCCCTCGGCCGGCTGCTCGACGACCCGGAACTGCGCGCCAGGCTGGGCGCGGCCGGCCGCGAGCGGGTGCTGCGGCGCTTCACGTGGGCGCGGGCCGCACAGGGCACGGCCGAGCTGTACCGCGCGGCGATCGCGCACTCCCCGAAAGCCGGCTCCCCGAACGCCCGCTCCTCGGCAGCCGGCCCCTCGGCCGCCCGCCCCTCCGACCGCGAAAGCAGGACGACCCAGTGCTGACCGTGGACTTCACCCGCTTCCCGCTCGCCGCGGGTGACCGTGTGCTCGACCTGGGGTGCGGCGCGGGTCGGCACGCCTTCGAGTGCTACCGGCGCGGCGCCCAGGTCGTGGCCCTCGACCGGAACGGCGAGGAGATCCGCGAGGTCGCCAAGTGGTTCGCCGCGATGAGGGAGGCGGGGGAGGCCCCCGAGGGCGCCACCGCCACGGCGATGGAGGGCGACGCGCTCAACCTGCCGTTCCCCGACGCCTCCTTCGACGTGGTCATCATCTCCGAGGTCATGGAGCACATCCCGGACGACAAGGGCGTCCTGGCGGAGATGGTGCGCGTACTGCGTCCCGGCGGACGGATCGCGGTGACCGTGCCCCGGTACGGCCCGGAGAAGGTGTGCTGGGCGCTCTCGGACGCGTACCACGAGGTCGAGGGCGGCCATATCCGTATCTACAAGGCCGATGAACTGCTCGGCAGGATGCGGGAGGCCGGACTCAAGCCGTACGGCACCCACCACGCGCACGCGCTGCACGCGCCGTACTGGTGGCTCAAGTGCGCGTTCGGGGTCGACAACGACACGGCGCTGCCCGTCCGCGCGTACCACAAGCTGCTGGTCTGGGACATCATGAAGAAGCCCCTCGCGACCCGGCTCACCGAACAACTGCTCAACCCCGTCGTGGGCAAGAGCTTCGTGGCCTACGCGACCAAGCCGCACCTGCCGGCCGCGTCCGCGGTGGCCGCCAAGTGACCTTGGCCGGCCGTGGCCCCCGTGCTACGGAACACCTCGTCCTGCCCGGAGTCCTCACCGCCGAGCAGGCCACCGAGACGGTCGCGGGCATCCTGGCGGCGCAGCGTCCGGACGGGGCGATCCCGTGGTTCCGCGGACACCATCTCGATCCCTGGGACCACACCGAGGCGGCCATGGCGCTGGACGCCGCGGACGAACCCGAGGCGGCGGCGCGGGCGTACGAGTGGCTGGCCAGGAACCAGAACGAGGACGGCTCCTGGTACGCGGCGTACGCCGACAGCACGCCGTACGCCGACGGAACTCCGTACGCCGACGGCTCGCCGTACACCGGCACCGCGGCCATGCCGCCCGGCGACCGGGGCCGCGAGACCAACTTCTGCGCCTACGTGGCCGTCGGCATCTGGCACCACTATCTGGCCACCGGCGACGACGCGTTCCTCGACCGGATGTGGCCCGTCGTCCACGCCGCGATCGAGTTCGTCCTCGCACTCCAGCAGCCCGGCGGCCAGATCGGCTGGAAGCGCGAGGCGGACGGCACGGCCGTCGGCGACGCGCTGCTGACCGGGTGTTCCTCCGTGCACCAGGCGCTGCGCTGCGCGCTCGCGATCGCCGAGGAACGCGAGGAGCCGCAGCCGGACTGGGAGTTGGCGACGGGGGCGCTGCGGCACGCGATACGCGACCACCCCGAGCGGTTCCTCGACAAGAGTGCCTACTCGATGGACTGGTACTACCCCGTGCTCGGCGGCGCGGTGACGGGAGCGCGGGCCACCGCTCGGATAGCGGCGGACTGGGACCGCTTCGTCGTACCGGGCCTGGGGGTGCGCTGTGTCCTGCCCAACGCCTGGGTGACCGGCGGCGAGAGCTGTGAACTCGCCCTGGCGCTCTGGGTGATGGGGGAGTCCGACCGGGCGCTGGAGGTCCTCCAGTCCATCCAGCACCTGCGCGCCGACGGCGGCATGTACTGGACGGGGTACGTGTTCGAGGGCCATCGGGCCTTCTGGCCCGAGGAACTCACCACCTGGACGGCGGGGTCGCTGCTGCTCGCGGTGGCCGCCCTGGGAGGAGACGAGGCGACCACCGCGGTGTTCGGTGGCGAACGGCTGCCGCTCGGCCTGGAGCCGGACTGCTGCCGCTGATCGGCTGTCGCCGACCGGTGACTGATCAGAGCCGGCGCAGCCGGCCCGCGATGCCGTGGCCGACCAGCAGATAGACGACCGCGGCGAGACCGTAGCCGCAGACGACGCGCGCCCAGGCCTCGTTGAAGGTGAACAGATCGTAGGACCAACTGGCGAGCCAGCGGGCCGCGCCCTGGATGAAGTCCACCAGGTCGTTGGCGCGGTTGGCGTCCAGCAGGAACATCAGGATCCAGAGGCCCAGAATGAAGGCCATGATGTCCGCGACGACGATGATGATCGTCGCCACGGAGCCGCTTCCACTGCGATGTCGTGTGGCCATGTCAACCGTGTTACCGGTCGCGCCCGGCGGAAACCCATGGGTTATCGGTGATCCGTTCGAATCGCCCCGGACGTCGCGGCGGCGCACGTCACACGGCACACGACGACGGCCCCCCCACCGGAAGGCGGGGGGCCGTCGTCGTACCGCTGGGATACCGCGGCGCGTGATCAGCCGCGCTGTATGCCGGACGTGTCCTGGAGGACTCCGCGCCGGCCGTCCTGCGTCTGGGCCACCAGACCGGGACCACGCTGCTCGACCGCGAGGTACCAGGTGCCGGGGGCCAGCTCGGCGATCGGGGACGGCGAGCCGTCCTCACCGAACAGCGGGCGGGCCACCGGTACGGCGAACCAGAACGGCGAGAAGTCTCCGGCGGGAGCGGCGCCGCCCTGCGACGGGCCGCCCTGCGCCGGACCGCTCTGCCGCGCCGCGGCAGCGGCGGCGGGCTGGCCCGCCTGGGAGCCGTACGGCTGCGGCTGGCCCTGCGTACCGTACGGCTGCTGCCCGGCCGGGTAGCCGTAGCCCTGGCCGGGGATGCCCGGCTGCCCGCCGTACGGCTGCGGGGTCTGCGGCTTCGGGGCGCCGATGAGGGCGACCTTCAGGGCCGGGACGACCGGCGTGGCGACGGCGGCGCCCGCCAGGATGAGCGCGGCGATGAAGCCGAGGATCAGACCGCTGCCCGCGCTGCCGTCACCGAGCAGGTACCAGAGGCCCGTCCAGGCCGCGAAGACCGACAGCGCGACACCGAACTGACCGAGGTCGAGTCCCACGACCTTCCGCGGCTGGGGCAGCGCGCGTGCGGTGACGATCAGTGCCGCGGCGATGACCCCGGCCAGATGGATGCTCATCACGACGCCCAGCAAGTCCCAGGCATTCACGCCAGTGCTGAAGCTGGACTCGTAGAAATTGAGGAACGAGGCGATGAAGAGCAACACCGCTGCTCCGATCACCACGCCGTCGCCTCGAGTGAGGGAGCGGATGTTCACGTGAAAAGTCCTTCGTCTGTCGTCTGCGTCGGGGCGGTCGTCGCGGCCGCCGGTCTGGCGGTACACGGTGCGAAGCTCGGGGGCGGCTCCCTATCGTACGGATGAATGTATCGTCTCCCCGTTCCGGCCGTCTGCCGGGTATCGGGGGCCGGTATACGCCCGTTACGCGGGCCCCTGGGCGGAGTTCACCACTCCTGTCTCTCGTGCACCGTCCGCTTCACCGCTCCCGTTCGTTTCGCCCGCTCACCACTTCTTGTCGTCACCGTCGTCACGTCGTCACTGTTGTCACTTCTTGAGGAATCCGCGGATTCCGGCCGCCAGCCCCTGAGCCGCCTTCTGACGCCATTCCGCGTCGGTGAGCAGCGCGGCATCCGACGAATCGCGCATATTGCCGCATTCGATGAAGACCTTGGGCACGGTCGACAGATTCAGCCCGCCGAGGTCCGCGCGTACGTCGAGACCCGTGCCCTCGCCCAGATAGTTGGCGGGGGAGCCGCCGGTCTCGCGGACGAAATTTCCCACGATGTGTTCGCCGAGATCGCGCGAGGGGCCCACGATGGCCGTGGTGTCCGCTCCTCCGCCCTTGACCCGGGCGGGGAGGATCACATGGAATCCGCGATTGCCCGGAGCCGATCCGTCCGCGTGGACGGAGATCGCGGCATCGGCCTTCGCGGTGTTTCCGATACGGGCGCGCTCATCGACGCACGGGCCGTAAGGGCGTTCGTCGTCATGGGTGAATGTGACCGTCGCGCCCTCCTTTTCGAGCAGAGCGCGCAGGCGGTGGGAGACGTCGAGGGTGAACTCGGCCTCGGGGTAGCCGGCGTTGGTGGAGGTGCCGGTGGTGTCGCATTCTTTGGTGGTTGTTCCGATATCCACCGGCTCATTGATCTCGGCGGTGTGGTCGCGATTGCGCGGATTATGACCGGGGTCGATGACCACGACCTTGTCCGCGAGTGGTCGGGCGGGGGCGGAGGGCTCGGCCGGGGTGGTGCCACCGGGAACGTCGTCGTCCCGCGTGTCACCGGAGGTGGAGGAGGAGGCGGCGGCGCCGGCCACCGAGGCGGCGGACGGACCGCCGTCCGGGCCGCTCATCCCCTGCCAGACGAGCCACCCCGCCACGGCGGTCGGCACCAGTGCGGCGACCGCGAGGGTGAGGGTGCTCCGGCCGGAACGGCCGCGGGTGGGCTGCTGACTCTCGTCGTACGACACCGTCGCGATGGTAGACCGTCGGGCGGTGTGGGCCGGGGAGCGCGGCCGGTCAGCCGGCCGGTGCCGTAGGACTTGCCGGTGCAGTGGGGCTTCCCGATGCCGTACGGCGCAGGACGCGCAGCGAGTCGGTCACGGACACCTCGGTGAAGGC
Source organism: Streptomyces sp. L-9-10 (assembly GCF_004151105.1). Classification (GTDB taxonomy): domain Bacteria; phylum Actinomycetota; class Actinomycetes; order Streptomycetales; family Streptomycetaceae; genus Streptomyces. The sequence goes on from NZ_PHRF01000048.1 coordinate 153,013, forward strand.
GCCGGAGGCCAGGGCCCGGAGGTGGACGCGGTACGGGGCCTGCCCGCCGGCCGCCGGGTCGGGGAACACGTCATGGATGACGAGCAGCCCGCCCTCGGCGAGACGCGGGGCCCAGCCCTCGTAGTCCCCGTTGGCGTGTTCGTCGGTGTGGCCGCCGTCGATGAAGACGAGTCCGAGCGGACCGCCCCAGACCTTCGCGACCTGCGGCGAACGGCCGACGACCGCGATCACCGCGTCCTCCAGGTCCGCCGCCCGGAGCGTGCGGCGGAACGTCGGGAGCGTGTCCATCAGGCCGGTGTCCGGATCGACGACGGACGGGTCGTGGTACTCCCAGCCGACCTGCTGCTCCTCGCTGCCGCGATGGTGGTCGACGGTGACGGCGACCGTACCGGCCTCGCGCGCGGCGGCGGCCAGCAGCAGGGTGGAGCGCCCGCAGTAGGTGCCGATCTCCAGCAGCGGCAGCCCGAGCGCGCCCGCCTCGGTGGCCGCCGCGTAGAGGGCGAGCCCTTCATGGACGGGCATGAACCCCTTGGCGGCCTCGAAGGCCGCGAGGATCTTCGGCGCGGGTGCCGGGGGCATCGACTCTCCTCGTGCTGGTGCGATGGGTGGTACGAACCGTGGTACGGAGCGTGGTACGAACCGTGGTGCGGAACGTGGTCGCCCATGCTGCCGTACACCCCCGGCCGGCCGGCTGCCGGGGGTGAGGGCGGGTCAGGGGGCGACGGTGGTACGGCGCTCCCGCGCGCCCTGTCCGAGGACCAGATCGACATCGACCGGCACGCCGTCGCCGGGATACTCCGCGGGGAGCGCGTGCGGCGCGTACCCCGTGGCCGTTCCGGCCAGTACGTACCGTCCGCCGGACGGGGGCAGCAGCGTGTAGCGGCCCTTCTCGTCGGCGGTGGCCCGGCCCGCCTGCCGGCCCCGGGGGTCGATGAGCGTCACGTTCGCCCGCGCCACCGGCGTACCGTCCGTGTCCACCACCCGCCCGCGGAACCCGCCCGACCCGGCGACCAGCGTGGGCTGTGCGGTCCGGTCGGCGCCGGCCGCCAGGGGCTCCTGTCCCGGGGACTGTTGCGCGGGCCGTAGCGCCGAGCTCCGCGACGGCAGGAACGCGGCCAGCACCAGGCCGACGATCACCGCGCCCGTCGCGATGAGGAACGAGATACGGAATCCGTCCATGCTGGGGACCGCGACGCCCCCCGTCCGGATCGAGGTGTGCGCCAGCACCATGCCGATCACCGCGCTCGACACCGAGGTGCCGATGGAGCGCATCAGGGTGTTCAGACCGTTGGCCGCGCCGGTCTCCGACGGGTCGACGGCGCCGATGATCAGGGCGGGGAGCGAGGAGTACGCGAGTCCGATTCCGGCGCCCACGACGACCGAGATGACGATGGTCTGCCAGGCCGCGTTCATCAGGCCGAGGCCCGCTCCGTACCCGATCCCGATGATCAGCATGCCGAGCATCAGCGAGACCTTGGGGCCGCGCCGGGCGGAGATCCGGGCATAGACGGGCGCGGTGAACATCATCGTCAGACCGAGGGGCGCCACGCACAGACCGGCCACCACCATCGACTGGCCCAGGCCGTAGCCGGTGGAGGCGGGCAGCTGGAGCAGCTGGGGAAGGACGAGCGAGATCGCGTAGAAGGCGACACCGACCATGATCGAGGCGAGGTTGGTGAGCAGCACCTCACGCCGGGCGGTGGTGCGCAGATCGACCAGCGGGGCGGCGCTGCGCAGCTCCATCACGCCCCACAGCAGCAGGATGGCCACCGCCAGGCCGAACAGCCCGAGCGTGGTCGGTGAACCCCAGCCCCAGTCGCTGCCCTTGGTGATCGGCAGCAGGAGCGAGACGAGCCCGGCGGACAGCCCGATCGCGCCGAGCCAGTCGAAGGTGCCGTTGGCCCGTACCGAGGACTCCGGTACGTACCGGACGGTCAGCAGCATCGACAGCACGCCGAGTCCGGCCGCGCCGAAGAACAGCGCGTGCCAGTCGGCGTTCTGGGCGACCAGGGCGGCGGCGGGCAGCGCGAGCCCGCCGCCGACGCCTATGGACGAGCTCATCAGCGCCATCGCCGAGCCGAGCTTCTCGCGCGGCAGCTCGTCGCGCATGATGCCGATACCGAGGGGTATCGCGCCCATCGCGAAGCCCTGGAGTGCCCTGCCGACGATCATGATGACCAGGTCGTCGGTGAATCCGCAGATCAGCGAGCCGACCACCATGACGGCGAGGCTGGCGAGCAGCATCCGCCGCTTGCCGAAGAGATCGCCGAGCCGCCCCATGATCGGGGTGGAGACGGCGCCGGCGAGCAGCGTCGCGGTCATGACCCAGGTGGCGTTGGCGGGTGCCGTGTGGAGCAGGACGGGCAGGTCCTTGATGACGGGCACGAGCAGGGTCTGCATCACCGCGACGGTGATGCCCGCGAAGGCGAGGACGGGAACGATCCCGCCGGCCTGGCGGGGCGACGGATCCGGGAGCTCCCCGGCGTACTGATCGGTCGTCGTCGGTGGCATACGTGCGTCCTCCGGGCAGGAAGTAAGGGCAGCTGTGACGTGCGTGACAGGCGCTGTGGGTGCGTGACCGCAAGTGGATGCAGGATGAAACCTTCCATCCGGCCGCGATATTCCGGCGAACGCGATGCGAACGGCGCCGGAAGACGACTCCGGTCCTTTCGCCCGTTTTTATGACGCTCCGTCAGACACGGGACACGCGCCCCCGGCTCTGCCCTCGGCGAATCTGCCACGGGCCGAGAACCCTTGGGCGGGCACCCGGCGGGACCGAGAGTGGGCACGACCGCGGCCACCAGCCGGCCGCGCCACCCGACGACCTACGGAGGACCCGATGCCCTCACTCCTCACCGGTGGGAACCCCGCCCTCGACCCGCGGGCCACCGCCGACGACACGCCCCCGACCCGGTTCGACGACCAGCTGGCGGCCCGGCTGCTGATGCAGCGGATCGTCTTCCTCGGCACCCAGGTGGACGAGGTCTCCGCGAACCGGGTCTGCGCCCAGCTGCTCCTGCTGTCGGCGGAGGACCCGCGTACCGACATCACCCTCTGCATCAACAGTCCGGGCGGCTCCGTGACGGCGGGGCTGGCGATCTACGACACGATGCGGCTGATCCCCAACGACGTCTCGACCCTCGCCATGGGGTTCGCCGCCAGCATGGGGCAGTTCCTGCTGAGCGTCGGGGAGCGGGGCAAGCGTCTCGCGCTGCCGAACGCGCGGATCATGATGCACCAGCCGTCGTCCGGCATCGGCGGGACGGCCGCCGACATCGCCATCCAGGCCGAGAACCTCGAATTCACGAAGAGGGCCATCGAGCGGATCACCGCGGAGCACACCGGCCAGACCGAGGAGACGATCTCCCGCGACGGCGACCGCGACCGGTGGTTCACGGCCGAGCAGGCGAGGGAGTACGGGATGGTCGACCGTGTGGTCGAGTCGCTCGATGACGTACGCCCGGCCGGTTCGCGGCGACGGATCGGACTCTGAGATGAGCCAGTACACGGAGGGGAGCCGGTACGCGATGGAGAGCCGGTACGCGGTGGAGATGAGCCAGTACACGATCCCTACCGTCGTGGAGCGCACCCCGCAGGGGGAGCGGGCGTACGACATCTACAGCCGGCTGCTGTCCGAGCGGGTCATCTTCCTCGGCACCGAGATCGACGACGGCGTCGCCAACGTGGTCATCGCCCAGCTCCTCCACCTGGAGTCGGCGAGCCCGGAGCGCGAGATCGCGATCTACATCAACTCGCCGGGCGGCTCGGTCACCTCACTCATGGCGATCTACGACACGATGACCTTCGTCGGCGCGCCGATCTCGACGTTCTGCGTCGGGCAGGCGGCCTCGACCGCGGCGGTGCTGCTGGCGGGCGGCGACCCCGGGCGGCGGTTCGTCCTGGAGCACGCCCGGGTGCTGCTGGGACAGCCGGCGAGCGGCGGCCGGCAGGGGACGGTCTCCGACCTCAGCCTCCAGGCGAAGGAGATGCTCAGGATCCGCTCGGAGATCGAGGAGGTGCTCTCCCGGCACACGCACCACGACCCCGCGACCCTCCGCGCCGACATGGACCGCGACAAGGTCTTCACCGCGCACGAGGCGGTGGCCTACGGGCTGGCCGACGAGGTCCTCAGCAGGCGGGCCGTGCCGGTCCCGGGTACATAGGGAGCGTCAGGCGGCGAGGAGGCGTGCCTCGTACGACTCCGGGCCGCCCCGTCCCCCGCCCCGCGTCCCGGGCCGCCCCGGCAGCCCCGGCCTCTCCTGGCCGAGGGGGGCCGGACCGATCCGGGTCGGACGGGGCTGGGCCCGGCGCGGGTGTGTCCCGCCGAGACGGGTCAGTTCGCCGTGGCTCAGGGCGAGCAGATCGGCCAGCCCGAGGCCGAGGGCGCGGGCGGCGGCCGCGAGGACTTCCGACGAAGCCTCCTTGCGGCCCCGCTCCAGCTCGGAGAGGTACGGCATCGAGATCCTGGCCGCCTCGGTGACATCCTTGAGCGTGCGCTCCTGGGCGAGGCGCTCGCGCCGCAGCACGTCACCCACGAGGTGCCGCCACAGCGGCTCTCTGGGTTTCCCGGTCCCCGCGGGCGGCGAGGCGGTGGCGTCCGGGGCCGGCGCGGCAGCCGCCGCCACCGGGCGCAGGGGAATGACGCGGGCTTGGTCGGTCGCGTGGCTGCTCACCTTCCCCAGGGTGGCGGAGCGTCGCGCCCGACGGGAAGAGAACGGCGTTCCGCCTTCGGCGAATTCGCGGAGACCGGGGCGTCCGGGGGCGTCCGGGGAGCGCGGTCCTGGGGCCTACGCCGAAATCCCGATGTACGGACCGTTCGACGCCTGCGACCATGACCGCCATGGTCCGAGCCCCCGCAGAAACCGACGCCGTCCGCATATCCGCGCCCGCGCGGCCGGCCCGTACCTGGGCCGTGCTCCTCGCCGCCTGCGCCGGGCAGTTCCTCGTCGTCCTCGACGTCTCCGTGGTGAATGTCGCCCTGCCCTCGATGCGCGCGGACCTCGGGCTCTCCGGAACCGGGTTGCAGTGGGTGCTCAACGCCTACTCGATCGCGTTCGCCGGATTCATGCTGCTCGGCGGGCGGGCCGCCGATCTCTTCGGCCGCAAGGCGATGTTCCTGACCGGGCTCACGGTGTTCACCCTGGCGTCCCTCGCGGGCGGACTCGCCCAGGAGGGCTGGCAGTTGCTCGCCGCCCGTGCCGTACAGGGGCTCGGCGCGGCCGTACTGGCGCCGGCGACGCTCACCATCCTGACGTCCGCCGTACCGGAAGGCGCCGCCAGAACCCGGGCCATAGGGACCTGGTCGGCGGTCGGCGCGGGCGGTGGCGCGGCCGGCGGGCTCGTCGGCGGAGTCCTCACCGACCTGCTGTCCTGGCGCTGGGTGCTGCTGATCAACGTGCCGGTCGGGGTGCTGGTCCTGGCGGGCGCGGCGTTCTGGCTGACCGAGTCCCGTACGGAGCGGGTACGGCGCCTCGATCTGCCCGGCGCGGTGCTGGTCACGGCCGGGCTCGCCACGGTCGCGTACGGCATCGTGCAGACCGAGGAACAGGGCTGGGGAGCGGCGGCGACGCTGCTGCCGCTGCTCGGCGGAGCGCTGCTGCTCGGCGCGTTCGTGGCGGTGGAGGCGCGGGCGAAGGCACCCCTGATGCCGCTCGGGCTGTTCCGGGTACGGGCCGTGTCCGCCGCCAACGCGGCGATGTTCGTCTGCGGCGCGGCCTCGTTCGCGATGTGGTTCTTCATGACGGTCTACGCCCAGAACGTGCTGGGATACACGCCGTTGGACGCCGGGCTCGCGCTCATCCCCAGCTCGCTGAGCATCGTGCTCGGCTCGAAGCTGGCGCCCCGGCTGATGCCACGGGCCGGTGCCCGGAATCTGGCGGTGCTCGGCACGCTGATGGCGGTGGCGGGGTTCGGCTGGCAGTCCACGATGACCGCCGACGGAACGTATCCCACGTCGATCCTCGGACCCGGTCTCCTGATGATGACCGGCATGGGGCTGGCCTCCACACCGCTGGCCGCGCTGGCCACGTCGGGCGCGGCGGCCGACGACGCGGGACTCGTCTCCGGCCTGATCAACACCTCCCGGACGATGGGCGGCGCGCTCGGTCTGGCGGTCCTCTCCACGGTGGCGGCGTCCCGTACGGCGGGCGGCACGAGCCCGGAAGCGCTGACCGAGGGGTACGCGCTGGCGTTCAGGACGGGCAGCGGGGTGCTGCTGGCGGGTGTCGTCCTGATGGTGCTGTGGCTGCCGCGCGGCTCCTCGAAGCCGTGACACCCGTACCCCGGATACCGGATACGGGAAAGCCCCTACAGCCAGCCCTGCCCGCGGGCCGTGCGCACGGCCTCCATGCGGTTGCGGGTGCCGGTCTTGCCGATGGCCGACGAGAGATAGTTCCGTACGGTCGACTCGGACAGCCGCAGCCGGTCCGCGATATCGGCGACCGTCGCCCCGTCCACGGCCGCGTTCAGCACATCCCGCTCCCGCGCCGTGAGCGGGCTCGGCCCCGCGCTCAGCGCGGCGGCGGCCAGGGCGGGATCGATGACGGTCTCGCCGGTCAGCACCCGCCGGATCGCGGCGGCCAGTTCCTCCACCGGGCCGTCCTTGACGAGGAAGCCCGCGGCCCCCGCCTCCATGGCCCGCCGCAGATAGCCGGGTCTGCCGAAGGTGGTCAGGATCAGGACCCGGCAGTCGGGCACCTCGTCGCGCAGTTCCGCGGCCGCGTCGAGACCGCTGAGTCCGGGCAGTTCGATGTCCAGCAGCGCCACATCGGGCCGGGAGGTGAGCGCGGCGTCCACGATGGCGTCGCCCCGCCCGACCTGCGCGACCACCTCGATGTCCGCCTCCATGCCGAGCAGCAGGGCGAGGGCGCCGCGCATCATGCCCTGGTCCTCGGCGAGGAGGACGCGTACGCACCTGGCAGGTCTGTGGTCCCGCGGCATCTCCGTCACGGGCACAGCGTAGGGCGGGGCGGACGATGCCACGGGCCCCGGAGCCAGGAGTCCCCGGCCGACCCGCTCCGGCGTGGCCGGACCGACCGTGACGCCGGGGCGGGATCGTCACCACCGCGGGTACGACGTGTCACGCGGGTGTCCGGTGGCGGACGCGGCGCCGACCGGGAGTTCGGCCGTCACACGGAAGCCCCGCACCGCCGGGTCCGTCGCCCCCGCCCCGGCCCCGGCCCCCGCGCCCGCCATCGCGCTCGCCACCGGGCCCGCTTCGAGTGAGCCGCCGGCCGCCGCGAGACGCTCGGTCAGGCCCTTCAGCCCCGTACCGCCGTACGGAACGGAGTCCTCGGCCGCCCCGGTCCCTACAGCCGCCCCGGTCCCTACCGCCGCCCCGGTCCGTACGGTCGCCCCCGCGCCGTCGTCCGTGACCGTCAGCCGTATCCGTTCCGGCGAGCCGTCCACCGTGATCAGGCACCGGGTCGCCGCGCTGTGCCGTACGGCGTTGGTGACGGCCTCCCGTACGACCCAGCCGAACAGCACCTCGGCCCACGGCTCCAGCGGCGGCCCCGACTGCCGTACGACCGGCTCGATCCCGGCGGCGGCCAGCGCCGAGCGCGCCCGGTCCAGATCCGTGGCGAGACTGCCCTCGCGATAGCCGGTGACGGCCTCCCTGACCTCGGTCAGCGCCTGCCGGCCGACGGACTCGATGTCGGAGACCTGCCCCAGGGCCGCGTCCAGATCGCGCGGCGCCACCCGGCGCGCGGCCTCCGCCTTGACCACGATCACGGAGAGGGTGTGGCCGAGCAGATCGTGCAGATCGCGCGAGAAGCGCAGCCGTTCCCGCTCCACCGCCGAACGGGCCAGCTCCTGGCGGGTGTCGCGCAGTTCGACGACGGTCTCGGACAGGGTGAGGATCGCGGCCGTCACCATCATCGAGATGAACGTCCCGTACGCGACGCCGACCGCGCCCCACCCGTCGTGGTACGCGGCGACGCCCCCGGCCGCGGCGGTCAGCGGGATCCCCACCAGCGCGAGAGCCCGGCCGCGCAGCACACTGCCGCAGGCGAGCCCGAACAGCGGCAGGAAGAGCAGCCAGCTGCCGCCGTACGCGCCGGCCAGCCCGAAGGTCATCAGCCCCATCACCACGAGTGTCCAGCGGGTGGCGCGGCTGTCCCGTGCCGCCCGGTCGAAGGACCGGAACACCACGGAGACATAGAGGGAGTTGAAGACCAGCAGGCCGATGGCGCCGAACCAGGGGTTGGGCGTCTCGCCCTGGACGAGATTGGAGAAGGAGCCCAGACCCAGCAGCAGCCACGGCAGCAGCGCGTAGCCGCTGGGCGGTCCCGGCCGCCCGCCCCGGTCCTGTGCGCCCGGTTGCCCGCACCGGTCCCGTGCCGTCTTCACGCGGTCCTCGCCGACCTGCGGTACGAGTACACCGCGTACGAGCCGAAGACGAGGAACCAGCCCGCGAGCACCGCGACCGTCAGTCCGTCCGGGGCCGCGCCCCGCGTGGTGGACCAGCCCAGGTCGGCGAAGCGGTTGGCGGGGGTGTACTCCGCGACCGTCCGCAGCCAGCCGGGGAAGGCGTCGATCGGGAACCAGAGTCCGCCGACCACGGACAGGAGCATCAGACAGCCCACGTTCACCACACCGGTCGTCTGCGCGGTGAGCCGGTAGCCGTTTCCGATGCCGAGCAGGGTGAAGGGAAGCGCGCCGGCCCACAACAGCACGACCAGGGCGGCCCATTCCCACGGAGCGAGCCGTACGCCGTTGACCAGACCGCCCGCGGCCAGTACGGAGAGCAGCGCGGGCAGGACGGTCACCGAACCGGCCATCGCCCGGCCCAGCACCACCTGGCGGGGCGGCATCGGGGTGACGCGCAGCTGGCGCAGCCAGCCGAGCGACTTGTCCTCGGCGATGCCGGTGCCCGTACCGACGGCCGCGCCGAGCGCGCCGTACGCGGCCATGCCGACCATGGAGGCGGTCTTCCACTCCATGGCGTCCGGGCCGGTGCCGCCGCCGACGTTGGTGAAGAGCAGATACATGAGCACCGGCATGCCGGTGCCGAAGATGATGAAGCCGGGATCGCGCAGCGTACGGCGGACTTCGAGCTTGATGTACTCCAGCATGGCGGGCATCACAGGCCGTCCTTCATGTGGTCCTGGGCGTCCTCGGTGTCCTGGACGTCCCGCGTCGTGTGCGTCAGCGCGAGGAAGGCGTCCTCCAGGGTGGCCGGGGCGACTTCGAGGCGGCGGATCGCGTCGAGTCCGGCGAGCGCGACGACGGTCGCGTCCGAGTCGTCCGTACGGAGCCGGGCGCGGCCCGCGCGTATCTCGGCCGAGACGACGCCGGGCAGCCGCGTCAGCTCCGCCGTGAAGCCCTCCGGCAGATCGAAGGCGACGAGATGGCCGCCGACCGACGACTTGATCAGCTCGCTGGTGCCGTCGGCGACGATCCGGCCGTGGTCGATGACGACGATCCGGTCGGCGTTGTCGTCGGCCTCCTCCAGGTAGTGCGTGGAGAAGAGCACGGTGTTGCCGCGGTCCGCGTAGGCGCGCATGGACGCCCAGAAGGCGCGGCGGGCCTCCACGTCCAGGGCGGCGGTGGGCTCGTCGAGGACGAGCAACTCGGGGCCGCCGGCCAGCGCGACCGCGAACCTGACCCGTTGCAGCTGACCGCCGGAGAGCTTGTCGACGCGGCGGTCGGCGAGTTCCGTGAGCCCGGCGAGGCCGAGCGCCTCGGCGAGGGGCAGGGGGCGCGGATAGGTGCTCGCGACGAACGTGAGCAGCTCCCGCACGGTCACCCGCCGGATCGGCCGGCCGTCCTGGAGCATCGCCCCGACCCGTCCGGCCGTGACGGCGCGCGAGGGCGCCCCGCCGAAGAGCCGCACCGTCCCGGCGTCCGGCTCGTCGAGGCCGAGGAGCAGCCCGATGGCGGTCGACTTGCCCGCGCCGTTACGGCCGAGCAGCGCGACGGCCTCGCCTCGCGGGACACCGAGATCGATGCCGTCCACGGCCCGGACGGCGCCGAAGGTCTTGACGACACCGGTGAAGCTCACGGCGTCCGCCGGGCCGGCGGACCCCGGGGCCGTGGTCATGAGGTGTGCGGGCGCGGGAGGCGAGGCCGCGGGGCGGGTGTCCGTGTCCGGGCTGTCTGTCGCCGGAGTACCGGCTGTCTGGCTCATGCCCACGACGCTACGGACCCGGCCCCGGGCCCGACAGATGCGTGTGTACGAACTCACGCGGTACAAATGTCCCGGCTCATGAGGAGAGGCCGCCACGGACGTGCCGTGGCGGCCTCTTCCCAGGTGCGGACGTTCAGACCCGTTTCGGACCCGTTTCAGGCCCGGACCATGTGAGGCCCGGACCGTTTCAGGCCGCGTAGCTGCTCTGTTCCGGGCGGCGGTGACGGCCGTGGACGGGAGACGCCGAGTCCTCCGTCGATGCCGCACCTCCCCGGTGCTTTCCGTGTGTTCCGACACCGCCGGTGTCGCCCCGGTCGGCGGCCGCCGTTCCCCGCGGACGCTCCTGGGACGTGTCGGTTCGGGCTTCAGACATGTGGGAAGTCACCCCGTCGTGATCGCTTCTTGTGTGGCGCAGGGGCTCCGGCCGCCCCGTACCGCCACGACAGCGTTACGGTCACGCGTCCGCATCACCGTCACCGACACATCCGGTCGGTACGGCCGCGAAGCCCCGGCCGGAAGTCTATCCAGGTGCCACACGGCCGGTGAGGGGAGCCTGCTGGAGCGGCACCGGCCTGCACATCACAGGAGTGCGGGGGGCGTTGGGCGGTTCCCCGTCCGGCGATTCCGCTTGTGCCGGTTCTGTGATCACTTCAGTGAGCACTTCAGGATCCGGATCCTGGGGGCCGTCCGGTACGGGGAGCAGCACATCGGCGGGGGCGCCGAGGCGTGCCACCCCGCACGGCACCGCCCTTGTGGCGTACGGAAGTTGGAGGACGGCGTCCTTGGTCCACACCCCGGATCCGGGCAACCATCCCTCGGGCGCCCGGCGTTGATGCAGCCGTCGGCCCGCCGGCCGCCACACCCCGAGCCAGCTGCCCGCCGCGCCGTCGATCCGCAGCGCCACCGCGCAGCTCTCCGGCATCAGCACCTGCCCCGGCTGTACGGCGAACGGCGTCACCGCGCAGTCCGCCGGCCGCAGGCACTCGGGGAACCGCACCGGCCGCCGGCTGCCCAGGACGCCCCACCCCAGCCGGTCGTGGCCCGCCGCGTCCGAGCGGATCAGCAGCAGTCCGCTGTCGGCGTCCGCCAGCAGCAGCCGGTCATTGCTCTCCTCGGTGATCTGGAGCAGCGGCGACACCTCGCCGCCCCGCCCCAGATCGACGGCGACGGCCTTCACCACGCCGTCCGTCTCCCGGTCGAGGGCCAGTATCCGGCCCGTACGGTCCAGCCAGACACCGCCCGAGCAGCGGCCGGGCACCTCGGCGACCCGTTCGGGGCCGAACGCGCCGCCCGCCACGAGCCAGACCGTCGTGCCGCGCGGTCCGGCCGACAGGGCGTACGCGCAGCGGCCGTCCGGCGACGGCGGGAGCAGGGTCAGCCCGGCGTGCTCGTCCGTGCGGCCGACCGCGCCGACCGGCAGCTGGCCCGTACCGGGGCCGGTGGGGTAGAGCAGCGAGAAGTCGTGCCGGTCCGCGACCAGCCGGCGGATGAGCACCCTGCCGTCGGCCAGTGGCAGCACCTCGGTGTCGGGCTCCTCGGGCTGGTCGAGGGGGAGGGGCACGGCGTACGGCTCGGGTCCGTCGAGGGTCCACCGCTCCGGGAACCACGCGTCGCCCTGAGCGGCCGGGCCGCCCTGTCGGGGCGCGCCGAGGGTCAGCCGCGCCGCGTAGGCGCCGTCCGCCGTGATCGCGAACTCCGGTTGACGTACCGCCGGGCGCGGGACTCCCGGGCCGCCCCCTCCGCTCGGGCCTCCCGGGCCTCCCGGACCGCCGGGACCTTCAGGGCCGCCGGGACCTCCCGGGCCGCCAGGACCCCCGGAGCCTCCCGGGCCGCTCGGCCCCGTCCCGTCCGCTCCGTCCGTTCCGCTTCCGCCCTCGGGAGCCGTAGGAGCCGCGGTCGCCGTAGTAGCCGTCTCGATAGCACAGGCCGTCATCGGTCTGTCACCTCCGGCGAAGAAGTTAGTTTTCGTACTTCCTGCCGAACAATGCGAGACCTCGCACTTCACACATAAGGGTGGCCATCGCGCGATTCCACTGAAAGCGCGGGGGTGGGTGTGCTGCCCGGGGACGGCGGTGCTTAAGGTAAGGCACGCCTTACCCATCGCGTTCGAACCCGTCTGTATCTCACCGAGCACCGCCCCCAGGAGCATCAAGATGTCCATAAGACGCCGTGGCACAGCCGCCGTCGTCGCTCTCGCCGCCGCGCTCTCCCTCGCGGCCTGCGGCAGCGGCGACTCCTCCGACAGTGGCTCCGGCGCGTCGGACGGAGGCGACAAGAAGGCCGCCGTCGCCACGGGCGGCAAGGACTTCGCCGCCGCGGCCAAGAAGACGGCCGGCTACGGGACCGACGCGAAGCCGGGGCAGTTCCCGCGCACGATCACCCACGCCATGGGCACGACGGAGCTGAAGAAGCGCCCCGAGCGGGTCGTCGTCCTGGACGTCGGCGAGTTCGACAACGTCGTCTCCCTCGGCCTGAAGCCCGTCGGGTACGCGCCGACCGAGGGCGACGAGGGCATCCCCAGCTATCTGCGGAAGGGCGCGGGCAGCCCCGCGAACGTCGGCACGATCAACAACCTGAACCTGGAGGCGATCGCCGGGCTGAAGCCCGACCTCATCCTGGGCAGCCAGCTGCGCGCCGCCGACAAGTACAAGGCGCTCGCGGAGATAGCCCCGACGGTCTTCTCCATCCGCCCCGGCTTCACCTGGAAGGAGAACTACCTCCTCAACGCCCAGGCGCTGGACCGCACCGCGGAGGCGAAGGCCGCACTCGCCGCGTACGAGAAGAAGGCGACCGCCCTCGGCACGGAGATCGGCCCCGACAAGCCGACCGTCTCGATGGTCCGCTACATGCCGGACCGGCTGCGGCTGTACGCGAAGGCGTCCTTCATCGGCACGATCCTCGACGACATCGGTCTGCCGCGGCCGGAGAACCAGCGGATCCACGATCTGGCCGTCGAGATCAGCCCGGAGAAGATCGACGACGCGGACGCCGACTGGATCTTCACGGGCGTGTACGGCGACCCGGAGAAGACCCAGCGGGACACCGCGCGCTCCAACCCGCTGTGGAAGAACCTGAAGGCGGTCGAGGCGGGCCGGGCCAAGGACGTCAAGGACGAGACCTGGTACCTGGGCCTGGGCGTTACGGCGGCCGGCCAGGTCCTCGACGACCTGCGCGGCTACCTCGTCAAGTAGGGGCCCCGTCGCGGCGATCCGGTGCCACGCGCCGGACACGGACCGGGTGGGGGTTGGGCGGGGGCCGGGCGGGGTCGCTCCCGCCAGGGCCCCCGCGCCGCCCCCGTCCGGTCCCCGCGCCGCCCCCGCCCCGCGCCTGTCCGGCGTTGTCCACAGGCATGGTGGGTGGGACACCTGGGGCAGGTAGCCTTTGCACCGTGCCCCCTGTCCCCTCAGCCGTCCCCGCAGACGCTCCCTCCGCGCCCCGTCTGGCGGATGTCCTCGCCGCGCTCGACGCCCTCTGGCCGCCCGAGCGGGCCGAGCAGTGGGACGCCGTCGGCACCGTCTGCGGTGACCCCGGCGCCACGGTCACCCGGGTCCTGTTCGCGGTCGACCCCGTCCAGGAGATCGCCGACGAAGCGGTACGGCTCGGCGCCGAGCTGATCGTCACCCACCACCCGCTCTATCTGCGCGGTACGACGACGGTCGCGGCCTCCACGTTCAAGGGGCGCGTCGTGCACACCCTCATCAAGCACGACATCGCGCTGCATGTCGCGCACACCAACGCCGACACCGCCGACCCCGGTGTCTCCGACGCCCTCGCCGGCGCGCTCGACCTGCGGGTCGTACGGCCCCTCGTACCCGATCCCACGGACCCCGCCGGACGGCGCGGCCTCGGCAGGATCTGCGAGCTGGACCGCCCCGCGACCCTCCGCGACTTCGCCGCACGCGTCGCGCACCGGCTGCCCGGCACCGCCCAGGGCATCCGGATCGCGGGTGACCCGGACGCGCCCGTCCGTACGGTCGCCGTCAGCGGCGGCTCGGGCGACAGCCTCTTCGACCAGGTCAGAGCGGCGGGTGTGGACGCGTTCCTCACCGCCGACCTGCGCCACCACCCGGTCTCCGAGGCCACTCAGCACAGCGCCCTCGGGCTGGTCGACGCCGCGCACTGGGCCACCGAATGGCCCTGGTGCGAGCAGGCCGCCGCCCAGCTCGACGAGATCTCCGACCGTCATGGCTGGGACCTGCGGGTCCATGTCTCGAAGACGGTCACCGACCCCTGGTCAGCCCACCACTCCTCCGACTCCTCAGGAGCCCCCAACTGAACGCCGCGCCCGCCGACCAGATCCGACTCCTCGACGTCCAGGCCCTCGACGTACGACTGTCGCAGCTCGCCCACAAGCGCACCGCGCTGTCCGAGCACGCCGAGATCGAGTCGCTCACCAAGGACCTCGCCCAACTGCGCGACCTGCTCGTCGCCTCGACGACCGAGGAGAGCGACACCGCCCGCGAGCAGACCAAGGCCGAGCAGGACGTCGACCAGGTGCGCCAGCGCGCCGTGCGCGACCAGCAGCGCCTGGACTCCGGTGCGGTCACCTCGCCCAAGGACCTGGAGAGCCTCCAGCGCGAGATCGTCTCCCTCGCCAAGCGGCAGGGGGATCTGGAGGACGTCGTCCTCGAGGTCATGGAGCGCCGCGAGTCCGCGCAGGAGCGGGTCGCCGAACTGACGGGACGTGTCTCCTCCGTGGAGGCCAAGACCGAGGACGCCGCCGCGCGCCGGGACGCCGCCCTCGCGGAGTTCGACCGCGAGGCCGCGACGGTGACGAAGGAGCGCGAGGTCGTCGCCGCCTCCGTACCGGCCGACCTGCTCAAGCTGTACGAGAAGCTGCGCGTCCAGCAGGGCGGGGTCGGCGCGGCGCGGCTGTTCCGGCGCCGCTGCGAGGGCTGCCAGCTGGAGCTGAACATCACTGAGGTCAACGAGGTCAAGGCGGCCGCCGCCGACGCCGTGCTGCGGTGCGAGAACTGCCGCCGGATTCTGGTGCGTACCGCCGATTCGGGTCTGTGATGCGGCAGTTGATCGTCGAGGCGGACGGCGGCTCCCGGGGCAACCCGGGGCCCGCCGGGTACGGCGCGGTCGTCCTCGACGGCCCGACCGGTGAACCGCTCGCCGAGGCCGCCGAGTACATCGGTGTCGCGACGAACAACGTCGCCGAGTACAAGGGCCTGATCGCCGGACTCAAGGCCGCCAAGGCGCTGGACCCGGCCGCCGCCGTCCGGGTCCGGATGGACTCCAAGCTCGTCGTCGAGCAGATGTCGGGGCGCTGGCAGATCAAGCACCCGGACATGAGGCCGCTGGCGGCCGAGGCGGCGCGGATCTTCCCCGCGGGACAGGTCACCTTCGAGTGGATCCCGCGCGAGCGCAACAAGCACGCGGACCGGCTGGCCAACGAGGCGATGGACGCGGGCAGGGACGGCGGCCAGTGGGACGCGTCGGCGTCCACGGCGGCGCTGGACGCGAGCGCGGCGCGGGCGGCGGCGATGACGGAGCCGGGAGCGAACGAGGCCGTGGGGCGGGCGGCACGGACGGAGCGGTCGGAGGCGGAGCGGACGGAAACGCCGACGTCTTCCGCGCCCGCCTCCTCCGCGCCCGCCCCCTCTGCGACCACCCCATCCGCGCCCACCCCCTCCTCCGCGCCTTCCGGTTCCGCCGCGTCTTCGGGTACCGCGTCCGTGGGCTGGGGATCCTCCGCCGACCTCGGCGCCCCCGTCACCTTCGTCCTGCTGCGGCACGGCGAGACCGCGCTCACCCCCGAGAAGCGCTTCTCGGGCAGCGGCGGCAGCGACCCGGAGCTGTCGGCGGCCGGCCGCCGACAGGCCGAGGCCGTCGCCGCGTCGCTGGCCGCGCGCGGCACCATCCAGGAGATCGTCTCCTCACCGCTCAGGCGCTGCCGCGAGACGGCGGGGGCCGTGGCGTCCCGGCTCGGTCTTGAGGTCACCGTCGAAGAGGGCCTGCGCGAGACGGACTTCGGCGCCTGGGAGGGGCTGACGTTCGCGGAGGTACGGGAGCGGTACGCCGACGATCTGAGCGCCTGGCTCGCCTCACCCGATGTCGCGCCGACCGGCGGTGGCGAGAGCTTCGCGGCCGTGGGACGGCGCGTGGCGGCCGTCCGCGACGTGCTGCTGGAGCGGTACCGGGGCAGAACGGTGCTGGTGGTCACGCATGTCACCCCGGTGAAGACCCTGGTACGGCTGGCTCTCGGCGCACCTCCGGAGTCCCTGTTCCGGATGGAGCTGTCGGCGGCGTCGCTGTCGGCGGTGGCGTACTACGCCGACGGCAACGCGTCGGTGCGGCTCCTGAACGACACCTCGCATCTGCGCTGACGCCGTGGGCGAGGATCGCGGCGCACGCCCACGGGAGTTACGCTCACGGGAGTTACATGGGGGAACTGGAGCGGACGTGACCGGAGTTCCTGTCATCGCGGCGGACGGTGCGACGGTCGTACTGGGTGACACGACACGGCTCGCGCCCACGACGTTCACGGTCATGCCGGGCGAGTTCCGGTGTGTCACCGGCGGCAACGGCTCGGGGAAGACCACGCTCCTGCGCGCCTTCCTGGGCAGCCGGAGTCTGACGGCCGGTTCGTGTTCGGTCAGGGGCGAACCCGCCGACATGGCAAGACCTCCGCACCGACGTCTCGTGGCGTCGCTCGTCGAACAGATCCCCGTCGCCCGTGACATGACGCTGCGCGAGCAGGTGACA
This sequence comes from Streptomyces sp. L-9-10, assembly GCF_004151105.1. Lineage (GTDB taxonomy): Bacteria > Actinomycetota > Actinomycetes > Streptomycetales > Streptomycetaceae > Streptomyces. The sequence goes on from NZ_PHRF01000048.1 coordinate 169,853, forward strand.
CTGGTCGCCGCCTCCTGGTACGGCAATGCCCCGGAAACCGGCGAACGCGCCGAACAGGTCATCGGGCGGCTGGGATTGTCCTCACTGGGTGAACGGTTTCCCCATCAGGTCCCGTCCGGACAGTCGCAGCTCTTCAGCCTCGCGCTGACCCTCGTGCGTCCCGCCGACGTCGTCCTGCTCGACGAGCCCGAGCGGCACCTCGACAGCCGCCGCGTCGATCTGGTGGCCACACTGCTCACCGAGCGGGCGAAGGAGGGCACGGCGTTCCTGGTCGCCACCCACGAGGCCGCTCTGGTGGACGTCTGCGACGGCCGCGTGGAGCTGGGATGACGGCGCACGGCATCGCGGCATCCGGCTCCGATGCCGGAACCCGCGTCCACGCCGTACGGCAGCGGTACGCCCGCCGCGGCGGCCGTGCCACGGTGCGTGGCCGTGCGTACGCCGCCTATCTCGTCGTGCTGTTCGCCGTCTTCTACCTGGTGCCGGCCTTCCACGCCGCGAGCACCTCGCCGGCGCTGGTCTCCGTGGGGTCTCTCGCCGGGGCGACGCCCGTGGCCTGCGCGCTCGCGGTCGCGGTGTGCTGGGGTGCCCAACTCGCCGGCCGGTTCTGGGGACCGCTGGTGATCCAGCCGTTCCTGCTGCACGTGTTCCTGTCGACGGACCTCTCCCCGGCGTACTACCTCGGCACGATCGCCCGGCGCCGACTGCTGTACGCGAGCACGGCCACGCTGCTGTCGGCGTGCGCGGCGGCGTACCTCACGACCGACCTGTTCGATCACCCCGACACCGCGCTGCGGGGTCTCGCGGTCGTGGTGGGTCTCGGTGCCGTCGCCGCGGTGGCCTGGCTGTGGGGCCAGGTCCGGGCGGTGCCGGACAATCTCGTGCTCGCTTCCGCCGCGGGCGCCGTGGCGCTCGTCGTGACAGCGATCAGCCGGATGACCTCGGCCGGCGGGGGCGGCCCGTGGCTCGTCGCGGGCGTGCCGGCGGCCACGGCCGCGGCCCTCGGACGGGCGGCCTTCCGGTCGATCCGTACGGTCGACCTCGCCAGACTCGCGCGCGAGTCGGCACGCGCCTCCCAGGCCCACGCGTACGCGTGGACGGGGACGCTCCACCACGCGCTCGACCTGTACCGGCCGGAGCCGCGCGGGCTCACCTCGGCCCTGATCCGTTCGGACGGACGTCTTCGCGGATACCTCGCCCAGGGGGCGATCCGGGCGCTTCGCACGCCCGGTCGCGTGATCGCGGCCGTGACGCTCCTGCTGATCGGCGGCGCCGTGCTGTCGCTCGGGGCGGCCGGGCCGGAAGACGGTCCGGCGTTGTTCTGGTGGGTGGCCGGGGCGGTCTGTGTGTACCTGGGATCCGGGTGGGTGAGCGAGACATGGCGCGGTCTGCGCGACGAACTGACCCTGGCCCCGCTGTTCGGTGAGTGGTGGGGCGGGACGCTCGCCCGCACGCTGGCCTGGCCCGTCGTCGCCGTAACGGTCGGAGCGTGCCTGGGAGGCGGCCTCGCGATCATCACCCGGTGGCCGCCGCACAGCGGACGCCCGGTGGACACGGTCCTGCTCCTCGCGGGGTCGGTGGTGCTGGTGCTCGGTGCCAGGTTCCTGCGTGAGATGAAGCTGCACCTGCCGCTCGAACTGCTTCTCCCGGTCATCACGCCACTCGGCGACCTCTCCGGGCTGCGCATTGTGGCGTGGCAGTTCGACGGAGTCGTCGTGGTGGTGCTCGGCATCGCCGTGCTGGACGCCGTCCCGTCCGCGCTCGGTGCGACCGCGCTCGCGCTCGGCCTGGCCGCCTGCTGCGTGTGGACGGGGCTGCGCCGGACGGGATGGGCGCACCGGGGACTGCTCTCCCGTCTCAGCCGGGCGTAGGCCCTGTCGTGGTGGTCCCCCGGGCGAGCGGGCGCGGCACCGGCCGGCTGGCAGGCGTTTCCCCGGTCCGGCCGGCTCAGGAGCGGCGCGTCTCGCGCAGTGTCGACGCCTCGCGGGCCAGTGACTCGACCCGGTCCCAGTCCTTGGCCGCCAGCGCGTCCGCCGGGAGCATCCATGTGCCGCCGACGCAGCCGACGTTCGGCAGGGCGAGATACGACGGTGCCTTCTCCGCCGTGATGCCGCCCGTGGGGCAGAACCGGGCCCCCGGGAGCGGACCGGCCAGGGACTTGAGGTAGGCCGTGCCGCCCGCGGCCTCCGCAGGGAAGAACTTCATCTCCGTCACCCCGCGCTCCAGCAGCGCCACGACCTCGGAGGTGGTCGACACCCCCGGCAGGAACGGCACATCCGAGTCCCGCATCGCGGCCAGCAGCGTGTCCGTCCACCCGGGGCTGACCAGAAAGCGCGCGCCCGCCCGCACCGAGCCGGCCACGGCGTCGGCCGTGATGACCGTGCCCGCGCCGACCACCGCGTCCGGCACCTCCGCCGCGATCGCGCGGATCGCCGCCAACGCGGCCGGCGTCCGCAGCGTCACCTCGATCGCGGGCAGTCCGCCCGCGACGAGGGCGCGGGCGAGAGGTACGGCGTCGGCGGCATCGTCGAGGACGACGACAGGGATGACGGGGGCGAGGTCCAGCACGGAAGCCACGGGCGCGGAGGTCATGGCCACATCCTGCCGCGCCCATACCATTCCACGCAATGACCGTTGCGCAGGGTGCAACGCGTCAGGGGTGCGGGCCGGTGCGGGCTCAGTGGATCTCCGTGACCACCACGTCCAGCGCCCACGTACGCCCCGCCTTCCCCGGAGCGGTCGCCTCCACCACGTACCCCAGCTCCCGCAGCGTCTCCACCAGCTCGGCGGGGCCCTTCGGCCGGGCGCCCGCCGTCAGCAGATCCCGCACCAGCCGGCCCTTCGTCGCCTTGTTGAAGTGGCTGACCACGGACCGCTTCTCCGCGCCGGTGACCGGATCGGTCTGTGCGTGCAGCACCCGCACCGTCGCCGTACGTCCGGCCAGTTCGCCCTTCGGCCTCCACGCGGCGGCATACGCCGACGACCGCAGATCGAGCACGGTCCCGCCGCCCGCCACCTCCGGCAGGACGGACTCCATCGGCCCGCGCCAGTACGCGCCCAGCGCGCCGAGCCCCGGCAGCTTGACGCCCATCGAGCAGCGGTACGGGGGGATCCGGTCGCCCATCCGTACCGCGCCCCACAGCCCCGAGAAGACCAGCAGCGACTTCGCCGCCCGCCGCCGGGCCGCGGTGTCGAGCGTGGCCAGATCCAGTGCGTCGTACAGCACGCCGGTGTAGATCTCCCCGGCCGGGCGGGTGCCCGCCGTACGCAGCTCCACGTTCTTCGCGATCTCGCCGCGCAGCCCCTCGCTGAGACCGAGCACGTCGCGCGCCTTCTCCTCGTCGGCGGCGCACAACCCGACGAGTTCGTCCAGTACGGCGACCCTGGCCGCGGTCAGTCCCGGCAGGGAGAGGGACTCCGGCTTCAGCGGAGCGCCGCGCCCGGAAGCGGCCTTTCCTTCCGACGGCGGCAACAGCACGAGCACGGTGGTTCTCCTCGGACGACGTACGGGACAAGGGGGCGTGGGGCAAAGGGGATGCGGGACAAGGGGATGCGGCCCCCGCGCCAGCGTAGGCGACGGGCGGCCCACGCCGGGCCGCCGCCCGAGCGGCTGCCGGCCCGCTGCTCGGGTCGCCGCCGCCGCTGCCCGGGTCGCCGCCGCCGCTGCCCGGGTCGCCGTCGGCCCGCTGCCCGGGTCGCCGCACGAGCCGTACAGGGCGCGTGGGGCGCAGGGGGCTTTCGCTCGCCGCGCCGCCCGCTTCCGTCCGCCATAGGCTCGATTCATGCCCCGCTGTCATCTGCACACGGCCGGCGCGGCCGACGCCCCGCTGCGGGCCGCCCTGGGCGAGCTGCGTACGGCGCTCGACGTGCCCGGGGCGTTCTCGGCCGCCGTCCGCGCCGAGACGGAGCGGGTCGTACGGGCCCCACGGCCGCCGGACGACGGCTGGCTCGCGGGCCACGACGCCACCGCCGTCGAGCTGTTCACCATCGACCCGCCCGGCGCCCCCGACCTCGACCAGGCGATGGAACTGGCCCGGCGCGCGGGCGGCGGCTTCCGGGTCCGGTACGCGATCGCCGATGTCGCCGCGTTCGTGACCCCGGGCGGCACGCTCGACGCCGAGGCCCACCGTCGCGTACAGACCCTCTACTTCCCCGACGGCGGGGTGCCGCTGTACCCCGCAGTCCTCTCCGAGGACGCGGCCGGTCTGCTGCCGGACCGGACCAGGCCGGCCCTGCTCTGGCAGATCGACCTGGACGCGGAGGGCCGGACCGTCTCGGCCGAGGTCCGCAGGGCGCTCGTACGGAGCAGGGCGAGGCTCGACTACGCGGGTGCGCAGCGGGAGATCGACGCGGGGACGGCCCCGGAATCCCTCGCTCTGCTGAAGGAGATCGGGCTGCTGCGCGAACGGCTGGAACGGGAGCGCGGTGGGATCTCCCTCAGCGTCCCCGAGCAGGAGATCGTGGAGTGCCCACCGCGACCGGGCAGTGTGTCCGGCGATGCGCCGGGCGGCCGGTCCGGCAGTGTGTCCGGTGACCGGTCCGGCAGTGCGCCCGGCGGCCGGTCCGGCGGCGTCTCGTACACCGTCGCGTACCGCGCCCCGCTCCCCGTCGAGGGCTGGAACGCCCAGATCTCCCTGCTCACCGGCATGGTCGCCGCCCGGCTGATGCTGACGGCCGGCACCGGCATCCTCCGTACGCTGCCCAGCGCCCCGGACGGCGCGGTCGGCCGGCTCCGCCGCTCGGCGAAGGCACTGGGCATCGACTGGCCGCACCACGTCGCGTACGCCGAGACCCTCCGCTCCCTCGACCCCCACAACGCCCGCCACGCCGCCTTCCTCCAGGAGTGCACGGCGCTGCTGCGCGGCGCGGGCTACACCGTGTTCACCGATGGCCGGACCCCTCAGCCCGCCGTCCACGCGGCCGTCGCCGCCCCGTACACCCACTGCACGGCCCCGCTGCGGCGGCTCGTCGACCGGTACGCGGGGGAGATCTGTCTGAGCGCGGTGGCGGGCCAGGACCCGCCGGAATGGGTGCTCGCGGCCCTGGACACGCTGCCCAAGGAGATGGCCGCGGGCGCGGAACGGGCCAATACGGTGGAGCGCGAGTGCGTCGACATCGTCGAGGCGGCGCTGCTCAGGGGGCGGGTCGGCGAGATCTTCGACGGGTACGTGGTCGATGTGCGGGAGCGCGATCCGGCCGTCGGCACGGTCCATCTGGAGGACCCCGCCGTGATCGCCCGTATCGAGGGCGGCGCCACACCACTCCCGCTGGGGGAGCGGCTGCGGGTACGGCTCACCCAGGCTGATCCGGGGCTGGCGAAGGTGCTGTTCGCGCCCGCGTGAGTGCCTGATCGAGCGCCCTGACCAGCTCGGCGGGACCGTCCGCGTGAAAACGGACCACTCGGGCCCGCCCGCGCCGCCCGAGGGGCCGTACGAACGTGACGGGCGCGGTCAGCTCCACCCGTACGGTCGTCTGGCCGCCCACGGCGAGATCGAGGACTCCGCCGTCCGCCGGGTCGAACTCGATCAGGCCGCCGCTCTGCGGGTAGCGCCGGTCGACATGGACGGAAGCGATCCGCTCCGCCTCGACGGAGAGATCGAAGAGCGAGCCGTACCGGATCTTCAACGACCCGTCCGCGCCCACCACATGGGGCCGCGTCACACAGCCCGCGTGCAACCCCAGCACCATCACCACCGCGTAGACGTCCAGCACCAGCGCGATCCGGTGCACCACCGGCCAGGGGATCAGCACGGCCAGTGCCACCGTCTCGACGACGGCGACGAAGAGCAGGCCGTACATCATCGCCGTCTGCGGGCCGGTGTACGCAGCGGCGTGATCGCCCTCCCGCACCCCGTGCGTACGGCGCGCGACCCACCGCCCGAGACTGCCGAAGGCCCGCATCTCATGCGCGACCAGCCGTCGTACGGGCTCGGGTACACCGGCACGGACCGCCGAGGCGAGCGACACGAGCCACTTCACGACGGTCCCCCTTCCGCTGCCGGCGTCCGCGTCGCCAGCGCCTCCATGACCAGACGGGCGCACTCGGCCTGGGCCGGTGGGAAGTCGGCGAGCAGGGCTTCCCCGAACCCGGCGACGACGGGCTGCCCCGTCGCCTTCGGGATCGCGGCCAGCACCTCGTCCGGGATGGCGGCGACGAAGGCGTCGGCGAGGGGCGCGATCCGGGGGTCGTCGGGCGCCGCGTCGGCGAGTTCGTCCAGCTGACGGTAGAGACCGAGCAGCTCCGGGCTCTCCGCGAGAGGGCGCAGCGCCTCGTAGAACTGTTCGCTGCCCAGGGCGGTGTCGTACAGGACCAGCAGTTCGCGATCCTTGGTGCCCATGGGGGAGTCGGTCGCCGGAGCGGCGCTCAGCAGCCGCGCCAGCGCGGGCGACACCGGCCCCTCGGCGGACGGCGGGCTCTCCATCAGCTCGGCGAGCCTGGCGCGCCGCACCCGGATCCCGGCCTCCTGCCGCGCGAGATCGGCGTCCAGCTCGCCGAGCACCTCGGTGAGTTCGCGCCCGGCGTCGTCGGAGATCACGTCCCGCACCTCGTCCAGGGCGAGCCCCAGCTCGGTCAGCCGCCTGATCCGGGCGAGCAGGACGGCGTCCCGCACCGAGTAGTCACGGTAGCCATTGGTCCGCCGGGCGGGTTCGGGCAGCAGGCCCAGGTGGTGGTAGTGCCGTACCGCTCGTGTGGTGACTCCGACGAGGGCGGCGATCTCCGCGATCCGCATGGCCCCAGTAGAAACCCTGACGTAGCGGCAAGGTCAAGCCCCGTCCTCCGGCGCCGGGCCCCCCTCCCGCCGGGTAACATGGCCGACACGGCAGACGAGCCGGGCGGACGGCCGCGTCAAGATCTTCGATCTTGCCGAGGAACGTCCGGGCTCCACAGGGCAGGGTGGTGGCTAACGGCCACCCGGGGTGACTCGCGGGACAGTGCCACAGAAAACAGACCGCCCGGCGCTTCGGCGCCGGGTAAGGGTGAAACGGTGGTGTAAGAGACCACCAGCGCCTGAGGCGACTCAGGCGGCTAGGTAAACCCCACCCGGAGCAAGGTCAAGAGGGGCCATCGGCTGATGACCCTGCGCGGACGACCGAGGGCTGCCCGCCCGAGTCCGCGGGTAGACCGCACGAGACCGGCGGCAACGCCGGTCCTAGATGGATGGCCGTCTCCCCGGCCGCCGCGAGGCGACCGGGCGACAGAACCCGGCGTACAGCCCGACTCGTCTGCCGCCAAGGACTCCTGACCAGCGAAATTGCAGGTCAGGGGCCCTTTTGTCCTCGCACAGCCGGAATACCTCATCGAGGTCGAAGCCATGGCGGTTGTCCCGCAGGGCGGCAGTGCCGGGTAATCGGCCGGGACTACTGCCGGCGTAGGACCGTGTCACCCGACTGGCAGGCGGAAGCCCTCCGGCGGAGGACAGGCCGTCTCCGGCGTCGTAGGACAGACGTCATGAGCGAAGTGATGAGCGACCAGATTCAGGATGTGTCCGAGGCCGAGGTGGAGTACGCGATGGAGCGGTGCGTCGTCGACCACACGCGCTTCCCCGCCGCCCGGCGGTGTCTCGCGCGGGATGTGATCAGGGCTCTCCTGCTGGCCGGTCTGTCGACCTGGGACCGGAACAATCACGGCGTCGGGCACGCGGGTGCGGCGCTTTCGGCCCGGCCGGACGGGACCGTGGCCGTGCTGTGGATGCAGCATCCCGCGGTCGATCAGGCCGTGCCCCGCGATGTGCGGACCACCCAGCAAAGCGCCATCTACCGGGCTCTCCGCACGATCCTGGAGGTGCACGGCTTCCCGCTGAGAGAGGCTGGTCCGGAACCGGCCCCGATTCTGCTCGGGCGCGCCGCCTGAGCCGGACCGGTCCGCCGCGAGGTCCGGTGTCGGCACGGATAAACGGTCGATGGACCGCGCTCACGGGTGACGTGGGGGCGATTCGCTGACGAGGGCCGGGGGCGGCGGCACACTGGCGGACCGGAGGTGGTCGGCTGTGTCGATTCATCAGGTGTCGTGTCCCGGGCGGGTGCTCTTCCTCGACGAGGAGATGGCCGCGCTCGACAGGCTTGAGGGCGGGTTCCGGTCGGAGCGTCTGCTCTGGTGCGCGCTGGAGGCGGGGCATGAGGGGTTGCATCATGTGATCGCGCAGTGCGTGCGCGGCACGGAGACGGTGGCTCCGTGGGTCATGTGGGCCCGGTGGCCGGACACGGAGGAGTACGGGCCGGAGCGGGAACTGCTACGGCTGGAGTCGTGCCCGGAGAAGTTCCTGGCCGGGAACGTGTCGGAGGAGAGCTGCTGTCTTCCGGAGGGGCACGCGGGACGGCACGGGTTCGAGTTCGGTCCGCCCATCCGGGAGGCGGACGTGATGCCGGACTGGCTGCTGCGCCGGTTCTTCGGATGATGCCGGGGGCGTCGCCGGGTGCCGCCGGGGGGCGGGGGAGGGTGTCGGCCCGTCGTGCGGCACCGCTTGTCCTCGTGTGCGCTCCAACTCCTAGCGTTCCCCCATGGATTCCATGGAGAGCAGAACACTGGCCGGCAGAACACTGGGGCGCAGCGGGATCACCGTCGGCGCGCTCGGCTTCGGGTGCTGGGCGATCGGCGGTGAGTGGCAGGACACCGCCGGTCGTCCGCTCGGCTGGGGCGCGGTCGACGACGAAGAGTCCGTGGCCGCGATCCGGCGGGCCGTCGAGCTGGGGGTCACCTTCTTCGACACGGCCGACGCGTACGGCGCCGGCCACAGCGAGCGGGTGCTCGGGCGCGCGGTGCGGGGGCGGCGGGACGAGGTCGTCATCGCCACCAAGTGGGGGAACGTGTGCGACGAGACGACCAAGACCCTCACGGGCGCCGATGACACGCCCGCGTACGCGCGGCGCGCGCTCACCGCGTCGCTGCGCCGGCTCGACACCGATCACATCGACCTCTACCAACTGCATCTGTCCGACGCGGCGCCCGACCGGGCGGCCGAACTCCGCGACCTCTGCGAGGAGTTCGTACGCGAGGGGCTGATCCGCGCGTACGCCTGGAGCACCGACGACCCGGAGCGCGCCGCGCTCTTCGCGCAAGGCGCGCACTGCGCGGCCGTGCAGCACGCGTGCAATGTGCTCCAGGACGCGCCGGAGATGCTCGCGCTGTGCGCGGAGCGCGACCTCGCGAGCGTCAACCGCAGTCCGCTCGCGATGGGGCTGCTGGGCGGGAGGTCAGGGACCGGGAGCGGGGGCCGGGGTGTGACCGGCGGCGGGCGGGACATCCGTGCCGTACCGCCCGCCTGGCTGCGGTGGTTCGGGGAGGGCGGGGTGCCGGTGCCCGAGTGGGCGGCGCGCGTCGAGTCCGTACGGGACGTCCTCACCAGCGACGGCCGCACGCTCGCGCAGGGCGCGCTGGCCTGGCTGTGGGCGCGCAGCCCGCGTACGGTGCCGATTCCGGGCTTCCGCTCGGTCGCCCAGGCCGAGGAGAACGCCGGCGCTCTCGCGTACGGGCCGCTGCGCGAAGGCCAGCTGAAGGAGATCCGCGACCTGCTGGCCGCGTAGCGCTTCCGCTGGACGGGTCCGTAGGACCTGCCTGTCCACCTGCCTGTCCACCTGCCTGTCCACCTGCCTGTCCACCTGCCTGTCCACCCCGTCCGCGTCGGCCACCGGCGGGGTGGGCACCGACTCGGCGGATGCGCGGCGGCCCCGCCCCCTCAGCCCCGCCCCACGAACGGCATCCCCGTCGCCAGCACCGTCGCGAACTGCACATTCGCCTCCAGCGGAAGCTCCGCCATGTGCAGCACCGTCGTGGCCACATCCGCCACATCCATCACCGGCTCCACCGCCAACTCGCCGTTGGCCTGCGGAACTCCCCGCCGCATCCGCTCCGTCATGTCCGTGGCCGCGTTCCCGATGTCGATCTGCCCGCAGGCGATCCGGTACGGACGGCCGTCCAGCGACAGCGACTTGGTGAGCCCGGTCATGCCGTGTTTGGTGGCGGTGTAGGCGACCGAGTCCGGCCGGGGCGCGTGTGCCGAGACCGAGCCGTTGTTGATGATCCGGCCGCCCTGCGGGTCCTGCGCCTTCATCAGCCGGAAGGCCGCCTGCGCGCACAGGAACGTACCGGTCAGATTCGTGTCCACCACCTTCCGCCAGGCCGAGTACGGCAGATCCTCCAGCGGCACACCACCGGGGCCGAACGTGCCCGCGTTGTTGAAGAGCAGATCGAGACGCCCGTACCGCTCGCCCACCGCCGCGAACAGCGCGTCCACGTCGCCGGGTTCCGACACATCGGTCCGTACGGACAGCGCGTCGCCCTCCAGGGCGCGGGCCGTCTCCGCCAGCTTCTCGGGCTTGCGGCCCGCCAGTACCACCGACCAGCCCGCGCCGCTCAGCGCCCTCGCGACCGCGCGCCCGATGCCGGAGCCGGCACCCGTCACCACGGCGATTCGCCCCTTGGTGTTGATGTTCCGCATGGCGTCCATGGTCAGGCAGGGTACGCGCGTTACGTGGGGTACAACTTGGCGCAGCACGCGGTCCTCATCCAGTCGCCATGCGCATGTTGTGCGCACGACAACAGGGCGTCTTCGCCCCCGACTGCAATGCGAGTGACAGCCGCCGTCAGGGGAGGGGCACATGACACCTGTACTTCGTCACGCACCGGAAACCCGTACACCGGCCACCCGTACACCGGCCACCCGTACACCGGGCAGCAGCCATTCCGCCGAGCTCAGAGCCGCCGCCGCACACCTCGGCCGCCGTCGCCTCCTCACCGGCACCGCTGCCGCCGCCGCGCTCGCCTTCGCCGTCAACCTCCCCGGCACGGGCGTCGCGAGCGCCGCCGAGCTGGACGCCAGGAAGATCGCCGAGGATCCGTTCACCCTCGGCGTCGCCTCCGGGGACCCGGCCCCCGACAGCGTGCTGCTCTGGACCCGGCTCGCGCCCCGCCCGTACGAGGCCGACGGCGGCCTGCCCGCCAACCGGGCCTCCGTACGCTGGGAGCTGGCCCACGACGCGGCCTTCGCCCGGATCGTCAAGCGCGGCGAGACCGACGCGCACCCGGAGTTCGCCCACAGCGTGCATGTCGAGGTCCCCGGTCTGGAATCCGGCCGGGTGTACTACTTCCGCTTTCGCACGGGCAGTTGGATCAGCGCGGTCGGCCGCACCCGTACCGCGCCCGCCGCGAACGCGCGGACGAGTGTGCTGAGCTTCGCCGCCGTCTCCTGCCAGGCTTACCACGACGGCTACTTCACCGCCTACAAGCACCTCGCGGCCGAGGATCTCGATGTGGTCTTCCACCTCGGCGACTACCTCTACGAGTACGCCGTCAACTCCGTCGGCGGCGCCCGCAACTACCAGGACCGCGTGCTGCCCGCGCACTTCAACCGCGAGACCGTCACGCTGGACGACTACCGGATGCGCTACGGGCTCTACAAGTCCGACCCGGATCTGCGGGCCGCGCACGCCGCGCACCCCTTCGTCGTCACCTGGGACGACCACGAGACCGAGAACAACTACGCGGGGGACGTCCCCGAGAACGACGTACCGCCGCAGGAGTTCCTGCTGCGCCGGGCGTCCGCGTACCGCGCGTACTGGGAGAACCAGCCGCTGCGCGCGCCGCAGCGGCCCAACGGCCCCGACATGCGGCTCTACCGCAGGCTGCGCTTCGGACGGCTCGCGCAGTTCGACATCCTCGACACCCGCCAGTACCGCGACGACCAGGCGTACGGCGACGGCTGGCAGCTGCCCGGCCCGCAGTCCGACGACCCCGGGCGCACGATGACGGGGCCGGTCCAGGAGCGGTGGCTGCTGGACGGCTGGAAGAAGTCCACGGCGACCTGGAACGTCGTACCCCAGCAGGTGACCTTCGCCCGGCGCCGCGATCTGCCGACGGCCGGGTACAAGCTGTCGATGGACTCGTGGGACGGCTACCCGGCCTCCCGGCAGCGGCTGTTGAACGGGGTCGAGGCGGCCGGTCTCAAGAACTTCATGGTGCTGACCGGAGACGTGCACACCGGCTACGCGTACGACCTGAAGAAGGACTGGGACAACCCGGAGTCGCGCACGCTCGGCACCGAGATCGTGGCCACCTCCATCTCCAGTGGCAAGGACGGCACGGACCGGCCGGCCAACTGGGCCACGTTCATGGAGGCCAACCCGCACATGAAGTTCTACAACGGGCGGCGCGGCTACGTCACGGTGACGCTCGGCGAGCGGCAGGCGCGGGCGGACTTCAAGACGGTCAAGGTCATCACGACGCCCGGCGCCCCGGTCACGACGGCGGCGTCCTTCGTGACGGAGGCGGGCAACCCGGGGCTCAAGCCGGTCTGAGGGGTCTGACGTCGTCGGCCGGGAAGCGGACGCCGATACGGTCCCGTACCGCGTCGAGCGTCCGCATCACCGCGAGCGTGCCGTCCAGCGGCACCAGCGGGGATTCGGTCGCGCCGGCCCGCAGACAGCGCATCACCTCGGCCGCCTCGTACTGGAGGCCGTGCATCGGCCCGTCCGCTGTGTAGGTTCTGGGATCCGCGCCGTCCCGGTGCAGTACGAACCGGTCCGCCGCGAAGAACCCGGACGGCACCTCGATCCGGCCCGTCGTCCCCGTCACCGTCGCCGTCACCGGAGTCCCGGCCGTCACCGAGCACGTCAGCAGCGCGGTCGCCCCGGAGTCCCAGCCCAGCAGCATCCCGGTGTTGAGGTCGACGCCCTCGGGCGAGAGCAGCGCGTCGGCCTGGACGCGGTCGGGCTCGCCGAGCAGCAAGTGTGCGAAGGAGACCGGATAGACCCCGAGATCGAGCACCGCGCCGCCGCCGAGCGCCGGGTCGCGCAGCCGGTGGCCGGCGTCGAACGGGCCCTGGAGGCCGAAGTCGGCCTGGACGGTACGGATGCTCCCGATCGCGCCGTCCCGGACCAGCTCCGCCAGCCGCAGGATGACGGGATTGCAGTACATCCACATGGCTTCCATCAGGAAGAGACCGCGCTCCCTGGCGAGCGACACCAGCTCGCCGGCCTCGCGCGCGTTGAGTGTGAACGCCTTCTCGCACAGCACCGGCTTCCCGGCGGCCAGGGCCAGTCCGGCGGCGGACCGGTGCGCGGAGTGCGGAGTCGCCACGTAGACGACGTCCACCTCCTCGTCGGCGAGGAGCCCGGCCCAGTCGCCGTACGCCCGGGGGATCCCGAACCGGCCGGCGAACCCCTTCGCGGACGCGTCGCTGCGCGAGGCCACCGCCACCACCTCGGCGTCCGGCAGCTCCCGGACATCCGCGGTGAACCGCGCGGCGATCCCGCCCGTCGCCAGCACACCCCACCGGACGGGCCTCCCGTCCGGCACCTGCGGTGACATCCCCGGTGACATTTGTCCTGTTGCCATGGCTGCCCCAAATAAAGGTCTCGACCGCTCCCGCTGAGCTGAGAGCATAGGTACGGATTCAACGACATGGAGACAGGAATGCCGGACGGCGGCCGAACCACCGAAGGACGTAAAGGACATATAACGCCCGAGCAGCGTCGCTCGGCACCGATTCCGGAACAGCGTCAGGCACCCCCGCAAGCGCCCCCGGCAGCCCCGCCGGCGGCGTCGCACACGGCCTCGCACACGATCCCGCACACGGCCTCGCACACACCTCCGCGGGAGCGCGCCGCCACCGCGCGCCGTGCCGGGCTGCTGGTCACCCTCGTACTCGGCGGGCTCACCGCGCTGCCCCCGCTGTCCATGGACATGTACCTCCCGGCCCTGCCGGAGGTCACCCGCGCGCTGAACTCACCCGCCGCGACGGTTCAGATCACCCTCACCGCCTGCCTGGCGGGCATGGCGCTCGGCCAGATCGTGGTCGGACCGATGAGCGACAAGTGGGGACGGCGCCGGCCGCTGCTGCTCGGCATGATCGTCTACGTGCTCGCCACCGCGATCTGCGCCCTCGCGCCCACCACCGAACTCCTCATCGGCTTCCGCCTCCTCCAGGGACTGGCCGGCGCGGCGGGCATCGTGATCGCCCGCGCGGTGGTGCGTGATCTCTACGACGGCGTGGAGATGGCGCGCTTCTTCTCCACGCTGATGCTGATCTCCGGCGTCGCGCCGGTCATCGCGCCCGTGATCGGCGGACAGGTACTGCGCCTCACCGACTGGCGCGGCATCTTCGCCGTCCTCACGGTGGTCGGCGTCCTCCTCACCCTCGTCGTCTGGAAGTGGCTGCACGAGACGCTGCCGCCGGAGAAGCGGCACAGCGGCGGCACCGTCGCGGCGCTGCGCACGATGCGCGGGCTGCTTGCGGACCGGATCTTCACCGGCTACATGCTGGCGGGCGGTCTGGCCTTCGCGGCGCTGTTCGCGTACGTCGCGGCCTCGCCGTTCGTGGTGCAGGAGATCTACGGTGCCTCGCCGCAGACCTTCAGCCTGCTCTTCGGCGTCAACTCCATCGGTCTGATCACCGTCGGCCAGATCAACGGCAAGGTGCTCGTCGGCCGGGTCAGCATGGACCGGGTGCTGGGCTTCGGGCTCATGATCATCACCGTCGCCGCGCTGGCCCTGCTGCTGATGACCTCCGGGGTGTTCGGGTCCGTGGGGCTCTTCCCGGTCGCGGCGGCGCTGTTCGTGCTGATGTCCGCGATGGGGCTCGCGATGCCCAACACCAACGCCTCGGCGCTGATGCGGACCCCGCACGCGGCGGGCTCGGCGTCCGCGCTGATCGGTACGTCGTCGTTCCTGATCGGTGCCATCGCCTCGCCGCTGGTGGGAATCGCGGGCGAGGACACGGCCGTTCCGATGGCGGTCGTGCAACTGGTCTGCGCGGTCGGCTCGCTCGCCTGCTTCCTCGGTTTCGTACGGCCGTGGGAGCACCAGCGGCCGATGGAGCGCCCGGCCGCCGACGCCTGATCTGCCCCCTGGCCCCCTGATCCGTCCCCGTCCCCGGCCCCGTGGTCCGTTCCCCGGCCCCGGGCTCCCTGGCCCGGGGCCGGCGGAGGCGGGCCCTGGAAGTCCTGGGGCCGGGGGCAGGGGGCCCGGGGCCCGGGGCCCGGCCCCAGCCCTCCGTCAGTCCTGGCGCGGATAGCCGATCAGATGCGGCTGGTCCTTGGAGTCCGTCCAGCGGAAGAGCCCGACACCCGCCGCCTCCGCGCTGGGCAGCCGGACATTGGTCTCCAGGGCCTCGGGCGTGGCGGTCGTGAGATCCACCCTGACCGGGTTGCCGCCGCCCGCCAGCGCGTCCGCCGTGTTGCGGGCGCTCACCGCGCCGTAGGCCGTGCCGTCGTCCGACACGGTGGTCAGGGTCAGCGGCTGGGTGCCGTCCGACTCCTCGAAGCAGTACGCCTTCTTCGCGTCCAGGTCGAAGGCGAGCCTCCCGGCGATCAGGAAACGGCCGTCGGGGGAGGCGACGAGGCGTGGGTCCTCGGCCGGTTTGATCGCCGGCTTGCGGCACCGCACCTGCGCCACCGCCTTGCCGGTCGACGCGTCGTGCACCGCCCAGACCTCATGCGTACCGGCGTCCTTGGCGCCCTTCTTCTTCTGCCACTTGGCGAGGATGTAGCCGCTCGCCATCGAGGCGGGCACGCCCGAGGCGGTCTCGGTGTCCTTCGGCGCGCCCTGCCTGCTGAACCAGCCGCCGCGTACCCAGAACTCCTTGGCCCCGCCGACCAGCAGCCCCTTCGTGGTGACCCCGTGCACCTCGGTCAGCTTGCGGCACTCCTTGCAGCCCTTGGGGTAGCCGAGCGAGCCCGGCGGGACCTTGACCACGTCGCCGGTCGCCGGATCGATCACCGCGCTGGTGGCCTTGCCGTCGCTGATCAGAATGGCGGGTCCCGCGGCGCTCACCTTCGGCGCGTCCGCCCAGGGGGTCTCGACCCGCTGGCGGGAACCGTCGGCCGCGTTGTAGATGTCGAGCGAGATGATGGAGTCCGCGGGGCGCAGCGCGTCCGGGTTGAGCCTCCCGTACGACCAGGTGACGAAGTACTCCTGGTCGTCCTTGCTGACGGACAGCAGCCGGGGGAACCGGTCGGGGGTGAACAGCGGGCGCCAGGGCTCGCCGTCCCAGCCGCGCTCGCCGGTCTCGGGGTCGAGCGTCCGCAGCCGGAACCGGTCCGCGCCGGCCCGCTCCAGATACGCGAGCCGGTTCGTGTCATGGGCGATCGCGAAGTCGGGGGAGCCGTCGACGATCTCCCAGCCGCGCGCGGCGTCGTATCCGCCCGGCACGCTGAGCCGCGGCGCCCGGTCCGCGACGTTCGCCACGGGCCTCTTGGGCGCGTTGTCCTCCTTCGTCCTGGCGGGCTTGTTCCCGCCGCAGGTGGCGAGCAGGAGCAGCAGCGCCAGCACGATCACCCCCACGACGAGGGTCAGCCGTACGACCCGCTGCCGTACGGTCCCCTCACCGCCCCCGCGCGAGAAACCACCCCCGCGCGAGAATCCGCCCCCACGCGAGAATCCGCCCCCACGGGAGAAGCGGCCTACGCGGGAGAAACGGCCTCCGCCGGGTACGCCGACCCGTCGGGGCCCACGCACGAACCTCAGTTTCATGGTTCCCCTGCTGTCTCACGGCTGTCTTACGAGCCGACTCAAGTTTCCCCCGTGAGAGCGGCTGCCGGACAAGAAGCGCCAGCGTAGCAACTGAGCCTGTGCCCGCCGCGGTTTGTGTCACCGTTGTGACGGCCCGCTTCGGCGGGCACGCCCGGGATCGGGCCGCGTGTCAGAATTCCACGGTGAACCCCGCCGAGTCTGCCCTCCCCACCGCCGAAGCGTTGCGCGCCGCGCTCGCCGGAGTGCTCGACGGGCTGCCGCCCAAGCAGGCCGCGCAGGCCGTCGAACGGCTGATCACCAACTACCGGGGCACCACTCCGACCGACGCGCCCGTACTCCGTGACCGTTCCGACGTCGCCGCGTACGCCGCGTACCGGATGCCGGCCACCTTCGAGGCGGTACGGGCCGCGCTGGAGGCGCTCGCCGACGCCGCGCCCGGCTGGGCGCCCGGCAGCCACGTCGACGTGGGCGGCGGTACGGGAGCGGCGGTCTGGGCGGCGGACGCGACGTGGGCGGAGCCCCGTACCACCACGGTCCTCGACTGGGCGGAGCCCGCGCTCGCCCTCGGCCGCGAACTGGCCGCCGCCTCGGGAGCGCCGGCGCTCCGTACGGCGGACTGGCGACAGACCAGGATCGACGCCGCGCTGAAGCTGCCGGAGAGCGATCTCGTGACGGTCTCGTACGTACTCAAGGAACTCACCGGACGCGACCGCACCGCACTCGTCGCCGAGGCCGCGCGGACCGGGCAGGCCGTGGTGATCGTGGAGCCCGGTACGCCCGACGGCTATCTGCGGATCATCGAGGCGCGCGATCAGCTCATCGCGGCGGGCTACCGTATCGCCGCCCCCTGCCCGCACGACGGCGCCTGCCCGATCGAACGGGGCACGGACTGGTGCCACTTCGCGGCCCGGGTCAGCCGCTCCTCCCTGCACCGCCAGGTCAAGGGCGGCTCGCTGCCGTACGAGGACGAGAAGTTCAGCTATGTGGCCGCGGTACGGTCCGACGCGCATCCGGCGGGAGCCCGGGTGACGCGGAAGCCGCAGATCCGCAAGGGCCAGGTGCTGCTGGACCTGTGCACGAGGGACGACGGCCTGCGCCGCGACACGGTCACCAAGCGCCACGGCGCGCTGTACCGGGCGGCGAGGGATGTGGCCTGGGGCGACAGCTGGCCGCCGCAGGAAGGCTAGTTGTCGTTGGCGGCGAAGACGACGAAGTCGCTCCAGGCGGCGGGGGAGAGCAGGAGCACGGGGCCGGCGGGGGACTTGCTGTCGCGTACGGGGACGATGCCGGAGGGGGCGAGGTTGCGGGCGAACTCGACGCACTCGCCGCCAGTAGTGCTGCTGTAGCTGGATTTTTCCCACTGAGCGCCGGAGAGATCGAACATGCTCATTGCTTCCATTCCTCCATTGTCTTGCGCACCATGTCGACCGACGCTTCCGGTGAGAGGGCGTCGGCCCGTAGCCGATCGTAGAGCACGCTCGCATCCGCCACGATCTTCCGGGAGTCGGTCACATGGCCCGCTCCCAGCGTTTCCTGGTAGAGCATGTCGGGCTCATCATCGGGGAACTTCAAAAGCGTAAACCCCAAATGCCAAGCGGATACCCCGGAATCGAACGGGAGCACCTGAAGGGTGAAGCGAGGGGATTCTGCTTCCTCGATCAGGTGTGCCATCTGTTCAGCCATCGCCGCCGGACTGCCGACCATGCGCCGTAGACAGGACTCGTCCAGGACGACCCACGCCAGCGGGGGATTCTCGCGCTCCAGTACCTGACGGCGCTTCAATCGTTGCCCGACTTTCCCGGCGGTCTCCTCTGGGGAATCGGTCGGGTTCCCCTTCCGGAAGACCGCGTGAGCGTACGCCTCGGTCTGCAACAGACCCGCGACCAGCCCGTTGCTGAAGTTCAGGATCGCGGACGCCTGCCGTTCGAGCAGGACGTACGGCTCGAACCATTCCGGATACCCGCCCTTCTCGGCACACCGATCCCGTAGCCGGGCGAACGTCCGTGGCGTACCGAAGACTTGATCGCAGCCCGCGGCGAACTCCGGGCTCGCCATCCGGTCCCCGGCCTCCACCTTCGCCACGTACTGCTGCGCGTACCGCGCCGGTGCGCCCACCTCCCGCTGGCTCAGCCCTCTGGCCAGCCGCCACTCCCGCACCTCGTTGCCGAAGTAGGCAGCTCCGCTGACCGGTCCCACCGGCCCTTTCGGTTCGTCCGCCATAGCTCTTCCTCCCTCACCCCAGGCCCGTTGACGTGCGTTCAACCCTGTTCGGCGAAGGCACGCATGCCGAATCTTGAACACACACAGTAATGCCACGACGACGGAGGGGCGCACCAATGGCGGAGAGGGAAGCACCGGCCTCGGCCACCGAGGACTACGAGGTGATCACGCTGATCCCCGATGGGGTGCCGGGTGAATTCGCCGAGCCGACAGCGGAGTTGGCGCGGCGCGTGGAGCGGGGACTGCGGAGGCTGGCCGATGAGGCGAAGTGAGGCGCGCAGGCGTCTGTCGCTGATGATCGCCGCGTACGGGGTGGACGGTTCGCTCGTCGTACCGACCTACGCGCACGACCCCGGCGCCGAGGGCGCGGATGTCGCTCCCGGTGACGCGCTCAAGTGGCCGCCGTGCGTCTGCGGTCACCCGTCGTGCCCCGACTCGGCACCCCAGTCCGGCGAGGACGAGCGATGACCATGCCGGTACCGGCACGTGAGCCGGCGCCCGCGACGGGGTGCGACGTGTGCGCGGCGCTCTGCCGCCAGCGTGAGGAGGCGCGGGCCGTTGGCGATGGCCCCATGGTGCGGGACTGGAACGACGAACTCCGCAATCACCCGCCCCGCAGCTCGGGGGACTGGACGTGAGCCCTCTCGCGCGACCGCGACCGCGACCGCGACCGCTGCCGGTGTCGCGGCCGGGACCGGGCGAACTCCGTATCGGCATGGCGGTGTTCGACCGGCACTACGACATGCCGGCGGAGATCAGCGGCTTCGCCGGCCCGATGGTCCTCCTGACCCGCCCTACGGGCCTCCGCTGGCAGGTCCACCACATCTCGCTCCGCCCGGCCACGCCGTACGAGAAACGCCAACTGCTCGCTCTCGCCCAACTCCACCGAACCCGCCTGAAGGGCCGCTGACGCGGTTCTATGCGACTTCGTGACTGAGAGCGCGTTCGCCTTGTGGCGCGGGTGCGACTGTCCGTAACTTTCTGAGTACATAGACCGGAGGAGGTCTCAGTGGAAGAACTGAGGGTGATTGCGGGAGGGCCGTGCAGTAAGGGCGGCGATGACGATGACAAGTGCGGGAACGGCGACTGCCCGACCGTGTACGCCACACCAGAACCCGGCATGCTGGCTGTCCAGGGCTACGACGTGGCTCACCCGACTCCGGATGGCGAGTCGGTTGTGTTGATGCCCGAGGACATCCTCAAGGAGGCAGCCCGTGTCCGTGGATGGCTCTAGCCCCCTGCTGCTGGACGGCGACGAATGGCAGGCGTACTTCCGGGACTTCAGGCGCTCCGCGTTCCGCCTGGAGGTCCACCAGACATACACGATGCCGGCAGAGGGCGCCACCGTCCGCGATTTCCTGGCCGGAGCCCCGAAGCCGGACGGCTTCAACGCGTCGTGGCACCGGACCATCCGGGATCACGCGGCGGCCGGGCGGACGATGACCCGTGCCAAGGTCGTTCGCCGACCGCTCACGCCCTACAGTCGCTACCTGTTCGAGTGGTGTATCCCGGGGAATGTGGCAGCGGGGGAGAACTACCACCTGGTCGATGTGACGGACCAACCGAACCCCGGACTGCCTGAGCAGGACTTCTGGCTGTTCGACGAGGCGGTCGTGGTTCATCTGAATTATCGCCCCGACGGGACGCAGATCAATCGGGAACTGATCCGGGACCCGCACATCGACACGTATCTCGCATGGCGGGATCTCGCCCTGGAAAGTGCAGTACCGTTCAGTGCCCATAGAACCTGAAAAAAAAGCACGCGAGCGCAGAGATCTGGCGGAGGCCCTTCGGGGCCTTCGACGTGCTTCCGGTCTGAGTGGCGAGCGGTTGGCGCTTCGTTGCAATATGAGCCAAACGAAGATCAGTCGCATTGAAACAGGCAGAGCGCTACCGACTGTTCTGGATGTCGAATGTATCCTCAAGGCGCTTGCCGTACCCGATGAAGTCGTCGAAGAGATTCTTGGCTTGGCCCGTCGGGCAAACGTCGACTACGTGTCTTGGCGTGCGCACGCGCGTGTCGGTCTCTACCACAAGCAGGCGGAACTCAAAGCCCTCGAGTGCTCGGCCCGTGTGATACGGCATTTCCTGCCGGCTGTTCCCACGGGCCTGCTTCATGTCCGTGAGTATGCGACAGAGACACTGTCGCCGACCGTCGTCGGCGATCCGAGGAGGGACATTGCGCGAGCGGTACAGGCGCGCATGGACCGTCAGACCATCCTGGACGACGCATCACGATCCTTCTGGTTTCTGATGACTGAACAGGCCGTCAGGTGGCGGCGTGCACGTGCTGAGACCATGGCGGCCCAGTGTGCGCACATGGCCGAGGTCAACGGGAAGCCCAACGTGGAGATTGGGATCATTCCCGAAGCGACGCAGGTTCCGGGCACCCCGATGAACATCTTCGTCGTCTACGACGACCGCTTGGTGACTGTCGAACTGTTCTCCGGTGAAGTGGTTCTGCGCGATCCGAGAGAGATAATCCAGCATCTGAATCTGTTCGATCTGTTTTGGTCGCACGCGCTTACGGGTGGTGATGCCTCCGCCTACTTGGAAGAGGCGGCAACCAAGTTTATGCGTCAACGCGACTAGCGCTTCATATGTGCCTGGGTGGGCGCGATGATGAATTCAACCACTCGGTAGTCCCCTTACCAGGAAGGCATATCGATGCTGAATGGAAGCGACCTGTACGCGCTCGACATCGACGGAGCCGCGTTCGTCAAGGCATGCGGCGGCAACACGCACCCTGACGGAGAGTCCTGCGTGACCCTCGCCCGGATCGGCGAGGACGCCTGGGCGCTGGGTGACAGCAAGCGACCGGGCGTGGAGCCACTGCGGTTCTCCACGGAGGAATTGAGCACGGCCGGCATTGACCCCGCGCGATTCGGTCTCCCGGCCTGACGGCCTCGCCCCTGCCGGCCCCGCCCTCCTCCAAGTGGTGGGGCCGGTGGGTTCTCCACTCGCATCCGAGCCGAACGGAACGACTGTTGCACCACCACGGTTACCTGTGGACCGGCCCGAAACAACGTTTTGACGAAGAAGGTCTGCGGCGGCCACCGCATCCCGAGCCTCCCCCGGCCGCAGCGTGGGGCGACGGGGAACGGGTGCGGCTACAGGAGCGGTACCGAGAGGTCGTGGCCGAGTTCCCGCGATCCAACCTGCCGCCCATTGAGACGGCGCACTGGCTGATGAAGTCGAGTACTTCCATCCTGGGCACCTGGGAGCAGCCGAAGGAAGCGGCGGCCTGGCTCGGCGACCGACTGGCCGAGTACGCGCCCCGCTTCGACTCCGACGCGGTCCGGGAGACCACGCACCTGAGCATGGTCGTCGACTCCGCCGTCGAACGGCTCGGGTGGGGTGGGGACGTGTCCTTGGGCGTCTACCTCGAACGTCCCTCGTTCCTGTCCCTGGCGCTGGTGACGTGCTCCCCGAACCGTTCGGCTCCTGAACTGGTCTGCCCTCGCCGATTGGCGAGTGACTGCCTGTGAGCATCCGCACGTCGCCACCCGCCCACTCTCGGATTATCTCCGGTACGAATTCGCGGCGTACCGCTACAACGCCGGGGCCGGAGAGCATGTGCGCATCCGGTTTCCAATTCGTCGCCATGAACTATCGGTCCGACGGGACGCAGATCAGCCGGGACCTGCTTGCGACCCCGGACCTCAACCAGTACCGGCGGTGGAAGGAATTGGCTCTTTCGCTGTCGGTTCCTTTCTCGGAGTACGGCTCAGATTGAAGATAGATCCGCAACAGGCCGGGCAGGATCGCCTCGACCTCGCCACAGCGCTCAAGGAGCTACGCCGTGCATCCGGCCTCTCGGGTGAGCGGTTGGCTGTGCGCTGTGGAATGTCGCAGAGCAAGGTATCCCGAATTGAGACGGGGCGATTCCTGCCGTCCGTTGTGGATGTACAGCAGATTCTTCGTGCACTGGGCGTGGACGACGCCACGGCGGCGGGCCTGCTGAGTCTGGCTCAGGTCGCGAATGCCGAATACGAGGGCGTCAGAGCGTCCGTGAGGCGCGGGTTGCACCATCGCCAGCGGGAACTCGCCGCGCTTGAGTCGGGCGCTCGTCATATGCGGCATTTCTTGCCCGCCATGGTCACCGGCCTGCTTCAAACCCCGGAGTACATGCGGCAAGCCATGTCTCCCGCCGTGGAGCCCGCAGGGGCTGATGTCTCCCGAGCCATGGTCCTGAAGCTGGAGCGGCAGGGCGTACTCCACGACCAGTCCAAGCGTTTCGATTTCCTGCTGACGGAATCAGCGGTTCGGTGGCAGCTGTGCGATGCCTCAGTCATGGCTGTGCAGATCGATCACCTCGTGTCGAAGAAGTGAGGAGGTCGGATGACGACGCGACAGACGCAGCGCGGACTCGCCCAGGTTCTCGAGGGAAAGGGCGAGTTGCCGCCCGAGTGGCGGGATGCGGTTGTTTCGGTGGACCGAGGGTTGTTCATTCCCGACGTATTCGAGGGTGGCGACTTCACGGCGGATCCCGAGGGATGGTTGCGGGCGGTCTACGCGGACGCGCCGGTCGTGACGCAGGTCAATGACGGGAAACCCACGGCCGACGGGGAGTTCAGGCTCTTCACCTCGTCTTCGTCGATGCCGTCGATCATGCTTGAGATGCTCGGACTGCTCGATGCGCGGGAAGGCCATCGAGTGCTGGAGATCGGCACGGGAGTGGGCTACAACGCCGCTTGGCTGTGTCATCGGCTGGGTGAACGCGCCGTGACCAGTGTGGAGTTGGACGAGGCGGTCCTGACCACCGCAAGGGAAAACCTGAGGCGGGCGGGGTTCGGCCCGGCCACTGTTCTCGGGAACGGCCGCGACGGGCACCCCGACGGCGCTCCGTACGACCGCATCCTCAGCACATGCACCATGCGGGACGTTCCGAAAGCGTGGCTGGAGCAGTGTCCCGACGGGCGGATCGTCACCCCGTGGGGCAGCAGTTTCTTCAGCGGCTCGTACGCCACGCTGGATGTGGCGGGTGGGAAGGCCCGGGGGACGTTCTCCGGATATCCGGCCTTCATGTGGGACCGCACCCAGCGAGGCGGAGCCGGGCGCGTCACGGACATCTACCACGGCGAGGCAGGGGAGAAAGGCACGACGGACATCGCGCCGCAGAACGTCATCCAGGACCATCCCGCGTTCTTCACCGGCCTGAGCGTCACCGACGCGTGGTACCGCTGGTGCGAGGCGGACAACGACAGCGGGGAAGCGACGCTCTGGCTCTTCGCCGACGACCGGAAGTCGTGGGCAACGGTGGAGTACATCCCGCATGTGGATACGTACGAAGTGGAGCAGTACGGCCCCCGTGAGCTGTGGGCCGAGGTGAGGAGGGCGTTCCTGCGGTGGTACGACCTGGGGCGTCCGGAACGGTCCCGCTTCGGGCTGTCGGTCGATGGCCGCGGTCAGCGGCTCTGGCTGGACGACCCGCGTCATGTCGTCGGCCGGCCGTAGCCCTTGAGCAACGGTCCTGGAGTCCTGCGTCACCTTCTGTTGTGTATCGGTCGAGCCGGTGCTTCACGCAGCGGCGAGACACTCCATGGCCACGAGTGCCGGCTTCCGGACCCCGTGCTCTACCGCCAGGTCGCGGTGTCGGGGTCGATGCCGTGGGCGCGTGCGGCGGCGTCGACGATGTGACGGAACCATGTGGCGAGGCCGGCGCGGATGCCGTCGTAGTGGGCGGCGAACGCCGGATCGGCCTCGTACATGCGGCCGAGACAGACCTGCATCTGCCTGGTGAGGGGAAAGTACGCGGCGAACACTTCGCGGTGCCGCTCGACGAGTTGATTCGCTTCCGGGCTGCCAGGGGTGACCCCGGAGTCCATCGCGTCCGCGAGGGCGCGGTCGAGTCCGGCATTGGCGTCGGCGATGGACTGCCATTCCTCCGGACCGCGAGAGGCCGAGCGTTCGGCGTACTGCCGCCATTGCGTCGTGTCTCCGTAGCGCCGACGGGCCTGGGCGGGTCCGTCCGGGTTCCACTGGGGGCCGAAGATCGCGGCCTGCTGCTCGACGGTCAGCAGCAGGCCGCGCTCGTGGGCGTCGATCATCCGGTCCAGTCCGGCGCTGATCTGCCGGAGGCGGTCGATCCGTTCAGCGACCTGGGCGCGCTGCGCGCGCAGCGCGCCGGGGACGTCCGCGGTCGAGTCGTCCAGGACGGTCCGGATCCTGTCCAGGCCGAGACCGGTCTCGCGGTAGACGATGACGCGGTGCAGGCGTTCCAGATCACCGGCGGTGTAGAGCCGGTATCCGGCAGCCGTGCGCAGCGACGGTCGCACCAGACCGATCTCGTCCCAGTGGTGCAGCGCGCGGACCGTCACGCCCAGACGCGCCGAGACCTGACCGACGGTCAGGCCGGCGGCGTCAGTGGCGTCGCCGACGTCAGTGGCGTCGGTGGCGTCGGCGGCGTCAGGCATGCTCCTCATTGTCGCCGCGTCCGGCGCCCGGTGGGGTGATCCCGATGGCCGCGAGGTTCCGTGCCTCCTGACTGGCCGGATCGAAGGGCTTCGCCGCGGTGAAGACGATCCGTGCGTTCTCGGGGGTGATCACCTCCACGTCGCGGGTGTTCCAGGGGGTGTCCCGTGGACCGTCGACGGAGTCCGGGCGCAGCGCACGACAGGCCTCGACCAGGGAATCGACCTGGCCGAGCACGCACGCGAAGCTGAGGCTCATCGCCGGTGTCCGCTCCGGAACGCTCGCCGACGGGACGAGGAGTACGTCCTGGAACGCCCACCGGCGCAGATGCACAAGCCTGCCGGGGATGCTGAACAGCTCG
Organism: Streptomyces sp. L-9-10; assembly: GCF_004151105.1. Taxonomy (GTDB): domain Bacteria; phylum Actinomycetota; class Actinomycetes; order Streptomycetales; family Streptomycetaceae; genus Streptomyces. The sequence continues at coordinate 195,313 of NZ_PHRF01000048.1, forward strand.
ATGAAGCCGAGCCCCCGAATCCAGAAGTCCACCGACGCCGCCATATCGCTCGTGGGGATCGTCACGAACGCGGGCATTCCATAGATGCCGCGGAACGGCTCCGGCGGAACCGCGTCCGGGCCGGGAGTGGGCACAGGACTCGTCTCGAACGCGTTGTAGTAGTCGCTCATGCCCCCCACGCTCCAGCCTCACGCGACGTGAGGGTCAAGTCCGATCCGGAATCTCTCCCGCCTCGGGTGGGCCCGGCCCGGTGGCGGACCGCGGCACACGGGGGCAGGCCACCCCCGTGTGCCCTCGCATGGCGCCACGCGGTGCCGGATGGCGCCGGATGGCACCGGATGGCGCGGCGTGGCGCTATCTGGCGCCATGTGGTGCCACTCCATGAACCCATAGGTGCACGAGTGCGCGTGGTGCCACAGCCGCCCAGGCAGGCGCCAGCATGTTTTCGCAGGTCAGGGCTGTTCGGTCGGCTAGCGAACCGGTGGTGTCACCTCATGGCTTGCGTGTGGAGCCAAAGTGGTGCCATGATGGCGTCATGGACCTCACCCCGTATGTCGAGACCCTCCGCCGCGAACTCGCGGTGGCCGCCGAAGCCGGCGGCGACGAAGCACGCGAGCTGGCCGAGCGGCTCACCGCTCCCCTGGAGTCGGCGACCCGGCTGACCATGCTCAGTGTGCTCTCCGCCGCGATGGACGAGGTCACCCGTGACATCGCCCCCGGCTCGGTCGACGTACGGCTGCGCGGGCTCGACCCCAGCTTCGTGGTGACCCCGCCGCCCACGTACGGCGGTGCTCCCACGGAACCGGCCGCGACCGTCGAACACCTCGTCGCCCCGGCCCCGGCAGACGTCGACGAGGGCGGCACCGCCCGCGTCAATCTGCGTCTGCCGGCCCACCTCAAGGCGCGCGCCGAGGAGGCGGCGAGCCGCGAGGGCCTGTCGGTCAACGCGTGGCTGGTGCGCACCGTATCGGCCGCGGTCGACGGCGGCACCCGGCCGCGTACGACGGAGAAGACCCGGACCGTCGGACAGAGCATCACGGGCTGGGTGCGCTAGCCGCGCGCCCCCGCCCGCACGACTTCATCCCACACCACGTCCCACCAGCGGGGACGCCCCGAAGACCCAACAGAACGGGACAGCCATGCCTTCTTTCGACACTCCCGAAGCGATTTCGGTCACCGCCTACGTGTACTCCGGTTCCCTCCAGTTCACCGCGGGCGACCGCCTCGACACCGTCGTCGAGGTGCGGCCCCGCGACGCGAAGAAGGACCTGGACGTACGGACGGCCGACCAGACCGAGGTCGCCTACGCGAGCGGCATCCTGACCGTCACCACGCCCAAGGCCAATCTGCTCGGGCGCGGTGGCACCGTCGACGTGACGGTGGAACTGCCTGCGGGCTCGCACATCGACGTGACCGGCGCCGGGGCCAGGGTGCTCGGTGAGGGCCGGCTCGGCGAAGTCCGTGTGACGACTTCGGCGGGTGACGTACGACTCGACTCGACGGGCCCGCTGCACCTGAAGGCGTCGCACGGCTCAACCACCGTCGAACGGGTCGAGGGCATGGCCGAGATCACCAGCAGCACCGGCAATGTGCGCGTCGGTCTCGTCGACGGCCCCGCCGTCCTGAAGAACTCGCACGGCACCACGACCGTCGGCGCCGTGACCGGCGAGCTGCGGGTGAACGGCGCCAACGGCGCCATCGACATCGCGCGCGCCGAGGCGTCGGTCACCGGCACCACCACCAACGGCGTCCTCCGCGTCGCCGAAGTCGCCTGCGGCACCGTCCAGTTGGAGACCTCCAACGGCTCCATCGAAATCGGTGTCCGCGAGGGCACCGCCGCCTGGCTCGACGTCAGCTCCAACCGTGGGCAGGTACGCAACGCGCTCGCCGCGTCCGAGGCCCCGGAGCGGACCGAGGACACCGTCAAGATCCGCGCCCGGACCAACTGGGGCAACATCGACGTCCGCCGCGCCCGGCCCTGATCCGCCCCGTCCCCGCACCGATCCCCCGACGGGCAAGTCCACTTCATCGCTCACCACGCTCTCGAACGGGAGGGCTCCATGCCTTCTTCTGTCATGTCCATGCCCGTGCCTCATCAGGGTGACGGTCACCCGTCGCCGGCCGCCGTCTCCACCGTCGGTCTGCGCAAGTCGTACGGCGACAAGACCGTTCTCGACGGCATCGATCTGCGCATCCCGGCCGGGTCCGTGTTCGCGCTGCTCGGCCCCAACGGCGCCGGCAAGACCACCGCCGTGAAGATCCTGTCCACACTCATCGCCGCCGACGGCGGACAGGCCCAGGTCGCGGGGCACGACCTCGCCACCTCACCGGACGGAGTACGCGCCGCGATCGGCGTCACCGGACAGTTCTCCGCCGTCGACGGGCTGATCACCGGCGAGGAGAACATGCTCCTCATGGCCGACCTGCACCACCTCTCCAAGCGCGAGGGGCGCCGGGTCGCCGCCGAACTCCTGGAGCGGTTCGACCTCGTCGACGCCGCCAAGAAGCCCGCCCAGAGCTACTCCGGCGGCATGAAGCGCCGCCTCGACATCGCCATGACCCTCGTCGGCAACCCGCGGATCCTCTTCCTCGACGAACCGACCACCGGCCTCGACCCCCGCTCCCGCCACAACATGTGGCAGATCATCCGCGAACTGGTCTCCGACGGCGTCACCGTCTTCCTCACCACCCAGTACCTCGACGAGGCCGACGAACTCGCCGACCGCATCGCCGTCCTCAACAACGGCAAGATCGCCGCCGAAGGCACCGCCGACCAGCTGAAACGGCTCATCCCCGGCGGACACATACGACTCCGCTTCTCCGACCCGTCCACGTACCGGAGCGCCGCCGCCGCCCTGCGCGAGATCACCCGGGACGACGAGGCGCTGACGCTGCGGATCCCCGGCGACGGCAGCCAGCGCGAGCTGCGCTCCATCCTCGACGGGCTGGACGCGGCCGGCATCGAGGCAGACGAGCTGACCGTGCACACGCCCGACCTCGACGATGTGTTCTTCGCCCTCACCGGCCCGGCCACTATCCCCAACCAGCCCAAGGAGAACGTCCGATGAGCGCCCTCTCCCTCGCCGTGCGCGACTCGTCCACGATGCTGCGCCGCAACCTCCTGCACGCGCGGCGCTACCCGTCGCTGACGCTGAACCTGCTACTGACGCCGATCATGCTGCTGCTGCTCTTCGTCTATATCTTCGGCGACGCGATGAGCGCGGGCATCGGCGCTGGAGCCGACCGCTCCGCGTACCTCGCGTACCTCGTCCCGGGCCTCCTGCTGATGACGATCGGGAGCACGACGATCGGGACCGCGGTGTCCGTCTCCAATGACATGACCGAGGGCATCATGGCCCGCTTCCGCACGATGGCGATCCACCGCGGGTCCGCGCTCATCGGGCATGTCGTCGGCAGCGTGCTGCAATCGGTGGCCAGCGTGGCCCTCGTCGGTGCCGTCGCGGTGGCCATCGGCTTCCGTTCCACCGACGCCACGGCCCTGGAGTGGCTCGCGGCGTTCGGCCTGCTCACGCTGTTCGCCCTGGCGCTCACCTGGATCGCGGTCGGGATGGGCCTGTCCAGCCCGAACGTCGAGGCGGCCAGTAACAACGCCCTGCCGCTGATGATCCTGCCGCTCCTCTCCAGCGCCTTCGTACCGCTCGACGCGATGCCGGGCTGGTTCCGGCCGATCGCCGAGTACCAGCCGTTCACCCCGGCCATCGAGACGCTGCGCGGGCTGTTGCAGGGCAGCGAGATCGGCCACAACGGGTGGCTGGCCGTGGCCTGGTGCCTGGGGCTGGTCGTGCTCGGCTACTTCTGGTCCACCTCGCTGTTCAACCGCGAACCGAAGTAGCGGGCGAAGGACCGGTCAGCGGCTCCTCCGAGGGGCCGCGCCCCGCACCTCGTCCCACGCCAGGGCGGCGTACCCCGACACCACGTCGGCGTACGCCGCCCGTCGGCGCTCCCCGCAGCCTGCCGGGTCCGTGTCGAGGCCACCGACGGGACCGCGTGCCCGGAATCACCTCCGGAGCGTGAATTCGGGCAGGGTGAGGGCCGAGTGGGCCGGTCGTCCCTCCGAGGGGGCATGGTGCCGAGATCGCGCAGCATGTCGTTGCGCTGCTCCAGGGCCCGAGCGGTGGTGGGGAAGAGTGCGGCGTCGCCCTCGCCGATCTGCTCCTGGTTCATGGTCACGAACGCACGGGTGTGGTGTTCGTAGGCGGCGAAGCCCGCGGTGTGGTCCCGGTCGGCCAGGGAACCGGCGAGCATGTACGCGCCGACGAGCGCGAGGCTGGAGCCCTGGCCGGTGAGGAACGAGGGTGCGTACGCGGCGTCGCCCACCAGCGCGACCCTGCCGCTGGACCAGCGAGGCATGCGGATCTGGCTGACCACGTCGATGAACAGGTCGTCCGCGTCGCGCATTGCGGCGATCATGCCGGGGACTTCCCAGCCCGCGTCGGCGAAGGCCGCGGCGACCAGGTCCCGTTGGGCTTCCGGGTCGCGGAGCGCGCCGGATGGTGGTTCCGGCCGGGCGAAGTTCAGGAAGGCGTGCACTGTGTCGTCGTCCCCTACGGCGTAGAGAGCGGCGGCTCTGCCCGGGGTGTTCCACATCATGATCTCGTGGGAGAGGGCGAAGGTGTTGGGCATGGTGAACACGGCGAAGCAGTACCCGAGGTATCGGTGGAACCGCTCTTCGGGGCCGAACAGGGACTGCCGGGTACGTGAATGCAGACCGTCCGCACCGAACACCATGTCGAACGCACGCCTGCCGCCCCCGCGGAAGGTGACGTCGACCCCGTGCCCGGACCGGCTGGACCGGCCGGACCGGCTGGACTGGACGGGCTGGTCGAGGGTCTCGACGGAGTCGTTGAACAGGAACTCCACGTCGTCACGTACCGCTGTGTACAGAGCGTCGGTCAGATCCCCTCGCCGCACTTCGAGGTCCCGCACTTCGGGGTCCCGTCCCTCGACACTGCCCCCGACGGTATGCGGGTTGACCGAGGCCACCTCGCCGCCGTCCCCGTCGAGGAAGGTGAACCGACGCGAGTCGACGTGTGCGTCCCGCAGCTGTGGCAGGATCCCCATCCTCCGGACGACCTCCAGTGCGGTGCCGCGCACGTCGATGGGGTATCCGCCGCTCCGTGGTGTGCCCGCCTTCTCCACCACCGTGACCGCGTATCCGTAGCGGTTCAGCCAGAACGCGAGGGCGGGACCCGCGATGCCGGCCCCCGATATCAGGACCTTGCGCCTCGGCGCGGTACGGATATCCGTCAACTGATTGGTGCGGGTCATGCCTTGACTCCTTTGCTCATGGTACGGACGACAAGCAGGGACAGCGCCGTGACGACGCCGGCGATGACGAAGCCGGTGACGAAGGCGGATTCGGCCGGGACGTCCATCCCGGGGCGGGTCCCGGCGGTGAGGAAGGCACCGCTGATCTGCGCGCCCGCGGCGAAGCCGATCACGCGGGTCACCAGAACCAGGCTGGTGGCGGTGCCGGTGCTGTCGTGATCGGCAGAGGTGGCGGTCCTGACGACCATCGCCGTGACGCAGACACCACTGGCCAGGGCGATCAGCGCCTTGCCGGCCATGAGGTGCCAGACCTCGCTGTGCAGGAACGCCAGGGAGACCAACGTGGCCGTCATGACGCCGATTCCGGCAGCGACCACGGCACTTGAGCCGAAACGCCGCGCAGCGGCCCCGCCGAGCGGCCCGCTGATCGCCGCCGTGACGGCGCCGGGCAACAGGTACCGCCCGATGTCGGTGGCATCGGCCCCGAATCCGTACCCGTCGGCGGACACCGCGAACAGCTGCGGAACGAGATACATCGACACCGAGGTGCCTACGCAGACGGCGAATGTGACCACGTAGGAGCTCCATATCGCGGGCTTCGCCACCAGGCGCAGATCGACCATCGGCGACGGGGACCGACGTTCAACGAAGATCCATCCGGTCACGAGGAGGGCCAGGAGCACGACGAGGGCGCCGAGCGCGCGTGGCCGGCCGCCGAACTCGGGCGCCATCGAGAGCCCGAGCATGAGCGCCAGCAGAATGCCGCTCAGGAGAACCAGGCCGGGCCAGTCGATCCTGGCGTCCGACCGGGCCGGCGGATCGTTCGGCATCAGCCTGTGGACGAACAGGGTCGCCACGACGATCGCGATCGTCGGTATCGCGAACATCCAGTGCCGGGACAGCCCTTCCGCGACGGGCCCGGCCATCAGCGTCCCCAGCATGCCGCCGCCCACGAACAACCCGCTGACCGTCCCGATGGCCACCTGGGACTGTCCCGTGGGGAGGTGCTTGCGTACCAGGATGAACGAGAGTGGCATCGCGCCCACTATCGCGCCCTCCAGTACCTGACCGAGCAGCAGCACCGGCAGGTTCGGTGCCAGCGAGGACACCAGACCACCGGCCGAGACCACTGCCATCAGCCGGAGCATGACCCGTTTCCCGCCGTAGCGGTCACCGAGGCTGCCCGCGATGGGCGTGAGGAGAGCACCGGTGATGAGCATCGTGATGCTGAGTAATGCCCCTTGGGCAGGACTCATCGATAATTCGCGTTGCAGCAGCGGGAGCGTCGGTGTCACCACCGACTCCAGAGCCCCGGTGGCGGCTGCCAGCATGCCGAGAGCCCCGACAGCGGCTTTCCCGACGCGGACCGGGGGAGCCAGGGTTGTGGTCATGAACGTCCTTTGCTTCGTAGCCACTTCGCGGCCGCTTCGTCACTGGGCGAGTAAGGGTTCGGCGGCGCGCCTGGCGCTGCCGCCCTGCCGGGCCCGGCGCGGACACAGGGGCCGGTCACGCGGGGCGCGGTGTGCACGTGGTGTTGTGGACAGGTCCGAGGCCGTTCGTCGGGTGAACCCGCGACGGCCTCTCCTCATCAGAAATTGCACTACACCGTGCAGTAAAGTCGGGTTAGGATACGGCCATGCCGACCACGAAGACACTGCGTGAGGGGTCCACGCGGAAGCGGGCCGCCATCCTCTCCGCGGCCCGGGAACTGTTCCTCGCCGACGGCTTCGACCGGACCAGCGTCGACGCGGTCGCCGCACGGGCCGAGGTGTCCAAGCGGACGGTCTACGACTACTTCGGCGACAAGCAGACGCTGCTGCAAGCGGTCGTCGACGCCGTCGGCCAGTCACTGGTCACCACGATCCGGGGCATCCTCGACGACACCCTCACCCACCCCATCGAAGCCGCCGATCTGGAGGACGTCCTGGTCACGTTCTCGATGCGCATCGCGACCGACATGCTCGGCTCGGCGGAGTACGCGACGCTGCAACGACTGGTCCGGGCGGAAGCCGGCCACCGGGGCGAGAACTCCATGGCCGACACCCCGGACGAGGCACTTGCCGAGCGGTTCGCCGCTTTCGCCGCGGCCGGGCTGCTCGACGTCCCCGACGCCCGGCTCGCGGCCGACCAGTTCATCGCGCTGACCTTCGGAGTCCCGCTCAACAGGTTCGGTTCGGCGAACGCGACGGAGGACACCCGCGTCCGGCCGCTCATCGTCGAGGGAGTGCGGACCTTTCTCCGGGCGTACCGGGCCCTGTAGGGCCGGGACGGGGAAGGCCGGGTCGTGGAGCCTGGACCACACCCAGGCCCTTGACCACTTGTCTGTCCGGAAGCGGTCCTAACATGGGGCCATGTCCACTACGCCGCCACGGGTCGAACTGTGCCCGCTCACCCTCGCCGACCAGGACGAGTTCTGCTCGCTCGTGAGGGCCAGCGCCGAGCTTCATGTGCCGTGGATGCAGCTGCCCGCGACGCCGGAAGAGTTCCAGAGCTGGATGCGCCGCTTCGAGGACGGCACCAACCGGGGCTTCGTGATCCGCGTTCAGGAGACCGGTGCGGCGGCCGGCATGGTCAACATCAACTCGATCATCCGAGGCCGTTACCAGGGCGCGTCCCTCGGCTATGCGGCCTTCGTCCCGTCCGCGGGACGGGGTTACATGACAGAAGGGCTCACCGCCGCCCTGCAACACGCCTTCGACGACCTGCGGCTCCACCGGCTGGAGGCGAACATCCAACCGGCGAACAAGGCGTCTTTGGCCTTGGTTCGGCGTCTGGGCTTTCGTTACGAAGGCCTGTCGCCCGCCTATCTCTATATCAACGGTGCCTGGCGCGACCACGAACGGTGGGCCATCGCCGCGCCATCCCCCTGGACGCCCGATCCTTCCCTCCCCGAGGTCTAAGGGCTGTCCGGTGGCTCGCACGTCACTCGAATGTGTGGACGACAATCCAGTACTCGTCGTCTTCGACCGAAACGGCAAACAGATTATGGCCGTCCGCGGAGAGCGCCAGGAATTCCGGCGCGCCTGTCGCGTCGGCGATACGGGAGGGGAGGTCGGTTCCTCTGGAATCCTTGACGCGGACCCATCCGATTTTGCTGCCTCCTTTTACGGGCGGCAGGATGAAAAATTCGTCATTGCTTGGGGTCTGAAGTGATCCGGAAATCTGTGCATACCATCGACGATCCAATTCCCCCATCGCTCGTACCGAAACGGCCGACTCGACGTCGATTCCTGCTACCGCGTGGATGGCGGCGAGGGCTGATGGGGCAGTTGCGGGAAC
>NZ_PHRF01000049.1 GCF_004151105.1 Streptomyces sp. L-9-10
ACTCCACCTCCACCCGCTCCGAAGAACGAGCCTGACCGGCATGAACAGCCGGCCGGTCATACGGCAACGCCACCGGCGCGTCAAAACCCGCCAGACCAACGCGCCAGAACTCCTCCGCCACCCCCACATCACGCCCCGCCATCCACCCGGCCTGAACACCCAGCCCACGACCACCCACCACCACCGGCAACACCAACCCATCCCGTCGCGCCGCATAGTCGTCGAGGACGAGGGAGAGCACCCGCGCGACGCTCCAGCCGTCGAGCAGGATGTGGTGGAAGGTGAACAGGACGCGGACACGGCCCTCACCGAGCCGGGCCAGGGTCAGCCGCGCCAGCGGCACCCGGCGCAGATCCAGACCCCGCTTGTGGTCGGCGGCCAGCAGGGCTTCCCAGCGGGCGTCCTGTTCCGTCAGGAGGCTGTCGCGCCAGTCCAGGATCTCGACCGGCAGACGTACGTCCCGGTGAACCACTTGTACCGGTTCGGGCACGCCCTCCCACACGAGACCGATCCGCAGCGCCTGTATCTCGTCGACCATGCGCTGCCAGGACGCGGCGAACCGGTCGACGTCCGGCACCCCGTCGACCACGTACATCAGCTGCTCGAAGTAGGCCGGCCTGTCCGCCTCGGCGAGGGCGTGGAAGAGCATCCCGGACTGCAACGGCATCAGCGGCAGGACATCCTCGACACCACGCCCGTCACCGACCGCCGCGTCCAGACCCGCCTGATCCAACGGCGACAGCGGAAAGTCCGACGGCGTGACACCACCGGCACCCGGCAGCTCACAATGCGCCAGGAAACCCTCCAGCTCTCCCACGAACGCCGACGCCAGCCGCTCCATCACCGCCTCGGAGAACACACCGGGCGCCCAGACGAAGTCGACCAGCAGCCGGCCGTCCGCGACCCGGGATGTCACATCGAGGGCGTGGTCACGACCGGCGAGCAGGCCGGCGTCGTCCTGGATGAAACCGACCTCCTGGAGCGGCCCTTGTGGGGCGGAGCCCGAGCCCGTCGCACCGCTCGTGACGGTGTCGAACTGACCGAGGTAGTTGAAGCTGACCTGTGGGTGGATCGCGGGGACGGAGCGGCGCAGATGGCGCAGCGCGCCGTAGCCCAGACCACGGCCGGGCACCGAACGCAGCCGCTCCTTGGCGGACTTGACGAGGACGGCCCAGTCGGGCTCGCTCGCGCCGCCGTCGGCGCGGGGTCCCGGCTCCGTACCGGACGCCAGCTCCAGGGGGAAGACGGTGGTGAACCAGCCCACGGTCCGGGACAGGTCGAGATCCAGGAAGATCTCTTCCCTGCCGTGCCCCTCGACGTCCACGAGGACGCGGTCCTGGCCGGTCCAGCGGCCGAGGACGCGGGCGAGTACGGCGAGGAGCACCTCGTTGACCCGCGTGCGGTACACCGAGGGCACCTTGTGCAGGAGTCTGCGGGTGGCGTCGGGCGACAGCTCGGCCGAGGCGGTGGCCGGTGCCATGGGCTGGGCCGAGGCGGTGGCCGGTGCCATGGGCTCGGCCGGGTCGGCCGCTCGCGTGCCCGCGGCCTGCTCGGTCGTGGGCGTCACACCCGGCAGTTCGGTCCGTACGCCCTGGCCGACTCCGCTCCAGTACTCCAGCTCCGCGTCGAAACCACCCGCTTCCACATGCGACCGCAACCGCGAAGCCCACTCCTGGAACGACGCGGAACGCGGACCCAGATCCACCACCGCCCCCGACACCAACTGCCCATACGCCAGAGCCAGATCCTCCAGCAACACCCGCCACGACACCCCGTCGACCACGGCGTGGTGGACCAGCAGCACCAGTCGGTCGCCGTCCTCCCCGAGCCCGAAGGTCAGCGCGCGGAGCAGCGGTCCCTCGGTGAGGTCCAGCGCGTCGCGGGCGATGTCCGTGAGCCGGTCCATCTCGGACTGCCGCTCACCGGAGGGGAGTTGCGTGAGGTCGGTGTGTTCCGTGTACGGGTGGGTACTGTCCGCCGCGTCGGCGACGTACTGCGTCCATACGCCGGCCTCGTCGCGTACGAAGCGCAGCCGCAGCGCGTCATGGTGAGCCACCAGGGCGGCCACCGCTTCCGCGAGCGCGTCGAGGTTCGTACCGGGGGCGAGTGTGGCGGCCATCGACATGTCGAACCGGTGCGAGGGGCCGGCCGGGCTCCCGAAGAACCACTCCTGGATGGGCGTGAGACGTACCGGGCCCTCGACGGTTGCGAGGGGCTCGGGTCCGGCCGCGTCGGTCGTCCGGTCCGCCGCGGCGACCCGGGTCAGGTGCTCGGCCAGGGCCCGTACCGACTGGCGGTCGAACACGTCCTTGGGTGAGATACGCAGCCCGGCCGCGCGGGCCTGGGAGACGACCTGGATGCTGAGGATCGAGTCCCCGCCGAGATCGAAGAAGTTGTCGTCCACGCCGACCCGCTCCACACCCAGCACCCGCGCCCAGATCCCGGACAGAGTCTCCTCCGTCACGGAACGCGGAGCCACATACCCGGTCTCCTCGACACCGGACGGATCCACACCGGCCAGGGCCTTGCGGTCGACCTTGCCGTTCGGCATCAGCGGCAACGCGTCCAGCGTCACCACCGCGGACGGCACCATGTACTCCGGCAGGACACCGGCCAGGAACTCCCGCAGACCGGCCGCCGTGGGGACGGCTCCGGCACCCGGGACCACGTACGCGACCAGCCGCTTCGCGCTCCCGGCGCCCTGCACGGGCGGAGCGAGCACAACAGCCTGTGCGATGTCCGGATGGCCGGCGAGCGCGGACTCCACCTCACCCAGCTCGATACGGAAACCCCGCACCTTCACCTGGTCATCCGACCGGCCCAC
>NZ_PHRF01000050.1 GCF_004151105.1 Streptomyces sp. L-9-10
AAGGAGATGTTGCCGAGGTCCTTGGGGCCGTCGGCGCCCTTGCCGTCCTTGCCGCCCTTGGTGTCCTTGCCGCTCTTGCCGTTGCTCTTGAAGGTCTTGCCGAAGCTCACACCGCCGGACGCCTCGGTCGAGGTCTTGGTGATGTCGACGTCCGGCGCCTTCTCCGGTTCGAGGTCGGGCTTCTTCTTGCCGGCGTGGTAGCCGCAGATCATCCCCAGCTCGGAGGAGCGCGGACCGGCGGGCCTGCTGTTGCACTCGCCCTGCGCCTTGAGGTACTCGGTGAACTGCTGGGCGTCTTCGAGGTTGGCCGCCAGGTCCGCCTGGGGATCGCCGCTCTTGTTCCCGTTGAAGAGCCACTGCCCGCCGCTGCCGCTGCCCTTCACATAGCTTCCGCTCAGCGAGGCGCTGCCGCCCCAGTCCTTCAGGCCCGGGATGCCGGCGGAGATGCTCGCCGTGACGCCGGCTCCGCTCTCGGTCACGCGCTCCAGGGTGACGGTGCCGTCGGACCACTGCTGGAGTTTGACCGTCTCCGAGCTGCTGATCTTGATGAAGAGGATCTGGATGACGACGGTGGTCTTGGTCTGGTCCTGGGAGAGCAGACACTTCGCGGGCTCGAACGGGTCGCCGTTGGGCACGAACGGGTCGCCGGGACCTCCGCCCCCGTCGCCCCCGTCGCCGCCCCCGTCGCCCTCGTAGTCGCCGGAGGAGCACGCTTCGGCCCCGCTCAGCGGGTGAAGTATCCGGCACACCGCGCTCTTCAGCCCGGTCGCCTCGTCGGTGGGCACACTCAGGCCGACGATCGCCGCCACGACCAGGGACACCACCCCGACCATCGCCGCGTACTCGGCCCCGCTCTGCCCCCGGTCGCGACGTGACGGGGGACCGAGTATGTGGTCATGCGCATGCCATCTGCGCAACCGTACGGCACCTTTCATCAGTTCTCCTCGCCCACGTCGTCTTCTGTTTCCCCCCGGAGTCTCCGCAGCCTAGGGATGGGTCCGGGCCCAAGCGCAGGGCCCCCGGGCCCACTTGAGGGCCCACCCACACCGCTCGTGGCTGATCACCGCCGTCAAAAGTGGCGCCAATTCGACCATGGTGCGGATGAACCCCACGAGGCGGCCTTCCGTCTTCCGTGCCGACGCGGTTCCGGTTGATCAGCACCCTCCCGGTACACGTCGCTTCGGGGGTTCTTCGACACAACACCTCACCTTTGGGGGAGAGTTGCTCAGAAACAGCAGCAGGGCGGGCGCGGCCATGGTGGCGGCGCTGCTCACCGCGGGCCTGACGACGGGCGTCGCCACGGGAGCCGCGTCCGGCGCCGCTCCGGCCGGCGACAACGCGGAGACGTTCGCCGCGAAGGCGCGGCAGGCGAAGGGTGAGTCGTCTGTCGTCACGCTGATCACCGGTGACCGCGTCCATGTAGACGCCAAGGGCCGGGTGGGGCGGGTGGAGCCGGCGAAGGGCCGCGAGGACATCCGAATAACCGTCAACCGGATCGCGGGCGCCACATACGTGCTGCCTTCCGACGCGTCCCGGCTGGTGGCCCAGGGCAAGCTGGACCGGCGGCTGTTCAATGTCAGCCGGCTCATCGAGGACCGCTACGACGACGCGCACCGCGCGACGCTCCCGCTGATCGTGTCGTACGCCACGGCCGCCGGGGACAAGGCGCGGGCGAAGTCGGCCATCTCGGCCGCGGACGTCTCGGTACGCCGGGCCCTGCCCGCGGTCAAGGGCGAGGCCGTGACCGCGCCCAAGAACGGTACGGCCGAGGTGTGGCAGGCCCTCACCGCGGCCGGCGAGCGGCGGGGCGAGGAGCGTACGGTCGCGCAGGGCATCGAGCGCGTATGGCTGGACGGCAAGCGCCGGGCGAGCCTGGACAAGAGCGTTCCCCAGATCGGCGCGCCGGCCGCCTGGCAGGCCGGATACGACGGCAAGGGCGTGAAGATTGCCGTCCTGGACACCGGCGTGGACGAGACCCATCCCGACCTCAAGGGTGTGGAGCTGGCCCAGAAGGACTTCTCCGGCGCGGGCAACACCGTCGACCACTTCGGCCACGGCACGCATGTCGCGTCCACCGCCGCGGGCTCCGGTGCCAAGTCCGGCGGCAAGTTCAAGGGTGTCGCGCCCGGCGCGAAGATCCTCGACGGCAAGGTGCTGGACGATTCCGGATTCGGCGAGGACTCCGGCATCATCGCGGGCATGCAGTGGGCCGCCGACCAGGGCGCGAAGGTGGCCAACCTCAGCCTCGGCGGCGGGGACACGGCGGAGACGGACCCGCTGGAGGCGGCGGTCGACAAGCTCTCCGCCGAGAAGGGCGTCCTCTTCGTCATCGCCGCGGGCAACGACGGCCCCGGCGCCTCGACGATCGGTTCGCCCGGCAGCGCGGCCTCCGCGCTCACCGTCGGCGCGGTCGACCGCGCCGACAAGATCGCCGACTTCTCCAGCGTGGGCCCGACGGCCGACGGCTCGCTGAAGCCGGACATCACCGCGCCCGGGGTGGACATCGTCGCGGCGAAGGCGGCGCAGGGACAGATCGGTGATCCGGCCGCCGACGGCTATGTGTCGATGTCGGGCACCTCGATGGCGACCCCGCATGTCGCGGGCGCCGCCGCGCTCCTCGCCCAGCAGCACCCGGACTGGACCGGCCAGCGGATCAAGCAGACGCTGACCGCCTCGGCCAAGCCCGGCACCGGACTGACGGTCCATCAGCAGGGCACCGGCCGCGCCGATGTGGCCAGGGCGATCACCCAGACGGTGGTGAGCGAGCAGACCTCGCTCGGCTTCGGCACCCAGCAGTGGCCGCACACCGACGACAAGCCGGTGACCAAGTCGATCACCTACCGCAACAGCGGAACGAAGCCGGTCACCCTCGACCTGTCGGTGGCGACCGTCGGCCCCAAGGGCAAGCCCGCCCCGGCCGGCTTCTTCGCGCTCGGCGCGAAGCAGGTCACCGTCCCCGCCGGCGGCACCGCCGATGTCGCACTCACCGCGGACACCCGCGTCGGCACGCTGGACGGCACGTACTCCGGCACGGTCACCGCCAAGGCGACCGAGGGCGGCCAGCAGGCCCGTACGTCGTTCGCGGTGACCCGCGAGGTCGAGTCGTACGACCTCACGATGAAGTTCATCGACACCAAGGGCAAGCCCGCGCAGGCCGAGACCACCGTCTACGGTCTCGGCGGCGACTTCTGGGAGAACCCGTACGACACCGACGGCGACGGCATCGCCAAGATCCGGGTCCCCAAGGGCGTGTACACGCTCGACGCACCGGTGCAGACCCCCAGGGGCGGCGACACGCCTCCGGACATCGCGCTGATGGTGCAGCCGAAGTTGTCCGTCACCAAGAACGCCACGGTCACCTTCGACGCCCGCAAGGCGAAGCCGGTCTCGATCACGGCGCCGGACTCCGCCAAGCAGCTCGACACGTATCTCAACTACGCCCTTGACTCGGGGAGCAGCTCCTTCGGCAGCACCTGGTTCCTGCCCTCGTTCCAGGGCTTCCGTACCGCGCAGCTCGGCGCGGCACTGCCCGCCAAGGAGTTCAGCAACCAGCTGGGCGGCACCTGGCAGAAGGGCAGCACCAGCTACAACCTGCTCTACAACCGCACGGGTTCGATGTACACCGGCTTCACCCACACCGCGACCAAGAGCGAACTGGCCCTGGTGAACATCAAGACCGGCGCCTCGGCCAAGGGCCGCAAGGGCACGGTCAACCCGTTCTGGAGCAAGGACGAAACGTTCGGGGTCGGCACGGTCACCCAGCCGTTCGCCCTTCCCACCACGGCGAAGACGTACGTCACCGCTCCCGCGGGCTTCCAGTGGGAGTTCAACATCGGCCAGGACGGCACGAGCGAGGAGGGCGGCGTGTACCTCCAGTCCGACCCGCCCCGCACGTACCAGGCGAAGAAGACCTACGACAAGACGTACAACGTCGGTGTCTTCAGCCCGAAGGTGAACGCGAACAACACCGCGCAGCGCCTGGGTGAGGAAATGGCCGTCTGCATCCCGGAGTTCACCGACGGAGCCGGTCACTTCGGCCAGTCGGAGGTCTCCAAGCAGCGCACGCTGATCACCGTCGACGGCAAGAAGGTCCTCGACGAGAAGGACGCCCTCTGCCAGTTCATCGCCGGTCTGCCCGCGAAGTCGGCCGCGTACCGCATCAGCACGGACGCGTCGCGCTCCACCAAGGTCGCCGGTGTCAGCACCCGTGTCACCGCGGCGTGGACGTTCGCCTCGAAGAAGCCCGCCGATGACACCATCGTCAACCTTCCGCTCTCCACCGTCCGCTTCGCCCCGAAGCTGGACCTGGGCAGCACCGCGGCGGCGGGCAAGAAGCTCACTGTCCCGCTGACCCTTCAGGGCCCGGCTTCGGGCAAGGGCTTCAAGTCCCTGTCCGTGGAGGTCTCCTACGACGGCGGGACCAAGTGGGCGAAGGCCCCGGTGACCACCGGCAAGGACGGCAAGAAGAGCCTGTCGCTGAGCCACCCGAAGACGGCCACGTCGGTCTCCTTCAAGGCGAAGCTCACCGACAAGGACGGCAACACCTACGAGACGACCATCGTGAAGGCGTACCTGCTGAAGTAGCGCGCCCAGCTGTGTGACCCGTAGTCGGCCGCGCCCGGGGGATGAACGTCCTTCCCCGGGCGCGGCGTCGCGCGTGCCACCCCCGCCCAGGAGGTGTGACCTCGGTCACATGGGTGGGGGGATGCGTGTATACGGCATCACCGTACGGCCGGTGCCGGCGATGAGGTTTCTCATGGCATCGGCTGACGGATGTCATGGATATAGCTGATAAATGTCATGGTGCTGGAATAGCGTCGGAATTCCCCGCTCCATTTAAAGTGTGATCCGCGTCATACTCTCTCAGTTCGAATAGATGCTTGTATCTCTCCCCAGGTGAGTCCGGGTCGTAAAGGGCTGCGCATCCATCCCTTTCCCCGGCCGCCTTCCGCATGTCCACCGCACATTCCTCATGGGGAGGGACACATGATCGAAGACAAGTTCAACGCGCAGATGGAGAGTCTCGGCGGGCTCACCGAGGAGACCCCCGGCTGGCTGGCGCACGAGGCGTCGCCGGTTCTGGCCACGCCGGCCCTCGCCTTCACCGGAGGCGCGGCTCTCGTCACGGGTGCCTACGCCCTCGGCAAGGTCGTGGGTGCCGCTCAGCCCACCGGCCTGATCCGATAGCGATAGCGATAGCGGCAGCGAAAGCGATCCGCATCAATGCGAGAAACCCCGCCGGACCGGAGATGATTCCGGGGCCGGCGGGGTCCGTATGAGTCCGCGCATTCCGATTAAATGTCGCGGAAGATCTCGATCTGCGCGCCCACGGAATTCAGCCGCTCCGCCAGATCCTCGTAACCGCGGTTGATGACATACACATTGCGGAGTACGGACGTACCCTCCGCCGCCATCATCGCCAGCAGGACGACCACGGCGGGCCGCAGGGCCGGCGGACACATCATCTCGGCCGCGCGCCAGCGGGTCGGGCCCTCGACCAGGACGCGATGGGGGTCGAGGAGCTGGAGCCGGCCGCCGAGGCGGTTGAGGTCCGTGAGGTAGATGGCGCGGTTGTCATAGACCCAGTCGTGGATCAGGGTCTGGCCCTGCGCCACCGCCGCGATGGCCGCGAAGAACGGCACATTGTCGATGTTCAGCCCGGGGAACGGCATCGGGTGGATCTTGTCGATCGGCGCTTCCAGCTTGGACGGCCGTACGGTCAGGTCCACCAGCCGGGTACGGCCGTTGTCGGCGGAGTACTCGGTGGTGCGGTCGTGGTCGAGCCCCATCTCCTCCAGCACCGCGAGCTCGATCTCCAGGAACTCGATCGGGACCCGGCGGATCGTCAGCTTGGACTCGGTGACCACGGCGGCGGCGATCAGGCTCATCGCCTCGACCGGGTCCTCGGAGGGGGAGTAGTCGACGTCCACGTCGATGGACGGCACACCGTGCACGGTCAGGGTGGTCGAGCCGATGCCGTCGACCCGGACGCCCAGCGCTTCGAGGAAGAAGCACAGGTCCTGGACCATGTAGTTGGACGAGGCGTTGCGGATGACGGTCGTGCCGTCGTGGCGTGCGGCGGCCAGCAGCGCGTTCTCGGTGACGGTGTCCCCGCGCTCGGTCAGTACGATCGGGCGGTCCGGCGAGATCGAGTGGTCCACCTGGGCGTGGTAGAGGCCCTCGGTCGCGGCGATGTCCAGACCGAACCGGCGCAGCGCGATCATGTGCGGCTCGATCGTGCGCGTACCGAGGTCGCAGCCGCCCGCGTACGGCAGCCGGAAGGTGTCCATCCGGTGCAGCAGCGGGCCGAGGAACATGATGATGGAGCGGGTACGGCGGGCCGCCTCCGCGTCGATCGCCTCCATGTCCAGCTCGGCGGGGGGCGAGATCTCCAGGTCGACGCCGTCGTTGATCCAGCGGGTGCGTACGCCGATGGAGTTGAGCACCTCCAGGAGCCGGAAGACCTCCTCGATGCGCGCGACCCGGCGCAGCACCGTGCGCCCCTTGTTGAGCAGCGAACCGCAGAGCAGTGCCACGCACGCGTTCTTGCTCGTCTTGACGTCGATGGAGCCGGAGAGCCGGCGTCCGCCGACCACCCGCAGATGCATGGGCCCGGCGTAGCCGAGGGACACGATCTCACTGTCGAGCGCCTCACCGATGCGCGCGATCATCTCAAGGCTGATGTTCTGGTTACCGCGCTCGATGCGGTTCACGGCGCTCTGGCTGGTGGCCAGAGCCTCGGCGAGCTGACTCTGTGTCCAGCCACGATGCTGACGTGCGTCACGGATGAGCTTGCCGATGCGTACGAGGTAGTCGTCTGCCATAGGGGAAGATTATCTCAGGTGTGAGATAAGTGCCCTGCGGGGGTGAGCTGCCCGGGTGACGACCACCCGGGCGGATCTCCGGAGGCTGATCCCCGGGGACGGAACCCCGGGGACGGAATCTCCGGGGACCGATCCGGGACGGATCCCCGCGGGACGGGCCGAGGGCGGCCACCCACGCTCCGATGGTGGGAGCCGGGGGCCGCCCCGGCAACCGCAGCGCCGCCGTACGGGTCAGTACGGCTGACGTGCCGTCAGGCGCGCTGGAGCCCCGGCCGTCCGGCCTCGGTGAGATAGGAGATCCGGGTCGACACGGGCGCGCCGGGCCGGGTGACGTAGGGCAGCACCTTGAAGTCGGCGCGGCACGACTCCCGCGTGGCCGTGCAGCGGACATAGCCGCGCTGGTAGTTGGTGAACTCGATGTGCGAGTTGGCCGCGAGCAGGCTCGCCCCCGAGGGGTCCAGATCCATGCCGTCCATCTTGGTGGAGATGGAGGTGCCGACGAATTCGACGCCGACGGTGGGGGAGTCCGGGTCGTCGAAGTCCCGCTTGAGGTTGGCGGCGAGATGGCGGTGCATATCGCCGGTGAGCACGACGGGGTTGCTCACCCGGCGCGCGGCGATCTCGTCGAACAGCCGCTGCCGCGAGGCCGCGTATCCGTCCCAGAAGTCCATCACGAACGCCTGGCCGGCGCCGGGGTCGGTGTCGACCTGGTTCATCGGGATCTGCTGCGGGATGAAGTTCCAGGTCGTTCCCGAGCGGCCGAGGCTGTTGTAGAGCCAGCTCTCCTGCTCGGCGCCGAGGATGCTGCGGTTGGGTTCGAGGCGCTCGTCGCAGCCGCTCTTCGTGCCGTCACCACAGGGCTGGTCATCGCGGAACAGCCGGGTGTCAAGGATATGGAACGAGGCCATCCGCCCGTATCCCAGCTTGCGGTACAGCCGGGCCTCGAAGCCCCTCGGCTTGTTGGGCAGGCGCAGCGGCAGATGCTCGTAGTACGCCTGGAACGCGGCGGCGGCGCGCTGCCGGAACACCGCCGGGTCCTGGTCCGGCTCGTTGTCGAGCTTGGAGATGTCGCCCGCCCAGTTGTCCTCCACCTCGTGGTCGTCCCAGACGACGGCGAACGGGTGGGCCTGGTGAGCGGCGATCAGGTCCTGGTCGAAGCGGTGCAGCGCGTGCCGGTTCCGGTACTGGGCGAGGTCCATCGGCTCGGGACGCAGCTCGGCGGCGACGGGGACCTGGCGTACGCCGCCCATCGCGTCGATGGGGTTCTCGTAGATGTAGTCGCCGAGATGCAGGATGAGATCGACGTCCTCCTGCGCGAGATGGCGATAGGCGGTGTAGAAGCCCTCGAACCACGCCTGGCAGGAGACGAAGGCGAAGTTCAGCTCCCTGGGCCGGCTGTGCGGCGAGGGCGCGGTACGGGTGCGGCCGACGGGGCTGATCGCACCGCCGGCGCTGAAGCGGTAGTAGTACTGCCGGCCGGACTGAAGGCCCGTCAGTTCGACATGGACCGAGTGGGCGAGCTCCGCCACCGCCTTGGTCCGTCCCCGGCGTACGACACGCCGGAAGCGTTCGTCCTCGGCGACCTCCCAGAGGACCGTGACCGCGTGGGGCGGCATGCCGCCGTGGCCATCGGGGGCGAGGGGGTGAGGCGCGAGGCGGGTCCACAGGACGAATCCGTCCGGCCAGGGGTCGCCGGACGCGACCCCCAGGGTGAAGGGGTCCTCAGTGAACCGCTCGGCGGCTCCGGCCCGGCCGCCCGACAGGGTGCCGGCGGCGAACGCCAACGCGAGCGTTCCCGAGGCGCCGAGCATCGCGCGTCGCCCCAACCCTCTGGATCTGTCGATCCCACTGTTCAGTGGCATGGATGCTGGTCCGTTCCGTCGTGCGGGATCCCCGCCCGAGCCGAGGTACTCGAAGGGGTATCGACGCTTGATTTAACGTCCGTTCGTGTTGTAATCACACGGTGAATATCACATGAGAATAACGGGGGACAAGAGCCCTCGCTGTGGGGCTACAGCGCTTGTCGTAGGCGACTGTAAGGGCCTCCCGAGCGAAGATCGATTGCGGCATGAGATGGCTAATGCGCACCTCGGTAACACTCTTGACACCTCTTGCGAGGGGCTCATAGTCTCCACGCCACAGAATTCACGTTAGATTTCACATTCGAAGATGGTCGTCTTCACGCCGTACACGTGACGACGAGCAGACGAACTGACGAACAGTCGACGTCGACGCGCCGCTCCCGGCGCGAAGGAAGGACGTGCTCGTGTCCCTGCGGCCCTACGCCCTGCGATGCGACCACCGCGCCACCCCGCTCGGCATCGACGAGGCCGCGCCCCTGCTCTCCTGGCGGCTCGCGTCCGCGCGCCGGGGCGACGCGCCCCTCGCGTACCGCGTGCGGGTCGCCGACCGGGCCGAGGACCTGGACGAGGGCGGTCAGCCCCTGTGGGACACCGGCCGGGTCGAGGACCCGGACGCGATCGGGGCCGTCTACACGGGACCCGCGCTCACGTCCCGTACGCGCTACCACTGGCGGGTCGCCGTCTGGCCGGCCGCGACCGATCCGGGTGACGGCGGCCAGGCCGAGACCGACCCGGCCGGCAGAGGCCCGGACGCGACGGGTCAGGGCGGGAGAGATCCGGCCGGGAGAGATCCGGGCGCTCCCGTCGAGGAGACGTCCTGGTTCGAGACCGCGTTCCGCGGCGCGGACGAGTGGCGTGCCTCATGGATCGGCCACGATCCCCGCCCGATCCCGGTCATGGACGCGCCGACCGAGGGCGAACGCGCCCTGGACGACCACGGTCTCGCCCCCTGCCCCATGCTGCGGCGCGCCTTCACCGGCTCCGCCGCCCTCCGCGCCCGGCTCTATGTCAGCGCGCGCGGCCTGTACGAGGTCCGCCTCAACGGCACCCGGGTCGGCGACGCGGAACTCGCGCCCGGCTGGACCGACTACACCCGCCGCGTCCAGTACCAGACGTACGACGTGACCGAACTGGTCCGCGACGGCGAGAACGTCCTCGCCGCGACCCTCGCCGACGGCTGGTGGAGCGGGTTCGTCGGCTTCGAGCCCCGCAGAGCGGGCGCCCACTACGGCGCGTTCCCGCAGTTCCTGGCGGAGCTTCATATCGACCACGCCGAC
Organism: Streptomyces sp. L-9-10; assembly: GCF_004151105.1. Taxonomy (GTDB): domain Bacteria; phylum Actinomycetota; class Actinomycetes; order Streptomycetales; family Streptomycetaceae; genus Streptomyces. The sequence continues at coordinate 9,964 of NZ_PHRF01000050.1, forward strand.
GGCCGTACCACCACGATCGTCACCGACGACACCTGGCGCACCCGCACCGGCGAGATCCGCCACGCCGACCTGCTCATGGGGGAGTGCCACGATCTGCGGCACGCGGCCGACGGCTGGGATCTGCCCGGCTTCGACGACACGGAGTGGTCACCGGCGCTGATCACGGACACCGGCCACCACCTCCTCGTGGCGTCCGTCGACGAACCGGTACGGGCCACGACGGCCCTGCGCCCCCGCTCCATCACCCGCGTCCCCCACGACGACGGTGCCGCGGCCGACGGTGGACACGGCACCCCTCACGACAGCCGGCACGACACCCATATCGTCGACTTCGGCCAGAACCTCGCCGGCCGGGTACGCCTCCGCGTCGCCGGACTCGCCCCCGGCGCGCGGGTGGTCTTACGCCACGCCGAGGCGCTGGACGAGACGGGCCGCCTCTACACCGCGAACCTGCGCACCGCCGCCGCCACCGACGTACTGATCGGTGACGGCCGTGAACACCTCGTCTTCGAACCGCGCTTCACGTACCACGGGTTCCGTTTCGTGGAGATCAGCGGAGTCCCGCGACTGTACGACTCCGATGTCGTCGCTGTGGCGCTGCACAGCGACACACCATGGTCCGGTGCGTTCGACTGCTCCGACCCCGAGATTCGCCGGCTCCACGACTGTGTGGTCTGGGGACAGCGCTCGAACTTCGTCAGTGTGCCCACGGACTGCCCGCAGCGCGACGAACGGCTCGGCTGGCTCGCCGACGCGCAGGTCTTCCTGCCGACCGCCGCGCTCAACGCCGATGTCGCCGCGTTCTTCACCAAGTGGCTGCGCGACATCGAGGACGCCCGCACCCCCGAGGGCGGCTTCACCAATGTGGCCCCGCGCCTCACCGGTGTCGCCGACGAGGGCGCCCCCGGCTGGGGCGACGCGGGCGTGATCATCCCCTGGCATCTGTACCGCACCTACGACGACCCACGCTTCCTCTCCCGCGCGCTGCCCGCCATGCGCGCCTGGATCGATCTGATCCACCGTCACAACCCGGACCTGATCTGGCGTCGGCAGGTCGGTCCGCACTTCTCCGACTGGCTCGCCCCCGGAGTTCCGACCCCGCGCGAGGTCATCGCCACCGCCTACTTCGCGCACAGCACCCACCTCACCGCGAGCGCCGCCGAGGTGCTGGGACTCCCGGAGGTGGCGCGCGACCACCACCGGCTGGCCGCGGACATCCGTACCGCCTTCACCGAACGGTTCGTGACGACCGACAAGAACGCGGAAGGCGACCCCACCGTACGGATCGCGGGCGACACCCAGACCGGCTATCTCGTCGCCCTCGCCTTCGGCCTACTGCCCGAGGACGCGACCGGACCCGCCGCCCAGCGGCTCGCCGAACTCATCGAGACGGCCGGGCCCGCGCTCCAGACCGGCTTCCTCGGCGTCGCGCTCGCCGCGCCCGTCCTGGACGCGTACGGCCGCGCCGACCTGGCACACGCCCTGCTGCGCCGTACCGACGTTCCCTCATGGCTGTTCCCGCTGCGCCACGGCGCCACCACCATCTGGGAACGCTGGGACGGCTGGACACCCGATACGGGGTTCCGCGCCCCTTCGATGAACTCCTTCAACCACTACGCGCTCGGCTCGATCGGTGAATGGCTCTACCGGGGCGTCGCCGGACTCGACCAGAGCCCGGACTCCACCGGATACCGGCGGCTGCTGATCCGGCCACGGCCCGGCGGACTCGGCCACGCGAGCGCGGGCTACGAATCGGCCCGGGGCACCGTCGCGGTGCGCTGGGAACGCCACGACCACACCATCGGCCTGCGCGTCCAGGTCCCGCCGGGCGCGAGCGCCGAGGTGCACGTACCGACCGACGACCACGGCTCCGTCCGGGAATCGGGCGCGGTCCCGGTGGACGGCGAGCACCTCACGCTCCTCGCGACCATCCCCGGCACCATCCCCGGCACCGGCACCGGCACCGGCACCGACAGCGCCACCGCCGCCATCACCGACAGCGCCGCCACCGACAGCGCCCCCCACACCGCCTCCGGACACTCCGTCTACCGCGTCGGCTCGGGCGTCTACCGCTTCACCGCGTCGTACCCCTCGCGTCCCACGTACCCCCCGCGTCCCACGGGCGGGTACCCCACGGCGCCCGTCGCGAGCGCCGCGCCCCGACGTGCTCCAAGCCCGGCGGCGTCGCTCGCCGGATCCCACGAGGAGGACACACCATGACCACGGGTTCCCGCAGCCTGCCAGCGCCTGTCCCGGGCACGGTCAGCCGCCGGGGGTTCCTCCGCGCCGGCGGCGGGGTCGCCGCCCTGGCCGCGCTCCCCCCGCTGCTCACCGCGTGCTCCGGCTCCGGCGGCTCGGACAAGGTGCGTGTCGTCGGAGTCGCCGACCAGCAGAAGCCCATAGAGGAACTGCTCGCGCTCTACCGCAAGAGCCACCCCGACCCCGCCTTCTCCACCTCCTTCGCCCCCACCGACCAGGTGCAGACGGTCGTACGCACCCAGCTCGCCGGCGGCAACGCCCCCGATGTGCACGTGCTGTACCCCGGCAGCGGCAGCGCGATGTCCATGGTCGAACTCGCCAAGGCAGGCCTGCTCACCGACCTCGGCGGGCAGAAGTGGACCCGGAGCATCCCGAAGAACTTCGACCCCGCCTACCGCCACGACGGCAAGACCTATCTCTACTCGGCGGGCAGCAGTGTCATCGGCGCCATCTACAACAAGAAGGCCTTCGCCACGGCGGGCGTCCAGCCGCCGAAGACCTGGAGCGAACTCCTCGACGTCTGCGCCCGGCTCAAGGCCAAGGGCATAGTGCCGATCGCGCTCGGCGCCCAGACCCCGTGGGTCACCCAGCTCATCAGCTACGCGCTGGTCCCCAACGCCGTCTACGCCAAGACCCCGGGCTTCAACGCCGACATGGCGGCGGGCCGGGCCACCTTCGCCGGCTCGGGATGGGCCGACGCGATGGGCAAGTACCAGGAACTCCAGCGCAAGGGCTTCTTCAACGACAACCCCAACGGCACCACCTACGAACAGCAGACCTCGCTGGTCGCGAGCGGTAAGGCGGCCATGGCCGTCCAGGTCTCGGCGGTGCTCGCCAACTTCCGGCAGGCCACGCCCACCCCCGACGACCTCGGCATGTTCCCCTTCCCCGGCGGGGACAACGCCGCCGAGCAGTGGATCCCGGCGGGCATCGTCGTCGGTCTCGGCGTCGCCGCCCACGCCAAGAACCCGGCCGAGGCCAAGGCGTTCATCGAATTCCTCGGACAGCAGCAGAACATCAACCGCTGGGCGACGGCCGTCTCGGCGATCCCCTTCACCCGCGACGCCACCACCGAGATCGACCCCGCCCTGGCCGACTTCCTGCCCATCATCGATGCCAACCGCGCCGTTCCCTTCATGGACCAGAGCTGGCCCAACGCCGAGGTCCAGCCCGCCCACTTCGCCGCCGTACAAGAGCTGCTCGCGGGGAAGACGGACGTCGCCGGCGCGCTGGGCAAGATGGACCAGGCGTACGGGAAGAAGTCGTGAACTCCCTTCCGGACACGGCCACTTCCGGCCACGAGAAACCGGGCGCGGCAGTCGGCGCGGGGCCCGTGAAGAGCGGCGCACCCGCTCCTGCGGGACGGACCGGGCGCCATCGCGACGCCACCGTCCCGCCCTGGGCCTTCGTCGTCCCCGCGCTCCTCGTGTACGCCGTGGTCGTCCTCTACCCGAGCCTCGCCGGGGTGGTGTACGCCTTCACCGACTGGTCAGGCATCGGCGACTTCGCCTTCGTCGGCCTGGACAACTTCCGTACCCTGCTGGACGACGACCGCGCCCTGGAATCCGTCCGCAACACCCTGCTGCTCACCCTCGCGGTGGTCGTCGTCCAGAACGGCATCGGCCTGCTGCTCGCGCTCGGCGTGAACGCCAACATCAAGTCCAGGTCGCTGCTGCGGGTGATCTTCTTCGCGCCCGCCGTCGTCAGCCCCGTCATGGTCGCCTTCCTGTGGAAGTACGTCTACAACCCGGACAACGGCGCCGGGCTGAACGGCATCCTCGGCGCACTCGGCCTCGGCGGGCTCCGTCAGGACTGGCTCGGCAACCCCTCGCTCGCCCTCTGGTCCGTCGCCGCCATGGTCGTCTGGCAGTACGCCGGATACTCGATGGTCATCTTCCTCGCCGGCCTCCAGGGCGTGCCCGCCGAACTCCACGAGGCCGCCCGCATCGACGGCGCGGGCACCTGGCAGCGCTTCCGCTATGTCACCTGGCCGCTGCTGGCCCCGGCGCTGACCATCAACCTCATGCTGTCCACCATCGGCGGGCTCAAGCTCTTCGACCAGGTCTACGCGGCCACCAACGGCGGCCCCGGCACATCGAGCGAGACGCTCTCGACCGTGCTGTACAAAGAGGCCTTCGTCTTCGGGAAGTTCGGCTACAGCACCGCCGTCGCGCTCGTCCTGGCGCTGTTCGTCGCCGCCGTCTCCCTCGTCCAACTCCGCTATCTGCGCGCCCGGGAGGTCACCGCGTGAGCGCCACCGCCACCGCCACCACGACCGCCCGCAGCACGCCCGGCAAGCGCCGTCCCCGGTACGGCGGTTACGTCCTGGAACTGGTCATGGCCGCCGCCGCGGTGGTGTTCCTGTTCCCGGTGTACGCGCTCGTCACGCTGGCGATGAAGGACCCGGCGCAGATCGCGGAGTCGCCGCTGTCACCACCCGCGCCGCCCACCTTCGCCAACTTCGGCAACGCGTGGTCCTCCGCCTCCCTCGGACCCGCCCTGCTCAACAGCACGATCATCACCGTCACCAGCCTGCTGCTGCTGATCGTCCTCGGCTCCACCGGTGCCTACTACCTCGCGCGGTGCGCTCGCGGACTCGGCTACGGGCTGTACGTCCTCTTCCTGCTGGGCATCGTGCTGCCCTTCCAGCTCGGCATGATCCCGCTGTACAAACTCGTCGACGACCTCGGCTGGCTCGGCACGTACCACGGCATGGTGCTCTTCTACATGGGCATCCAGCTGCCGTTCACGGTCTTCCTCTACACGGGGTTCATCCGCGCCCTGCCCCAGGACTACGCGCAGGCCGCGCTCATCGACGGCTGCGACCACCGCCAGGCGTTCACCCGGATCGTCTTCCCCCTGCTGCGGCCGATCACCGGCACCGTGATCATCCTGAACGCGGTCTTCATCTGGAACGACTTCTTCACCCCGCTGCTGTACCTCGGCGGATCCGGCAAGGAGACCGTCCCCGTCGGCGTGTTCTCGTTCGTGGGCCAGTACGTCTCCGACTACGGCCTCGTGTTCGCCGGTCTGGCGCTGGCCGCCCTGCCGATCCTCGTGGTCTTCCTGCTGCTCCAGCGTTATGTGATCAAGGGCTTCGAGGGCGGGCTCAAAGGCTGAAGGCCGAGAACCAAAGGCCGAGAACCAAAGGCCGAGAACCAAAGGCCAAGAACGAAGGCCAAGAACGAAGGCCGAGAACCAAAGGCTGAGGAACACTTCATGACGTACGCAGGGCCCTCCCTCCCCACGAGCATCGCGGAGGTCCTGACCGAACCGCCGCGCGCGTTCTCGCCCACCGCCATCTGGTGGTGGAGCGGGGAACGGCTCGACCGCGCGCGCCTGCGCGACCAGCTCGAACGCTTCGCGGACGGCGGGGTGTTCAACCTCGTCCTGCTCAACCTCGCACCGTCAGGCCCGCTGTTCGGCTCCGACGCCGACGACCCGCCGTTCCTCTCCGATGCCTGGTGGGCGCTGCTCGAAGGGGTCTGCGACGACGCGCGCGACCTGGGCATCGGACTCTGGTTCTACGATCAGCTCGGATTCTCCGGAGCCGACCTCCAGGCCCGTCTGGTCGATGAGCGGCCCGGGTACGCGGGCCGCCGGCTCGACCGCGTACGCGCGGTGGTCGACGGCCCCGGCGAACTGCGCTGCCCCGCCCACGCGCTGCCGCTGGCGGGCCTCGCGGAACGGGTCGACGGCGACGGAACCCCCACCGGTCCCGCGATCCCGCTCCCGCTCGTCGCGGACGGACGGGCCGCGATCGTACGGGCGCCCGGCCCCGGACGGTGGCGGCTGACGCTCCATCACCACACCGCCCTCGGCTTCGACTACCTCGGCGCGGACGCCTGCGCGGCGCTGCTCGCGGGGGTGCACGGCGAGTTCGAGCGGCGGCTCGGCGACCGCCTCGGGACCGTCGTCGTCGGCTCGTTCCAGGATGAACTGCCCTCCCTGCCCACCTGGTCGACGGAGTTCGCCGACACCTTCCGGCGGCAGCGCGGCTACGACCTCGTACCGCATCTGGACGCCCTGTACGAGGACGGCGCGGACCGCCCCGACGTCCACCGGATCCGCCACGACTACCATCTGACCCGCGCCGAACTCGCCGAAGCGGCCTTCTTCCGGCCGCTCGCCGCCTGGCACGAGCGGCACGGGCTGGTCGTCGGCTGCGACCAGCAGGACCCGGCCCGCGCCGGACACCCGGTCGCCGGTGTCGAGCTGTACGCCGACTACGCCCGTACCCACCGCTGGTTCTCCGCGCCCGGCTCCGACCACCACGGGGACGCCCGGATCCACTCCTCCCTCGCCCATCTGTACGGCAGGCCCCGTACCTGGATCGAGGCATTCCACTCCACCGGCTGGGGCGGCACGCTGGAGGAGACCTACGACTGGCTCCTGCCGTGGCTGCGCGCCGGCGCGACCCTCTACAACCCGCACGCCGTCTACTACACGACCAAGGGCGGCTGGTGGGAGTGGGCGCCGCCGGGCACCGACTGGCGTCAGCCGTACTGGACACACCATCGCGTCTTCGCCGACGCCGTCACCCGGCTCTGCGCGATCCTCAGCCTCGGCAGCCATCTGTGCGACACCGCGATCCTGCTGCCCACCACCACCGCCCAGACCGGCGCGGCACTCGACGGCGTGTCCGCCGACGCGCGCCGGGCCCAGGTGGTCTATCTCGAACTCGTCGGGGACATGACCTGGTTCAGGACCCGGCCGGGGGTGGCCGACCGGCTGGGCCTGGACGCCGATGTGATCGACGACGACTCCCTCGCCCGCGCCCAGGTCAGGGACGTGGGAGAGGGGACACGGCTGTGCGTGGCGGGCGAGAGCTACGCGACGGTCGTGCTGCCCGCGTGCACGGCGCTCGAAGAGGACACCGCGCTCCGCCTCATCGAATTCGCCTCGGGGGGAGGGGAGTTGATCGCCATCGGCGCGCTCCCCGAGCATGTCATCGGCCGGGACGGGGCCGCGGGACCGGACAAGGTACGGGACGAACTGTGCGCGTGCTTCGCCGACGGCCGCGCGGTCCTCGTCGCCACGGCGGACGATCTGGGCGGGGCGCTGCGGCGGGAACGGGATCCGGGACAGGGCCTGGCGCGGGCCGGAGCGGAGCCGGTCGTACGGGCGTCGGTTCCCGCGCTCGCGCGCCGGGTGGACGACGCGACGGTGGTGTTCCTGACCGCGGCCTCGTTCGACGCGCCTCGCGCGACCCGTGCGGCGGTCGCCGCTCCCGACGAACGGGGCGCCGCCCAGGGCTGGATCGACGCCCGTTACGACTTCGACCCCGAGCGCTATGTGCGGCAGGCACAGGTGCGGGTCCGGGATGTGGAGGGACCGGCCGTACTGCTCGATCCCTTCGGCGGTGAGCCGCGTACCGTACCGGTCCGGGCCGTCGAGGACGACGAACGGGCCGTGGAGGCCGTGGTGCCGTTCGACCGCGGGCCCGCGGTGGTCCTGGTCTTTCCGGCGCGGACGGCGGAGCGCACGGGGGGCGTGGACCCGGGTCCGGTCACGGGGGGCGCGGCTCGTACGGCACGTACGGTGGTCGAGGTCCCGCCGGACGCCGAGTGGGACATGACGCTGGTCCCGACCATGGACAACACCTGGGGCGACTTCGCGCGGCCCGCGACCGGCCCTTGCGGCGGAGTCGGCGGTCCTGCCGCTCCTGTTGGCGCCGGTGATCGCGAGGGCCATGCCGTCGTCGAGTGCCGTACGTTCCGGCGGGGCCGCGCGGGCGACCCGGCCCGGCCGCGGGCGCACGCCACCTTCGGGCCCCACGCGCTCCTGCTCGACGGCGACGGCGACGGCGACGGTGGATCGGTGCTCGAATGGTCCGACACCCGGGGCATCCACAAGGACCCGATCCACCGTGATGTCCTCGGACCCAAGGGGCATGTGCCCGAGGAGTTCGTACGGATCGGCCCGACCGCCGCCGGGACGGTGGCACGCGTCCGGACCGAACTGCTCCTGGACGACGCCTTCGACGGACAGCTGGCGATCGGGGCCGCGGCGGCGAAGACGGTACGGCTCGGGGGCGTCCCCGTCGCACTGGACGACGGCGGCCATCTCGCCATGGGGACGGTACGGCTCGCGCCCGGCAGCCATCTCCTCGAACTGGACCTGACACCCGATCAGGACGTCGATTTGCGCGCGCACGTGGCGCTCGTCCGCGATCCGGAGCGCTACCGCCGTCCCGAGTGGATCCTCGCGCCCGGTGGCCGCGCCTCCGTGGCGACGACCCTCACCGTGACGGACCTTCCCGGCCGGGCGATCGTCCAGATCGCCGCGCGGGGGCGCTGCGTACTGCGCGTCAACGGTCATGTGGTCGGCATACAGGGCGGATTCGACCCGTACGCCGAACACGCCGTGCCGCGCGTACGACGGCACGACATCGCGTCGGCCCTGCGGATCGGCGTCAACCAGCTGGTGGTGGAGACGGACGAAGGTGAGGACCCCGCCGTCCTGGTGGACGCGGCCCTCTACGACGTCCATGGCCGGTGCGTGACGACCGTGCACAGTGACGGCACATGGCGGGCCGAGCGCGCCGGTGAACAGCTGCCGGTCGTGGTGCGCCGGGAACAGGTGGGGGATCCGGCCGCGCTGTATCTGCGCCGTCGGCCGCATCCGCTCCCCGGCGCCGCCTGGCTGGACCCGGACGCCGACGACGGCACGGTCGTACCGGTCGGCTTCGCCGTTCCCGGAGCGCGGCCGGAAGTGGAGTGGTTCCGGTGTGAACTCCCGCCGGGAGCACGTCGGTTGACGGTCGACACGAGGGGCGCGACTGCCGTGTTCCTCGACGGTCGCGAACACACCGTGACATCCGCGGACGGCAGCGGACCGGACAGCGGCGGTGTGGCCGGCACACATACCGTGACCGTCGATCTGCCGGCCGACGGCCCCTCCGGAACCCGGACCGCCACGCTCCGGGTGGAGACCCGCCCCGGCCACCAGGGCGGCGCCGCGCTGGCGGGCCCCGTGCGGTGCGAGGTCGGCCCCGGGCGGATCCGCACCGGCGACTGGGAATCACGCGGCCTCGCCGAATACAGCGGCGGTGTGCGCTACAGCCGCGTGATGACCCTGCCGGCCGAAGCCGAAGCCGGTACTTGCGTCGGTACCGGCCAGGTCTCGCTCGATCTGGGGCGCGTGCGCGGCACGGCGGAGGTACGGGTCGACGGTGTCACCGCCGGGGTGCGGGTGTGCTCTCCGTACGTCTTCGATCTGACGGGACTGGCCGGGCCGGGGGAGCGTACGGTCGAGATCACCGTGTTCGGCACGCTCGCCCCGTACCTGGACGCCACGAGCCCGACCCACTTCGTCTTCCCCGGGCAGCGCGTCACCGGACTGATGGGCCCCGTACGGCTGATCACCGGCCCGCCGGGACCCACCCCGTGAACGTCCCCCCGGTGAACGTCCCCCCGTGAGCGCCCCCCCGTGAGCGTCCGCGCGGGCCGGGCGCCGCTCAGTGGGCCGCGGCCGGCCCCCGCCACCTGGCACGCGCGCTTCCGACCCTGAACAGATAGTCGGCATAGGCCTGTTCGTAGAACGCGACGCCCGCGGGATCCGGGTCCACCACCGCGTCGGGCGCGGTCCACGCCGCGACGTCCAGGCTCTGTCCCAGCTCCGCTCCCCGGGCCTCGACCGCGGCCAGCACCGCACCGCGCGCGCCCGGTTCCGGCCCCCGCGCGACCCGCAGCGGGCGGCCGAGGACATCCGCGAACAGCCGCAGCCAGGCGAGGCTGCGCGTACCGCCCCCGCACACGGCCAGCTCGCCGGTGAGCCCCGCGGCCTCCAGACAGTGCCGCGCCGCGAACGCGATCGCCTCGCACATGCCCCGCACCAGGTCCTCGCGGGAGGCCCGCAGATCGAGACCGGTGAACTCCGCGCGCGCCGTGGGGTCGACGAACGGCGCGCGTTCGCCCGACGGTGACAGATAGGGCAGCGCGGCGACCCCCCGGGCGCCGCGCGGGGTCGCGTCCAAGATGCCGGAGACCTGGTCGTGGGTGGTGCCGGTGAGATCGAGCACCCAGTCGAGCGCGACCGTACCGGTCATCGCGGGCAGTGCCCGCATATGGCGGTCGGGCCGGGCCAGCGCGAGATGGAATCCGACGGGGTCCTCGTCGAACGCGACCCGCTCGACCACGACTTGGCACGCCAGGGTGGTACCGACGATCAGGAGCCCGTCGCCGGGCTCGGTCACGCCCGCGCCGATCGCGCTCGCGGGAAGGTCGTAGGGACCGGAGGTGACGGGGGTACCGCGCGACAGGCCCGGGGTGCGGCCATGGGCCTCGCCGTACGGCAGGGTCGCCGCGATGGGCGGCAGCAGCCCCGCGCGGTGCTCCACCCCGAGGGCCGCGAGCGCCTCGGGGGAGTAGGTCCGGGTGCGCGGATCGAGGAACGGAACGGACGCGTCCGAGAGATCGGTGGCACGCTCGCCGGTGAGACGCAGGTGGACGACGTCCTTGCAGCAGGCGGCGGTCGTGGCGGCGTCCAGGGACGCCGGCTCGTTACGGTCGAGCCAGGCCAGCAGAGGCCCGGGGGAGCCGGGGAAGAGCACGTTCCCCGTACGCCGGTACATCTGTTCCGCGGTGCCGTCGTCCATCCACCCGGCGACGAGTCCACCCGCCCTGCCGTCCATCCACGACAGGGCGGGGCGTACGGCGCGGCCCCCGGCGTCGACCAGCCACAGGCCGTCGCCCTGACCGGTGATCGCGACCAGGGCGGGCGCGCGTCCGCCGGTCACCGAGCCGAGGACGTCGGTGGCGGCGAGGACCACCTCTTCGACGTCCTGCTCGACACCGTCCCCCCGGCCGCCGAGCGAGATCGGCTTCGATTCCACCCGCAGTGCCGTGCCGTCCTCGGCGAAGGCCGCGGCCTTGACGATCGAGGTTCCCATGTCCAGTCCGACGAACACCCTGTCTCCTCCGGTCGATGCGGCGAGCGTGACGAGCGTTCACGAGACGTCACACAACGGCATGTGACGTACAGGTGAAGCCAGGCGACGTACTGTCAAACGGCGCGAGGTCAGATCACACGATGGGCGAGCGGTTCCCCGCGCAGGAACCGGCCCACCTCCGCGGCGGCGATACGCGCCGCGTTGTGCGCGACCGAGATGTTCGCCCCGGCCAGATGGGGCGTCATGACCAGACGGGGAGCGGTGCGCAGCCGGGAGTCCGCGGGCGGCGGCTCCACGGCGAACACATCCAGCCCCGCCGCCGCGAGCCGGCCCGACTCCAGCGCGTCGCAGAGCGCGTCCTCGTCCAGCAGCGCGCCACGCGCGCAGTTGACCACCACCGCGCCCTCGGGCAGCAGGGCGAGTTCGCGGGCGCCGAGCAGCCCGCGCGTCTCGGGCGTGAGCCGCGCGTGGAGTGAGACGACATCGGAGCGGCGCAGCAGTTCGTCCAGGTCGGCGACCGGCGTGCCGGACTCGCGCAGCGTGTCGGGGTCGGCGTACGGATCGTAGAGACGGACCCGCGCGCCGAGGGCGGTCAGCGCGCGGGCCACCCGGCTGCCGACCGCGCCGCAGCCGATCAGTCCGACGGTCGCCCCGTCCAGACCGGGACCGCAGTTGTCGTACGTGTAGAACTCGCCCGCCCAGCGGCCCGCCGCGAGCGCCGCCGAGGTCTCCGGGATCCGGCGCATCGTGGCCAGCAGCAGCCCGACGGTGTACTCGGCGGTGGCCGCCGCGTTGCGGCCGGGGGTGTTGCAGACCTGGACGCCGCGCTCCTTCGCCGCGTCGAGGTTGACGTTGACCGGGCCGCCCCTGCCGACGACGACCAGCCGCAGATCGGGCGAGCCGTCCAGCACCTTGCGGGTCACCGGAGCCATCTGCGTGACACACACCCGCGCCCCGCGCAGCGCGGTGAGGAGGGTGTCCTCGTCACCGGACGCCTCGTCGACCTCGGAGACCGGCCCGAACGGCGTCAGCGGCCAGGGGAGGCGCAGTTGGCCGATGGTGTGGTCCGTGCCGATCTCGGCCGTCAGCTCCCGGGTGAACAGATCGGGGGCGACGAAGTGGTCGCCGGCGGCGAGGATTCTCATCGTTGAGGTCTCCTTGACGATCAGGGCGGGACGGGTACGGAGGTGGGCCGGGTACTGGAGCGAACGGTGCTCGGGGACGGGAGGGGCAGGAGGCGACCGGGGCCGGGCTCAGGTCTCGGCGACCTCGTAGTGGACGCCGCTCTCGTCGAGGGAGCGCAGCACCTCGGGCGGGGTGCGGTCGTCGACCAGTATCAGGTCGAACGTCGAGAGCGGGGTCAGCCGGTGCAGCGCGGTGCGGCCGAGTTTGGAGTGGTCGATCATCAGCACATTGCGGCCCGCGGCCTTGAGCATCGCGCGCTTGACGGCGACGATGCGCTGTTCCTGGTGGAAGGCGAAGTCGCCGTAGACGGACGAGGTGGAGACGAAACACATGTCGACCCGCAGGGCCTCGACGGCCTCCACACAGGGCACCCCGAGGAAGGAGTCGTGCAGGGGGTCGTAGTCGCCGCCCAGGGCCATCAGATGGATGCCGCGTTCACCGGCGAGCAGATTGAGCGCTTCCCGGAAGTTGGTGACGACGGTCAGCGGTTCGATACGGGGCAGGAGCCTGGCCAGTTCCAGCACGGTGGTCGAGTCATCGATCATCACCGACATCCCCGGGTCGATCAGCGTCGCGGCCTTCGCGGCGAGCGCCTCCTTCTCCGGCCGCATGGACTTCTTGCGGTAGGCGACATTGCTCTCGAACACCCCGGAGGGCTGCGCGGTGACACCCCCGCGGAACTTCCGCAGGACGCCCTCGCTCTCCAGCTCGTCGATATCGCGGTAGATCGTCATCACGCTCACGCCGAACCGCTCCGCCAGGTCCGACGCCGATGCCGAGCCCTCGGTCAGCACATGGTCGGAGATCTCCCGGCGGCGCTCTATGGGCCCCCGCTGGCTCTTGTCCTGTGACATTCCCCGGTCCTGTTCACCTCATGAATAACATGAAGCCCTGAGGTTATAACATAGATTGTTGAGGTACCGTTCGGCAGTCTTCACCACGGTCGATGGCCTGGTCAACCCGTCCGGCACCGCGTCAGCCCGTTCCTTACCAGGTGAGACGTGGAGTCCGGAGCCATGAAGCCGCGCCGAAGCCCTCAATGGAATCCGCATCCAGGGTGTGAAATGCATCGTGAGATCAACATCCGCGAGAACACCGGACGACGACAAGAAGGCGGGAACCCGTGACGGACCCACGCCACCAGGACGTACGCCACCAGGACGTGTGGATGGGAGTCGACCTGGGGACGCAGAGCGTACGCGCTCTGGCTGTCACCGACGACGGGCGGGTACTCGGCCGCGGCTCCGCCCCCCTCACCGGTCATCGTGAGGGGGACCGCCATGAACAACTGCCCGCCGACTGGTGGCGGGGCGCCGGTGACGCCATCCGCCAGACGCTGAGCGCCCTGTCCGCCTCCACTCCCGCGTCCGCTTCCGCGCGGGGGCGTGCGCGCGTACGGGGAGTCGCGGTGTGCGGTACGTCGGGCACCGTCCTGCTGACCGACGCGCGCGGGGTGCCCCTGACCCCCGCGCTGATGTACGACGACGGCCGGGCCGGGGCCGAGGCGCGGTACGCGCAGGAGACCGGCGCCGAGGTATGGGACGCGCTCGGCCTCCGTATCCAGCCGAGCTGGGCGCTGGCCAAACTGCTCTGGCTCACCGGCGCGGGCGCGCGCGTGGGCGTCGGCGCGCAGGGCCTCGGCGGCACCGGCACCCTCCGGGGCGCCCGCGTCTGCCACCAGCCGGACTTCATCACCGCACGCCTGGTCGGGCGGCCCGTGGCGACCGACTCCAGCCATGCCCTCAAGGCCGGCTACGACCTCCACACCCGCTCCTGGCCCACCGCCGTCCACGACCGGCTCGGCCTGTCCGGCCTCGACTTCCCCGCCGTGGTGGCCCCCGGCACCCCGCTCGGCACGGTGTGCGCCGAGGCGGCGGCCGACACGGGCCTGGCCGAAGGCACCCCGGTCATCGCGGGCATGACGGACGGCTGTGCGGCCCAACTCGGTTCGGGCGCCTGGGAGGTGGGCCGGTGGAACACCGTCCTGGGCACCACACTCGTCCTCAAGGGCGTCACCGCCACCCCCCTCCGCGACCCCGCCGGTGTCCTCTACAACCACCGCTCCCCGGACGGGCACTGGCTCCCCGGCGGGGCTTCCAGCGTCGGCGCCGGCGCCCTGACCCACGCGTTCCCCGGAGCCGATCTCGCGCGCCTCGACCGTCTCGCCGCGGACCGTGAGCCGGCGAGCGTCGTCTCGTACCCCCTGGTCTCGCGCGGCGAACGCTTCCCGTTCCTGGCCCCGGACGCCGAGGCGTTCACGCTCGGCCGCCCCTCCGACGACGCCGATCACCACGCGTCGCTGCTCCAGGGCGTCGCGCTCGCCGAGCGGCTCTGTCTGGCGTACGTACGTTTCCTGGGTGCCCCGATCGACGGACCGGTCACATTCACCGGCGGTGCCACCCGCAGCGGCTACTGGAACCAGCTGCGCGCGGATGTCCTGGGCCGGCCCGCCGCCCTCCCCGAACAGGCCGACTCCGCCCTCGGCATGGCGGTGCTCGCCGCCCACGCGGTGACGGGCGGCGACGCGGCCCGCCGCATGGTGCGTATCCGTACGATTCTGGAACCGCGCCCGGAGGCCGGCCGGCGCTTCGACGGGCCCTTCGTGACCCTGGTCGACGCCCTCGAACAGCGCGGCTGGCTGCCCTCGGACGTGGCCGCCTACGCACGGGAGCACGGATGACGACCAGCACCACCCTTTTCCTCGCCCGCCACGGCGAGACCGTCTGGCACGACGAGAACCGCTACACCGGTATCAGCGACATCGATCTGACCCCGCGCGGCCTGGTGCAGGCCGAGGCGCTCGGGGTGTGGGCCGCGGGCGCCGGACTCGACGCGATCGTGACCTCTCCTCTCTCCCGTGCCCGGCGCACGGCGGAGCCCGCCGCCCGGATGACGGGGCTGGAGGCCGTCGTCGAACCGGACCTGCTCGAAGTCGACTTCGGAATCGCCGAGGGCCGGACCATCGCCGAACTCGAAGCGACCCATCCCCGCGAGGTGGCGGCGTTCCGCCGTGACCCGGCCGCCCACCCGCTGCCGGACGGCGAGGACCCGACGGCCGCGGCGGCCCGCGGCGCCGGGGCCCTGCTCCGGCTCGCGGACGCCCGCCGGGGGGAGCGCGTGCTGACGGTCGCGCACAACACGCTGTTCCGGCTGGTCCTGTGCCGTCTGCTGGGCATCCCCGGGAGCGAGTACCGGCGCGTGTTCCCGGCGATGCGCAACTGCGCGATCACCGAACTGCGCGTGCCCGTGGCCCCGGCCGGCCGGCCGCGGCAGGTCGCCCTGATGTCGTACAACGTGCCGACCCACTGACCGGGCTCACGGGTCAGACGCAATCGATCTGCCCCGCTGATCTGCCCCGCCGACCCGCCGCGCTGCCCCGGCCCACTGCCCCGGGAACGGGCCGCGCCGTACCCGCGCATGACCGCGCGGCGGTCATGTACTAGAGTTATCTCGACATCGAGATATCTGCCGAAGGCGTACCGCGGCCGCCAGCCGGTAAGGGTGACCTAACTAAGCCTTACCTTAGCGGATCGGCGAGGAGTCGTGGCGGCAGCATGACGGTAGTACGCGCACATTGATGAAGGAGACTGTCGTGTCGGCGAACAGCTTCGACGCCCGCAGCACGCTGCAGGTGGGCGACGAGTCGTACGAGATCTTCCGGCTGGACAAGGTCGAGGGCTCCGCACGCCTCCCTTACAGCCTGAAGGTGCTGCTGGAGAATCTGCTCCGCACCGAGGACGGCGCGAACATCACCGCCGACCACATCCGCTCCATCGGCTCCTGGGACTCGCAGGCACAGCCGAGCCAGGAGATCCAGTTCACCCCCGCCCGCGTGATCATGCAGGACTTCACCGGTGTGCCGTGTGTCGTGGACCTCGCCACCATGCGTGAGGCCGTGAAGGAGCTGGGCGGCGACCCGGCGAAGATCAACCCGCTGGCCCCGGCCGAGCTGGTCATCGACCACTCCGTCATCGCCGACAAGTTCGGCACGCCGGAGTCCTTCGCGCAGAACGTGGAGCTGGAGTACGGCCGCAACAAGGAGCGGTACCAGTTCCTGCGCTGGGGCCAGACCGCCTTCGACGAGTTCAAGGTCGTCCCGCCGGGCACCGGCATCGTCCACCAGGTCAACATCGAGCACCTGGCCCGTACGGTCATGGTCCGCGGCGGCCAGGCGTACCCCGACACCCTCGTCGGCACCGACTCGCACACCACCATGGTCAACGGCCTCGGTGTGCTGGGCTGGGGCGTCGGCGGCATCGAGGCCGAGGCCGCGATGCTCGGCCAGCCCGTCTCCATGCTCATCCCGCGCGTCGTCGGCTTCAAGCTGACCGGCGAGCTGCCGGCCGGCACCACCGCCACCGACCTGGTCCTGACGATCACCGAGATGCTGCGCAAGCACGGCGTCGTCGGCAAGTTCGTCGAGTTCTACGGTGAGGGCGTCGCCGCCACCTCCCTCGCGAACCGCGCCACCATCGGCAACATGTCCCCGGAGTTCGGCTCGACCGCCGCGATCTTCCCGATCGACGACGAGACGCTGAAGTACCTGCGCCTGACCGGCCGCAGCGACCAGCAGGTCGCCCTCGTCGAGGCGTACGCCAAGGAGCAGGGCCTCTGGCTCGACCCGGCCGCCGAGCCCGACTTCTCCGAGAAGCTGGAGCTGGACCTCGCGACGGTCGTCCCGTCCATCGCGGGCCCGAAGCGCCCCCAGGACCGCATCATCCTGGCCGAGGCCAAGCAGAAGTTCGCCGAGGACGTACGCAACTACGTCTCCGAGGACGAGGAGGCGGGCAAGGAGTCCTTCCCGGCCTCCGACGCCCCGGCCTCCGCCAACGGCGTGCCGACCCGGCCGACCCTGGTCACGGCCCCCGACGGTACGACGTACGAGATCGACCACGGCGCCGTCACCGTCGCCGCGATCACCTCCTGCACCAACACCTCGAACCCGTACGTCATGGTCGCCGCCGCGCTGGTGGCCAAGAAGGCGGTCGAGAAGGGCCTGACCCGCAAGCCGTGGGTCAAGACCACGCTCGCCCCGGGCTCGAAGGTCGTCACCGACTACTTCGACAAGGCGGGTCTCACCCCGTACCTCGACAAGGTCGGCTTCAACCTCGTCGGTTACGGCTGCACCACCTGCATCGGCAACTCGGGCCCGCTGCCCGAGGAGGTCTCCAAGGCCGTCAACGAGCACGACCTCGCGGTCACCTCTGTGCTCTCCGGCAACCGCAACTTCGAGGGCCGGATCAACCCGGACGTCAAGATGAACTACCTGGCGTCGCCGCCGCTGGTCGTCGCGTACGCCCTGGCCGGCTCCATGAAGGTGGACATCACCAAGGACGCCCTGGGCGTCGACCAGGACGGCAAGCCGGTCCACCTCGCGGACATCTGGCCCACCGAGGCCGAGGTCAACGACGTCGTGGCCAACGCCATCGGCGAGGACATGTTCAACAAGTCCTACGCGGACGTCTTCGCGGGCGACGCGCAGTGGCAGGCGCTGCCGATCCCGACCGGCAACACCTTCGAGTGGGACCCGCAGTCCACCTACGTCCGCAAGCCCCCGTACTTCGAGGGCATGACGATGGAGACGTCCCCGGTCGAGGACATCACCGGCGCCCGCGTGCTGGCGAAGCTCGGCGACTCGGTCACCACCGACCACATCTCCCCGGCGGGTGCGATCAAGGCCGACACCCCGGCCGGCACGTACCTCACGGAGCACGGCGTCGAGCGCCGCGACTTCAACTCGTACGGTTCCCGCCGCGGCAACCACGAGGTCATGATCCGCGGTACGTTCGCCAACATCCGGCTGCGCAACCAGATCGCCCCGGGCACGGAGGGCGGCTTCACCCGCGACTTCACGGTCGAGGGCGCCCCGGTCTCCTTCATCTACGACGCCTCCCAGAACTACCAGGCCGCCGGCACCCCGCTGGTCGTCCTGGCGGGCAAGGAGTACGGCTCGGGCTCGTCCCGCGACTGGGCCGCCAAGGGCACCGCGCTGCTCGGCGTGAAGGCCGTCATCGCCGAGTCGTACGAGCGCATCCACCGCTCGAACCTGATCGGCATGGGCGTGCTGCCGCTCCAGTACCCGGAGGGCGCCTCGGCGCAGGCCCTGGGCCTGACCGGCGAGGAGACCTTCTCCTTCACCGGCGTGACGGAGCTGAACAACGGCACCACCCCGCGCACGGTCAAGGTGACGACGGACACGGGCGTCGAGTTCGACGCGGTCGTCCGTATCGACACCCCGGGTGAGGCGGACTACTACCGCAACGGCGGCATCATGCAGTACGTGCTGCGCAGCCTGATCCGCAAGTAGGGCTTTATCACGGTCAGTTGAGGGCTGTGCCCCGTACGTACGCGTACGGGGCACAGCCCTCGCCGCGTTCTATGGCGAGAACCCGCCCCCACAGGACGTTGCTCTGAGTAATCGGGCACACATAGACTGTGGCTCAGTCGCGCACTCAATCAACCCTGAGTGGAGGCAGGCATGGCACGTGCCTGGGAGGCAGATCCGTCCGCGTTATTCGAGCGGCGACTCGGAAAGTCGGCCGAGGAATTAGGCCATTCCGATGGACGCGACGATTGCCCGGACATCTGGCAGCTCGACAACGGTGATATCGCGGTGATCGGCCGGGACCTCACCTCCTCTTACGGTCCGCGACTGCCGAAGGGCGTCACTCTCGCCGCGGACGAACGGCTGGTCGTCATCCCCGGAAACATGCTCAGCGCCGCCAAGACGGATATCGCGGATGCTTGACCTGCGCGCTCCGACTCTCCCGCCCGAGCGGGGCGAGAGGCTCGTACGAGATGTCTACAAGCGGGACTTCCGGGAACGGGATGCGGCGATTCGCGACGCTGAGTCCTGGAAGCTCGAACGGCGGCAGCACTTCCGGGAACAGGGCAGTGCCAGCCGGGACGCGCTCTCCCGAGGCGAGTGGGAAGAGGCGCTGCGGCTCATCGACGAACGACGCGATGATCTCCTCGAGTCCGCCCGTGACGACGAACGTCGTGGCTTCGTCTTCCACCGGGTGCGTGTAGTGGAACGGCCGCTGACGCCCTATCTGCAATGGGAGCTGCATTCACTGCGGCAGCGAGCGGAATACGGTGAGAGAATCCGTACGGTAAGTGCCGAAGTGTTAGCCGCGGCGGAGAGCGAAGGACCCCTGCCGGAAGTGGTCATCCTCGGCGGAAGCACGCTCTACCAGGTGCTCTATGACGAGTCCGGCGCTTCGCAAGGAGCGATCCGCTATTCCGACAGCGGGATCGTCGGACGCTGGGAGAGCTACATCAAGGAAATCTACGGAGCGGGCGAGGACGTGGAGAGCTACTTCGCTCGCGAGGTAGCGCATCTTCCCCCGCCGACGACGAACGCGGAGTAGGACGATCAACGAGCACGGCAGAGACGAGAAGCGCCCCGGCAGGTCGCACAACGACCTGTCGGGCACTTCACGCGATGTTGTCCAGGCCGGAAGCGTGAGCGGGGGAATCCATTTCCATGAGCACGCCGCGGAGACCGAGGACAGTTCCACGAACACCACACCCCGGCAACTCCCCGCTGATGTGCGGGGGTTTGTGAATCGCGCGCATGAACTCGACGAGCTGAACGCCGTTCTGGCCGATGAGGACGGTCATCCGCTCGTCATCTCCGTCTGCGTGATCGCCGGTACCGCCGGTGCGGGAAAGACCTCGCTCGCCCTGCGCTGGGCCCATCAGGTACAGGACCGCTTTCCCGACGGTCAGCTCTATGTCAATCTGCGTGGCTACGACCCGGGCGAGCCGGTCACGGCGCCGGAAGCTCTGCACCGCTTTCTCGGCGCGCTCGGTGTACGGCCCCGGTCGGTACCACAGGACGTCGATGCCGCCGCCGCGCTGTACCGCTCCTTTCTGGCCGACCGCCGGATGCTGATCGTCCTTGACAACGCTGCCACGGTCGGCCAGGTCCGCCCGTTGCTGCCGGGCAGCGCGGGCTGTCTGGTGGTCGTCACCAGCCGCAGCCGGTTGTCCGGACTCGCTGTCAGAGACGGGGCACGCCGACTGACCCTGGGGACGCTGCCACAGCCGGAAGCCGTGGCCCTGCTGCGGGCCGTCACCGCGGGCTACCGGCCGGAAGACGATCTGGAGAAGCTCACCGAACTGGCCGGACTCTGCGCCCGGCTGCCACTGGCCCTGCGGATCGCCGCCGAACGCGCCGCCAGCCGACCGCATATGAAATTGGACGACCTGATCGCGGATCTGCGGGACGAGAGCGGCCTCTGGGACGCCCTCAGCACGGGGGACGACGAGGAGGCCGAAGCGGTCCGCACCGTCTTCGCCTGGTCCTACCGTGCTCTGCCCGACAGCGCGGCCCGTCTGTTCCGGTTGCTCGGTCTGCACCCCGGTCCCGAGTTCGGGCTTCATGCCGCCGCCGCTCTCGCCGGACTGACCGCCCCTCGTGCCCGGCAGCTGCTGGACTCACTCGTCGGCGCCCATCTCCTGGAACAGACCGCGCCGGACCGTTACCAGTTCCACGACCTGTTGCGGGCCTATGCCACCGATCAGGCGCAGCATGAGGAACCGCCCGAGGGACGGACGGCGGCGCTTCGCCGGATACTGGACTGGTATCTGCACACCGCGGACGCCGCGCAGAGCTGGATCAGCCCCGCCGAACTCCATCTGGAGCTGTCCCCGCCCGCGGCGGAGGTACGGCCTCTGTCCTTCGCCGACTTCGACGCCGCCGTGGACTGGGCGGAGCGCGAGCACACCAATCTGCTCCAGGCCGTGCGCGTCGCCGCCCATACGGGAGACGACCGGCTCGCCTGGCACCTGTCAGCGGTTCTGGCCAACGCGTACTCTCCCTCCGCTCCCGTCGCCGACTGGCCGACGGTCGGTCGCATCGGCCTGGCGGCGGCGCGCCGGCTGGGTGACCGCCGGGGAGAGGCTCAGCTGCTCACCGAGCTGGGGATGAGTCACACCCGGAACAACCGCCTCGGCGAGAGCCACGAGAACCACAGCGCGGCCCTGCGGATCTGGCGTGAGCTGGGGGACAGGGCCGGGGAGGCACACTCGCTCAACCTGATCGGACTGGTTCATCTCCACAGGAGGGAGCTCACCCGGGCCGCCGACCTCTTCGAGCAGGCCATCACGGCCTTCCGGGAGCAGGACGCCGCCCACTGGGAGGCGACGGTGCTCTCCAATCTCGCCGGAGCCCACTACCGCGCCGGCCGTCTCCCCGAGGCGTTCACCGCCGCCCGGCGGGCGCTGGCGTCCCACCGCGCCCTGAACAACCCACGGGGCGAGGGCAACATCCTGCGACTCCTCAGTCACCTGGAGCTGGAACAGGGAGAAGCGGAGAAGGCGCTCGGCACGGCCCGCGACGCCGTGGACATCGCTCTCACACTGCGCGATCACCGGCTCGAAGGCTACTGGCTCCTCGCGCTGGGCGACGCCCAGCGGGCCAACGGCCGGCCGGCGGACGCGCTCACCTCCTACCAGCGGTCCGCGACCCTCCACCGCCGGCTGGGAAACCAGAGCCGGGAAGCCCTCGCCTGGAACAGCACGGCCGAGGTGTACCGGCGGCTGGGCCGGGACGAGGAGGCGGCGCACTTCCACCGGCGGGCCGTCGCCGTCCACCGTGAACTCGGTGACACCTGGGACGAGGCCATGGCCCTCGACGGTCTGGCCGAGGCGCTGTTCGCCGACGATCCGGAAGCGGCGCTCGGGCACTGGACGGAGGCGCTGGCGCTCCTCGCCGGCCACGACGACCCCCGGGCGGTCGCCGTGCGGGGCCGGATCGAGCGTCGGTCGGGCCGTTAGAGCCTGTTCCCGTGTCCGGTGGAATCTGGACCCCGGCGCGGCGGAACGGGTCACCCGCACTCGCGGGTGACCCGTTCCGGCTGTTCGGCTCACTCCGCTAGCGGAGCAGTTCCACCTCCGCCAGGGTCGACGGAGCGTCGCTCACCAGGCGGTACTTCGCGTACGTGCCCGGCTTGGCGATGGTGAAGGCCCGGGTCTGCCGGTCCCAGGCGAAGGACTGCGCCGTCCTCGTGTCCAGCGTCCGCCAGTTCGTGCCGTCCGCCGAGCCCTGCAGTGTCCAGCCGGCCGGGGCCTTCGCGGCCGTGGACGACGTCAGCGTGTACTGGACCGCCTTCGTCGCCGATGCCACCGGCAGCTCCACGGACCCGACCGGCGCCGAGGTGCCCGAGGAGTTGTCGGAGAGCGGGCCCGACGCGGTCAGGGCGTCCGTGCGCGGTGACGGGGCCTTGTCGTCCTGCTGGATCGAGACAGGCGCCGCGTCCTTGCCCGTGCCCCAGGACGACGGCTTCGGGCCCATCGCGAACTCCAGCTGCCCGCCGCGCGCCAGCAGATCGTGCGGGAGCGCCGTGGAGTTCCAGGACTTGCCGTTGACCTTCAGCCCCTGGACGTAGATGTTCTTGTCGCTGTTCTTCGGCGCCTTGACGACCAGCGTGCGGCCGTTGTCCAGACGGAGGGTCGCCTTGGTGAAGAGCGGCGAGCCGACCGCGTACTCCCCGCTGCCCATCACCAGCGGATAGAAGCCGAGCGCCGAGAAGAGGTACCACCCCGACTGCTCGCCGTTGTCCTCGTCGCCGTGGTAGCCCTGGCCGATCTCGCTGCCGACGTACAGCCGCCCCAGGACCTCGCGCACCTTCTCCTGGGTCTTCCAGGGCTGCGAGGCCGCGTTGTACATGTACGCGGCGTGGTGGGCGACCTGGTTGGAGTGGCCGTACATGCCCATCCGTACGTCACGCGCCTCCGTCATCTCGTGGATCACGCCGCCGTACGAGCCGACGAACTCGGGGCCGGCCGTCTCGGGGGTCGAGAAGTAGGTGTCCAGCTTGTCCCCGAGACCGGGGCGTCCGCCGTAGAGGTTGGCGAGCCCGCGGCTGTCCTGCACCGCAGTGAAGGCGTAGCCCCACGCGTTCGTCTCGGTGTAGTCGTAACCCCATACGCGCGGGTCGAACGAGCCGGAGGGGACCCGCCAGTCGCCCTTGAGGTTACGGCCCTGGAAGAAGCCGGCCTTCGAGTCGAAGAGCGAGACATAGCTCTGGGCGCGGTTGCGGAAGTAGTCGGACTCCTCCTTGTACCGCGCCTTCTTCGTCTTCTTGTAGAGCGCCTCGCCCATCTTCGACAGGCCGTAGTCGTTGAGGTAGCCCTCCAGCGACCAGGACAGGCCCTCATGGGTCTCCGTGGAGGCATAGCCGAGGAACGGCGACGTCTCCATGCCCTTGCGGCCCACTCCCGAGCTGGGCGGTACCACCGTCGCGTTCTTCAGCGCCGCCTCGTACGCCGCCTCCGCGTCGAAGTCGACCCCCTTGACATAGGCGTCGGCGAAGGCCACGTCCGAGCTGGTGCCGGTCATCAGATCCGCGTAGCCGGGGGAGGACCAGCGGGAGATCCAGCCGCCGTCCTTGTACTGCTGGACGAAGCCGTCCACCAGCTCGCCCGCCTTCTTCGGGGTGAGGAGGGAGTACGCGGGCCAGGTCGTGCGGTACGTGTCCCAGAAGCCGTTGTTGACGTACACCTCGCCGTCGACGATCTTCGCGCCGGTGTGCGTCGGGGTGTCGGGCCCGGTCTGCGGCGAGAACGGGCTGGCGTACTGCTGCTTCGGGCGGGACTTCGTCCCGGTGTTCTCGAAGCCGGAGTTGGGATACAGATACAGCCGGTAGAGGCTGGAGTAGAGCGTCGTCAGCTGGTCGTGGTCCGCGCCCTCCACCTCCACCCGTCCGAGGATGGCGTCCCAGGCGCTCTGCGCCCGGTCCTCGACCCGCTCGAAGCGGGTGGTGGCGGGGATCTCGTCGGAGAGGTTCTTCTTCGCCTGGTCGAGGCTGATCAGCGAGGTCGCCAGGCGCAGGGTGACCGTACGGTCCTTGCCGGCGTCGAAGCGCAGATAGCCCGTGACGTCGGCGCCCCCGCCGCCGGTGAGCTTGCCGCTCGCGGTGACGGGCGCGTCGAAGACGCCGTATACGAAAAGCCGTGTCGCGCCGGTCGACAGTCCGCTCTTGACATCGGAGAAGCCGGAGAAGGAGCGGGTCGCCGGATCGAGCGTGAGCCCGCCCGCGTTGGAGATGTTGTCGAACACCACGCTGGCGTTGTCGCCGGGGTAGGTGAACCGCATCATCGCCGCGTGGTCGGTCGGGGTCATCTCGGTCTTGAGACCGTTCTCGAACGTCACGCCGTAGTAGTGCGGCCTCGCGGTCTCGTTCTCGTGCCGGAAGGGCAGCGCCCGCGCCGTACGGGACGCCTCGGGCGTCTCGGCGGCCACCGACGGCATCAGCTGGAAGGTCTGCCGGTCGCCCATCCAGGGGCTCGGCTCATGGCTGGCGCTGAAGGCCTGCACGGTCGGCAGGTTGTCGGCGTTGTTGGCGCGGCTGTACTCGTAGAGCCAGCTGGTGGAACCGGCGTTGGTCACCGGCGTCCAGAAGTTGAAGCCGTTCGGCACGGCGGTCGCGGGGAAGGTGTTGCCGCGTGAGAAGGAGCCGCTGGAGTTGGTGCCCCGGGTGGTGGAGGCGTAGTCCGACAGATGCGCGAGCCGCTTCTCGGCGGCCTTGGGCGCCAGGCTGATGTCATCGATCCAGCCCTGGAACTTCGCGGGGCCGGTGCGGGAGTCGTACGCCACCAGGATCCGGTCGACGGTCCTGCCGGCCGCCACGGCGCCGATCCGGGCGTCCACCTGGTTCCACTGGTTGACATAGAGCCGCTTGGCGTCGCCCTGGCCCTGCGGGGTCAGCAGCCCGCCATGGGCGTCGGTCGCCTTCAGATCGCTCAGATAGGTGCCGTCGGTGAAGGCGAGATCGACCGAGACGTTCGTGGCCGGATAGTTCAGATCCGTCTCCGGGAGGGAGGGATAGATCCGGTACGAGAGCGCGGTGTCGCGCCGCACGGCCGTCTGGACGTCGAAGACCTTGTTGTACGAGTACGCCCGCCCTTCCGGCTGGTGCGTACCGGCGTACTTCAGTGCTCGTGTGCCGGTGAATCCGGCGCCGGCCTTGGCGGTGGGGGAGCCGGAGGGGCCGCGGTCCACCTGGGTGCGCATGTCCTGCGGCGCGGGCGTGCTCGTGTCGCCGTCGGAGAACTGCACGTCGGCGAGCTGGGTCGCGTCCGAGGCGCCGTTGTTCGCCGTGATGTCCAGCCGGAAGTGCTGGTAGGCGGCCGGGGCCTCGACGGCGGCGTCGTAGGACTTGGTCTGGAACCGCTCCGTGAAGGTCTCTCCCTTCCGGGAGTCCAGCTCCTTCCACTCCTTGCCGTCGGTGGAGCCCTGGAGCGTCCAGTCCTTGGGGTCGCGCTCGGCATGGTCGTTCGCGGAGGTCAGCGCGTACGTGACGACCTTGACCGGCTCGTCGAGATCGAACTCGATCCAGGCGGTGGGCTCGAACGCCAGCCACTTCGTGGCCGGCTGGACGTCGACGAGGTTCTCCTTGGTCTCACCGCCGCCGGTGTTCTCGTCGCTGGCCCGCAGCTCGACGACCCGGTCCGTGACATTGCCCGGAATTCCGTTGGTGAAGCCGCCGTCGACACCGGATGCCCGTTTCTCTCCGTCGGGTCCCACTTCGACGGTGTTGCGCCACTCCGGCTGGGGTTCGTCCGCTTCGAAGGAGGAGGCGAATTCCCTTTCCGCCGACTTTGGTTGAGCGGGTTGTGCTATAGCCGCCGACTGTGCTGTTACGACGAGCAGTGAGGCCGCCGCCACGAGGGCGGCCGTATGCCATTGTCTGCGCCGGGGTCCGGTTCTCTGCCGCATACCGAGCCTTTCGTCCTGCGTACCAAGTTGGACAACGTTGTCAAACGGGAGCGCAGGGTCCAGTAGGGGCCAAGTGTCGTGTGGTGTCAAGGGTGTTGCAGGGATGGCGTGTTCGGAATGGCTCATTCTGGAGAGACCGAGGTGGTCGAATGAGTACACACCCGGCTCAGATATCCACGAGGTCTCAACTCGGGAAAGACTGCCGTCCAAACCTGCTTTCGATCTTGCCCCGTCGGCGGGAAGTGGACTATACCTGTCGGCGTCCCCCCAAGCGATGCGATCGAGCACGATCGGGCACGATCGAGCGCAGCAATTCCGCACGACCCAGCTACATTTGACCGCGGTGGCGGGGCCCTTCGCCTCAGAAGAGAAGGACGGGCGACCGGTACACCGCCTGAGTCCTGGAGAAGGCGAGGACTTGAGCATGGGATCCACCTCCGCTCAGAACAGCGAGGGCCTCGGCCGTCGCGATGTGATCAAGCGGTCCGCCGCGATCGGTCTGATCACCGTCCCGACGATGAGCTTCCTGGCCTCGTGCGCCAGCAGCGACAGCGGGAGCGACAAGAAGGTCGAGAAGGGCAAGGCGACCGAGAAGAACCCGCTCGGCGTGAACGCGAGCGCGCCTCTCGACTTCGTCCTGTTCGACGGCGGATTCGGTACGGAGTACGCGACGGACGCCGTCAAGCAGTACGAGAAGGCCTTCCCCGACGCGGAGGTGAAGTTCACCCCGACCCAGAAGATCCAGTCCGAGCTCCAGCCGCGCTTCAACGGCGGCACCCCGCCCGACCTGATCGACAACTCGGGCGCCGAGCAGATGGACATGGGCGTTCTCGTCGGCAAGAAGCAGCTCGCCGACCTCACCCCGCTGCTGGACGCCCCCTCCGTCGACGACCCGGCCAAGAAGGTCCGCGACACGCTGCGCCCCGGCGTCGTGGAGATGGGCCAGTTCGACGGCGACCCGGTGTGGATCCTCTACTACGCGTACACCGTCTACGGCGTGTGGTACTCGCAGACCGCGCTGGACAGGCTCGACGCGGAGTACCCCGAGGACTGGGACGCGATGCTGGCCCTCTGCGCGAAGGCCAAGAAGCAGGGCATCGCGGGGTGGACGTACGCCGGCAAGTACCCGTACTACGTGCCCTTCTCGCTCTACCCGTTCATCGGCAAGATCGGTGGCCGCGAGGTCCTCGACGCCATTGACAACCTGGAGCCCAACGCCTGGAAGCACCCTGCCGTGAAGTCCGCCTTCGAGGCGTACTTCGAGCTGTTCAAGAAGGGCTACATCCTCCAGGGCACCCCGGGTCTCGACCACATCCAGTCGCAGACCGCCTGGACCGAGGGCAAGGCCCTGTTCATCCCGAACGGCTCCTGGGTGGAGAACGAGGCGGCGAAGACGACGCCGAAGGACTTCCAGATGAAGGTGGCCGCGCCGTCCAGCCTGGACAGCTCGGACAAGCTCCCGTTCGGCACGCTCTGGGCGTCCGGCGGCGAGCCCTTCGTCGTACCGGCGAACGCCAAGAACCCCGACGGCGGCATGGAGCAGCTGCGCATCATGCTGAGCGAGGCGTCGTCGAAGAACTTCACGTCCAAGGTGAAGTCGCTGAGCTCCTTCAACGGCGGCACCGACGGACTCACCCTCTCCACCGCGCTGCAGTCCGGGGTGGACGCGCTGGCCAAGGCCGGCGCCAACGTGCTCAACCCGCGGCTCCAGGACTGGTACGTGGCCCTCCAGAAGGAAAAGATCGGAGTGGGCGCGCTCGGCGAGATGATGGCCGGACGCCTGACCCCCGCCGAGGCCATCAAGAAGTGCCAGGAGTACGCCGACGCGGCCGCCAAGGACACCTCCATCAAGCACTACAAGCACCAGTAGGAGTGGAAGTGACCGGAGGCCCCGCCGGGGCTTCCGGTTCCGGCCCGGCGCACGGGCCCCCCAAGGCAGCACGGCGATACCCGCCGGAGATTCGGGGTCGGGAGACATGCAGCACGGCAAATACCGGTTCATTGTGGGGTTTCTGGTATTCCCCCTGGCGATATACGCGCTCTTTGTCGTATGGCCATTCATCCAGTCCATCTATTACTCGTTCACGGACTGGACCGGTCTCAGCCCCGACTTCGCGATGGTGGGCTTCGACAACTACATCCGGATGCTCGATGACGACACCTTCTGGAGTTCCCTCCAGCACAGTCTGACCTTCGCGCTCCTGCTGCCCGTGGTGGTCCTCGGTCTCGCGCTGTTCTTCGCCTTCATGCTGAATGTCGGCGGGCGCAGCCGGAAGGGGGCGGCCATCTCGGGGGTCCGCGGATCCTCGTTCTACAAGATCGTCTACTTCTTCCCGCAAGTGCTCTCGATCGCGATCGTCGCCCTGCTCTTCCAGTTCGCGTACAACCCGAACAGCGGCGCCATCAACTCCGCGCTCGGCGCGGTCGGCCTGGACAGTGTGAAGCCGGAGTGGCTGGGCGATCCGAAGCTCGCGCTGTGGTGTGTGATGGCCGTCCTGGTGTGGAGTACGACCGGCTTCTTCGTGGTCCTCTTCTCCGCGGGCATGGCCTCCATCCCGAAGGACTTCTACGAGGCGGCGCTGCTGGACGGCGCGAGCCGCTTCACCACCTTCTTCCGGATCACCCTGCCGCTGCTGTGGGACACCGTGCAGTCCGGCTGGGTCTATATGGGCATCCTCGCCCTGGGCGCGGAGTCCTTCGCGGTGGTCCAGATCATGACCGTGGGACCGGGCGGTCCCGCCGATTCCACCAATGTGCTGACGTTGCTCGTCTACCAGAAGGCGTTCCGTGACGGTCAGGCGGCCTATGCGACCACGATCGGTGTCGCCCTCCTCATCGTCACGCTGGCCTTCGCCGCCATCGTGATGCGGCTGGGTCGACGTGAGCGGCTGGAGTTCTGATGAAGACCACTGAGACCCCTCCCCCCGCCGACACGCCTCCGCCGGCCGACGCGGTACGGACCCGGCCCGCCGTGACCAAGACGGCCGCCCCGCCCGACAAGGAGTCGAGGACCGGCGGCGTCCTCAACGTCTTCTCCCACGGCGTGCTCGTCATCTGGGCCTTCCTGGTCGCGATGCCGCTGCTGTGGGCGGTCATGACGTCCTTCAAGGACGACAAGTCGATCTTCACCTCGCCGTGGTCGCTGCCGGACACGCTGCGCTTCGAGAACTGGTCGCGTGCCTGGACCCAGGCGCATATGAGCGACTACTTCCTCAACACCGTTCTGGTGGTGGCGGGTTCACTGGTCGGCACGCTGCTGCTCGGCTCGATGGCCGCGTACGTACTGGCCCGCTTCGAGTTCCCGGGGAACCGGTTCATCTATTACTTGTTCATCGGCGGGATGAGCTTCCCGATCATCCTCGCGCTGGTCCCGTTGTTCTATGTCATGAACAACATGGGCCTGCTGAACACGATCCACGGTCTGATCCTGGTCTACATCGCCTACTCGCTGCCGTTCACGGTCTTCTTCCTGACCTCGTTCTTCAGAACGCTGCCGACCTCGGTGGCGGAAGCGGCGATCATCGACGGGGCCTCGCACACCCGGACCTTCTTCCAGGTGATGCTGCCGATGGCCAAGCCGGGTCTGATCAGCGTCGGGATCTTCAACTTCCTGGGGCAGTGGAACCAGTACCTGCTGCCCACGGTGCTCAACACCGACCCGGACAACAAGGTCCTCTCCCAGGGGCTGGTGCAGCTCGCCGTCAGCCAGGGGTACAAGGGGGACTGGTCCGGTCTCTTCGCCGGCCTCGTGATGGCGATGCTGCCCGTACTCGCCGCGTACATCATCTTCCAGCGTCAGGTGGTGGCCGGACTGACGGCCGGAGCGCTCAAGTAGTCCGCTCGTTCCGGAACCGAGATCCGGACGAACCGCCCGCCGACCCCGGTCGGCGGGCGGTTCGGCGTGTTCCCATTGCTCAAGGTCTTGACGGGGAGGTGCCCCGAGGGCTGAGCTTAGGGTTCACAAGTTGGAGATACGTCGGGGTCTCATTGGCGCGGCCCCGGCCGGGGGCGGTGGTCGTGCCGCCTGCCAAGGGCAGGAGTGGATGAGTCGTGGAGACTCCGGGGTCGCAGTCGTCTCTGCACCGGGCCAACCTCGAACGGGTCGTACGCGCGGTGCGTATGGCCGGTTCGCTCACCCAGGCGGAGATCGCCAGAAGCACGGGACTGTCGGCGGCCACGGTCTCCAATATCGTCCGTGAGCTGAAGGACGGCGGGACGGTCCAGGTCACGCCCACCTCGGCGGGGGGCCGCCGGGCCCGCAGCGTCTCGCTCAGCGGGGACGCGGGCACGGTCATCGGGGTGGATTTCGGCCATACGCATCTGCGGGTGGCGATCGGCAACCTCGCCCACCAGGTGCTCGCGGAGGAGTCGGAGCCCCTCGACGTGGACGCCTCGTCCGCCCAGGGCTTCGGGCGGGCCGAGGAACTCGTCGAGCGGCTGATCGTCACCACCGGCGTCAGCCGTCAGAAGGTGATCGGAGTCGGCCTCGGCGTCCCCGGGCCGATAGACGTCGAATCGGGCACGCTCGGCTCCACCTCGATCCTCCCCGGATGGACCGGCATCAACCCCAGCGACGAGCTGGCCGGGCGGCTCGGCGTACCGGTGTACGTCGACAACGACGCCAACCTCGGCGCCCTCGGCGAGCTGGTCTGGGGGAGCGGTCGCGGGGTGAAGGACCTCGCGTACATCAAGGTCGCCAGCGGGGTCGGCGCCGGGCTGGTGATAGCCGGCCAGATCTACCGCGGTCCCGGCGGTACGGCCGGCGAGATCGGGCACATCACGCTCGACGAGTCGGGCCCCGTCTGCCGCTGCGGCAACCGCGGCTGCCTGGAGACCTTCACGGCGGCCCGCTACGTACTGCCGCTGCTCCAGCCCAGCCATGGCGCGGACCTCACCCTGGAGCGCGTCGTCCAGCTCGCCAGGGAGGGCGATCCGGGCTGCCGCCGGGTGATCGCCGATGTCGGCCGGCACATCGGCAGCGGCGTGGCCAATCTGTGCAATCTCCTGAACCCCAGCCGGGTGGTGCTCGGCGGGGATCTGGCGGAGGCTGGGGAACTGGTGCTCGGGCCCATCCGCGAGTCCGTCTCCCGGTACGCGATCCCCAGCGCGGCACGGCAGTTGTCGGTGCTTCCGGGGGCGCTCGGCGGCCGGGCCGAGGTGCTCGGCGCACTCGCCCTCGTCCTGAGCGAGATGGGTGATTCGACCCTTCTGGAGAGCGCCCTTCCGGCGGGAACGCCTGCCTTCACTTAGATAACGAATGGCACCGTTGTCATCTCGTTAAGGATTTACTCCTTGACGCTGGCCCCGGGCCGGAGTTGACTTCCTGCCACCTCGGCCGCAACGACGCGGCCTCGTCAGGGAGGTTTTTGAAGTGAACGCGAAGATGCGTCGTGCTGCCGTGGCCACCGCCGCTACCGCTATGGCCGTCTCCCTCGCCGCCTGTGGCAGTGCGAAGGAGTCCGGAGACAAGGCCGAAGCGTCCACGTCGGACAAGAAGGGCCCGATCACGGTCGGCCTGCTGCTGCCGGAGAACCAGACGGCGCGGTACGAGAAGTTCGACAAGCCGCTGATCGAGAAGAAGGTCAGCGAGCTGACCGACGGCACGGGCAAGGTCGTCTACGCCAACGCCAAGCAGGACGCGACGCTGCAGAACCAGCAGGTCGACACCATGGTCACCAACAAGGTCGACGTGCTGGTCGTGGACGCGGTCGACTCCAAGGCCATCGCCAGCTCGGTGAAGAAGGCCAAGGAATCGGGCATACCGGTCGTGGCGTACGACCGTCTCGCCGAGGGGCCGATCGACGCGTACACCTCCTTCGACAACGAAGAGGTCGGCCGGGTCCAGGGCAAGGCGCTCCTCGAAGCGCTGGGCTCCAAGGCCAAGTCCGGTCAGATCGTGATGATGAACGGTGCCGTCACCGACCCGAACGCCGCCCTGTTCAAGAAGGGCGCGCACTCCGAGCTCGACGGCAAGGTGAACATCGGCAAGGAGTACGACACCAAGGAGTGGAAGCCGGAGAACGCCAACGCCAACATGGAGGGCGCCATCTCCGCCATCGGCAAGGACAAGATCATCGGCGTCTACTCCGCCAATGACAGCATGGCGGGCGGCATCATCACCGCGCTCAAGGGCGCCGGGTTCAGCAAGCTCCCGCCGGTCACCGGCCAGGACGCCGAACTCGCCGGTGTGCAGCGCATCGTCACGGGCGAGCAGTTCATGAGCGTCTACAAGTCCTACCCGCAGGAGGCGGCCGTGGCCGCCGAGATGGCCGTCGCGCTCGCCAAGGGCGAGAAGCTCGACTCCATCGCGAAGCAGACCGTGGACAGCCCGACCACCAAGGGTGTCCCGTCCGTGCTCGTCCCGGTCGTCTCGCTGACGAAGGACAACATCAGCGACACGGTCATCAAGGAGGGCATCTACACGGCCGGTGAGATCTGCACCGCCAAGTACAAGGCCGGCTGCGACGCGATCGGCCTGAAGTAGCCCGTTCAGGGACCGCCCGGTGACCTCCCCCGGTGAAAGCCTGTCCGGCACCCCGACCGTCAATGCCCCGCGGCTGGGGCGGGGTGCCGGACGGAACCACTCCGGCCCATCCGGTGCGTCCCGCGTGCCGTGCCGCGCGACGTCCATGACCGGTCCCGCGCGGCCGGCCCCCTTGCTTGTCTCTTCTGCTCGACCTCCGCGCCTCCCCCCGGCGCGGCATCCCCGCCGGTCAGGCGGCGAAGGAGATGGTTCACGTGACCGCTACGCCCGTGCTGGCGTTGCGAGGGGTCTCCAAGCGATTCGGTGCCGTCCAGGCGCTCACCGACGTAGAGCTTGAGGTCCACTCCGGTGAGGTGGTCGCCCTCGTGGGCGACAACGGCGCCGGGAAATCAACGCTGGTGAAGACCATCGCCGGCGTACACCCCATCGATGACGGCGTCATCGAGTGGGAGGGCGGCCCCGTCTCGATCGGCCGGCCGCACGACGCCCAGAACCTGGGCATCGCGACCGTCTACCAGGACCTGGCGCTCTGCGACAACATCGACGTCGTCGGCAACCTCTACCTCGGCAGGGAGCTCCGCAGCTGGGGCGTCCTCAACGAGGTCGAGATGGAGCGCCGCTCGCGCGAACTGCTCACCACACTCTCGATCCGGATACCCAGTGTCCGTATCCCGATCGCCTCGCTCTCCGGCGGCCAGCGGCAGACCGTGGCCATCGCCCGGTCGATGCTCGGCGACCCCAAGCTCGTGATCCTCGACGAGCCGACGGCGGCGCTCGGCGTCGAGCAGACCGCCCAGGTGCTCGACCTCGTCGAGCGGCTCCGGGAGCGCGGTCTCGCCGTGCTCCTCATCAGCCACAACATGGCCGACGTCAAGGCCGTCGCCGACAAGGTGGCCGTGCTCAGGCTGGGCAGCAACAACGGCGTCTTCGACGTCGCGTCCACCTCTCAGGAAGAGATCATCGCCGCCATCACCGGCGCCACGGACAATGCCGTGACCCGCCGCGCGTCGCGCACCGTGGAGGTTCAGAAGTGAGTACGGACAACACCTCCACGTCTCTTGAGAAGACCCCGGGAGAGCAGATCCCGGCCCCGGTCGACGCCCCCGCCGCGGCGGAAGGCGCCGTCACCGCGGTGGACCCCCGGCTGCTGGTGCGCGAGCAGGGGTTCGCGGGCTATCTCTCCGAGTTCAAGCGCAAGATACGCGCCGGTGACCTGGGCTCCCTCCCGGTCGTCATCGGTCTGCTCATCATCTGCGTGGTCTTCCAGAGCCTGAACTCGAACTTCCTGTCCGCGGAGAACCTCAGCAACATCTCCGTCGCCATGGTCGGCACCGGCATGATCGCCGTCGGTATCGTCTTCGTCCTGCTGCTCGGCGAGATCGACCTCTCGGTCGGCTCGGTCAGCGGCGTGTCCGGCGCGATCGTCGCCGTGCTGAGCGTCACTCACGGGATGAACGAGTGGCTGGCCCTGGTGGTCGCCATCGTCAGCGGCGCGGTCATCGGCGCGATCCACGGGTTCTTCTTCGCCCGCGTGGGCGCGCCCGCGTTCGCCGTCACCCTGGCCGGTCTGCTGTTCTGGCTCGGCTTCATGCTGCAGATCCTGGGCGACAACGGCACCATCAACCTGAACCCCGACGGCCTGGTCGCCAAGCTCACCACCTACTACTTCACCGATGTCGCGGCCGCCTACGGTCTCGCCCTCGTCGCGGTCGTGGCGTTCTTCCTGACGTCCTTCCTGGAGAACCGCCGCCGTGAGGCGGCCGGGGTCCCGTCCCGGCCGGTCAGCGAGACGGCGTTGCGCACGGTGGTCCTGGCGGTCGTCGCCTTCGCCGCGGCGTTCATGTTCAACCAGTACAAGGGTCTGCCCCTCGCGCCGGTCATCTTCCTGCTGATCCTGGTGGCGACCGACTTCGTGCTGCGCCGCACCACCTACGGCCGCAAGGTCTTCGCGCTCGGCGGCAGCGTCGAGGCGTCCCGCCGCGCCGGTATCAACGTCACCCTGATCCGGGTCTCGGTCTACTCGATCGCCGGTACGTTCGCGGCCATCGGCGGTCTCTTCATCGCCTCCAAGATCGCCGCGGCCAACCAGGGCGCCGGCACCGGCGACCTGCTGATGAACGCGATCGCGGCGGCCGTCATCGGCGGCACCAGCCTCTTCGGTGGCCGGGGCCGCACCTGGAACGCGCTGCTCGGTGTCATGGTCATCACCTCGATCCAGTACGGACTGGCCCTGGAGGGCATCGCCACCCCGATCCAGTACATGATCACCGGTGGTGTGCTGCTGGCCACCGTCGTCATCGACTCCGTCACCCGCAAGACCCAGAAGACCGCGGGTCGCGCCTGACCGCGGTCCCGCGCGCCGTGCCCGGCACCCTCACGGGGTGCCGGGCACGGCTGCGCTCCGGGGCGGGCACAGCCCTGGCCCGGGGACAGCCGATATGACGTACGTACCGTCGATCGGGTGACGTAGAACCCACCGCCCGCCGACCACCCGCGCGAGTGGAACATTAGACTCGCCAGATCGGCATGCTCGACAGCTCAAACGCTTAGGAGGCACGGGTGGCGTTGCTGACCCGCATCAGGGGACCGCGCGATCTGGACCGGCTCGGCCCGGAGCAGCTGGAGCAGCTGGCCGGAGAGATCCGGTCCTTCCTCGTGGACGCGGTCTCCAAGACCGGTGGCCACCTCGGTCCCAACCTCGGTGTCGTCGAGCTGACCATCGCCCTGCACCGTGTCTACGACTCCCCCAAGGACAAGGTCCTCTTCGACACCGGGCACCAGTCGTACGTCCACAAGCTGCTCACCGGCCGTCAGGACTTCTCGAAGCTCAGGAGCAGGAACGGACTCTCCGGCTATCCGTCCCGTGCCGAGTCCGACCACGACATCATCGAGAACTCCCACGCCTCCACCGTGCTGGGCTGGGCCGACGGTCTCGCGAAGGCCAACGAGGTCCTGAAGAAGGACGACCATGTGGTCGCGGTGATCGGTGACGGCGCGCTGACCGGTGGTATGGCCTGGGAGGCGCTGAACAACATCGCCGCCGCCAAGGACCGTCCGCTCGTCATCGTCGTCAACGACAACGAGCGTTCGTACGCGCCGACCATCGGCGGTCTCGCGAACCATCTCGCGACCCTGCGCACGACCGACGGCTACGAGCGCTTCCTGGCCCGCGGCAAGGAGATCCTGGACCGCACACCGGTCGTGGGCAGGCCCCTCTACGACACCCTGCACGGCGCCAAGAAGGGCCTGAAGGACTTCATCGCCCCGCAGGGCATGTTCGAGGACCTCGGCCTGAAGTACGTGGGCCCGATCGACGGCCATGACATCGAGGCCCTGGAGTCCGCGCTGCTGCGCGCCAAGCGCTTCGGCGGCCCGGTCATCGTGCACTGCATCACCGAGAAGGGCCGCGGCTACAAGCCCGCCGAGCAGGACGAGGCCGACCACTTCCACGGCATCGGTCCCATCCACCCCGACACCGGTCTGCCCATCGCCGCCGCCGGCATGGACTGGACCTCGGTGTTCGGCGAGGAGATGGTCAAGCTCGGGCACGAGCGCGAGGACATCGTCGCCATCACGGCGGCCATGCTCCAGCCGGTCGGTCTGGAGAAGTTCGCGAAGGCCTTCCCCGACCGCGTGTACGACGTCGGGATCGCGGAGCAGCACGGCGCGGTCTCCGCCGCGGGCCTCGCCACCGGCGGGGTGCACCCGGTGTTCGCGCTCTACGCGACCTTCCTCAACCGCGCCTTCGACCAGCTGCTGATGGATGTCGCCCTGCACCGCTGCGGGGTGACGTTCGTCCTGGACCGGGCCGGGGTCACCGGCACCGACGGCGCCTCGCACAACGGTATGTGGGATCTGTCGATGCTCCAGTGCGTGCCGGGGCTGCGGATCGCCGCCCCCCGCGACGCCGACCAGGTCCGTGCCCAGCTGCGCGAGGCCGTCGCGGTGGAGAACGCCCCGACCGTGGTCCGTT
The DNA here is from genome assembly GCF_004151105.1 of Streptomyces sp. L-9-10. Taxonomy (GTDB): domain Bacteria; phylum Actinomycetota; class Actinomycetes; order Streptomycetales; family Streptomycetaceae; genus Streptomyces. The sequence goes on from NZ_PHRF01000050.1 coordinate 46,484, forward strand.
ACTCCAAGGGCGCGGTCGGCCCGGCGGTCGCCGCCGTCGGCCGGGTCGGCGGCATGGACGTGCTGCGCAGGACCGAGGAGGGCACGGCGGACGTCCTGCTGGTCTCCATCGGCGCGCTCGCCCCGATGTGCCTGGACATCGCCGACCTTCTCGACAAACAGGGCATCTCGACGACGGTGGTCGACCCGCGCTGGGTCAAGCCGGTCGACGAGGCGCTCGCGCCGCTCGCCGAGCAGCACCGCGTGGTCGTCACCGTCGAGGACAACAGCCGCGTCGGCGGCGTCGGCTCGGCGGTCGCCCAGGCGCTGCGCGACGCCGGGGTCGACGTGCCGCTGCGGGACTTCGGCATTCCGCCGCGCTTCCTCGACCATGCCTCCCGCAAGGAGGTCATGGCCGAGATCGGGCTGACCGCGCCGGACATCGCGCGCCAGGTCACCGGCCTGGTCGCGCGGCTGGACGGCCGGCTGGTGGACTCGCCCACGGAGGCCGCCCGCGACTGAACCGTCGTACCCACGCGCTGACGTACCGACGTGGCTGATGGGCCGGTGGGGCCGCCCTGTAAGGGTGGTCCAATCGGCCCATCCGTGTGAAATCCGCCTATATCGGGTGCTTGGCGGGAGTACGCCTCTCGATCATGGCCGGATGAACGCGCACACGGAGGTACGCCGGTGAGTACGCAGCAGGACTCGGGACCAGCCGGAAACGGCGTCTTCCGCACCAAGGACGTCGAGCAGTCGATCCGTGACACCGAGGACCCCGAGTTCGCGCTCAGAAAGTCCCTCTCCGCGCTCGATCTGACGGTCTTCGGCGTCGGTGTGATCATCGGCACCGGCATCTTCGTCCTGACCGGTGTCGTGGCCAGGCAGACGGCCGGGCCCGCCACCGCCATCGCCTTCGTCGTCGCCGGGGTCGTCTGCGCGCTGGCCGCCCTCTGCTACGCCGAGTTCGCCTCGACGGTGCCGGTCGCCGGATCCGCCTACACCTTCTCGTACGCCTCGCTCGGTGAACTGCCCGCCTGGATCATCGGCTGGGACCTCGTGCTGGAACTGGCGCTGGGCTGCGCGGTCGTCGCGGTCGGCTGGTCCGGCTATGTGCGCTCGCTGCTGGGCAACGCCGGGGCGAGTCTGCCGGACTTCCTCTCCGGCACGCAGCATGGGAGGTTCGGCTTCGATCTGCTCGCGTTCCTGCTCGTCCTCGTCCTGACCTGCATCCTCGTCGTCGGCGTCAAGCTCTCCTCGCGCGTCACCAGCATCATCGTCGGCGTCAAGGTCACCGTCGTCCTGCTCGTGATCATCGTCGGAGCGTTCTTCGTCAACGGCGCCAACTACCAGCCGTTCATCCCGCCGTCCGAGCCCGCCGCAGGCGGCGGCGGGCTCAGGGCCCCGCTCATCCAGCTGATGGCCGGTTACACCCCCACCAACTTCGGCGTCCTGGGCATCTTCACCGCCGCGGCCGTCGTCTTCTTCGCCTTCATCGGCTTCGACATCGTCGCGACCGCCGCCGAGGAGACCGTCAACCCGCAGCGCGACGTCCCCCGCGGCATCCTCGGCTCCCTCTTCATCTGCACCGTGCTCTATGTCGCCGTCTCGCTCGTCGTCACCGGAATGCAGCATTACAGTCAGCTGACGGTGGACGCCCCGCTCGCCGACGCCTTCAAGTCGGTCGGCCACCCCTTCTGGGCAGGGGTGATCAGTTTCGGCGCGGCCGTCGGACTCACCTCGGTCTGCATGATCCTGCTGCTCGGCCAGACCCGCGTGTTCTTCGCGATGAGCCGTGACGGACTGCTGCCGCGTACCTTCTCCCGTGTCCACCACCGCTTCGGCACGCCGTACCGCTCCACCGTCCTGCTCGGGCTGATCGTCGCGGTCGTCGCCGGCTTCACCTCCATCGAGGAACTGGCCGAACTGGTCAACATCGGCACGCTGTTCGCCTTCGTCGTGGTGGCGCTCGGCGTCATCATCCTGCGCAGGAAGCGCCCCGACCTGCCGCGCTCGTTCCGCACCCCGCTGGTGCCGTACCTGCCGATCGCGTCCGTGCTCGCCTCCCTCTGGCTGATGCTCAACCTGCCCGCGGAGACCTGGCTCCGCTTCGGTGCCTGGATGGTCATCGGCGTCGTCGTGTACGCCCTGTACGGACGCGCGCACAGCCGCCTCAACGTGGACGGCTGACGGCCCGTCACCCCACGGGGAGGTCCGCCACGCGGCCCGGCCCCGTATGTCCTGCTCCGGCACGGGCGGCGGGGCCGGTTACTGTGCCGCGCATGGTCGTCGAGCCGCCCGCCCTCCGGTACGTCACGCCCCCGCGGCGTCCCGCACCGCGCCCCGCACCGGCCCCCGCCCGGCCGGTCCGCCCCACCACCGGCTACTGGCGCCGGCTCCTCCCCGTTCTCGCGCTGCTGACGCTCGTCACCCGGCTGCCCTCCTTCCGCCCGCCGCTGTGGAGCCCCGACGAGGGCTATCTCGCCGTCCAGGCCCGGATACTGGCCGCCGGGGGAGCGCTGTACGACACCGTCGTCGACCGGAAACCGCCGCTGCTGCCCTGGCTCTACGAATCGGCGTTCGCGCTCTTCGGCGACGAATCCCTGTACGCGGTGAAGGCGCTCGCCGTTCTCGCCCAGCTGACCACCGCGGCGCTGCTCGCCGCCATCGCCCGGGAGCGCTGGGGCGACCGGGCGGGCCGTACCGCCGGGGTCCTCCACCCGCTGGTCTCCATCGGGCTCAACCCCGAGGACGCCCAGGCGGCCACCTTCGAGGTCTTCATACTGCCGTTCACCGTCGCGGCGGTCCGATGGGCGGGCCGGGGCCGCTGGGGCGCCGCCGGGCTCGCCGTCGCCGGGGCGCTGCTGACCAAACAGACCGGCGGCGCCGTCCTCGCCCCGGTCCTGTGGCTGCTCTGGAACGACTCGCGCACCGCGCCCGCCCCTCTCGTCCGGGCCGCCCTCGGGAGGCTCTCCGCCGGGCTCGTGCTGCCCGTACTGGCCGTGGCCCTGCTCACCTCACCGTCCGGCTTCCTCTTCTGGGCGGTGACCGGATCGGGCGCGTACGCCACCCTCACCGGCTCCGAACTCCATGTGCTCTCCCGGGCCTTGGCGAACACCGCCCTGCTCTGCCTCGCCTGCGCGGGACTGCTGCCCCCCGTCGTCCGCGCTTTGCGCGCCCGCGGCGGCCCCGGCGGACCGGGCGCCGACCTCTGGGTATGGCTCGCGTCCTCGTCCGCCGCCGTCCTGCTCGGGTTCCACTTCTTCGGCCACTACTTCCTGCAGCTCATGCCGCCGCTGGTGCTCCTGGCGACCGCCGCGCTGCGCCCGCTGCCCCGGGACCGGCTCGCCTCCGCGCTGCTCACCTCGGCCTGCGCGTGCGCGCTGTTCCTCACCTGGGGCCTCCTCGCGCCCCGGCCGGAACTCGCCCACGCCCAGCGCCTCGCGGACGCCGTACGGGCCCGTACGGCGCCCGCGGACCGGGTCCTCGTGTGGGGGATACACCCGGAGATCTACTGGCTCGCCGACCGCGCCCCGGCCAGCCGCTATCTGACGGCCGGTCTGCTGACCAACTACAGCGGCGGCAGGGACGGTCCCCGGGTCGGCGAGAAGTACGCGATGGCGGGCACCTGGCCGGTACTCGTCGGTGAACTGCGCGCGCGCCCGCCCGCCCTGGTCGTCGACGACTCACGAGGCAAGCCCTTCGCCCCCGACCGGCTGCCCACGCTGCGCGGGCTGCTCGCCCGGGGCTACGAACCGCTGCCGGGGACGGTCGACGGAGCGGTGCTCTACGTCCCCTCGCCGGGCGAACCCTCCGAGGGCCCGTCCGAGAGCCCTCCGGGCGGCCCGTCCGGCGGCCCGTCCGTGCTCCGGTCCGCGGTCCTGTCCCCGGTCTGGTCCGGGCCCGCGTCCGGCGGCTGAGCCTCCCGGGGCCGAGCCTCCGACGGCCGACGTGGTGCCGGCCGGCGCTCCGGTGGCCGGCGTACGGTCCTGGGCCCGGCGCACTCCGCACCGTGCGCCGCCACCCGCCGGCGCAGTTCACGGTCGGCCGTGACCACCACACAGTCCGCGCCGTCCGCCGCCGCCCGCGCGGCCAGCTCCACGATCAGATCGTCCCCGCCACCGGCCGCCGCCTCCACCCGTACCCCCGGGACGGACTCCACGCCCCGCGCGGCGCCCTCCACGACGAGCACGACCTCGACCGGCCCCGGACGCCCGGCCGCGCCGACCGCGGCGTACGGCACCAGGGAGTCGCGCAGCCGCTCGGTGGCACCGCGCCGGTCCCGCCACCACCCGTCGGGAACGGAGCCGACCACATTGGCCGCGTCGACGATCAACCGCATCAGCACATCCGCAGCCTCGCACAACGCCGGCCGGTACGGCCTCCCGGAGCCCCCGCCGCCGCCCCTGAGTACTATCGGGCTCTGGGTTTTCCGCGCTCGGGAAGGTGGCAGTGGGCCATGACACCGCGGTCCGGACGGACGTCGAAGCGGTCGGGGGACAGCGCGGGCCTGGCCCCCGACCGGGGTGCGAAGCCACGCCGTACGCCCCCCGCGCCCCTCATGGACGACACCGTCCCCGCGACCACCGGCTGGCTGCTGCGCGGCAAGGACGGCAGGCTCACCGCGTACGCGCCGACCGCCGACGGCGTGCTCCGCTGGACGGAGACGCGGCCGGGCGGCCCCGACTGGTCGGGGCCCGAGCCGCTGGCCGCCCGGGGCCTGCTGCCGTATCTGTCGGTCGCGCAGAGCGCCGAGGGCTTCGTCCATCTGGTGGGGGTACGGAAACGTCCGCGCGCCGACGGGCCCGCTGACACCGATCTCGTCCACGCCGTCCAGTACCAGACGGGCCGCCCGCTCAGGGACTGGCAGTCGCTGGGCAACCCGCACGGGAAGGACCGCGAGAAGGCCGTGGACATCGGCCTGCCGTCCGCGGTCCTGGACACCACCGGCTCGGTGCATCTGTTCCTCCGCAACGCGAACGGCGGACTCTCGGCCAAGCACCAGTCGCCCACCGGCCGTTGGCAGCCCTGGGGCGGCGCCAACGCCGAGGACACGGAGCTCACCGGTGAGACCGCCGCGGCCGTCACCGACCACGGACTGATCGATGTCCTCGTCCCGGCCGGGGCCGCCGTGGTGCGCTGGCTGCGCCCGAAACCCGACGCCAAACTGGAGCGCGCCGAGGACGAACCGGAGGCCGGGGTCGCGCCCGGCACGATCACCGCCTGCCGCACCGGCGGCGGACGGCTCACCCACTTCTGGCGCGACGCCGGCGACGGCACCGTACGCGCCTGGCGCCCCGGGACGGAACCCGCCCGGCTGGGCGGTCCCGGCACCGGCCCGCTCGCCCTGCTGCGTACGCCCGTGGACGGCCACGACTGCACGATCCTGGCCCAGCGCGGCACCGACGGCCGCCCGCACATCGCCGCCTATCCGACGGAGAACGAGACGGCGGGCCTCCACTGGACCCCGACCGGGGAACGCTGCGCCGGCGCGCCCGCGCTGGCGCTGGACGGACGGGGGCGGGTGATCCTGGCGATGATCGGCGAGGACGGCAGCCTGCGGACGGCCCGTCAGAAGGCGGAGCCCGGCCTGGCGCTGGAGGCCTGGACCCGGATCTGAGCGGTGTACGGCGGCCATGTACCGCACCTGGCACGCACGGACGTCACAACGGACCGGGCCGGTACGGAAGTCCCCTTCCGCACCGGCCCGGTCGCCGTACGCGCCCGCCGTCTTCGTCTACGCCGGGACGCTCGCCACGCCCGGCGCCAGGAACCGCTTGCCGTTCACCCGCTCCGAGACGCCTTCCCTGTCCAGGTACGGCGTGATGCCGCCCAGGTGGAAGGGCCAGCCCGCGCCCGTGAGCAGACAGAGGTCGATGTCCTGCGCCTCGGCCACGACGCCCTCGTCCAGCATCAGACCGATCTCCTGGGCCACCGCGTCCAGCACCCGGGCGCGCGTCTGCTCCTCGGCGAGGACGACGTCCCCCTGCTGGAGGAGCGCGGCCACCTCCGGGTCCAGCTCGGGCTTTCCGGAGTCGTAGACGTAGAAGCCGCGCTTGCCCGCCTTGACGACCGCCGCGAGGTTCCCGGAGACCGTGAAGCGGTCGGGGAACGCGCCGTGCAGGGTCTCCGAGACATGCAGCCCGATGGCGGGGCCGACCAGTTCGAGCAGCACCAGCGGGGACATCGGCAGCCCCAGCGGCTCGACCGCGCGCTCCGCCACCGCGACCGGAGTGCCCTCGTCGATGACGTTCTGGATCTCGCCCATGAAGCGGGTGAGGATGCGGTTGACGACGAACGCCGGGGCGTCCTTCACCAGCACCGCGCTCTTCTTCAGCTTCTTCGCCACCCCGAACGCCGTGGCGAGCGACGCGTCGTCGGTCCGCTCCCCGCGCACGATTTCCAGCAGCGGGAGGATCGCGACCGGGTTGAAGAAGTGGAAGCCGACGACCCGCTCGGGGTGCTTCAGCTTCGACGCCATCTCGGAGACCGACAGCGACGAGGTGTTGGTGGCGAGGATCGCGTGCGCCGGGGCCACCGCCTCGACCTCCGCGAACACCTTCTGCTTGACGCCCATCTCCTCGAAGACGGCCTCGATGATGAAGTCCGCGTCCGAGAAGCCCTCGGCCTTGTCCAGCACACCCGAGACCAGACCCTTGAGCCGGTTGGCCTTGTCCTGGTTGATACGGGACTTCAGCAGCAGCTTGTCGATCTCGCCGTGGACGTAACCGACGCCCTTGTCGACCCGCTCCTGGTCGATGTCCGTCAGGACGACCGGGACTTCGAGACGGCGCAGGAAGAGCAGCGCCAGCTGAGAGGCCATCAGCCCCGCGCCGACGACACCGACCTTGGTGACCGGCCGCGCCAGCGACTTGTCGGGAGCCCCGGCGGGCCGCTTGGCGCGCCGCTGCACCAGATTGAACGCGTAGATGCCGGAGCGCAGTTCGCCGCCCATGATCAGGTCCGCGAGGGCCCGGTCCTCGGCGTCGAAGCCGGCCTGGAGGTCGCCGTCCTTGACGGCGGCGATGATGTCCAGCGCGCGGTAGGCGGCCGGAGCCGCGCCGTGCACCTTGGAGTCGGCGATCTGCCGGCCGCGCTCCACCGCGCGGTCCCACGCCTCGCCGCGGTCCACCTCGGGGCGCACGACGGCCAGCTCGCCCTTCAGCACGGACGCGGTCCAGATCAGCGACTGCTCCAGGAAGTCGGCGCCGTCGAAGATCGCGTCCGCGATGCCCAGTTCGTGCACCTGGACGCCCTTGAGCTGCTTGTTCTGGTTGAGCGAGTTCTCGATGACGACCGAGACCGCGCGCTCCGCGCCGATCAGGTTCGGCAGCAGCGTGCAGCCGCCCCAGCCGGGCACGAGACCGAGGAAGACCTCCGGCAGCGAGAACGCGGGCAGCGCGGCCGACACGGTGCGGTACTGGCAGTGCAGACCGATCTCGACACCGCCGCCCATGGCCGCGCCGTTGTAGTACGCGAAGGTCGGCACGGCCAGCGCGGCGATCCGCTTGAAGACCTCGTGGCCGCCCCTGCCGATCGCCAGCGCGTCCTCGTGGCGCCCCAGCAGCTCCACGCCCTTGAGGTCGGCGCCGACCGCGAAGATGAACGGCTTGCCGGTGATCCCGACGCCGACGACCGTACCGTCGGCGGCCTCCTTCTCGACCTGGTCGATGGCGGCGTTGAGGTTCGCCAGCGACTGCGGGCCGAAGGTGGTCGGCTTGGTGTGGTCCAGGCCGTTGTCCAGCGTGATGAGCGCGAAGCGCCCGACGCCCGAGGGCAGGTCGAGATGGCGTACGTGCGCCTGCGTGACGACCTCGCCGGGGAACAGTTCGGCCGCGCCCTTCAGGAGTTCGGCGGTGCTGGTGCTCACTTGGTGCCTCCGTCGAAGTGCGGGTTCTCCCAGATGACCGACGCGCCCATGCCGAAGCCGACGCACATGGTGGTCAGCCCGTAGCGGACGTGCGGGTGCGACTCGAACTGCCGCGCCAGCTGCGTCATCAGCCGGACACCGGAGGAGGCCAGCGGGTGGCCGAACGCGATGGCGCCGCCGTACTGGTTGACGCGCTCGTCGTCGTCGGCGATGCCGTAGTGCTCCAGGAAGGCCAGCACCTGTACGGCGAAGGCCTCGTTGATCTCGAACAGACCGATGTCGGAGATCGACAGCCCCGCCTTGGCGAGTGCCTTCTCCGTCGACGGGATCGGGCCGTACCCCATGACCTCCGGCTCGACGCCGGCGAACGCGTACGAGACCAGCCGCATCCTGACCGGAAGGCCCTGCTCGCGCGCGAAGTCCTCGGCGGCGATCAGCGAGGCGGTCGCGCCGTCGTTGAGCCCCGCGGCGTTGCCCGCGGTGACCCGGCCGTGCGGCCGGAACGGGGTCTTCAGCCCGGCCAGCATCTCCAGCGTCGTCCCCGGCCGCATCGGCTCGTCGGCGGTCGCGAGCCCCCAGCCGGTCTCTCCCGCCTCGGGGGAGGTGCGGCGGATGGAGATCGGCACCAGGTCCTGCTGGATCGTGCCGTTCGCGTACGCCTTGGCGGCCTTCTCCTGCGAACGCACCGCGTACTCGTCGGCACGCGCCTTGGTCAGCCGCGGGAAGCGGTCGTGCAGATTCTCGGCGGTCATTCCCATGAAGAGCGCGGAGTCGTCCACGAGCTTCTCGGAGACGAAGCGCGGGTTCGGGTCGACGCCCTCGCCCATGGGGTGACGGCCCATGTGCTCGACACCGCCGGCCACGACGATGTCGTACGCGCCGAACGCGATGGAGCCCGCGGTGCTGGTCACCGCGGTCAGCGCGCCCGCGCACATCCGGTCGATCGAGTACCCGGGCACGGACTGCGGCAGCCCGGCGAGGATCCCCGCGGTGCGGCCGAGTGTGAGGCCCTGGTCACCGATCTGGGTGGTGGCGGCGATGGCGACCTCGTCGATCCGGGCCGGGTCGAGGTCCGGGTTGCGGCGCAGCAGCTCCCGGATCGCCTTCACGACGAGATCGTCGGCACGGGTCTCGTGGTACATGCCCTTCGGGCCCGCCTTGCCGAACGGGGTGCGGACGCCGTCGACGAAGACGACATCCCTGACGGTACGAGGCACGATGGCTCTCCTCCAGGGTGCGGGGTGGCACTGCGGGGCGCGCTTGGGACGCGCTTCCACTTCTATGCTACTTGTGGGTAACCACGCTGCCCAGTCCCCCTCCGATTTTGAGGGCTCGGTTCGCCTCCGGGCGCTCTATGCCACTGCCGACGGTCGACCGTGCTCGATCCCTCGTTCCTCGGGGGCCTCCGCCCGCGCGCGGAGCCGCATACGAGCACAGCCTCCCTTACGACAGCGGCGCGCCCTTCGGCTCACTCGCCGGCGGGCGCGGGCACCCGGGACGTCCCAGGCGCCGCGAACCACCGAGTGGGGCCCGCACCGGACCCGCGGGCCCGCCCGCCCGTACCTCCGCCGGGAGGCGGCCCGCCGGGAGGCGGGGCGCTCCGTCAGTACGACATGACAGGTCAGGACGACGCGGCGGGTCAGGACGACGCGGCGGGTCAGTCCGACACCGACAGCGCGCGCGTCAGCAGCGGCGCCACCTGTTCGACCTGCCAGGCCCGCGCCCCGTGGCCCGCGAGCGCCTCCGCCACCTTCTCCACCGTCGGCTCGTGCGGCGGCTCCCAGCAGACCCGGCGCACCGTGTCCGGCGTGATCAGGTTCTCCTGCGGCATGTTCAGCCGCTCGGCCAGCTCCGAGACCGCCGCGCGGGCCGCCGACAGCCGGGCCGCCGCCTCCGGGTCCTTGTCCGCCCAGGAGCGCGGCGGCGGCGGTCCCGCCACCTGCTGCCCCGGCTGGGGCAGCTCCGTGTCGGGCAGCGCCCTGGCCCGGTCGACCGCCGCCTGCCACTGCTCCAGCTGCCGGCGTCCCATCCGGTGGCCGAAACCGGGCAGCGCGGTCAGCGCGTGCACGTTCACCGGCAGGGCCAGTGCCGCCTCGATGATCGCGGCGTCGCTCAGCACCTTGCCGGGGGAGACGTCGCGCCGCTGCGCGACCCGGTCGCGGGTGGTCCACAGCTCCCGTACGACCGCCATCTGACGGCGGCGGCGCACCTTGTGCATCCCCGACGTACGGCGCCACGGGTCCTTGCGCGGGGGCGGCGGCGGGGCCGAGGCGATCGCGTCGAACTCCTGGTGAGCCCAGTCGAGCTTGCCCTGGCGGTCCAGTTCCTTCTCCAGCGCGTCCCGCAGATCGACGAGCAGCTCCACATCGAGCGCGGCGTAGCGCAGCCACGGCTCGGGGAGCGGACGGGTCGACCAGTCGACGGCGGAGTGGCCCTTCTCCAGGGCGTAGCCGAGGACGTTCTCGACCATCGCCCCGAGGCCGACCCGGGGGAAGCCCGCCAGCCGGCCTGCCAGTTCCGTGTCGAACAGCCGGGTGGGCATCATGCCTATTTCGCGCAGACAGGGGAGATCCTGTGTCGCCGCGTGCAGGATCCACTCGGTCCCGGCGAGCGCGTCGCCGAGACCGGAGAGATCGGGGCAGCCGACGGGATCGATCAGCGCCGAGCCCGCGCCCTCGCGGCGCAGCTGGACGAGATAGGCGCGCTGGCCGTACCGGTAACCGGACGCCCGCTCGGCGTCGACGGCCACGGGGCCGGTGCCCGCGGCGAAGGCCGCGATCACCTCGGCGAGCGCCTCATCGGTGGCAACCACCGGCGGAATGCCCTCGCGGGGCTCCAGCAAGGGAATCGGCGCCGAGTCGACGTCGTCCGGGGGCAGCGACATGAGCGGCTGCCGCCGCTGGCCCCCGGTGGTTCGCAGTGCTGGCTCTGCTGCGGTCTCTTGGGCGTCGGTCACCTGTCAAGGGTATCCGTGAACGGAAGGCGCCCGTCGACGGAACGTTCCGTCGACGGGCGGTGGGGGCGAGAAGTGGTCAGTGGATGATTCCGGTACGGAGGGCCACGGCGACCATCCCCGCCCGGTCGCCCGTGCCGAGCTTGCGCGCGATCCGGGCGAGATGGCTCTTGACGGTGAGTGCGGACAGGCCCATCGAGACGCCGATGGCCTTGTTGGACTGGCCTTCGGCGACCAGCCGGAGCACCTCGACCTCACGGCCGGAGAGCTCCCGGTAACCGCCCGGATGGCTCGGGGCGCCCGGAGGACGGCGGTGCATCCGCTGTCCGGCGCCGATGGGGGCGGCGCCGGGCCGGCCCGGGTGGCCGATGTTCGTACGGGTACCGGTGACGACATAGCCCTTGACGCCGCCCGCGAGGGCGTTGCGCACCGCGCCGATGTCATCGGCGGCGGAGAGGGCGAGGCCGTTGGGCCAGCCCGCGGCTCGGGTCTCGGACAGCAGGGTCAGCCCGGAACCGTCGGGCAGGTGGACGTCGGCAACGCAGATGTCGCGTGGGTTGCCGACGCGGGGGCGGGCCTCCGCGATGGACGACGCCTCGATGACGTCACGTACTCCAAGGGCCCACAGGTGGCGGGTGACGGTGGAGCGGACGCGTGGGTCGGCCACGACGACCATGGCCGTCGGCTTGTTCGGGCGGTAGGCGACCAGGCTTGCGGGCTGCTCGAGGAGAACGGACACCAGGCCTCCTGGGAAGGTGCGGGACGGGGCCGGCTCTGGGGATGAAGCCGGGGCGATCCGTGCTTGAAGGGTCATTGACCTCTTCGGCAGCAATCCCGCCCGCCTTTAGAGAATGATCACGATTTGGTGAGTAACAATTCGGGCAATTCGGACGAGTGATCGATCATCCTACGACTGGCCCCACCCGTGGCGGTGCGGTGAGGGGCCGTCAGCGTCGTCGTGGCCGTCGGTATCGGGCGGCATCGGCGGGATGCGGGGGTATCGCCGGCTCCCGTGCGACGGCGGGATCGGAAGGGGCCCGAGGGGGAGTGCTGTCAGGACACCTGCGGTCCGCGCCGCTGGGGCAGTGAGACCACACCCGCGCCGGCGCCCTGGTCCGCCGCGCCCGCGGCCGGTCCCGTCGTGGCGGGCGGCAGCCCCGCGATCTGGCAGAGCAGATCGCACCAGCCCGCCAGATGCGCCGCCGCGTCGGGCACCCCGCCCCGGCCCTCGCGCGGAGTCCAGGACGCGCGGATCTCGATCTGGGTGGCGGGCCGGCGCTCGGAAAGGCCGCCGAAGTAGTGCGACCCGGCGCGTGTGACGGTGCCGCTGGCCTCCCCGTACGACAGTCCGCGCGCCTCCAGCGCACCGGTCAGCCACGACCAGCAGACCTCGGGCAGCAACGGGTCGGCCGCCATCTCCGGCTCCAGCTCCGCCCGTACGAGCGTCACCAGCCGGAAGGCGCCCTGCCAGGCGTCGTGTCCCGCCGGGTCGTGGAGCAGGATGAGCCGGCCGTCCGCGAGATCGTCGTCGCCGTCGACGACCGCCGCCTCCAGGGCGTACGCGTACGGTGCCAGCCGCTTGGGCGGCGGTGTCGGGTCGACCTCGATCTCGGGACGCAGCCGCGCCGTTCGCAGTGCTTCGACCGCCGAACGGAACGCGGCGGGACCGGAATCCCCCTCCGCGCCCCCCGTTCCCTCGGTGCCGTTGGAATGATCGGAAAACTGTCCCTGAGCCGCAGCCATGCGGGGAAGAGTAGGCGGAACGCGCGTCTCGCGCAGGGAAGGACACCCGGGCCGGGGCAGCGGCTTCCCCGTACATGCGAAGATTCTGGGCGTGAGCGCCATTGACCGCCCCTCGGGCCAGCAGACGAAGACGTACGAATCGCCCTTCATGAAGGCGTGCAGGCGTGAACCGGTGCCGCACACACCGGTCTGGTTCATGCGGCAGGCGGGGCGCTCGCTGCCGGAGTATCTGAAGGTGCGCGAGGGGATTCCGATGCTGGAGTCCTGCATGCGGCCCGAGCTGGTCACCGAGATCACCCTCCAGCCGGTACGGCGCCACAAGGTCGACGCCGCGATCTACTTCAGCGACATCGTCGTCCCCCTCAAGGCCATCGGCCTCGACCTCGACATCAAGCCCGGGATCGGTCCCGTCGTCGCCGAGCCGATCCGGACCCGCGGCGATCTCGCCCGGCTGCGCGATCTCACCCCGGACGACGTCTCGTACGTCACCGAAGCGATCGGCATGCTCACGGGCGAGCTGGGCGCCACCCCGCTCATCGGCTTCGCCGGCGCGCCGTTCACGCTCGCCAGCTATCTCGTGGAGGGCGGCCCGTCCCGCAACCACGAGCACACCAAGGCGATGATGTACGGCGACCCGGAGCTGTGGGCGGATCTCCTCGACCGGCTCGCGGACATCACCTCCGCCTTCCTCAAGGTGCAGATCGAGGCGGGCGCGAGCGCCGTGCAGCTCTTCGACTCATGGGTGGGCGCCCTGGCCCCCGCCGACTACCGCCGTTCCGTGCTGCCCGCCTCGGCGAAGGTCTTCGACGCCGTCGCCCCGTACGGCGTGCCGCGCATCCACTTCGGGGTCGGTACGGGCGAACTGCTCGGGCTCATGGGCGAGGCCGGCGCGGATGTCGTCGGCGTCGACTGGCGGGTCCCGCTGGACGAGGCGGCCCGCCGCGTCGGCCCCGGCAAGGCGCTCCAGGGCAACCTCGACCCGGCCGTGCTCTTCGCCCCCCCGGCGGCGGTGGAGACCAAGGCCCGCGAGGTGCTGGACGCGGCGGCCGGTCTGGAGGGCCATGTCTTCAATCTCGGCCATGGGGTGCTGCCGAGCATGGACCCGGACGCCCTGACCCGGCTCGTGGAGTACGTCCACACCCGGACCGCCCGCTGAGCGACCGGTCCGCGGCTACACCCCCGCCTTCCGTACCGTCGTCGTCGCCTTGCGCGCGGCGACCAGCACCGGGTCCCAGACCGGGGAGAACGGCGGGGCGTAGCCCAGGTCCAGGGTGGTCATCGCCTCCACCGTCATCCCGGCCGTCAGCGCCACCGCCGCGATGTCCACCCGCTTCGCCGCGCCCTCGCGGCCGACGATCTGCGTGCCCAGCAGCCGGCCCGTACGGCGCTCCGCGAGCATCTTCACCGTCATGAAGGCGGCGCCGGGGTAGTACCCGGCGCTGTTGGTGGACTCGATGGTCGCGGTGACGTACTGGAGGCCCGCCCGGTGGGCGTCCTTCTCCCGCAGCCCGGTCCTGGCGATCTCCAGGTCGCAGACCTTGCTGACGGCCGTACCGACCACCCCGGGGAAGATCGCGTAGCCGCCGCCGGCGTTCGCGCCGATGATCTGGCCGTGCTTGTTCGCGTGGGTGCCCAGCGGGATGTGCCGGGTCGAGCCCGAGACCAGGTCGAAGACCTCCACGCAGTCCCCGCCCGCCCAGATGTTCTCGTGGCCGCGCACCCGCATCGCCAGATCGGTGAGCAGCCCCCCGTGCGGCCCGAGGGGCAGTCCCGCGGCGCGGGCGAGGGCGGTCTCCGGCTCCACGCCGATGCCGAGTACGACGACATCGGCCAAGTACTCGGCGGCGTCGGTGACCACGGCCCGTACCCGGCCGTCCGCGCCGGTGCGGATGCCGGTGACCGCCGTGCCGCCCACCGTGGTGATGCCCATCCCGGCCATCGCCTCCTGGACCAGCCGGCCCATGTCGGGATCGAGCGTCGCCATCGGCTGATCGTCGCGGTACACCACGGTGACCCGATAGCCGCGCTTCAGCAGCGCTTCCGCCATCTCCACACCGATATAGCCCGCGCCGACGACGACCGCCTGCCGGCCCTCGGTGGCGCCGAGGGCGTCCAGCAGCGCCTGGCCGTCGTCGAGGTTCTGCACGCCGTGCACGCCCGGCGCGTTGATCCCGGGCAGCGGTGGGCGCACCGGGCGGGCGCCCGTCGCGACGACGAGCTTGTCGAAGCCGGTCCAGCTCTCCGTACCGTCGGCGAGATCACGTACGCGCACCCGCTGCCCGGCCACGTCGATCTCCATGGCCTCCGTGCGCATCCGCAGATCGATGGCGCGTGCGCGGTGTTCCTCGGGCGTACGGGCGATCAGGTCATCGGGCCCGGGAACGTCCCCGCCCACCCAGTACGGAATGCCGCACGCGGAGTAGGAGGTGAAGTGGCCGCGCTCGAACGCGACGATCTCCAACTCCTCCGGGCCCCTGAGCCTGCGGGCCTGCGACGCGGCGGACATGCCCGCCGCGTCGCCGCCGATGACCACCATGCGCTCCGCCGCCATTGCGCGCCCCTCTCGCTTCCGTGTTTCCAGGGGGAACGCTACGCGGACGGATCCGGATCAGTGCTCGGGTGTCCTCCGGGCGGTGGGCCTGTCGGGTTCGGGCGAGGGCTCGTCCCCGGGCGTGTGCGCGGGGGTGGGCCAGGGCGGGGGTACGGGCTCCGGCCTGCGGGGCAGCCGGCCGCGTACCAGCCGCCACAGCAGATAGAGCACCGCGAGCACGGCGGCGAACGGGGCCACCGCACCGATCACCACCGCGATCCACCGCACCGTCACGGTCAGCGCGTCCCAGCCGCCGCCCAGCGCGTCCAGGAACCCGGGATCGTCCTCCTCCTTCTCCTTCGTGACGGCCGGAGTCTCGGTGAGCTCCAGTGTGATGGTGGCCAGGGTGGTGCGGTCCTTGAGCGACGCCTGCTGGGCGAGCAGCGACTCCAGATCGGCCTGACGCGTACTCAACTCGCCCTCCAGCGACACC
This sequence comes from Streptomyces sp. L-9-10, assembly GCF_004151105.1. Taxonomy (GTDB): domain Bacteria; phylum Actinomycetota; class Actinomycetes; order Streptomycetales; family Streptomycetaceae; genus Streptomyces. Next base: position 62,051 of record NZ_PHRF01000050.1, read on the forward strand.
ACATCGCTGAGTCGCGTCGCCTGGTCCATCAACTCCCTCACACGCGCGACGCTCGCCCGCTGCGAGGCGATCCTGCTGTTCACGTCGACGACCTGGTCGGTGACGTCCTTCGCGTTGGCCTTGCGCGCCAGCAGCGTGCCGGTGCCCGCCAGTTCGGCCAGGACGTCGTCGTACGCGTCCTGCGGCACCCGCAGCACGATGCGCGAGCCGACATGGTCGCCACCGATCCGCTCGGTGGACTCGTCCTCGACGAGACCGCCGGAGCCGACGGCCGCGGACCGCGCCGTGGCCAGCGCCTTCTCCGTGTTCTTGACGCGCACGGTGAGTTCGGCGGTGCGGATCACATGCGTACCGGCTTGCGCGGGCCGCTGCTCGGCGTCCGCCCCCTCGCTGCCGGACGCCGGCGCACCGGCCCCCGACGGGGCGTCCGCCGCGTCCGCCTGCCCCTCCCGCACCGGTTTCGCGGCGCTGTCCGCCGCCGACTTGTTCGCACCGCCATCGGAGGCGCTGCATCCGGCGAGAGCGAGTGAGACGGTGAGTAGTGCTGCCGCGAATGCTGGCATCGCGCGCATGTCGGCCCCCCAGGGACGGTTGATGAGAGTGTGCTGACGGTTCGACGTGTGAGGCCCGTGCACGGATGCTCATCCACGGTTCCGAAGCGGTCACGGTCGGGACTCGTTATGGAACGTCCATGACGGTTTGAGAGAGTGGGGGCATGGAGTCGAGCGCGCAGCATGTGGACACGCACACAGGCCATGTCGTGGTCGTCGGGGGCGGTATCGCCGGTCTCGCCGCCGCGCACCGACTGCTGGGCGCCGGGGTCCGGGTGACGCTGCTGGAGGCCACCGCCCGGCTCGGCGGCAAGCTGCGGACCGGCGAGATCGAGGGCGCGCCCGTCGACCTCGGGGCCGAGTCGATGCTCGCGCGTCGGCCCGAGGGCGTCGACCTGGCCGAGGCCGTCGGGCTCGGGGAGCTGCTCCAGCCGCCCACCGCCACCACCGCATCGGTGTGGTCGCGCGGGGAGCTGCGACCCATGCCCAGGGGCCATGTGATGGGCGTGCCGGGCGACCCGGCCGCACTCGCGGGGCTGCTCTCCGACGAAGGGCTGGCCAGGATCGCCCGTGAGCCGGAACTGCCGCCCACCGAGGTCGGCGACGATGTCGCGGTCGGCGAGTACGTCGCCGAGCGGCTCGGCCGCGAGGTCGTCGACCGGCTGGTGGAACCGCTGCTCGGCGGGGTCTACGCGGGCGACGCGTACCGCATCTCCATGAAGGCGGCCGTCCCCCAGCTCTTCGACATCGCCAGAACCCATGACTCGCTGCTGGCCGGTGTGCGCGACGTCCAGGCCGCGGCCGCGGCCCGGCAGCGCGACGGCGGAGCGCCGGCCGCGGTCTTCGCCGGCATCGCCGGCGGCGTGGGCAGACTGCCGGGCGCCGTCGCGGACGCCGTACGGGCCGGCGGCGGCGAGATCCTCACGGAGACGCCCGTGCTCGGCCTCCGGCGCACCCCCGACGGCTGGCGGATCCGCACCGAGCGGCGCACCCTGGACGCCGATGGCGTCGTGCTGGCCACCCCCGCGTGGTCCGCCTCGGCGCTGCTGTCCGACGAGTCACCGGCCGCGGCCGCCGAACTCGCCACGGTCGAGTACGCCTCGATGGCGCTGGTCACGATGGCGTTCCGGCGCGCCGATCTCGGCGCGATGCCGTCCGGCAGCGGCTTTCTCGTACCGCCCGTGGACGGCCGCACGATCAAGGCGTCCACCTTCTCCACCCGGAAGTGGGGGTGGGTCGCGGATGCCGCGCCCGGTCTCTTCCTCCTGCGCACCTCCATCGGACGGTACGGCGAGGAGGAGCAACTGGAGCGCGAGGACGCCGATCTCGTCGGCGTCTCGCTGCACGACCTCGGCGACGCGGTCGGGCTCACCGCGAAGCCGGTGGCCACCGAAGTGACCCGCTGGACCGGCGGTCTGCCGCAGTACCCGGTCGGCCATCGGACGAGAACCGCCCGGATCCGCGAGGCCGTCGCCAAGCTCCCGGGGCTGCGGCTGTGCGGCGCGGCGTACGACGGCGTCGGCATCCCCGCGTGCGTCGCGTCCGCCCGGCGCGCCGCCGACGAGATCATCGCCACGTCGACCCTGGCGCGGGGCACGGGGCGGGGCGCGGGAGAATAGCCCCATGACTGCTGCACCAGAGAAGACCCCGAACGCGGGCAAGAAGGCCAAGGACCTCAACGAGGTCATCCGCTACACGCTGTGGTCCGTCTTCAAGCTGCGCGACGTGCTGCCCGATGACCGGACCGGCTTCGCGGACGAGGTCCAGGAGCTGTTCGACCAGCTCGGCGCCAAGGACGTCACCGTACGCGGCACCTACGACGTGTCCGGGCTGCGCGCGGACGCCGATGTCATGATCTGGTGGCACGCGGAGACCTCGGATGAACTCCAGGACGCGTACAACCGCTTCCGCCGCACCCGGTTCGGACGGCAGCTGGAGCCGGTCTGGTCGAACATGGCGCTGCACCGCCCCGCCGAGTTCAACAAGTCGCACGTCCCGGCCTTCCTGGCGGACGAGACGCCCCGCGACTATGTCAGCGTCTACCCCTTCGTACGGTCCTACGACTGGTATCTGCTGCCCGACGAGGAGCGTCGCACGATGCTCGCCGACCACGGGAAGATGGCCCGCGGCTACCCCGACGTGCGCGCCAACACGGTCGCCTCGTTCTCGCTCGGCGACTACGAGTGGGTGCTGGCCTTCGAGGCCGACGAGCTGTACCGGATCGTCGACCTGATGCGCCATCTGCGCGGCTCCAAGGCCCGGATGCACGTCCGGGAAGAGGTCCCGTTCTACACGGGCCGCCGCAAGTCGGTCGCGGACCTCGTGGCGGGGCTCGCGTAACCCCGGCTTCCGGTCTCCGGAAGCGATGTGGATGTGGTGGCCCGGCCGGCCCGCTGTGGGACGGCCGGGCCACCCCGCCCGGAAGATCAGACGACCGGCGGCGGCTCATGGCCGCTCACCCGCTCGTCCAGCGACACCGGGTCCGGCTCCGGGTTCCCATCGGCCGTCGACCCGCGGAACGCGGTGACCCGCGGGGGAGAAGCCGATTCTTCCCCCGTACCTCCCCGTTCCGCGTCGATCGCGGCCGATGGAGCCCGAGTCGGTGGCTCCCGCCGGGAGCGTCTCCACCCCGTCGGGACGTGCCCGGCCTACGGCTCCAGAAGGTCGAGGGCCTCCCGGACCAGGTCCGGCAACTGCTCCGCCGGCTTGCCCGGCACGCGCAGCCAGCGCTCCTTCGCGGTCTGCACCGCCGCCCCGATCACTCCGACGACCAGGCGCGGATACATGTCCGCGTCGGGGTCCACTCCCATGCGTCCGGCGAGCACACCCGCCAGGACGTAGCTGTGTTCCGTGGTCCGTTCCAGGCTTTTCGCGAGCAGGGGCGGGTTGGCCAGGATCAGGCGCTGGACGCGCAGGTAGCGTTCGCCGTCCTCGCCCGAACTGCCGTCGAGCACGGCGAGGGTGGCGGCCCGCATTGCCTTCAGCGGGGATTCCGCGGCCGGGCGCGCGGCGAGTTCACGCAGCAGGGTGGCGTTGTCGTCGTCCTCGTACCCGAGGATCACGCCTTCCTTGGAGCCGAAGTAGCGGGTGAGGGTCCGGGGCGAGACGTTCACCACCGCGGCGATGTCCTCCAGGGACGTCGCGTGAAAGCCTTTGCGCTCGAACAGGTCGGTCGCCGCTTCCATCAGCGCCCGGCGCGTGAGCAGCTTCTTCCGTTCCCGCAGCCCCGCCGTCTCCGGGACATTCGTACGCACGAACAGCCCAGACCTTTCCTGTGGGTGACGCGTCGCCGCAACGTACCCCCGGCCGTTCTCCGCCGCAACTGATCCGGTCATCCTCCGGGGGACGGGTGCGGGGCGCGGTCGCGGGTGCTAATTTGTCTGTGGCAGACATTTTGCATGTCGTGCACCAATACCCCCACGACCGACGGGAATGCCATGGCTGTTTCCGCTCACAGCACCCTCTCCGGCGCCGAGTCTCCGCTCCCGCTGCCGCTTCCACGCGAGCAGGAATGTCCCTTCCGTCCGGCGCCGGAGGTCGCCGGATTCAGGACCGACCTCCCGGTGGCCAGAGTGGTGGGCCCCACCGGCATCGAGGCGTGGCTGGTCACTCGCTACGCCGACGTACGCGACGTACTCGGCGATCCCGAGCGCTTCAGCAACCGTTCGGGGCAGGCGGCCCACATCCTGGCCGACATGCCGCCCGACGCGCCCGTGACGGAGGGCTCGTTCTCACGGATGGACGGGGCCGAGCACCTGCGGTTCCGCCGGATCCTGGGGCCCGAGCTCTCCACGATCAAACGCATCGAACGGCTCCGGCCCACAGTGCAGCGGATCGTGGACGAACGGCTGGACGCGCTCGGCGAGTCGGCCCCGCCGGTGGACCTCTACCAGCAGTTCGCCGTTCCGGTCACCTCCACCGTCATCGCGGAACTGCTGGGAGTCCCCGCCGCCGACCACCCGCTGTTCCAGAGGGCGGGGGCCGCGCTCTTCACCGCGACCGCCGACCCGGAAGAGGGGGCCGCCGCGTTCGAGGCGCTCTTCGGCTACCTGCACCCCCTCGTGGCCCGGCGGCGACGTGAGCCCGGCGATGACATCCTCAGCAAGCTGATCGAACGGGGCGACCGCAGCGACCGGCCGTTCACCGACACCGAGTTGGTCGCGACGGCGGCGGGTCTGCTCGTCGCGGGCTTCGACACCACGGCCAGCATGATCAGTTACGGCGTGCTGGCACTCCTGCACCACCCCGACCAGTTGGCGGCCCTGCGCGAGGACCCCGCGCTGATACCGGGCGCGGTGGAGGAGTTGGTGCGGTTCCTCGGCGTCGGTACGGGCATCATGCGGGAGGTCACCCGCGACACCGAGATCGGCGGGCAGCCCGTCGCGGCAGGTGATTTCGTCATCGCCGCCATCCAGTCCGCCAATCACGATCCGGAGCAGTTCCCGGAGGCCGACCGGCTCGACGTGACCCGCGACGCCGGCAGGCACATCGGATTCGGCCACGGCCCGCACCAGTGCGCCGGCCAGCAACTGGCACGACTCGAACTGAAGACCGTGCTCGAAACACTGCTGCGCCGGATTCCCACCCTGCGCCTGGCCGTTCCGTTCGAACAGATCGAATTCAAGACCGACACCGTAGTGACCGGGCCCACCGCGCTGCCGGTCACCTGGGACGAGGTGCTCTGATGCGTGTTCACACCGAAACCGAGAAGTGTGTGGCGGCGGGGGTCTGCGTGCTGGCCGCCCCTGAGGTGTTCGACCAGGACGACGACGGCCTGGTCGTCGTACTCGACGACAGCCCCCAGTCCGAACAGCGCGAGGTGGTACTCGACGCGGCGGCCCGCTGCCCCGCGGCGGTGATACGCCTGGACGAGGACGCGTAAACCAGGCTCCCGGGCCCGCCCCTGGGCCATCGGGCGGTGCGGGTTACAGGTATCCGCACCGCCCGATGGGGCACACCCCCAGGTGTGACGGGGGTCATACGCGGGGGGAAATCCTGACGTTCGGGCCGCCCGTCTAGCGGGCGTGAGACCAGTGAGAACAGCCCTTCAGGGGGTGGGGCGGCGCGTAGCCCTCGCGCGCTCCGTGCTGGGAACTCACCGGTGAACGCAGGAGAGGAACGCACCATGATGACCGCGGTGGGCGCGGCGGGGATCGCGCCGCAGACATACGCCTGGGAGGTCCGGGCCACGGGGCTGAAGGTCAGGGTCGGCAAGAACCGCATGGCGGTGGACGGGCTCGACCTGTCGCTCGGCACGGGGGTGCACGGGCTGGTCGGCCCCAACGGGGCCGGCAAGACGACGCTGATCCGGACGATGGCCACGGTGCGGCGCCCGACGGAAGGCACGCTGGAACTCCTCGGTGAGCCGGCCGGCGGCCTGGGCGAGCACCGTGCGCTGCGCCGCCGGATCGGTTACCTGCCGCAGGAGTTCGGCTACTACAAGCGCTTCACGGTACGCGAGTTCGTCGAGTACATGGCGTGGCTGAAGGAGGTGCCCAAGGCGGACATCCCCGCGAAGGTCCAGCACGCGGTGGACCGCGTGGGGCTGGCGGACCGCGCCGACGACAAGATGAAGGCCCTCTCGGGCGGCATGGTGCGGCGGGTCGGCATCGCCCAGGCCATCGTCAACGACCCGAAGATCCTGCTGCTGGACGAGCCGACGGCCGGACTGGACCCCGCCCAGCGGCTGCGCTTCCGCGAACTGCTGCAACAGCTCGGCACCGACACGTGCGTGGTGGTCTCCACGCACCTGGTGGAGGACATCGCCGCCGCCTGCACCGGCGTGGTGCTCTTCGCCGAGGGCAGGCTGGTGTTCCAGGGCACCCCGGACGAACTCGCCGCGGCCGGCACCTCCGAGCATGTCGGCGACAGCCCGCTGGAGCGCGGCTACTCGGCACTGCTCTCCCCCACCGAACAGGGAAAGGGCACCTGGTGAACGGCCGGATTCTGCGCATCGAGACACGGCGTTCCCTCGCCCCGTGGGCCGGCCTGGGGATCGCGGCGAGCACCGTGGCGTTCTTGTTCCTGCTGGGAGGCGACGCGGCGGAGGACTCCTCGGCGTGGACGGCCGAGTGGACGTCCATGGCGATGTGGACCCGCGGCGTGCTCTTCTACGCGTGGCCGCTCGCCCTGGGCGCGGGGGCCCTGCAGGGGCTGCGGGACAGCCGCTCGAAGATGCCCGAGCTGCTGTCGAGCACGCCACGGCCCGCCTGGCACCGCGCGGCCTCGCTCGGGGGGACGACAGCGGTCGTGCTCGCCTCGGCCTTCGCCGTCCTCGTCCTGATCGGCGGGGTCCAGGTACTCGCCCACACCGAGTACACGCACGTCGGCTGGATGCCGGTCTCGCTGGTGGGGGCGCTCTTCCTCGCCGCGGGGGCGGTGCTGGGCATCGGGATCGGGCGCAGCCTCCCCTCCGTGTTCACCCCGCCCATGGTGACCATGGCGGCCTTCATGCTCGGCCAGCTCCTTCTGATCAAGTCGGCCCCCCTGGCGAGCGCGGTGAGTACCTGGGAGGAGGCCAGGGGCGCGGGCCTGTTGCCGGGCCGGATCGCACTGCTGGCACCGGCGATCAGGGAGACGGGGGAGACGCTCTTCACGCTCTCCGCGGCCGTGCACGCCGGGCAGTTGGTCTGGGTGATCGCGCTGACCACGACGGGCTTCGCCCTGCTGGCCGCGGCGAGCCGGCGCGGCCGGCTGCTCGCACTGGTCCCCGCCGTGGTGGGTGCGGCGGTGGCCCTGCTCATCCTGCCCTCCACGTCGGAGGAGACGTACGTCCTGGACAAGGCCGCGGCGGAGAAGGTCTGTGACGGCGCGGTGTGCGTCACCGCGATGCAGCGGTCCCGCCTGGCCGGCCTCACGGGTCCGGGCGAGAAGGCGCTGGGCCTGATGAAGGGAGCCCTGGGCGGCCGGGCACCGGTCGGGATCCGGGAGCGCACCACGATCGTGCCGTACCTCGAAGTGAAGGAACGGTCCCGCGAGGACGTGCTCATCGACTTCGACGACGAGGTGTTGCGTTACGCGAGGACCGACGAGGACCTGACCCGGGCGCTGCTCGGCCTGGGCCTGGCACCGGAGTGTTCCTTCGGGGGACTCGATGTGCAGAGCGTCGCGTCGAGCTGGGTCATGGGGGAGTTCCGGATGCTGCCCTCCGCCCCTGGCCCGGCGGCCGAGATGGCCGAGAAGACCGCCCGCTCGGCGTGGAAGAGGCTGACGGCGCTGCCGGAGGCGGAGCAGCGTGAGCGGATCGACGCGATGCGCGCCTCCGCGTTCTCCTGCGAGGACGAGACCGACCCGCTCGACGTACTGGCCGGCGGGCCACGCTGAGCGGTGGGCGGACGGCAGCTCCCACGGTGCTCCCGCGTGGTGCTCCCGCACGCTCAGAAACGAGCACCCGGATTGTGTCTTCTGTGCAGCTCGGCAAGTCTGTTGGCCGGTTCCGGTGACACCGGGTCCGGCTCCGCGTGCGGCGCGCACTCGGCGCGCCGCGCCGGCGTCCTTCCGTGCAGCAGATAGTCCTCGACGAGCGCGGTGACACAGGCGTTGCCGCCGCCCGACACGCCGTGCGTACCGGCGTCCCGTTCGGTCACCAGCGCCGAACCGGCCAGCCGCTCGTGCAGCTCCACCGCGCCCTCGTACGGCGTCGCCGCGTCCCGCTCCGCGGCCAGGATCAGCGTCGGCGGCAACTGGCCCGGCCGGGTGCGGACTTCGGCCGGACGCTGCCGGGGCGCGGTCCAGTAGGCGCACGGCAGGTTCGTCCAGACGTTGTCCCAGGTCTCGAACGGCGCGTGCCGCGCCAGCGCGGTGTTGTCGCGGTCCCACACCGCGAAGTCCGTGGGCCAGGGCGCGTCACCGCACTCGACGGCGGTATAGACCGCGTTGGCGTTCTCGCTCTCCGCGGCGCCGGCCGGACGGGGCGCGGCCTGCGCGATCAGCGGCTGCTGATTGCCCTTCAGATACGCGGAGAGGGCCGAGGCGCGCGACGGCCAGTAGTCGTCGTAGTAGCCCGCCCCGAGCATCGCCGCCTGGAGCTGCCCCGGCCCGACCTTCCCGCCGGCCGGCTTGTGCGCGACCCCGGCGCGTACCTTCTCGTAACTCCGCCGCACCGCCTCGGCGTCGGTGCCCAGGTGGTACGTCGCGTCATGCTTGGCCACCCAGGTACGGAAGTCATCCCAGCGCCGCTCGAAGGCGGCCGACTGGTCGAGGTTGTTGCGGTACCAGACCTGCTCGGGGTCCGGGTTCACGGCGGAGTCGAAGACCATCCGGCCCACGTGTGAGGGGAAGAGCGTCGCGTAGAGCGCGCCGAAGTAGGTGCCGTACGAGGCGCCCATGAAGGTCAGCTTCTGCTCGCCGAGCGCCGCGCGCAGCACCTCCAGATCGCGGGCGTTGTTCAGCGAGTTGTAGTGGGCGAGCGCCGAGCCGGCGCCGCGGGCGCAGCCCCGCGCGTATGCCTTGGCCTCGGCGATCCGCTCCCGTTTGTACGACTCCGAGGGGTGCACCGGGGACTGCGTCGGGGCTTTGCCGAAGTCCGCCGGATTCTCGCAGGAGAGCGGCGCGGAGCGGCCCACTCCGCGCGGTGCGTAGCCGATGAGGTCATACGCCTCCGCGATCCGCTTCCAGTGGGGCACCTCGGCGGCCATCGGGAAGTACATGCCGGAGGCGCCGGGGCCGCCGGGGTTGAAGACGAGCGCGCCCTGCCGCCGCTCCGGACTCCCGCTCGCGGGCACCCGGCTGACGGTGAGGCTGATCGTCCGGCCGTCGGGCTCGGCGTAGTCGAGCGGGACCTCGACCGTGCCGCAGACGATGGGGGCGGGCAGCCGCTCGGCCTTGGGGCAGGCGCCGAAGGTGATGCCGGTGGCGGCGGCGCGCTGGGCGGCGCGGACGACACCACGGGCCGCGCCGGCGGTGGCGTCGGCGCCGTCCGCGGGGGCGGCGACGAGGGCCGACAGGACCACGGAGCCGAGGGTGGCCAGTGCCCCGTATTTCGCTACTGCTCTCATCGCGTTCCCTTCCGTGCGTACGGATCGGAGAGTGATCCGCAGACAGAGGGTCAGCAGCGCGGCGGAGCCGGACAAGCATCCGTGCGCGGTGTCGGCCGCAATGACCCCGATGCGTCGTACGGCCACTCCGAAGGGTCTGAGGAGTGGCCGTACGGGACGGGATGTGCCGCCGGACCCAGGCCCTGTCTTCAAAGTCCCGCCTGCTCGGCGGCGTCCGGCACGCACGCTCGCGGCGTTGTCGGGATCACCCCAGTACGTCCAGTACTGGGGAGACCCTCCGCCTTGCGATCGCACGCACCGGACGCCGCCGAGCCCGCCCTCCGGACGGACGGCGCTACTTTGAAGACAGGACCTAGGGACCCCCCGCTCCTCACGTGCCTCCGCCGCCACCCCCGCAGCCTCCGCCTCCGCCGCCGCAACTGCTGCCGCCTCCGCCCCCGTCCCCGCCGGAGCCGCCGGAACCCCCGCCTCCGCAGGAACTCGCGCCACAGCCCGACCCCGAACCCCCGCATCCCGTACCCGATCCGGGATCGGCGCCCGAGCACCAGGCCACCACGCCGGCGGACATATGTGCCGCCGGCGTGAAGTCACGCCCAGGCCGCAGCCGCGCGGCGGTGCGCAACCGCTCCCGCAGCTCCGGGTCCGGCACCCCCGCCACCCCGTGCGCCGCGACCTGGTGCGCCGCCGAGGCGTCGGTGTACGCGAGCCCCGCGACGAAGCCGCGCAGCGCCCGCCGCCCCGCTCCGGTGATCCGCCGCCCGGCGAAGGCCGCGCAGACGAACCCCGTGATCGTGCCCCCGAACAGGACCGGCAACAGCGCGAACGCCCACATCCCACCCGGACCGGACCCGGAGGAGCCGAAGGCCGCCAGCGCGCCCGCGATGAACGACACGGGCAGGGCGATGAAGCAGAGCACACCCTGAGTGACGCCCCAGGTCCGCCACGGGCGTGTCCGCGCGCGGGGTGCCACCAGCCCGCGCGCCGCGAGCGCGTCGCCCACCTGCTGTACGGCGGGGGCGCGCATCACCGCGAGGCGCAGCGCGTGCAGGGCGCCGCTGGGCGCCATGGCGTGCTCCTGGAGCACGGCCTGCTCCACCGGGTGGTGGGCGACGGGCCGGATGACGGCGACGATCCCGGGGCCGCCGATGGCCAGCCGGCCGTCCGCCCGCATCCCGGCGAGCGCGGCGTCCACGACCCTGCCGGGACCGCCGCCGAGGAAGGCGGCCTCCCACACGTCATGGACGGTGGGAGTGCCCGTCACCCCGCCGCGCGAGCGGATCACCCCGGCGATCAGCAGCACGGACGAGACGGCGACCGCGAGAGGGACCGCGGTGAGGAGGAACGTCGTCACCGCCCTCACCTCCCGGCCAGCGCGGCGCGGGCCACGCGGAAGAGTCGGGTCGCCCGGCGCGGTGGCCGCGAGGCGGCCCGTTCACGCCACCAGAGAGTCAGCCGCCGGCGGGCGGCGGAGTCCTCGGGGCGCCTCTCGATCAGCAGGCTCTCGGCGAAGTCGAGCGCGTCGCGGCGGTATCCGGCACGCATGGGCGTGTGCGCGGCGTACGCGAGGAACGCCGGGCGGAAGCCCTTGCCGAGGATCTCCGGCAGCTCGGGTGCGATCTTGGCGACGACCCCGGCGCGTTTGGCGGCGAGGGCGCGGCTCTGGACGCGCAGCCGCCGCGGATCGAACCCCTCGGGTGCGGGTGTACCGGCGACCAGCGAGGAGAGCAGGGCGGCCTCACCGAGCGCGAGCCGGCCGCGGGCCGCGTCGGTGCCGCCCGCCTCGCGCTCCTCCGTAACCGCCGCCGCCGTCCCCGCTCCTGTCCTCGCTCCCGTCCCCGTGCCCGCTCCTGTCGGCGGGCGCGGAGACGCGACGGCCGCCGCGGCCGTGATCGTCTCCCGGATCGTGGTGAGTTCACCGGCCAGCTCCGCCGCGGGCGGGAAGTCGTCGTCCCGTTCCAGCAGGACGCCCGGCGGGGCGACCCGTGCGCGCAGCTCGGCCAGTACGTCCAGTACCGGCGCGGTGACCGGGTGCGCGTGCGTGTCGTGCCAGACGCCGTCGCGCTCGATACCGCCCGCGACATGGACGTACGCGATGGCCTCGACCGGCAGTTCGTCCAGGGCCTTCGCCGGGTCCTCGCCCCGGTTCACCTGGTTGGTGTGCAGATTGGCGACGTCGATCAGCAGCCGTACGCCCGTGCGCCCGACCAGCTCCGCGAGGAACTGTCCCTCGCTCATCTCCTCGTCGGGCCAGCTGATCAGCGCGGCGATGTTCTCCACGGCGAGCGGCACGGGCAGCGAGTCCTGGGCGATGCGTACGTTCTCGCAGAGCACGCGCAGGGCGTCCCGGGTGCGCGGGACCGGCAGCAGATGACCGGCTTCCAGGACGGGGGACGCGGTGAGCGCCCCGCCGGCCCGTACGAACGCGATGTGCTCGGTGACCAGGGGGGACCCGAGGGTCTCGGCGCGCTCCGCGAGATCCGCGAGCCGCCGCGCGTCCGGACGGTCCGCTCCGCCGAGGCCGAGCGAGACCCCGTGCGGTACGACCGTGACGCCGCGTTCCCGCAGCCGTACCAGCGAGTCGGGCAGATGGCCGGGGCAGATGTTCTCCGCGACGGCCTCGACCCAGTCGACACCGGACAGCGCCTCGACCGTGTCCGCGATCTCCGGGCGCCAGCCGATGCCGATCCCCAGCTGTGGTGTGTCGTTCATGGCTCCCCCTCCTCGGTGTCCGAGGTCGTCCCCCGTCCGCCGTCCGCGACGGGCGCGGTGCAGAGGTGATGACCCCGCGGCGCGCCGGTGAATCCGCAGAGGGGGACGTTCAGAGGATGATTTGAGGTTCCACGGCGGCGCCGGGTCTCCCGGCGCCGGGTCTCACGTGCGGACGGGTTTCTACGGATCGGTCCCCGGCGCCGGCCGGTTGGTGTTGATCGCCGTCGGGGCGCCCGGCTGGGTGGAGGGCCGGGAGGTGAAGGTGTCGTTGCCGGAGGGCGCCACGGCGTCCGGCGCGGGCGGCAGATTCCCGTTCGGGGGCGGCGGTCCGGTCGGGCTGGCCGTCATGGTGCCCGCCGCCTCGTTGGCGAGCGTGTCGAAGTCGACCATGCCGGTGGCCTCCAGCATGGTGATGTGGTCCAGGACCGTCTGGTTGGCGTCACTCGCCAGTTGCCGTATCAGCGTGTTTCTGGTGGTGTGCCGGACCTGCGCGATCAGCGCGAAGACCTTGCCGTGGGCATTGCGCAGCAGATTGGCGAACTTCCGCTCGTACTCCTGGCCGGTGGCCGCCGACAACTCCCGTAGCCAGCCCTGCTGCTGCTCGTTCGGCTGGTTCGGCAGCTCGACCCCGAGCTTCGCCGCGACATTGCGGGCCCGCTTGTCGAGATCGGTGTGGCCGACGACCAGATGGTCACCGCACTCCTTGATCGCCTGGCTGGGGGCGCGCTCGATGGCCTGCTGCCCGGCCGGCAGCTCCCAGAGTCCCGCAAGCCGCACCTTCACCAGGAGATCGCGGTCCGTCGCGGAGAGCGGGCCCCACTGGGTGGCCACACTGGACGCGTTGAGGTTCGCCTGACCGGTACCGGAGCGGTCGGCGTACGACCAGACGGGGAAGGCCAGGGCCCCGACCGTGACGACCAGCGCCGCGATGATGAGCGCCGTACCGTTGATGCGTCGCAACAATGTGCTGCCTCCCGAACCGAATGACGACTCCGCTGAACCAACCGCCGACCGACCTGCCGGTCAACCCGCTTCGCGGTACTGGGAGATACGGACGCCGCGGCCGGAGCGTTCAGCTCCGCGGCGCCGGATGATCAGCGGCGCGCCCTCGCCGGGGCTCCTTTTCCTCTCCGAGCGCTCCGTTCCCTGCGCTCCGTTCTCTTCCCGTCGGCGTGGAGCGTGGAGCGTGGCGCGTGGCGACGGTGCCACGGGGGAAGACTGGCTGCCGGACAACGGGCCCATGCGGGCGGGACGGGACAACGGGGGGCCCGGCCGGTCCGGCGATCCTCCACGTCGTCTCCCACCGACAGCCGGGCGCGCGACGCCAGGGCGGACCGGACCGACCGTTGCCATCGAGTCAGCGCGCAGGTGCGGTGAGCAGTTCGCGGGACCCGTGCGGCGGGCGGGTTCGCCGCGTGGCCGTGGAAGAGACCGTGGTGCGACAGGCCTCCGTGGGGTTCCCGGTGCGGCCGCGCAACGAGCCCCGCTCACCGGCTCATCCGCTTCGTGCGTGTTGCCGCCGCTCACCGCCTCGGTGTTGTCGGTGAGGCTTGATAGGTCTTTGAGCGATGCCCGTCCGCTGGATCCTGGAGCCAAGCGCATGACCCGAGTCGACCGTATGAGTGAGTGGGGCGGACTGCCCACCTTCGAATTCCCCCTCCTTGAGGAGGAACTGCCCGCGTCCCTGCCCGACGCCGACGCCGTCGCGTGGCGCATATCCGTCGAGGACTACTGCGAGGTCGAGTTGGGGGAGTGGGCGGCCACCTTCGTCCGCTTCGCCGAGGTGGTGGATCTCTCGCGCGTCCAGGCACTCCTCGTCGGCATCTGGCCCCAGGCAGCCGTCCCGGACGACGACGAGCCGAACACGGAAGCCATCGACGCGCTGGTCGCCGCGGCCGACCGGCTTCCCGCGCTGCGCGCGCTGTTCGTCGGCGACATGATGTACCAGGACTGCGAGATCTCCTGGATCATCAACAGCGATGTGACCCCGCTGCTGCGGGCCTTCCCGCGGCTGGAGGAGTTCGGAGTGCGCGGCGGTTCGTCCCTCGCCTTCCCGTCCCAGCGCCATGACGCGCTGCGCCGCCTGATCATCGAGACAGGCGGCCTGTCCAGGAAGGTCGTACGCGGTGTGGGGGAGAGCGACTTCCCCGCCCTGGAGGAGCTGGACATCTGGCTCGGCCATCCTTGGTACGGAGCGGACACCGAAATATCCGACCTGGCGCCGTTCCTGACCGGATCCCGGTTGCCCGCGCTGCGCCGGCTCGCCCTGCGCAACAGCGAGATCCAGGACGGGATCGCCCTCGCCTGCGCCTCCGCCCCGGTCGTCGCCCGGCTCACCGATCTGAACCTGTCCATGGGCACGCTCGGCGACGAGGGGGCGATGGCACTCCTGGAGGGGCAACCGCTCACCCACCTCGCCAAGCTGGACCTGCACCACCACTACATCGGCGAACCGGTGGCCGAGCGGATCCGGCAGGCGCTGACGCCCTACGGCGTCGAGGTCGACCTGAGCGAAGGGCCGGAGGAGAGGAGCCGGGAGGACGAGGACGGGAGGCGGTACGTCGCCGTGTCGGAATGACCTCCCGCCCGGCTGCCGTCCTGGTCGGCCGCGCGGTCGCGGGCACGGCGGACCGGTACGCGGCGTTCCGGCCGTCGGCTACACGCGGGTGAGCGAGCCCGCTCGGGGCTCGCTCACCGCTCGCGCTCACGCGGGAGGGGGCAGAGGCGACTGCCCCCTTCGGCCACCACGGTTCTCCCGGGGGCGATCTCGGTGAATCCCGCGTCATGGACCACCGGCAGTCCACTGGTGGTGAGTTCGCGCCAGCGCGCGGCACCCGACGTACGTACGGCGAGCGGGAAGCCGGCCTCGCGCCACGCCTTGCGTTCCGTGTCCGACAGCTCCCACCAGGCGAGTTGGGCGCCGTGCCCGGCCTGGGCCATGGACTTGCCCGCCGACATGGCCAGCTCGGGGCTGAACCAGAGCACGGGCAGCTCCGGGTCCGGTGCGGGCGGTGCCCCGGCGTCGTCCAGCTCGGTGCCGGAGACCTGGAGCTTGGCCAGTTCCTTGGGCCAGCCGTCGAGCGGGATGGGAGGGAAGACCCGTACCTCGGCGGTGGACGACGTCTCGGTCGTGGGCCCCGTGCCCAGGACCGTGATCCCGGGGAGCGCGGAGGCGCGGCGCCACTCCGCGCCGCGCGCCCTCCGCACCACCTTGCGGATCCGGGCGTCCTGCCACTCCCGTACGGCCCTTGCCCACTCGCCCTCGCCCTCCGACCGCTCGTCGGAGAGCATGAGGAGCACCGCGCGGGCGGCCGTCTCCAGGGCGTCGGTACGGGCGGGCGGCGCGGCCTTCTCGATCCGGACCACCAGCGGCAGTACGAACTGGGGAGCCTCGTCGCGCGAGGTCCGGTCGGGTACGTGGTCGCCGCGGTCGCTGATGTCACTGCTCACGGGTCCAGTCTGCCAGCAGCGCGGGTCCCGCCTTCCTGGGTTCTTGGGCAAACCCTTCTTGGCGGAACAGGCGCGTCCGGGTGAGTATGCACGGCATGAAGAGCGATCTCTTTTCCGACGAGTACCTGGCGCAGCCGGCCACCGCCCCCGGGATGACGCTGCAGAACTCCAAGTCGATCAAGTACGCCGTCCATGGCGAGATGTACGCACGGCAGGGATCCATGATCGCCTTCCGCGGCAGCCTCCAGTTCGAACGCAAGGGCCAGGGCATCGGCGGCCTGCTCAAGCGGGCCGTCACGGGCGAGGGCCTGCCGCTGATGACGGTCAGCGGCCAGGGGGAGGCGTGGTTCGCGCAGGAAGCCGCCAACTGCTTCATCGTCGATATCGAGCCGGGCGACGCGCTCACCATCAACGGCCGCAACGTGCTCTGTTTCGACCCGACCCTCTCGTACGAGATCAAGACGGTGAAGGGCGCCGGGATGACCGGCGGCGGGCTCTTCAACAGCCTCTTCACCGGCTACGGGAAGCTCGGCGTCATATGCGAGGGCAGCCCCATCGTGATACCCGTCACGGGCCAGGCCCCGGTGTACGTCGACACCGACGCGGTCGTCGGGTGGAGCGCGCAGCTCAGCACCTCGCTGCACCGCTCGCAGTCCGTCGGCTCGATGATCCGCGGCGGCTCGGGCGAGGCCGTCCAGCTGATGCTCCAGGGCGAGGGCTTCGTCATCGTCCGGCCCAGCGAGGGCACCCCGCAGAAGGCCGCCGCGCACTGACGGGGCCCGGCTTCTCCATGGTGAGGAATCTGCGGGGCGTGGGCCGTCGTTACGGCCTCCGGGGACCCTGGGTGGTGCGGGGCATCGATCTCGATCTGGCGGCAGGCACCCTGGTGCGGGTCGAAGGCGCCAACGGCAGCGGGAAGTCCACCCTGCTGCGGCTGCTCGCCGGCATCGACACGCCGACCGAGGGCCGGCTGACCGGCCGCCCGCGGACCGCCTACGTTCCCGAGCGCTTCCCGGTCTCGCTGCCGTTCACGGCCGGTGGCTATCTGGTGCGTCTGGGCCGGATCCACGGGCTGCGGGGCACGGTCGCCGAGGCCCGCGCCGCCGAGTGGCTGGAGCGGTTCGGGGCGGCAGGACACTTCCGTACCCCCATGTCCCAGCTGTCCAAGGGGACCAGCCAGAAGGTCGCGGTCGCGCAGGCGCTGCTGGCCGGCCCCGAGCTGCTGGTGCTCGACGAGGCATGGACCGGGCTCGACGCGTCGGCCCGTACGGAACTGGACCGGGCGGTCGCAGAACGCGTCGCGGCGGGCGGCACCGTCGTGTTCGTCGACCACGACCCGCGGCGGCTGGCGGGGGCCGCGGACGAGGTGTACGCGGTGGTGGACCGTGGGCTGGAGCGCCGTACGGACGAGACCCCCGCCGCCGCACACGGACCGCGCGTACGGATCGTGGCCGAGGGCCCGCCGGGGGCGGCGCCGCCCGTCGGACTGCCGGGCTCCCCGGCGTCCGTACCGTGCCAGGACGGATCCGTCCTGCTGACCGCGCCGGCCGTGCACTCCGACGCGCTGCTTCGGGCACTGCTGACGGCGCGCCCGCCGTGGCACATCAGGGAGGTACGCGCCGCGGCCGAGCCGCCGCCCGCCGCCGCGGCCCCCGTCACGACTCCTTCCGGTACGACGGGTTCGGGCACGCTGTCCTCCGGGCCGGCTTCCTCCCCCATGACAACGAGGCACTCCTCCGCATGACCGCCCTGCTGCGCTATCAGACCGCCCTGCTGCTGCGCTCGCAGCGCTGGCTGCCGCCGCTCCTGCTGTACGGGGTCTTCCTCGCGGTCGGGGTGCGGCCGGGGCAGCCGGTCCTGGACTCGCTCGGCTACACGGCCGCGGCGCTGCTGCCCGTCACCGCCTGGCTGGTCCGGATCTGCGTCGCCCAGGAACCGCCGGCCGCCCGTGCCGTCACCGCCGCCGCGAAGGGAACATTCCGGGCCCATCTCGCCACGCTGCTGGCCGCCGTGATCGTCGCGGGGGTGCTCGGGACGGCCGCCACGCTGACGGTCACGGTGATCAGCGAGCCGAAGAACGCGGACCACACGGTCGAGGTGTCCCGGCTCGCCGCGGGGGGCGCCGGACTGCTGGCCGCGGCGGTCTGTCTGCTGCTCGGGGCGGCGGTGGGAGCGCTGTGCGCGAGACCGCTGCTGTCCGCCCGGGGCTGGTCGCTGCTCGCCACGCTGCTGGTCGTCCTGCTGGCCCTGATCGGCACCGGGTCTCCGGCGAAATACGCGATCACCGGGCTGGTGACAGGCTCGCGGACGGGCGTCGTGCCGGTGCCGGCACTGCCCTTCGCCGCCGCCGTGCTGCTGGCCGCGGCGGCGGGCGCGGTGGCCTGTGCGGTCGCGACGCGGCGGAGCTGAGTACGCTCGCCGGTATGGCGGAAGACGTGGTGGCGGACGTGACGGACGACGCGGTGGACGACGTGGCGGAAGCCCGCGAGAGGGCCGAGGAGGCCGCGTACGCGGACTGCGTCCTGTGCGGGAAGCCGACCGAGTACCCGGAAACGGTCAAGGGCGCGACGCTCTGTCCCGTCTGCGAGTGGCAGGAGGCCCAGCGGACGGCGTGCTCGGGCTGACGGCCTTCCCGCGCTCCTTTCCCCCGCCTCCCGCCCCTCCGTCCTCCGCCTTCCCGCGCTCCCCGGGCCGCGCCCACCCTCCCCCTCACCCCCACCCCCGGCACCCCCGGCCGCGCCCTGTCGGTCAGTGGCTCATCAGCTCGGAGACCTTGACGAACCGGTAGCCCTGCTTCCGTAGCTCGGGGACGATCTGCTCCACGGCCTCCTCCGTCGCGGGCGCCGCGCTGCGCGTGCAGTGCATCACCACCAGCGACCCGGGCTTCACGCCCTCCAGCACCTGCTGCGCGACGGCCTCCGCGTCCGTGGCGAAGGCGTCGCCGCTGACGACGTCCCACTGGACGGCGGTCACCTTGGAGGGCGCCAGCGCCCGCAGCGCCGTGTCGTCGTAGCAGCCGCCGGGGAAGCGGAAGTACGGCACCACATTGCGCGCCCCCGCCTCGCGGAACGCGGTGAACGCCCGCTGCACGTCGTCGTTCATCTGCGTCTCGCCGACCCTCGGCAGCCCGTAGCAGTCGGCCGTGAAGGCGTGGTGGCTGTAGGAGTGGTTGGCGATCTCGAAGAGCGGGTCCTCGCCGATCTCCTTCGCCTGCGTCGGGTACTCCTCGGCCCAGCGGCCCGTCATGAAGACCGTCGAGGGCACCTCCAGCCGCCGCAGCAGGGCGATCAGCGAAGGGTTGTCGAACCGCTCGCCGCGCGCCGCCCGGGTTCCCTGATCGGCCGTCATATCGGCGTCGAAGGTGAGTGCCACGGTCTTGCCCGCGGCCGGGTTCCCCCGCTTGAAGACCGGGGTCAGCCCGCCGGGGCCGGGGGCCAGGGTCGGCGGCGACTTCCCCGCCCCGGGAGTGGAGGTCGCGGCGGCGCGCGCGCCGGAGGAGCCGGAGGTCACGGCCTTGCCGGCGCCGTCGGCGCAGCCGGCGAGCGCGGCACCCAGAACGGCGACGGTGGCGATAATACGTACATATGTGGTCACTCACGGAAAATATATGATGATCCACCCGGAATGGTCGCACGGCACTCGCCCGCGCTGAACTGGCCCCGTACGGCGACGCTTGGGATCACGGTGACGCCGGGATCAGGGTGGCGCCCGGGATCAGGGTGGCGCCCGGGATCAGCCCGTCGCCAGCAGCTGCCGGCGGCTCTCCTCGACGTCGAAGCCGGCCTCCGGATACTCCGGGTCCAGCGCCTCCAGGTGTTCGAGCAGCAGCGTGCTGATCGCCCAGTTGCGGTACCACTTGCGGTCCGCCGGGACCAGGTACCAGGGGGCTGCCGCCGTCGAGCAGCGGTGCAGGGCCAGTTCGTAGGCCTCCTGGTAGGCGGGCCACAGGGCGCGGTCCTCGATGTCGGACGGGCTGAACTTCCAGTGCTTGTCCGGGTTGTCCAGCCGGGCCAGGAGGCGGTCGTGCTGCTCGTCGCGGCCGAGGTGGAGGAAGACCTTCACGATCGTCACGCCGTTGTCGGCGAGGCTCTGTTCGAAGCGGTTGATCTGGCCGTAGCGGCGGCCCAGATCGCGGCGGGGGACCAGTTCCCGTACGCGGGCGATCAGGACGTCCTCGTACTGCGAACGGTCGAAGATCCCGAGCTCGCCCGGCTCGGGGAGGGCCCGTCTGACGCGCCACAGGAAGGGGTGGCTGCGCTCCTCCGGGGTCGGGGTCTTGAAGGCCCTGATCCGGCAGCCCGCCGGGTTGAAATGGCCGATCACATGTTTGATCGTGCCGCCCTTGCCGCTGGTGTCCATGCCCTGGAGGATCAGCAGTACGCGGTGCCGGCCGCCCGCCGTGCTGGCCGCGTACAGCCGCTCCTGGAGACCTGCCAGACGCTGCGCCAGCGGAGGGACGGCGGCGAGCGCCGCCGCCTTGTCCGCCGGGCCGCCCGGGGTGGCCCGGGAGTCGTACGAGGAGAGGTCGACGGGCTCGCCCTCGGGGATGCGCAGCAGCTCACGGAGCGCCGGTGGCGGCTGTTGCCGCTTCCCGGCTGTCTTGTCCTTCTTGTCCTTCTTGGCCACTGCGCACCCCTTAGGTCGGCTCCTCAGGCTCCTTAGAGGGTGCGTCGGATCGGGGCGTTCTGCGACCGCTGACGCCGCCGGGGAGGGCTGCTCCCGGCTACTCCTGCCAGGGGCCGGTCACCGCGAAGGTCGTCCCCGGCGTATAGCAGTTCACGTACATCGTCGCGCCGTCCGGCGAGAAGGTGACGCCCGCGAACTCGCCCCACTCGGGCTCCTCCGCGGTGCCGATGTTCTGGGCGCCTCTGGCCAGCGCGTACACCTCGCCCCGGCGGGTCACGCCGAACACATGCTGGGCGCCTCCGCCGTCCTCGGACACCATCAGGCCGCCGCTCGGCGCGAGGCAGATGTTGTCGGGGGACTCGCCGGGCAGCTGGATGTCCGTGTCGGGGCCGAAGACGATCACCAGCGTGAGCCGGCGCCTCTTCGGCTCGTACTTCCACACCTGCCCGTAGTGGTCCGCGGCCGAGCCCTCCGCGCTGCGCGCGAAGCTCGATACGAAGTAGACCGCGTGCTCGCCCCAGTAGCAGCCCTCCAGCTTCTGCGCGTGGGTGATGCCCCTGGGCCCGAAGTCCTGGAGCCGGATGGGGGTCTCGCGCGCCAGCGGGTCGGGTACGGGGACCCATTCCACCCGGTCGAAGGAGGTGCCCGGTTCCTGGACGGCCGACAGGTCGGGCACCCCGGGCACCCGCATGGCCTCCAGGTCGCCGCCCGCGCGCAGCGATCCGGTCCCGCCGTGCGGCTTTTGGGGCAGGAAGCGGTAGAAGAGCCCGAACGGCCGCTCGAAGGCGTCCTCCGTCTCGTAGACGATGCCCGTGCCGGGATCGATCGCGATCGCCTCGTGCTGGAAGCGGCCCATGGCGGTCAGCGGTACGGCGCCGGTGCGGCGCGGATCGGCGCCGTCGACCTCGAAGATGAAGCCGTGGTCCTTGGTGTAGCCGTTGGTTCCGGCTCTGTCCTCGGTCTCCTCACAGGTGAGCCAGGTACCCCAGGGGGTGGGGCCGCCCGCGCAGTTGACGGCGGTTCCGGCGAGGGCGACGCGTTCATCGAGGACGTTGTTGCGGCCGTCCAGCTCCAGCGCCGTACAACCGCCCTTGCCCATCGGGTCGTAGGTGAGGCCGGGCACGGCGGGAACGGGGATCGCGGCGGTGGCGCGGTTCTCGTGGTTGCGGACCAGACGCACGCGGCCCCGGCGGCCCGGGAGGGCGGCCATGCCGTCGTGGTTGCTGGGGACCCCGCCCTCGCCGGAGCGCAGCGGATCGCCCTCCCTGGAGAGGACCTTGTAGCGGAATCCCCGGGGAAGATCGAGCAGGCCGTCCGGGTCGGTGACCAGCGGCCCGTAGCCGCGGCGGCCGAGTCCCTGGGCGGCGGCGGGGGTGCCGGAGAAGAGCTCGGAGAGCGCTCCGCTGAAGGTGATACCCACGGCGGTGGCGCCGGTGCGGGCGAGGATCTGACGTCGTGTCGCGGACATGAGGCAACTCCCTGTTGGCGGACAGGAAACGTGACCCGCATGTGTGTAGCACGTGTGGTGTGACACGTGAACCACGCGGGTCACGGCGAGGGCGTGTTGCGAATGTGGCGCCGTCCGCCCGCGGCGCGGGCGGACGGGACGTTCGCAACACGCCCTCGCCTCAGGTGTCGCGTCAGGCCAGCGACGCGCTCAGCGTGATGGTCGTGCCGGTGAGCGCCTGGCTGACCGGGCAGTTCGCCTTGGCGTCCTCGGCGGCCTTCTCGAAGTCCGCCGCGTCGATACCCGGGACCTCGCCCTGAACGGTGAGGTGGATGCCCGTGATGCCGGTGCCGGGCTGGAAGGTGACATCGGCCTGGGTGGTCAGCCTGGTCGGCGGCGTGCCGCCCTTCGTCAGACCGTTGGAGAGCGCCATCGAGAAGCAGCTGGAGTGGGCCGCCGCGATCAGCTCCTCCGGGCTGGTCTTGCCGTTCGCCGCCTCCGCGCGGGAGGGCCAGGAGACCTCCTGGTCGGCGATGCCGGAGGAGTCGAAGGTGACGGTGCCCGTGCCCTGGAGGAGGTTGCCCTCCCAGACCGTGTGCGCCTGGCGCGTGGTGGCCATGGTGGAACCCTTCTGCTTGGTCGTGGTGATACGGGTGTGAGTACAGCAGACGCGATGACGCGCGGTGTTGCGGCGCCGAGGTGTCGCGGCGTCGGGTTGTCACGCCGCCACGGCGCGTACGGCCTTGCGACGCTGCGGAGTTACGCCCCCGAACCTACTGGGCGACCAGTCCCTTCGCGTCCCGGGCCAGGGCCGTCAGCCGCGAGATCGCCCGGAAGTATTTCTTCCGGTAGCCGCCGTTCAGCATCTCTTCACTGAACAGCCGGTCGAAGGGGAGCCCGGAGGCGAGCACGGGCACCTCCCGGTCGTACAGCCGGTCCGCGAGGACGACCAGGCGCAGCGCGGTCGACTGGTCGGGCACCGGCGCGACCCCCGTGAGGCAGACGGCCCGCACCCCGTCCGTGAGCGCTCCGTACCGGCTCGGATGGACCCGGGAGAGATGTTCGAGCAGCCCGGGGAAGTCGTCGAGGCTGGCGCCCTCGGTCGCGTACGCGGCCCGGGTCACCTGGCCGTCGGAGTACGGGACGGGCGCCGCGGGCAGTCCGCGGTGCCGGTAGTCCTCACCGTCGATGCGCAGCGGACGGAAGCGCGCGGACAGGCCCTGGATCTCGCGGAGGAAGTCGGCGGCGGCGAACCGGCCCTCGCCGAGCTTGCCCGGCAGGGTGTTCGAGGTCGCGGCCAGTGCCACGCCCGCGTCGACCAGCTTGCCGAGCAGGGTGGAGACCAGGACGGTGTCGCCCGGGTCGTCCAGTTCGAATTCGTCGATGCAGAGCAGCCGGTGGCCGCTGAGCGTCCGCACGGTCTCCTGGAAACCCAGCGCGCCGACCAGGTTCGTCAGCTCCACGAACGTGCCGAAAGCTTTCTGCTCAGGAGCGGCCGGAGTGGCGTGCCAGAGCGACGCGAGCAGATGGGTCTTGCCGACGCCGTAGCCGCCGTCCAGATAGACACCGCGCGGACCGGTGGGCGCCACGGGCTTTCTGGCGAACCAGCGCCGCTTGCCGTGGCCGCCGCCGGCCGGATGCGCTCCGCCGAGCCCCGCCGCGAACGCGCTCAGGACCGAGACCGCCTCGGTCTGACTCGGCTGCTGGGGGTCGGGTACGTACGTGTCGAAGCGTACGGAGTCGAAGCGCGGCGGGGGCACCATCTCCGCGACCAGCCGGTCGGCGGGGACATGTGGCTCACGTGCGCAGAGGGAGAGCGGGGCCGCTTCGGTTATCGACTGACGGCCGGACGCCGTGGTGGAGGACGACACAGTTCGTAACTCTATGCGCCATGCCAGACTGCTTCGCATGCGACGCCTGTTCCCTGTGACCGATCAGACACACTCCGCCGCTGGTTCCGGAGCCGATTCCGGAGCGGATTCCGGGGCTGGTTCCGGGGTGGATCCCGGCGCGGACCGTGACTGGACGCTCGACGAGCTGGCGGACGCCTACGCGTACCCCCGCACCGCAGGCACAGGCACAGCCGCAGGCACTGGCGCAGGCACCGGCAGGGGCGCCGAGACCGGCACGAGCACCGGCACAGGCACGGGTGGCGGCGCACGGCCCTGGCTGCGCGCCAACATGGTGTCGACGCTGGACGGCGCCGCCCACCACGAAGGCCGTTCGCAGTCCATCTCCTCACCCGCCGACATGCGTGTCTTCGGCACCCTCCGGGCGCTCGCCGACGCGGTGGTGGTGGGTGCGGAAACGGTTCGCCTTGAGGGCTACCGGCCCGCTCGCGCCCGTGCGGCCTTCGCCGCGCGCCGGGCGGCGGCCGGTCAGGCGCCCGCGCCGGCGATCGCCGTGGTCAGCGCGAGTCTGGAGCTGGACTTCACGCTGCCGCTGTTCGCCGCCCCCCTCGTCCCGACGCTCGTCCTGACCGGCGCCGCGGCGCCTCAGGAGCGGATCCTCGCCGCGGAGAAGGCCGGCGTGGAGGTGGTGATCGCCGGGGACGGCCCGGGAGCCGACCCGGAGCGGGTCGTGCGCGCCCTGGCGGATCGCGGACTGTTCCGGCTGCTCACCGAGGGCGGACCGCGGCTCCTCGGACAGTTCGTGGCGGCGGGGGTGCTGGACGAACTCTGTCTGACCGTGTCTCCGATGCTCACTTCGGGGTACGCGCAGCGCATCGCGGGCGGGCCGGCTCCCGCCGTGCCCGAACGGTTCGCGCTGGCGTCGCTGCTGGAGCAGGACGGGTTCCTCTTCAGCCGGTACCGGCGCGCCTGATCCACCCGGGATCCGCGTGTCTGACAATCAGCGGAATTTGTCGTTCCGGTTAGCTTCCGCTGGGCAGACTTACTGCACAGACCCCGTGCGGGCACGGGGAAGGATGGTTTCAGCAGTGGGCCGCACGGCCCTGGAAGAAGAAGGGCGCCTGTCGTGTTCACAAGCGTATTGATGATCGAGAAGCCCCTGTCGCGGGAGGACGTGGAGTTCGTCACCACCCTCCACGGCGACGAGGAGATCTCGTTCGTGGTGCTCATGCAGCCGCGCGGCGACCAGGCGGATCTGCTGCTGCGCGCCATCGACGACATCGCGATCGGCGAACTGCGGGACGCGACCAGGGAGGACGAGGTGCTGGAGGGCAAGGAAGCGAGACGGCCCGCCGAACTCGCTCTCGAACACTCACTGGCGGCGCTGCGCGCCCAGGGGTCCGCCGCCTCCGGCCAGGTCGTGGAGGAACATCCGCTCGACCGGCTCAAGGAGGTCGTGGACGAGTCCGGGGCCGATGAGGTGATCGTGCTCACCGAGCCGCACTACGTGGAGGAGTTCTTCCACCGGGACTGGGCGTCGCGGGCGCGCCACAAGGTCGGCGTACCGGTGCTCAAACTCTTCGCGCACAGCGAATAAGCTGGGGTTCCCTACAGCTGCACGCTGTACCCCGCCCGCACCTTGGGAGAGAACACGTATGGCACCGGCACCCGGTATCCCCGCCGCCATGGAACGGCCGCACTTCATCGGTATCGGCGGCGCCGGAATGTCGGGTATCGCCAAGATCCTCGCCCAGCGCGGCGCCAAGGTCGCGGGCAGTGACGCGAAGGAGTCGGAGACCGCCGAGGCGCTGCGGGCGCTGGGGGCCACCGTGCATATCGGCCATGCCGCGGAGCACCTCGCGGACGACGCCTCGTGCGTGGTCGTCTCCAGCGCGATCCGGGCCGACAACCCCGAGCTGGCACGGGCCGCCGAGCTCTCCGTACCCGTCGTGCACCGCTCCGACGCGCTGGCCTCGCTGATGGGCGGGCTGCGCGCGATCGCCGTCGCGGGCACCCACGGCAAGACCACCACGACCTCCATGCTGGCCGTCGCCCTCACGGAACTGGGTCTCGACCCGTCGTACGCCATCGGCGGCGACCTCGCGGGGCCCGGCACGAACGCCCGGCACGGCGAGGGCGGGATCTTCGTCGCCGAGGCGGACGAGAGCGACCGCAGCTTCCAGAAGTACGACCCCGAGGTCGCGATCGTCCTCAATGTCGAACTGGACCACCACGCGAACTACGCGTCGATGGACGAGATCTACGAGTCGTTCGAGGCGTTCACCGGCAAGATCGTCCCCGGTGGCACGCTGGTGATCGCCGCCGACCAGCCGGGCGCTGTCGAGCTGGCCTCCCGGGTCCGGGGTTCCGGCCCGTTCAAGGTCGTCACCTACGGGGAGGCCGAGGGCGCCGATGTACGCGTCCACAAGGTCACCGCACGCGGTCTGACCAGCGAGGTCACCGTCCTGCTCGACGGCCGCTTCCTGACCTTCACCGTCTCGGTGCCCGGCCGGCACTACGCGCACAACGCGGTCGCCGCCCTCGCCGCCGGGATCGCCCTCGGTATTCCGGCGCACAATCTGGCCTCGGCCCTCGGCGCGTACACCGGGGTCAAGCGCCGGCTCCAGCTCAAGGGCGAGGCGGCGGGCGTGCAGGTGATCGACTCGTACGCGCACCACCCCACCGAGATGACCGCCGACCTGGAGGCGATGCGGGCCGCCGCGGCTCCCGGCTCCCGGCTGCTGGTGGTGTTCCAGCCGCATCTGTTCTCCCGTACGCAGGAGCTGGCCACGGAGATGGGCCAGGCCCTGGCCCTCGCCGACGCCTCGCTGGTGCTGGACATCTACCCGGCCCGCGAGGACCCGCTGCCCGGTGTCACCAGCGCCCTGATCGTCGACGCGGCCGGGAAGGCGGGCGCCGACGTCACGGCCGTCCACGACAAGGGAGCCGTCCCGGAGGCGGTCGCGGGAATGGCGCGCCCCGGTGATCTCGTTCTCACCATGGGCGCCGGCGATGTCACGGACCTCGGTCCTGACATCCTGGCCCGGCTCGGGGACTGACCCGCCGGGGCGGCCGGGCCCGTCCGACCGACTGAGGAGAGCGCATGCCGTACGACATCGACAAGCCGGACGAGCAGTGGCGCGCGGAGCTGACCGACGCGGAGTACCAGGTACTCCGCAAGGCCGGCACCGAGCCCGCCTTCACCGGCGAATACACGGACACCAAGACGACCGGCGTCTACTCCTGCCGCGCGTGCGGCGCCGATCTCTTCCGGTCCGACACGAAGTTCGAGTCGCACTGCGGCTGGCCGTCCTTCTACGACCCGAAGGACACGGACGCGGTCGAGCTGATCGAGGACCGCTCCCACGGCATGGTCCGGGTCGAGGTCCGCTGCGCGCGCTGCGGCTCGCACCTCGGCCATGTCTTCGAGGGCGAGGGGTATCCGACCCCGACGGACCAGCGGTACTGCATCAACAGCATCTCGCTGCGGCTGGCCCCTGACGAGAGCTGACGCGTCCGAGGCACGGTGTGGACGGCTCCGTCAGGCCCTGCCGGGCCGGGGCCGTCCGAGGCCGCCGTCCGCAGGCGGGGCCGTCCGGATCACCGGGTGCACAACCGGTCCAGTGCCGACTGGCTCTCGTCGTCCGCGGCACGGAAGATCACCAACCGGTGATCTTGATCCTGAAGCGGCACGAGCACTTCGAAGTGCAGCGCGATCACACCGACGTCAGGGCGCCGCATCACCTTGTGTCCGCGGCCGTTGGCCTTGATGTCCCGCTCTGCCCACAGTCGCGCGAACTCCTCGTCATGAGTGATGAATTCGGCGATGCGGTCGGTCAGCGCCCGATCCTCCGGATGCGCGGCCCACGCGGCGCGCAGGTGAGCGACCCCCTCCCGCACGACGCGTTCCCGGTCGACGTAGAACTCGCGTGTCTCCGGATGCATCAGGCACAGCCACATCGAATTGCGCTGCGCCGGGGGCAGGGTGTCGAAATCCAGGAGCAGCCTCGTCATTTCGTGGTTCCAGGCCAGGATGTCGTACCGGTGGTTCATCAGCATGGCCGGCAGCGGTGACAGGTCGGTGACCAGCCGGGCCAGCGGCGGCGCCGCGGTGGTGGCGGGCCTGTCGGCGCTGCGGGGGCGCTGCTGGGCCAGGTCGAAGAGGTAGGCGCGTTCGACGGGGGACAGGCGCAGCGCCCTGGCCAGCGCCTCCACCACGTCCGCCGAGGGCCGCAGTCCCCGACCCTGCTCCAGCCGCACGATGTAGTCGACGCTGACCCCGGCCAGTTCGGCGACCTCCTCGCGGCGCAGTCCCGGGGTCCGCCGGGCCTGCCGACGCGACGGCAGACCGAGATCGCGCGGGTCCAGCCGTTCGCGCCGGATCCGCAGGAACGCGGCCAGTTCCTGTGTGGTGTCCACGGTGTGGGTCGTCATGGTCGTTCCAACAGCCAGGGTAGGACTGGCGTTCCCAGGAACCTCTTTCCCTTACCCATGGATCGCGGCGGTCGCAGCCTTGTTCTCGACAACGGATCACGAGAACAGGAGACATCATGTCCCTCACCCTCGACACCTACCGGCTGCTGGGCCGCTCCGGGCTGCGGGTCTCACCGCTGGCGCTGGGCGCGGCGACGTTCGGCACCGATTGGGGCTGGGGCGCCGAGCGGGACGAGGCGCGCAAGCTGTTCGACCTCTACGTCGGGCGAGGCGGCAACTTCATCGACACCGCCAACACCTACACCAAGGGCAGCTCCGAGCGCCTGCTGGGCGAATTCACCCGCGGCCGGCGCGAAAGCCTGGTGCTGGCGACGAAATACACGACGCTGCGCAGCCCCGGCGACCCGAATTCCGGGGGCAGCCACCGCAAGAGCCTGTTCGCTTCGGTGGAAGCGAGTCTGCGACAGCTCGACACGGACTACATCGATCTGCTCTACCTGCACGTGTGGGATTTCACGACACCGGTCGAGGAGATCCTGCGCGGCATGGACGATCTGGTCCGGCAGGGGAAGATCTTGTACGTGGCGATCTGCAACACCCCGGCCTGGCAGGTGTCGCGCATGCAGACGATCGCCGACCTGCGCGGCTGGTCGCCGCTGGTCGCGCTGCAGATCGAATACAGCCTGATCGAGCGCACCGGGGAACGTGACCTGATCCCCATGGCACGCGAGATGGGACTGGGGGTGATCCCGTACTCACCCCTGGCCGGCGGGGTGCTCACCGGCAAGTACAGCCGCGACGACCTGACCGCGACGGACCTCGCGTCCGACGACAGCAACCGCAAGAGCTTCAACCGCGCCCTGGGCACGGTCACCGAACGCAACCTCGCCATCGCCGATGTCGTGAAGGAGGCCGCCACGGAGCTGGGCCGCACACCCGCCCAGGTCGGGCTGGCCTGGGCCCTGCGGCGGCCGGGCGTGACGGCACCGATCATCGGCGCCCGCACCCCCGCGCAGCTGGAGGACAACCTGGGCGCCCTGGATGTCGACTTCACCGCCGCCCAGCTGGCCCGCCTCGACGAGGCCAGCGCGACGGGACTCGGCTTCCCGCACGACATGCTCGCCAGTGACCACGTCCGCAAGGTGACCGCGGGGGACCTGAAGATCGAGACCCGCCGCTGATACCGCACGGGCCCCGAGGGCGGCACAACCGCCGCCCTCGGGTCGGACGGGGCGCTGTGGTGAAGACAGGCCCTAACGGGCTCGTCCGAGGCCGCCGAAGCGGCGGCTCAGCCGGCTGAGGGCCCCCGGGCGGTTCCAGGCCCTGAACTCCTCCGCCCGGTGAAGCCCCGCCCGCTCCAGGCTCCGCTCGACGGAGGCGGTGTCCTCGTCGGAGAGCGCGCGCACGGCCGGCCGCAGCACCTTGTCGAGCAGTGAGGTACGTGCCGAGTCCCATGCCCGGTTCGCGCCGGGCAGGGAGCTCCACGCGATGAAGCAGTCGGCGGTGTAGGCCGGCGCGGTACGGAGCCGGTCGCGCACCCGCTCCTCCTGGGCGGCGGTCGTGTACGCGGTGAGCAGCTGGGGCTCGCCGCAGTGGATCAGGGCGTACAGCTCACCCTCAGGACGCTCCTCGGAGAGGAGGCGGCGCGTGAGGGTTCCGAACACCCGGGCCAGGACGGCCGGTTCCACCGGCTCGGCCTCGGCGCGCAGCGCCAGCACCCGTTCCGTCCACGGCGGTCCGGCCCGGCCCGCGCCGATCTCGCCGGCGAACTCCAGGAGCAGCAGGGCGCCCCGTACGCGGGGCTCCAGCTCGTCGGGGAAGCAGCGCAGCAGATCGTGGGCGAGCGCGGCGGCGTCCGCGTCCTCGACGCCGGTGGCGGTGGCGGTGGCGGTGGCGGAGTCCGCGGGGCTGTCGAGCGCGGCCCGGACCAGCGTGCGCCAGGTGCCCGCGGCGCGGTGCGCGTCCGAACCCGTCTCGCTCAGCACCCGCCGTGCCTCGCCCGGGGCCGGCGCGCCGCCGTCCCACACCAGCTGTACGGCCGTACGCAGCACCAGCGGATCCGTGAACGGCGAGACCCCGCAGGCGCGCAGCGCGGCATGCAGCGCGGCGAGTCCGTCGCCGCCCCCGCCGGCCGGTGCCCAGGGCGCGCCGGCGCACATCCGCAGATGCGGCAGCGCCTGGACCCCCGAGAGAACCAGGGCCGTACGGCCGAGCAGCCGGACGGCGGCGGGCGGATCCTCGGCGGCCAGCGCGTCCAGGGCGCTGAGCAGCGCGGTACGCAGTTCGAAATGCTCCTCCAGGACGGTGAGCAGGTCCGGGGTGTCGGCGGCCTCCGGTTCCGCGAGCAGGGAGCGGGCCAGCCGCTGGGCGAGACCCGGCAGCAGATCCGTACAGTCCACCCCGAGCACATCGGCGACCCGCAGCAGCTCCACCGGCCGGGCGATCCCGGGGCCGTGGTCCGCGACGCCCGCGCGCAGCTCGGGAGCGAGCCCGGCGGCCAGGCGCTGCCCGAGATCGTCGGGGAGCGCCGTGAACAGCCGTGTCAGCGCGGCGAATTCGGCCGCCGTACGGTCCTCGGCACCCGCCTGGAACGCCTCGACGAGCCGGCGCAGCCGGGCGTCGCCCAGGGCCCGTGCGTGCGTCCGCGCCCAGTCGGCCGCCGCCGTACGGCCGTCGGGACCGGGCGCGAGATCCGCGCAGAGCGCCACGACGGCCAGCGCGCCGGGGGCGAACACCCCGCCCGGCAGCGCCGCCGCCTCCGTGAACAGCTCGGGCGCCCGGCCCAGCCAGACGCGCGCCGCGACACCGGCCCAGACGTCCGGCGTCGGCGCGTGCTCCGGGGGGACGGGGGCGGTGCAGTCGTGCACCCGGCAGCCGTGGTCGCGCCCGTCCGGCTCCGGCGCGTCCCCGGGCAGTACGCCGACGATCCGCTGCCGGGCGTCGCGCGGCCGGCGCGTATAGGTGGTGAACGTCAGCAGGTCGGCGCGATCGCGCGGCAGTACGGCGCAGGCCAGCGCGATCCACAGGGCCACGTCGGCGCTGTCCCGTTCCACGAGGACGATCCGCGCCGCCCGCCCCGTGTCCTGCCGCCCGGGGGCCTCGTCGGTCAGCTCGCGCAGACTGGCCAGGAATCCGGGGAGCCAGGGGCCGCGCGAGGCGGCGAATCCGACCAGTGCCTCCCGGCCGAGAAGGCCCGACGGGGGAAGCGCCTCCAACTGCGCGGGGAACCCGTCCGCCGGTGCGGCGGAGGCCCACCGCGACGAGTTCCAGGCGGAGATGGGCAGCCCTCCGCCGGGCAGCCCGGCGTCCCCGGGCAGCAGCACGGCGTGGGTGTGGGAGCCGGCCGGGCCGCCGCCGTTCGCGCCCGTACGCACCGCGCGGGCGAGCAGACGCGTACCGTCGGAGAGCAGGCTGTGGCTGAACGCCTGCGGGAACGCGGCGAGTTCGGCGACGCCGGGGTGCGTGGGGGCATCGCGCGGCGACTCGTATCCGAGCAGCGGCTCGGCCTCCTTGAGCAGCGACCCCGGTATGCCCGGGGTGACCGCGGTGAACCGGGAGCCAGGCCCGTCCGGTCCGCCAGGTCGGCCAGGCCCGCCCGGTCCGTCCGGTCCCTGCGGGGCCGAGGTGTAGTGCAGCTGCGCCAGGCTCATGCGCCGGCCCCCTTCGTTCCTTGCGTGCCCCGGCCGTCAACCCGGCTCGGGCGGCGTCGAGTTCGGCAGCACGAAGGTACCGTCCGGCGACGGGCGGCGCGCACAGACCCCCGCTCCCGCAGGGGCGGAGTCAGGGAATCACACCCGTGTTCGGGGGGTGTGCTGAACCCCCGGTTCGGGGGGCTGCCCTCCTGCGCGGGCGGGCTCGGTACGGCAGAGTGAACGTGCTGAGGAAAGCGTCCTGGAAGGTGAAGGAATCCCCATGAAAGCCCTGCTCTGGATCGTGCTCATCGTTTGCCTGCTGGCCAACGTGTACTTGAACTTCCTGGTGGACGACGGCGGGACGGAGATCGCGCTGAGCGTCGTGGCCGGGCTTGGAGTGGTGGGGTCCGGACTGGGCTTATGGCTGCTGCGCAAGTCCCCGTCCTAGGTCCTGTCTTCAAGCCTCCGTGCCGTCCGTCCGGAGGGCGGGCGCACAGGCATGAAGCGCGCTGCTGCCGGACGCCTCGACGATCTCGGCGTCACCCCCGCCGCGCCCCCGCCAGCCGCCCCCGCGCGGCGGCCTGGATCCGGGAGGGCCCGAGGCCCCACTGGAGGGTGCGTCCGACGGCCGTCGCCAGGGGCCGGTCCCAGCCGGTGCGGACGGGGGCCGGTCGGTGGATGCCGAGTCCGGCGCGGGCCCAGTCGGGGAGGAGTCCGACCGAGGCGTTCGTGAGCAAGCCCACGACCAGCCGCTCCCGTCGTGTGCGTCCGAACCGGCGGAGGAACCGTACCGAGTCCAACGCGGCCGGGGTGGCGTGGAGTTGGGGGCGGAGGCGGGCCAGGTAGTTCTCTGCTTCGAGGGACGTGCGCGGTACGTTCCGCGCGCCCAACGCCTCGGCCATGGGGGCGGTTTGGCCGTAGTAGGCGTCGCACTCGGCGGGGGTCAGCCGGAGCGGCCGGGGTGCGTAGGTCTGGTGGCCGGCGAGGAAGCTGCGCACCTCGGCGGTGTGCACCCAGGTGAGCAGGTCGGGGTCGTCCGCGCGGTACGGCCGGCCGTCGGGGGCGGTGCCGTGCACCCGGGTGTGGATCCGCCGGACGAGGTCGATCACCTCGCGGGCGGCGGCCGAGGAGCCGAAGGTGGTCGCGGTGATGAACCGTACGGTTCCGTTCAGCCGCCCGACCGGATCGGCGCGGAAGTCGGAGTGCTGGTCGACCCCCGCCATGGCCAGCGGATGCAGCGACTGGAGCATGAGCGCGGCGAACCCGCCGGTGAGCATCCCGGTGGCATGCCCGTGCACCCGCCACACCGGGCTCTCCGGCGCGATCCCGAACAGCCCGGGATCACCGGGCGGCCCCGCGTACCGCTCCAGCTTGAGATCCCCGCCGTGCGTGGTCGCCGTGAGTTCCGCCGCGATCCGTTCCCGCAGTCCCACCAGCACCTCCAGGGTCCATGTGTCCCTCAGCCGAGGGTACCGACCCGCCCGGCGAGCACGGCCACGAGGATGAGCAGCCCGCACAGGGGGTTGGTGCCGAACGCCCGCCCGCAGGCTCCGACGTCCGCGGGGTCGGCCCGCCATACCTGCCATCCCAACTGCCCCGCGACCACGCACAGTCCGGGCCAGTACAGCGGTCCGAGCCCGGCCACCACCCCGAACCAGGCGAGCAGCACCACACACCCCGCGTACACGCCGCCCACCAGCACCCGGGTATGGCGCCCCAGCAGCACGGCGGCCGACCGCACCCCGGCCCGCACATCGGCCTCCCGGTCCTGGCAGGCGTAGATCACGTCCGTCCCCACGGCCCAGCAGATCAGCGCCCCGTACAGCACCGCGCCCCCGAGCCCGAGGCCTCCGGTGAGCAGGCCGTAGACCAGCGGCACCGTCCAGTTGATGGTGATCCCCAGCCACACATGCGGCCAGTGGGTGACCCGCTTCATATACGGATACACCGCCGCGAGGGGCGCGCCGGCCGCCGCCCACACCACGGCCTCGACACTCCAGAACCCCATCACCAGCGGAGCGGCGGCACCGACCACGACGGACAGCACCAGTGCCCGCCCGGCCGACAGCCGCCCGGAGGCGACGGGCCGCCCCGCCGTACGCGGCACCTGTGCGTCGAACCGGGCGTCCAGCACGTCGTTGAGCCCGGAGGCGGCCCCTCTCGACAGCACCCCGTACACCAGGAGCAGCAGCCCGAGCAGGGCCCCGTCCCGTGGCCCGGCGATCGCTCCCAGGGCGATCCATCCGGGGACCACCAGCAGCCAGGCCCCCACCGGCCGGTCCAGCCGCAGTAACTCCAGATACGGCCGCACCCCGGCGGGGGCGCGCCCCACCAGCCGGGCGGCACGGCCTTGGTCCGGGACGTGAGTCGGAACATGGGCCGGGGCTTGTGAGGCGACGGGCATACCGATTCATGCCCCTTTCCAGGGGATTGTGTGATGATCGGTTCAACCTGGCCCCGGCTGGGCGGTATCTTCAAATGATCTTGACTGGTGGGTCATGGTCGGGTGATACGTCGACATCAACTGTCGGATGCCGACGGGGAGTTCGCCCGGCCGCTGCTGCGCGGGTCCCGGCGTGATCCATACAAGAGGCCCTGGGGCTCAGGCGGGCTGGAGCAGGTCCCAGCGGTTGCCGTAGAGGTCCTCGAAGACGGCGAC
Organism: Streptomyces sp. L-9-10; assembly: GCF_004151105.1. Taxonomy (GTDB): domain Bacteria; phylum Actinomycetota; class Actinomycetes; order Streptomycetales; family Streptomycetaceae; genus Streptomyces. Next base: position 96,405 of record NZ_PHRF01000050.1, read on the forward strand.
CGAGCCGTACGGCTCATGGCGCGGCTCCTCCAGGAAGCGGACCCCGGCGGCCCGCATCCGCGCGTGGTCGCGGGTGAAGTCGTCGGTGTGGAGGAAGAAGCCGACCCGGCCGCCGGTCTGCACGCCGATGCTGGCGCGCTCCGCGTCGTCCTTGGCGCGCGCCAGCAGCAGGCCCACGGAGCTTGCCGTGCCACCCGATCCGCCCGTGCCACCCGATCCGTCCGAGCTGTCCCGGCCGCCGACGACCGCGCGCGGCCGGACCACGACCCAGCGCGAGCCGTCGCCCCGCTCGGTGTCCTCGATCAGCTCGAAGCCGAGCACCCGCGTATAGAACGCGAGCGCCTTGTCGTAGTCGTCCACGACAAGGGTGACCAGGGCGATATAAGGCATACGGCGTACGTTATACGTATGACCGGTGTCCAGCAAGAGTGGGCGGGCGCAGGGATGGCGGGATGCGGCCCGCCATGTTGTCACCCCCTCCGACTAGCATCAGAGGTTGGGCGATCACCGGGACGGGCGATCACCGGACGACCGGGCAGGAGGCGATGGTGTGGGGTTGTTCCGACGAGGACCGAAGCGCGACAGCCGCGACACGCCCCGGGACCTCGCGTTCTCCTTCTTCTCGGTCGACGAGGCCGCGCTGTTCCGCAGCCAGGTCCGGGAGGCCTTCGCCGAGCACGGCCTTGAGGTCACGCTCTACGCGGACCAGGTGACCGACAGCGCCGGCCGCCAGTTCGGTCTGGGCAATCTCGCCGCCGTCTGCCACCACGACGAGCGCGGTCCCCGCGTCTGGGGCGATCTGGCCCGGCGGCACGCGGGGATGGTGCTGCGCACCATGGACTCCCCGTCCGCGCTGGACACCCTGCCGCCCGAGCAGATCCGGGCCCAGCTCTACCCCCGGGTGATCAGTGAGGACGGCCTCGATCCGCAGACCTTCGGCTACGCGCGCTCCGTCGCCCCCGGGCTGTACGAAGTGCTCGCCCTCGACCTCCCCGAGAGCGTCATGATGCTCACCGACGAGGCCCTGGAGCCGCTCGGCCGGCTCCAGCACCTCCGTGACCGGGCCCTGAGCAATCTCCAGGAGCTGCCGATCGAGGGGCACGAGACCGTCAAGGACTCCGACGGGATGCGCTTCGAGGTGCTCCTCGGCGACTCGTTCTACACAGCCAGCCGGGTGCTGGCCCTGGACACGGTCGTACCGAAGGTCACCGGCCGGCCGGTCCCGCCGGACGGCGCGCTGGTCGCGATGCCCTTCAGACACCAGCTCGCCTTCCATGTCATCCACGACACCTCCATCATCCCGACCCTCAACGCCATGACCGCGTTCGCCGCCTCCGGGTACGAGGACGCCCCGGGGGCGGTCAGCCCGTATGTCTACTGGTGGCGCGCCGGCACGCTCACGCAGCTGAGTGCCAGGGACGGCGAGGGGCTGCGGATCGTCGTCGGCGACGACTTCCACGAGCTGCTGGAACGGCTGGCCCGCCAGGAGTCGCCGGACGACATCTGAGGAAGACATCCAGTCGGGGAAGCCGTCCCGTCACGGAACACCTCCGGTCACGGAACACCTCCGGCCGTGGACGACCTCCTGGCCGTGAATGATCTCCTGCCGTGATGGCCTCCCGGTCCGCGAGAGGCCTCCCGGTCCGCGAGCGATCGAGAAGGAGCACCTATGCCCACCACCGCCCCGCCCCCGCCCTTCACCGCCGACGACTACCGCGCCAGGATGGCCCGCGCGGCCGAGTCCGCCGCCGAGGCCGGGCTGGCGGGTGTACTGATCGCGCCGGGCCCGGATCTGACGTATCTCACCGGGTACCGGCCGACCGCCGACACCGAGCGGCTCACGATGCTCGTCGTCGCGGCGGGCCAGGACCCGGTGCTCGTGGTGCCCACGCTGGAGGCGCCTGACGCGGCACGGGCCCCCGGCGCCCCGGCGCTCACCCTGCGCGACTGGACCGACGGCAAGGATCCGTACGGTGTGACGGCCCCGCTGCTCGACCCCGCCGGGCGGTTCGGCGTCAGCGACAACGCCTGGGCGATGCATCTGCTCGCGCTGCAACAGGCGCTGCCCGGCACCTCGTACGTGGCGCTCACCGAAGCGCTGCCGATGCTGCGCGCCGTCAAGGACGCGCGGGAGCTGACCCGGCTCGCGGCGGCGGGCGCGGCGGCCGACGCCGCGTACGGCGAGATCCTGAAGGTCCGCTTCGCCGGGCGCCGGGAGACGGACGTGGCCGCCGATCTCGCCGCGCTCCTCCTCGAACACGGCCATTCCCAGGTCGACTTCACCGTGGTCGGCTCGGGCCCGAACGGCGCCGATCCGCACCATGAGGCCGATGACCGCGTCATCGTCCACGGCGACATGGTCGTCCTCGACTTCGGCGGGCTCAAGTACGGCTACGGCTCCGACACCACCCGTACCGTCCATGTCGGCGAGCCCGGCGCCGAGGAGCGGCGCGTCCACGATCTCGTACGCGAGGCGCAGCAGGCCGGGTTCGAAGCCGTACGGCCGGGAGCCGCCTGCCAGGACGTCGACCGGGCGGCCCGCGCGGTCATCTCCGCGGCCGGGTACGGCGAGTACTTCATCCACCGCACCGGCCACGGCATCGGGGTCACCACCCATGAGCCGCCGTACATGATCGAGGGCGAGGAGCGTCCGATGGTCCCCGGCATGTGCTTCTCGGTCGAGCCCGGTGTCTATCTGCCGGGGCGCTTCGGGGTGCGGATCGAGGACATCGTCACGGTCACGGAGGACGGCGGCCGGCGCCTCAACAACACCCCTCGTGAGATGGCGATCGTCGAGTAGGCGCCGCTCGGCCGCAGCGTCCGGGTCCGCGTCAGCCGCCCGCCAGGACCACGCACGACTCCGGCGGCAGTCGCAGTACGCCGTTCGCGCCCGGCGGTTCGGTCGGCTGCCAGGACGCCAGGACCCGGCCCGCGTCGCCGAGCAGCGGGATCTCCGCGGGTTCGCCGGAGAGATTGACCGCGACCCGCAGGTCCCCTCTCCGGTACGCCAGCCAGCGCGCCTCCTCGTCGTACGCCACCCGGACCGCCGCCAGATCCGGATCGGAGAGGTCCGGGTGGGTGCGCCGAAGGGCGATCAGCTCGCGGTACCAGGCCAGCAGGCGCGCGTGCGGCTCCTTCCCGGCCTCGGAGCGGTCCAGACAGGAGCGTTCCCGCGTCGCCGGGTCCTGTGGGTCGGGGATGTCCTCCGCCGCCCACCCGTGCGCGGCGAACTCCCGGCGCCTGCCGGTCCGTACGGCCTCCGCGAGCACCGGGTCGGGATGGTCGGTGAAGAACTGCCAAGGGGTGGTCGCGCCCCACTCCTCGCCCATGAAGAGCATCGGGGTGTGCGGCCCCGTCAGGACGAGCGTGGCGGCGCAGGCGAGCAGTCCGGGGGAGAGGGTGGCGGAGAGCCGGTCGCCGAGCGCGCGGTTGCCGATCTGGTCATGGGTCTGGGCGTAGCCGAGGAAACGGTGCGCGGGCGTTCGCGCGCGGTCGACGGGGCGGCCGTGCGTCCGGGCCCGGAAGCTCGAATACGTACCGTCGTGGAAGAAGACGCGGGTGAGCGTCTTGGCCAGCGCGGCGAGCGGCTCGCGCGCGAAGTCGGCGTAGTAGCCCTGGGATTCACCGGTGAGCGCCGCGTGCAGCGCGTGATGGAAGTCGTCGTTCCACTGGGCGTGCAGCCCGAGGCCCCCCGCCGCGCGCGGGGTGGTGGTGCGCGGGTCGCCGAGGTCGGACTCCGCGATCAGGAAGAGCGGCCGCCCCAGCTCCGCGGAGAGCGCGTCGACGGCCGTCGACAGCTCTTCGAGGAAGGTCATCGCGCGCTGGTCGGCGAGGGCGTGTACGGCGTCGAGCCGCAGCCCGTCGAGCCGGAAGTCCCGCAGCCAGGCCAGGGCGCTGCCCAGCAGATACGCGCGCACCTCGTCCGAGCCCGGGGCGTCCAGATTGACGGCGGCCCCCCACGGGGTGTGGTGGGTGTCGGTGAAGTACGGGCCGAAGCGCGGCAGATGGTTGCCGGAGGGGCCGAGATGGTTGTGCACCACGTCGAGCACCACGCCCAGACCCAGAGCGTGCGCGGTGTCCACGAAGCGCTTGAGCCCCGCGGGCCCGCCGTACGGCTCGTGCACCGCCCACAGCGAGACGCCCTCGTACCCCCACCCGTGGGTCCCGGGGAACGGGCACACCGGCATCAGCTCGACATGGGTGATCCCCAGTTCGGCCAGGGGAGCGAGCCGTTCGGCCGCCGCGTCGAAGGTGCCCTCGCGGGTGAACGTGCCGATGTGCAGCTCGTACAGGACCGCGCCGGGCAGATCGCGGCCCTGCCACGGCGTGTGCCAGGCGTACGCCGACTGGTCGACGACGGCGCTCAGGCCGTCGGGGCCGTCCGGCTGGCGGCGGGAGCGCGGATCGGGCAGTACGGGCCCGCCGTCGAGCGCGAAGCCGTACCGCGTACCGTCGGCGGCGGGCGCCTCGGCGGTCCACCAGTCCGCCCGCTCCGAATCGCGCTCCATGGGCAGTCCGGTGCCCGCGTCGCCCGCGCCGTTTCCGCTGCTCCGGCCGCTCTCGCCGGTTGTGCCGGTCCGGTCGTCCGTGTCGTGTCCCGCGTTCCGGTTGTCCCCGTTGCCGCCGGCGTCCGCCAGCCGGAGCACGATCCCGTCCTGCGCCTGCGGCGCCCACACCTCGAACCGCACGGGTGGTTCCCCCTCGTCGTCGGCACTGTCCACTCGTCTCCGCCACACGGTGACAAATTCCATCGTGACAAGCGAGACGGCGCGAGGCGCGGCGACGGCGGCGAAAGGGGCGGGGGCGTCCGGCGGCGAGGCCGGAGCGGCGGGAACCCCTGACCGTCTGGACACCTCAGGTGCGTCGGAAGGACAATCACGTCTGTGACGTCCTCCTTCGAGTTCCACACGTATCCCGCGCGGCTCTCCGACGCCGAGCGCGACCGTGTCCTCGCGGTACTCCGGGAAGGCGCCGCGCAGGGCAAGCTGTCGCACGACACCTTCATGCGCCGGATGGATCTGGCGCTGGCGGCGCGCAGGGCCGATGAGCTGAAGCTGCTCACCGCGGATCTGGAATCCGAAGGCCCGTGGTCCCGGCGGGTGTTCGGCACGGTGAGCCGGGTGTCCGCGTTCTCGCAGCGGCTGCGCAGGGCCTGGCAGGCGGAGCGGCTGCCGAAGCTGCTGCTGCCCCATCCCGGCGCGTATCCGCTGCGGATAGGCCGCGATCCGGCCAACGGGCTGCGGCTCAGCCATGACACGGTCTCGCGGCTGCACGCCGAACTGAGCATGCAGGGCGGGCGGTGGATCCTGCGCGATCTCGGCTCGACGAACGGCACGACGGTCAACGGCCGGCGGGTGACCACGACGGCCGAGGTGCGGGACGGCGATCTGGTGAGCTTCGGGACGATGGGCTTCCGGCTCGCCTCGCACTGACGGGCAAGCGGAGACGGCGGGGCCCGGCCCGCCGTTCCGGGTGGGGTGGGGGAACGGCGGGCCGGGCGGTTCGCGGGCTCGGCGCACGCGACCGTGTGCTCAGCGCACGCGACCGCGCGGGTCAGTGCACGCGCACGCGCGGGTCAGTGCACGGAACAGGGTGATGCCGAAGTGATGTCCGGCGGGCCTCCCGTGGCCACGTAACTGAAGGTGGTGGAGGCACCGGCCGCCAACGAGCCGTTCCAGTCGGCGTTATGGACCATCACCTCCTGTCCGCCGTAGGTGGCGTTGCCGTTCCAGAGGCTGTCGACCCGCTGGCCGCCCGGCAGGGTGAACTCCACCATCCAGCCGAGGATCGGGTGGCCGCCGGTGTTCTTCACCGTGACCTCCGCCTGGTAGCCGCCCGACCAGGTGCCGGTGGCCGTGCGGGTGGCGGTGCAGGTCGCCGTGGGGTCGGTCGGGTCGGTCGGGTCGGTCGGGTTTCCGGGGTCGCCGACTCCGGTCACCTCGCCCTTGCCGCCGTCGAAGACCACGTCGGAGCAGCTGTAGAAGGTCTCCTTGCTGTCCGACCGCTCCCACACCATGTAGATGATGTGCCGGCCGGACTTCCCGCCGGGCAGGTTGCCGGTCCACTTGTAGGCGCCCTCCACCGTCCCGACGGGCCCGGTGACCTGCGGGTGGTCGACGGTCAGGAAGGGCTGTGACTCCAGGTCGGCCCAGGTGAAGGTCTTGGTGGGGTCGAACCCGTCCTTGGTGACATAGACACGGAACCAACCGGGGTGCGCCGCCCAGGCGTTGTACGAGAAGTCGAGCGACGCGCCCGAGGTCAGATGGGTCAGCGGCCAGTCGTTCCTGGCCAGGTCGAAGCCGGTGAACGTGGTGTTGCCGCCGCTGCACAACTGTCCGTCGGGGATGAAGCCCTGGGTCCGGCCCGCGCCGTCGGAGCGCAGCACGGAGAACCAGTTGTAGAGCGGGGTCGTGCCGCCCGCGGCGACGGCCGCCTTGCAGGCCGGGTTGATCGGTTTGATCTCACCGGTGCTGCTCAGGCCGTCCTTCCAGCACATGAACGTACGGCTGGCCGGCTGCATGGGGGTGCCGTGGGCGGACGAGGTCCCGCTGGTGCCGACGACCAGCAGCAGGGCGGGGAGTACGGCGAGCAGGGCGAGGAGGACGGCTCTCCGGGGATGCGACAGCCACCGCGGCCGTCGTGGGGGGTGCTTCATCACGCGAGTCCCTTCGTCGTGATCATGACAAGTGGATGATGAATGGGAGCGCTCCCATTTCGGAACGTAGCGCGGCCCGCCCACTCTGTAAACGCTTCGTGTGCGAAAGGCTTCGGGTGAGGAACGTCCGGCCCGCCGACCGATGGCCGGCCGGTCCGTCCCCCGGTCGTCGGCCGGCCCCGTCAGGCGCTCGTCGGCCGGCCCGTCAGTCGCTCGTCAGCAGCGCCACCGGGAACTGGTCGAGCAGCTCCGCGAGCCGGGGCGCGCCCGACACCTCACGCCCCGTCAGCACATCGCGCCAGCGGCCGGGCGGCAGTGCCAGTTCGGTCGAGCGCCACCCTCCCGAGCGCTCCAGTCCGTACGGCAGCCGGGTGGTCACGGTGATCACGCGCCCCGACCTGACGAAGGCCAGACAGTGCGACGAGGCGGGACCGGCCGCCGGCAGCGGGGCGTACGTCCCCGACTCGCCGAACAGCTCGGGCCGTTCAGCGCGCAGCCGGAGCGCCGCCGTCGTGATCACCGTCTTGTCGTCCGGCGGCCCGGTCCTGAACGGGCGCCTGTTGTCCGGGTCCACCAGCGCGAAGTACGCGCGCTCCGTGCCCTGGTAGAGGTCGGGCACCCCCGGCATGGTCAGCTGTACCAGTGCCGCGCCCAGCGCACTGGCCCGCGAATACGGCGCCAGCGCGCGGCTGAGCGCCGCGACCGCACGCCGCGCGGTACCGGCGGGACCGGCCTCCACGAACGCGGCCACCGCCTGCTCGTACAGCGGCTCCGCCTCCGTCCAGCTGGTGTGCAGCCCGGCTTCCCGTACGGACTTCAGCAGCGCGGGCACCATCCGCGAGCCCTCCGGGAGAATGCCGTCGGCCGCCGGGGTGAAGCCCACCGCCGTCTGCCAGGCCTGCCAGGCCACCTGAGGATCCGGCGCCGGCGCGGGCACAGCCCCCGCCACCTGCTCCAGCAGCTCGTACCAGCGCTCGGGGCACTCGGACAGGACGGCGATCCCGGCCCGGACGTCCGCGCTGCGCTTGGTGTCGTGTGTGGTCAGTACGGTGCCGGTGGCCGGCCAGTCGCGCGCCAGCCGGGCGCAGTACGCGTGGAACCGCTCCGGGGTCACCGCGGGACGGCCGGGATCGCCGCCCACCTCGTTCGCGGAGAGCAACGGCACATAGCGGTAGAACGCCGTGTCCTCCACCGACTTGGCGCGCAGCGCGGACGCGGTCTGGGCGAAGCGCGCGCAGAAGGCCGTATGGTCCGGGCCGGTGCCGAGCCTGCCGAGCGCCAGCTCCCGCACCACGTCCACGGCCGTCGCCTCGCGCTCCACCGGGAACACGGTCTTCGCCTGCCGCGCCGCCTCCGCCGAGACCGCCGCCTCGGCCGCCTCGGGGCAGGGGCCGCCCGCCGTCGTATAGGGGCGGTAGACGGGGACCCGTACCAGCAGCTCCCGGATCGCGGTGCGCAGCGCCCAGGGCGCGTGGTCGCGCAGGGCGGGGTCGGCGGCGCAGACGCGCTGCGCCGTACGGACCAGAGTGGAGATCTCGGCGGCCAGTTCATGGAAGACGACCTTGTACGCGGCCCGGCGCACCGTCCCCTCCCAGTAGCCGCCGCGGTCCCCGACGGGCGCGGCGACCTCGCGGTAGCGCGTCTCCAGCGCCTCGGCGCCCACCGGGTCCGTGAACACCCCGTCGATATGGCGCAGCGCGTCATAGCCGGTGGTGCCGGCGACCGGCCAGCCGGCCGGAAGCACCTCGTCGTCGGCGAGGATCTTCTCCACGACCGTCCAGCACTGCCCGGCCGTCGCCTCGTGGAGCCGGCGCAGATACTCCTCCGGGTCGGCGAGTCCGTCCGGGTGGTCGACGCGCAGCCCCTGGACGACTCCGTCCCGTACCAGCTCGATGATCTTGGCGTGGGTGGCGGCGAACACCTCCGGGTCCTCCACCCGGACCCCGATCAGCTCGGAGATGGTGAAGAACCGGCGGTAGTTCAGCTCGGTACGGGCCAGCCGCCACCAGGCGAGCCGGTAGTGCTGGGCGTCGAGCAGCTCGGGCAGCCCCAGGTGCTCGGTGCCGGGCGCGAGCGGGAAGCGCTGGTCGCCGTGGTGCAGCACCCCGTCCTCGACGCTCAGTCCGCCCGAGTCCAGTTCCTCCCCGATCGGCCCGGCCAGCACCGGCAGCAGCAGCTTGCCGTCGCCCGCCGCCCAGTCGATGTCGAACCAGCGGGCGTACGGCGAGTCGCGGCCCTCGCGCAGCACCTCCCAGAGCGCCTTGTTGTGCCGGGGCGCGGCGGCCATGTGGTTGGGCACGATGTCGAGGATGATCCCGAGGCCGTACTCACGGGCCCGGTCGGACAGCCGCCGCAGCCCTTCCTCGCCGCCCAGCTCGGCCCGTACGGCGGAGTGGTCGACCACGTCATAGCCGTGCGTCGAGCCCGGTACGGCCTCCAGGACGGGCGACAGATGCAGATGAGAGACCCCGAGCGCGGCGAGATAGGGGACGGCCCTGGCGGCGGACGTGAACGGGAAGTCCGGCTGGAGCTGGAGCCGATAGGTCGCGGTGGGAGTCATACGATCGTACGTACCCCGCTTCGCGCTATCTGTGTCATGCGGGAACCGTACGGGATCCCCGCCCGGGGGTCCGACCCGGGGAACACGGAAGGGGCGGCGCGGCAACCGGGCTTCCGGGCCCTGCGCGCCGCCCCTCCGTACGGACCGGGCGGGACGTGGAAGACGGGACTTTCGCAACACGCCCTAGGCCGGCCGCATCAGCACCGTCATGCTGCGGCCGATCATCGTGAACCGCTCACCGCCGTCGACCTTCTCGCCCTGTCCCGGAGTCACTCCCTCCGGCCGGGCCGTGTCCACCATGATCTTCCACTGCTCGCCGTGGTTCACCGGCACCACGAACTCCAGCTTCTCGGCGCTCGCGTTGAACATCAGCAGGAACGAGTCGTCCGAGATCCGCTCGCCGCGCGGCCCCGGCTCGGAGATCGCGCCACCGTTCAGAAAGACCGTCATGGCCTTGGCGTGCGCGGCCTGCCAGTCCTGCTGGGTCATCTCCTCGCCCTCCGGCGTGAACCACGAGATGTCCGACAGATCGTCGTGCGTGCCCTCCACCGGACGCCCGTGGAAGAAGCGCCGCCGCCGGAACACCGGATGGTCGCGCCGCAGCCACACCATCGCCTGGGTGAACTCCAGCATGGTGGTGTCGGTCTCCGCGCCCTTCTCCGGCCAGCGGACCCAGGAGACCTCGTTGTCCTGGCAGTACGCGTTGTTGTTGCCGCCCTGCGTACGGGCGAACTCGTCGCCGTGGCTCAGCATCGGGACGCCCTGCGAGAGCATCAGCGTCGCGATGAAGTTCCGCATCTGGCGGTTGCGCAGCTCCAGGATCTCCGGGTCGTCGGTGTCGCCCTCCGCCCCGCAGTTCCAGGAGCGGTTATGGCTCTCGCCGTCCCGGTTGGACTCGCCGTTGGCCTCGTTGTGCTTCTCGTTGTACGAGACGAGATCGTGCAGCGTGAAGCCGTCGTGACAGGTGGTGAAGTTGATGGAGGCGAGCGGCCGGCGCCCGTCGTCCTGGTAGAGATCGGACGAGCCGGTCAGCCGGGACGCGAACTCCGCCAGCGTCCTGGGCTCACCCCGCCACAGGTCCCGTACGGTGTCGCGGTACTTGCCGTTCCACTCCGTCCACAGCGGCGGGAAGTTCCCCACCTGGTAGCCGCCCTCGCCCACGTCCCACGGCTCGGCGATCAGCTTCACCTGACTGACCACCGGGTCCTGCTGGACGAGGTCGAAGAACGACGAGAGCCGGTCCACCTCGTGGAACTGACGGGCCAGCGTCGCCGCGAGGTCGAACCGGAAGCCGTCGACATGCATCTCGGTCACCCAGTACCGCAGCGAGTCCATGATCAGCTGGAGTACGTGCGGGCTGCGCATCAGCAGGGAGTTACCGGTCCCCGTGGTGTCCGTGTAGTAGCGGGGATTGTCGGCGAGCCGGTAGTACTGCGCGTTGTCGAGCCCCCGGAAGGAGAGGGTCGGGCCGAGGTGGTTGCCCTCCGCCGTGTGGTTGTAGACGACGTCGAGGATGACCTCGATCCCGGCGCGGTGCAGCGCCCGTACGGCCTGTTTGAACTCCAGGACCTGTTCGCCCCGGTCGCCCCAGGACGCGTACGCGTTGTGCGGGGCGAAGAAGCCGATGGTGTTGTAGCCCCAGTAATTGCCGAGGCCGGCGTCCACCAGCCGGTGGTCGTTGACGAACTGGTGGACCGGCATCAGCTCCAGTGCGGTCACGCCCAGCTCCGTCAGATGTTCGATCACCGCCGGATGGGCGAGTCCGGCGTAGGTGCCGCGCAGTTCCTCGGGCAGCTCCGGATGGAGCATGGTCAGGCCCTTGACATGGGCCTCGTAGAGCACCGTGCGGTGATAGTCCGTACGGGGCAGCCGGTCGTCGCCCCAGTCGAAGTACGGGTTGACGACGACGGAGGACATCGTGTGGGGGGCCGAGTCCATGTCATTGCGCGAGTCCGGCTTGCCGAAGTGGTAGCCGTACACCGACTCGCCCCAGTCGATACTGCCACTGATCGCACGCGCGTACGGATCGAGAAGCAGCTTGGCGGAGTTGCAGCGGTGTCCGCGCTCCGGCTCATAGGGGCCATGGACCCGGAAGCCGTAGCGCTGACCTGGCATGATGCCCGGCAGATAGGCGTGCCGTACGAAGGCGTCCGTCTCGCGCAGCTCCACCGCCGTTTCTGAACCGTCGTCGTGCAGCAGGCACAACTCGATTCGGTTGGCGGCCTCTGAGTAGACCGCGAAGTTGGTGCCGGCGCCGTCGTACGTGGCGCCGAGGGGATACGTCTGTCCCGGCCAGACCTGCATAGATAAGACTCTTCCATTTCTGATCCGGGTGCTGCGGGGCTCTTGAGCCAGATCTTCCCCGAAAGAAGGGCAACCACCTAGGAACCCGATGGGTTCTTGCCTCTTCTCGCCGGTTCTCGGCCGGGGCGGCGCGAGAGGCGGCATCAGGGGGGATGCGGGGGACGGCGCCAGGGGGCATGCGGGGGGACGGCACCAGGGAGGGGGCTTGGCGTCAACCTCGCGTGACGGGCCGTCGCCGGGCTCGCCGCGACGGTCCCGGCCGTCCCGCGCGTCTCCCGGTGTCCCTTCTGGCTCGGGCACGTATCAGGTCCAACCGCTATGAATCACCTCACTCCGGCCGATCTCGGCGCCGGGAACAAGCCTCACGATCAAGGGAGTTGGGAAAGGAGCCTGTGCATCCTGCTGCACTGCCTCCGGGATGCGGAGTACCCTTCCTTGATCGTTGAAGGGGAGAGAAGGCGGTGCGCGGGTGAGCTCGGGAGGGCTGGAGTTGCCCCCTGGTGACGCAGGTCATGCGGGGGAATCCGGCGAGATCCCGCCCGGAGCGGTCTCCCTCGCGCGACCGATGGAGATCGGGGCGGAACTGGAGTGGGGCGCGGACGCGTGGAGTGAGGTGCGTACGCGCGCGCAGCGGGCAGGACGCGCCTATATCTGGCTGAATCTCGTGGAACAGCGGCTGCGCGCGGTGGTCGCCGCGGTCCTGCGGCCCATCTACGAGCCCGTGCACGGCGAGGAGTGGGTGGTCGCCGCCGCCGGGCCCGCCGGGCAGGAGTGGGTGCAGCGAGCCGTCGCCGTACGGGAGGTGTCGCGGCGCAAGGGGTATCTGCTCGACCCGGCCGACGACAACGTCCTGAGCTTTCTCACCCTCCCGCAGCTGCGGGAGCTGATGGTCCAGCACTGGCCCTGCTTCGAGCCCTACTTCGACGACCGCCGGGATGTGGAGCTGGCGCTGGACGAGCTGGAGGTCGCGCGCAACGTCGTCTCCCGCAACCGCGCGCTCTCCGAGACGGTCCTGGCCCAGGCGGAGCGGGCCTCGGCCCGGCTCCTGGAGATCCTGGGCGGCGGCAGCGGGGTGCCCTCGGCGGTGCGGCTCCGGGTCGACGCCGTGGAGGATCTGGTCGGCGACCGGTACGCGGACGTGGTCTCCGTCCACCCCGACCGGGTGAGGCTGCAACGGCAGATCCCCGCCGAGGATCTCTTCGGCGGCGCCCGGCGTGTCGACGCCATCGGGATCGGGCTGAACCTGCTCGTACAGAACTTCTCGGGACGGCGGCTGGTCCGGCTCGCCGAGTCGGGCTGCCGGATACGGCTGGTCTTCCTCAACCCGGCGAGCAGCGCCGTCAAGCGCAGGGAGCGCGAGCTGGGGCTCAAGAAGGGCGAGCTCAGCCGGTCGGTGGAGATGAACATCCTTCATATGCGCCGGGTGCGCTCCAAACTGCGCGATCCGGGCGCGTTCGAGATCCATGTCTTCGACGAGACCCCGCGCTTCACCGCGTATCTCGTCGACGGGGACGGCCCCGACGGGCTGGCCGTCGTCCAGTCCTATCTGCGCAGGGCCAGGGGCATGGAGGCGCCGGTACTGGTGCTGCGGGGCGGCGGGCGTGAGGTGGTGCGTACGGGGCAGGACTCCGAGCACGGTCTCTTCCAGACCTACCGCGAGGAGTTCGAGTCGGTCTGGACCGACTCGCGGCCGGTCTCCTGAGCCGGCTGCCGCGAGCGCCCGCCGGAGCCGGCGCCGCCCGTCGGACCCGCCTGCCGGAGCCGCGAGACGGGAGCCGGAGCCCGTGCCGGGGCACTGTCAGTGGTGCGTGGCAGGGTGAATGTCCAACGGGGGAAGCACCACCGCACCATGAGGGAGGGCCATGATGACTTGGCATGGGGAAACACTGGTCGGCTTCGATCTGGAGACCACCGGCACGGAGCCGCTGGAGGCACGGATCGTGACGGCCGCGGTCGTCGAGGTACGGGGCGGCGAGGTGACACGGCAGCGGACCTGGCTGGCCGACCCGGGCATCCGGATCCCCGCCCAGGCGTCCGCCGTGCATGGCATCAGCAGTGAACGGGCCGCGGCGGAAGGGCGTCCGGCGCCCGAGGTGGCCGCGGAGATCGCCGGGGTCCTCGGTGACTACTGGACGCGCGGGGTGCCCGTCGTGGCGTACAACGCGCCGTTCGATCTGACGCTGCTCAGCGCCGAGTTGCGGCGGCACGGACTGCCGCCGCTGGAGCCGGTCGGGCCGGTGATCGACCCCTATACGATCGACCGCGCCGTCGACCGCTACCGCCGCGGCAAGCGCACGCTGGAGGCGGTCTGCGCGGAGTACGGCGTGGTGCTGGACGCCGCGCACGAAGCGGGCGCGGACGCGCTGGCGGCGGTCCGGGTGGCCACGGCGATAGCGGAGCGGCATGCCTCGGTGGCCGGGCTGACCCCGGCTCTGCTGCATGAGCGTCAGATCGGCTGGTACGCCGAGTGGGCGGCCGACTTCCAGGCGTTCCTGCGGAAGAAGGGCAACGCGGACGCGGTGATCGACGGGGTCTGGCCGCTGCGCGAGCCGGCGGCCGAGCCCTCGTCACGGGTCACGCCCTGACGGTGCCGGCCCATGAGACCGAGGCCGCCGGGACCGGGACGGAGACCGGGGACGCGGCCCGCCGGACGGGGTGTCGGATGTGCTCCACCGGGGCGCGGCGGGGCTGAGCGGAACAGGGCCACGGGTCAGAACGGGTACCAGCGGACCTCGGGATCGTCGTCGCGCAGCGAGGCGACCCGGCGGCGGAACTCGTCGAGGGCCTTGGGGTTCGCCGGGGCGTGCTGCGCCACCCAGGCGCAGCTGGCCGTCTCACGGGCGCCGCGCAGTACCGGGCAGCCCGCCCATTCGCGTACGTCCCAGCCGTAGACCGCCGTGAAGGTGTCGTACGCCTCGGCGGGCAGACCGTACCGGTCGCGGGACAGCGCCATGACCACCAGATCGTGTTCCCGCAGGTCCGAGGAGAAGGTCTCCAGATCGACCAGGACGGGGCCGTCCGGGCCGACATGGACGTTGCGCGGCAGCGCGTCGCCGTGGATCGGGCCCCTGGGCAGCCGGGGGACGAGTGTGGCGGCGGCCTCGGCGAAGCCGTCGCGACGGCCGCGCAGATAGTCGGCGTCGGCCGGGTCGATCGCGTCCCCGGCGATCCGCAGCCAGCGCTCGACGCCACCGAGCAACTCCCGGCGGGGGAGCGTGAACAGCGACGGGTCCGGGGCGGGCAGCGCGTGCACCAGCCGCAGCAGGGACGCCAGATCGCCGGGCCCCGCGGGCCGTACGGCGGCCGGCAGCCGGTGCCAGAGCGTCACCGGATGACCGTCCACCGACCGCGCTTCCGGCTCGGCCGCCCGTACGGCCGGAATCCCGCACTCCGCCAGCCAGGACGCGAGGGCGACCTCGCGCCGCGCCCGCTCCAGCAGCTCGGTGTGGTCCGTCGCGTCCCGGCCGACCTTGACGACCAGTCCGGCCGTTGCGAACACCGCGTTCTCGCCCAGGGCCAGCAGCTCCGCGTCGCGCGGCAGCCCCGTCGCGGCCAGGATCTCCCGCGCCCGCGTCTCGTCCATCGATGACTCTCTCTTGCTTCCGGTGGTCGCACCCGTCCGGCAAAGTCTCGCATTCGCGGACACGGGACCGCCCCTGGGCTCTCATTAAGTTGTACGAGACGTCTCGTCTCGTTTACGGTCGGGCCATGACCCCATCGAAGCGCGCCCATATCGCCATGTTCTCCATCGCCGCCCACGGGCATGTGAACCCGAGCCTGGAGGTCATCCGGGAACTGGTCGCCCGCGGGCACCGCGTCAGTTACGCGATCCCCGCCTCCTTCGCCGAAAAGGTCGCGGCCACCGGCGCGGAACCGGTGATCTACACCTCCGTACTGCCCGGCCCGGACGACGACCCCGAAGACTGGGGCACGGAGCTGATCGACAATCTGGAACCGTTCCTCGACGACGCCATCCAGGCGCTGCCGCAGCTGGCCGGGGCGTTCGAGGACGACCGCCCCGATCTGGTCCTCGGCGACACCACGTCCTATCCGGCGCCCCTGCTCGCGCACCGCTGGGGCGTTCCGTACGTCCAGTTCTCGACGCACGCGGTCGCCTGGGAGGGGTACGAGAAGGACGTCGCCGAGTCGATGAGCGCGGAACTCGACGCCTCCGAACGCGGGCGGGCGTACCGCGCGAGGTTCCAGGAGTGGCTGGACGAGCACCACATGGACCACACCGACCCGGACCGGCTGATCGCCAGGCCCGCCCGTTCCCTCGTACTGATCCCCAAGGCGCTCCAGTACAAGGCCGAGTCCGTGGACGAGTCCGTCTTCACCTTCGTCGGTGCCTGTCAGGGGGACCGCGCGGAGCAGGGGGAGTGGAAGCGGCCCGCCGGGGCGGAACGGGTGCTGCTGGTCTCGCTCGGCTCGGCCTTCACCAAGCAGCCCGCCTTCTACCGGGCGTGCGTCGAAGCCTTCGGGGGGCTGCCGGGCTGGCATGTCGTCCTGCAGATCGGCGCGTACGTCGACGAGGCGGAGTTGGGCGACGTGCCGGCCAATGTGGAGGTGCACCGCTGGGTGCCGCAGCTCGCCGTCCTCAAGCAGGCCGACGCGTTCATCACCCACGCGGGCGCCGGCGGCAGCCAGGAGGGGCTGGCGACGGGCACGCCGATGGTCGCGGTCCCGCAGGCCGTCGACCAGTTCGGCAACGCCGACATGCTGGTCGGGCTGGGTGTGGCCCGCCGCCTCGACACGGAAGCGGCCACCCCCGAGGCCCTGCGCGAGGCGGTGCTCACCATGGCCTCGGACCCCGAAGTGGCCAGGCGGCTCGGGGAGATCGGGCGAGAGACGGCGAAGGAGGGCGGCACGCGACGGGCGGCGGATCTGATCGAGGAAGCCCTGCCCGAGGGTGCGGTCTGAACGGCGGGTGGGGGTGAATGGCGGGTGGGGTGTGAACGGTGGGTGCTCACACCGAACGGCGGATGCTCACTGAACGGTGCGTGCTGACGGAGGGTGCGTGCTGACGGAACGGGCCTCCCGGCCGCCCGGGTTGGGGCAGGGGCGGATTCAAGCCGCGTCGCCCCGCGCCCCGGCGGTCCGGGAGGGGGATCCCCTCCTCCCGGGGCCGTGCGGACATCTCTCATCAAAGAGGTCCGAAGCCCCCTGCGCCTCCCGGGGGTTGGCGGTCAGGACCGATGTGTTCCGGACTGGCCGATTTCTTATTACGAAATGTTGTTTACTGCGTCACGGCTGTATGAAGCCCTTGATCTGAGCGCGTCAATCGGCCAGGGTTTCGCATCAGTCCGTCGGAGATCTTCCGTCCGGCGGGCGATCCCCCCACAGATAGTGACGAGGAGTCCCCCTCTTCATGGCCATACAGAAGCGCGCGAGAAGGATCAAGCTCACCGCCGCCCTCACCGCCGTGGCCGCCGCGGCCGGAATCACCGCGTTCACCTCCCCCACAGCGGGCGCGGCTCCGGCACAGGCAGTGGTGTACGGCGCCGACGCCAAGGACGCGGTCGCCGGCAGCTACATCGTGCTGCTGGACCAGAAGACCGCAAGGAAGACCGACAAGAAGGACCTGGCCAAGGAGTACGGAGGCCAGCTGAAGCGCAACTACAGCACCGCCGTCAACGGCTTCTCCGCCAGCGGGCTCACCGCGCAGGAGGCCAAGAGCCTCGCGGCCGACCCGGCCGTCGACAAGGTCGTCCAGAACAGGACGTTCACCGTCAGCGCCACCCAGGCCAACCCGCCGTCCTGGGGTCTCGACCGGATCGACCAGTCCGCGACCGCCGGTGACAGCGCCTACACCTACCCGGACGGCGCGGGCGAGGGCGTGACCGCGTACGTCCTCGACACCGGCGTCCGGATCAGCCACCAGGACTTCGAGGGCCGTGCCAGCTACGGCTACGACGCCATCGACGGTGACGACTCCGCAGACGACGGCTACGGCCACGGCACGCACGTGGCCGGTACGATCGCGGGCGCCGCGCACGGCGTCGCCAAGAAGGCGAAGATCGTCTCCGTCCGGGTCCTCGACGACAACGGCTCGGGCACCACCGAGCAGGTCGTCGCCGGGATCGACTGGGTCGCGGCCAACCACCAGGGCCCGTCCGTCGCCAACATGAGCCTCGGCGGCGGCGCCGACCCCGCCCTCGACGAGGCCGTCCGCAACGCCATCGCCTCCGGTGTCACCTTCGGCGTCGCGGCCGGAAACGACTCCAGCGACGCGAGCACGACGTCGCCGGCGCGGGTCGAGGAGGCCATCACGGTCGCCTCGTCCACCGAGACCGACGGCCAGTCGAGCTTCTCCAACTACGGCACGCTGGTGGACCTCTACGCGCCAGGCTCCGCCATCACCTCGGACTGGAACGACAGCGACACGGGCGTCAACACCATCTCCGGCACCTCGATGGCGACGCCCCATGTGGTCGGTGCCGCCGCGATCTACCTCGCCGGTCACCCGGACGCCACCCCGGACCAGGTCGCCACGGCCCTGACCGACGGCGCCGTCCCGGACGTCATCACCAACCCGTCCGCGGGCACCCCGAACAAGCTGCTCAAGATCGTCGAGTAGTCCCGGTACACCCGGCAGGCTCGGCACATCCGGCGGCCGTCGCGCTCTCCCCCACGGAGTGCGGCGGCCGTCGCGCCGTGCGGTGCCCGCTGTGTGCCCGTCGCGCCGTGTGTGCCCGTCGCTCGTGGCGGCCGCGATCCGCTCGCGCCGGGTGCCCCGTGCGCGGCCTCCCGTCCTATCGTGTGCTCATGACCACGACGTACGCCGCCCTCCTGCGCGGGATCAATGTGAGCGGCCACAGACGGGTCCCGATGGCCGACCTCCGTGAGCTGCTCTCGGAGCTGGGCCACGGCGATGTCCGTACCTACCTCCAGAGCGGCAACGCCGTCTTCACCAGCGAATCGGACGACGAGAGCGCCCTCGGCGCCGCTCTGGAACACGCCATCGAGCGGCGCTTCGGGTTCACCGTCGACTGCCTGGTGCGCGGCGGTCCGTATCTGCGGGCCGTCGCCGAGGCCTGCCCCTTTCCCGCGCGTTCGCTGGAGGGCAGGCAGCTCCATCTCACCTGCTTCTCCGAGCCGGTGGGCCCCGAGCGGCTCGCGTCACTCGATCCGGCCGCGTACCTCCCCGAGGAGTTCCGGCTGGGCGACCGCGCGCTCTATCTGTACGCGCCGGACGGCCTCGGCCGCTCCAAGCTCGCCGGGGCGCTGGCCAGGCCGGCTCTGTTCAAGGGCGTCATCGCCACCTCCCGGAACTGGAACACCGTACTCAAACTGGTGGAGCTCACCCGTGACTGACCGAACCTCCGCGATCTCCGCCGCCATCCGGGCCGAACTGCGGCTGCTCGACCGGGCGGTACGGTCCTCGCCGATCCTGCTCGCGGAGCTGCTCCACCCGGACTTCAGGGAGTTCGGCGCCTCCGGCCGGGAGTGGGACCGCGCCTCGGTCATCACGATGCTCACGGAGCAGGGCGGCGCCTCGGTGCCCCGGCCGATCACCACCTCCAAGATGCGGGGCGTGCGGCTCGCTCCCGATGTGGTGCAGCTGACCTACGACAGCGACTCCAACGGCCGCCGGGCCCACCGCAGTTCACTGTGGCGGCTGACCGATGACCGCTGGCTGCTCTTCTTCCACCAGGGCACGCTGTTCGACTAGCCCGGGACTCTGTGCCCGTACCTGTGCCTGTTCCTGTCCACGCGCCGCGGCCGGACCGACCCGCTCGGCGCGCGCCGTCCACCGGCCGTCCGTACGGGAGATCCGCACCGGATGGTCGAAGCAGTCGCTGACCCGGTCCGTGGTGAGCACCTCGTCCGCGGGCCCCGCCCCCACACACCGTCCCGCGCGCAGCAGCATCGCATGCGTGGTGGAGGCGGGCAGCTCCTCCAGATGGTGGGTGACCAGCACCGTCGCCAGCTCGGGATGTTCCCGCCGCAGCGCGTCCAGACTGCTCAGCAACTGCTCGCGCGCGGCGAGATCGAGACCGGTGGCCGGTTCGTCGAGCAGGAGCAGCCTCGGCCGGGGCATCAGCGCGCGGGCGATGAGCGTACGGCCGCGCTCGCCCTGCGAGAGCGTCGGCCAGCGCGCCTCGTCCTTGCCGTCCATCCCCAGCATGGCCAGCAGTTCGCCCGCGCGCCCCCGCTCGCGCGGGGTGGGGGACCAACGGGGCACCGGCTCGACCGAGTTCGTCAGCCCGGTCAGTACGACATCACGCACCCGCAGCGGCGAACGCAGCGGATGGCGGGGGTTGACATGGCCGAGCCGGGTGCGCAGCTGCCGCAGATCGACCCGGCCGAGGGACTCTCCGAGGATCTCGACCGTGCCGCGGGTGGGGTGCGTGACCGCGCCCACCATCCCCAGCAGGGTGCTCTTCCCGGCGCCGTTGGCACCGAGCAGCGCCCAGTGCTCCCCGCCGCGTACGGTCAGTGAGACCGAGTCCAGCAGCAGCTTTCCGTCGCGGACGACATCGACATCTTGCGCGCGTACCACGGTGGCCGCGGTGATCATGCGTATGCGCTCCTTGGTTCCGTCAGTCGGTGGCAGGCGTGACAGGCGTGACAGGCGTGGTGAGCGCTGCCGGCGTGTTCAGGTCAGCGCGCCGTTGGCCGCAGGAACCAGGGCGGAAACGCGAGACCGCGGGCCTCGCACAGACGCGAGCACCACGGCCGAGGTCCGGTCGAGGAGAGGGAAGCGGTTCCGCACCGAGGCGATCCCGGTCAGGGAGAGCGCCCGCTCCAGCTGGTCGGCGGTGATGGTGTCCGGACCGACATACCGGATCTTACCCTCCCGCCGCAGCTCGCCGGGGAGTGCTTCCGGTCGCCGTTACCTGCGGGACGCCTCCGCGGGGCCCGCGAGGTCGACGATGTCGTCGGAGGCGACGTCATGCAGGCGGATGGCCAGATCCTCCAGCGCGCGGCTGGCGGCGAGCTCGTCGCCGATCTCGGGCACGGTCCGGTCGATCGGATTGCGCCGGGCCATGCCCCTGCCCGCGATACGTGAGGTGTCGCGGCTGGTCAGGACGGCATCGGCCGTGGTCTCGTCACCCTCTTCCGTGATGTGGATCCGCACGGTCCATTCCTTGGATTCCATGGTTACCACCTTCCGCTCCTCCGAGTCTCCGTACGGACGAGCGGAATGAATAGGGCCGAACGGTACCGCTAGGTCCTGTCTTCAAAGGAGCGCCGTCCGCCCGGAGGGCGGGCTCGGCGGCGGTCGGTGTGTGCGATCGCAAGGCGGAGGGTCGCCCCAGTACTGGACGTACTGGGGTGATCCCGACAACGCCGCGAGCGTGCGTACCGGGCGTCGCCGAGCAGGCGGGACTTTGAAGACAGGACCTAGGCCGGACGGGCCAGCGTCGTGAGGCGTTCCGGGGCCGAGGCCCTCTCGTCGTACCGGCGCAGCAGCAGCCGCGCCAGCTCGGGGGCGGCGCCCAGCACCCCGGCCAGCACCTCCGCGCCGCCCTCCCGGGCACCGGCCGCTATGCGGTCGGGCAGGCGGCCGGGGGCGATGACGTACGGGGCCACGGCGACCCGCCGTACGCCCTCGGCGCGCAGCGCGCGCACCGCGTCCTCGGTGCGGGGCAGTGATGCGGAGGCGAACGCGGGCCGCACGGCGCACCAACCGGTGTGCCGCCACTCCCGCGCGATTTCAGCGATCACCGCGATCGCCTCCGGGTCGGAGGAGCCCGCCGAGGCCAGGACGACCCCGGTCGAGCCCTTGTCGGCGGGGGTGAGCCCCGCCTCGTACAGCCGCCGCTCCAGCGCGTCCGTCAGCAGCGGCGAGGGGCCGAGCACCTCGGCCTGCCGGATCCGCAGCAGCGGGTGGCGCGCCGACGCCTCGCGCAGCACCGCGGGGATGTCGGACTTGGCGTGGAAGGCGCGCGTCAGCAGCAGGGGCAGCGCGATCACGTCCCGTACGTCCTCCCGCGCCAGCCGGTCGAGCAAATGGGGGACGGACGGGGCGTTGAAGTCCAGGAAGCCGGTCTCCACGCGCAGCCCCGGCCGCAGCGACCGCAGCCGCCCGGCGAGGGCGTGCACGGTCGCGGCATGCCGCGGGTCGCGGCTGCCGTGGGCGATGACCAGCAGGACGGGAGGGTGTGGGTGGGCCATGGGATACCTGGAGTACCTGTGGTGCGTGCGATGCGTGCGGTGCGACTCGTGCATGGATCAGCTCTTCACCAGGAGACCACGGCCGCGCAGCACACGTCGCTCCAGCGGGCTGAAGATCAGCAGGTCGATGGCGATACCGACGATCAGGATCAGGAAGATGGCGAGGAACACCATCGGCATACTGCCGACCGTACGGCCGTTCTCCAGCAACTGCCCGAGACCGACGCCGAGATCGGGCGAGGACGCGATGATCTCCGCGGCCATCAGCGAACGCCAGGAGAACGCCCAGCCCTGCTTCAGCCCGGCCAGATAGCCGGGCAGCGCGGCCGGCATGACGATGTGCCAGGTTCCGCGCATTCCGGTGGCGCCGAGCGTACGCCCGGCCCGCAGGAAGAGCGGCGGCACCTGATCGACGCCGGACACCAGGCCGTTGGCGATCGAGGGGACCGCGCCGAGCAGGATGACCGCGTACATCATCGAGTCGTTGAGCCCCAGCCAGATCACGGCCGGCGGCACCCAGGCCACCGACGGCAGCGACTGGAGTCCGGAGAGGATCGGGCCGATGGCCGCGCGGACGAACTTCACCCGGGCCACCAGCAGTCCCAGCGGCGTGCCGATCACCAGCGCCAGCAGGAAGCCCAGCAGACCGCGCGACACGCTGGTCCAGATGTAGCCGAGCAGGGTGCCCTGCGCCCAGGCGTCGGACACCTCGCCCCACACCGCGCCGGGCGAGGGGAGCTTGTAGTCGTCGGTGATCCTGGCCCAGACGAGGATCTGCCACACCACCAGCACCAGCGCGACGGCGACGACCGGCGGCAGCACCTTCCTGACGAGCGTCTGGCGCAGTGGCGTACGCCCGGTCTGTACGGTGTCCAGCGCGTCGAGCCCGGCCTCCAGACCGGCCATGTCGCCGTGCGGCGAGGCGTCCGCCGGAGCCGTGTCCCCCGGCGACGTGTCCTCGCGCGCCGTGTCCCCCGGCGACGTGTCCTCGCGCGCCGCGTCCCCCGGCGACGTGTCCTTCCGCGTCGTCTCAGTGCTGGCCATGGCGGCGGATCTCCCCACGCAGTTCTTCGGTGATCTCGACCGACAGCTCCGCGACGGCGCTGTCCTCGATACGGCGCGGCTGCGGGATGTCCACCCGCCACTCGCGGGCCACCCGGCCGGGGCGCGACGACAGCAGGACGACGCGCTCGGCGAGCCGTACCGCCTCGCGCACGTTGTGTGTGACGAAGAGGACCGACAGACCTGTCTCGCGCCAGATCCGGGTCAGCTCGTCGTGCAGGACGTCCCGGGTGATCGCGTCGAGCGCCGCGAACGGCTCGTCCATCAGCAGCAGCCGGCTGTCCTGGGCGAGCGCGCGCGCCAGCGCGACCCGCTGCCGCATCCCGCCGGACAGCTCGTGCACCCGCTTGCCGTACGAGCCCTCCAGCCGTACGAGACCGAGCAGCCGCTCCGCCTCGCCGCGCCGCTCCTGCTTGGGCACGCCGCGCAGCCGCAGCGCCAGTTCGATGTTCTTGCCCGCGGTCAGCCACGGGAACAGCGCGTGCTCCTGGAACATCAGGGCGGGCCGGCCGCCGGGTGTCTCGATGGACCCGGCGGACGGCCGGTCGAGCCCGGCGACCAGATTGAGCAGGGTCGACTTACCGCATCCTGAGGCTCCCAGGAGGGTGACGAACTCGCCCGGCGCGACATCGAGCGTGATGTCGTCCAGGACGAGCTGCTGCCCGGCCGGTGTCACGAAGGACTTCGAGACATGCGCGATACGGGCGGCGTGGTCCACCGCCGGGGTGCTCTCGGCGGCCTTGGCGAACGTGGTGGCCATGGTCGTCACCTCCTGGGAACGGGTGGATGCGGTCCTGGTCCTGGCCTACTTGGCGCCGAGACCGGCGTCGGCCACCTCGGGCTGACCCGCGGCCTTGAGCACCTTGTTGAGGGGCCCCAGGTCGTAGATGCCGTTCAGGTCCGGCTTCTTGAGCAGCCCGGCCTTGACCGCGTGATCGGCCTCCGCCTGGAGCGTCGCGGCCAGCGGGTCGTTGGTGATCTGGATCGACTGCCACGCCGGGTCGAGGACCTCGGGCGGCAGTGCCTTGCCGGAGAGCGTCTTCAGCGCCTCGTTGGCGGACGCCTTCGCCTTGTCCTCGTTGGCGTTGATCCACTCGTTGGTCTTCACGGAGCCGCGCAGTACGGCCTCGACCACGTCCGGGTGCTCGCCGAGGAACTTCTGCGACACGATGATGTTCGTGATCACGAACTTCTTGTCCGGCCACAGATCCGACTCGTCCAGCAGTACCTTGGCGCCGTCCGCGACGAGCTTGGACGCGGTCGGCTCCGGCACCCACGCGCCGTCGATGGAACCGGACTTGTAGGCGTCCGGGGTGATCTTGTTGTCCGTACGGACGACGGAGACATCGCCCTTGCCGGACTGGGCGTCGACCTTCCAGCCCTTCTCGGATATCCAGTTGAGGAACGCCACGTCCTGCGTGTTGCCCAGCTGCGGGGTGGCGATCTTCTTGCCCTTGACGTCGTCCAGGGTCTTGATCTTCGCCGGGTCGACGACGAGCTTGACCCCGCCCGAGGCGGAGCCGCCGATGATGCGCAGGCTCTTGCCGCCGGTCTGGGTGTAGCCGTTGATGGCCGGAGAGGGGCCGATGAAGCCGATGTCGATGCTGCCCGCGTTGAGGGCCTCGATCTCGGAGGGGCCCGCGTTGAAGGTCGAGGGCGCCACCTTCGTACCGCCCAGCTCCTTCTGGAAGAGACCCTCCTGGATACCGACGAGGGCGGTGGCGTGGGTGAGGTTCGGGAAGTAACCGATCTTCACCGTGTCGGCGGAGAGCGCCTTGCCCTCGGCGGCCGGGGAGGCGGTGTCGCTCTTGTCGGCCTCGGAGCCGTAGCCGCAGGAGGTGAGCGCGACGGCGAGCAGCGGCAGCGCGGCCACGGCGGTGAGTCTGCGGCGGGCGGTGGTGCGGGAGACAGGCACGGGAGGGGGTCCTCTCGTTGGCCCGGTGCTCACGCCCTTTTCTACGGAGTCGGGGGCGCGGCCGGGAAGTCGGCGGGTTTTCGGCGGAACGGGTCGTACAGGTGAAGCGGGTGGGGGGTGCGGGCGCGCATGCGGTGCGCGTACGTCATCGCGCACATCGCGCCACCCCGCCCGTTCCCGCGCCGAGGGCGCCGCTGCCGACCCGGCCGCCCTCCTTCGCGAACGTCGCGTAGACGTCGTGGACCGTCAGGTCCTGTCCGGGTGTCATCAGAAGTCCCAGCCCTCGTCGTCGACGGCGGGCACGGTGTCGGGCGCGGCGGCGGCGAAGGCGTCGCCCGCCATACCGGCGCTCAGTGTCGTTCCGTCGGCGGGGTCGACCAGCAGGAAGGAGCCGGTGTGCCGGGAGTCCGCGTAGCTGTCGAGCGCGAGCGGCTCGGCGGTACGGACCTTCACCCGCCCGATGTCATTGGCGACGAGCTGTCCCGGGGCCGGATGCTGGGAGAGGTCGTCCAGCGTCAGCCGGGACGGGATGTCCTTCACGATCGCCTTGACCGTACGGGTCGTGTGCTTCAGCAGCACCCGCTGGCCCACGGTCAGCGGCTGGTCGGCGACATGGCAGACGGTCGCCTCGACATCCTGGGTCGTGACGGGCAGGTGCGCGGTGGGTGCGATCAGATCGCCGCGCGAGACGTCGATGTCGTCGGCGAGCCGGACGGTCACGGACTGCGGAGCCCAGGCGAGGTCCACGGTGGTGGCCGCGCCCACGCCGACGCCCAGCGCGTCGATGCCCTCGATCGTGCTCGTACGGCCCGAGGGCAGGACGGTCACCGGGTCGCCGACGCGCAGTACCCCGGAGGCGATCTGGCCCGCGTAGCCGCGGTAGTCGGGGTGCTCGGCGCTCTGCGGGCGGATCACGTACTGCACCGGGAAGCGCGCCGGGCACCCGGCCAGGTCATGGCTGACCGGGACGGTCTCCAGATACTCCAGCACGGTCGGGCCGCCGTACCAGTCCATGTGCGCGGACGGCTCCACCACATTGTCACCGGTGAGCGCGGAGATCGGGATCGCGGTGATCTCCGGGACGCCCAGGGAGGCGGCGTACGCCGTGAACTCCTCGGCGATCGAGGCGAACACGGGCTCCGCGTACTCGACGAGGTCCATCTTGTTGACGGCCAGGACCACGTGCGGGACCCGCAGCAGGGCGGCCACCGCGGCATGCCGGCGGGTCTGCTCGACCACGCCGTTACGGGCGTCCACGAGCACCACGGCCAGCTCGGCGGTGGAGGCTCCGGTCACCATGTTCCGGGTGTACTGCACATGCCCGGGGGTGTCGGCGAGGATGAACCGCCGCCGGGGCGTGGCGAAGTAGCGGTAGGCGACATCGATCGTGATGCCCTGCTCGCGTTCGGCCCGCAGCCCGTCCGTGAGCAGCGCCAGGTCGGGTGCCTCCTGGCCGCGGCTGCGGGAGGCGTGCTCGACGGCCTCCAGCTGGTCGGTCAGCACCGACTTGGAGTCGTGCAGCAGTCGGCCGACGAGCGTGGACTTGCCGTCGTCGACCGAGCCCGCGGTGGCGAACCGCAGCAGTGTGGTGGCCGACAGCCGCTCCGCGAACCGCTCCGTGGCGCTGTCACCCGTGCTCGTGCTCGTCATGGCTAGAAGTACCCCTCGCGCTTGCGGTCTTCCATCGCGGCCTCGGACAGCTTGTCGTCGGCGCGGGTCGCGCCGCGCTCGGTGAGCCGGGAGGCGGCGATCTCGGCGATCACCGCGTCGAGCGTGGTGGCGTCGGAGTCGACGGCGCCCGTGCAGGACATGTCACCGACCGTGCGGTAGCGCACCAGACGCTTCTCGACGGACTCGGACTCCTTGGGGCCGCCCCACTCCCCGGCGGTCAGCCACATGCCACTGCGCGGGAAGACCTCCCGCTCGTGCGCGAAGTAGATCTCCGGCAGCTCGATCCCCTCGCGGGCGATGTACTGCCAGACGTCCAGCTCGGTCCAGTTGGAGAGCGGGAAGACCCGGACATGCTCGCCGGGGGCGTGCCGGCCGTTGTAGAGGTGCCACAGCTCGGGCCGCTGACGGCGCGGGTCCCACTGCGAGAACTCGTCGCGCAGCGAGAACACCCGCTCCTTGGCGCGGGCCTTCTCCTCGTCGCGCCGGCCACCGCCGAAGACCGCGTCGAACCGCTCGGCCTGGATCTTCTCGGTGAGCGGCACGGTCTGGAGCGGATTGCGGGTGCCGTCGGGCCGCTCGCGCAGCTTCCCCGCGTCGATGTACTCCTGCACGGACGCGACATGGAGCCGCAGTCCGTGCGCGGCCACCGTACGGTCGCGGTATTCGAGGACCTCGGGGAAGTTGTGCCCGGTGTCCACATGGAGCAGTGAGAACGGCACCGGCGCGGGCGCGAACGCCTTCAGCGCCAGATGCAGCATGACGATCGAGTCCTTGCCGCCGGAGAAGAGGATCACCGGCCGTTCGAACTCGCCCGCCACCTCGCGGAAGATGTGCACCGCCTCGGATTCCAGGGCGTCCAGATGGCTCAGCGCGTACGGGGCGTCGGTGCCCTCGGTGACGGCGGCGACGGTGGTGGTCACGCGAGACCCCTCTCGGTGAGCAGTGCGTGGAGCGCGGCGGCGGACTCCTGGACGGACTGGGTGTGCGACTCGATCCGCAGATCGGGCGAGTCCGGTGCCTCGTAGGGGTCGTCGACGCCGGTGAGGCCGGAGATCTCGCCGGCCGCCTGCTTGGCGTACAGCCCCTTCACATCGCGTACGGAGCACACCTCGACCGGCGTGGCCACATGCACCTCCAGATACCCGGTGCCCTCGGTCCGATGGCGTTCGCGCACCGCCTCACGGCTGTCCGCGTACGGTGCGATCACCGGCACCAGCGCCTTGACGCCGTTCGACGCGAGCAGCTCGGCGACGAAGCCGATGCGCCGCACGTTGATGTGCCGGTCCTCGCGGCTGAAGCCGAGGCCCGCGGAGAGGAACTCCCTTATCTCGTCGCCGTCGAGCACCTCGGCGCGGTGGCCCTCGGCGCGCAGCCGGTCCGCCAGCGCGTTCGCGAGGGTCGTCTTGCCCGCGCTCGGCAGTCCGGTGAGCCAGACCGTCGCGCCCAGCTCCGTTGTCCCCTTCGTGTCCGCCGTCCCCGTCGCATCCGTCGGCTCCGTCACGCTCGCACGTCCCTCCTCCTGACGGCCCGTCATCCGTGCAGCCCGCACTCGGTCTTGGCACGTCCGGCCCAGCGTCCGGCGCGCGGGTCCTCGCCCTCCAGCACCCGGCGGGTGCAGGGGGCGCACCCCACGGAGGCGTAACCGTCCATCAGCAGCGGGTTGGTGAGCACACCGTGCTCGGCGACATAGGTGTCCACGTCGTCCTGCGTCCACCGGGCGATCGGGGAGACCTTGACCTTGCCGCGCTTCTCGTCCCAGCCGACGACCGGGGTGCCGGCCCGGCTCGGGGACTCGTCGCGGCGCAGTCCGGTGGCCCAGGCGTCGTATGCCGTCAGGCCCTCCTCCAGGGGCGCGACCTTGCGCAGGGCGCAGCACAGGTCGGGGTCGCGGTCATGCAGCCGGGGGCCGTGCTCGGCGTCCTGCTCGGCGACGGTCCTGTGCGGGGTGAGGGTGATGACCCGGACGTCCATCACGGCGTCCACCGCGTCCCGGGTGCCGAGGGTCTCGGGGAAGTGGTAGCCGGTGTCGAGGAAGACCACGTCGACACCGGGCCGCACCCGGGAGGCGAGATGGGCGACCACCGCGTCCTCCATCGAGGACGTGACGCAGAACCGCTCGCCGAAGGTGTCGACGGCCCAGGTGAGGATCTCCAGGGCCGAGGCGTCCTCGAGCGCGCGGCCCGCGCGCTCGGCGAGGGCACGGGGATCACCGGTCTCCGTCAGCGCTGTCATATCTCTTCGCCTCCATCGCTCCGTTGGAGTCCACGGGACAGCAGCCCGAGGAACTTCAACTGGAAGGCGCGATTGCATGCCGCGCATTCCCAGGCGCCGTGTCCCTGCTCGTTCGGACGCAGGTCCTCGTCGCCGCAGTAAGGGCAGTAGAAGGGGGCCGCGCGCTCGCTCACGACAGCGCCTCCTCCGACGCGCGCGCCGCCCAGCTGGCGAAGCGCTCGCCGTCCTCGCGCTCCTTCTGGAACCGTCCGAGCACCCGCTCGACATAGTCGGGCAGTTCCTCGGAGGTGACCTTCAGACCGCGGACCTTGCGGCCGAATCCGGCCTCCAGGCCCAGCGCGCCGCCCAGATGCACCTGGAAGCCCTCGACCTGGTTGCCGTCCTTGTCCAGCATCAGCTGGCCCTTGAGGCCGATGTCCGCGGTCTGGATACGGGCGCAGGCGTTCGGGCAGCCGTTGACGTTGATCGTGATCGGCTCGTCGAACTCCGGGATGCGGCGCTCCAGTTCGTCGATGAGCGTGGCGCCGCGCCGCTTGGTCTCGACGATCGCCAGCTTGCAGAACTCGATGCCGGTGCAGGCCATCGTGCCGCGCCGGAACGGCGACGGGTCGACCCGCAGGTCCAGCGCCTCAAGACCGGCCACCAGCGACTCGATCCGGTCCTCCGCCACATCGAGGACGATCATCTTCTGCTCGGCGGTGGTACGCAGCCGGCCCGAGCCGTGAGCCGCAGCCAGCTCGGCGATCTTCGTCAGCGTGACGCCGTCCACCCGGCCGACGCGCGGCGCGAATCCGACGTAGAAGAGACCGTCGCGCTGCCGGTGCACACCGACGTGGTCGCGCCAGCGGTGTACGGGCTGCTCGGGCGCGGGGCCGTCGACGAGCGCGCGCTTGAGGTACTCGTCCTCCAGGATCCGGCGGAACTTCTCCGCGCCCCAGTCGGCGAGCAGGAACTTCAGCCGGGCGCGGGTGCGCAGCCGGCGGTAGCCGTAGTCACGGAAGACCGAGATGACACCGGTGTAGACGTCCGGGATCTCGTCCAGCGGCACCCAGGCGCCGAGCCGCTGGCCGATCTTGGGGTTGGTGGAGAGCCCGCCGCCCACCCAGAGGTCGAAACCGGGGCCGTGCTCCGGGTGCTCGACCCCGACGAACGCGATGTCGTTGATCTCGTGCGCCACGTCCAGCGACGGCGACCCGGAGATCGCGGACTTGAACTTGCGCGGCAGATTGGAGAAGTCGGGGTTGCCGATGATCCGGCGCTGGATCTCGTCGATCGCCGGGGTGCCGTCGATGATCTCGTCCTCGGCGATACCGGCCACCGGCGAACCGAGGATCACGCGGGGGGTGTCACCGCACGCCTCGGTCGTGGAGAGCCCCACCGCTTCGAGCCGGTTCCAGATCTCCGGCACGTCCTCGATCCGGATCCAGTGGTACTGGATGTTCTGCCGGTCGGTGATGTCGGCCGTGCCGCGCGCGAACTCCTGCGAGATCTCGCCGATGACCCGCAGCTGCTCGGTGGTCAGCCGGCCGCCGTCGATCCGTACCCGCATCATGAAGTACTCGTCGTCCAGCTCCTCCGGCTCCAGGATCGCGGTCTTGCCGCCGTCGATCCCGGGCTTGCGCTGGGTGTAGAGACCCCACCAGCGCATCCGGCCGCGCAGGTCGTTGGGATCGATCGAGTCGAACCCGGCCTTGGAGTAGACGTTCTCGATGCGCGCCCGCACATGGAGACCGTCGTCGTCCTTCTTGAACTGCTCATTGCCGTTGAGCGGAGTGAAGTGACCCACGGCCCACTGGCCCTCGCCGCGGTGACGGCTCACCTTGCGGCGTGGCGTGGCGCTGGAGGGCTTTTCCGGGGTGGCGGCCATGGCGGATACGTCCTTCGAGACATGCAGGAGGGCGGCTCTGAGCCGCACACCCGCGCGTGGGCGCGGCGGTGCGCGGCTGAGGATTCAGAGAGAATTCAGGACAGCGGAAGATCGCTGGATCGCGGCGGTGCCGGGACTCTCAGCCCGCCGGACAGATGGCGCTGGACATGCGGCCGAGGTCGACGTGCAGCCGACTCACCAAGGCAATTCCAGCTCGGGACATGACGGAAGCGTGTCACGCGGATCTCCGGGCAGTCCACTGTTGTCCATGATATGGACTCAGGTGTCCCATGATGCAAGACGGTGTGGTGCCCGTCACGGGCCCGGCGGGTTTAGGACCTGGTCTACAGCTCCTCTTCGATCGTGGTGTCGAAGAGCCGGAAGCCCCGGCGCAGATAGTTGTCCATGGCGTACGGCCCGTCCTTCGAGCAGGTGTGCAACCAGACCCGCTTGGTCGGCTCCGTACCCGGCCACCGCTCGGCCAGGTCCCAGGCCCTGGCCACGCCGTACGACAGCAGATGGCCGCCGATCCGCCGGCCGCGGAAGGCCGGTATCAGCCCGAAGTAGACGATCTCGACCGTGGCCCCGTCCTGAGCCGCCAGCTCGATGTACCCCGCCGGGGTGCCCCGCTCGTACGCCACCCAGGTCTCCACCCCGGGCGCGGCGACGACCTCCTGCCACCGCTCCCGCGTCAGCGCGAGCCGGTCGCGCCAGCTCACATCGTCACCGACGGCCGTGTACAGGAACCGGCTGAACTCCGCCGACGGCACCTCCGCCCGTACGATCCGCACGTCGCCCGCGGGCCCGGCGGCGGGCCGCAGATCGTCGGGCGAGGTCTGTTCCAGGGACCAGGTGGTCACGGAGATGCTCATACCGGACAGAAAACCACGTCGCCCGGACACTCCGGGACGCGGCCCCGCACGCTGAGGTTCCACCGGCGTCACGGACAGGGCAGCCGCCGCGCGCCGAGCACCGCGGGGGCCGTCGAGTGCGGCAGCAGATCGGCGGGGTCCTCGGGCCGTACGACCTCCACCTCGACCTCCTCGCTGAAGCGGTAGGGCCGGTGCGCCAGCACGCCCGACAGATGGCGCCGCACCCGCGACATCTCGGCCCGTACGGTCACCGTCCTGGTGGGGTCGCCGAAGACATCGCCCGCCAGCTCCGCCGCGCTGCGCCCGGCCCGGTGCACCGCCAGGATGTACAGCAGCTCGGCATGGCGCGGGGTCAGCTCCTGCGCCCAGCCGCCCGCCGACCCGGACACCGCGACCGACCAGCGCCGGGGGCGGCTCAGATCCAGCACCACCCGGCTGGGCGTCTCGGTGGGCGGACACTCCTCGTCCACCTGTATGAGCCAGCCGCCCGGCAGCGGCTCGACCGTGCACATGCCCAGCGAGGGCTGCCAGAGCCGGCCCGCGCGCAGCGTCTTCGGCAGCGGCAGCCGGTCCACCGGCGGCATGCCCGTCACCGCCGCCGTCCAGCCGTCGGGGTCGACCGCCAGGGCGCGGCCCCCCAGCCGGCACAGGATCGGCGCCGCCACCGAACGCAGCCGCTCCACGGCCCGGCCGTGCCGCTGGCGCAGCTCGCTCTCCGCGAGCCGGGCGACGGAACTGACCAGCGCCAGCGTCGTCGGATGGAAGCCCGTCGCCGGGCCGCTCACATCGACCACACCCAGCAGCCGCCCGTCGCGCGGATCGTGCACCGGCGACGCCGCACAGGTCCAGGTGTGCAGGTCATGGACGAAATGCTCGGCGGAGTGGACGTGCACCGGCCGGCGCACCGCCAGCGCCGTACCGATCGCATTGGTCCCCATGGCCCGCTCGGACCAGGCGGCGCCCTCCGCGAGCCTGACGTCGTCCGCCTGCCGCAGCGTGGCGACACCGCCCTCCCGCCACAGCACCCACCCCTCGTCGTCGGTCACCACCATCACCTGGCGCGAGGAGTGGACGATCTCGCGGAGGGCACCGCTGAGCGTGTCCATCGCCTCGCCCAGCGCGGAGGCCCGTCTGCGCCGCTCCACCTCGTCCGGCTCCAGCGGCACACCGTTCGCGGACCGGTCGGGATCCAGCCCGATATCGAGCATCCGCCGCCAGGACGCCTCGATCACCGGCCGGGGAGCCACCGGCGGCGGCTCGCCCGCGAGCGCGGCGTCCCGTACCCGGTGCAGCAGCCGAGCGGCCCGCGCACCGTCCACGGCCATGAGCCGCGCCAGATCGAGCGGCACGTCGTGCGGTGGTGTGTCCTTGTCGTTCAGTGGTGCGTCGTCCTTCAGCGGTACGTCCTTCATCGGGCCCCCGTGTCACCTGCGGTGCTTCGGATATCCGGCGCACCCGCTTGCAACGGCCTGCAACTCTGGCGGACCGCGGGTGAGCGCGTGAAAGTGAAAGCAAGTCAGGGGTGGTGCCGTGTCGGCGCGGCGCCACCCCGGCTTGCCGCCGGACAGCGCCTCGGCCCTGTCCGGCGGGCTCCGCCGAGCAGGCGGGACTCTGAAGGCACGCCCTAACTCCCGCCCGGCCGTGCCCGGTCCACGACCGACGCCAGATCGAGCGTGGGGGGCAGCGTGCCGAAGGCCGTACCCCAGTCCCCGCCCAGCCGGGAGGCGCAGAACGCGTCGGCCACCTCCGGCGGCGCCCACCGCACCAGCAGCGAGCCCTGGAGCACCAGCGCCAGCCGCTCCACCAGCCGCCGGGCCCGTGCCTCCACGCCGGACAGATCGGCCAGTTCGGTCAGCAGCCCCTTGATCGCGCCGTCCAGCCGGTGATCGGCTCCCCGTGCCTCGCCGACCTCCCGGAGCACGGCGTTCAGCGCCTCGGGCTCGCGCTGGAGGGCCCGCAGCACGTCAAGGGCCTGCACATTCCCCGAGCCCTCCCAGATCGAGTTGAGCGGCGACTCGCGCAGCAGCCGCGGCATTCCCGACTCCTCCACATAGCCGTTGCCGCCCAGGCATTCCAGGGCCTCGGCCGCGACCGGCGTACAGCGCTTGGTCACCCAGTACTTGGCCGCGGGCACCGCGAGCCGCAGGAAGGCCCGCTCCCGGTCCGCGCCGTCGCCGCCGTTCTGGACGGTGTCGTACGCGGACGCCAGCCGCAGCGCGAGCGTCGTCGCCGCCTCCGACTCCAGCGCCAGATCGGCCAGTACGTTGCGCATCAGCGGCTTGTCGATCAGCTCACCGCCGAACGCGGCGCGATACGTGGCGTGATGCACCGCCTGCGCCACCGACTGCCGCATCAGCGCGGCCGAGCCCACCACACAGTCGAGCCGGGTCGCCGCCACCATCTCGATGATGGTGCGCACCCCGCGGCCCTCCTCGCCGACCCGGTGCGCCCACGTTGCGTCGAACTCGACCTCGGCGGACGCGTTGGAGCGGTTGCCCAGCTTGTCCTTGAGGCGCTGGATACGGAACACGTTGCGGGTGCCGTCGGCCAGCACGCGCGGTACGAGGAAACAGGTCAGACCGCCGGGCGCCTGCGCCAGGACGAGAAAGCCGTCGCACATCGGCGCGGAGCAGAACCACTTGTGCCCGGTCAGCAGATACTCGCCGGCCGCGTCCAGCGGCACCGCCCGCGTCGTGTTGGCCCGTACGTCGCTGCCGCCCTGCTTCTCCGTCATGCCCATCCCGAAGAGCGCGCCGGCCTTCTCCGCGGCGGGCCGCAGCCCCGGCTCGTACCGGTGGGAGGTCAGCCTCGGCTCCCACTCGGCGGCGAGCGCCGGTTCCGTACGCAGCGCGGGCACCGCGGCGTGGGTCATCGACACAGGACAGCCGTTCCCGGCCTCCGCCTGCGTCCAGACGAAGAAGCCGGCCGCACGGCGCAGATGGCCACCGGGCCGGCCCCAGGCGTCGGTGAGCCCCGTGCCGACCGAGCGCCCCAGCAGCTGATGCCAGGCCGGATGGAAGTCCACCTCGTCGATCCGGTTCCCGTAGCGGTCATGGGTGCGCAGCTTCGGGGGATTCTCGTTGGCCAGCGCACCCCACTCCTGGGCCTCGGCGGATCCGGCGGCCCGGCCGAGGGCCGTCAGCTCCGCACGGGTCTCGTCGAGGAGTGCGGGCGCGCTGTGCCGCTCCACGCCCTCGGTCAGGGCACGGTCGGCGCTGAAGACGTCGTACCCCACCAGGGGCGGAACCTGGTTGGTCACTGTGTGGGTGCTGGCTGCCATGCCGATACGGTAAGGAGGTGCAGGCAGCAAAAGAAACACCCGAGCGACCAGCGGGTCGACTCCACCGGGCCCGAGTCCTCTATCGCGACGTATCCAAGCGGAAGATGGCCTGGTTGCTGCTGAAGGACACCGTCAACTCGTGCATCGAGTACCGCATCCTGGGTCTCGCGGCCGAGGCGGCGTTCTTCACCCTCCTCTCGCTGCCGCCGCTGCTGCTCGGACTCATCGGGCTGCTCGGCTACGTGGACGACTGGACGAACACCACCACCGTCGCTTCCATCGAGCGGAACATCCTCGCGGCGGCCGGCACGGTGCTCTCGCAGCGCGGTGTCGACGAGATCGCCAAACCCCTGCTCGCCGACATCACGCACGGCGGGCGGCCCGATGTCATCTCGCTCGGTTTCGCGATCGCGCTGTGGTCGGGCTCCCGGGCGGTCAATGTCTTCGTCGACACCATCACGGTGATGTACGGGCTCGACGGCCGGCGCGGCATCGTCGCGACCCGGCTGCTCGCCTTCCTGCTCTACATCGTGGCGATCCTGATCGGCGCGGTGGTCCTGCCGCTCGCCGTGGTCGGCCCCGACCGGGTCGTGGAGTTCATCCCCTGGGGCACAGAGGTCGTCAGCGTCCTGTACTGGCCGGTGGTGATCCTGCTCTCCATCGCCTTCCTCACCACGCTGTACCACGTCTCCGTACCGGCGCGGTCGCGCTGGATCGAGGACGTTCCCGGCGGTCTGGTCGCCCTCGGGATGTGGGTGCTCGGCAGCTTCCTGCTGCGGATCTATCTGACCAGTACGGTCGAGGGCCCCACCATCTACGGCTCCCTCGCCGCCCCCATCGCCGTACTGCTCTGGATCGGTGTCTCGGCGTTCGCGGTGCTGGTGGGCGCGGCGGTCAACGCCGCCATCGACCGCGTGTGGCCGTCGGTCGCCACCGCGGCGGCGCGGGCGGCCAATGAGCGGCTGCGCGCGGCCCAGGCGGCGGAGCTGGTGGCCCGCGCGGTCGCGGCGGAGGGACCGGACGGGCCGCAGGACGACGATGTGACCGACCCGGACATGCCGTCGGAGTTCCCGGAGCGCTGGTCCAGGTTCCTGCCGCCGGACGATGTGAAGTCGCGGATGAGGTCGGGGCTGCACGGGGTGCGGGAGAACCGCGACAAGGGGCGTGACGGCCAGGGGAGCTAGGGCGTGTTGCGAAAGTAGCGCCTTCCGCCCGCAGGGCGGGGCCTGCGGCGTCCGGTGCGTGCGATCGCAAGGCGGAGGATCGTCCTCGTACTGGACGTACTTGGACGACTCCGACAACGCGGCGAGCGTGCGTACCGGGCGTCGCGGGCCAGGCGGGACTTTCGCAACACGCCCTAGCCCTCCGGCTACTCGGTGTCGTCGTTCTCCCTGCCCACCCAGGTCTCCGTGTTGTCGTCCTCGGTGGTCCGGCCGCCGCCGAACAGACGGCGCAGCCAGGAGGGCGGGGTGGAGGGCCGGGAGACGGGCGTGGCCTCGGGAGGTGGCGTGGTGCC
This sequence comes from Streptomyces sp. L-9-10, assembly GCF_004151105.1. GTDB lineage: Bacteria > Actinomycetota > Actinomycetes > Streptomycetales > Streptomycetaceae > Streptomyces. Next base: position 132,461 of record NZ_PHRF01000050.1, read on the forward strand.
GGGCCGGGGCGTGGTGTCGGGAGGTGGCGTGAGGTCGGGTCTGGCGGGGGTGGACCGGAGCCCGCTCGGCGGTGCGGCCCCCGGCGCGGTTCCGGATCGCGGCCGGCTCGCCGTGCCGGGTTCCGGCAGTGCGGCGCGGGCCGCCTCCAGCGTGCGGCGCCACGCGCGCAATCGCTCGCGCTCCCGCTCCGCCCAGGCGCCCTCGACACCGTCCAGCGGCTCCCCGTACCAGTGCCCGAGCGCCGCGTCGTACAGCCCGGCGGCGCGCCCGGTCTCGCCCGCCCGCGCCGCACGCGCGGCGGAGGCGGCCAGCTGTTCGGCGAGTGAGAGGTCCAACTCGGTTTCCAGCCGCAGACGGTAGTCGCCTTCGGGGCCCTCCACGGCGTGCCCGTCGTCGAGCAGGGTGTCGATCACGTTCCCGACGAGGGGCGAGTCCCGGAGCGAGGGCGCGTCCCCCAGAGCGAGGCCCAGCTCGATGTCGGACACCGGCTCGCCACGGGCCAGCAGCAGCCTGCCGAGGATGATCTGTGCGTGGCGCGGGGCGGGTGTACGGTCGCGCCCGCCGTGCATCGCCCTCAGCGGGCCCAGCACGCCGTACTGCCAGGTGCTGCCCGGTACGGCCGACCTCAGCGCGTCGGCGCCGCGCCGGCGGGTCTCGGGGGTGCCGGAGAGGAGATCCGTGATCGCCGCCTCCAGCGGGGCCGGCAGGGCGTTCACGGCGCCGAAGGGCTCGACGCCGGTGGCGAGTTCGTACAGCACACGGCCCAGGGCGTGGAGTTCGCCGTAGGCGTCGTCCGGGGGAGCGCCCCGGAACCCGCGGAGCTTCACCAGCCCGTCCCGCAGCCGCATGATGTTCGTCAGGGACGGCGGCTCCGGCCGGACGCCCCTCCTCCGGGCATGGGCGAGGACGTCGAGCACCTGTGCCGCGATGCCGATGATCTCGGCCACGGGGAGCGGACGGTGTCCGTTCTCCACCAGCAGTTCGCCGAGGGTTCGACCCTCCAGGGCCTCGCTGACCAGATAGCCGACGTCACCGTCCCCGCCGTGCTCACGCACCTTCACGACACCGGGGTGCCGCAGCAGGGCGGTGGCCTCGTGCTCCGCCCGCGCCCTTTCCACGAGGGAATCCCTCGTCGCCCCCGGGCTGTCGAAGACCTTGACGGTGACCGTACGGTCCCGGTCCTGATGCCGGTCCCGATAGCGGTCGCGCGCCCGCCACACCACAGCGTCCGTACCGCGTCCGATGACTTCCGTCAGCCGGTAGCGCCCGACCAGCTCCCGCCCGCCGCTCTCCGGCTCGGGCCCTCGCAACAGCCGTACGCTCTCCCGGCTCACCAGCGCGAACGGCTCGCCCGCCGCCCGGCCGTACCCCGCCCGGCCGTCGCCGGCGACCAGTGCCCGGAACTCACCGGGCGCCGAGCCCGCGCGCGACTCGATGACGGCCCCCACCTGTTCGAGCAGGTGGACCGTACGGGCCAGCCCCGTACGCGGCAGCGCACCGAGCAGCAGTTCGCGCACGCCGGGCCGGAAGTCATAGGAACCGGCGGGGCCCGGAACGGCGGTGAGCATGCCGCTCAGTACCACCTCCGCCAGATGCTGCGGCTGCGGACGCTCCTCGACGGCCGCCTGTACGAGCCGCATCACCGGCAGGTGCGGTGGGCCGACCGCCAGATGGGCCGCGAGCCGGACCGCCTGCGGAGAGGCGACCGAGCGGAAGCGCTGCACCAGTTCCCTGGCCGACAAGTCCAGATACATCACGCCGGCCTCGCCCTCTCCGTCCTCGTCCCGGAGCGTTACGGAACGACCGGCCGTTGGTCCGGCGGGCAACAGGGCCGCCGCGCCCGGGAATTCGGCTCCGGCGGGTGAGGCCACCAGCCCGGCCCAGTGGCCGAGCCACTCCGCCGTCGGTTCGAGCACCGGCACGGGAATGCCCCGTGCCTCGCCGTCGTACGGCGTGAAGCGCAGCGCGGTGGTGGGGGCGCCGGGACCGGCCGCCGTGAACAGCCCCGGCACCGGCTCCGGCGGGGTCTGCCGCCACATCCGCTCCGGCAGCGGCTGGACCACGGCCACCGGCAGTTCACGGGTCCAGCGCCGCAGCGTCGGGAACCACCGCCGTCCGGCGGCCCCCGCCGCTCCGAACAGTTCCGGCCGCCACTGCGGGCCCATCGTGTCGCTGAGGACGAGCACGATCGTCCGCCCGGGGGTCCACTGCCGAGGGGGTGCGGAACCGTCCGCGCCGAGCCGTACCAGCTCCACCGTGCGGAACGCGCCCGTCTGCCCGAAGGCCGTGTACAGATCGCGCGCGAGCGGCTGCCACATGGCCATCGTCGGGCCGCAGTCCAGGACGACCGCCAGATGGAGCCAGCGCTCCGGTGCGGGCCGCAGCTCGGGCAGCCATTGGCCGCGCCGGGCGCCGAGCGCGGCGATGCGGTGCGCGGTGCCCGTCTCGTCCAGTTCCCGTGCGCGCGTCGACGGCACGGTCCTGCGCAGCGGACGCAACGCCCGCTGGACCGCGAGCGGATGGGGGATCATCGGCGGGGCGGGGGCGAGCACCTCGGACCGCGCGTCCGGAGCCGGGGGCGACACCGCCCGCCCGCTGAGGGTGGGCGGCGCCAGGCGGTACAGGGCGACCCGACCGTCCGGACCGTTCGGGGAGAGGGCGGCTCCGGAGCCGGGGACCGGCATGGCCCCTCCGGGAATCCCCCGTGGACCCATGCTCTGGGCCTCCCCGCGGGGGACGGCCGTAGGAGGGGCGGTCTCCGGCTCGGGCGGCGGAGGGACGTCCCCGGGCCCGGCTGCGGACGCGGCGTCCGGCCCGGCGTCCTCGGAGTCCCGCCCGGCAACCTGCTCGGGCTCGGGCCGTACATGCGTCGCCAGCCAGAGAACCTCGGCCAGCTCCCTGCCGGTCGGCGGGTCGCCGCCCGCCGCCGTCAGCACCTCGCGCAGCGCGGCCGGTCCGGAGAGCGCCCGGTCAGAAGTCATCGGGTTCCGGTGCCCGGCTCAGATAGCTCATCAGCCGGTCCGCGAGCTCATCGCGCGTCGGCGCTTCGAGCCCCGAAGTCCTCGCCAGATAGATGGCGTTGAGCAGCTGGTCCGTCGCCAGCTCGCCACCGCTGCCCCGCTCGAGGAACCGGTGGACCAGCTCCCGTGCCTGCCCGTCGAGCGGGCCGAGATGCGCCTGGACGATGGCCTCCAGATGGGCCGCCTCCGGCTGCTTCAGCTCCAGTGTGACGCAGCGCCGCAGAAACGCCGGCGGGAACTCCCGCTCCCCGTTGCTGGTCAGGACGGTGAACGGGAAAGCGCGGCAGCGCACCCGCCCCCGTTCCAGCGCCACCAGCCGGTCCGCGTCGGCGACCAGCACCTCCGCGGTGGTGCGGGTGCGCGCGGCGCGTACCAGCTCGGGGATCTCGTACTGGCCCTCCTCCAGGATGTTCAGCAGGTCGTTCGGGAGATCGAGATCGCTCTTGTCGATCTCGTCGATCAGCAGTGCCCGGGGCCGCTCGTACGGCAGCAGCGCCGTGCCCAGCGGGCCCAGCCGCAGATGGTCCTCGATGTTGGTGTGCTCCGGATCGCCGCTCTCCGGGCCCCGGCCCGCCGCGTAGAGCCGGGAGAGCGGGTCGTACTGGTAGAGCCCGTCGCCGAGGGCGGTCCGGCTGGTGATGTTCCAGCGCAGTACGGGACCGAGCCCCAACTCCCTTGCCACCGCGTACGCGAGGCTCGACTTGCCGCTGCCCGGAGGTCCCGTCACCAGCAGGGGGCGCCTCAAGTACAGCGCCGCGTTGACCAGTTGCACGCTCTCCTCCGTCGCGCGGTACGCCCGCGCGCGGTGCACCCGGTCCGGCGAGGGCGCCGGGTCGTCCTGGGGGGGCTCGATGACGGGGCCGCCGTCGAAGGCGCGCCAGGGCGGCGGCTCGGGCAACCGCCCGATGCCGTCGTGCGGTTCATCGGCTCCGGTGTAGACGGGCCACAGAGGCATTCCGTTCTCCAGGTCTCGGCTTCGGCGGTGTCGGGCTGCCGGCTCAGCCGACAGGCGACCGGGTCAGCGGGGGGACGTCGGGGAACCATCGCGGATCCTCCCAGACGAAGGAGAGATCGGCGGCCCAGTGCGGCTCGGGTCCGTCATGGCCGAAGGCGCTCTTGCGCAGTTCGAAGATCCGCTCGGGCAGATCGCCGGGCGGCAGCACGGAGAGCTGGTCGGCCAGCGCGTTCAGGAACGCGGCACCCCGGCAGGAGCCGCCGCACGCCGCGCCGTCGGTGCAGCCCGTGCGCGGCCACAGCACGATCGGGGCCGGGGCGTCCAGTACCGCGGTGTGCAGCCGGTCGCGGGGGCCCTTGGGTGGTCTGGTCAGCCCCACCGGGCCCGCCACGTCCTGGAGTTGTACGGTCAGCCACTCGGGCCTGGCGGTGCCCGCGCAGTTGACCCCGTAGACGGCCGAGCCCGGCTGCCGGTCGAGCACGTCCCACATCTTCTTCAGCCGGAACTGGAGCCGCTTGTTGGCCCGCCGGTCATGGTCCATCACCACCACGGGGGCGACACACCCCAGCGGTGTGCTCATCCCCTTGCGCGCGGTCCACCGGTCGACCGGCTTGTTGAGCCAGGCGCGCGGCAGCGCGAACGCGATCAGCTCTCTTCCCTCGGTGTCGATCTCGGCGAACGCGTCATCGATACGGTCCAGCACCCAGGCACGGACCTCGCGCTCCGGCAGCCGCTCCTCACCGACCAGGCGCCGTCCTCCGTCGCGGTACGCGGACACCCCGACCAGCAGCGCGCCGCGGTCGGCCCCGCTGCGCTTGATCTCGACGAGGATCGGCGACCAGCGGCGGGGGGAGGAGCTGACGGGCGGCATCGCGACGGCGGGTCCCGGGACCACGGCCACGGACGGGGCGGTCGCGTGGGGCGCGCTCGTGTGCGGGGCCTCGTACGGTGCGGTGGCGTACGGCGCCGACGTGTACGGGGCGGCCTGCCGCACGGCGTACTCGGTGGCGTACGGCACCCGTGGCGCGTGGCTCATGATCCCCACGGCCGCGTGACTCCCGTCGTGCGGTGCCACGGGCGCTGGATCGTGCCGCGCGCGGTGCGCGCGGGACCAGTCGCGCAGCTCCGTGCCCAGCGTCTCGTCACCGACCAGCCCGGCCAGCCGTACCGTGAGCTCGGCGAGCGGCAGCGCCCCCGGCTCCGGCCGCCCGGCCTCCGACAGCAGATACCAGACCGCCTCCCAGAGGCTGCCCGGCTCACCGGGCGGCGGCTCGACGCCCAGGGGCCCGGCGGCGGCACGCAGCAGTCTGCCGAGGGCGCCGACGAGGGCGGGGGAGCCGGAGGCGCCGTGGGAGGCCGGGGAGCTGTGGGAGTCGGGGGAGCTGTGCGGGTCGGGGAAGCCGTGGGAGCCGGGGAAGCCGGCGCGGGCCACCAGCTCGCGCAGTCTCCGCTTCTCCTCCGTCGGATAGCCGGGGGTGGGGACGAGATCGGCGAGCGGCGCCCAGTGCCGGGCGAGGATCCGGGCCGGGATCATCCGGCTGGTGTGGCTCACCGGATCGTGCGAGACGACCATCCCGGCCACCGCGCCGGTGTCCTCCAGCATCACGGCGGCGCCGCTGAACCCGTGGTCGGTCTCCTGCCCGTATCCGCGCCAGCCCGCCAGCTGCGCCCACTCGTCGCGGATCAACTGGCGGGAGGTGGCGCGTAATTCGCTCTGCACGCCCTCCTCGTCGTACCCGTAGGGGAAGCCGTACGCCACCAGCTTCGGCGTGGGCGAGGCGTACGGCGCGTCGAGCGGGGCGAAGGCCGCGGGAGCGAGGCCCGGCGGCCGGTCCAGCTCCAGGACGGCCAGATCGCCCGGGTCGCGGTCGCCGCCCGCCCAGGTGTGCCCCCGCAACACGACCCTGGCGGGTAAGCGGCCGAGCCCCGGCACACCGGGGAACACCACCGAGGCCCGGTCGCCCGTCGCCACATGGGCGCACGTCAGTACCGTCCGGTCGGCGATGAGGAAGCCGGAGCCCACCGCCCCGTCGGCGTCGATCCTGGCGTGCCAGGCCGGGGAGCGCGTCACCGGCCCGCCGTTCCCGGACTCCCCGCCGATCCGGAGTCCCCGGCGACCGCAGGACCAACGGCCGCGTCCGGCTCACAGGCCACGTCCGGCTCACCGGTCGTGCCCGGGTTCCAGGAGAGTTTGACCGTCATATGGCCCTCGGCCGAGGTCTTGGCGATCACCGCCCCCGCCTCCGCCACCAGCTTCACCCCGAACTCCAGCTCCACACCGTCCGGCTTGAGCGAGCCGTCCCGGAACACCGCGAGGGCCGATTCCGCGGCCGAGCGGATCCCCTGGAGCGCCTCGCCGAAGGTGTGGCCCGCCTGTGCGAGAGAGTTGCCGCGCGCCACCGGTCTGGCGCCCGGCGTGTCACGGTCGACCTCGACCACGACGGTGGCACCGCTGTCCGTCGTGAACTCCATCAGTGCCGTCATCGCCGCCCCCGCGATTGAAACGTCCCACGTCCTGCCGGACCTGCCGCATGCCCATTCTGGATCAATGGCCCACGTCCCGGCGAGGCTTTGGCCTGATCCGCGTGGGCGGCGAGGCTTTAGCCTGGTCCCTATGTACGAGGAACGGCCGTCGCGGCTGGACGGCGCGATCGTCTGGACGCGGACGGTGCGGGCCGACGACGACTCCCCGCCTTATCCGGTGCTGCCGGACGGCTGTATGGACCTGCTGTGGATCGGCGGCAGACTGGTGGTCGCGGGGCCCGACACCCACGCGTACGCGCCTGAGGGGATCGCCGGGCTGTACTGCGCCGGAGTGCGCTTCGCGCCCGGGACCGCGCCGGCGCTGCTCGGCGTACCGGCGCACGAGCTGCGCGACCGGCGCGTGGAGCTGGCCGACCTGTGGTCGCCTGCCGAGGTGCGCCGGCTGACGGCCCGGCTGGCGGCGGCTCAGGACCCGGCCGCCGCCCTGGAAGCCGTCGCGCTGCGCCGGGCCGCCGCGGCGGAACCGCCGGACCCGCTGCTCCGGGCGGTCGTCGACGCCCTGGAAGCGGGCCGTACGGTCGCCGCCACCGCCGACGCCGTCGGCCTGGGCGCCCGTCAGTTGCACCGCCGCTCGCTGGACGCCTTCGGCTACGGGCCGAAGACCCTGGCGCGGGTGCTGCGGCTCCAGCGCGCGCTGACCTTCGTACGGGACGGGGCGCCGTTCGCCGCGGCGGCGCTCGCGGCGGGCTGTGCCGACCAGGCGCATCTCGCCCGGGAGACCCGCGAGCTGGCCGGGCTCACGCTCGGTGCCTACGCGGCGCTGGCGAACAGCGAGACCACGCAGCCGTCCGGGTCGAGCACCACCGCGTAACGCTGTCCCCAGACCGCGTCCCAGGGCTTGAGATGCCCGGTGTGCCCGGCCGCGACCAGCGCTTCGTAGGTGGCGTCCACCTCGGCGGGGCCGGCGCACAGGAAGGCGAGTCCGATCCGCTCGCCGCCCTGCGGCCGGGTCCAGCCCGGATCGTAGGAGCGGACGGTCTCCTCCGTGTCCCAGAGGATCCGCAGTCCGCCGGGCAGGGTGGCCTCGGCGTGGGGCGCGGCGTCGGCGCCGGCGGGGACGTCCACACCGAGCCGGCGGTAGAAGGCGAGCGAGGCGGCCATGTCGGAGACGACCAGGCCGATGGCGTCGAGTCGCGGTGCACCCGGAGCGGTCACGGGATCAGGGGTCAGGGGGTCAGGGGTCAGGGGATCAGTGGTCATGGGATCAGTGGTCATGCGCCCACCGTAGGAGCACGGGCCGGGCGGGTCTTGAACGAATCGGACATGCCGGGATCCGTGGCCGTCATGGTTTCGTAAGAGGTGAGAGGCGGTGCACCGGCCACCGCCCGAGGAGACTGGACGTATGCACTCCATCCTGGTCGTCGACGACGATCCGACCGTCGCCGAGGTCGTCACCGGCTATCTGGAACGGGCCGGCTTCTCCGTGGACCGGGCGGCCGACGGCCCCGAGGCGCTGCGGCTCGCCGCCGCCGGCCCGCCCGCGCTGGTGGTGCTCGATCTGATGCTGCCCGGTATGGACGGCCTGGAGGTGTGCCGGCGGCTGCGGGCCACCGCGCCCGTTCCGGTGATCATGCTGACCGCGCGCGGCGACGAGGACGACCGGATCCTCGGGCTGGAAATAGGGGCGGACGACTATGTCACCAAACCCTTCAGCCCCCGGGAACTGGTGCTCCGCGTCGAGTCCGTACTGCGTCGCCACAGCGGTGACCAGGGGCGCGCGGCCGGGGCCGCGGAGCCCGAGCTGCGGCGGGCCGGTATCGCCCTCGACCCCGCCGGCCGCCGTGCCACCAAGGACGGCAGGCCGCTCGCGCTCACACTCCGCGAATTCGATCTGCTGGCCCACCTCATGCGCCATCCCGGCCTGGCGATCGGCCGGGAGACGCTGATGCACGACGTCTGGGGATGGGAGTTCGGCGATCTGTCGACGGTCACGGTGCATGTACGGCGGCTGCGCGGCAAGATCGAGGACGATCCGGCCAGGCCCCGGCTGATCCGGACGGTCTGGGGCGTGGGCTACCGCTTCGACGTGCCGGCCGACGACCGGGCCCCGGCCGACGACCCGGTCGCTTCCGTGGAGGCCGTGCCCGCGCCCGCACAGGTGCCCGCGCCCGCACAGGTACCCGCCGACGGGAGCCGGGGGCGCCGTGCGTGACATGGCACTGATCGCGCTGCTGGCCTTTCTCGGCGCCGCTGCCGCCGGTCTGCTCGGCGCGCTGGTCCTGCGGCTGCTGCGGGACCGCTCGGTCGCCGTCGCCCTGACCGTCGTCGCCGCCGTGGCCGTCACCGCGATGTTCGCGGGAACGCTCGTCGTCGCCCGCGCGATGTTCCTGTCCGCCCACGACCTCTCCGTCGTCACCACGGTCGTGGCGATGGCCGCGGTCGTCTCGCTGGCCACCGCGCTGCTGCTGGGGCGCTGGGTGGTCGCCCGCAGCCACGATCTGACGCTGGCCGCCCGCTCGTTCGGCGACGGCGGCAGCTTCGCCGCGCCCGGCGGCGCCTCCACCGCCGAACTCGCCGCGCTGGGGCGCGAGCTGGCGGCCACCAGCGCCAGACTGACCGCCTCCCGGGAGCGCGAACGGGCGCTGGAGACCTCCCGGCGCGAACTGGTCGCCTGGATCTCGCACGATCTGCGTACGCCCCTCGCCGGACTGCGCGCCATGTCCGAGGCGCTGGAGGACGGTGTCGTCCAGGACCCGGAGCGCTACTTCCGGCAGATCAGGGCCGAGGTGGAGCGGCTCAACTCGATGGTCGGCGATCTCTTCGAACTGTCCCGTATCCACGCCGGGGCGCTGGCGCTCGCCCCGACCCGGATGTCGGCGTACGACCTGGTCGGCGAGGCGCTCGCGGGCGCCGATCCGCTCGCCAGGCAGCACGGCGTACGGCTGGTCGGGGGCCGGGTGGAGGCCGTACCGGTCGAGGTGGACGGCAAGGAGATGACCCGCGTCCTCGCCAATCTCCTGGTCAACGCCATCCACCGGACCCCGGCGGACGGCACGGTCGCGGTGGCGGCCGAACGGCGCGCGGACTCCGTGGTCCTCTCCGTGACGGACGGCTGCGGCGGTATCCCGTCCGAGGACCTGCCGCGTGTCTTCGACACCGGCTGGCGCGGCACCCAGGCGCGTACCCCGCCCGCGGGCGCGGGCCTCGGACTGGCGATCGTCCGGGGCATCGTGGAGGCGCACGAGGGCCGGGCCGAGGTGCGCAACGTGACGGGCGGCTGCCGGTTCGAGGTCACGCTGCCCGCGGCGGCCACCGGTTGACACCCGCGGCCACCGGTTGACACCCGCGGCCACCGGGGGACACCCGGGTACGGCACAACGACACGACGGGCCGCGCACCAGGTGCGCGGCCCGTCGGGCGGTCCGAGGGAGGGTGTCGCTTAGAAGACGCTGACGCCGTAGGCGTTGAGGGCCTCGACGACCGGCTGGAAGAACGTGGTGCCGCCGGAGGAGCAGTTGCCGCTGCCGCCCGAGGTCAGGCCCAGCGCCGTGCTGCCGGCGAAGAGCGCGCCGCCGCTGTCGCCGGGCTCGGCGCAGACGTTGGTCTGGATCATGCCGTAGACGATCTGGCCGCTACCGTAGTTGACGGTCGCGTTGAGGCCGGTGACCGTACCGCTGTGGACACCGGTGGTCGAGCCGCTACGACGGACGCTCTGGCCGACGGAGGGGTTCGCGGCGGAGGTGATGTCCTGGTACGAGCCGTTGTACAGGTACACCCGGCCGTCGGCCGCAGCCGGGTTGGAGTGCTGGATGAGGCCGTAGTCGTTGGTCGGGAAGCTCGTACCGGCCCTGGTGCCGATGTTCCAGGAGGCGCCGATGTTGGTGCAGTGTCCGGCGGTCACGGCGTAGTACGTCGAGCCGCTGCGGACGTTGAAGCCGAGCGAACAGCGGCTGCCGCTGGTGGTGATGGCCTCGCCGCCGGCGATGAGCTTGTTGATCTTGCCGGGGGTGTGCTTGACCGTGACGCCCGCGGCGTCGCCCACGGAGTCCTTGATCGTGGCTATCTCCGCGTTCGAGACCGTGCTGTCGACGGTGAGGACGATCTTGCCGGTGGCCTTGTCCGTGTACCAGGCCGTACCGGCGACGTCCGCTTCGGCGATGGCGGCGCTGGCGGTGGCGAACTGCGCCGCGGTCGGCTGGGGGGCCGGGGCGGGCGCGGCGACGGCCGCCGGGACGGCAATCGCGACGGCGGTCACCAGACCGGAGGCGGCGGCGATGAGCTGGGCTCGTCTGGAAACCGAGCCGAGGGGGGAGAAGCGCTTGAAGGTCACAAAATCCTCCATTGGTGGGGGAACCGCGTGGCCCGTTGGGTGAGCAGGCCGTTGGGGATGCGATCGTCCATGGCCATTCGGTTTTGGCCGTGGACCTGTCAACCGCACGGTCCGAATCGTTGACTCCGCCCGCTCTTGAGGCAAGGCCGACTTCTGGACCGACTGCGAGGGCCGGCCGTCGCGGCCTCCGCGCCCCCCGAAGTCCCCCGGCGGACCGGCCTGTCGGCCGAGCCCGCGGGCCCGGCCGACGGCGGGCGTGTGAGCTGCTGCAAAGCCTGTGCGGATGGCAAAGCGCCGGCAAAAGCCCGTCAAAGCCCGTGCCAGGCAGGGGGTTTGTGTCCTGACGTCATTCGGCCACGCGAAGAGCCGTCACAAACACACATGCTTCACCGAGGGTGCTGGATGTATGACACAGCGGTTTCGCGTTCCCGGCGGGAGGAGGGTGATCGCTCGTATCTATGCGCGTCCGTCGCCCGTTTATGTGACGTACCGCCGAATTGCCCTCGTGTTGATCATGGCTGAATTTCATTGGTACGGGTGCCGAACGGGTACGCAACGGCCCGAGATGGAGCGGTGATTCGACCGGCGGGGCGCCCTTGCGTACCCATGTGACGTGTGCTGCGGATGGGCCGAGGACTGTCACGGCAGCCGCGCCGCGCCTCGGCGCGGGCCTCGGCGCGGCCTCGGCGCGGACTACAGCGCGCTGTACAGCGCGTCGATCAGCGCCATCTTGCGTGGATCATCGGCGATGTGCGGCCCCATCCGGTTCATCACGTAACCCATGCTGATGCCCGCCTCCGGATCCGCGAGGCCGCAGGAACCGCCGAAGCCGTCGTGGCCGACCGCCCGGGGATTGGGGCCGTACGAGCCGTTGGCTCCGCTCAGCCAGAGTCCGAGGCCGGTCTCCGTGTCATGGGCGAAGCCCGCGCCGAGCACCAGGTCCCGGCAGGCGCCCTGGCCCTCGCGGACCAGCTCCACGGTCTCCGGGGAGAGCACGCGGTGCTCGCCGAGGCGCCCGCGCCCGGCCACGATCCCGTACAGCGCCGCGACCGCGCGGGCCGTGCCGTGCCCATTGGCGGCGGGGAGCTCGGCGGCGCGCCACGCGGCCGTGTTGGCCTCGGCCGCGCCGGTCGCGGGGTTGCCCAGGGCCGCGAGCGCGACCGGCTCCATCCGGCCGAAGGCGGCGGTCTGTTCGGCGGTGAGGGGCACGCGCGGATGCACCAGCTCGGCGCATCGGGCGGCCTCCTTCTCCGGCAGCCCGATGGTGAAGTCGATACCGAGCGGCCCGGTCACCTCCCGGTGCAGGAATGCACCCGGCAGCAGGCCCGTGACGCGTCGGACGACCTCGCCGACCAGGAAGCCGTAGGTGATCGGGTGATAGCCGGACCGGGTGCCCGGCTCCCACCAGGGCTCCGTCGCGGCGAGCCGGGACGTGGTCAGCTCCCAGTCGTAGAGCTGCTCGACGGAGTGCGGCTCGCGCAGTCCCGCCAGCCCCGCGCGGTGCGCGAGCAGATGCCGTACGAGCACGGACTCCTTGCCGGCCGCGGCGAACTCGGGCCAGTACGCGGCGACCGGCGCGTCCGGGTCGAGCAGTCCGCGGTCGATCAGCAGATGCGCGCACAGGGCCGTCGGCCCCTTGGTCGTCGACCACACGTTGACCAGGGTCTCGCGCTCCCACGGCCGGGTCCGCGCGCCGTCGGCCCATCCCGCCCACAGGTCGACGACCGGCTCGCCGCCGGCCAGCACGGTGACGCCCGCGCCGAGTTCGCCGCGCTCCTCGAAGTTCCGCTCGAACGCGGCGCGCACAGCGGCGAACCGTTCGTCGCAGTGTCCCTGTATGCGTGGTGCCTGTGGTGTCATCGGGCCCTCCGTCGCCCCGGGCGGGCCGGGTGGCCCGCTTGCCGATCCGGTTGTCCCGAAACGTACCGACTGGTCGGACCGGCGGGAAGACGCGGGCGGTGCCGCACGACGCCGCGCGGCACCGGACGGAACGCCTCATCCGCGGCGGGACCGGCTCCAGTCGTCGCCATCAAGTTGCCGGTCCCGAAGGGGGGTAGGAGGGTGACCTCAAGAGCATCATCCGCACTATCCGCTATAAAACGGACCATGAGGAGTGATCCACGTGCCACGAGGCTCCAGCCCCAAACGTGAGCGCCAGTACGAACACATCAAGGACAGCGCGCGAGAGCGCGGCGAGAGCGCGATGCGGTCGGAGGAGATCGCCGCGCGCACCGTGAACAAGGAAAGGGCCCGCGCCGGGGAGTCCCGTACCGCGAGCAAGACGTCGATCCAGGACATGGCGTCCTCCAAGCGCGGCGGGCAGCGCTCGCACAGCGGGGCCGCGGGACCGACGTACGACCAGCTGTACGCCGAGGCGCAGCGCCGCAATGTGCACGGCCGCTCGTCCATGAACAAGGCCGAGCTGATGCGCGAACTGGGCCGCTGACCCGCTCGCGATCCGCCGCACCGTCGCCGCGCGGGCGGGAGCACGGTGAACGGATCGGTCGGTACGGCGCTGTGCGCCGCGGCGACGGCCGTGGCGCACAGCGCCTCGCGCACGGTGGAGCGGCCCACGCCGAGGGCCGTCGGGCGGGTACGAGGGGACGGGCTGAGCGTCCGGTGCGGTGAAGGGATGATCGCACCGCACCACTACAGTTTCAGCGCCCCCTCAGCCCAGCACGAGAGGTATCAGTGACTCAGCACGCGTTCCCGGACGGCAACGGCGACGGCGACGGAAGCGGCAACGGCTTCGGCGGCCACGGCACCGGCGGCCACGGCGAAAGAGACCACGGGCGCGACTGGTGGCGGGAGTCCGTCGTCTACCAGATCTACGTCCCCAGCTTCGCCGACGCCGACGGCGACGGGATGGGCGACCTCCGCGGGATCACCGACCGGCTCGGCCATGTCGCCGAACTCGGCGCGGACGCCGTCTGGCTCACGCCGTTCTACCGCTCCCCGCTGGCCGACGGAGGTTATGACGTAGCCGACTACCGGGACGTCGACCCGCGGCACGGCACCCTCGACGACTTCCGCGCGCTTCTCGGCCGGGCCCGCGAGCTCGGGCTCCGTACGATCGTCGACATCGTGCCGAACCACTGCTCCGACCAGCACCCCTGGTTCGCCGAGGCACTGGCGTCCGAGCCCGGCTCGGCCGCCCGCGACCGCTTCGTCTTCCGGGAGGGACGCGGTCCCGACGGCGCCGAGCCGCCCGCGGACTGGCAGTCGAAGTTCGGCGGCCCGGCCTGGACGCGGGTCCCCGACGGCCAGTGGTACATGCATATCTTCGCGGCCGAGCAGCCCGATCTGAACTGGGAGAACCCCGACGTCGCGGCCGAGTTCGAGAGCGTCCTGCGCTTCTGGCTGGACCTCGGGGTCGACGGCTTCCGTATCGATGTGGCGCACGGGCTGCGGAAGGACCTCACCGCGCCGCTGCGCGACACCCGGGGCGGTGACACCGCGCCCCTCAACTCCCCGCCCAGCGGTGAGAACCACCCCTTCTGGGACCGCGACGAGGTCCATGACATCTACCGCGTCTGGCGGAAGATCACCGACTCGTACGCCCCGCCCCGGATCATGGTCGCCGAGGCGGGGGTGAGCGCCGCCAGGCTGCCGCTCTACACCCGGCCCGACGAACTGCACCAGGCGTTCAACTTCTTCCATCTGCGCTGCCCGTGGGACGCGGGCTCCTTCCGCGAGGTCATCGACACCTCACTCACCGGGGCGGCCTCGGCCGGGGCCCTGCCGACCTGGGTGCTCTCCAACCACGATGTGGTGCGCCACCGCACCCGGTACGGGCTGCCGGAGGGCATCGACCTCCGTGCCTGGCTGCGGACCGACGGCCGGGACCCGGAGCCCGACGACGCCCTGAGCGGCCGGCGGGCGCGGGCCGCCGCACTGCTGACCCTCGCGCTGCCCGGTACGACATATCTCTACCAGGGCGAGGAACTGGGCCTGCCCGAGGTCACCGATCTGCCGGCGGACGCGCTGCGCGACCCGATGTGGGAGCGCACGGGACACCGGGTGAAGGGCCGCGACGGCTGCCGTGTGCCGCTGCCGTGGACCACGGCCGGCTCCTCGTACGGCTTCGGCCCCGGCGGCAGCTGGCTGCCGCAGCCCGACGACTGGGGCACGTGGTCGGTGGAGGCCCAGTCCGGCAGGCCGGACTCCTTCCTGGAGCTGTACCGTACGGCGCTGTCCCTGCGCCGGGGCTTCCTCGGCGACGAGAGCTTCGCGTGGCTGCCGTCGGCCCCGGGCGAACTGGCCTTCAGGAAGGGCGCGGGTCTGGTCTGCCGGGTCAACCTCTCCGACGCGCCCCTGCCGTTGCCCCTGCCCGCCGGGGCGAAGCCGCTGCTGGCGAGCGGCGAACTGACGACCGGCGCCCGGCAGGACACCACTCTGCTGCCGCCGGACACGGCGGTCTGGCTGGACATGAGGGAGATCTGACGGGACCCGGACGGGGCTCCACGAGACACGACGCGACAGGACTCGGCGGAGCCGGAGCCGGAAGCGGAAGCGGAGCCCGAACCCGACAGGGCCGGGCGGCCGGGCCGGTATGACACGCGGGGCGGTGGCCGTGGGCTACCGCCCCGGCGTGTTTCCGGCCACCAGGCCGGCCACCCGGGCACCCGTCGGGCCACCCGGCCGCCCGTCGGGCGCTACGCGGAGCGGTCGCGGCGTTCCCGGGTGCGGGCGGGCTTCTCGCGCGGTACGAGCGTGGGGTTGACGTTGTCGAGCACGGTGTCGCGGTCGACCACGACCCGCGCCACATCGTCGCGGCTCGGCACCTCGTACATCACGTTGAGCAGCACCTCTTCGAGGATCGCGCGGGCCGCGCGGGCGCCGGTGCGGCGCAGCAGCGCCTGTTCGGCGATCGCGCCGATGGCGTCCTCGGTGAACTCCAGCTCCACGCCGTCGATTTCGAAGAGCTTCTGGTACTGCCTGATCAGCGCGTTGCGCGGCTCGGTGAGGATCCGTGTCAACGCCGCACGGTCCAGCGGCTGGACGGTCGTCACCATGGGGAGGCGGCCGACGATCTCCGGGATCAGCCCGAACTTCAGCAGATCCTCGGGCATCGCCTCGGCGTAGACGTCGCGCCGCTCCCGCTCCTCCTTGCCGGCGATCGTCGCGCCGAAGCCGATGCCCCCGCGGTCGGCCCGCTGCTCGACGATGCGCTCCAGACCGGCGAAGGCGCCGCCGACGATGAACAGCACGTTGGCCGTGTCGATCTGGAGGAACTCCTGCTGCGGGTGTTTCCGGCCGCCCTGCGGCGGTACGGAGGCGACGGTGCCCTCCAGGATCTTCAGCAGGGCCTGCTGGACGCCCTCGCCGGAGACATCGCGGGTGATCGACGGGTTCTCGCTCCTGCGGGCGACCTTGTCGATCTCGTCGATGTAGATGATCCCTGTCTCGGCCTTCTTGACGTCGTAGTCGGCCGCCTGGATCAGCTTCAGCAGGATGTTCTCCACGTCCTCGCCCACATACCCGGCCTCGGTGAGCGCGGTGGCGTCGGCGATCGCGAACGGCACGTCGAGCATCCGGGCGAGCGTCTGGACCAGATACGTCTTGCCGCAGCCGGTCGGGCCGATCAACAGGATGTTGGACTTGCCGAGTTCGACCGGCTCGCCCCCGTGCGCGGCCTCCGCGCGCTCGTCCGTCCGGATGCGCTTGTAGTGGTTGTAGACCGCCACCGAGAGGGCCATCTTGGCGTTCGTCTGGCCGACGACATACTGGTCGAGGAAGGCGTGGATCTCGCGCGGCTTCGGCAGCTCCCAGTGCCCGTCCCCGTGCTCGCCGTCGAGCTCCTCAGCGATCAACTCGTTGCAGAGCCCCACGCATTCGTCGCAGATGCAGACCGGACTCGGACCCGCGATGAGCTTCCTGACCTGCTTCTGGTTCTTCCCGCAGAAAGTGCACCTCAGCAGTTCGCCGCCGTCACCGATGTGTGCCACTGGGAAGCGTCTCCTCAACGGTTGTGCGGCAGTCGCATGGTTGGACCATATGACATCACCATCTGAACGGTCACGGTATCTTGAAGCGGCACTGAACAGCAAAGCGGGGACGAGTGAGGGCGATGGGCCGGCTCAGCAGAGCGGAGCTGCAGGAGCACAACCGCGCCAAGATACTCGCCGCCGCCAGGGACGAGTTCGCGGAGCGCGGATTCAGGGACGCCAAGGTCGACGATATCGCCGGACGCGCCGGACTGACGCGCGGGGCGGTCTACTCCAACTTCCCCGGGAAAAGGGCCCTTTACTTCGCCGTCCTGGCCGGCCTCGCCGAGCATGAGTCCGTTTCCGTCTCTCGGCGCGAGTCCGTATCCGTATCTCTGGCCGATTCCCTGTCGGGGTCCGATTCCCTGTCCGGGTCCGTACGTGAGAGCGCGCCCGAAGCCGTCTCCGAGACCACCCGTGACGCGCTCGGCGCGCTCGCCCGCGCGTGGGTCGCACGGCTGCCGCTCGCCGACACCGACGAGGAACACGGCCCGGCCCGGCTCGGGATGCATGTGATGCCGGAAGTCCTCGCCGAGGGGCGGATCCGGCGGCCCTTCGCGCAGTTGATGAAGCTGGACGCGATCCTGCTCGGGCTGGCCCTGGAGCGCCTTCGGCCGCCCGAGGGGCACGACGGGTCCGGCAGTCAGGTGCGGGTCGCGGAGGCCGCGCTCACCATCCTGCACGGCGCGAGCCGGCTCGCCGCCGTGGCGCCCGGATTCGTGGAGCCCTTCAATGTCGTCAGCGCCGTCGAGCAGTTGGCCGGCCTCGTGCTCCACGACTGGTGGCCGCCCCCGCACGTGATCACCCAGGCATGGCCGACCGACGAGCCGTGGGACCCGCCGCGGGTGCGGGACGCGGTACGCGGCGAGCCCGCGCGGCTCACGGACGACGGCGTGGTGGTGATCCTCGGTCTGCACCGGATCGAGGCCGTGGAAGAGGCGGTACGGGCCGCACCGCCCGGCGCCCGTATCACCGCCGTCCTCGTCACCGGCGACCCCGCCGAACTGGCGCCACTGGCCCGGCTGACCGTCGCCGACCTCTGCAACTGTCTGCGCCAGGCGTTCCCGCCCGCGGCCTGGCCCCGGCTGCAAGTGGTGTTCGACGAGTCGGGCGCCTTCGCGGCGGCGGCCGGCCTGCCCGCCGTCAGCGACGCGACCGAGGCCGCCGTACGGGTCGAGGCGGGCCGTATCGTCGCCCGCGCCGACGGCCGCGGCGCGTGCCACGCGGCGGCGTCCGCCGAGGTGGCGGCCCCGGCCGTACCGGCGGACGGGACCGGATAAATACCTCGCGTCATCTCGTCCGGTACGGCTAGGGTGAGCGCCGTACGGCCGACCGACGCCGTCGGTTGTCGGCCGTCGCGGTTCGTTCCGATGAGGATCAGTCCGGATCGGAACAGAACGGAACGAGAAATCCGGAGGTGAGGACATTGATGACTGTCACCACGCTGGGCGCTGCCCAGGAACAGAAGTTCATCGATCCCACCCCCGTGGTCTCCGGCTGACCTTCCTCTGTTTCTTCCCGCGCCCACGCGCGTGCCGGGGCCACCCTTGTGAAGGGTTCCCCTTGTCTTTCTCCTCTCTGCTCGCTTTTCCCACGTCACACCCGCTCGTCCCGTACGGCTGGGACGAGGGCTGGGAAGCCGAGTTCGCCCCGTACGCCGAACGCGGTCTGGTGCCCGGCCGCGTGGTGCGGGTCGACCGCGGACAGTGTGATGTCGTCACCCCGTCAGGACTGGTGCGGGCCGACACCGAGTTCGTGACGCCGCGCGATCCCCTGCGGGTGATCTGCACCGGCGACTGGGCCGCCGTCGACCCGGGCGGCGATCCCCGGTTCGTACGGGAGTATCTGCCGCGGCGCACCGCGTTCGTACGGTCCACCGCCTCCACCCGGTCCGAGGGACAGATCCTCGCGGCCAACGTCGATCACGCGGTCATCGCCATCTCCCTCGCCGTCGAACTCGACCTCGGGCGGGTCGAGCGCTTTCTCGCCCTCGGCTGGGAGAGCGGCGCCCTTCCGGTCATCGTGCTCACCAAGGCCGACCTCGTGGCCGACCCCGCCGTCCTCGGCCATCTGGCCGAGGACGTACGGAACACCGCGCCCGGAGTGCAGGTGCTGTCCGTCAGCTCGGCCACGGGGGAGGGGATCGATGTGCTCTCCGCCGTGCTGTCGGGCGGCACCAGCGTCCTCCTCGGCATCTCCGGGGCGGGGAAGTCGACCCTCGCCAACGCCCTGCTCGGGGACGAGGCCATGGAGGTACAGGCCACCCGTGACGCGGACGGGAAGGGGCGGCACACCACCACGACCCGGAATCTCCTCACCATCCCCGGGGGCGGCGTGCTCATCGACACGCCGGGGCTGCGCGGGGTCGGGCTGTGGGACGCCGAGACCGGCGTCGGGCAGGTCTTCTCGGAGATCGAGGGGCTCGCCGGGGAGTGCCGGTTCCACGACTGCGCGCATCTGGCGGAGCCGGGCTGCGCCGTGCTCGCCGCGGTGGAGGACGGCTCGCTGTCCGTGCGGCGGCTGGAGAGTTACCGCAAGCTGCTGCGCGAGAACCAGCGCATCGTCGCGAAGACCGACGCCCGGCTGCGCGGTGAGATCCGGCGGGACTGGAAGCGCAAGGGCGCGGAGGGCCGCGCGGCCATGGAGGCCAAGCGCGGACGGATCCGGTAGCGACGGGCCGGACGTACGGGCGTCCGGCGTCCCGGGGGCGCGTTCGCCCCGGGCCGCCGGACGTGCCGTACGCCGCCGACCGGTGGCGTACGAAAGCGCGACTGTGGCGTCCGAAATCCGCCAGTCCGGCGGGCCGGGCCGTCGCACACTGGAAGCGTGATGGACGAGGAGACGAGATACGAGGCGGTCGCCAGTCGTGACGCGCGTTTCGACGGCGCGTTCTTCTTCGCCGTCGAGACGACCGGGATCTACTGCCGGCCGAGCTGCCCCGCCGTGACCCCGAAGCGCAAGAACGTACGGTTCTACGCGACCGCGGCCGCCGCCCAGGGCCACGGCTTCCGCGCCTGCCGGCGGTGCAGGCCGGACGCCGTGCCCGGGTCGGCGGAGTGGAACGTACGCGCCGATGTCGTCGGCCGCGCGATGCGGATGATCGGCGACGGGATCGTGGACCGGGAGGGGGTGCCGGGGCTGGCCGGGCGCCTCGGTTACAGCGCCCGGCAGGTGCAGCGCCAGCTCACCGCCGAACTGGGCGCGGGACCTGTCGCCCTCGCCCGTGCCCAGCGGGCGCACACGGCACGGGTGTTGCTCCAGACGACCGGGCTGCCGGTCACGGAGATCGCGTTCGCGGCCGGCTTCGCGAGCGTGCGCCAGTTCAACGACACGATCCGGCAGATCTACGCCCGTACCCCCAGCGCGCTGCGCGCCGAATCGGGGACCCGGGCGGGGACCCGCGCCGTGACCACGGCCCCGGTGCTCCCGCCGGACGGGGCGTCGCGCACCGGCCTGCCGCCTCTCACCGGCATCCCTCTGCGGCTCGCCTACCGGGGCCCCTACGCGGCGCGCGAGGTCTTCGACC
Organism: Streptomyces sp. L-9-10; assembly: GCF_004151105.1. Classification (GTDB taxonomy): domain Bacteria; phylum Actinomycetota; class Actinomycetes; order Streptomycetales; family Streptomycetaceae; genus Streptomyces. Next base: position 152,764 of record NZ_PHRF01000050.1, read on the forward strand.
TCCTCGCCGGTGAAGCGCTCCCGCACACGGAAGAGGTGACGGGCGAACCCGGCGCCCGCACCTACCGCCGTACGCTGCGGCTGCCGCACGGCCCCGGTTTCGTCTCCGTGGACGAGGCCCGGCCGGCCGGCGACGCACGCGACCGACGTGACCGGCGCGACGCGGGCGGCACGGGGGACCCACGCGTCCGGAGCGGCTGGCTGGAGGCGCGGATCCACCTCACCGAGCTGCGCGACCTCACCACCGCCGTACAGCGGCTGCGCCGGCTCTTCGACCTCGACGCCGATCCGTACGCCGTGGACGAGCGGCTCGGCGCAGACCCGCGGCTCGCCCCGCTCGTCGCGGCCCGCCCCGGGCTGCGCTCACCCGGCGCGGCCGAACCGGAGGAGTACGCGCTGCGCGCGTTCGTGGGCCACGCGGAGGCCGTGCGTCTCGTCGAGAGGTACGGCGAGCCGGTGGACCACCCCCACGGCCGGCCCGACCGGCTGTTCCCCGGGCCGGCGGCCCTGCGTGCCGACCCGGTGGCGGGCCCGCTCGCCACCGCGCTCGCCGACGGCACCGTACGGCTCGACCCCGGAGCGGACCGCGACGAGGCCGAGCGGGCCCTGCTGACCGTGCCCGGGATGACCCGTCGTACGGCGGCGCTGATCCGGATGCGGGCGCTCGGCGACCCGGATGTCGCGCCGGACGCGGGGCCCGAGGGGGAATGCGACGCCGAGCCATGGCGGCCCTGGCGGTCCTACGCGACACGGCATCTGCGTCTCGAAGGTCCGGACGGTCCGGACGGTCCCGACGCGGACCGCGCCGTATACGCGGGCGCGGGCGGGGGCGGGGAGCCGGATCCGGGCTCCGCGTGACGGGTCACACGGCGGCCGTGCGGGTCAGTCGAGCCCCCAGCTGTGGATCCACCGGGGGTGGATACGGATCAGCTCCTCGCTGAAGCGCGGACCGAGGTCGTGGGGTCCGGTCAGCAGCTCCGCCTCACCCCGGATGTCCACCCCGCGCACCCGCCACGGATCGGTGCTGACGATGTCGTCGACGACCAGCGCCACCCGCGGATTCGCCTGGAGATTGCGCCACTTCTTGGTGGTCCCCAGCGCCAGACCTCCGATCAGGATGGTGCCGTCGTCCTGCGGGAAGAAGCCGACCGGGTTGGCCTGCGGCTGTCCCTTGGGATCGACGGTCGCCATCCGCCCCAGCCTCTGGGACCTCAGATACGCGCGCTCGGCCTCACTGAATTCGGTCATGGTCCCAGCCTCACACGGATATCTCTCGCGGCGCATCCGTCCCGGGACCGGAGGCGGTCCCGGGCTCAGGGCCGGGGGTCCCGTGCCACCCAGCCCTTCTCGTAGGCGTGCCAGCCCAGTTGGAGACGGGTCGTCACCCCGCTCAGCTCCATCAGCCCCTTCACCCGGCGCTGTACGGTGCGCAGCCCCAGGTCCAGCTGTTTGGCCACGCTCGCGTCGGTCATGCCGGCGAGCAGCAGGGAGAGGACCTCCAGGTCGGTGGTGTCGGGACCGGGAGCGTCCAGCTCCATGACCGTGCCGCCCGTACCGAGCCGGAGCGGCAGCGCCTCGCGCCACACCGCCTCGAAGAGCCCCATCAGCGACTCCAGCAGTCCGCTGGCGTGCACGACCAGGGCCGCGGGCCCGACGCCACGCCCCGTCAGCGGCACCATCGCCAGGGCGCGGTCCGCCACCACCAGCTTCGTCGGCACCCGCTCGGTCACCCGGACCTGCTCGTCGCGGCCGAGCGCGGCGGACAGCTCGGTGATGCCGGTCGGCAGTGCGAGCACCTCGCGTTCGAGCACCACCCGGTACGCGACCCCGCGCTCGGCGGCCCGCTCCTCGGCCTCGTTGTCCATCCCGGTCACGGCCACCGGCCGGCCGGTGACGAGGGCGCAGACCTCCTCCGCGGCGCCCAGCTGCAACTGGCGGAAGCGGTGGGCCACCGCGCTCGCGCCGGTCACCACCTCGATCAGATCGTGCACCGCGGGCTCGGTGGCCTCCGCGCGGTACTCCTCCGCGAGCAGCACGGCGGCCAGTTCGGCCTGCTCCAGCTCATGGCGGTGCTGGGTGAGCAGCGCGCCGAGCGCGACGGCAGGTGGCGCCGCGACCCACCGTCCGGCACGGGACGAGGACTGCGCGGCCAGGCCCTGCCGCTCCAGCCGGCGCAGGGCCCGTTCGGTGTCGGGCTCGGGGAGCGCGAGCCGATGGGCCAGATCCGCCACCTCCGCGGCGCCGATCGCCACCAGCGCGCGGTACGCGGACTCCTGTCTCGCGTCGAGACCTATCGCTCCCAGCATCCCTGCCAACCCCTCCCTGGACGCCCACGCGGCCTCCCCGGCCGCGCTCTTTCCGCCATGCGCCGTGGCGGAAACCGGCCACGGCGTAAACCCGCCGCTCCCCATCATCCCTGTACAGGCCCTTTGTCTGCCAAGGTGGCGCCATCACAGCAGCAACAGACCCGGTCATATGCCCCCTGGGTATGCATGACTCGGCTCTGCTCGAATCTGTGAACGTCCGCCGGGCGTCCTTCCCGTGGGGGGTGGGGTCGCCCGGCGGATTCCGGGTTTCTCCCCGCTTTTTCCGCGCGCCCCGTTTTCGCGCCCCCGCCGCGGTCGAAAATAGGCTCATGAGCCAGCAGGGGGAGAGGCCGGCCGACGGCGACTGGTGGAACCGGCTGTACGACGCGTCCGTGCCGGACACCGGCCCCGCCCCGGCGGCGGGTGACACGCTCGACGACCGCTTCGACTCGGCGGCCGACGCACTGTCGGACCCGGAGTCGGCCCCGGCCCCGGCCCCGGCCCCGGACGCGGTCGCGGACCGGGTGTCGGACGCGGCCGGGACGCGGCAGGAAGACGTGCCTCCGGAGCGACCGGGGGCTCAGCGTCCCGTCGCGGGGGCGCCGTGGGAGCCGGCCGCCCCCTACGTGCCCAGCGACGCACGACCGCTGCCGGGCGCGACGGCCGGGTCACCCACGCCGACGCCCACGCCCGCGCCCGCTCCGCGACCCCCGGACCCGCCCCGGCCCCCGGACCCGCGTCGGTCAACTCCCGTACCCCCCGCGCCCCGTGAGCCCGCCGCCTCTGCCGCTCCGCCCGCCCCTGCCGCCTCGTATACGCCGCAGATCCCGCCTGTTCCGCCCGCCCCCGTCACCCACGTGGGCGACGGGCTGCCCACCTACGACCCCGAACCCACCGCCCTGCCCGCCGCGCACGCCGACCGGCTGGACGAGATCGTCGCCGACACCGTCCTCGACGGCGCGCGCTACGGCGCGTACACCCTGAGGGCCATGTCCGTACGGGGCGACTCCGCCCGCTACCGCGGCGATCCCCGCCGCGACGCGCTCCTGACCGCCCGCTTCGGGGAGGGCGCCGACGCGCTCGTCCTCGTCGCCGTGGCCAGTGGGGCCCGCGCCACCGAGGGCGCCCATCGCGCCGCGGCGGACGTGGCGCGGTGGATCGGCGGCGCCGTCGGACACAGCCACGGCAGCCTCTCCGCGGACATACGGGCGGGCCGCAGGGGCGACCTCAAGTCCGGGCTGCACCGGCTGACCGACCGGGGGTTCGGCAAGCTCCGGGCCCGCGCCGCCGAACGGGGACTGTCTCCGGGGCAGTACACCGCCGACCTGCGCTGTCTGCTGCTCTCCGCCGATCCCGGCTGCCGTACCCGCGTGTTCTTCGGGGTCGGCGACGGTGGCCTCTTCCGGCTCAGGGACGGCGCGTGGCAGGACCTGGAGCCGCCCCTCGCCGACCCCGCCGCCGCCACCGGCGCGCCCGTGGTCGGCTTCGGCTCCCCGCCGCCCGAAACACCCGAGGGCGACAGGCTGACGATGGATCTGGCGATCACGAAGCCCCCGTCCCCGTACACCTCGTCCCCGTACCCTCCGTCGCCGTACCCCTCGCCCCCGCACGCCGCCTCCCCGCACGCCGCCTCCCCGTACGGCGAGGCGGCGCAACCTCCTCCGCCGCCCGAGCCGTTCCGGTTCCGCGCCTCGGTGGCCCGGCCGGGCGACACCCTCCTGCTGTGCAGCGCCGGTCTGGCCGCACCGCTGCGCGGCGAGCCCGCGCTCGCCCGCGAACTGGCCGGCCGCTGGGGTCCGGGCGGTCCACCGGACATGGCCGATTTCCTCGCGGACACCCGGCTGCGGGTGAAGGGTTACGCCGACGACCGCACAGCGGTCGGCGTCTGGGAGGCGTAACCCCGTCCGGCGTGCGTTGATGGACACCGGACAGAAGGGGTGCGCTTCCATGGCCAAGCAGAGCGTGGCGGAACAGTTCGTCGACATCCTCGTCAGGGCAGGGGTCCAACGGCTGTACGGAGTCGTCGGGGACAGCCTCAACCCCGTCGTCGACGCCATCCGGCGCAACCGCGCGATCGACTGGATCCAGGTCAGGCACGAGGAGACCGCCGCCTTCGCGGCCGGCGCCGAGGCCCAGATCACCGGCAAGCTCGCCGCCTGCGCCGGCTCCTGCGGTCCCGGCAACCTGCATCTCATCAACGGCCTGTACGACGCCCACCGTTCCATGGCGCCCGTCCTCGCCCTCGCCTCCCACATCCCGTCCAGTGAGATCGGTCTCAGCTACTTCCAGGAGACCCACCCGGACCTGCTGTTCGGTGAGTGCAGCCACTACAACGAGATGATCTCCAACCCGAGACAGATGCCGCGCCTCGTCCAGACGGCGATCCAGCACGCCATCGGGCGGAGCGGCGTCAGCGTGGTCACCCTGCCCGGCGACATCGCCTCCGCGCCCGCCCCCGAGAAGGCGGAGGAGCACGCGCTCGTCACCTCCCGGCCGTCCGTGCGCCCCGGCGACGCGGAGATCGACAAGCTCGTCCGCATGATCGACGAGGCGGACCGGATCACCCTCTTCTGCGGCAGCGGCACAGCCGGCGCGCATGCCCAGGTGATGGAGTTCGCCGAGCGCGTCAAGTCCCCCGTCGGGCACGCCCTGCGCGGCAAGGAGTGGATCCAGTACGACAACCCGTACGACGTCGGGATGAGCGGACTGCTCGGCTACGGCGCCGCCTACGAGGCCACCCACCAGTGCGATCTGCTGATCCTGCTCGGCACGGACTTCCCGTACAACGCCTTCCTGCCCGACGATGTCAAGATCGTCCAGGTCGACATCAGGCCGGAACACCTCGGCCGCCGCTCCAAGCTGGACCTCGCCGTCTGGGGGGATGTCCGCGAGACCCTGAGCTGTGTGACACCGCGCGTGCGGGCCAAGACGGACCGCAGGTTCCTCGACAAGATGCTGAAGAAGCACGCCGACGCGCTGGAGGGCGTGGTCAAGGCGTACACCCGCAACGTCGAGAAGCACGTCCCGATCCACCCCGAGTACGTCGCCTCCGTGCTGGACGAACTCGCCGACGACGACGCCGTGTTCACCGTCGACACCGGCATGTGCAACGTCTGGGCGGCCCGTTACCTCACACCGAACGGACGGCGCCGTGTCATCGGCTCGTTCAGCCACGGCTCGATGGCCAACGCGCTTCCGCAGGCCATCGGAGCGCAGTTCACCGACCGTGGCCGCCAGGTCGTCTCGATGTCGGGGGACGGCGGGTTCTCCATGCTGATGGGCGACTTCCTCACCCTCGTCCAGTACGACCTGCCGGTGAAGATCGTCCTGTTCAACAACTCCGCGCTCGGCATGGTCGAGGTGGAGATGATGGTGGCCGGTCTGCCGTCGTACGGCACGACCAACCACAACCCGGACTTCGCCGCCGTCGCCCGCGCCGCCGGGGCCTACGGAGTACGGGTGGAGAAGCCCCGGCAGCTCGCGGGCGCGCTCAAGGACGCCTTCAAGCACAAGGGCCCCGCGCTGGTCGATGTCGTCACCGACCCGAACGCGCTGTCCATCCCGCCGAAGATCAGCGCCGACATGGTGACGGGCTTCGCGCTTTCGGCCAGCAAGATCGTCCTGGACGGCGGGGTGGGCCGCATGGTCCAGATGGCACGCTCCAACCTGCGGAACGTGCCACGGCCCTGATATTTACGGCCCGGTTCGCCTCGCCGCGATACTCATGGCTCGGTTCGCCCTGAAGCTCAGGCGGGCGTGAGCCGCAGCGTCAGGATCTGGAACGGCCGCAGCCGCAGCCGTAGTCCCTCCTCGTCCGTCTCCGCGTCGTGCAGCGGCCGTTCCAGCAGATCCGTCACCCGTGCGCCGATCACCGGGAAACCGACCCGCAATGTCGACTCGGCCCGGCCGCCCGCCGACTCGTAGAGCCGTACGATCACATCCCCGCTGCGGTCCTCGGCGAGCTTGACCGCCTCCACGGTCACCGCCGGGTGGTCGGCGTTCACCAGCGGCGGCTGCTCCGGCGCCGGTGCCACGCGCAGCGGCAGATTGAGCGCCAGGCCCTCCCGTACCGTCTCCTCCACCGTCCCGCCGGGCAGCAGCGCGTACCGGAACCGGTGTGTGCCCAGATCGGTCTCCGGGTCCGGGCTGTGCGGGGCGCGCAGCAGCGTCAGCCGTACGGTCGTGCCGAGCCCGTCCGGGTGCGGCGTCCGGGTCACATCGTGCCCGTACGTCGAGTCGTTGAGCACCGCGATGCCGTAGCCGGGCTCCGCGACCCGCAGCCAGCGGTGCGCGCAGATCTCGAACCGGGCGGCATCCCAGCCGGTGTTGTCGTGCGTCGCCCGGTGCACATGGCCGAACTGCACCTCGGCGGTGGACCGTTCGGCGTGCACGTCGAGCGGGAACGCGGCCTTGAGGACCTTCTCCGACTCCTGCCAGTCGACCTCGGTGACGATATCGATCCGGCGGGTATCGGCGGTGAGACTGATCTCCTGGGTGATCCGGGACGCCCCGAACGTCCGCACCACCCGTACCGCCGCCCTCAGCGGCCCCTCCTCGATCAGCTCGACGGAGTCGGCGGCGGTCAGATCGGTGTGCCGGTGCCGGTAGTGCCGGTCGATGTCCCAGGCGTCCCACTGATTGGGGTGGTCCGGGTGCAGCTGCAGCAGATTGCCCCGGCCGCCCGGCGCGAGCACCTCGCGGCCCGCGACGAGATCGCGTACGGAGGCGAGCAGCCCGTCCGCGTCGATGACCACCTCCAGCCGCTGATCGCGCAGCACGAAGCCGCCGTCGGCCGGTACCGCCGTCACGGGGGCCGGGGCGAGCGTGGTGAACGTGCCCGGCGCCACCGCCCTGACCAGGGCCGGGGCGAGCACCTCACCGTCGGCCAGCGGCTGTGTCACGACACCCTCCGCCACATCGGAGGCGCGGGCCGCGACGACATCGCGGCGGGCGAACGGGGCCGCGTTCCACACCCCCACCGCGCTCCCGTCGCCGCCCAGCGCCGCCAGCGCCTCCCCGATGATGCCCGTCAGCTCGTCCTGTACCGCCGCGTACGTCGCGCGCGCCTCCCGGTGCACCCAGGCGATCGACGAGCCCGGCAGGATGTCATGGAACTGGTGCAGCAGCACCGTCTTCCAGATCCGGTCCAGCTCCTCGTACGGATACGCGTACGAAGCGGCGCGGCCCCCCGAGTGCAGTGCCGCCGCCGTCGCCCACAACTCGGCCTCCCGCAGGAGATGTTCGGCGCGGCGGTTGCCCTGCTTGGTCTTGGCCTGGGTGGTGTACGTGGCACGGTGCAGCTCCAGGTACAGCTCGCCCGACCAGACCGGGGCCCGGTCGCCGTACTCCTCCTCGGCCGCCGCGAAGAACGCCGCCGGGTGCTCGATCTCGACCCGGGGCGAGCCCTCCAGGGACTTCAGCCGCCGTGCCCGCTCCATCATCTCCCGGGTGGGGCCGCCACCGCCGTCGCCCCAGCCGAACGGCACCAGCGAGCGGGACGCCCGCCCCTTCTCGGCGAAGTTCCGCTCCGCGTGGGCCAGTTCGCTGCCATGGAACTGGGAGTTGTACGTGTCGACCGGCGGGAAGTGGGTGAAGACCCGCGAACCGTCGATGCCCTCCCACCAGAAGGAGTGGTGCGGCATCTTGTTCGACTGGTTCCAGGAGAGCTTCTGCGTGAGGAACCACTTCACCCCGGCGAGCTTCGCCAACTGCGGGAAGGCCGCCGTGTAGCCGAAGGAGTCGGGCAGCCAGATCTCCTCCGTCTCGACGCCCAGCTCCTCCTGGAAGAACCGCTTGCCGTGCACGATCTGCCGGGCCAGCGCCTCACCGCCCGGCATATTGGCGTCCGACTCCACCCACATGGAGCCCACCGGCGCCCATGTCCCGTCCGCCACCGCCTGCTTGATCCGCTCCCAGATGTGCGGCTGGTGGTCCCGCACCCAGGCGTACTGCTGCGCCTGTGAGCAGGCGAAGACCAGCTCGGGGTAGTCGGCGGCGAGCGCAGTGACATTGGCGAAGGTCCGTGACGCCTTCCGTACGGTCTCCCGCAGCGGCCACAGCCAGGCCGAGTCGATATGCGCGTGCCCCGCCGCCGAGATCCGGTGGGCGCTCGGCGACGCGGGCCGGGAGAGCACCTCCGTCAGCTCGGCGCGCGCGGCGCCGGCCGTGCCCGCCACATCGTGCAGATCGAGCGCGTCGAGCATCGACTCCAGGGCGCGCAGGATCTCGTGGCGGCGTGAGCGGTCCGCGGGCAGCTCGCGCATCAGTTCCGTGAGCACCTCGACATCGAGGACCAGATGCCAGACCTCCTCGTCCAGGACGGCCAGGTCGGCGGCGGCGAAGCGGTAGAGCGGACGGTCGCCCGCGGTCAGTACGTCACCGAGGAGCGTCGGCTCGAAGTCGTGCAGGACGGCCGGGTTGGCCGCCGCCTCCAGCAGCAGCCGGACGGGTTCGCCACCGGCCGCGGGCGCGGCGACCGGGATGTGCCGGTTGCGCGGATGGATGCCCTTGAGGGGGACGCCCGCGGCGTCGTACACCAGGCCCTCGGCCTGGAAACCGGGCCCCTCACCGGTGAACCCGGGGTCGATGACCACCTCGACCGGCCGTCCGGCCCAGGACTCGGGGACCACGCCCTCCAGCCGGAACCAGCTGGTGGACCAGGGAGAACCCCACTCCGTGCCGGTCGCGAACGGCTCGTAGCCGCCCTGGAGCGCCTGCTCCACCGGCACGGGCTCGCCCGGCGCGTGCCAGACGGAGAGCGCGAGCGGCTCCCGGGCCGCGTACTGCGCGGGACGGATGAACTGGCGCAGCGCCCGCTCCAGCCGCCCTTCCACCAGGGATCGGTCGTCGTGCATCGGTGCTCCTCGCTCCTCGGGATCGGTTCGCACGGTTTCACTCCCCCCTCACTTCCCCGGGCAGTCCTCGCGCACCCGTCGCGCGCCCCGTGCCCCCGCTGCGGCGATCAGGTGATGAACACGATGAGTGGTCTATTCCGGGTGGGGAATGCATCTCCTGTACGCAAACGAGCGTGGGGCGGGTCAGGACCATCGGGGAGAGGGACGTCATGACCGGGGGGACAGAGTGATGAGAGGTCTGCGGCGCAGAGTCGGGGGCGCCGATCTCGCGGCCGTCCCCGAAGTACGCCACGCGTTGCGGGAGATGCTGCGGCACTGGCAGGAGCGGGACTCCGCGGCGGTGGCCGAGCTGCTGATCAGCGAGCTGGTCACGAACGCGCTGGTGCACACGGACGACGGCGCCGTGGTCACCGCGACCATCGCGGACTCCCGGCTGCGCGTGGAGGTACGGGACTTCGTGGCCGGGGTGCCGACGCCGCCCGCGCCGGAGCGGCCGGTGCCCGACGACGCCACGCACGGGCGGGGGCTGGCGCTGGTTCGGAGTCTCGCGGACGACTGGGGGATACGGGCGAGGCCGGTGGGCAAGGTGGTGTGGTTCGAGCTCAACGGCGAGGCGGCGTAAGGCCGGTGAAGGGGTGAGCGCGGTAAGAGAGTGAGCACGGTGTGGGGGAGAGCGTGGTGCGGGGGAGAGCGTGGTGAGGGCGGCAGGACGGGTGAGGGAGAGCGCGGGCCGGGACGAAACAGCGGACCGGCGTGACGGCTGTCCGTCACACCGGTCCGAGTGCTGTTCCCCCGAGGCCGCTCCAGCCGGCCCGCCCGCGTCGGCGGACCTGTCCGCGTCAGCCGAACTGCTTCTCCAGATCCTTGAGCTTGCGCTCCAGGGAGTCGAGCCTGGGCAGCGCCATGGTGTCGTCCTCCGCGGTCAGATCGACCGTACGGGGAGTGGGAGCCTCACTGGCCTTCACGGGCTGAAGGGAGAGCCGGGAGTGCTGGTTCAGTTGGCCGGGCTCCACTATGGCAGGCTCCGCGGCGGCTTCGACGGCCGGCGGCGAGCCCGATCCCGCGTTCACGGCGGGAAGGGCCACCTGACGGCCGCCGCGTGCCCGGCCCCAGGCCCGGTGCTGGCGGTTGAGCGCCTTGATCTGCGCCCGGTCCAGCTTCTCCTGCTCCCGCCTGCGGTGCCGGTTCTGCTCCTTCTGGCGACGGTCCTCGCGTACCTCGTCGACCGCCTCGTCCAGCGTACGGACGCCTTCCAGCAGCATCAGCGACCAGGCGCCGAAGGTCTCGCGGGGTGCCCGCAGCCACCGTACGATCCGGATCTGCGGCAGCGGACGGGGGACGAGACCCTGCTCGCGGAGTGCCGCGCGGCGGGTCTGCTTCAGCGCGCGGTCGAACAGGACCGCGGCCGAGAGGGACATGCCGGAGAAGAACTGCGGAGCACCCTCGTGGCCGAGACCCGTGGGCGCGTGCACCCAGTTGAACCAGGCGGCGGCACCGGCGAACGTCCACACCAGCAGCCGCGAGCCGAGGGCCGCGTCGCCGTGGCTGGCCTCGCGCACCGCGAGCACGGAGCAGAACATCGCCGCTCCGTCGAGACCGAACGGGACGAGATACTCCCAGCCTCCGCTGAGACCGAGGTTCTCCTGGCCGAAGCCGACCAGGCCCTTGAACGAGAGCGCGGCGGCGACCGCCGCGCAGCAGAAGAGGAGTGCGTAGGAGGCGATGCCGTAGATGGCTTCCTTGCGCCTGCGCCGCTCCTCGCTGCGTTCCCACGAATCCTCGACGGGTGCGGGCTTGTCAGCCGCGCGCTTGCCGCGCGCGAACACCGCCACCGCCACCAGGATTCCGACGAGCAGGACGACGCCGGGAAGCAGCCAGTTCAGCGATATGTCAGTCAGTCGCATGCGGTGTTCCTTGCATCGCAGTAGGGCGTTTGGGACGCCATTTTGGCGGAAGTGCGGTGACGCTCAGGGGGTTTCGGGACAAGAGAACACCAACGAGGCGGTGCAGCACGTGAAGAGGCACGAACGGCTGACACCGCCGTTCGGCAGGTGGCTGTCATGTTCGATTAATATCACCCCTGCGGGTGGCGTGGGACCGAGGGTGACGCGGGGTCAGACGGTCGCGGCGAGCTTCCGGACCCGGTCGTTGTCGCAGGTACGCGGACAGGTGACGCAGGTGTCCTCGGGGCGCAGTGTGTAGAAGAGGCAGCAACTGGCCCGGTCACGGGTCGGCAAAGATTCGCCGTCAGGTCCGGTCAGCTCACGGAAACCCGCCGTACCGACATACGGCGCGGTCGTGCCCGGCATCAGCCGTTCCAGCTCCGCCATCGCGTACCGCTCCTCGCCCAGCAGATGGGCGATGTACCAGAGGCCCTCGACGATCTCGTCGGTCGCCATCCCCCACAGCGCCCGCCGGCCGCGCCGCATCCGCGGGGCGAAACCGTCGAGGACCGGTGCGAGATGACCGGCGACGGCCTCCCGCACCTCGGCGCGCAGGGCCTCCTCGTCCGGGACGATCCGGGCGCCGGGCAGTGTCGCGGCCGGGTCGTCCGGCAGGCAGGCGAACTCATCGATCCGTACGGTCATCCGGCCCAGCGCCCGGTGGAAGGACACGGTCCCGACGGGCAGGCGGGGCACCCTGCGGTGCAGGAACCAGGGCACGGTGATCAGCAGACAGGCCGGCCAGGCGTACCGGTGGAAGGCGAAGCCGGCGACCACATCGGGGCGCGCTTCCTGTCCGTAGTCCCGGCGCACCTGCTCCTCGTCCCAGGCGAGGAACGTATCGAGGGCCGCGCCCCCGGCCGCCAGATCCGCCGCGCTCACCCAGCCGCTCCCGGCAGGGGGCCGCTCACTCTCGGTGAGCTGGTCGATGCTCAGCGCGGGGAACACCTCGGCCAGACGGGCGTACGCGTCCGTCACGGGAGAGGCGAGGAGGCCGGGCAGCAGGGTGGGCAGGGTCATGCAGGGACCACCGAATCGGGATCGTTTGCAGGTAAGCCTTACCTTACCCGATGTGATCGAGGTTTGAACTGCGGCCCGGTCGGCCTATCGTGCACAGGCGAGGAGAAGGAGGTGGACAGGAATGGAACAGGGCGGAGCGCGCGACGCGGCCGTGCCGCGGCCGTATGTGCCCGGCGCGCCGGCCCCCGGATCCCGGCAGGTGCCGGAGCAGGCGCGCGGCGAGCACACACACAGTGAGCGGGAGGGGGCCGGAGCCCCTACGCACTCCCCGCCACCGTCCCCTTCCCCGCCTCCGTCCTCGGCACCGTCCCCGCCTCCGCCCGCGTGCCCGTCCCCGCCGGTGCGCCGTCATTCCGTACGCGGACAGATCCTCGACGCCCTGCGCACCGCGCTCGTCAGCGGTGAGCTGGCGCCCGGCGAGGTCTACTCCGCTCCCGTGCTCGGCGAGCGCTTCGGCGTCTCCGCCACCCCCGTACGCGAGGCCATGCAGCGGCTCGCGCTGGAGGGCGCCGTCGAGGTCGTGCTCAACCGCGGCTTCCGCGTCATCGAACGCAGCGCCCGTGAACTGGCCGAACTGGCCGAGGTACGCGCGCTCCTCGAAGTGCCGGTGATGCTGCGGCTGGCCCGTACCGTACCCGCGGAACGGTGGGCACGACTGGCCCCGTTGGCGGAGGCGACGGGCGCCGCGGCCGCCGTCGGGGACCGGGCGGCGTACGCGGAGTGCGACCGCGCCTTCCACCACGCGCTGCTCGCCCTCTCGGGCAACGAGCAACTGGTCATGGTGGCCGACGATCTGCACCGCCGTTCGCAGTGGCCGCTGGTCAGCGCCCCGGCCGTACGCCGCGCCGATCTGGTCGCGGACGCCGCCGAACACACCGCGCTGCTCGACGCGTTGATGGCACGCGACCTGCCGGTGGTGCAGTCGCTGATACGGGAACACTTCACGGGCTCGGCCGGCTGACATCGCGCGGATTCGCCACGGGTTCCGTTGTGCGGCTCACCGATGTCAGCGATGACGGGAGGCAGCCGCCGCCATGGTCAGCGCCGAGGTCATCAGCTCCGCGTCGAGCAGGGTGGTGTCCGCGAGACGGCTCGCGGACCCGTACGCGTTCAGCATCACCTTGGCGGTGCGCAGCGCGGCCGGGGACCGGCGGACCATCGGCCTGACCCACGCCTCGACAGCGCTGTCGAGCTCGGCCATCGGGGCGACCTTGTGCAGGACGGACAGCTCCACCGCCGTCGCCGCGTCGAAATTGTCGCCGGTCAGCAGCAGCTCGCGGACCCTGGCGGCGCCCGCCTCCTGCATCAGCCTCGGCAGGGCCCCTCCCCAGGCCGGAGGCATACCCAGGGCGAGTTCGGGCATACGGAAACGGCAGTCGTCCGCCCCTGCCCGCAGATCGCAGAACACCGCGAGAGCGAGTCCCGCCCCTATGACGCCGCCGTGCAGGCGCGCGATGGTGACCACGTCGGCCGTCGCGAGCGCGTCGCAGACCCGGCGTGCCTTCTTGCCCAGGATGCGAAGACTCGCCCCACTGGGGTCCGCGGCCAGGAATTCGGCGAATTCCGCGCGATCTCCGCCGAGACTGAAGTCGTCTCCCGCGCCGGAGAGGATCAACACCCGTATTCCGGGGTCGTTCTGAAGGGTGCCCAGTACGGAGAGCAGTTCGTCCAGGAGCGTGCCGGAGACGGCATTGCCGGTCTCGGGGGAGTTCAACTCCACCTTCAGCACGGGCCCGTCCTGTATGACCCGGAGTGCCTTGAACTCGTCCACCACGCTGTTCCCTGTGTAGATGTCGGTTCTCAATGTGTCGCGTCGCCGTGCGCCGCGTTGCGAATATCGCGTCCCTTTTGCCCTGACGGCGGATCAGGCCCTGGTCACCGGGAGTTCCGTCATCCGCCGGAAACCCACGCGGGGCGCCCAGACGGGATCCCCGTCGAGACGGAGATCGGGCAGCCGCCTCAGCAGGGACGTCAGCAGGGTCGTCGCCTCCAGCCGGGCGAGCGGGGCGCCGACGCAGTAGTGGATCCCGCCGCTGAAGCTGAGGTGCGCGGCCTTGCGCCGTACGTCGAAGAGCTCCGGCTCGGTGTGCTGCTCCGGGTCGTGGTTGGCGGCGCCGACCAGGAGATGCACCATCTGGTCCCGCTGGACATCCGCGCCGCCCAGGGTGGTGTCCTCCGCGGCGACCCTGCTGATCACATGGTTCGGCGAGTCATAGCGGAGCACCTCTTCGACGGCGCCCGGTATGTGCTCCGGATGCGTGCGCAGCCAGGCGAGTTGGCGCGGGTGCTTCAGCAGGAGCCACACCATGTGGGAGAGGAGCGTCGACGTCGTCTCCGGCGCGGCCAGGAGGAAGAGGAAGGAGAGGAAGTAGACGGCCTCGTCGACCGTCTCCTGGTCGGCTTCGAGATCGTCCCAGGTCCGCAGCCACTCCGAGATGGGATCGTCGCCCGGCGCGCGGCGGCGTTCGCGTATCACCGCTGTGAAGTACTCACGCAATTGGGCGGTGGCGGCGTCCGACAGCGCGAGCTGACTCGGTGTCGGCAGCAATTCCTGCGAGTACACCTGATCGCGGGTGAGCGAGCGGAGCAAGTGGTAATCGGAGGGCGGCAGCCCGAGCCATTCGCCGATCGTGATGATGGGCAATTCGTCGCCGACGAGCGAACTGAAATCGGCTTGACCGCTCCGCAGTTTATCGGTGAGCCGGTCGAGCAATCGCTCCGTGGCCTTCTCGACGGAATCCTTGGAATTCGCGAGGGATTTACGGTCGAAGGTGTTCCCGACCGACCGCCGCACCCGGGTGTGGTGCGGCGGGTTCAGGGCGGGCAGAGTCTTTCCCATTTCCCGGGAAGAGGAGGCGTTCCAACGGGTTGCCGCGCCCTGCCTGGCACGCCACTCGCTGTCGGGAACCAGCCATGCCTTGTTCCTCAGTACCTGGTCACAGAGGTTGAAGGAGGTCACCAGATGCCCGCCCCAGGGGGCGGGGATGACATCTCCCATCGCTCTGAGTTCTGCGTAGAGAGGCAATGGATTCGATTGGCCATTGGACGTACGCAGACGGGAGAATATGGAGACTACAGCGCGTCGATCTACTGACGAGGTAGTCAGGGAGGGCTCCACAGAGACTCCTTATTCAAGGCATCACGTAAGATTCGCCCACCCTGTCTACCCCTACGGTTGAACCTTCATGCGAAGGTAAAGGACCCCGCTTTGTTGCGGATCTCACACCTTCCACCAGGCGAGGAATCCGCTCCAGAAGCTACCCTTCTGCGGCTTGTTCTGGGACTCCTGCGCGGGGGCATTTCCGGCCGTACGCCCGATGTTCGCCGGATACGGTACCGATTCCGACTTCTCTCTCCGAACCGGGGTGAAACGGGCCGGGAGCGCGCTGAGCGCCCGGTGGAACGGACCGGGCCGGGAGAGCAGCGTGTCCGCGGGCACCGCCAGCTCGATGTCCGGCAGGCCGTTGAGCAGCTTCTCGATGGCCAGGACGGAGATGAGCAGCGCCGGGTCCTTCGCCGGGCAGGCGTGCGGGCCGGCGCCCCAGGCCAGATGCGCCCGCTTGCTGAGCGTCTGACGGCTCACGGACAGGCTCGGGTCGGTGTTGGCGGCGGCGAAGCTGATGAGCACGGGGTCACCGGCGTCCAGCTTGCTGCCGTTGAGGTCCACGTCGTACAGCGGGTAGTGCGCGGCGTAGTTGGCTATGGGGGTGCTGTTCCAGAGGACGTCGTTGATGGCGTCCTCGACCAGCAGGCCGGCCGAGTGCGGTCCGTCGGTGTACCTGTCGTCGGACAGCAGCACCCGCAGGGAGTTGGCGATCAGGTTCGACAGCGGCTCCGTACCCGCACCGATGAGCAGCAGGATCTGATGGATCATCTCCTCGTCGGTGAGCCGGACCGGATGCTGCATCAGCCAGGAGGTCACGTCCTCGCCGGGCGTGGCCCGCTTGAGCGCGACCAGTTCGCTCAGCGCCTCCGTCAGGACCTCGTTCGCCTTCTCCGCGTCGATGCCGTCGAAGATGCCGGAGAGCCCGAAGACCAGCCGGTCACCGATCTCGGCCGGGCAGCCGAACAGGTCGTTGAAGACCAGCAGCGGCAGCACCTGCGCGTAGTCACCGATCAGATCGGCCTTGCCCCGGCCGCTGAACTGGCTGATGAGGTACGAGGCCACGCGCTCGACGTGCCGGGTCACCCGGTGCGTGTCGATCTTGGCCAGGCTCTCCGTCACGGCCTGACGGAGCCTCAAGTGCTCCGCGCCGTCGGTGAACATCGGGTTCCGCCGGTACATCATCATGGGCAGGACCGGGCTGTCGAGGGGCACCCGCCCCTCGTTGAGCGCGCGCCAGCGGCGCGAGTCCCGCGCGAACGCCTCGGGGTTCTGGAGTACATGGAGCGCCGCCGCGTAGTCCGTGACGAGCGAGGCCTCCACCCCGGGGGCCAGCTCGACCGGCGCGGCCGGGCCGTACTGCCGCATGTGCTCGTAGAAGGCGTCCGGGTCGGCAGCGAACTCGGGACCGTACAGGGGCACACGCAAGCCGCTGTTGTGCGCCGGGCAGCCAGGTGGCGGAGCCTGGAATTCCGAATGAGATTGCATGCCGAACTCCTAGCGAAGGCGTGACTGGAGGTAGCGGACGAGGACGATGAGGGCGTTCGCTGATGACCGCTGGTCCCGCGCGTCACAATTGACGAGGGGCGTCTCGGGCAGCAGATCGAGCGCCTCTCGGATTTCCTCGTCCTGATGGGTCGCTGTGTCGTCGAATCGGTTGACCGCTATGGTGTAGGGAATTCCGTAGTGTTCGACGAGGTCCATCACGGGGAAGGACTCTTCGAGGCGCTCGGGATCCACCAGCACCAATGCCCCGAGTGCGCCCCGGGACATGTCTTCCCACACCTGGACGAATCTCTGCTGTCCGGGTGTGCCGAAGAGGTAGAGGACCAGCCTGTCGCTGAGCGTGAGGCGGCCGAAGTCCATGGCCACCGTCGTCGTGGTCTTGCCGGGCGTGCCCTTGAGGTCGTCGATTCCCTCGCCGGCCTGCGTCATCAGTTCTTCGGTACGCAGCGGCGGGATCTCGGACATGGTCCCGATGAATGTCGTCTTGCCCACCGCGAAATGCCCGACCACCAGGATCTTCGCAGCGGTCTGCACTGACTCGCGCAGATAGACACCGTCATCCAAAGCGGGCTTGAAGACCATTCAGCACCTCCTCGAGTATCTGCCGGTCGACGAG
This sequence comes from Streptomyces sp. L-9-10, assembly GCF_004151105.1. Taxonomy (GTDB): domain Bacteria; phylum Actinomycetota; class Actinomycetes; order Streptomycetales; family Streptomycetaceae; genus Streptomyces. The sequence continues at coordinate 170,111 of NZ_PHRF01000050.1, forward strand.
TTTCGCGGCAGGTATGGGGGCGCGTGTGAAGAGATACCCCTCCTCCGTGAGGTCGGACAGCAGGATTTTGACGACACCCACGGGGAGATGAGAGTGTCCGACGATTTCGGCGACCGAGAGATAGCCACCCGAACACAAGTCCAGCAGACGGCGCTTCTCAGGATCGAGAGTCGCCGCTCTGGGTACGTCCTCGGCCGCTGTGACCAGAGTGATCAAGGAGAACTCATGGTCACCGAGCAGGCTGCGGCCGTTGGTGATGACATACGGTCGCACTAATTGCGGCGCTACTGGTTCCTGATCCGGCTCATCTGTTGTGGTCATGCCTTGGTGTCAGCAATCTCGCGAGGGGGACTGGTCAGGGATTTGCCGAGCTGGCCGACGAGCTGCTGCATACGGAAGGTGATCTCGGCCATGTCGACGTCGGGCGACGCGGAAACGCCGAGATAGGCGCCCTCGCCCGCGGAGATGAGGAAGACCCAGCCGTGATCGAACTCCACCAGCGTCTGGCGCCAGTGCGGCCGGTTGTTCGGCGGTGCGCCGCAGAAGTCGGCGACCGTGCGGCTCAGCGACTGCATTCCGCTCATCGCCGCGGCGACGGTATCGGCGTGATCCTTGCCGACGTCCTTCGAGCGGGCCATGAGCAGGCCGTCGGCCGAGACGAGGATCGCGTGCCGTGCTTCGGGTACTTCAAGGGCACTGTCAAGCATCCATGACAGATCGTAATTCACTGAGTCTCATGCCCTTCGCTGCTTGCGTTGGTGGTACGGCGGCCCGATTGCGTACCCCGCTGGAACGCGCCCATGACGGAGGCGGCTTGTTCGCTGGAGCGAGCCGGGGCGTCCGAACTGTCGGCTGTCGGCACGATGGATATCGCGCCTCTCCGCCGGCGTTTCGGGAGACCGCCGAATGTGGTCGAGGGAGCCACCGGGTTTTCCTCGGGCGGCATCGGGGAGGACGCTGCCACGGTGGGGAACTCCTTGGGCTCGGGCGTGGGCTTGGGCTCGGGCGCGCGCTCAGGCAGGGCGGTGAGGAGCTCGTCGGGGAGCAGCACCACCGCACGCACACCGCCGTAGGGGGACGTGGAATCCACGGACACGGTGAAGCCGTAGCGAGCGGCGAGCACGCCGATCACGGTGAAGCCGAACTGCGGCGGATTGCCGAGGCCGGAGACGCCGGGGGAGCGTTCGCTCGACAGGAGCTTGGCCGCCCTGGCCTTCTCCTCCTCGTTCATGCCGACACCGGCGTCATCGACGATGATGCAGACGCCCTTGGGCACGGGCCGGATATTGATCTCGATCACTGTTTCCGGCGCCGAGTAACTGGTGGCGTTGTCCAGCAGTTCGGCGAGGGTGAGCGCGACCGGCTCGACGGCCCGGCTGACAATGGCGAAATTACTCTGGGCCCGGATCTCGACACGGGTGAAGTGGCGAATGCGGCCCTTCGCGCTGCGGACCACGTCGTACAGCGAGGCCGGATCGCGCTGACGGCCGAGCCATCCGTCGCAGAGCACGGCGATGGACTGCGCACGCCGGGCGAACTGCGAATTCATGTGGTCGATGTCCAGGAGGTCCTGGAGAATCTGGAGTTCGCCGTACTTGTCCTGAAGTTTGGTGATGGCCAGCTGCTGTTCGCTGGCGAGACCCTGAAGTGTCCGCATGGCGGACTTCAGCGCGGTCTTTGTGGCTTCTTCCGCCCTGTCCTTGGCCTCTTCGACGGCCTCCGCGTAATGGTCCTCAAGGGTGGCGTAGTGAGCCTTGAGCTCCTGTTTCTCCTTCCGTAGCTCGGCGATCGATTTTCTTCCGCGAATGATCGCGGTCGCGGCGACAGGAGTACCAGCGATCAGACCCCAAAGCGCTGGATCCTGGAAGTATTGCGTCATAAGACTCTCTTCGGGCGACTGGGCCACCAGGTACTGAATGTCTGGAGGGTGCGTTCGAGTGGTCTCGCGGTCACAGACATATCGCGGTCACTGATTATGGGACAGGTCGGCGCATGGTCGCCTGCCGGACTGCCTTGAAAGGCCCGGCTAATGGCATAGTTCTCCCCCGGGGGTGGCGGAATTCTGGGCCGATGCGCTGACTTTTCCTTTATGCCATAGCGGGTTTGGCACCGCTTGGCAAGCTTGGCGATCTTATCACCACACGATGGGGCGACGTCCATGTCGTTCTGTTCTGTTTCTGGCATCTGACGGAAATTCAGCAAGGCTCCCCTTTTGGGCCTGTTGGTGATCGTTCCTCGTTCGCCTCGGGTCGCCGCCAGCCGCGATTATTGCCCGCATTGTGGGTGATGTGTTCCTTTTGTTCTTCCGGTGGAGGTGTACCGGAGACGTCAACCCGGTGCGTTCATGGCGAGCCGGTGGTGAGGTGGTGCGGAGGCCGTAACGGTATGTGTGGCGGCTACAGCGGTTCGCCTCGGCCCGTGGCCATGGAAACGGCTGGTCCGGGGCCTCCGGTGGCGCCCGCGGCGGAAAAGACCAAGCATGGAATGAGGGGGCGGAAACGCGCGGAGTGACGAGTCCTGTCGGCTGGGTGATCCGGTCCGGGCGGCACGGGACGCCATGTGGCAGCCGGGCCTGTGACCGCCGTCCGAAAAGCGAAAAGCCGGAAGCGAAAAGCCGGAAGCGAGAAGCGAGAAGCGAAGCGAGATACGGGATACGGGATACGAGAAGGACGAACAAGGACGAGAAGGACGAGTAAGGAGGCGTCGCCGTGACCACCCGTCACCAGAACGCCGACGAAAAGCCGCCGAGGGTACGGGACGTGCCGATCGGCATCAACGCCACAGGCCATCGCCGCGAAACCGACTCGATGGGCGCCGTCGAAGTGCCCGCCGACCACTACTGGGGCGCCCAGACCCAGCGGTCCCTGATCCACTTCTCCATCGGGAACGACCGCATGCCCACGTCCGTGTACCACGCCTACGGCTACGTCAAGAAGGCCGCCGCACTCGTCAACGGACGCCAGGGCCGCCTGCCGAAATGGAAGGCCGACCTGATCGCCCATGTGGCCGACGAGGTCATCCGCGGCGCCCTGGACGACCATTTCCCGCTGTACGTGTGGCAGACCGGCTCCGGCACCCAGAGCAATATGAACGTCAACGAGGTCATCAGCAACCGGGCGATCCAGCTCGTCGGCGGCACCCTCGGCTCCAAGACACCGATCCACCCCAACGATCACGTCAACATGGGCCAGTCCTCCAACGACACCTTCCCCACCGCCATGCACATCGCCGCCGTACGGCAGATCGACGAGCACCTGCTCCCGAAGGTGAGGGATCTACAGCAGGCGATGGACGCCAAGTCCCGTGACTGGTGGGAAATCGTCAAGATCGGACGCACCCACCTTGAGGACGCGGTCCCGCTGACCGTGGGCCAGGAGTGGTCCGGCTACGCCGCCCAGCTGTCCGGCGCCATCGACCGTGTCGAAGCGACGCTGCCGGGCTTGTGGGAACTGGCCGTCGGAGGGACCGCGGTCGGTACCGGTCTCAACGCCCCCGAGGGCTTCGGCGAGCACGTGGCCCAGGAGATCGCCGAGCTGACGGGCTACCCGTTCCGCACCGCCGCCAACTCCTTCGCCGCGCAGGGCAGTCTGGACGCCATAGTGGCGGCCTCGGCCGGGCTGCGGGGGCTGGCCGTACCGCTCATGAAAATCGCCAATGACCTGCGCTGGCTCGCCTCGGGCCCGCGCTGCGGCATCAGCGAACTCGCGCTGCCCGCGAACGAACCCGGCAGCTCCATCATGCCCGGCAAGGTCAATCCGACCCAGTGCGAAGCGATGGTCATGGTCTGCGTCCAGGCACTCGCGGAGGACAGCGCCATCGCCTTCGCCGGCAGCCAGGGCAACTTCGAACTCAACGCCATGCGGCCCGTCATCATCAACAACTTCCTGCACTCCGCCCGCATACTCGCGGACGCGTGCGAGAAGCTGCGCGTCTACTGCGTCGAAGGCGCCGGCCTGCACCGCGAGCAGATCGACACCTACCTCGCACGCTCCCTGATGCTCGTCACCGCGCTCTCTCCGGAGATCGGTTACGACAAGGCCAGCCGGATCGCCCACAAGGCCGACGACGAGGGGACCACACTGCGCGAAGCCGCCCTCGCCACCGGCTACATCACGGCACGGGACTTCGACCGCATCGTCGACCCCAGGAAGATGGTCAACCTCAACCTCGACCACTGACCTGCTGCCGAGGGACCCGGTCAGCGGGTGAACCTCACCGAAGCGAACGTGAGGAAGCCCTCTTCGCCGGGTTTGAGCCGGGTGGCGGTGCCTCCGCATCGCTTCGCGCTGTAGAAGGTCGCGACACGGTCGGTGGAGTTCTGCGGGTCCTGGGCGTTCCCGACGCTGTAGCACAGGCCGTCCGTGGGGTTCTCCAGAACGATCGCGCCGTACTCCGACGTATAGAAGAGAAGCCCCTCGGCCGCGTGGGCGTTGAGCGGGAAGCCGGCACAGAGAACGGCGGCGGCGCCGGCGGCGACCAGGGTCCTTCCGAGACTCTTCACGGGACCTCTTTCTGTGCGTGTGCCTGTTCCCGCGCGTGAGGCGAGAAGCAGGTGGGGGAGCAGGCGGGGGTGGCGGTGGAGCGGGGGCAGTCTGGCCACCTCGTCACGCGCGTATGCGCCCCTTCACTCGAACGGCCGCTGCGGAAACGTCCCTTCCTCACCCGTTCGTGGGTCGGCCGATGACCTGATCGGCGCAGGGGCGGAGCTTCCGCCCCCGACCGACCCGCTCAGACCGCGGGGGCCGGCGACGCCGGAGGGGCGAGCTGGTCCGCGAGCCAGGTGGGGACGCCGCCCAGCAGCCGGAACAGGCGCCCGGCCTCCGCGCGCAGACGGGTCGCCTCCGGCTCCGGTTCCGCGTCGGCCAGCGCGGCGAGGGCCGGGGCCGTGCCCACCAGGTAGCCCAACTCCTCCCGGATACGCAGGGACTCGCCGAAGCCGTGCCGCGCCTCCGCCAACTCGCCCTCCCTCAGGGCCAGTCCGGCCAGATGGCGCCAGGTGAAGGAGAGCAGGAGCGTCTCGCCGTGCGCCGTGGCGGCGGCGTGGGCGCGGCGGTACGCGGCGCGCGCCGACTGCGGGGAGTCGGCGAGGTGTTCGGCGACCAGACCACGCCGGAAGTCCAGCAGCGCGCGTCCGGGAGCCGTCGGATCCAGCAGCGCCGCCGCCCGCCCCAGCGCCGACCGCGCCTCGTCCGCCCGGTCGCGTACGCCGAGGACGGTCGACGCGTAGGCGAGATGGCCGCGCTCGCACGCGGCGGCGCCCCGTTCGTGGTCCTCGCGCGCCGTGGCCTCCGCCGAGCGGAGCGCGTCCTCGGCCTCCGGCCAGCCCCCGCCCGTGAACAGACAGCGCTCGATGAGCAGCGAGGCCCGCTGGAGCGTCCGGGCCGGGACGGCGGAGTGCGGTGCGAGCAGAGCCGCTGCGTCGGTCCAACAGCCGCGCGAGCGCAGCCGCCATACCGCGGTCTGGAGAGGGTCGTCACCAGCGGTGGTTCCGGAACCAGACATGGCGGTATGCGCCACATTGCCCTCCCCGAGCGCGCCATTGTGCTGTTGAGTGTGGACGCATCTCAGCATGGATCGGCACGCCGGGCCAATAGGTCAGGTGAAAAATTTCACAATCACGTGGTCATCGGCGGTGGCGGCGGGGCGCGGGCGACCGGGGCGCCCGGGGCCGCCGACCGGGGCGTCGGAGACCGCCGGGAGGGCTGTCACCTGGGACAACCGGTACGGGAGGAGGCGCGGTGGGCGCACCGCGGTCCGTCCTCGCGGTGGCAGAGGATCTTCTCGTGACCGATCCGGGTGATGGCGGTCAACCACCCGTCCCCCTGGCACCCGGTGACCCAGCGCCCGCCGCCCGCGACCTCAGCTCATCCGCAGCGCCAGGAAGAAGTCCAGCTTGTCCTCCAGGCGCGCCAGATCCCGCCCCGTGAGCTGCTCGATCCTGCCCACCCGGTACCGCAGCGTGTTGACATGCAGATGCAGCCGGGCCGCACACCGCGTCCAGGAGCCGTCGCAGTCGAGGAACGCCTCCAGCGTGGGGATCAGCTCCGCGCGGTGGCGCCGGTCGTAGTCGCGCAGCGGGTCCAGCAGGCGCGCGGTGAAGGCGCGCCGTACGTCGTCCGGGACGAACGGCAACAGCAGTACGTGCGAGGCCAGTTCATGGTGGCCCGCCGCGCAGACCCGGCCCGGCCTGGCCGCCGCCACCCGGCGGGCATGACGGGCTTCCTCCAGCGCGCCGCGCAGGCCCTCCGCCGAGTGCACCGCCGCGCTCACGCCCAGCGTCAGCCGGCCGTCGTCCGCGAGCCCCGCGGACAGCGGGTCCCGTACGGCGGCCAGCAGCGCGTCCGCGTGGAGGCCGGGGTCCGCGGCGGGGGTGTCCAGGGGCTTCTCCGCCCCGCCGGCGCCACCGGGCAGCGCTCCCTCGCCGGCGTCCGGGACGGACGCGGGATCGGCGGGCACGAGATCCGCGGGCGCCGCGGGCAGCGGTACCAGCGCGATCGCCTCGTCATCCGTATGGGCCACCGCGATCCGGTCGGTGGCGTCCGCTCCCGCCCCGGCCCCGGTGCCCGGCCCCGTCCACGCGGGGTCGACGAGGATCTCCTCCAGCACCGACTGGGCCACCGGGCCGCCCTCGACCAGTGCCGCGCCGGAGCCGCCCGCACCGCCGGTGCCGGCCGTACCGCCCTCGCCGGTGTCCGTGCCGTTGCGCGCCCACTCCACCCGGGCCACCACGATCTGCCAGTGCGGCGCCGTGACCAGTCCGGGCAGCAGCACGGGGGCGGCCACCCGCAGCCTGGCGGCGATCTCCGCCGGGGCGGCGCCCGTCTGCACCAGTTCCAGGACTTCCTGGGCGAGCCGGCGGCGCACCGTACGGGCCGCGTCGCGCCGGTCCCGTTCCACCGCGATCAGCTGCGTCACCCCCTGGAGCAGGTCCAACCGGGCCGCGGGCCAGTCGCCCGCATCCGCCTCGACCGCGAGCAGCCAGTCGGAGAGCACGGTCTCGCGCACGTCCCGGAAGGCGGTCGGTGTGGTCCCGCGCCCTACATTGCGGACCGGGAAGAGGGAGTATGCCGTCCCGTCGACGGTCGTCCGAAAGGGGCTACGGCGACCGGCGCGGATGGCGGCCAGATGCTCACCGGCCAGCACGGCGGCCCTCGCCGGTGACAGCGTGGCACCGGCGCCCGCGATCCGCCTGCCGGTCGGGGAGAGCACCCAGGCCCGCAGGTCGAGATCGGAGCCGAGGAGATCGAGGACCACGTCCGGGCCACCGCCCGCCGGGCCCGAGGTCATCAGCCTGCGGTGCCGGTCGACGACCGCCGCCAGATCCCCGGCGCGTTCGCCGGACACCTGCCGCACCACATACTCCGTGACCGTCGCGAACGCGACGTCCTCGTCCACCGCGAACAGCGGCAGCCGGTGCCGCGCACACGCCGTGACCAGGTCCTCCGGGACAGCGCCCAGCTCCGCCTCGCCCGCGGCGAGCCCGGCCACCCCGGCGCTCGCGAGGATACGTACGAACGGTTCCGAGTCCTCCGCGGAGTGCCGCCAGGCGAGGCCGCTGAGGACCAGCTCACCGCCCGACAGATAGCGGCTCGGGTCCCGCAGGTCGGTGGTCATCACCCCGCGGACCGTCCGGTCCAGCTCCTCCTCGCCGCCGAGCAGTCGCAGGCCCAGCGCGTCGGTTTCCAGCAGTGCGCGCAGCCGCATCTCGTCGCCGCCGATCTCTGATTTCGCACCTTGCGTTTCGGCACGAAGACCTTCTGGTTACCGGGTCTTCGCCTTTCGTTCGAATCTACAAGACTCGGAAGCCGACCAGCCAATTCCTTCATGGTTTCGGTGACTGCACCAGGCGGAAGCGCTGCTTGTGTACTTGTGAGACCGGCCGTCCCCGGAGCTCAGTGATCACCAGCGATCCCCAGCGATCACCAAGACGATCAAGAAGAGAGCCACAGATGGACTTCCTTCGCCCCGCCAGCTGGGAGGAGGCGCTCGCCGCCAAGGCCGAGCACCCCACCGCTGTGCCCATCGCGGGTGGTACGGACGTCATGGTCGAGATCAACTTCGATCACCGGCGGCCGGAGTACCTGCTCGACCTGAACCGGATCGGCGAGCTGCGTGACTGGGTGGTCGGCGAGGAGAACGTCCAGCTGGGCGCCTCCGTCCCGTACACCCACATCATGGAGCACCTGCGGGCGGAGCTGCCGGGCCTCGCGCTCGCCTCGCACACCGTCGCCTCGCCGCAGATCCGCAACCGCGGGGGCGTCGGGGGCAACCTCGGCACCGCCTCCCCGGCCGGTGACGCGCACCCGGCGCTGCTCGCCGCGGGCGCCGAGGTCGAGGTCGAGTCGGTACGCGGCTCGCGCCGTATCCCGATCGACGCGTTCTACACCGGCGTGAAGCGCAACGCCCTCGAACCCGACGAACTGATCAGGTCGGTGCACATCAGGAAGGCGGACGGACCGCAGCAGTACTCGAAGGTCGGCACCCGCAACGCGATGGTCATCGCGGTCTGCGCCTTCGGGCTCGCCCTGCATCCCGGGACCCGGACCGTACGGACCGGCATCGGCTCGGCGGCGCCCACCCCCGTACGGGCGCGGGACGCCGAGATGTTCCTGAACGCGGCGCTCGACGAGGGCGGCTTCTGGGACAGCGGAAAGACCATCACGCCGTCCGTCGCCAAGCGGTTCGCGGACCTCGTCGCGGGCGCCTGCAACCCCATCGACGATGTGCGCGGCACCGCGAAGTACCGCCGTCACGCGGTCGGCATCATGGCCCGCCGCCAGCTCGGCTGGACCTGGGAGCAGTACCGCGCCGACGGCGGCGGCACCGGCCGGACCCTCGAAGGAGCTGCATAGCCATGCGCGTCACTTTCACGGTCAACGGCCGCAGGCACGAAGCCGACGACGTCTGGGAGGGCGAGAGCCTGCTGTACGTACTGCGCGAGCGCATGGGCCTCCCGGGCTCGAAGAACGCCTGTGAGCAGGGCGAATGCGGCTCCTGTACGGTGCGGCTCGACGGCGTCCCGGTCTGTTCCTGTCTGGTGGCGGCCGGTCAGGCCGAGGGGCGCGAGGTCATCACCGTCGAGGGCCTGGCGGACTACGCCGAGCACCGTGACAGCGCCCATCCCGGCGACGGCTGCGCCTCGGGTTCGTGCGGTACGAGCCTGCGGAGCGCCCAGCGGTGGCAGCCCGGCGGTACGGACTCGCGGACCGGCGAGGCGGGCGAACTCTCCCCGATCCAGCAGGCGTTCATCGACGCGGGCGCCGTGCAGTGCGGCTTCTGCACCCCGGGTCTGCTGGTCGCGGCCGACGAGATGCTGGAGCGCACCCCCTCCCCGAGCGACGCGGACATCCGTGAGGCGCTCTCGGGCAACCTCTGCCGCTGTACCGGCTACGAGAAGATCCTCGACGCGGTCCGCCTCGCGGCCGCCCGTCAGGAAGAGGCGGTCTGAGCATGGCCACGACTGGTTCACCCACCGGCACCGAAGCCTCCACTGGCACCGAAGCGTCCGCCGACACCGAAGCCTCCATCGGCCCCCGGGTCTCCACCGGCCCTGGAGCTGCCACCGGCCCCGGGGTCCCCGCCGGAGCCCCCACCACGATCAGCCAGGGCTCGCAGACCAGGGGCGGCATAGGCGAGTCGACACTCCGTCCCGACGGCATACTCAAGGTCACCGGAGAGTTCGCGTACTCCTCCGACATGTGGCACGAAGACATGTTGTGGGGCCATACGTTGCGCTCCACCGTGGCGCACGCCGAGATCAGGTCGATCGACACGGCCGAGGCACTCGCGACCCCCGGTGTCTACGCCGTCCTGACCTATGACGATCTCCCGACGGCCGTCAAGAACTACGGTCTGGAGATCCAGGACACCCCCGTCCTCGCCCACGGCAAGGTCCGGCACCACGGTGAGCCGGTCGCCCTTGTGGCCGCCGACCACCCCGAGACCGCCCGCCGCGCCGCCGCCAAGATACGGATCGACTACGCCGAACTGCCGGTCGTCACCGATGAGGCATCCGCGACCGCGCCCGGCGCCCCGCTGATCCACGAGAACCGCGACGACCACCACATCGGGCATGTCCCGCACCCGAACATCGTCCACCGCCAGCCCATCGTCCGCGGCGACGCCGACGCGGCCGCCGCCCGCGCCGATGTGATCGTCTCGGGCGACTATGTCTTCGGCATGCAGGACCAGGCGTTCCTCGGCCCCGAGTCCGGTCTCGCGGTGCCCGCCGAGGACGGCGGCGTCGATCTGTATGTGGCCACCCAGTGGCTCCACTCCGATCTGCGCCAGATCGCCCCCGTACTCGGCCTGCCCGAGGACAAGGTCCGGATGACGCTCTCCGGTGTCGGCGGCGCCTTCGGCGGCCGGGAAGACCTCTCCATGCAGATCCACGCCTGTCTGCTGGCCCTGCGCACCGGCAAGCCGGTGAAAATCGTCTACAACCGGTTCGAATCCTTCTTCGGCCATGTGCACCGGCACCCCGCGAAGCTCTGGTACGAACACGGCGCGACCCGCGACGGCAGGATCACCCATATGAGGTGCCGGATCGTGCTGGACGGCGGTGCGTACGCCTCCGCCTCCCCGGCCGTCGTCGGCAACGCCTCCTCCCTCTCCGTCGGCCCGTATGTCATCGACGACGTCGACATCGAGGCGATCGCGCTCTACACCAACAACCCGCCCTGCGGCGCGATGCGCGGCTTCGGCGCGGTCCAGGCGTGCTTCGCGTACGAGGCGCAGATGGACCGGCTGGCGGCGGCGCTGGACCTGGACCCGGTGGAGTTCCGGCAGCTCAACGCCATGGAACAGGGCTCGCTGCTGCCGACAGGGCAGCGCGTCGACTCCCCGGCGCCCGTCGCCGAACTGCTGCGCCGGGTCAAGGCCAGGCCGCTCCCGCCCGAGCAGCAGTGGCTGGTGGCGGGCGAGGCGGCCGACGTACGGGCGCTGCCCGGCGGGCTCTCCAACACCACCCACGGCGAAGGGGTCGTACGGGGCGTCGGCTACGCGGTCGGCATCAAGAACGTCGGCTTCTCCGAGGGCTTCGACGACTACTCCACCGCGCGCGTACGGCTCGAAGTGATCAACGGGGTGCCGGTCGCCGTCGTCCACACCGCGATGGCGGAGGTCGGCCAGGGCGGCGTCACCGTACACGCCCAGATCGCCCGTACCGAACTCGGTGTCTCGCAGGTCACCATCCAGCCGGCCGACACCCAGGTCGGCTCGGCGGGGTCCACCTCCGCGTCCCGTCAGACGTACGTCACGGGCGGAGCGGTGAAGCACACCTGCGAGAACGTCCGGGAGAAGGTCCTGGACATCGGCCGGCGCAAGTTCGGTACGTACCACCCGGCCTGGGCCACCGCCGAGCTGCTGCTCGAAGGCGGCAAGGTCGTCACCGACGGCGGCGAGGTCCTCGCCGATCTGGCGGACGTGCTGGAGGACGAGGCGGTGGATCTGGAGCTGGAGTGGCGCCACCGTCCCACCCAGCCCTTCGACCTCAGGACGGGACAGGGCAACGGCCATGTCCAGTACTCCTTCGCCGCACACCGCGCCGTCGTCGAGGTGGACACCGAACTGGGCCTGGTCAAGGTCATCGAACTGGCCGTCGCCCAGGACGTCGGCAAGGCGCTCAACCCGCTCTCCGTCCTGGGACAGATCCAGGGCGGCACCACCCAGGGCCTGGGGGTGGCGGTGATGGAGGAGATCATCGTCGACCCCAGGACAGCGAAGGTGCGCAACCCGTCCTTCACGGACTATCTGATCCCCACCATCCTCGATACGCCGACGATCCCCGTCGACGTCCTCGAACTGGCCGATGAGCACGCGCCGTACGGTCTGCGCGGCATCGGCGAGGCTCCGACCCTGTCGTCGACTCCCGCGGTCCTGGCGGCCATCAGGAACGCGACGGGTCTGGAGCTGAACAGGACGCCGGTACGACCGGAGCACCTCACCGGCACCTGACGCGCCATCAATGCCCGTCAACCCACGAGGAGATCCACGAGCCGGTCCCGCGAGCAGTTCTCACCAGCAGTTCCCACCAGCAGTCCCCGGGCGGCGCCGCTCGTGCCGCCCGGGACCGCGCCTTTGATCCGTCTCGGGCCGTCCCCCGGGTCGTGCAGCCCACGCACCATCCCAAATCCCGCAGTCCCCGTCTTTTCGCGGGTGCCCCTTTGAACCTTGGGAGCAGGCATACATGACCCATTCGTCAGTGGAGCCGAGGACCACCGCCGAGGACGCCGGCACCGGCTCACGTCCCCCCGCCGGCAGGTCCTGGCTCGACCGGTACTTTCACATATCCCACCGCGGCTCGACCGTCGCGCGCGAACTGCGCGGCGGCGTCACGACCTTCATGGCCATGGCGTACATCCTGCTGCTCAACCCGCTGATCCTCTCCGGTGAGGACGTCACCGGCGACACCCTCGGCCAGAAGGCCCTGATCACCGCGACCGCCTTCGCCGCCGCTCTGACCACTCTGCTGATGGGCTTCGTGGGAAAGGTGCCCCTCGCGCTCGCCGCCGGGCTCTCCGTCTCCGGTGTGGTGGCCGGCCAGGTCGTGCCCGTGATGACGTGGCCGCAGGCCATGGGCATGTGTGTGATGTACGGAGTGGTGATCTGCCTGCTGGTGGTCACCGGCCTGCGGGAAATGATCATGAACGCCATCCCGCTCGCGCTCAAGCACGCGATCACCATGGGCATCGGCATGTTCATCGCACTGATCGGACTGGTGAAGGCGGGCTTCGTACACGCCTCGCAGGGCGGGGGCCCGGTCGCGCTCGGCCCCGCCGGTGAACTCGTCGGCTGGCCCGTCCTGATCTTCTGCGTCACCCTGCTGCTCATCTTCATGCTCCAGGCCCGCGAGGTGCCCGGCGCCATCCTGATCGGCATCGTCATCGGGACGGTCGTCGCCGTCGTCCTCAACGCCGCGGGCGGCATCAGCCCCAAGGCATGGAACAGCGGCCCGCCCGAGCTGACCGGCGGCGCCGTCTCCATGCCCGACTTCTCGCTCTTCGGGAAGGTCGAGTTCGGCGGCTGGGGACAGGTCGGCGCGATGACCATCGGCATGATCGTCTTCACCCTCGTCCTCGCGGGCTTCTTCGACGCGATGGCCACCATCATCGGCGTCGGCACGGAAGCCGGGCTGGCCGACGACAAGGGCCGGATGCCGGGCCTGTCCAAGGCGCTGTTCATCGACGGCGCGGGCGGTGCCATCGGCGGGGTGGCGGGGGGTTCGGGCCAGACCGTCTTCGTCGAGTCCGCGACGGGCGTCGGCGAGGGAGCGCGTACCGGCTTCGCCTCCGTCATCACCGGCCTCCTCTTCGCGGCCTGTCTCTTCTTCACCCCGATCACCCAGATCGTCCCGGGCGAGGTCGCGGCGGCGGCCCTGGTCGTCATCGGCGCGATGATGATCCAGAACGCCAGGCACGTCGACTGGGGCGACCGCGCCGTCGCCATCCCGGTCTTCCTGACCGTCGTCCTGATGCCGTTCACGTACTCCATCACCGCCGGGGTCGCCGCGGGCGTCATCTCGTACGTCGCGATCCGGATCGCCCAGGGCAGGGCCCGCGAGATCGGGGCCTTCATGTGGGGCCTCACCGTGATCTTCGTGGTCTTCTACGCGCTCCACCCGATCGAATCCTGGCTGGGCGTCTCCTGACCCGGCCTTCCGTCCCCGACCCGCACCCCCCGACCCGCAC
>NZ_PHRF01000051.1 GCF_004151105.1 Streptomyces sp. L-9-10
CCCTCCTCCGCCTCGCGATCCTCCCCCGTAGCCTGAACGGCACGGGAGGGACCCCCTCCACCAGACCCCGCTCCCTGATCCGGCCTGATCCAAACGAACGACCCTAGCTCTGGACGGTCGCCACGCACTCCCGCACCCGTGAGACCTGCTTCGGGCTGTCCATCGGGACCCTGACCGTCGTCGTCTCCCCGCCGTCCAGCTCGACGTTCGCGTCGCCGAAGTCGACGACCGAGCCGGAGGCGTCCTCGAACCTCACGTCGACCTCGTAGCTGTCCGTCGGACCTGAGGTCGCTGTCACCCGCACGGTCGCGTAGGTGACGGCCTTCCGCTTGCCCTTCGCCTTGCGGACGCAGGTCACGACCCGCGCCTCCGGACCGTCCGTGGCCGTGGCCGCGGGCGTCGGGTCGCCGTACGAGCTGCCGGACGAGCCGTAGTCGTCATCGGAGTCGTAGTCGTCGTCCGCGTGCGAGCCCGAGTACGAACCGTTGCTCTTCTTGGAGTTGGAGCAGCCTCCCCCGCCACCACTGCCGCTGCCGCTGCCGCTGCCGCCACTCGATCCGCGGCTCTTGCCGCTCTTGCCGCCCGTGGAGGACGAGAACCCCGTCAGGGCCAGCACCACCACGACCAGTACGGCCGCGATTTTCAGACGTCGACGCATCACGTTCGAACCACTCCCCCGTTGTGCTCACTCGGGTACTCACTCACCCGATGGCCCAGGAGCCGCGCTGCCCATGGACCTGTCAATAGCGCGCGACACCTTAGCAGTTGGGGCACGGGCGCCCTCGGCCACGTGGCGCACGCCCGGCGGTCGCGTGGCGGGGTCAGGACACGCGGCGTAGCGTCGCCAGCGGAGCACGATCACGCACCGCGAAGGAGGGCCGGCGATGGTCCGTAACATCCTCGGCTCGCTGCTCGCTCTCATCGGAGCGGCCGCCGCCGTCCTCGGTCCCTTCCGTCCCTGGTACGACGGCAAGGAGGGGAGCGACTACCCGGTCTCCGACCTGTTCAACGGCATCTCGGGCAGCGGCGCCCACGTCTTCTACTCGCTCGCGCTGCCCTTCTTCTTCGCCGCCCTGCTCACGCTGTTCGCCGTCGTGCTGCGTTCGCGGATGTTCGTGGGGCTGGCCGGTCTTGTCGTGCTCGGCTTCACGGTCCTGTGGATGGTGCGCCAGGGCCAGTCGGCGGACGGTCTCGGTGTCAGCGCCAACGGTTCGGGCCTGGGCACCGGCGTCGCGTACGCCCTCGGCGGCGGGATCCTGCTGCTGCTGGCGGCGCTGGTGATGAGTTGGCGCCTGCGCCGCGCGCGGCGCGGGGAGCTTGAGCCCCGCTACGACTACGCGCCCCCGAACCCACAGCAGTACCAACAGCAGTACCAGCCCCAGCCGTACCAGCCCCCGTACGACCAGCGGTACCAGCCTCAGTACGAGCAGCCGCGGTACGAACAGCCCCAGCCACAGCCGCAGTACCAGCCTCCGTACGAGCCCTCGCAGCCATACGAGCCGTCGCAGCCGTACGACCGGTACGGATACGAGCGGTACGGGTACGAGCCCGAGCCGCCGCGGACCTCACCCCCGGAGGAGTGGTCCCGGCACGACGGCGACACCCAGTCGCTCCCCCGGATCTCCGACGAGCCGTGGAGCCCGAGCTCCACACCGCCGGAGGGCGCGCCTCCCGAAGAACCGCCCGACGCCCCCCGGCCACGCTGACCGCCCCTGCCCCCCTGACCGCCCCTGACGGACGTCGGCCGCAGGCCCCGAGGCGCCCCGCCAACTGGCCCGTTATCCGGCCCGCGATCGGCCCGCGCTCCGGCTCGTCATCTCGACGCGCGCCCCGTCGCCGTCCCCTTCACCGCGTCCAGCGCGTACACACAGCGGTCCTTGCTGCACGCGTACACCACGCCCCGCCGCGCCACGGGCGAGCCCGTGATCTCGCCGCCCGTCGCCAGCTTCCAGCGCAGCTGGCCGCCGCTCGCGTCGAGCGTGTAGAGGACATGGTCGGCCGAGCCGAAGTGCAGCCGGCCGTCGGCGACGACCGGCGCGCCGATGACCTCGCCGCCCGCCGCGAAGCGCCACTTGGGCGTGCCCGTCACCGCGTCCAGCGTGTACAGCGCGCTGCCGCTGCCGACATGGATGTTGCCGTCCGCGACCAGCACCGGTTCGATCGACTGCCGGGACTCCGTCGCGATGCGCCAGCGGTCCTTGCCGGTGGTGGCGTCCAGCGCGTAGACCGTGCCGAGGTAGTCGGCCAGATAGACACCGCCGCCGGTCACGGCCGGTCCCGGCGCGAAGGCCGGCGGCGAGAGGAAGACCGCGGGCGCCTCGAAGTGCCAGCGCACATGGCCGCTGGCCAGGTCGATGGAGAGCACGCGCGTACCGGCCGAGACATACAACTGGCCGTCGGCGGCGGGCCGTACCCGCACCGGCACGCCCCCGCAGGAGGCGGCGTCCCCGACGGGATACGACCACAGCTCGGTGCCCGTGCGCGCGTCCAGCGCGAGCAGCCGGGCGTCCTTCCACACGTACACCGTGCCGTCGTGGATCACGGGCCCGGCCTCCGGCGTCTCGAAGTCCGTCTGGGCCCCGGCGGTCTCCCACAGCTTGTCGCCGTTCGACGCCTCCCACGCCTGGACGCCGCCGCCGCGCGTGCCGGTGACGACCGTGCCCCGGTCGACCTTCAGGGAGTACACCCAGGCGTCCGTCTGGAGCCGCCAGCGCTCGGTGCCGTCCGCGCCGTCGAGCGCGTACAGCGTCGGCCCGTCCGAGGCATGGATCCGGCCTCCGGCGACGGCCATCGCCCACGCCACGTCCCGGGTCTTGAACTGGCGGCGTCCGCTGGCCACATCGAGCGCGTGCACCTCGAAGGAGGTGACGTACAGCAGGTCGCCGTCGACGACCGGTGTCCCCCAGACGTCGTTGGACATCCGGAACCGCCAGGGCCGCCAGCGGCCGGGAGCGCCGTCGGGGGGCTGGGCCGGCGAGGGCACCGGCGGGGCGGCCGGGGCGGGCGCGTGGCCGGTGGGTCCCTCCGCGCCGTTCAGCCCGGCGGGCGGGCGGATCCAGCCGGTGGCGGGGCCCGCGTCGGCGCCGCCGACGCCGACGCGCGTGTCCGCGACCCGGGGGCCGGGGCCGATCGGCACCGGCGAGCCGGGCAGTCTGACCGGGCCGTCCTGGGGCGCGGAGCGGGGCGCGTGCGGCAGGGCGGGCGGCGACATCGCGGGGGACGGCTCGGAGCGGCCCCCGTGCTGGTTCTCGTTCCCGCCGCCGCCCTGCCGCGCCGCGCCGGGCCGCCACGCGGCGTCCCAGTCGGGGCCCGCCTGCGCGGGCACCGGCGGCTCGTGCGCGGGTCTGGGCGGTACGGGGGCGACGGCACCGGCGGGCCGTACGGCGGGCGAAGTGCCCCGGCCGCCGGCCCGGCGGCGCTCGATCATCGCGGTGGCGAGATCCGGCAGCCACGCCGACGCGGTGCCGCTGTCGTCGCTGCCCGAGGCGAAGAGATGCGGGGCCAGCTGGGCCTGGAGGTCGGCGGGCGAGGGCCGCTGCGAGGCGTCCATCTTCATGCACGCCTCGATGAGCGGTCGCAGCTCCTCCGGGAGCCCCGCCAGGTCCGGGCCCTCGCGCAGCAGCATGAAGACCGTCTCGACGGGGTTGGCGCCATGGAAGGGCGCGTGTCCCGTGGCGGCGAAGACGAGCGTCGAGCCGAGCGAGAAGACATCGCTGGCGCCCGTCACACTGCGCGAGTCGCGGGCCTGCTCGGGCGACATGTACGCGGGCGTGCCCACGGCGACATTGGTCATGGTCAGCCGGGTGTTGGAGACCCCGGAGGCGATACCGAAGTCGATGACCCTGGGGCCGTCCTCCACCACCAGGACATTCGACGGCTTCATGTCGCGGTGCACGAGGTTGGCGCCGTGGATGGACTGGAGCGCCTCCGCGATCCCCGCCGCCAGCCAGCGCACCGCCTGGGCGGGCATCGGACCGCACTCATTCACTATTTCTTCCAGCGAGGGGGCGGGCACATACGCCGTCGCCAGCCAGGGCACGGCGGCCCGCGGATCGGCGTCCACGACGGCCGCGGTGTAGAACCCGCTGACGGCGCGGGCGGCCTCCACCTCTCTCGTGAAGCGGACCCGGAACAACTGGTCCTCGGCAAGCTCGGTGCGCACCGTCTTGATCGCCACCCGGCGGCCGGACGCCGAGCGCGCGAGATAGACCAGCCCCATGCCGCCGGCTCCGAGCCGCCCGAGCACCTCGAAAGGGCCGATGCGCCTCGGGTCGTGCTGCGTCAGCTGCTCCACTTGCGTGCCACCTCCCCGTACGGGCCACAACGGTACGGCCCCGTGCCCCCTGATTCTTCCTGTCGGAGGCGGCGGTTGCGAACCCGGGGGCGGATCGGGGTGTCTCATCCCGATCCGGACACTTCATGCGCTTTCCGGCTCCGCTTCCCGTTCCTGCCCGGGTCTCGCGCCCCGCTCGGACCCCTCCGCCGCGCGGTCCTCCGCACCCGGTCCCACCCCTGTCACCACCGCCGCTTCCGGCCCCGGCGCGCGCTCCGGCTCACGCGTCGGCTCGGCCAGAACAGCGAAGTACGCGCCCTGGTTGTCCAGCAGCCCCGCCATCCGTCCGTAGTCGATGTCGAACGGAGGTGCGGTGATCCGGCCGCCGAGCCGGACGACCGCCGCCGCCGTCTCGTCGCAGTCGTCGACCGAGAAGTAGCTGAGGAAATGACCGGGCAGCTCCGCCGGGAACGCGTCCGTCATCACACTGCGCCCGCCGATCGCGCTGTCCGAGCCCGGCGCGGAACCGGCCGGGGACCACAGCCGGAAGTCGACGCCGTCCCCCGGGAGGTCCTTCCCCCGGAAGCCGAAGACCTTCTCGTAGAAGGGATCGACGCTCTCCTTGTCCCTCGTGTAGACCTCCGTCCAGCAGAAGGATCCCGGCAGGCCCGTCTTCTCGAAGCCCAGGTCCTCGCTCACCTGCCAGAGTCCGAAGACCGCGCCCGCCGGATCGGCGGCCAGCGCCATCACGCCGAACCGTCCGACGGCCAGCGGCTCCCGCACCATCTGGCCGCCGGTCTCCCTGATCCGCTCGCTGAGCGCGTCGGCGTCCGGGGTGGCGAAGTAGACGGTCCATACGGTCGGCATCCGGCCGTCCCGCTTGGCGACGAGGCCCGCGACGCGCTTCCCGCCGCTGAACGCCACGGTGTAGTGCTCGTCGTCCATGCCCCTGGCCCGGCCGAAGGTCCAGCCGAACAGCTCCCCGTAGAAGCGCTTGCCCGCTTCCAGATCGGGGAGTGACACATCCACCCAGCACGGCGTGCCTTCCGCGAATGCGTCCATGTCCCGGACTCCTTCCGTATGGATAAATAGAACAATTGATTCATTATCGCAGCGTGAACCCGCCGCCACCCCGAGTTATCCACCGAAGTTGTCCACAGGCTGTTGATAACACTATTCAAGCCCGCGCCCGCGCCGCCCGCCTCCCGGATCCACCCGCGCGCCCCCCGACGACGCCCGTGCCGACGCCCGCGCCGACGCCCGCGCCGGACCCGCCGCGCGATGGCCGGTTCCCCATTTGCTTCGGCCAAATCGCGCTGGGATCACCCCTCGGTAAGCTGACTGCATGACAGGACAAGTGCGCACCGTCGACGGCCGCGTGGCTGGTCGACGCGGGCAGGCGACGCGGCAGAAGCTGCTCGACTGCCTCGGCGAGATGCTCAGCTCCTCGCCGTACCGGGACGTCAAAGTCATCGACGTCGCCCGCAAGGCGGGCACGTCACCCGCGACCTTCTACCAGTATTTCCCGGACGTCGAGGGCGCCGTCCTTGAGATCGCCGAGGAAATGGCCAAGGAGGGCGCCGGGTTGACCGGGCTGGTCTCCGGCCGCTCCTGGGCCGGCAAGGCCGGCTGGCAGACGTCCGAGGAACTCGTCGACGGCTTCCTCGACTTCTGGCGCAAACACGACGCCATCCTCCGGGTGGTCGATCTGGGCGCGGCGGAGGGCGACAAGAGGTTCAACAAGATCCGTATGAAGATCCTGAACTCAGTGACCGGTTCCCTCACGGAGTCCGTGAAGGAGCTTCAGTCCAAGGGCAGGATCGACAAGGACATCAGCCCGGCGGCGCTGGCAGGCTCGCTGGTCGTGCTGCTCGCCTCGGTGGCCTCGCACCAGAAGGGCTTCCAGAGCTGGGGCGTGAAGCAGGCCGAACTGCGGCCGACGCTCGCCCAGTTGGTCCATCTGGGCATCACCGGCAAGAAGCCCGCGAAGTAGCGCGCCGCCCGAGGGCACCAGCACGAACAGCAGGACGAGCACGACGAGCAGGACCAGCACGACCAGCACGACCAGCAGGAACCGTACGAACCGCATGAACAGCGGCGCCAGCCGCACCGAGCGACAACAGCGGTACCCCGACTGACGTAACCCGCCGAAGCGGGCCGGCGCCTGGGCCGGCGGTCACGTACACACGTACGACGTGCCCCGCCCCGTTCTGTCACGCCGGCGGCAGCAGCCGTTCCACCAGCGCCCCGATCAGCGCACCGGCCTCCTCCGCCGGGAACACCCCCCTGAATGCGTCAGCCGCTCCACCACCAGCCAGTTGAATGGTCCGCATGGACGACGACAGGCGACAAGAGACCTTCCGCGCCCTGCTGCGCGCCCAGCCCGTCTGGGACACCGACCTGCCCGTGTTCGATCCGGCGGACGCGCCCGACGAGCCGCTGCCGCTGTTCCACCGCTGGTTCGCCGAGGCGGTGGCCGCCGGCCAGCCGGAGCCGCACACGATGACGCTCGCGACCGTCGACGAACAGGGCAGGCCCGACGTACGGACGCTGATGCTGCACGACGCGGACGCACACGGCTGGCACTTCGCCTCGCACGCGACCAGCCGCAAGGGCCGCCAGCTGGCCGCGCGCCCCGAGGCCGCGCTCGGCTTCTACTGGGAGGCGCAGGGGCGTGCCGTACGCCTGCGGGGCGGGGTCCGCACGGCCGGTGCCGAGGAGAGCGGCGCGGATCTGCGGGTCCGCTCGACGGGAGCGCTGGCCTCGGCGCTGGTCGGGCGGCAGAGCGAAGTCCTCTGTTCGGCCGGGGAGTTGGCGGAGGCGAGCGCGGCGGCGTGGGACCGGGCACGGCGGGAGCCGGACGCGCAGCCGCCGTCCTGGACCGCGTACACGCTCGTGCCGGACGAGGCGGAGTTCTTCCAGGGCGACGCGCGCAGACAGCATGTACGGCTGCGCTACCGGCGCGAAGGAGCCCTGTGGGTAAGGGAATTGCTCTGGCCATGAGCCGCCGTACGCCGCCGCGCGCCGCCGTACGCCGGATGTGATCGATTCGCAACCCTTTCCTTGTCTTGACCGAGTCCCAACAAGTGAGGTTCCGATTACGCTCAGCTTTCATGCCCGACGATTCCGACCGCGCCCACAGCCTTCCCGTGTATGTCATCGGCGCGGGCCCCGGTGGGCTCGCCGTCGCGGCCGCGCTGCGCGAACAGGGCGTACGGGCCGTCGTACTGGAGAAGTCCGATGCCGTCGCGGCCTCCTGGCGCCGCCACTACGACCGGCTGCGGCTGCACACCACGCGCCGGATGTCGGCCCTGCCCGGTCTGCGGATCCCGCGTTCCTTCGGGCGCTGGGTGCCCCGCGCGCAGCTGGTGCGCTATCTGGAGAAGTACGCGGAGTACCACGGCCTGGACATCGTCACCCGGGTGGAGGTCACCCGGATCGAGCGCTCCCCCGACGGGACCGGCTGGCTGCTGCGCGCGACCGGTGGCCGGGAGCTGACCGGCCGCGCCGTCGTCGTGGCCACCGGCTACAACCACACGCCGAGGCTGCCGTCCTGGCCCGGCCGTGAGTCGTACGGCGGCGAGCTGCTGCACGCGGGCGAGTACCGCGACCCCCGGCCGTACGAGGGCAAGGACGTACTGGTCGTCGGAGTGGGCAACACGGGCGCGGAGATCGCCGTGGACCTCGTCGAGGGCGGCGCGGCGCGGGTGCGCCTCGCGATCCGTACCGTCCCGCACATCGTGCGCCGCTCCACGCTGGGCTGGCCGTCGCAGGCGACCGCCGTGCTGATCCGCCGGCTGCCGGTCCGGCTGGTCGACCGCGCGGCGCGGGTGCTGTGCCGGATCTCGGTGCCCGACCTGTCGTCGAAGGGTCTGCCGCGCCCGGACACGGGCCTGTACTCGCGGGTGCGCGAGGGCGCGATCCCGGTGCAGGACGTGGGTCTGGTCAAGGCGGTACGCAAGGGCCGGGTCGAACCGGTGGCGGCGGTCGAGTCCTTCGAGCCCGGCAAGGTCGTACTGGCGGACGGCTCCCGGATCGCGCCCGACGTGGTCATCGCGGCGACCGGGTACCGCCGGGCCCTGGAGGACCTGCTGGGGCATCTGGACGTACTGGACGAGCGGGGGCGTCCGGTGGCCCACGGCGGCCGTACCCCGGAGCGGGCGCCGGGCCTCTACTTCACGGGCTTCACCAACCCGATCAGCGGGAACCTCCGCGAGATGGCGAGGGACGCGCGCAAGATAGCGAAGGCCCTGGCCTCCTCCCGGACCGCGTCTTCTCGTTAGGGCCCGTCGACTCGTCAGGGCCTGTTGACTCGTCAGGGCCTGTCGCCGTGCCCTCTCTCACGCACGAGAGGGCACGGCGGCGGGGTCAGCGCGGGACGTCGAAGGTCGCGGCCTCGGGCACGAACGTCGTGTCCCCGTCCTTGGCCGTCGCCAGCACGGAGACGTTCCAGGCGCCCTCGGGCAGCTCGGCGGCCTCCTCGGGGGTGACCTTCAGGGTGTAGGTGCACGCGGAGGTCCGCGCCGAGGACTTCTCGCACGTGGCACTCTCGGCGGTCGCCACTTCCGCGGCCGTCGGCCTGAGGTCCGAACTCTTCGGCCAGGCAAGGACCTTGAGGCTCCGGACTCCCGAGGCGTCGGTCACCTTCGCGGTGAAGGTGAGCGAGCCCGCGGCGCCGCCGGCCGGGGCGACGTAGCGGGCCGCGCTGTTCTCCACCGACGGCTTGGCGGGCGCGGCGGCGGACGGGGCGGCGGACGGCGTGCCGGACGGGGTGCCGGGCGAGCTGGCCGACGCGATGCCACCGATGGCGACACCGCCGAGAGCGACGGCACCGATGAGCGACGGAACGACGATGCGCAGGGACATGGGGATCCTCCTCGGAACGGACATCACGCGGATCAGCGACCTCGGGTGCTCGGCCACCGCACGGAACGGGAACAACCGGTTGCCGGTGCGTTCCGTGATGTGATCGAGCCTATGAGCGCGGATCCGCGCGGTCCTCGGGCTCCGGGATGATCAGCTCCTCTAACCAGGGATGGAGCCGGCCACGACCGGCCTGCGCCTGATCACCAGCGCCATCAGCGCCGCCGCCGCGCACAGCGCCCCCGAGGCGTACCAGACCACGTCGTACGAGCCGAAGACATCCCGCGCCAGACCGCCCGCGAAGGCGATCACCGCCGCGCCGACCTGGTGCGAGGCGAGGACCCAGCCGAAGACGATCGCGCTGTCCTCGCCGTAGTGCTCGCGGCACAGGGCGATCGTCGGCGGGACGGTGGCGACCCAGTCCAGGCCGTAGAAGACGATGAAGAAGACCATCGGCGGTTGGACGGAAGGCGCCAGCAGCATGGGCAGGAAGAGCAGCGAGACACCGCGCAGCGCGTAGTAGACCGCCAGCAGCCTGCGGGCCTCGAAGCGGTCGGTGAACCAGCCGGAGGCGATCGTGCCGACCACATCGAAGACGCCGATCACCGCGAGCAGCGAGGCGGCGGCCGTGATCGGCATGCCGTGGTCATGGGCGGCCGGTACGAAGTGGGTCTTGACGAGGCCGTTCGTCGAGGCGCCGCAGATCGCGAAGGTCCCGGCGAGCAGCCAGAACGGCCCGGTGCGCGCCGCCGAGATCAGCACCGAGACCGCGCGCCGCGCGGCGCCCGTCACCGGCGCGGGCTTGGGTACGAACGTCCCGGAGCCGTACGCGGGCAGGCCGACGTCCGCCGGATGGTCCCGCAGCAGCAGCCAGACGAACGGAACCACCGCGAGGGCGGCCAGCGAGACCGTGACGGCGGCCGGGCGCCAGCCGTGGTGCTCCACCAGCCAGGAGAGCAGCGGCAGGAACACCAGCTGCCCCGAGGCGCCGGCCGCGGTGAGGATGCCGGTGACCAGTCCGCGCCGCGCCACGAACCAGCGGTTGGTCACCGTCGCGGCGAAGGCGAGCGCCATCGAACCGCTGCCGAGACCGACCAGGACGCCCCAGTACAGGACCAGCTGCCAGGCCGCGGTCATCCAAACGGTCAGTACGGAACCGACCGAGATGATGGTGAGCGCGACGGCGACGACCCGGCGGATACCGAAGCGGTCCATCAGCGCCGCGGCGAACGGCGCGGTCAGTCCGTACAGCGCCAGGTTGACCGAGACGGCGAAGCCGATCGTGCCGCGCGACCAGTCGAACTCCGTGTGCAGCGGCTCGATCAGCAGACCGGGCAGCGAGGCGAACGCCGCCGCGCCGATGATCGTCACGAACGTGACGGCGGCGACGAACCAGGCCCGGTGGACGCGCCCCGGGGCGCGGGGCGGGAGCGGCGCGGGGGGCTCAAGCGGCACGGACGGGTCGGGCGCCTCGGCGCCGTTCGAGGAGAGGTCGGTTGTCTGGGTCACGTCAGACAGCATCGGGGGGCGCCGGGCCGCCGACGAGTGGCCCGACGGTCAGCATTCGCTGGGATCGGGCCACCCCCTCGCGCGCCCTCGCACCGCCCCACGACCACCGCCCCCACGACCTCCGCCGTCACTCCGCTCACTCCGCTCACTCCACCCGCTCCACCCGCTCCACCCGTTTCAGGCCCCGGATCGCCGGTACGGACAGCAGCACCGCGCACACCCCCACGTTGATCACCGCCCCGGCCACCAGCACTTCCCGTACCCCCACCGCCTCCGCGACCGGCCCGGCCAGCGCCCGCCCCACCGCCAGCATGATCAGCGAACCCGCCACGTCGTACGCGTGCAGCCGGTTGAGCGCCTCGTCGGGGATCTGCGTCTGGACCGTCGTCGACCACATGACCAGCCAGAACGCCAGCGACACACCCCCGACGAAGAAGCCCGCGGCCAGCAGCGGCACCGGCACGTCGTACGCCAGGACCAGGACGTTCGCGATCACCCCGAACAGCGAGAGCGCGCCCGCGAACAGGGGTCTGACCGGCCGCAGTCGCATCGCCAGCAGCCCGCCCGCCACATTGCCCGCGCCATGGACCGTCATCATCAGACCGAACATCGCCGAGCTGTGCCGCTCGGTGACGACGACCGCCTCCAGCGGTGTGATCGGGCCGAGCACCGTGATGCCGTACACCGACCAGACGGCGATGACCCCCCACAGCCAGGACCTGGCCCGGAACTCGCGCCAGCCGCCGAGGAGTTCGGCGAGCATCGACTCACCGGTCACCACCGGCGCGACCGACGCCATCCGGATCAGGAAGAGACAGATCCCGCTGATGCCGAAGGTGGCCGCGTTGACCCCGAAGATCAGGCCGGGCCCGCCGAAGCCGGCCAGCGCGCCCGCGATCGCGGGGCCCGCCATCGCGGTCAGCGACTCCGCGACCCGCAGCACCGCGTTGCCCCGCTGCACATCGGGCGCGAGCCGCGGGAGCATGCTGGCCACCCCCGGCTGGAAGATCGCGGCGCCCAGGCCGTTGAGCGCGCTGAGCGCGTAGACGAGCCAGAGCGCGGGCGCGGGCGCGCCCGCGGCGAAGGCGACGGCCAGCACCGCCGTGCCCACCAGTCGTACGCCGTCCGCCAGCACCATCATCCGGCGCGGCGTGAACCGGTCGGCCAGCACTCCCCCGACGATCACGAACCCGGCGAAGCACGCCATCCAGGCGCCGAGCGCGAAGCTGACGGACGACGCGCCGTACCCGGCGTCGAGCAGACCGGCGGCGAGGGCGACGGGCACCATGCCGTCCCCGAAGCGCGCGATGGTACGGGCGAGGAAGAAGAGCCGGAAGTTACGGTTCCAGAGGGTACGGACGACCCCTTCCGGCGCCGTTCCGGCCGGGGCTTCGTACGGATGGGCGGCCGGCTCGGGAATGCCCGGAGCCACCGTGCGCTTTTCTGTCACAGACGCGACTGATATCAAGGAATGGTCTGGACCACCAGAGTCCATCCGAGGAACGGACCACGAAGACCGGAGGACAGGAGAGCCACACCATGCCGGACCGCCGCCCGCACCGGGTCGTCGTCCTCGCCCTCGACGGAGCGATACCCTTCGAACTGGGCATCCCACAGCGGATCTTCGGCCGCGCGCGTGACTCCTCCCGCGAGCCGCTGTACGAGATCGTGACCTGCTCGGTCCGGGAACCGGGGCCGGTACGGACCGACGCCGACTTCTCGATCCTGGTCGAGAACGGCCCCGAGACGCTCGCCACCGCCGACACGGTCGTCATTCCCGCGTCCTACGAACTGGGTCCGGTCTTCGACGAGGGCAGGCTCACCGGCGAACTCCACGCCGCGTTCGCCCGGCTGCGGCCCGGCACGCGCATGGTCTCGATCTGCACGGGCAGCTACGTACTGGCCGCCGCCGGATATCTGGACGGCCGCCCCGCCACCACCCACTGGTCCTCCGCCGCCCACTTCCAGCGGCTGTTCCCGCGGGTCAAGGTGGACGCGGACGTCCTGTTCATCGACGACGGCGATGTACTGACCTCCGCGGGGGTCGCCGCCGGGATCGATCTGTGCCTGCATATCGTCCGGCGCGATCACGGCACGGCGGTCGCCAACGAGGTCGCGCGGCGTACGGTCGTCCCGCCGTACCGGGACGGCGGCCAGGCGCAGTACATCGAACGCCCGGTCCCCGAACCGCAGCTGGCGACCACCGCGACCGCGCGCGGCTGGGCCCTCACGCGCCTCCACGAACCGATACAGCTGCGGGACATGGCGGAGCAGGAGTCGATGTCCGTACGGACGTTCACGCGCCGCTTCCGCGAGGAGGCCGGGATCAGCCCGGGGCAGTGGCTGGTGCTGCAACGGGTCGAACGGGCCAGGCATCTGCTGGAGTCGACGGATCTGTCGGTCGATCAGGTGGCGCGGGACGCGGGGTTCGGCACGGCGCAGTCGATGCGGCAGCATCTCCAGTCGGCGCTGGGCGTTCCGCCGACGGTCTACCGCCGTACGTTCCGCGCGGGCACGGGCACCGGCACGGCCGCAGGCGCGGGAGCCGGAGCCGGAGCGGACCGGTAAGTACGGACCGGTGAGGTACGGGGGCGTTCAGCAGGGGCGTTCAGGAGCCGGATGGCGGGCGCGCACGCGCCGCGTCGCCGTCCGCCATCCGGCTCACCCCGGCGTCCGGGCTCCGAGAACCGGCACCGGGCCACGAACCGCACTCGCCGAGGACACGACCCGCGCCCTCGGCGTCCCCTCGCGGCGGATCGCTCACCCCAGCGTGATCACGCCGGAGTGCCCCGTCAACGGCGATTCGGGGGATCGGCGCGTCACGCCGGCCGCGGCACAGCGCACGAGGGCTCATAGACGGCCGGGGCATATGCTTCCGGCGCTACCCCCGGCGCGCTTCTGTCGACCTCGCACCAGATGCGCTTGCCCGCGCCCTCCGGCTGCCAGCCCCACCGGTCGGCCAGACCGTCGACGAGTTCCAGACCGCGGCCGTTGGTGTCCTCGCCGTCCGCGTGGCGCGGACGCGGCGGGCAGGCGCTGGCATCGGCGACCTCCACCCGTACGGTCCCGGCCTCGGCCGCACCGGAACCGAAGAGCATCCGCAGCACCGCCGGACAGCCCGTGTGCACCACGGCGTTGGTGACCAGCTCCGAGATGAGCAGGATCAGCGTCTCGGCGACCGGCTCATCGTCCTCTATGCCGGAACCGGCCAGCCTGGAACGGGCCCATCTGCGGGCCCGCCCCACCTCCGCGGGATCCGGCCCGACCTCCAACTGAACCTGAAGCACCTGCACCGCTCACACCATCCGAACCGGCGGACACATCGCCTCGCGCCTCGACAAGGTCCTCAACAGAGTCACAAGAGTCTCAAGAGTTACGGAACGTGATTTCCTTGCGAGACAGCATGGTTGACGTACAGTCACCGCAACAAGCGCTTCGGGCATATTCCAGCGCGAAGGAGTACGCGTAGTGCATACTGTGCGACGCGCGTCGCGGGGAGTCGAACACGGGCGCGCACGGCGCCTATGTACCGCGCGAGCGGCGCGCATTCGCGATCCCGGAGCCGCCGTACCGGCAGCACCGCGACCGTCGCGCCTCGCAACCTCTCGCACCCCACGGAGCGTACCGGAGGCCGGACTCGACTCCGGCGTGTGACGGCCCGTCGGCAGGACACAACCCGGTATCGGCCCCGGACGGCGCGTTCCGGCCACGGACGGTGACGCATCACAGTGCTGAGGCCAGAGCTTTCCCCTTCCACCGGAAGGGAGTTACCGGGCGAGTCGCAGGGGTGAGTTGCCGAGGCATGTCGCCGCGGCCAGGGACCGAGCACGTCACCGCGGCCGATGACCGAGCGATTCGCCGCGGCCGATGACCGAGCGGGTCACCGGGGCCGGCGCACCGGCCCCGCACCGCTCATCCGGGCTCGGGCGTCACGTAGTACGCCGCGAAACCGGACAGGATCTCCCCCTCGTGGATCCTGCCGTCGTGGTCCACGTCCAGCTCCGCCGCCACCCGCGTCGCCGCCTCCGGCTCGACGCCGAGCACCCTCAGCGCGCGCTCCGCCGACGCCGGGGTCACCCCGCCGCCGTCCTCGTCGGCCACGGCGATCGCGGCGCGCAGGAACGGGCGGGCGATCTCCGCGAACCGCTCCGGGTTGTCGCGCAGCCGCTTCACCGCGCCGGTGACGAACTCCTGCCTGCTGACCCGCTGGTCGCCGTCCACGTCGGCGATCCCGGCCATGCCCTGCCAGAACGCCTCGGCCCCGCTGTAGAGCGCCTGTCCCTTGTCGGAGCGTGCCGTCGTACCGAACTCGGCGAGCAGCGCCGCCGCCGCTCCGCTGAAGTCTTCACGGTCGATGTACCCGCTGCCGTCCTGGTCGAAGGCTGCGAACCGGGAGGCGATCTTGGCCTCGTACTCTGCGCTGTCCATCCCCGGAGCGTACGACGGCCGGGGGCCGCGATGTGTCCCGTTACGCGCGGAGCCGCTATGCCGAAAGCGGCTGGACCGCGTCGTCGACGGCCGCGGGCACGTCCGGATAGACCTCGAAGAGCCGGCGTACGCCCAGGGCCGCCAGAACCCGGTTGACGTGCGACCCCGCCTCGGCGCCACGGGCCGGCAGGATGACATGGAGTCTGCCGCGGCAGGAGTGGAGCAGTCTGCGCGAGGCGATCAGTACGCCGACCCCGCTGGAGTCGCAGAAGAACACCTGAGAGAGGTCGAGCACCACCGAGTGGCGCCCGGCGGCGACCGCGTCATGGACCCGCTGGCGGACCTCCGGCGAGGTCACGATGTCCAGTTCACCGGTGATGTGCAGCACGGTCCACGGGTCCTGCTCGGACTCCTCCATCGTGAGCGTCACGCGCCTGGACCTTTCCTCGGGTACCTGGGCTGATCCGGAAGAGACGATCCGCAAAAGCCCGAAGAGGCTGATCCGGAAGTGGCCCTTCCTCATCCCGCCACTGCCCCGCCGCGCCCCCGTGAAACGTTGTCACACCCCACTTCGCCGCCCGCCGCCGTCCGCGCCGGACCCGCAGGAGCGCCTCGGGGGCGCACTTGGGCAAAGGGGAGTGCGTTATCTGCGGCGCCCACTACATTCGAGGGAACGATGGCCAACGGTGGCCGCCGACGGGCTTCGACATGATGGTGGACAGGGGCACGGGAACGGACAGAGGCACAGGCAGGCGCACAGAGGAACAGGGCTGGGGGTCGCATGGCGAAGGACACACCGCCCCGGTGGGACCGCAGGATGCACCAGCGGCTGACGCGGGGCGAGGCGGCGGCTCTCGGGGAGCTGTACGACCGGTACGCGTCCCTGGTGCACGGCCTGGCCCATCGGGTACTCGACGACGACGCCGCGGCCGACCGGGTCACCCGTGAAGTGTTCGGTCATGTCTGGGAGAACCCGGACACGTACGACCCCAAACAGGGCTCCATACGCTCCTGGGTGGCGAAAGTCACACAGCGGCTGGCCGTGCAGCGGCTCCGGCGTACGGAAGCGGAGGCGTACGAGGCGCGCGGCGACGGTTCGGCGGAGGAACTGGAGCAGAAGATAAGCCGGGTCTCGGTGGCCGCGCGGGCGGACTACATAGTCAGGTCGATGCCGACGCCCCTGTGGAACGCACTGGAGCTGGCGTACTTCCAGCGCAGGGACTACCGCCAGACCGCGGCGGACCTGGGTGTCACGGAGGACGAGGCACGGCGCCGGCTGCGGCTCGGGCTGCAACTGCTCTCCACGGCCAACACCCAGGCACGGAGTGGCTCGTCGCCGCCGGGAAACGGACGTTCCTTGTGACCGGCCCGCTGGACGGCGGCTCCCGTGACGGCCGCGATCCCGACGAGCCGGCGGGTTTCCTCCGTATCCCCGGTCCGAGGACGCCGCCGGACGACGTGGACGTGACGGAAGAGGAGCGCCCGCGGGCCCGTGAGACACGTGAGACACCGGGAGCGCGTGACGTGCCCGAGGGGCGTGACGTACCCGAGGGACGTGTGGCGCCCGCGGGGCGTGACGTGACCGAGGGACGTGTGGCGCCCGCGGGGCGTGACGTGACCGAGGGACGTGAAGCGCCGCCCGCCGCCGAGCCGCTGTCGCACAAGGTGCTCATGTCACTGCTCGGAGCCTGGGCGCTGAGCGCCTGCCCCGCCGAGGAGACCGCGCTCGTCGAAGCGCACCTCACCGAGTGCGCCCCCTGCGCGGACGAGGCGCTCCGGCTGCGCGACGCCGTAGGGCTGCTGCACGCCGACGGGAACCTGGACCTCGACCCGCTGCTGCGCTCCCGCGTGCTGGAGAACGCTCTCGGCCGCCGCCCCGCCCGTGTCCCGGTGCCCGGCTGGGCCGCTCCGTACGACGCCGAGACCGCGCGGCTCGACGCGCTCCTGCGGGACATCGGCGACGCCGAGTGGCACGCGCCCGTACGGCTCAAGTGGTACGAGGACGAGGGGACCGTCTCCCGCCGGACGACCGTCGCGGGGGTGATCGGCCATCTGATGACCGTCGACGGCCTGGTCGCCACCTCCCTCGGGCTCGACGACCCGCTCGGCGGCTCCGACGCCCCCGTCCACCCGACCGCGCGTACGGAGAGCTTCTGGCGGGCCGCGAAGCCCCCGCCGACCCGCACCATCCACGAGCCCTGGCGCGAGCAGAGCCACACCCTCATCAGGACGGTGTCCTTCGCGGGCCGCGGGGTCGCCGAACTCTCCGTGTCGTACGGGTTCTTCGCCCTGCCCCTGCGCGACGCGCTGCTCGACCGCGCCTTCGAGTGCTGGGTGCACGGCGCGGACATCGCGGAGGCGGTGGACTACCCGTACAAGCCGCCCAGCGCCGGCCATCTGCACGAGATGATCGATCTGGCGACCCGGCTGCTCCCCGCCGCGCTCGCCATCCGCCGCCGGAGCGGTCTCGCGGCACCGGCCCGGGAGCTGGTGACGGCGGGCTCGCCCGGCCGGTCGCTGCATCTGGAGATCGAGGGCGCGGGCGGCGGCGACTGGTTCATCGCGCTGGACTCGCCGGCGGCGGTCGGTTCCCGCGAGCGTTCCGTCGCGCAGGTCGCGCTGGACGGCGTCGAGTTCTGCCAGCTGGTGGCCGGACGGGTCTCGCCGGAGGACGCGGCGGCGGGTCAGGAGGGCGACCGTGAGGCGATCAGGGATGTGCTGTTCGCGGCGGCCACGATGAGCCGTCTCTGAAAGCACCCACGCGGGGCCGGTCGACCGGGTCCCGTCGTTCAATTTCCGTCGCCCGGTTCCCGTCGACCGGTTCCCGTCGACCGGTTCCCGTCAGTCGAAGACGACGGTGCGGTGCCCGTTGAGCAGGATCCGGTGCTCCCCGTGCCACTTCACCGCGCGCGCCAGCGCCTGGCACTCCACGTCCCGGCCGATCGCCACCAGTTGCGCGGGCGTGACCTGGTGCCCGACCCGCTCGACCTCCTGCTCGATGATCGGGCCCTCGTCGAGATCGGCGGTCACATAGTGCGCCGTCGCGCCGATCAGCTTCACGCCGCGCGCGTGTGCCTGGTGGTACGGCTTGGCGCCCTTGAAGCTCGGCAGGAAGGAGTGGTGGATATTGATGAGCCGGCCGTTCAGCTGCTTGCACAGATCGTCCGAGATGACCTGCATGTAGCGGGCGAGCACCACCAGCTCCACCCGCTCCGCGCGGACCAGCTCCAGCAGCTCGGCCTCGGCCGCCGCCTTGGTGTCCCTGGTCACCGGGATGTGGTGGAACGGGATGTCGTACGAGGCGGCCAGATCGGCGAAGTCCGTATGGTTCGAGACGACCGCGACGATGTCCACCGGCAGCGCGCCGGTGGAGGCCCGGAAGAGCAGATCGTTCAGGCAGTGGCCGAACCTGCTGACCATGAGGATGATCCGCATCCGCTCCTCGGCGCGGTGGATCGCCCACTCCATCCGGAACGAGTCACCGATGGCGGCGAAGCTCGCCCGCAGCTTCTCCACGGTCACCGGGGCGTCCGCCGAGAAGTGCACCCGCATGAAGAAGAGACCCGTGTCGTGGTCCCCGAACTGCTGGCTGTCCTCGATGTTGCAGCCGGTCATGAAGAGATAGCTCGACACGGCGTGCACGATGCCCTGCTTGTCCGGGCAGGACAGCGTCAGGACGTACTGATCGGAGGAGGCGGGCGGCGGGGCGGCGGGCGGCGGCGTGGCGGTGGTCATGACCCCAGAGGATCCCACATCTGCCCCGCGCGCCCCGGAATCGGCCAGTACGTGGACATTGCGACGCGGACATCGCGTCGATGACTCCGGGTGACGTCACCATGCCACAGCGGCGTCAGGCGGACCGCGTCATGATCCGCAGCACATCCAGCGAGGTCGGCACCACATCCGGGTCGTCCCCGTCGCTCGTCGCCAGCCGTACGTGCGCCTCGCGGGCCGCCCGTACCGCCTCCGGCCAGCCATGATGCTCCAGATAGGCGGAGACGGGCGCGTCCGCGCCGACCTGGTGCATGATGCGCAGCACCCGGAGCACGGCGAGATCGACGAGGGCGGCCTCGCCCGAGTCGCGGAAGATCGTGCCGACGTATTTCTCGGCGGACCAGTTGTCCAGCCAGGTGTCCTCGACGAGACGGTAGACGGCGTCGGTGACGTCGCCGTACCCCTCCAGGCCGGCCAGCCAGTACTCCTGGTGGAAGACGGGATCGGAAAGCATGTGCAGCGCCGAGCGCACATTGCTGCGCCAGCGCCACCACGGCATGTCATTGAGCGGCATGCCGCCCATGGTGGGGGAGCGACGGGCACGACGGGAAGAGTTCTCGGAACCTTGCTGCACAGTCCACGACTTTACGTTCCGCCCGGGGGCGTCCGGCCGGGCCCCCGTAATTCACCTCCAGGACACCGAACGTTGGTCCCCGCTCACTCGGGTGTTACTCGAAAGGCGCGAGTGTGCAGGACTATGACCGGTTGGCGACGCCCCACCTCCCCCCGCCCATTCCAGTCCAGTGCGGTCCGCGCTCTCTGTATGACAGCGGCCGGGGCTTCGCTTCTTTCCCTTCTGACCGGCTGCGGCGTTCTCCCTGGCGGCTCGGGGGGCTCCAGGGAGCCCGTCACGGTCATGACCTGGGCGCCGGTCGGCACCAACGCCACCAACCTGCCCGGTATGCCCGCCATGGCCAAGGCGTACGCCCGCTGGGTCAACGCGTCCGGCGGCATCGACGGCCACGAGCTGCGCGTCCTGACCTGCAACGAACGCAACGACACGGCGGGCGCCGCCGAGTGCGCGCGCCGGGCGGTGAAGGAGAAGGCCGTCGCGGTCGTCGGCTCGTACAGCCAGCACGGCCGCGAGTTCATGGCACCGCTGGAGGCCGCGTCGATCCCGTACCTCGGCGGGTACGGCGTCACGGAGGAGGAGTTCACCAGCTTCCTCTCCTACCCCGTCAACGGCGGCCAGGCCACGCTCCTCGCGGGCAACGGCCTCCAACTGGCCCGCAACTGCGAGAAGACCGCGCTGGTACGGCCCGACACGATCACCGGCGACGACCAGCCCGAGCTGCTCAACTCCGGCCTGGCCAAGGGAAACCGCGGCCCGGCCACCGACATCCGCGCGGCGGAGGACGCCACCGACTACACCAAGGCGTCCACCCTCGCCCGCGAGGGCGCCGGGGACGGCGGCTGTGTCACCGCGGTGCTCGGCGACCGCACGGAGACCTTCTTCGACTCCTACCGCCGCCTCCCCGAGGACGGCCGCGACATCCGCGTCTCGTCGGTCCTCGGCAGCGTCGGCCAGCCGCTGATCAACCGCACGGGCGGCAAGGACGGCCCCTTCGAGGACGCGTACCTCACCGGCTGGTACCCGGTGGCGAGCGACCCGGCGTGGAAGCCGATGCGCGACGTGATCGACAAGTACGCCTTCGGCGACAACGACATCGACCCGACCGACCCGGGCGCCCAGACCACCTGGATCGCGTACACCGCCCTCAAGGCGGTCATCGAGTCGGTCAACAGCGATGTGATCACCTCCGGCAAGATCGCGGACAGCCTGGACCGCGGCGTACGCGTCGACACGGGCGGCCTGACCCCACCGCTGCGCTGGCGCTACGAGGACATGCTGGGCACGCCGGGCTTCCCCCGGATCGTGAACGGGAACGTGACGTTCCAAGTGGTGCGCGACGGAAGGCTGGTGGCGGAGCGAAAGGGCTTCGCGAACGTCGGCCAGACCCTGAGCGGCACGCACTAGCTGGGCAGCACGTGGCGGACCTCAGAGACTCAGCCAAGTTCCACAGTGGCGTACGGCTGCCATTCGTACAAACGGTTGTCGCGGTGCAGCACGATCAACTCTGCTGACCCGATACGCGCGTTGACCGGTGGAACGCTGGCCGCGCCGAGGGTCTCCAGGATGGCGGCCGCAGGGCCGTCGCTGTTGCTGTACGCCACTGAGACGTGGGGCCGGAACCCCTCGGGCGTCTCCGGCACTTCGGCGAGAACATCTCCGATCGCCGCCCGAATCGCATCGCGGACGGCGCGCGGCGGCTCTTCGGGCCGCACGGGGAAGAGGATCGCCTCTGGATCGACTGTCGGCGCGGAGAGCGTGATGTCGAAGGCTGGCACGGCGGCCAGGCGAACACGGGCGGCCTCGACGACGGCGTCCACATCCGCCTGATCGATCTCATCGACGAAGCCGATTCCCTGCATGGTCAGATGCAGCCACCGATCCGGAATCAGGTCCAGTCCGTCTACCCCGGCCAGCGCGGAACGGTACTGACCGGCGAATCGATGAACGTCCGTCTGCCCGTCGAAGACCAGGTGCCAGGTGTAGAAGCGCCGCCCGGTAGCCCATCCGGGACGCCACCACCAGTGGTTACGCAGGTGCTCAGGTCGAGTGGTCATGACCTGAGATCCAATCAGCAGTGCCATCCCCTGACGAGAGGGCAAAGCGCCGTGGTGCTGAGTCAAGGCACCATTCGTTGAGTGCACGCCGTGCCGCGGCGGGCACGGGGCTCGTGGCTGACGGTAGCGCGGCCATCAATTGACCAAGGTCACGCATCCGTTCGGTGATCGGGGCGAACCGCAACTCCGGGGGCAGGGCTAGCACCGGAGCGAGGGCCTCCATGACCGCATCCGGATGGCCGATGCCGGTCAGAGCCGTAGCCCGGCTGACGTGGATCTGCGCCGCTGTACCACCTGCGCGCGGGGGATGCGCGGCGAGGTGGCCAAGCGCTGTGTCGGCTTCACTCAGCGCCTCGTGATAGGCACCGATTCGCAGGTGCGCGGCAGCCGCGTAGTTTTCCTGTCGGGCGCGGTTGCAGGAGAACAGGCCGCCGATCTCGTCGCTTCCCACTATGGCCTCGCGTGCCGCGGCGGCACGCCGCAGTGCGGACCGGGTCTCCTCAGCAGCGCCCAACTTGGACCAAGCATCGGCCTCCTGGCATGCGAGGAGCGCACCCACGCTGCCCCGCGGACGGCATGCGGTCCCGCGTCGGGCGTAGTTGATGGCGTCTCGCAACCGCCCATCCCAGAACGCGATCTTCGAGCGTGTGGACGCGACCCAGGCGCTCAGCTCACTGTGTCCGGCCATTTCTGCGCACAGCCACGCCGTGCGCCCCTGAGTGTCCGCCGCGCGTAGGTTGCCGAGGTCACTGGAGATCCAGGCGAGCAGCCCGCAAAGGTAGCCGGCGGACACGTAGAGGTCCGCTGACTGGCGCGGTGGCTGATGTCCTTCGATGAGCGCGAAGACGCGATCACGGAGTCTCCGCGTGCGATTGAAGAGGACGACGGCGTCGCCGTTCAAGTACTGACAGGCGAGTGTCCGTACATCGGCAAAGACCTGCTCCAGGGCGATATCGCCAACGTTCGTAGCTTCGGCCCACTGCGCCCACGTGGCGGACTCAGTGGCGGCGGCGACCACCCGGTCCGACTCGGGCTCCGGCGTGATCACGGCACCGTCGGTCGTCGCCGTGATCGCCTGCTCGGGAGTCCGGCTTCGAATAATCCTCAGGTCACTGTCCGGCAGGGCACGACGGTCCGCGATATCGAGAAGGTCCTCGACTTCGCAGCCGTAGACGGTGGCCAGGACGACCAGAACGTGGAGTGTTGGCCGACGGCTCGACGGGCCGGGCCACTTCTCCCATTTCCCTACGAGAGAGGCGTCCGCCGCGACTGCGGAGTCGGGGCACGAGGAGATGCGCTCCGCTGTCCCCTGCAGAGTCCACCCAAGGGCATGGCGCCACGCCTCGCGAGGCCGTACGCGGAAGCGGACACGCATCTCAATGGCGATTTCTGGCGTGCTGCACCCGGCTGACGACATCTCATGACGCAAGGCATCACGATCCGCCTTTGCTCCCGGCTTCGGCGACGGAATCATCGTTCTCCCTGAGTACGCGTGGATTCACTCAAGGTAGCGATCGTTGCGCTCGCCGTAGAGCGGAACCGTAACGCGCTGGAGGCACAAATCGTCCACTTCCCCATCCGGAAGCCGGAGTTGCCGCAGATCACAGGCCAGTGGCGGTGACAAGAAAATTGGACACGGCTGCCCGCGACTCAGAGGCCCAGAGTTGAAACCGTTGCGGCACATACCGAACCGGACCGACAGGGGCAGTTGTGGACGCCAACTCAGAGACCGAAGCGGCGATCGCCCGATGGCAGAGCAGCATCGACCAGGCTCGGCAGGTCAGCTCCGGAACCCGCAGTCGCGACGAGCTGTCCGAGCTGGCCGCGGCGCTTCGCGGCCACATCGCGGAGCTGCTCCCCACCGCGCGCGCCGAGGCCGGCCGGCTGTGGCGTGGCGGCACCGACTGGTACCGGCTGACCGCCCGCCTGGACAGCATCCAGCGCCACGCCGCGCGAGGACTCGGCTCCGGAGTTCTGACGGCACACGTTCACGTACGGCTGCTCGCGCTCGACTGTCAGTGGCTCCTGGAGCACTACGCCCCGGACCCGGCCGGAGCGGAGCCGACGCGGTGACCAGATGCGCCACGGGCGGGCACGACTTCCCGTACGAGGACGAGACCGGCGCCTACTGCCAGGAGCACGGAGTGACTCTGCTGTGGCACGGAGATCCGATCACGCGGGACGATCTGCCCCCGTGCCCCGCCTCATCGACCGCGTATGTACCGCGCGACCGGCCGCCTTCTGACGTGGCCGACGACGCGCCGTAGATCGCGCGGTCCCGGCCCCCGGGGCCCACCGGGCCACGCGGGCTACAGCTGGGTCGGGGCGCGTTCCGTCAGGCCGTATTTCGTCGCGATGCTGTTCCACAGGCCCGACGCCTTCTGCTTCGCCGCCGTGGCCTCGCCGCTCGCCTGGTTCGCCTTGGCCGCCTGCGAGGTCGTGCGGGCGCGGCCGTCCTTGCAGCCCTTCTTGCCCTTGGTCTGCTTGGCCCACTGCGCGTAGTGGTCGTCCGCCGAGGCGGAGGCCTGCCAGGCGTCGGTGAGGGCGGATATGAGCGCGGCGTGGTTCGGCAGTTTGTCGAGGGTCAGGGCCTCCAGCTGGGTCACCAGGCCCCGGCGCTGCTCGGCCGCCCCGTGGAGGTCGGTGGCCGCCTGGTCCAGGTTGTCGCAGGACTTGATGTCCTCGACCGCGCTGATGACCGCCGAGCGGCTGTCGTTGCTGTCCGCGAGGAGCTTGTCGAGCGCCTCGGCCTGTCGCTTCACCGGGTCGGGGGCGGCGGCCTGGGTGGAGGGTTCGGTGCTGGGTGAACTCGCCGACCCCACCGTCTTGCTGTCGTCCTTGGGCGCATCGCCGCCGTCGCTCATCAGCGCGCCCGCGCCCAGGCCGAGGACGGCGCAGCCGACGACCACGGCCGCGATCACCGGCACCCGGGACGACTTGCGGCGCGCCGTGCCACGGCCGCCGCCCGCCGGGTCCTGCCGTGCCGGCGGCTGCTGGTACGCGGCGGCCGGCTGCTGGTACGCGGCGGGCTGCTGGCCGTACGGCGCGCGCTGCTGCTGGGGCTGCTGCTGCGGCTGCGGACCGCGGCCCGCGCCGAACGGGGGCATCTGCTGCGTCGATTCCGCGCCCTGTCCCCCGCTCGGCCCGTCCGTACGGAAGAGGTTGTCGAACTCCGCGGGCGGCTGGCGGTCGCCCGGGGCGCCGGGCCGGATGCCGTACGGGGCTCCGGAGGGCGCGGCCGGGGCACCCTGGGCGGAGACGGGCGCGATGAACTGCGTGGCGTCCGAGTCCGGGCCCTGCGGAGGGGGCGCGGTGGACGGCAGGTACTGCGTGGCCTCCGCGGAGCTCTCCGGCGGCAGCATGCCGGGGCCCGGCGGGACCGGGGCGACCGGGGCGATGAACTGCGTGGCGTCCGAGTCCCCCATCGCGGGCACCGGCGGCAGATACTGCGTCGCGTCCGCGCTTCCCGGCGCGGGCGACTCGGCGGGCAGCGGCAGAGGCTGCGCGTGGGGCTGCGCCGGAGGCAGGGGCTGCGGCAAGGGCTGCGACCGCGCCGGCGGAAGCTGCTGCCCCTGCGGATACTGCTGGTACGGCGCGTACGGCTGTCCCTCGGCCGGCTGTCCCGTGAACGGCTGCCCCTGGGCAGGCGGGAGCGGAGCGCCGTACGACTGACCGCCCTGCTGCGGCTCGTACGCCTGCCCGTAGGTCTGGCCGTAGGTCTGTTCGTACGACTGCGGTACGCCCTGCCCCTGCGGGGCCGACGGCGCGCC
Organism: Streptomyces sp. L-9-10; assembly: GCF_004151105.1. Taxonomy (GTDB): domain Bacteria; phylum Actinomycetota; class Actinomycetes; order Streptomycetales; family Streptomycetaceae; genus Streptomyces. Next base: position 25,246 of record NZ_PHRF01000051.1, read on the forward strand.
GCCGCCGTACCCGGGCTGCTGCTCCTGGCGGCCGTCCTGAGGCCCCCAGGGCTGCCCCCACGGCTGCCCGCCGGCCGGCACGGCCCGGTCCTGGTCCGCGGCCGTGCCGGGAATCCAGGGCCCGCTGCCGTCGCTGGGCAGCACCACGCCTTCGTGCGCGGGGCGCGCGGCGGGGTGCTGCGGCTCATCCCCTTGTCCGCTGTGCGTCACCGGGACTCCTACGTGTGGAACGTGTGGACCTACCGAATCGTCGGTTCACGCTACCGGGTGAATCGCGACCGCTGCCACGCGCGTCGGTCCAGTAACAACACGCCCCCTCAAGACGCTGATAACGGGTCCGAATTCGCCCACCCCGTCCCGGACTTGATCACCCTCACGCCACCCCCACGGCGTCCACACAGCACCACCACGGACGGCATCACGCACAGGGCTCCGCCAGGTCCTGTCCGGTCGGTGCTCGTGGGTCACGAGGACCGACCGGACAGGACCTGGGAGCGCTGGGAGTGAGCGCCGTCACGCCGCCTGGATCTCCAGCCGCGCCGTGAACTCCCGCACCGCGGGTTCGTTCGCGTACGGCTCCAGCCGCTGCTGGAGATCGTCGAGATACTCCGCGCCCCGGCTGGAGCGCAGCGCGCCCAGCAGCTCCACCGCGCGCGTGCCCGTCCGGCACGCCTCCTCGACCTCCCGCTGCTGGACCTGGGACGTGGCGAGCAGGACGAGCCCGATCGCCCGCCGTCGGGCCCGGGTCTCCGGATGGCCCGCCAGCGAGTCCTCGGCATGCCGGGCCGCCTCCTCCGGCCGGCCCAGATCGCGGTAGCAGTGCGCCAACTCGTCGGCGAGGTAGGCCTGATCGAAGTGCGCGATCCAGTCCGGGTCGTCGCCCGAGGCGTCGCCCGACTGCTCCAGCGCGGTGACCGCCCGGCCGACGGCCGCCTCGCAGGTACGGGCGTCGCCCATCAGCGCGTGGCCCCGGGCCTCGGCCGCGTGGAACATGGCCTGCGCCCTCGGCGCCACCTGCCCGCGCGCCCCCTCCTGTGCCGCGCGCGCCAACTGCGCGATCTCGCGCGGATTCCCGAGCTGCGCCGCCAGATGACTCATCGACGCGGCCAGCACATAGCCGCCGTACCCGCGGTCCCCGGACGCCTGGGCCAGCCGCAGCGCCTGGATGTAGTAGCGCTGGGCGAGCCCCGGTTGACCGGTGTCGATCGCCATATAGCCGGCCAGCTCGGTCAGTCGGGAGACCGCCGCGAAGAGCCGCCGGCCGACCGCCTCCCGGTACGAACCGGCGAGCAGGCCCGACACCACGCTGTTCAGATAGTGGACGACGACGGGACGGACATGGCCGCTGCCGAAACGGTGGTCCAGGTCGATGAGGGCCGCGGTCATGGCCCGTACAGCCTCGACATCCGAATCCCCCACCCGCGCACCGGTGTTGCGTGCGACGGCCGGGTCCGCGCCGGTGATCAGCCAGTCCCTGCTGGGCTCGACGAGCGCCGAGGACGCCACCGCCGAGCCGGACAGGAAGTCACGGCGGCCCACATCACTGCGCCACAGCTCACAGGCCTGTTCGATCGCGCCCATGACGGTGGGCGAGAACTGAAGACCGACGCCCGAGGCCAGATTCTTGCCGTTCGCCATCCCGATCTCGTCGATCGTGACCGTACGGCCCAGCTTCCGGCCCAGCGCCTCGGCGATGACGCCCGGGGCCCGGCCACGCGGCTGCTGTCCGCGTAACCAGCGCGCCACCGAGGTCTTGTCGTAGCGCAAGTCCAACCCGCGCTCCGCGCCCACCATGTTGACGCGCCGGGCGAGCCCGGCGTTGGAACACCCCGCCTCCTGGATGAGCGCCTGGAGCCGTTCGTTCGGCTGGCGCGCGACAAGTGGTCTGGCTGCCAATGGATACCCCCTGTGGCCGCAGTGATCAGCTCACTGAACACTGCCCGCACATATGCGAAGAATGCACATGTTCGGTGATAACGGAAAAATTCGAGGAATTTCAGAAAGCTTCGGTAAACACGGCAAGGCTCGCCCGCACGCCTCCCGCGTTGCCCATATGTTGTCGGACCCCCGAGGGTGGCTACCCCCTTACCGCTCCACCCCTTCCCGCGCGCCCCCACCCATGCATCCATGCGCCCCATATGCGGGGCGGGCGTTCCCCGGCGTGGCAACGGGCACCCCGTAACCGGTGGTGGCGGCGGTAGTTGTGCTGTTCGTGGAAGAGACCATCGGAGTGACGGACGCCGCGCACATCCCTCAACAGCGGGGCGACCTGCTGCTGGACAGCGCGGTGCGGTACGCGGAAGAGCGGCACTGGGACGTGTTCCCCGGTACCTGGCTGGAGGCGGCGGACGGCCGGGAGACCTGCTCGTGCGACCGGACGGACTGCCCGGCGCCGGGAGCGCACGCGACCGGTCCCGACTGGGCGGCGCAGGCGACGGGCAGCGCGGTCGCGGCGCGCAGACTGTGGTCGAAACAGCCCAGGGCGTCCATCCTGCTGCCGACGGGACGCACCTTCGACGCGCTCGACGTACCGGAGTCGGCCGGCTTCCTCGCCCTGGCCAGGATGGAGCGGATGGACCTGACGCTCGGGCCGGTGACCCGTACCCCGGCCCGCCGGATGCTGTTCTTCGTACTGCCGGGCGCCGCGGTCAAGGTGGACGACCTCGTACGGAAGCTGGGCTGGACCCCCGGCGCGATCGACCTGGTCACGCGCGGCGAGGGGGACTACGTGGCGGCCCCGCCGACACGGATCGGCGGCAGCGGCGCGGTGCAGTGGGCGCGCCGGCCCACGCACGCCAACCGCTGGCTGCCGGATGTCGAGGAGCTGATGAGCCCCCTCGCCTACGCGTGCGGGCGGGAGGCGGCCGAGGAGCGGGCCCGCCGCGCTTAAAGGGGCCGGTCCGGCCGAGGTCCTGTCCGGCGCCCCGTACATAAGGTGGTCCCCGTAGATATATACGGGGACATCTGTACGAGAAGCGAAAGCACGAAAGGCGGTGCGCGATGCCGGACCAGGCACGGGACCAGGCACGGGATCGGACACCGGCGGAGGGGGCCGACGGAGCAGAGGGGGCCGAGGGGGCCGAGGGGGCCGACGGGAAGCGGCCGATACCGCCGGCCACCGCCGCGGAGACCACCCCCCGCGCCGAGCCCGCCGTTCAGGTCGAGGGGCTGTGGAAGCGGTTCGGCGAACACATCGCCGTCGCCGGCATCGACCTCGAACTGCCCGCGGGCCAGTTCATCGGCCTGGTGGGACCGAACGGCGCGGGCAAGACCACGACCCTGTCCATGGTCACCGGCCTCCTCCGGCCCGACCAGGGACGGGTACGAGTCGCCGGCCACGACGTCTGGCGCGACCCCGTCGAGGTCAAGGCGCGGATCGGAGTCCTGCCGGAGGGGCTGCGGCTCTTCGAGCGGCTCTCCGGGCGGGAACTCCTCGGCTACACCGGGCGGCTGCGGGGGCTGCCGGGCACCGAGGTCGACAAGCGGGCCACACAGCTTCTCGACGTACTGGACCTGGCGGGCGCACAGCACAAACTCGTTGTCGACTACTCGACAGGTATGCGAAAGAAGATCGGCCTCGCGGCAGCGCTGCTCCACAACCCCCAGGTCCTCTTCCTGGACGAGCCGTTCGAGGGCGTCGACCCGGTCTCCGCGCAGACGATCCGCGGCGTCCTGGAGCGCTATACGGACTCGGGCGCGACCGTCGTCTTCTCCAGCCATGTCATGGAGCTGGTCGAGTCGCTGTGCGACTGGGTGGCCGTGATGGTGGCGGGCCGTATCCGCGCTCAGGGCACCCTCGAAGAGGTACGGGGTGACGCGCCCACCCTCCAGAACGCCTTCCTGGAGCTGGTGGGCGTCCAGGGCCACGGCGCCGGGGAGTCGCTGGACTGGCTGGGCGGCGCGCGATGAACATGGCCGAGAACAACCCCGCGCCGATAGCCTCCGCTCCGCTCACGCCCCCCTCGCCGGGGCCCGTCCCGCCGGGGCCCGTCCCGTCGGCGCCCGCCCAGCCCTCGTCCGTCCCGCTGACGCCCATCTTCCTACGGCTGAAGCTCTCCCTGCTGCGCAACGGGCTGCGGCAGTCGTCGGGCCGGGCGGTCGCGTACATCGCGTCGGCGGTCTTCGCGCTGCTCCTCGCGGCGGCGCAGCTCCTCGGTCTGCTCCTGCTGCGCGGAAGCGACCACGCGGGCACGCTGGTCGTGCTGCTGACCGCCCTGCTGGCGCTGGGCTGGGCCGTGATGCCGCTCTTCTTCGCCAGCGGCGACGAGACCCTCGACCCGACCCGGCTGGTGATGCTGCCGCTGCGCCCGCGCTCGCTGGTCGGGGCGCTGCTCGCGGCCTCCCTGGTGGGGATCGGGCCGCTGTTCACGCTCTGTCTGGCGGTGGGCTCGGCGGCGGCCACGGCGTACGGCGCGGCGGCCGTGGCCGTCTCGGTCCTGGCCGTGGCGCTGGTCCTGCTCGTGTGCGTGGCGCTGGCGCGCGCTGTCGCGACGGCCAATATCCGGCTGCTGACCTCGCGCAAGGGACGCGATCTGGCCGTCCTGAGCGGTCTGGTGATCGCGGTGGGCATCCAGGTCGTCAACTTCGGCGTCCAGCGGCTCGGCGACGCGGGCGGACTCTCCGCGCTCGACCCGGCGGCGCGGATCGTACGGTGGCTCCCTCCGGCGTCCGCGATGGGCGCGGTGGAGTCGGTGAGCGAGGGCGCGTACGGGCGGGCCGCCGCCCAGCTGCTGCTGACGGTGGCCGCGCTGGCGGCCCTGCTGTACGCGTGGCAGCGCTCGCTGGTGAAGCTGATGACCGCCCCGGACGGCTCGACGCTCGCGGCGTCGGAACCGGCACGCAAGGAGTCGGTGTGGCAGCCGGGGCGGCTGCTGCCCGAGGGGCGTACGGGCACGGTGATGCTGCGCAGTCTGCGGTACGTGTGGCGCGACCCGAAGACCAAGGCGGCCTGGGTGACCTCGCTGGCCATCGGCCTGATCGTGCCCCTGCTCAACGCGCTCCAGGGCAGAGGCACGATCTACTTCGCGTGCTTCGCGGCCGGCATGCTCGGCATCCAGATGTACAACCAGTTCGGCCAGGACACCTCGGCCTTCTGGATGGTCGCGCTGACGATCTCCTCGACGCGGGACGCCTACCTCGAACTGCGCGCGCGGGCGCTGGCGCTGCTGGTGATCACCCTGCCGTACTCGGCGCTGGTGACCGTGGCCACGGCGGCGCTGCTCGGCGACTGGGGGGCGCTGCCCGAGGCGCTCGGGCTGTCCTTCGCGCTGCTCGGCGCGATGCTGGCGACGGGCGCGGTCGCCTCGGCGCGCTTCCCGTACTCGATCCCGCAGGACAGCGGTTACAAGAACGTCGCCCCCGGCCAGGCCGGTCTCGCGTGGATCTCGATCTTCGGCGGCATGCTCGGCGCCGCGCTGCTGTGTGCGCCGGTGCTCGCGCTGACGATCTGGATCCATGTGTCCGGCGCGGACGAATGGGCGTGGCTGCTGCTCCCGGTCGGTGCGGCGTACGGCGCCCTGGCGGCGGCGGGCGGCCTCCGCCTGGCGGCCCCGCGGACGGCGGCGCGCCTGCCGGAGATCCTCACGGCGGTCAGCAAGGGCTGACGGCACAGCAGCCGGGGAGCCCGGTCATCACGTCAGGGCAGCCCGGCGCGTCAGGGCGTCCTGTCGCGTCCGCGGGTCCTGTCGCGTCAGCGGGTGCCCTCACGTAGGGGCCCGTCATGTCGGCGGTGCGGGTCCCGTCACGTCAGGGCGTCAGCACGCCGTCCAGGAACGGTTCGATCGCCGCGCGCCAGGCTTCCGGCTGGTCGTAGTGGGCGAGATGGCCCGCGTCCGTCACCTCCGCGTACTGGCCGCGCGGCAGCACCCGCACCATTTCCTGGGCCTCCGCACGGCCCAGCTCGCCGTCCAGACCGCGGACCACCAGGGTGGGGCACTGGACGTGCGCCAGCTCCTCCCAGTGCGCGTCATGGACCCAGGTCTCCCGGGACGTCAGCATCTGGCGGCGCGAGAAGACCGGGCGCCAGCCGTCCGCGCTCTCCGCCATCACCTCGGCGAAGAACTCGCCCCGCGCCGGCGTGGGCCGCTCCACCCAGGGGTCGTCCTCGCCGAACCACTTCCGTACGTCGGCGAGCGTGGCGAACGGGACCGGCCAGGCGCGGAACCAGTCCGCCCACTCCCGCTGGGAGGCCGCCCCCAGCGCCGACGCCCGCATGTCGCAGATGATCAGGGCCCGGACCAGATCGGGCCGCTTGGCGGCGAGCTGCCAGGCGGTGAGCGCGCCCATCGAGTGACCGATGAGCGTGACGGGCCCCAGCCCGAGCTGTTCGATCGCGGCCTCGGCGTCGGCCACGTACGCCTCGCGCGTGAACGGCCCTCCGGACGGCTTGTCGCTGCGGCCGTGTCCGCGCTGGTCGAGCGCGATCGCGCGGTGCCGCTCCGAGAGCCAGCGCGCCGTGGCGGCCCAGTGCGAGGCGCGGCCCATGAGGCCGTGCAGCAGTAAGACGCCGGAAGCCCTCTCCGTCTCCTCCCGCCGCTTGGGCGGGTCGGCAAACTCCCAGGCAGCGAGACGTACACCGTCCGCTCCGGTCACATCGATGCGCCGCACCATGCGTCCCGGCACCCCCTTCGGTCCTGAGTGGTCGAGTCGGATTCCGCCATGGCCCCGTTCCGATGCGTCCAGCCACGCCAGACTATCGAACTCCCATTCGAAAAACTGATTCCCGCCCGCAACACCGCTCGTTCGAGTGACCACACCCCAGGATTGCCGGACGCGGCCCGGGGGAGATCTTCTCCGGGAGGCGGGCCGCTCGGGGATGACGGTCCGAGGGGAATGACCCTGGGAGCTCGGGGCTCCGGGTCAGCGCAGGGGAGGACAGGTTCCGGTGCCGAAAGGCACCGGAGCCGCCCCCTCGCACAACGCTCCGGCTCCGGCTCCGGCTGGGATCGCCGGGCTCGCGCGGAGTACGCGGAGTAAGCGGAGTAAGCGGAGTACGCGGAGTACGCGCCCGCTCACGCGCTCGCTCACACTCCCGCACTCGCTCAGAGGCCCGCGGATCACGTGGATCGCACAGGTCTCCCCGCCCGGACAGCGGCAGGACATACGCGCCGTACCGCAGACGCGACACACAGTGCGCACCCCCGCACAGGCGCATCACCCTGCTCCCTCCCCGGCCTCCGACCGACCCGGAGCCGCACCCCCGGCCGGCACCTCAGGTCATATGCCTCTGCCACAGACTGGCACGCGAACGCCCAGCCGTCGCCCCCTCCCGCCGGAAAGCGCATACAGTCCGGCCACGTGACGCTCCCCTGAGTCACTCCGCCGTCCGGGCGTCTCAGCACACCCGCGCACGCACCCCGTAGGTGCACACGCCGAAGCGCCGCCCGCCCCCCATGGGCGGACGGCGCTCCCTCGACTACGGGACCCGGTGCCTCAGCGCTTGGCCACGAAGACGTGCGACGCCACCTCGGACTGAAGCTCCGCCGCCTCGCCACTGCTCCCGACCAGCACCCCGCCGGGAGACTCCGTCACGCTCACCACGGACCCGGGCTGTACGCCCGCGCGCCGCAGCGTGTACATCAGCTGGGCATCGGTCTGGATGGGCTCGCCGATCCGCCGCACCACGACCGTCTTGCCCTCGGCGCCCGGGTCCAGCTCGGCGAGACTCACCATCCCCACATCCAGGAACGGATCCGCCTCGGCCTTCTCGCCCAGCTCCTCCAGGCCCGGGATCGGGTTGCCGTACGGCGACTCCGTCGGGTGGCGGAGCAGTTCGAGCACGCGCCGCTCCACCGCCTCGCTCATCACGTGCTCCCAGCGGCACGCCTCCGCGTGCACCTGCTCCCACTCCAGGCCGATCACGTCGACCAGGAGACACTCGGCGAGCCTGTGCTTGCGCATGACGCGCGTCGCCAGCCGACGCCCTTCCTCCGTCAGCTCCAGATGCCGGTCACCCGCGACCTGCACCAGTCCGTCGCGCTCCATACGGGCCACGGTCTGGCTGACCGTCGGCCCGCTCTGGTCGAGCCGCTCCGCGATCCGGGCCCGCATCGGGACCACACCTTCCTCTTCCAGCTCAAGGATGGTGCGGAGGTACATCTCCGTCGTGTCGATCAGTCCGGACATACATGCCCCTCGATAAATCGTGCGCTGGCCCTGACTCAATTCTGACGCATACCACCGACAACCGTGCCGTGCGTGGAGAGCGGAAGGGGCGGAGCCCGGTTGCGGCGGGACAGCCATGTCGGGTCGCCGTATTGACAGAGCAATGGTCCAGACCTCAACGTGATCCGCGGCACAGACATTCCCCGTGCCCGTCCCGCCCCTGGTCCCAGCCCTGAACCACCCTCTGTTCCGCCCTTGATCCCCCACCCTGGAAGGGCCTTCCCGATGAGCGAGAGCAAGCTGGCCGGTCAGTTCTTCGATGCGGCGATCGGTCTGCTCCAGCGGGTACGCGACGAGGAGTCCGCCCGCGTCGCCGCCGCCGGAACCGCCGTCGCCGACACCGTCGCCGCCGGGGGCCGGCTCTTCGCCTTCGGCGCCGGGCACTCCTCGCTCGCCGCGCAGGACGTCGTCTACCGGGCCGGCGGCTTCGCCGTGATGAACCTGCTCACCGTGCCCGGCGTGGTCGGCGTCGATGTCATGCCGGCCACCCTCGGCTCCGCCCTGGAGAGGGTCGACGGGCTGGCGGGCGCCGTCCTCGACTCCTCCCCCGCCCGTGCCGGGGACCTGCTGGTGATCATCTCCCTCTCCGGGCGCAACGCGCTGCCCGTCGAGATGGCGATGAACGCGCGGGCGCTGGGGCTCAAAGTCATCGGCGTGACGTCCGTGGCGTACGCGACGGAGACGAAGTCACGCCACCTCACCGGGACCTACCTCAAGGACCACTGCGACATCGTGCTGGACAGCAAGATCGCGGTCGGTGACGCGGAACTGACGGCCGACGGCATCGAGGCGCCCTTCGCGCCCGCCTCCACCGTCGTCACCAGCGCCCTGATGCAGGCCATGATGGCCGCGGCCGCCGGAGAACTCGTCGAACGCGGAATCGAACCCCCGCTCCTTCGCTCGGGGAACGTCGACGGCGGGACCGAGTGGAACGGCCGCGTCATGACCGAGTACGGCGACCGGATCTTCTACCGACACTAGAACGCATCTGCGAACGGCGACGGACTGTGGCGGCCTGGGTAAAGCGACGCGACCGAAGACAGAAAATGCGACGCACGTAACAGCGGACACCGAGAGTGACATCTGGGGCCTGTGGGGCACACTCCCGCAGGCCCCAGTTCGTTTCCGTACCCACGAACCGCCACTTTGCGTCACCAAGAGAGCACTTGGCGGAATTTTGATCTTTCACAAAGAAGTAATGTTCAGGCAAAGTAGGTGAGGCTGCGGTGCGGCATCATCGGAACTGACGACATGTCGGCGCCGTACGGCCGTGCCCGCACGGGCACCACGGAAAGACCGAAAGACGGAAAGGGCGAGCTGTGAGAATCCGACTGGACCGCGAGTCCACCGTCAGACGCGGGACGACCGCTCTCTGACCCCGGCCGCCCGGACCATCACCCGGCAGCCGCCACGCCGGGCTCCCCAACTGCCGCGATCCGGCAGGGCGCGACGCCCGCACGGCTCCCCATCAGGCCCGGGACATCTCTGACGCTCGGCCCTTTCCCCTGACGCGACCCTCACGTCTTCACCCTCACGTCTTCACCCTCACGATCGACCTCCAGGTTCAACGCTCATGCACAACCAGCAGTTCTCGCACACCCGTTTCACCCCCCACTGACCCGACCACACCGCGCCCCGGCGAGCCCGGGAGTGCAGGAGGCAGGCCATCATGAAATCCCTCATCGACAACGCCCGTTCCTTCTCCGTGCAGGTGGCGGAACGCCCCGAAGAGTTCCGAGATCTCGCGGCGGGGCAGACGCCGCAAGCACTGTTCATCACCTGCTCGGACTCCCGTGTCATCCCCTCCCTCATCACCGGCGCCCGCCCCGGCGAGCTGTTCGAGCTGCGTACGGCGGGCAACATCGTCCCCCCGTACGACCGGGACCGCCCCAGCGGCGAGACCGCCACGATCGAGTACGCGCTGCGTGTGCTCGACGTCCGTGACATCGTCGTCTGCGGTCACTCACACTGCGGCGCCGTCGGCGCCATGGTCCGCGGCGAGGACCTGTCGGCCGTTCCCGCCGTGCGCGGCTGGCTCGGCCTCCGTGCCTCCAAGCTTCCGTCGGGGCACGGCCTCGCCCACGCCGTACGGCACCACGCGGCGGCACAACTCGACACCCTCCGGGGCTATCCCGCCGTACGGGAACGTCTCGCGGACGGCCGTCTCTCCTTGCACGCCTGGTACTACGAAGTGGACACGGGCGCGATCAGCGTCCACCGGCCCGAGCTGGGTGGGGAGTTCAGACCGCTGTGACTGCGGCCTCGGCATCGACCTCTCCCCACCTTCCGTCCGCTCGCGGACCGCACAGCTAGGACAACCCGTCATGCTCTCCCTCCCACTTCTGAAGGACCAGCGTGTCCTTCGACGCGAGATACTCGCGTCCCTCGTCGTCTTCCTCGTCGCGCTACCCCTCTGTGTGGGGGTGGCGGTCGCCTCCGGAGTCCCGGCCGAACTCGGTCTGGTCACCGGTATCGTCGGCGGGCTCATCGTGGGCTGCCTGCCCGGCAGCTCGCTCCAGGTGAGCGGCCCGGCAGCCGGTCTCACGGTCCTCGTATACGAAGCCGTCAAAGAATTCGGCGTCGGTACGCTCGGCGCCATCGTCCTGGTGTCCGGATTGCTGCAACTGGCCCTCGGCGCCTTCGGGTTCGGCCGCTGGTTCCGGGCCATCTCCGTCGCCGTCGTCCAGGGAATGCTGGCCGGCATCGGCCTGGTGCTCGTCCTGGGCCAGGTCTACGCCATGGCCGACACCGCGCAGCCGTCCGGCGGACTCGGCAAGATCGCCGGCCTGCCCGGACTGGCCGGCGACATTCTCACCACCGGTACGGCGCTGACCGCGTTCCTCATCGGGGCGGGGACCATCGCCGTACTGGTGCTCTGGCCCCG
>NZ_PHRF01000052.1 GCF_004151105.1 Streptomyces sp. L-9-10
GCCGGGTCGGGGGTGATGCCGAGTTCCGCCGCGTTGCGTGCGAGGGCGCGCGTACGGGCGTACGCGTACCGCACCCGGAAGAGGGGGTTGCTCTCGCGCTGTACCAGCAACTCGGAACCGGTGTACGGGCGGTCGTGGGCGGCGGGCCGCAGCAGCCCCCAGCGGGCCGCGTCGGGGCCCAGCCGGGCGAAGAGGTCGTCGCCCGCGGGGGCGGGAAGCGGGCGCGGCCTCTCGTACGCCCCGTCCGCCCCGTCGGTGCCGTCCACTCCGTCCGCTCCGGGCACGACCTCCGCCCGCGCGCCCTGGCTGCGGAGCAGCCCCACGACCGTGTCGGTCCAGAGGGCGGCCCGGGGCTCGTCGGAGGCGGCGAAGGCCACGGTCGTACCGGCGAGCGCGTCGCCGTGCCCGTAGCGCGGTCCCGCGCGCAGGATCGTACGGACCAGTTCGGCGCGGGTGTCGCGGGCCAGGGTGAAGTTCAGGAAGCCGGGGCCGGTGATCTCGATGCGGTCGATGCCGGGGCTGGTGCTGGTGCCGGGAGCCGCGTCGGTCGCGGAACCGGCCCCGGAGGTGGTCGCGGAGGTGGTCGCGGAGCGCAGGATGTTCGCGCGTACGATCTCGGCGATCTCCCGGGGCGGGCGCCCGGCCGGGCCCGCGAGCTTCAGCGCGATGTTGCTGGCGTAGTCCCCCCGGCCGCCGGGCCGGGGCCGTTCGACCGTGACCCGTTCGGGCACGGGCCCGGGAAGGGCGTCGTCCTCGACCGCGCGGCACACGGCGCGCCGTACGGTTCGGGAGAGCTCGGCGGGGGTCACGGGACAAGCGTATGGGAGGAGGGGGGCCTCTTCGCGAACCGGTTTCGCGATGCGGTCAGCCGCGGGCGCTTCCGGCCCGCCCGGCACCGTGTCTGCCGTCCAGCGGCGGCGGGCCCTCCCGGTGCGTCAGCCGCCGTACGAGCCGGACCAGCTCGGCCGGCTCGAAGGGCTTGGCGAGGAAGGCGTCCACTCCGGCGGCTATGCCGGACTCCACCTCGTACTGCGTACAGGCGCTGATGATCGCGACCGGCAGATCGCGGGTGCGGGGGTCGGCGCGCAGCCGCTGGGCGGTACGGACACCGTCGAGCCGCGGCATCACCACATCGAGGGTGATGGCGTCGGGCATCACGTCGTGGACCACTTCCAGGCACTCGGCACCATCGGCCGCGGTCACGACCTCGAACCCCTCTAGTTCGAGATTGACCCTGATCAACTGCCTGATGACCCTGTTGTCATCGACAACAAGCACCCGGCCGGACTCGCCCGACACCACTTGAGGGTAGGTCCGAACCCGGTGTCGCGTCCGGGTTTTGCCCACTTCCACCTCGCGCGGGCGACGCGAGCACGGCGCCCGAGCGGGCGCCCGCGCCTTGACCTCGTCTTGACCGCGCCATGAAGAGCCGTGGACCGGCCACGGACCGCGGTGCGCCCCCATAGGCTCGGGGTATGGAGCAGAGCGAAGTCGTTCTCAGGGCCATCGGCATTCTCACGCAGTCCGCGGAGTGGATCCGGACCGCCAACCGGGACGCGGGCGGGGAGACGGACGGGCAGGCGGGCGGGCAGGCGGGCGGGGGCACCGGCGCGGAGGGCTCCTCGCCCGAGCGGGGCTCGGGCGAGGGGCAGATCGGATCGCTGCTCGCCGAGGTCTTCCCCTCCTTCACGGTCTCACCGGAGTCCACCCCGCTCGAAGCGGCGCACGCGGTGACCGCGGCGGCGCTGCCGCCGATGATGCAGCTGATCGGCGCGTTCACGTATGTCTTCGCGCAACTGGCCGAGGTCCACGACAGCGGCCGTACGGACATCACCTCGGAGGATCTGCTGCGGGAGCTGGCGCTCCGGATGTCCCGTCCGAACGACGCGGTGTAGCCGGGGCGGAAGCGGTAGTGCGGAAGCGGTAGTGGGGGCGGGGGCGGACGGCCGGGCCCGCTGAGCGACCGGCCGGTTCGTGCGCGGGGCGCGGCGCCGGAGATCATCGAGGTCCATGCCCCAGCCTTTCCCGCACCGCGTGGCGCAACCGCTCGGCCAGGGCCGCGTTCTGCTCGGGGGACGCGGTCAGTACGCCGTTCTCGGCCATGAGCGCGTGGTACTGCTGCCGCTCGTACGGCACCCCCGGCGGCAGCCCGGCGATGTGCCAGTGCAGATGCGCGTTGCCCTGCCCGCTCCCCAGTGAGAGCAGATACGTGCGCTCGGGCGCCAGGACGTCCTCCATCGCCAGCGCGACCGTCCGTACGAACAGCATCAGCCGGATGTACGCGGTCTCGTCCAGGTCGCCGACGACCTGTTCGACGTGGGCCTTCGGCGCGACCAGGAGCTTTCCCGGCAGGGTCGGGTAGCGGTCGAGGAAGGCCACGTGGTCCTCGTCCTCGTACACCGTCTCGTGCCGGAACGCGGGGTCCCCCGCGAGGAACGCGCAGACGAAGCAGGGGCCGCTCCTGGTCCGTTCCTCGTACGCCGTGAGATCCATCGGCCGGCGGTGCGTACGGTCCGTGGGGTCCGTGGGGTCCGTGGGGTCCGTACCGTCCATCCGGCTGCCTCCTCGGTCTCAGTGCTGGAGCGCTCTCACGACGTCCTGGCCGATGCGTTCGACCGCCGCGAGATCGAGACGGTAGTGCACGAACCGGCCGCTGCGCTCCGCTCCGACCAGGCCGAGATCGCGCAGCGCCCGCAGATGGCGGGAGACCTGGGGCTGGGTCATGGAGAGTCTCGCCGCCAGGTCCAGGGTGGTCATCGGCTCCCTGGCGATCAATCGGCACAGCCGGACCCGGTGCGGGTCGGTCAGCGCGAGCATCCGGCTGCGGGCGAGCGTGACGCCGACCTCGGGGGCGTCCACGGGGTAGTGCAGTACGGGCGGCAGGCCGGGCTCGTTCTTGACCACCAGATGCGGCGCGTTGTAGCGGGTGGGTACGAGGACGACCGGGGTGCGGGCCGGGGTGATCACCGAGTGGTGCAGCTTGTCGAAGACGACGCGCGGCGGGGCGCCGAGGCGGGAGGAGTCGGGGCTGAGCGAGGCGAGGGCTTCGGCCAGGTCCTCGGTGGTGCGATTGGGATGAGTGGTGCGGGTGGTGTGGGTGGCGCTTGGGGGGCGGCTGTTTCCGCTGCCGCCGGCCCGTCCCGCGCCCGGCGTCAGGCGTCCGCGTACCGCGAGCGCGGAGCGGGTGAGTTCGGGCTCGGCCCCCGCCCACACCTCCGCGAAGAACTCCGACCGGCAGCGGTCGAGGAAGGCGAGCAGATCGGCGCGGCAGGCCTCGGGGTCGCGCAGCAGTTGCGCGGCGAACTCCCGCCGTCCGGCGGACAGCGCGGCGGCGGCGTGTTCGAGCGCCGCCCGCTGGTCGGCGGAGCGCAGCAGCCGGGAGAAGTCGAAGCGGGTGTAGCCGTTGACGCAGGCGAAGGCGGTCAGTTCGGCGAACCGGCCGATCGGCAGGTGCGCGACGGTACGGAACTGCTCCTCCAGGGCGGAGCCCTGACCCGCGCCGGGCCCGGAGCCGGGGGCGGGCCCAGGGCCCTGACCAGCGCCGGGGGCGGAGCCGGGGGCGGAGGCGGGGGCGGAGCCGGGGCCCGCGGGTCTCATACCGTCGAGCCCCGGATAGAAACCGCGCCAGCGCAGCGCCGACCAGAGCGGCGAGAACCGGCGCAGCCCGGCCCGCAGTTCCGCCGACGCGTTCGCGGTGACCGCGCGCCCCCAGTCCCGCAGCTCCGGGTGGTGGGCGGACTCGGTCAGCGCGTGCAGACAGGCGGAGAGTTCCGCGAGCGGGGACACCGCCACCGTGAAGGAGCCGGGTCCGGCCCCCTCCAGGACGATGACGACCGACATACGGGGAGTTTACGTACGGACGGGCCCCCCGCACGCTCCCCCGGACGCGCCCGCGAACTCCGCCCGCGCCGCCGCCAGGAACGCCGGGTCGCCGACGAGGTCGCACACCACCCGGGCGAGTCCCGTCGCCGCGATCGCCGTACGGTCGTGCGCGTGTGCCGTCGCCGCGGCCTCGCGCATCGCCTCCGAGTGGCTCGGCGTGCCCGTCTCGGCGATCTGGACGTACGGATGGATGACCGGCAGCAGCTGCGAGAGGTTGCCGATGTCGGAGGAGCCCGCGGGGGTGGCCGGATCTCCCGGCACGATGTCCAGGCCGAGCGCCCGTACCGTCTCGCCGAAGCGTTCGGCGAGCACGGTGTTGTTCCGGCGGTCGGCGTACATCGGGCCGGTCTCGGACACCTCGGCCTCGGTCTCGGTGGCCAGGGCCACCCCGTGCGCCGCCTTGCGGACCCGGGCGACCAGCGCCTCGGCGGACTCCGCCGTCCGGTCCCGCACATACAGATCCACCGCGGCATGGGCCGGGACCACATTCGGGGCCTGGCCGCCGTCCGTGATGATCCCGTGGATCCGCGCGGTAGGCGGCATGAACTGCCGCATGGCGTCGAGCGCGTTGAGGAAGAGCTGCGCGCCCGCCAGCGCGCTCCTGCCCTCCCACGGGGACTTGGCGGCGTGCGCGCCGACGCCGCTGAAAGCGACCCGCAGATGCGCCGCGGCCAGGCCGTGCCGGGTGGTCAGGGAGCGGTCCGCCGGGTGGAACATCACGGCCGCGTCCACCCCGTCGAAGACCCCCGCGTCGGCCAGCTTGATCTTCCCCGCGCCGCCCATCTCCTCGCCCGGGGTACCGATCACGGCGATGGTCCCGGGGTGGCCGGGCAGCGCGCGTACGGCGGCGATCGCGGCCGCCGCGCCGCCCGCCGCGATCAGGTTGTGGCCGCAGCCGTGGCCGATGCCGGGCAGGGCGTCGTACTCGGCGAGCACGGCGACGTACGGTCCTGGCGCGCTCCCCTCATGGACCGCCACGAACGCCGTACCGATCCCGCCGGCCCCGGCCGTCACCGTGAAGCCGGACTCGGCCAGCCAGCCGGTCAGCACCTCCTGGGCGTGGACCTCTTCGAACTTCAGCTCCGGTCTGGCGTGGATCGCGCGGCTGACGCGCTCCATGCGCGGGCGCAGCGCGGAGATCTCCGAGGCGAGCGATCGCGCGGACGGTGCGGAGCGCGCGGAGGGGGCCGAGCGTGCGGAGGGAGCCGAGCGTGCGGACGGTGCGGGCTGTGGAGACAGCGGGGACTGCGCGGGCTCTGGAGACAGCGGGGACTGCGGCGTGGGGGCGGCAGCGGACAAGAGGACTCCCGTGGTGCGAGGTGAGCCACGGGCGCCGAAGGGCGCCGCGTGACCGGACACCGCCGCGTGAGGCGCGGCGGTCTACGCCGAGACTGCGGCCCTGGCGGTCCCGCCGGGCCCCGATTACCGCGCCCCAGGTAACCCTGGTCAGACTTCTCCCGGCTGCTCGTAAGGTCACCGCACCACAGACCGTCACCGGCTCGGCCGCCCCGCCGACGAGGCGTCCGTCCACAGCAGTCGCACCGCAGAAGGAGGGACCCATGGCAGCCGTGGACACCACAGCCGTCGACCCCGTACCGCCGAGACTCATCAGATTCCTGGGCGTGATCGAGCGCACCGGAAACCGGTTGCCGCACCCCTTCTGGCTCTTCTGGATCCTCTTCGCGGTCACGGCGGTGGCGAGTTGGGCGATGGCGTCGGGCGGGCTCCAGGTCACCGACCCCGGGACCGGCAAGCGGGTCGCCGTACAGACGGTGCTCTCCGTGCCGGGGTCTCGCGAGTTCCTCTCGATGATCGAGGAGAACTTCGTGACCTTCGGTCCGCTCGGGACCGTCACCATCGTCATGCTGGGCGTCGCCGTCGCCGAGCGCGCGGGCTTCTTCGAGACGCTGGCGCGCAAGTCCCTGGCCCGGGTGCCCGGCAAGTACGTGGTGCTGGCCGTGGCGCTCGCGGGCGCGCTGTCGAAGTTCCTCTCCGACTCGGCGTACATCATCCTGATACCGCTCGGCGCGATCGCCTTCCGGACGGTGGGCCGCTCCCCGCTCCTCGGCATGATCGTGGCCTTCGTCTCCATCAACGCGGCCGGCGACGCCAACCCGCTGATCGCGCCGGGCGACGCGGCGTTCGCGGCGATGGCGACCGAGGCGGCGCAGACGGTCTCGCCGCACGCGGTCGTGCGTCCGACGGACAACATGTACTTCACGACCGTGTCGGCGCTCGTCCTCGCCTTCGTCATCACCTTCGTGGTCGAACGGGTGCTGGCCCGGCGCGAGCACACCCTGCTGCCCGACGAGCCCGAGGCGCTGCCCGACACTCCCGAGGCGCGGCCTCACGCCACCGGGACGCCGCGGCACAGCCCCGAGGCCGCGACGGACGACACCGCCCGCCCGGCACCCGGCCCCCGCGAGATCCGTGCGCTGCGGCTGACGGGCTGGGCCGCGCTGGGCTACTGGGTCCTGGTCGCCCTCGCCACGGTCCCCGGCGGCTCGCCGCTGCGGGCCGAGGACGGCGGGATCATCGAATCCCCGCTCTTCGACAACATCGCGATCTTCCTCGCGCTGTTCTTCCTCGTCATCGGGGTGCTGTACGGCAGGCTCACCCGCGCGATCGTCTCCAACCACGACGTGCCGGCCTTCATGGCGGACGGGCTGCGCTCCATCGCGCCGCTGCTGGTGATCTTCTTCGCGGTCTCGCAGTTCGTGGCGCTCTTCAAGTGGACGAACATCGGGACCTGGGTCGCGGTGACGGGCGCGGACGCCATCCGCGGCCTGGGCGCGCCGACCCTCGTCCTCTTCGCGGTCCTCATCGTCGCCGTCGCGTGTATGAACCTGCTCATCACCAGCGGCCAGGCGCTGTGGGCCCTGGTCGCGCCGGTCCTGGTGCCAATGCTGATGCTGCTGCACATCAATCCGGCGACGACGATGGCGCTCTACCGGATAGCCGACTCCTGTACGAACTCGATCACGCCGATGAGCACCACCTTCATGCTGACGGTCGGTTTCCTCCAGACCCGCAAGAAGAGCGCGGGCATCGGCACGCTCGTCTCCTGCACGCTCCCGGTGGCGATGGCGATGCTGGTCGCCTGGACGACGCTGTTCTTCGTCTGGTGGCTGCTCGGGATCCCCCTGGGCCCGGGGGCTCCGGTGCGCTGAGGCCCGGGGAGGGATCCTCTGACGCCCGGGGAGGGGTGCGCCACGGGCGGCGCGGGAGCAGGACGACGAAGCCCTCGGCGGGCAGCAGGCCCGCGTTGCCCGTCCACCCGGCGGGGGCGGGGCGTAGGCCGTGTCCGCAAAGTCTCGCCTGGTTCGCGACGCCCGGCACGCACGCTCGCCGCGTTGTCGGAGTCGTCCAAGTACGTCCAGTACGAGGACGATCCGCCGCCTCGCGATCGCACGCACCGGACGCCGCGAACCCCGCCCTGCGGGCGGACGGCGATACTTTGCGGACACGGCCTAGCGGGCACGGCGGGGTATGGCGGCGCGTCGCCGGTTGGGGGGAGGATGACGGGCATGCCGGAAAGCGAGTCCGTGAGCGTGGCGCTGATCGACGACCATCCCGTGGTGCTCGCGGGGATCGAATCCTGGTACGCCGCGTCGGAACGGCCGATCACCGTCACGGCCAAGGGCCCGGATCTCTCCGTCGCGATGCACGGCCCCGGCCGGGCGGCCGATGTGGTGGTGCTCGATCTCCAGCTCTCCCACGGGGTGCCCGCGTACCCCGAGCTGAGGCAACTGGTCGCGCAGGAGCGCCAGGTGATCGTCTACACCATGCAGGAAAGCCAGGAAACGGCGCTGACCTGTCTGGATCTGGGCGCGTTCACCTATCTGACGAAGGCCGAGGGCGAGCGGCATCTCATGGCGGCCACCCTGGCCGCCGCCGACTGCCGGCCCTACACACCGCCCGCTCTCGCCGGTGCTTTCGGCAGCGATGCCAGAAAGGGCCGCCCCGCGCTGACCCCGCGCGAGGTGGAGGTGCTGCTGGAGTGGTTCCAGTCGGAGTCGAAGGCGATGGTCGGGGAGAGCCTCGGGATCTCCGTCCGTACGGTGAACACGTATCTGGAGCGGGTACGGATCAAGTACGCGAACGCGGGGCGGCCCGCGACGACCAAGGCGAATCTGGTCGCGAGGGCCATTCAGGACGGGCTGACCTCGCTGGACGAACTCTGAGCGTTCCGGTTCTCCGGGACGTGTACGTCGCCGGACGGGGACGGCGGGGACGGCGGGGACGGCAGCGCCGCGAGCAGCGTGTACGACGCCTCGACGAGGAGCCGGCCCTCGCTGTGCACCGTACGTACGCGGATACCCCGCTCGGTCGGTTCCGGGATGTCCGTCTCGGGCGCGTCCGTCACCACACTGACCCGTACCTGCCCGCCGCCGCGCACGACGGTCGCCCGCGCGCTGCGTTCGGCGGTCGCGAGCGCGGCGAGTACGGGCTCGGTCAGCGCGCGGCGAAGATGCCGGGGCACCGGAGCGGACGCGCCCCGTACGGCGAGCTGCACATCCACTCCGTGGCGTTCGGCCACCCCGATACCCGCCCGTAGTTCATGGAGCAGCGGGTCCGACGCGTGGTCCCGTTCCGCGAAGAGACGTCGCATCCGGGCGGCCTCGAAGGCGCAGCGGCGGCGTACCCGCTCGTCCCCGGGGTCGAGCGTTCCGTCGGCCAGCCCGGTCAGCAGCGGCAGTACCGAGCGGCCGAGATCGCGGTAGCGCGACCGCTGGTCGGCGTGGACCTGGGCGGAGACCGCCGCCTCGGTACGTACCCGCTCCTGCTCCCGTGCCGTGGCACCGGCCGCGGTCGCGCACCCCCGCAGCAGCCTGGCCATCACCGCGGCGGCGATCTGGAACGCGCAGATGGCGAGGGCGCTGACGGCCATACCGGCCGCGGCCTGCCGGGACGGGATCCCGGCGAGCAGCAGCTGTCCGAGCGTCACGACGACATGGAGCGCGACGAAGAGCAGCGTCGCGTTCAGACCCGCGTCGAACAGCAGCAGGACGCCGAACCAGCCGATCTCCAGAAACGTCCAGTGCGGGGTGGCGAGGAAGTGATCGCCGGGGAGCTGGCTGGTGGCGACGACGGCCGCCGCGAGCGAGCACAGCAGCCCGGCCGCGACCCAGCGGCGGGGGCGGCGCCGGCCGGCCATTCCGAGGAGCGCGTCGACCACGATGATGAGCGTCAGCAGGCCGAACGCGATGAGCTGCACCCAGGGGTGCCGGTAGCCGTCGAGGTTGGACAGCAGGGCGGGGAGCGCCAGTCCGAAGTGGACCGCGGAGAGAATGCCGAGCCCTGCCAGCCGCAGCGCGCCGAGCATGCCGGCGGCGATCCGGTCCGTCAGCGGATCGGACGGCGGTGGTTCGCCGTCGAGGGGGTCGGACGGCCGCGGATCGGGCGGCCCCGAGCAGAGCGGCCGTGAGTCGGGCGGTCGCGCATCGAGCGGTCGCGTGTCGAGCGGTCGCCGATCCGTCCCCGGCGGGTGCGAATCCGTCCCCGGTGGGTGCGCACCGGGCGCCGGTGGACCGGGCACGGGCGGACCGCAAGGCCGATGGTCGTCAGACATGCGGCCACTCCAGCCGTACGGCGGTGCCGTGGCCCGGCCGCGAGTCGACCGTCGCCCTGCCCCCGACGGCGGCCATGCGCTCGACGACCGAGCGGGCCAGCCCCTGGCAGTGCGGCGGCACCCGCGTCACATCGAATCCGGTTCCGTCGTCGCTGACGACGACCGTGACGGTGTCACCCTCCCGGCGCGCGGTCACGGTCGCGGAGTTGACGCCCGCGTGGCGCGCGACGTTCCGCAGCGCCTCGCCGAGGCTGCCGCGCAGCGCCTCGACGGCCGGCCGCCAGATCAGACCGAGTGAGCCGTCGAACTCGGCGCGTACGACGAGCCGGTGGTCGCCGGTCTCCGCGAACAGTTCCTGTGCGACATCCGTCTCACCGGATGTCGCCCGTTCCGACGCCAGGCGCCGCAGGTCCTTGGCCGCCTGGGTGCGCAGTATTTCCGGCCGGAGGGACTGACCGTGGGCCGAGACCATCAGCATCGTGGCGCACGCGGTGTCGTGCAGGGTCGCCAGATGCTCGCGCTCCGCCGAGTGCTGCGCCTGCGCCACTTCGTGCCGGCGCCGGGCGGCGGCCGCCTGCGTACCGACGGCGTCGGCGGCTCTGCTCGCGCGCAGCACCAGCCGGTAGAGCCCCTGGGCGAGCAGGCTCTGCACCAGCAGCCAGCTGACATTGGGCACCGCGTAGTCCCAGCCGTCGGGGCGGTCGAGCATGGCACCGGCCAGATCCACGACGGAGAGCAGCAGCGCCATCGCCAGCGCGAGTCCCGCCGGGTACATCATCTGGTACCCGACCGCCACGATGCTGACCACCACCAGCAGCCAGGTGCTGCCGTACATGGACTGGCTGTCCGGAATCGTCAGTTCCTGGGTGAGGCAGAGGCCGGTCAGCACCGCCATGTCGGCGGCGAGCAGTGGCCCGGGGCGGGTCCCCGCCATCCCCAGCCGGTAGTGCAGAACGCTCCAGCCGAGCACGACACAGGAGATGACCGAGGCGATGGCCATACGGTCGGCGGGCATCGCCGGTACGGCCAGAACCGCGCAGGAGCAGACCACCACCAGCCGGATCCGGTACGCGTAGCGGTACGCGAACCGCACGAACTCCCGCTCCGCGGGCCCCGCGCGCCCGGCAGGCCCGGTTCTTCCGGCGGGTTCGGGCGGGGCCTGAGGATCGTCCGGCTCATGTGCCACTCGGTGCCCCACCTGTCGCCGTGCCTCGTCGGTTTGTCGGTCGATTGACCGTCACACGCCGAAGGGCTCCAGCGATAGCGTTTCTTTGGTCACTGTGCTGACGCTTCCGCGCGGTGGGGGGAAGCGGTCCCGTTGGTCGCGCGCACACCTGCCTCATGGGGGTGGGCAGGGGTGCGCGCGGGACCGTCCGCAGGACCGCGGACACCGCGTCAGGGCACGGACACAGCGACGGGAACAGGCACAGGGACAGGACCGGGTACGGAAACAGAACCCGGGACGGAGACGGGCAGGGCCGGTACGGACAACGCGCCGGCCAGCACCCGCGGGACGCGGGTCAAACAGGCCGCCGTCAGTCCGAACCGATCCGATCCGTGCCTCTCCACCAGATGAACCTGTACGAGTTCATCGAGCAGGCATACCGCTTCCTCCCGGGAGACGCCCAGCAGCGCCGCCGCGTCCGCCGGCCCGATCCCCTTCCCCTTCTCCGCGCCCGGGGCCATGCCCGCGAAGGTCCACGCGCTCGCGCCCGCCGCGAGCACTCCGTACAGCCGGGCCGCCGCTTCGGTCAGCCCCTTGAGCGACCAGGAGAGCACGGTGTCCAGGTCGGTGCCGTCCTCGCTCAGCCGGAACGCGTTGAGCGGCTCCTCGCCGCGGATGTCCGTCACCAACCGCCGCAGGCTGACCTCCGGCTGGCGCGCGGCCCGCTCGGCGAGGATGCGCAGGGCGAGCGGCAGACCGCCGCAGAGCGCGGCGAGTTCGTCCAGCGCGGCGCGTTCCGCCAGGCGCCGGCCGCCCAGCAGCCGGTTCAGCAGATCGGCCGACCGCTCGTGGTCGAACGGCGCGAGCGTCAGACGCCGGGCGCCGTTCCTGACGACCAGGCCCCGCAGCTGATTGCGGCTCGTGACCAGCGCGGTGCCCGCCGGTCCCGGCAGCAGTGGTCTGATCTGCTCGGGGCACATCACATTGTCCAGGAGCAGCAGCGTGCGGCGGCCGGCCAGTTCGCTGCGCAACAGCGCACTGCGCTCACCGACGCTGCTGGGCACCTCGTCGTCGGCCACCCCGAGGCCGATCAGCAGGGCGCGCAGGGCATCCGCCGGGCTCAGCGGGTCACGGGTGCTGAACCCTTCGAGATCCAGATAGATCTGGCCACCGGGATAGCGCTCCTGCCGTCCGTTGGCCCAGTGGATCGCGAGGGCCGTCTTGCCGACTCCGGCGGGACCGTCCAGCAGCAGTACGTTGCCCGCGCAGCCCGGTACGTCGCGCCGCATATCGGGCAACTGCCCGTCGATCATGGCGAGCTCGTCCGTCCGGCCGGTGAACGGGACGTCGCCCGCCGGAAGCTGGCGTGGCACGTACCGGCTCGGCCCGCCCGCCCGCATTCCGACCGGGACACGGGTCCTGGCGCGGGCCCGGCCCGTCGACGCGGTGAGACCGGGGCTCGCGACCAGCATCTGCTGGTGCAGTTCGCGCAGTTCGGGGCCGGGGTCGACACCGAGCCGATCGCCCAGCAGGCGACGGCACCGCTCGTATTCGCGCAGCGCCTCGGCCGACCGCCCTGTCCGGTAGAGCGCGAGCATCAGCTGAGCCCAGAACCGTTCCTGAAGCGGGTCCAGGGCCAGCGTCCGCCGCAGCAGCGGAATATGGTCGCCCGGGTCCTCCAGCTCCAGTCCGATGGCGATCCTGCGGTGTACGGCCCTGAGCCTCGCCTCCTCCAGGGAGGGGAGAACGTCGCGGTGCAGCGAGGGGCCATGGATCCCAGAGAGGGCCGGGCCGCGCCAGAGGGCGAGGGCGCTGTCGAGCGCCGCGGCCTCGGCGTCCGGGCCCGCCGTGACGGCCACCGCCGCGGCGCGTTCGGTCCGTTCGCGGAATTCGGTGGTGTCCACGGAGACCAGCTCACGGCTCAGCCGGTATCCGCCCCGCTGCGCCTCGATGACGGACCCTTCGGTGCCGCGAGCCTCGTCCAGCACACGGCGCAAGCGTTTGATGTAGCTGCGGATGGTTGTGCGCGCCGATGCCGGGGGGTCGATCCCCCAGAGGCATTCGGCGATGTCGTCCACCGGCACGATCTGCCCGTGGTGCAGTGCCAGTGCGGCCAGCAGCGTCTGCTGCCGCCCGGCCGATACGGTGAGTCGTGCGGCCCCGTGGGTCACTTCAAATGCGCCGAGCAGGCGCACATCGATCCTGTGCACTCGGTATTCCCCCTTGTGTGTGCACCCGGCGTGTGCCGCCGGCCGCACGTCGTCTGCCTGACGGCCGGGCCGGGGTCAGCGGCACCGCCATCCAGGACACAACGAAATTTACCGTTTGCGATCCAGAGGGTGTGACGGTCATTCGACCCACATGGCGCATAGTGGCCATATCCGCATGGATGTGGCCCCATGGGATAGCCACCCCGGATGGCCTCTCACGTCCCGTCACCTGAGCGACGCCTCACACGCGACCGCTTCACACACGAGAACCCGCGTCAACGGGGCCACCGCACGTACGGACTCCGCCGCGCCCGTGCCGAAGCTCCGGGTGCGGGCGCTCGCTTCAAGGCTTCACGTACGGGCACTCGCTTCAGACGAGCGGGCGTGGTCGGGAGGTGACGGCCTCCGCAACCTCTCCGGCGGGCTCCGCACTCTCCCCAGCAGGCTCCGCGCTCTCTCCGGCGGACGACCAGTAGCCGATCAGCTCGGCGTACTCGGCCGACTTCCGCAGGAGTTCGTCATGGCTCCCCACGGTCAGTGAGTCCTGCCCGACGACGGCGATCCGCTCGGCGCGCAGGGCCGAGGTGATGCGGTGGGCCACCACGATCAGCGTGCCGGGCCGCGCTATGAACGCGTCCTCGACCCGTTCCTCTCCCGTCCGGTCCAGATGGCAGGTCGCCTCGTCCAGGATCACGACGCGCGCCTCACTGACGTACACCCGGGCCAGCGTGATGAGTTGACGCTCCCCCTGGGAGAGCAAGCCGGGTGAGCCGATCGCCGCGTCGTAACCGCCCAGCCTGCGCACGGTCTCGCCCAGGCCCAGCGCCACGGCCGCCGCGTCCAGCTCGCTCTCCGGCACATCGGGGCGCAGGAGGGCGAGGTTCTCGCGGAGTGTGCCGGCGAAGACGTACGACTCCTGCGGTACGACGGCGACCCGTCGGCGCAGTTCGTCCTCGGCCAGCTCCGGCACCGGTATCCCGCCGACCGTCACCACCCCGCACCGCGCCCGCTCCAGGCCGCCGGCCAGACAGGCCAGGGTGGACTTGCCGATACCGCTCGGCCCGACGATCGCCAGATGCGAGCCGTAGGGGATATCGAGGCTGAGACGGGAGAAGAGCGGTTCGGCGTGTGGCCCGTAGGCGAAGAGGACATCCCGCAGCGCGATGTCGGTGGCCGTGCCGCCGCCGGCTCCCGCGCCCGCCCCTGTGAGCGGGGCGGTCCCGGACGGCGGGCGGGGCGGGACGTCGATGAAGTCGGTGAGCCTGTGCAGGGTGACGGAGAGCTGGAGCCCCATGTTCGACACCGTCTGCACCATGGCACGCAGCGCCGGCTCGATTCCCTGGAGCAAATAGACCATGGCGCCGACCAGCGCGCCGGGTGTCAGTACGGCCGACGAGACGAGCCACGGCGAGGAGAGCAGGATGATCGCGAACGGCAGCCGGGTGCCCACCGCGACCACGGCGATGCGCCCCGCGCCCGCGCGGGCACTGGCCACGGCCGCCGCTGCTTCGGCGTCCACCCCCGCACCCACCGTCCGCCCCGCCGTCTTCCAGGCGCCGCACGTCACGACGTCCCGGATCCCGGTCAGTTGAGGACCCGCCCGTCGCGCCAGCTCCTCCTGCGCCCGGAGCAGGGCGACATGGCGTCGCCTGAGCACCCGGGAGAGCAGAGCCGTCAACGCGGCCGCCGTGAGCACCGCCCCGCCCGTGATCAGCGCGAGCAGCGGATCCAGCGCGCACAGGCCGATCATGGCCGCCACCATGGCCAGCACGACCCCGCGCAGGGAGAGCAGCAGCCCGCCGGAGATCTGACGGACCGTCTCCACCTGCCGGGTGAGCCGGGCGACGGTCGAGACATCGGTGGTCGATCCGCCGGAGTGTCCGGCGCCGCTCTCCGGATAGACGGCGCGGTGCAGTCCGGCACGGACCACCTTGCCGATGAGCGCGTCGCGCAGCGATTCCACCATGGCCGCCGTGTGCGGCATGGCCTGTCTGGTCCCGAGCGTCCCGATCACCATCGTGACGCCATACGCGAGCAGGAGCAGCAGCCCGTGCGGGACGCGGCCGTCCAGGAAGCCGTGGTCGAGGGCCGCCGCCACCAGGGTCCCGGAGAGCAGCACCGGCAGGGTCTCGACAAGCGACCAGGCGGCGAGCGCGCCGAGATCGCGGCAATGGGCACGCAGAACGGGTCGTACGAGCCGCATGGTCTCCGACGCCATCACACCGCCCCCGAACGCTCTCGGCCGTTGGCACGAGCCGGGCCCTGTGCCGGGCCGTGTGCCGGGCCCTCAACCGGGTCGCGTGCCACACCGCCCGCGCGGTCCAGCCCTGACGCGTCGAGCCCTGCCGCGTCCGGCCCCGCCCGGTCCGGCCGGTCTCTGTCTGACTCCTCGCGGTCTGACACCTCGCGGTCCGGCCCCTCGCGGTCCGGCTCCTCGCGGTCCAAGCCGTCTCTGTCCGGGCCGTCTCTGTCCGGGCCGTGTCCGTCCGGAACTGGTCGGTCCGGAGCTGGTCGGTCCCGGCCTGCGCCGAAGACAGCCCGGTAGGCGGGGTCTGCCAGCAGCGTCCGGTGCGGGCCGACCGCGCGCACACGGCCCCGCTCCAGCCAGGCGACCAGATCGGCGCCGGCGGCGGTGGTGATCCGATGGGCCACCACGATGCGGGTGGTGCCGCGCAACGACTCGTCCATGGCCCGGCCGATCTCGTTCTCGGTCGCCGTGTCCACGCTGGACATCGCGTCGTCGAAGATCACGACCCTGGCTCGCCGGCAGACCGCGCGCGCCAGCCCGAGCCGCTGCGATTCCCCTCCCGACAGCCGGAGTTCGGCGACGGGTGTCCGATAGGCGCGGGGAAGCCGGCTGATGAAGCCGTCGGCGTGGGCCGCACGCGCCGCTTCCCGTACGGCGGTCGCGGTCACCGGACGGTCGCCGTACCCGATCAGATCGGCCACGGTGTCGCCCAGTGGGTGGGGGCGCTCGAAGGCGTACGCGATGGCGTCGCGCACCTCGCCCCGGTCGGTCTCGGCGAGGTCGGCGCCGTCCAGTCGTACTTCTCCCCCGTCGGGTGGCAGCGCCGCCCCGGCGACGAGCGCCAGCGTCGTCTTGCCCGACCCCGAGGCGCCGACCACCGCCATGGTGGAGCCGGCGGGGATGTCGAGCGTCAGCCGGTCGAGTACGCGCCGGCCGTCGGCCCGTACGGTGATGTCGCGCAACGTGAGGGCCCCCTCCCCCGGCGGCAGGTGCCGGTCCCCCTGGCGGGGCAGTGGCGCGGCGAACACCTCCTGAAGCCGCTCGGCCGAACCTCGCGCCCTGCCCAGTTCGGCGAAGATGCCGACCTGCGACAGCAGCCGCATCGCATACGTCAAGTAGAGCTGTGCCGCCAGCATCTGGCCGGGAGTCAGCCGTCCGGCCACCACCCCGTATCCCGCCGTCGCCAGCACGCCGATCTGCAGGCCGGGCGCGAGCAGCGACAGATACCAGCCCGCTCGGCGCTGTGCCTCCCAGAAGCCGGTTCCGGCGGCTCGCAGCCGGGGCAGCGGGCGGAGCACGCGCTCCACCTCCCGGTCGAGGGTGGCCGACGCGCGGATGGTGCGGGCTCCGCCGACGGCGTCGACGAAGCGGTCGGACAGCTCCCCGTGTGCTCGCTGGTACTCGCCGGTGAGCGTGGTGGTCCTGCGGATGAGCATCCGGGCGAGCAGCCAGACGGCGGGAACACCGAGGACGAAGACGAGGACCAGCCGCCAGTCGATGAGGAACAGCGCGACCAGCCCGCCGAAGGCGGTCAGCGCGGCGAAGGCCGCGTTGAGAAAATTCAGCCCCGCGCCGCCGGCTTCGGCGGTGCTCTCCAGCGAGCGGCTCAACAGGTCCCCGGGCGTGAACCGGCTTCGGGCGGACAGGCCGATGCGGAAGATTCTGGAGAACGTGTCATGCCGGAGCCGTGCGGTGGCCGCGGCCCGCATCCTGGCCTCGGTGATCTGACCGGCGATCTCGGCGACCGTCATCGTCACCAGCAGGGAGCACACCAGCAGGAACGGGACGCTGTCACCGGTCTGCCCGAGAACCACATCGATCGCGCCGGACAGCGCGAGCGGCAGCAGCAGACCGGCGACGCTCTGGAACAGGTGCAGCGCCGCCACCGCGGCGAACAGTCCCTTGTCCCGCCTCACCGTTCCGGCCAGCAGTCGGTCACTCTCGCGCATCTGTCCCCCCAACCCGTCTCTCTGTCGCCACCAGGCGCGGCGGGGACGCTCGCGCGACCGCTCGCCGCACCTGGTGATCCGTTGACCCGACGACTGGTGATCAGTCGTTCTGGTTCTGGAAGAAGAAGTAGGCCTCGTTCGCTCCGTTACGGAAGAAGCCCGTCTCCTCGGTGAATTCCCCGAGCTCGATGAGCGCGGGAGCCTCGTACATTTCCTTGTCCATGGTGGTCACCTCCCCTCCCCGTTTTCCGGACACGCCGGGGGCGATTACTGCCAGGTGTCGAAGAACCAGGTGATCTCGTCCCCGTTACGGATACCGAAAACCCCGGTCTCCTCGCCGAACGAGCCGAGCTCCATCACGACGGGAGCCTCGTAGCTCTCCTTCTCCATCGTTGTCACCTCCTCTCCGCATTCCGTATTCCTTTCCTGGCGAGGGCAGTTCGCCAGAAGCCTCGATGGTGATGAGCCGGGTGTAGTAACCGGCTTCCGTGGCCTCGTCGACCATGCGGCCCTCCGCCTCCACCCAGGCGTGCGCGGCGAAGGGGGGCGCTTTGAGCACGCCCACGCACCAGGTCGGCCAGACCGAGCGGGTACGGCACAGCAGGGCCGTGGCGATCGACCGCACGAGACAGGCGCGGGCACCGCAGCAGCGCGGGCTGACCGTGAGGACGGTGTCGCGTGCGAGTCCGGCCTCAGCCACCGTCGCCGGACGCGCTCCCCGTCGTACCCGTAGGAGTACGGCCCTGATGTGCCGGGGCTGCCGACGGGCGAGGACCCGGGCCACACCGACCACCGCACGGGTGACCAGCCGCTGCCGGAAGGACACCGTCACCGCGTCGGCCGGCAGTATGGGGATGCTCATCGCTTCACCAGCCCGGCGGAACGCAGCGAGACCAGCAGGGTGTCGATGTCCCTCCGCGCTCGCGCCTCGTCGACGTCGTACCGGTCGGTGAGCGCGGTGACCGCCTCGTCGACCGAGGCGCCCCGCGCGAGGGTGGAGAGCACGAGCCCCGCGGAGGAGCTGAGCTGCCAGTAACGGCCGGTGCGTTCGTCGAGTACGACCAGTCCGTATTCGGTCTCGGTCGTGGAGACATGGTCATGCAGCCGCAGGCCCATGAACCGGCTCCTCCCTGTCATGGCGGCGGTCGCCCGCCGGCTGATTCCTGGCGAACACCGCGCAATTGACGGTGGCGTCGAGGAACGCGTCCCGCGTCCCCATGTGCTGTGGCGACTCACCGGTGGCGAGTGCGTCGAAGTCGATGACGCCGCGTGTGGTCAGCGGCGACTGCTCGCAGAGTTCGAGAAGGGTGGGCCAGTGGTCCCGCAGCCCGCGTGCCGCTTGGACACTTCCGCCCATCTTCGAGCCGCGCCGCAGGAATTCATCGGGCAGCAGTCCGCGCATGGCCGCTTTGATCAGCGGCTTGAATTCCATAGGGGAGTCGCGTTCCTCGTGACGTACGGCGAAACACGCCTCCACCACGCGGTCGTCGAAGAACGGGGCCTCGAAGGGCATTCCGAGAGTGGCCGCGTACTGCTGCGTGCCACGGATGATCCTGCTGCCGTCCCGCACCATGGCCAGCTCGGCGTGGAGCGCCCGGTCGGCGCCGAGCGGTTCGGCCGACGCGGCCAGCTCTCCCAGCCTGGCCAGCAGCGCCGCCGCGGCGTCCCGGCTCAGCCAGCGCGGCAGCGCGACGGGCTGGTCCCACTCCATCCGCAGATCCGATTTCACCTCGCGGACGCGCCGGGCCTCCCGTACGGTCCGCCGTAGCCACGCGCGATAGCTCTCGGAGTCCAGCAGTTCGCGCAGTACGGGAATCAGCGGACGGTCGTCGAGCATCCTGGTGGTCCTGACGCGCCGCAGGGCCGTCAACGGGCGGCGGCGGAACAGCGCGTGGTCCCACACCGGCAGGCCGTGCAGCAGATGGTCGCCGCCCAGACCGTTGACGTAGGTCGTCGCACCCCGCGCCATCGCCGCCTCGACGCTGTAGCGGACGCGGGGCGCGGTCAGATAGGCCTGCGACGGCTCGTCCAGCCGCTCCACGACATCGCCGATGCCCTCGAAGAACTGCGGCATGTCATCGAGACGGCCCACGTCATGCCGGACGTTCGGCATGCTCGGCAGGGCGCGACGCGCCCAGATCAGATCCTCCAGGCCGCCCGGGTCGTCGTTGTACATCGTCGTCGCGACGATCTCGGCCGGCCCCCTCGCCGCGAGACGGCACAGCGGCGTCGAGTCCAGACCGCCGGACAGATCACAGTGCACCGTCCCGCCGGCACTGGTCCTGACGTCGACAGCGGCTTCGAGCGCCCCCCGCAACCGCTCGGCGCCCTCCCGCCTGGACAGCTCGGGTGCGGGCCTTCGCCACCAGACGACCGTACGTACCCGCCGCCCACCGTCCTCGACGAGCAGCGCCGACCCGGGCGCTACGGCCTCGACCTCCCGCCACATCGGCTCCTCGGCCAGTGGATGCGGCAGCACCCGCAAGAGCCTGATCGCCAGCGCGGTGTCATCGAGGGCGAATCCGCCGAGCCCGGCCAGGACATCCGCCCGGTCGGACACCACGCGCACCCCGTCGATCACCGCGTGGAACACGCGCCGCAACCCGCTCGCGGACCCCTGCAACCGGAGCCGCTCGCCATCGGCGGCCACCAGATGGAAGCTGCCGGCCAGGGAATGCCCGAGCTCTTCCAGCAGCCGGACACCCCCCGGCCGCCCCAGCTGCCCCCGCAGCCCCTCCTCCGTGGCGGAGGATCCCCCGATGACGGCGACCCGTACGGCCCCTCCCTCCACCACCACCCGCTGCCGCGCCGGCCCGCGAGCCAGCAGCAGCGGCCGACCCGACGCGTGACGGCAGATCAGCTGAGCATCCGAACCAACCCGCCGGGCCACCCGCTCGCCTCCCGCACAGTCCGGAAGCGCGATGAAGTACCAGCCATCACTGTTCACTTGCCCTCCTGCCGCCCACGTCGCCGTTGTGCCGATGACTTCATGCTGGACGGTGGCTGTGGCAGTGGAGTGGCACTCCCGTGGCAGATCAGTGCCACCCACCTGACCTGCGAAAACGCCCGCCGCCCGCGACTCGCCGACAGGCGGGTACGGGCAGGCGGGCGCGCGGGTGGCGGGCGTTGGTCGCCCGGGCCGGGCTAGGGCCTCTCGTTTGGATCATGCCGGGCTCGCGTGCCCGCGGTGACATCAGCCGCTGCCGCGGCGGGCCGCGCCTCGCCGCGTTGTCGTCGGTCGCCAGGGCTCCGCCATGGCTCCCTCCTCCGCCTTGCGATCCTCCCCCGTAGCCTGAACGGCACGGGAGGGACCCCCTCCACCAGACCCCGCTCCCTGATCCGGCCTGATCCAAACGAAAGACCCTAGCTGCCGAGGAGGTCGCCGATGATGTCGCCCAACTCTCCGAGGCCGTCATCATTGATGCCGCCCTTGGCGACCCCGGCCGCGCTGTGGGCGGTGGCGGTGCTGTGGGCGGAGGCCGCCGGGGCGGTGATGGTCGCGACCCCGAGCAGTGCGACGGCTCCGAGGAGTGCGGTGGTGATACGGCGCATAGGTGATCCCTTTCTCGTTCGGTTCAAAGCGCCGTCAGCATGGCCCAGCCGTTCCCGCGTCAAGCGGTCCGCCGCTCGAACGGCAGTCGCCGAAACGTTCTCCCCTCACCCGGAAGGCGGCCACGGCAGCGTGCCCGGCCGGAACACCGGAAATCACGGGCGCGCGTGAGGGCCCTTCGTCGACCGAGACGATCGACACGACGTCAAGGGGGTCAGTCCACGTCCCAGGCGACCGGCAGCCGGTGCACGCCGTAGATGTTCATGTTGGTCCGCAGCGGCACCTCCCCGGCGGGAACGTCCAGCCGCAGCGTGGGGAACCGGGTGAACAGGGCGGGCAGGGCCACCGTCATCTCGACGCGCGCCAGCTGCTGGCCCAGACACTGATGGACGCCGTGCCCGAAGCCCAGATGTCCCGTGGCCTTGCGACGCAGGTCGAGGACGTCCGGCTCGGGGAACCGCTCGGGGTCCCGGTTGGCGGCCTCCAGCGAGATGGTGACGCTCTCCCCCGCCTTGATGACCTGGCCGTTCAGCTCGACGTCCTCCAGCGCGGACCTCACGGTGGTGTGGGCGATGGTCAGATAGCGCGTCAGCTCCTCGACCGCCTGGGCGGCGAGGTCCGGGTCCGAGCGCAGGGCCTCGGCCTGGGCCGGGTTGCTCAGCAGTGCGAACGTCCCGTGGGCGATCATGTTGGCCGTGGTGTCGAGTCCGGCGGCGAGCAGGAAGCCGCCCACGCCCACCAGTTCCTCGTCGGTGAGGTCCGAGTCCCTGGAGAGGTCGCCGAGCAGGTCGTCGGAGGGTTCGGCGCGCTTGGCCGCGACCAGCCCCGCCATGTACTCCTGGAGCCCGGCCATCGCGGCGTGCCGTTCCTCGGGACTCACGTCCATGTTCGTCAGCGTGTGGGCGTAGTTCTGGAAGCGCTCGTGGTCGGCGTAGGGCACACCGAGGAGCTCGCAGATCACCAGCGCGGGAATGGGCTGGGCGAACGCCGCGACCAGGTCCGTACCGGGCCCCTGGCGCTCCAGCGCGTCCAGGTGCTCCGTGGTGATCTGCTCGACCCTCTCGGCGAGTTGACGCATCCGGCGGACCGTGAACTTGCCCATGAGCAGTCGCCGGAGGCGGGTGTGCCCGGGCGCGTCCATGCCGATCATGTCACCGACGGGGGCGGGCGGCAGCGGCCCCTCGGGCCCACCGGGGAACGGGTAGTGGATCAGCTCGTACCGCGAGCTGAAGCGCGGGTCGGCCATGATCTCGCGGACCGTGGAGTAGCCGGTGGCGAGCCGGCCGACGTGTCCGTCGGGGTACGTCATCGTCCTGAGGGGACTCGCCTCGCGCAGTCGCGCCAGTCCGGCCGGGGGGTCGAAGGGGCAGCCGACGGAACGCCCCGTGGGAAGCCCCTCGGGTGCGCTTGCCTCCGCGGTCTTCATGGCCTCGGGTCGGGTCGACGGTTCGTGCTGCATGGTGTCCTCCGTGGAGAGTGACGTGCGCTGAACTGCGCGATGCGGCCAGGTGAGGTGAACTGTCACGCGCGGCGAATCTGTCATGATCCGGCGTGACCTGTCGTTCCATTGGAGCGAAGTGGCGTGTTGACAGCGGGACTCACCGCTTGACGGCGCGGCAGAAGACGGACCGCGCCCAGACGTATCGACAGGGTCGGTCATGTCGGCGGCCGTCAGGATGATGCCGGGCGCGTACGCGGTCGATGTACTCGCCGCCCCGCCCTTCTCGGGGCCGACCCCAAGGCCCAGGGGCCGTTCGTCATCCTCCGGACGCGAGTGGCGCCAGCGGCATCACAGGTGGCACCACTGGGTCCGGATCCGCTTCGCGTCGGCGCTCCCGCACCTCCGAGTCGGGCGGCGCCGTCACGACGAACTCCGGGGCGAGTCCTCGCAGCCGTCCGCCGTGGCCGTGAGTTCGTGACGGAGTTGGCCGACATAGGAAGGGCGATCCATGCCGCCGCTATGGCACCATTATGGCGCCACGGCAAGCGAGTCCGGTGCCATATGGCGCCATCCGCAGGATGCGCACAGGGAGGTCGAAGCCTGCCGAGTTCCACACTCGAAAGGTCGCCCGAAAAGGCACCTGGCCGACGGGCGACCCCGACTCACATCAGGAGCGTGGTGAACCGATGTCCCGGCCCTGGAGGTGGCGCTCGCGTTCTGCCGTCGCGAGCCCTGAGAGCCCCGGCAGCCCTGAGTCCGAGTCCACGCTTCGGCCCTACCCATGCCGGTCGGTGACGGACAACAAGCAAAAGCCGGACCCAGTTGGACTGGGTCCGGCTCTCAATTCTGGCACTTCCGCAGGTCAGCGGCTGCTTCACGCTGATCCTGCTTCTGTGCCCCCGGCAGGATTCGAACCTGCGCACACGGCTCCGGAGGCCGTTGCTCTATCCCCTGAGCTACGGGGGCGCTTCGCTGTGGTGCTTGGCGACGAAGGAAACCCTACCAGCTTCGGCGGGGTGGCCGTGAACAGGTATTTCCA
>NZ_PHRF01000053.1 GCF_004151105.1 Streptomyces sp. L-9-10
TCCGCCTTGCGATCCTCCCCCGTAGCCTGAACGGCACGGGAGGGACCCCCTCCACCAGACCCCGCTCCCTGATCCGGCCTGATCCAAACGAAAGACCCCAGGCCCGAGAGCGCCCCCGGGACGGGGCCTGGGGCGCGTCAGGCCGGCAGGCCGTACGCGTCCGCGATCAGCCCGTAGCTGCGCAGCCGCTCCTCGCCGCTGTGCGCGTGCGAGGTGATCATCAGCTCGTCGGCGCCCGTGCGCTTCTGGAGGTCGTTGAGGCCGTCGCGGACCGCGTCCGGGGTGCCGTGCACGATATTGACGAGCCAGTTGTCCACGAACTCCTGCTCCATCGAGCTGAACCGGTACGCCTCGGCCTCCTCCGGCGTCGGGACGAGCCCCGGCCGGCCGGTGCGCAGCTGGACCATGGAGAGCGCGCCGGACAGCACCTGACGGCGGGCCTCGCGCTCGCTGCCGGAGGCCAGGGCCGAGACGCCGATCAGCGCGTACGGGGCGTCGAGGACCGCGGAGGGGCGGAACGACTCCCGGTAGAGATCGAGCGCCGGGATGGTGTTCTGCGCCGAGAAGTGGTGGGCGAAGGCGAAGGGCAGCCCCAGCACCCCGGCCAGCCGGGCGCTGAAGCCGGAGGAGCCGAGCAGCCAGATCGGCGGTCGGCCCGCGGGGCCCTGGACCGGGCCCGGTACCGCGTGGATACGGGAGTACGGGTGGCCGTCGGGGAAGTCGTCGTCCAGGAACCGGGTCAGTTCGGCCAGTTGCTGCGGGAAGTCGTCGGCGCCCTCGTTCAGCCGGTCGGACCGGCGCAGCGCGGCGGCCGTCGCCCCGTCGGTGCCGGGCGCGCGGCCCAGGCCCAGATCGACCCGGCCCGGGGCGAGCGCCTCCACCGTGCCGAACTGCTCGGCGATCACCAGCGGGGCGTGGTTGGGCAGCATCACACCGCCCGAGCCGAGCCGGATGCGCTCGGTGTGGGCGGCGAGATGGGCGAGGATCACGGCCGGGGAGGACGAGGCGACGCCCGGCATGGAGTGATGCTCGGCGACCCAGTGCCGGTGGTATCCCCTGCGCTCGGCGAGCTTCGCGAGCGCGACGCTCGTCCGCAGCGACTCGGAGGCGGTGGAGCCCTTGCCCACCGTGACCAGGTCCAGTACCGAGAGGGGTACGGGCGCGGTGCCGTGCGCCGTGCCCCTGATGCCGTCCGTCGTGCCTCGGCTCGCGTCGTCCACCGGTCAGACCCTCCTGCGTATCGAATGCGTACAGCAGGGGTACAACAGGAGGGTCTCTCCGTTTATTCCCGGGCCGTGCCCCGGATTAATCCCGCGCCCATGTCACCGTGCACGCGTGACCCCGCCCCGCGGGCACGCGCCACCAGCACCCGCGAGCGCGTGCACGCCGCCCGCGCCGTCAGCTCCGGGCCTCGAACTCCCGGCCTTCGAACAGCTTCCCCAGCCGGGGCCCCCAGGCCCTGCGCCCCGCGAGCCGCAGCCCCTCCCAGACCGTCACCTGGTTCGCGGTGAGGACCGGCTTGCCGAGGATCTCCTCCAGCTCGGGCAGGTACGCGATCGTGTGCAGGGCCGTGTCCGGGAGCAGGACGACCTCCGCGTCCGGATGGTCGCCCGCGCGGGCCAGTTCGAGGACCTGCTCCTGTTCCCAGGTGCCGACCTCGGCCGCGGTGATGATGCCGCTGGCCCGGTCGGAGACGACCTCGATCCCGGCCGCCTTGAGGAAGGCGGCGAAGTACGCGGTGACATCCGCCGGGTAGGTGGCGGCCACGGCGACCCGCCGGGCGTCCAGCGCGCGTACGGCGTGGGCGAAGGCGAACGAGGTGCTCGACGCCGGCAGCCCGGCGGCGGCGGCCAGGGCGCGCGTCTGCTCATGGGCGCCCTCCCACCCGTAGATGAAGCTTCCACTGGTACAGGCCCAGACCACGGATTCGGCACCGGCGAGGCGCAGCTCCTCCACCCCCGCGGCGAGCCGTTCGTCCGCCCCCATCCGGAGCAGCGCGTCGACGCGGTGGGCGTCCTCGCCGATATCGGTGTGGACCACGGGCAGCCTGATGTCGCTACCGAACATCATTTCGATGCGGGGGTAGTCGTCCTCGGCCGAATGCCCGGGGTAGAGGAGTCCGACGGTGGTCATGTCCATCCTTCCGTATCTTCCGGCAGCGGCTCCGCCGGCAGGGCGGCCTGCCCCGTCGGGGCCACCCCGACCGGGCCGACCGGGCCGACCGGCCCGATCGGCGCCGCGGGCGAGACGGGCGCGACCGGCGGCAGAGGCTCCACCGGTGGCATCACCGGCACCGGATGTGCCGACGGCCGATCGAGCAGCAGCCCCTGGTACGGACCGACGGCGTGTGCCCCGAGCCTGCGCAGTGCCGCCCACATCGTCACCTGGTTGGCGGACAGGACAGGCATTCTCAGCTCGGCCTCCAGCTGCGGAATCGCGTCGTACGTCGGCAGATTCGTACAGCTGATGAAGAGCGCGTCGGCCGCCCCGACGACGGCCTGCCGCGCCATGTCCACGACCGAGCGGTACGGCACCTTCCAGATGTGCCGGGTCAGCCCCAGAAAGGCGCGACCCGTCACAGTTACCCCGACCTCGCCCAGATAGTCCTCCAGCGACTGGGTGACCGACTCCGTATAGGGCGTGACCAGCGCGATACGGCCGACACCCAGCTCCTCCAGTGCCTCGACCAAGGCTCCGGACGTAGTGAGCGAGGGCACCTCACCGGCGCGGTTCATCGCCTCGCACATGGCACGCTCGCCGGCCGCGCCGCCGACGAAACTGCCGGAGGTGCAGGCATAGGCGATGACCTCGGGTTCCGAGGCGCCGAGCGCTCTGACCGCCTCGCCGAGGGTCTCGTGCTCGCTGACCAGCCGCGCCAGGTCGAGGGAGACCTCGACCGGCACGTACGGCGTACGTGTCACGCGCAGGGAAATATCGTCGGGCACCCACCGCCACAGTTCACGGTCGAGTGCGAAATCAAAGGGAGCGACCACGCCGACACCACGCTGCGGCTCTGGACCACCCAGAAAGGAGACTTCCACGACGTGCCCCCTTATCAGGCTCTTGTTTGACGACGGTAGGAGCCAAGTGCGAGCGTGGTCAATCCGCCCATCTCAGACGTTGCACGGAATTTTCCCGAGGGAAATCCCGAGGGAACCCCGCCCGGCCCGATCATCGGCAGACTTCCCCCTGGTAGACGGCGGATTTCCGTCCCGGCACCCGGCGGATCCGCCGACGATCCGGCCCCGGCAGAAGGGCTGCTCCTCATGACAGCACCCACCCTCCTCGTCCTGGAGGCGGACCCTCCGCCACGGCTGGGCCGGCTCACCGGGAAGGCACGGATCCACTCCGTCGGCGAAGCCGGTCTCGCGGCCGAACTCCCGCACGCGGACGCCCTGCTGGTCTGGGACTTCACCTCCGACGCGGTACGGAACGCCTGGCCGGGCGAGGGGCCGCGGCCCGGCTGGGTGCACACCGCGAGCGCCGGGGTGGACCGGCTGCTCTGCCCCGAGCTGATCGCCTCCGACACGGTCGTGACCAATGCCCGGGGCATCTTCGAGGCGCCGATCGCCGAGTACGTGGCGGGGCTGGTGCTCGCCATGGCTAAGGATCTCCCCGGGACCCTGGAGCTCCAGCGCCAGCGCCGGTGGCGCCATCGCGAGGGCCTTCAGGTCGCGGGCAGCCGGGCGGTCGTGATCGGCGCGGGCCCGATCGGCCGGGCCGTGGCCGGGACGCTGCGGGCGCTGGGCGTGACGGTGGCCGTCACCGGCCGTACGGCGCGCCCCGGCGTGCACCCCGCCGACCAGCTGGACCGGCTGGTGATCCGGGCCGACTGGGTGATCTCCGCGGCGCCGCTCACGGACGCCACACGCGGCATGTTCGACGCACGGCTCTTCGGTCTGATGCAGCCCTCCGCCCGGTTCATCAATGTGGGCCGCGGTCAGCTCGTGGTGGAGGACGATCTCGTCGCGGCGGTGTCCAAGCGGTGGATCGCGGGCGCGGCGCTCGATGTCTTCGCGCACGAGCCGCTGGACACGGGCAGCAGGCTCTGGGACGTCCCCGGCCTGATCATCTCCCCGCACATGAGCGGGGACACGGTCGGCTGGCGCGACCGGCTGGGCGAACAGTTCGTGGATCTGTATGAACTTTGGGCCGCCGGAAAGCCTCTGCCGAACGTGGTGGACAAGAAACGTGGGTACGTCCCCATGCATGACTGATCACACGAGCGACCCCACCCGCCTCACCGACCTCACCGCACGGCAGCTCCTGGCCGGCTACGAGAGGGGCGACTTCTCGCCGCTCGACGCGACCCGTGCCGTACTGGACCGGATCGAGGTGGTGCAGCCGCTGGTCAACGCCTTCGTACGGGTGGACGCCGATGCCGCGCTCGCGCAGGCGGAGGCGTCCACCGCCCGGTGGAGCGCGCGGGAACCGCGGGGGCTGCTCGACGGGGTGCCGGTCTCGGTGAAGGACATCTTCCTCCAGCGCGGCAGCCCCACCCTCCGCGGCTCCCGGACCGTACGGGCCCAGGGCGCCTGGGACGAGGACGCGCCGGCGGTGGCGCGGCTGCGGGAACACGGCGCGGTCCTCGTCGGCAAGACCACCACCCCGGAGTTCGGCTGGAAGGGCGTCACCGACTCACCGCTGAGCGGGGTGACCCGTAATCCGTACGATCCGTCCCGGACGTCGGGCGGGTCCAGCGGCGGCAGCGCGGCGGCGGTGGCGCTGGGCGCGGCCCCGCTCTCCATCGGTACGGACGGCGGCGGCTCGGTCCGTATCCCGGCCTCCTTCTGCGGGATCTTCGGGTTCAAGCCGACGTACGGCCGGGTGCCGCTCTATCCGTCCAGCCCGTTCGGCACGCTCGCGCACGCCGGGCCGATGACCCGGGACGCGGCGGACGCCGCGCTGCTGATGGATGTGATCAGCGGCGCCGACTGGCGGGACTGGTCGCAGCTCGCCCCGGCGCCGGGCCTCTCCGCCGCGCTGACGGACGGCGCGGCGGGCGGTGCAGGCCGGGCGGGCGGGGCAGCAGGGGGCGGCGTCAAGGGGCTGCGGATCGCGTACTCCCCGACCTTCGGCAATCAGGTCGCGGTGCGCCCCGAGGTGGCCTCGGCCGTCCGGCGCGCGGTGGGCCGGCTCGCCGAGCTGGGGGCGTACATCGAGGAGGCCGATCCGGACGTCACGGATCCGGTGGAGGCCTTCCACACCCTGTGGTTCAGCGGCGCGGCCCGGCTTGTGGAGCCGTTCGGCGCGGAGCAGCGCGAACTGCTCGATCCGGGGCTCCGGGAGATCGTCGCGGCCGGTGAGCGCTACAGCGCGCTGGACTATCTGGCCGCGGTCGACGCGCGGATGGAGCTGGGCCGGCGGTTCGGCCGGTTCCACGAGTCGTACGACCTGCTGGTCACGCCGACGCTGCCGATCACCGCGTTCGAGGCGGGCCAGGAGACGCCGCGGGGCTCGGGCCAGCGGCGCTGGACGGCCTGGACGCCGTTCACGTACCCGTTCAATCTGACGCAGCAGCCCGCCGCGAGCGTGCCGTGCGGGGTGGACGGGGACGGGCTGCCGATCGGCGTGCAGCTGGTCGCCGGGCGCCACGCGGACGCGCTGGTGCTGCGCGCCGCGCACGCGCTGTACGAGTCGGGCGCGGCGCCCGGCCTTCCCGCGCCGGGGATCACTCCCGCCGGAAGCTGAGCGTCTCGCCGACGGCGCCCGCGCGCCACAGGTCCTGGCAGGCCTCGGCCATCCGGTCGAGGCCGTCCACCACCGTCCCCCAGACGATGCCGGGGATCCAGCCCATGTCCCCGTTGATCAGCAGATTGTTGCGCTCGTAGAAGAGGGCCAGGTCCACGACGGTGCGCCGGCCGCGCACCGCCTTCTCGTCGTAGCCGTACGACGACGTGCCCAGCTCCGTGTCGGAGAAGGTGAAGTAGCACAGGTCCCCGGGGATGGGGGTCACGGTCGGATTCTCCAGCGGTGGTTCCTCGGCGGCGAAGGCCGGAAAGAGCGCGTAGATCTCGTTGCGCGCGTACTTCGCGTGATACACGTCCGAGCCCAGCGGCAGCGCCTCCCACACCGCCGCGCAGGTGACCGGAGCCCGGTCGTCCAGGAGTTTCGCGGTGCAGTGCACCCCGCGCTTGTCGAGCGACACAGTTACAAATCGGTCGGCCATGTCCTCATGGTCCTCATCTGATCCACTGAGTCAAGAGCGGTCGGCCGGGCGCGGGGCGGTCTCAAGATCGGCTCGAAATGATGTGCATAACCCGTATGGAGTCGGGTAGCCGCGCGCCCATGGCTTCACCACCAGAGCACGACAAGGAAAGAACCGCAAAACGGTCCATAGGCCGCCGGTCACCGGGGCGCCGGTCCCTGGGCCGCCGGTCGCTTCTGCTGGGCACGGCGGCGCTGGGCGCCGCGGGGGCACTCGGCGCCGCCGGCTGTAGCAGGATCCCGTCGGGTGACACGCTCGCCCGGCTGAAGTCCCAGCGCACGGTGCGACTCGGTATCGCGGGAGAGGCACCGTACGGATTCATCGACGACCAGGGCGAATTCACCGGTGAGGCGGTGGAGCTGGCGAAGGTGATCTTCAAGCGGCTCGGCATCGGCGCGGTGCAGCCCGTGGCCACCGACTTCTCCTCGCTGATACCCGGCCTCAACTCGCAGCAGTTCGATGTCGTCTCGGCCGGGATGTACATCAACAAGGAGCGCTGCGCGCAGGTCATCTTCGCCGATCCCGAGTACCAGATGCTCGACTCGTTCATCGTGCGCAAGGGCAATCCCAAAGGGCTGCACTCGTATCAGGACGTGGTGCGGACGAAGGCGAAGATCGCCACCGGCACCGGCTACGCGGAAATCGACTACGCGATATCCGCCGGGGTCCCGGAGAACGAACTCGTCATTCTCCAGGATCCCGTCGCGGGGCTGAACGCGGTCGAGTCCGGCCGGGTCGACGTATTCGCCGGTACCGCGCTCACCGGCCGCGATGTGGTGAAGAAGAGCACCAGGGCGGAGGCCACGAAGCCGTTCGCGCCGGTCGTGGACGGCAAGAAGAAGATCGACGGCGGCGGGTTCGCCTTCCGCCCCACCGACACCGGTCTCCGGGACGCCTTCAATGTCGAGATCCACAAGATGAAGAAGAGCGGCGAACTGTTCCGCATCCTCAAGCCGTTCGGCTTCACGGAGGCGGAGATGACCACCCTGACCGCAGAGGAGCTGTGCGCATGACAGCCGGCCTCTGGACCCACTGGGTGCTGCCCGGTATCTGGATCACGGTCCAGCTCACCCTGTACAGCGCCGCTCTCGCCGCCGTCGTGGCCTTCGCCGTCGGCACGGCCCGTACGCACAGCTCGCGCTTCGTCCGCTTCCTCGCGGGCCTCTACACCGAGATCTTCCGGGGCACCTCGGCGCTGGTGCTGATGTTCTGGCTGTTCTTCGTCATGCCGGGCCTGTTCGGCTGGGCCCTGGTCCCGATGTGGGCCGCCGTGCTGGCGCTGGGGCTGTCGTACGGGGCGTACGGCGCCGAGGTCGTACGCGGCGCCCTGAACTCCGTGGCACCCGCGCAGCGCGAGGCCGGCATCGCCCTGAACTTCACCCCCTGGCAGCGCATGCGGCTGATCCTGCTGCCCCAGGCGGTCCCGGAGATGATCCCGCCGTTCAGCAATCTCCTCATCGAGCTGCTGAAGGGCACCGCGCTGGTCTCCCTGCTCGGCGTCGCCGATGTGTCGTTCGCCGCCTATCTGGTGCGGCTGGCCACCCAGGAGAGCGCGCAGATCTACTCGGTGACGCTGGTGATCTATTTCGTGCTCGCGTTCGTTCTCGCCCGTGGAATGCGGGCACTTGAGCGCAGGACCAAGGCCGGTATCGGCATCACCGCGACACCGGGAGGTGCCCGATGAACAATTGGGACTGGTCCGCCGTCGCGGACTTCATGCCACGCTTCTGGGACGGCCTGCTCCTCACCCTTCAGGTGCTGGTGCTCGGCTCGCTGCTC
The DNA here is from genome assembly GCF_004151105.1 of Streptomyces sp. L-9-10. GTDB lineage: Bacteria > Actinomycetota > Actinomycetes > Streptomycetales > Streptomycetaceae > Streptomyces. The sequence continues at coordinate 7,988 of NZ_PHRF01000053.1, forward strand.
TCCTTCACGCTCGGTCTGGTCTGGGCGATCGGATTCCGGGCGCCGACGCGTTTCATCCGGTGGCCGGTCAATGTCGTCACCGAGTTCATCCGGAACACCCCGCTGCTCGTGCAGCTGTTTTTCTTCTTCTTCGTCCTGCCCGAATGGGGCGTGCAGTTCTCAGGGCTGACCACCGGCACGATCGCGATCGGCCTGCACTATTCGACCTACACCGCCCAGGTGTACCGGGCCGGTATCGACGCGGTGCCGGCCGGGCAGTGGGAGGCGGCCACCGCGCTCAGTCTGCCGCCCGGCCGTACGTGGCTGGTGGTGATCCTGCCGCAGGCGATCCGGCGGATCGTGCCCGCGCTGGGCAACTACGTCATCTCGATGCTGAAGGACACGCCTCTGCTCGCCGGAATCAGTGTGCTGGAAATGCTCCAGCAGTCCCGGCTGGAGAGCGCGACCACCTTCCAGTACACCGAACCGCTGACCGTGGTCGGTGTCGCCTTCATTCTCATCGCCTACCCGGCTTCTCTTCTCATGCGAGCCCTGGAGCGTCGTCTTGTCCGCTGACATATCCACCCCCGAGATCCCCGATCCGAAAACCACCGGTCCCGCGGGCGAGCTGATCCGTTTCGACAACGTCACCAAGCGGTTCGGCAAGAACACCGTGCTGGACAATCTCTGTTTCTCCGTGCGGCCCGGAAAGCATGTGACGCTGATCGGGCCGTCCGGCTCGGGGAAGACGACGATCCTGCGGCTGCTGATGACCTTGGTGAAACCGGACGAGGGCGTCATCACCATCAATGGCGACAGACTCTTCCCCGCCGACAGCAAGCATGTCCGTGAAGTGCGCAAGAACATCGGCATGGTCTTCCAGCAGTTCAATCTCTTCCCCAACATGAACGTGCTGCGCAATGTCACCGAGGCCCCGGTCAAGGTGCTGGGGCTGAGCAAGGACGAGGCGGAGGAGCGCGGTCGCGAGCTGCTCGATCTGGTCGGCCTCGGCGACCGCTGCGCGGCGAAGCCGACCCAGCTCTCGGGCGGCCAGCAGCAGCGGGTGGCGATCGCCCGCGCCCTGGCGATGCGCCCGAAGATCCTGCTGCTCGACGAGGTCACCTCGGCCCTCGACCCCGAACTGGTCGCGGGCGTACTCGACGTGCTCCGGGACATCGCCCGCACCACGGACATCACGATGCTCTGCGTGACCCACGAGATGAACTTCGCCAGGGACATCTCCGACGACGTCCTGATGTTCGACGCCGGAAAGGTCATCGAATCGGGCCCGCCGGAGAAGATCTTCTCCGAGCCGGAGCACGAACGTACGCGCGAGTTCCTGGGCGCGGTCCTCTGACCTCGTATCCCCTCGGGCAAGTATCCCTCTGGCATATGCCAGAGCGATGCGCCCCAGTCCAGGGCGTCGGCTCATCCCTTCCATGTGGGCAACCGCCGCCCCGGCAAAGGCTCTTGACGGCTATCGTGGTGCGTGAGCTTGCGGTCACAACCTGCTGGGGGGAACCGTGGTGCTGAAGCCGGAGCCGACCGCGCCGTTCCATTCGGTGCGGTACGTGCTGCGCGTCCTGGAGGCCGTGTCCAAGTACGGCGGCGGGGTGACCGAGGCCCGGATAGCCCGGGAGAGCGGGCTGCCGGCCGGTCATCTGGCTCCCCTGCTCTCCATGCTGCGGCGCGAGGGGTACGTGGAGCAGGTCACGGACGGCGCGTATGTGATCGGCGAGTCGCTGGCGATGCTCGGCTCCGGCACGGCCCGGCAGCAGGCCCTGGAGGACAGACTGCAGAGCGCGCTGGACGAGCTGCGCGACTCGGTCGGGGCAGCGGTCTATCTCAGCCGCTATATCGATGGCGAGATCAAGGTCACACAGGTCGCCGACGGCCCGCTGACGCCCGCCGTCAATGAGTACGTGGACTTCCGCGCCACCGCTCACGCCAGCGCGATCGGCAAGTGTCTGCTGACCCAGCTGGACAGGGACGGCCGCCGTGACCATCTGGACCGCCACAAGATCGCCCGGTTCACCTCCCGGACGATCACCAGCGAGCGGCTGTTGTTCTCCCGGCTGGACAGCCAGGCGCCGACGGTGCCGGTGCTCGATCTCCAGGAGTACGCGCTGGGGACCGTCTGCGCCGCCGTCCCGCTGACGGCGGGCTCCACCGTGGGCTGCCTGGCGCTGTCGCTCCCGGTCGAGCACGCCCACCGGCTGAAGGTGGCGGCGGAAGCCCTGAACCGCAGGGCGGCCCCACTGGCTCTCTCGCTGACGATCTAGGTTTTCCGCCCGGTCCCGGCGGTGGTCCTGGGAGTGTTCCCGGCGGTGGTCCTGAGCACCCCGGACCACCGGGTATTATTTTCGAGTCAGCAGGCGCCGCTAGCTCAGTTGGTTAGAGCAGCTGACTCTTAATCAGCGGGTCCGGGGTTCGAGTCCCTGGCGGCGCACAGACAGAGGAAGGCCCCTCGCGGAAGCGGGGGGCCTTCTCTCGGTCAAGATCTTCTCTCGGTCAAGATCCTCAGACCACGGACCGCGAGCCGTCCACCATCGGGCTCACGCCGAAGATGCTGACCGCCTGGTAGTACGTCCACGCGAGACCGTCGCAGGACGTCTTCGTGGCGCCGGAGTATCCCGAGCACACCCGCTTCAGGTCCGCGTAGAACGCGGAGTCCAGCCGGGCCTTGTTCGCCTCGAACTGACCGGCCGCCTTGTAGTTGCGGTACCCGAAGTCATGGCGGGAACAGGCGGTCTGGAACGGGAAGCCGAACGGGTTGTCGGGCGAGGACGAGCAGTAGTCCGTGGACCAGTCGAAACCGTAGGCGGACCAGGCGCCCTGGTTCCCTCGGGCCGAGACCCAGGAGTTGTAGCTGGCGGCGGACTCCTGCGTCCAGCCGCTGAGGACCTGCGGCTTGTCGGCCGGGGCGGCGGCGGCCTGAGACGCCGTCACCAGCGAGGCGGCGAGGGCGAGTACGGCTGAGGCGAGGGGAAGTGCCAGGCGTCTGCGCATGAAGGTGATCCTCCGGGCGAGGTATGGGGGGACATGGGGGGGAAGACGCTCCACGCCCGGGTGGGCACGGGGCGTCCACAGACTGAGCGGCGCGGCTGTCGCATGGGTCTACGCGCGATGACCGACGCGGGAATGGTCCCCCAAATCCCGGCGTCGGCAAACCCCTTGGGCAGCGAACTCCCGCCGGACGGCGTCCAGTTGACGCATCCGTCCCGAGTTGACCGATCTGCGCCCGGCCGAGGGGACCGACAAGACCGGCGGAAGCTCCGGGACAGACGGGATGGACAGGGCAGACAGAACGGACGGGATGGACGGGACAGAGGGGACGGAGGGGACCAACAGGGCTGACGGGACGCCCGGGTCAGCCGTCAACTCCCCTGAGCGCGCACGGGATCTCGACCCGCAGGACGGTCGGGCCGCCGGCCGGGCTGGACAGCGCGAGCCTGCCGTCCAGTACGGAGACGCGGTCGGCCAGTCCGGTCAGCCCGCTTCCCCCGCCCGCGCGGGCGCCTCCGTCGCCGTCGTCCTCTATCTCCAGTACCAGCCGCCCGTCGCCGTACCGGCCGGAGACGGTGACACGGCTCGCCCCGCTGTGTCTGCCCGCGTTCGCCAGCGCCTCGCACACCACGAAGTACGCGGTCGCCTCCACCGCGTCGGAGAACCGCGGGACCCGTTCGATCCCCACGTCCACCGGCAGCGCCGAGCGGTCCGCCACATCCGCGACGGCCGCCGCGAGTCCGTAGTCGGTGAGGACCTTGGGGTGTATGCCCCGGATCAGTTCGCGCAGCTCCGCCAGCGCCTCGCCGGCCTCGCGGTGCGCCGTGTCGATACGGTCGGCGACGGGGCCCGGCGGCGCGTCGAGCCGGGCCAGACCGAGCGTCATGGTCAGCGCGACCAGCCGCTGCTGGGCACCGTCGTGCAGATCCCGTTCGATCCGGCGGCGCTCCGCCTCGAAGGCGTCCACCAACCGCACCCGGGAGCGGCTCAGTTCGGTGACCCGCCGGACCAGCGCGGTCTCCCGGGACGCGATCAGGATCCGGGTCAGTTCGGCGCGGGCGCCGGCCAGCACGCCCAGCGCGTAACAGCAGACCGCGAGGAAGAGCAGGCCGAGCACGGCGAACACGCACGCCATGGGCCAGGAGGTGACCGTCCACACCTTGACGACCTTCACCTCCTCGCCGTCCCCCACGGTGGCCAGCAGGACCGGTGTGGCGACCATGGCGAGCGGCAGCAGCAGACAGAGCGTGACGGCGATCGCGTCGAGCGGCCAGAGCACCAGCGCGAAGAGCGCCGCGTACCCCAGTTCCCGCCAGGTGGCACGCTCCTGGAAGCGGGTCCGCAGCCAGGGCCACAGCCCCGGTTCGGCGGGACGCCGGTGCGGATCGGCGGCGGGCCGCTCGTCGATCAGCCGTGTCCTGAACCGCTCGAACCGGGCCACCGGCAGCCCGCCGAGCGCCGAGACGGCGAGGAGCGGCAGCCCGACGAGTACGAGGGAGAGCACCCCGCCGACGGCGATGACGGCCACCGCCACCACCAGGACGGCGGCCCCGGCCGGTACACCGCTGAGCAGATACGCCGCCGCGCGCCAGGGCCAGGGCGAGAGCGGAAAGTCCGGCCGGGCCAGGGCCTGCCACACGGTGCGGGAACGGGAGCGCATGGGAGGACCGTAGAAGGCGAACCGGAGGACGGGCCATCCACGCAGGCAGAGTGTCCGGGGTAGTGCCTGCCCTACCCCGGGACTAGGCCCTGCACTGGTGTGCCGGGCGTCGCGCGACGGTGGACTGGACGCATGACCCACGACGCATTCCGCGACCGGCACCGCGCCCGGCGCCAGGCCCGGCACGGCGACACTCAGGACCACGTGCACGGCCTCACGCAGGACCACGTGCGGGACGACACGCAGGACCACGTGCATGGCGACGCCCTTGGCGACGCGATTCGACTGCGCTCCGTACGGAGGATCCATGGATCGGGGGACGGTGCCGTCGCCGCCCTCGACGACGTCTCCCTCTCCTTCCCCCGTGCCACGTTCACCGCCGTGATGGGCCCCTCCGGTTCCGGGAAGTCGACCCTGCTCCAGTGCGCGGCCGGTCTCGACCGGCCCACCTCGGGGTCCGTGTCCATCGGCGGGACCGAACTGACGGAGCTGACCGAGAGAGGGCTGACCCTGCTGCGCCGCGAGCGTGTCGGCTTCGTCTTCCAGTCCTTCAATCTGCTGCCCGCGCTGACGGCCGAGCAGAACGTGGCGCTGCCGCTGCGGCTCGCCGGGCGCGCGACCTCACGGGCGCGGGTACGGGACGTACTGGACCGGGTCGGTCTGGCCGACCGCGCGAAGCACCGGCCCACCGAGCTGTCGGGCGGCCAGCAGCAGCGGGTCGCGCTCGCCCGCGCCCTGATCACCCGCCCCGAGGTGCTGTTCGCCGACGAGCCGACCGGAGCGCTGGACTCACGGACCGGCCGTGAGGTGCTGGCCATGCTGCGCTCCCTGGTGGACCAGGAGGGCTCCACGATCGTGATGGTCACCCATGACCCGGTCGCCGCCTCGTACGCCGACCGCGTCGTCTTCCTGGTCGACGGGCGGGTCGGCGGCGCGCTGCCGGCGCCGACCGCCGAGGAGATCGCGGCCCGGATGACCGCTCTGGAGGCCGTGCCGTGCTGAGCGTCGCCCTGCGTACGCTGCGCAGCCGCTGGACCACCTTCGCCGGCAGTTTCATCGCGCTCTCCCTGGGGGTCGGGCTGATCGCCACCATGGGACTCGCCCTGTCCGCGAGCCTGGACGCGCCCGAGCGCCGCCCCGAGCGGTTCGCGAAGGCGGCGGTGGTGGTGAAGGGCGCCGACACCCTGCGCGTACCGACCCGGATCGGCGACCGGGTCGCGAAGCTGGCCAGTCCCCGTCCCGTACCGCCTTCCCTGGCACGGGAGTTGGCCGCGCTGGGCCGTACGGTCGAGGACCGTACGTTCGCGGTACGGGCCCAGGGCGGCCCGGCCGGGCTGGTGGGGCACCCCTGGTCCACGGCCGCCTTCGCGCCGTACCGCCTCGACGCGGGCCGGGCGCCGAGGGCGGCGGACGAGGCCGTGGCCACGGGCGACTGGACCGCGCCGGGCCGGCGGGTGCGTACCGACCGGGGGACGGTGACGATCGTCGGTACGGTCCGGGATCTGGGCTTCGAGCAGGCGCTGTTCTACCCGGACGACCGCGCGGCCCGGCTCTCCCCGGAGGTGGATCAGCTGGTGGTGGACGCCGATCCACGTGCGGTACGGGAGAAGGTGGCGGGTTCGGCGGACGCGGCGGGTTCGGCGGACGCGGCGGGTTCGGCCGAGGCGGCGGGCTCGGCCGAGGCGGCGGGCTCGGCGGGCGCGGCGGGCTCGGCGGCCGTACGGGTGCTCACGGGGGCCGACAGGAAGGACGCGGACGCCGATCCGGACCGTGACAGTGAGGCGCTGATCGCGGTGAACGCCATGCTCGGCACGGCGGCGGGGGTCACCGGGTTCGTCTCGGTCTTCGTGGTCGCGTCGACGTTCGCCTTCGCGGTGGCGCAGCGGCGCCGGGAGTTCGGGCTGCTGCGCACGGCGGGCGCCACCCCCGGCCAGATCCGGCGCATGGTCCTCGCGGAGGCGATGGTGGTGGGCGTGGTGGCCTCGGCGGCGGGCTGCGCGCTGGGCGCGCGGGGAGCGCCCCGGCTGGCGGCGTGGCTGGTGGACGACGGGCTCGCACCGCGCTGGTTCGCCATCGGGACGGACACCTGGCCGTATCAACTGGCCTTCTGGACCGGGCTGTTCGTGGCGCTCTCGGGCGCGGTGGCGGCGTCCCGGCGGGCCGGGAGGACAGGTCCGGTGGAGGCGCTGCGTGACGCGGCGGTGGACACCGGGACCATGACCCGGGGCCGGTGGTTCTTCGGCGCCGGGCTGCTGCTGGTGGGGATCGGGCTGCCGGTCCACGCCCTGCTGACCGAGCCGGGCGGGCTGCTGGGCCGCAAGTCGTACACGAGCGGGCCGATGCCGCTGATCGTCGCGTGCGCGCTGCTCGCGCCGGTCCTGATGCCTCCGCTCGCCCGGCTGCTCGCCCGGCTGCTCGCCTGGCTGCCCGCCCGGCTGCCGGGCGCGACCGGCCTGCTGGTACGGGAGAACGCGGCGGCCGGGGTCCGGCGCACCGCGGCCGTCGCCGCGCCGGTACTGGTGACGGTCGCGCTGACGGGCTCGCTGCTCGGGGCCACGGCGACGATCGACGGGGCGCAGGCCGCCGAGATCCGGCAGCGGACCACGGCGGATTTCGTGATCTCCGCGCCGGGCGGATCGGGTGGATCGGGCGGAACGGGCGCGGGAGGGCAGGGCTTCGACGCCGCGACGGTGGAGCGCGTACGGCGGGTCCCCGGCGCCGTGGTCTCCCCCACCGCCGCGAGCGCCGTCCACGTACTGGAGGACGGCGTCGCGCTCATCCGGTCCGACGCCCGCGCGGCCGATCCGGCGGCGCTCGCCGCGACGGCCCGGCTGCCGCTCGCCGCGGGCCGGGTGACCGATCTGGACGACCGCTCGATCATCGTCACCGAGGAGTGGGAGCGTCATACGGTCGGCGAGTCCGTGGACATCTGGCGGGCGGACGGTACGCGGACCTCGCTGCGCGTCGCCGCCGTCATGCGCATCGGGACCGGCGGCAACGGGGTGTACGTGACGCCGCGCAACGCGCCGGGCGCGCCCGTCGAACGGATCGACGTGAGTCTCGCGGAGGGAGCCGACGCGAGCGCCGTGGCGGCCGGTCTGCGTACGGCGGCCGGACGCTCGGGCGGACAGGTGTTCGCCAAGGACGCGTGGGTGGCGGCCAGTTACCCGGAGACCGATGGCAGAACGCGGACGGGGTTCCTGCTGGTCCTGGGCATCGCGCTGCTCTACACCGGGATCTCCCTGGCGAACACCCTGGTCATGGCGGGTTCCGACCGGGTGCGGGAGCTGGCCGCGCTCCGGCTGGCGGGCGCCACCGCGCCCCAGGTGCTACGGCTCGTCGCGGCGGAGGCGCTGCTGGTCGTGGCGGTCGGAGCGGTGCTCGGCACGCTGGTGGCCGTGGTCGGTCTGGCCGGGTTGTGGGGCGCGCTGGGCGTCCTCCACGCGGGGTCCCCGCTCGTACTGCCGTGGGGCGCGCTGGGTGCGGCGGCGGGCGCGTGCGCGGTGCTCGCCACGGTCTCGGCGGTGGTCCCGGCCGCGCTCTCGCTGCGTCCGCGGCCGGTGGAGTCCGCGGGCACGCGTGAGTGACACGGGCCGCGGTGAAGGCCAGGGGCCGCGGTGAACGTCAGAGGAGCTGTCCGGCTCGGGGAGCCACTCGCCTGGGGAGGCCACTCGCCTCGGGGAGCGCGGACCGCACGGCGGCGGACCGGGAAGAACCACGCCCCCCGAGGTTCCTACTGTGGAGACCTACCTCAGAACTGGACGTCGGAGCAGGCGTAGAACGCGTTCCCCGTGTCGGCGATGGTCCAGACGGCCACGATCAGGTGCCGGCCCGACTTCGACGGCAGCGTGCCCGAGTGCGAGAGCGTCGCGGGCGGCTGCTGGTTGTTGTACGGCACCGTCAGGAACGGCTGGGAGTCGAGGGCCGCCCGGGTGACCGGTGCGTTCGAGTTCCATCCGTTCTTGGTGATGTAGTACTTGAAGTCGGTCGTGGCGTGCCGGGCGGTGAACTGCCAGCGGAAGTTGTAGCTCTGGCCGCCCGATACCTTGGTGGTGGGCCAGGCACCGCCGCGCGGGTCGTCGAGCTGCGCGAACTGGCCGAGACCGCCGGAGCAGATCTTGCCGTCGGCGGGACCGCCGGCCGGGAAGCCCTTGGGCCCCTCGACGCTCTGCGGCTCCCACTGGATGTTGCCGCAGTTGCTCACGGTGCCGTTGGCACAGAGCTTCTGACGGCTGATCGGTGAGTCGGTGTAGCCGTGGCTGCTGGCACTGCCGGTGGCGAGCAGGGATACGCCCGCGACCGCGAGGCCGACCACGGCCGCGCCTATCTTCTTTCGCATGCTTCGCTCCAGAGAACGTGGGGAGTTCGGTGAGCCGTGCTGCGCGCGTGCAGGTGAGCGTTTATGCGGTCTAGACCAAGTCCTAGAGTATGGACAGAACTTGACCGTGTCCATAACAAGTACGAACAAGGTCCAGACCAATCACCGCCGAACGGTCACCATTTCTCCGCGGCTCCCTGACGACCCGTGTAGAACGCGACGGTGAGGTCCTTGACCAACGCCTTGCGCTCGTAGTCGTCCAGCTCCACCAGCCCCCGCGAGGTGAGCCGGTTCACCGTGTCGTCCACCGCGTCGACCACCGACGTCAGCACGGTGTCCCGGTGCCTGGCGTCGATCGCCGCGATCCGGCTGCGCTGCATCGCCGTCGCGATCTCCGGCGCGTACTCGATCCGGGTCGGCTGCGCCGAGAAGACCTCGACGCCGACCGGCCGGCACTCCGCCGACAGCAGTCTGGTCAGAGCGTCGCCGACGGCCTCCGCGTCGCGCAGCGTCGGCGCCTCGTCGTGGAACGCGTCGGCCGGCAGCTGCGAGAGGACCCGCGCCATCGCGGCTTCCACCTGCTCGCGCAGATACTCCTCGTGGTCCTTGACGCCGAGCGCCGCGCGTACGGTGTCCCGCACCCGCCAGACCACCAGCACGACGACCCGCAGCGCGGTGCCGTTCGAGTCGACCGCGGGCATCGGCTCGCTGCGCCAGTGCCGCAGCCGTACGTCGACCCCGCGACGGAGCAGAAGCGGGCTCACCCACAGCAGTCCCGTACGGCGCACGCTGCCCCGGTAGTCACCGAAGAGCGTCAGCACCCACGCCTGGCCGACCCGGCCCCGGCCGAGCCCGCCGAAGGCGAGGAGCGTGACCGTCACCCCCAGCACGAGCAGGGCCCACTGACCGAGTCCGATGCCGTGGTACGGGCGCCAGGGCAGCCCGAGCACCCTGGACGCCCCGTCCGGTACGGCTCCGGTCGACCACACCACCACCGCGCAGCCGATGAGCGTCACGCAGCCGACGAGGGCGGCGGCCCAGCCGGGCAGCACCGGCCCCGGCCGCTCGGTGAGCTTGGGGTCCACCGGCGGCGCGGCGCGCGTCGGCGCGACCGGCATGGGCGCGGGCCCCGGCACCCGGCGGACCCGGGGCTGCTCCCCGGTCCCCCACCGGCGTCCGACGACGGTGGGCCTGACGGGCTGTCCCGCGGGATGTCCCACCGGGTGTCCGGCGGAGTGTCCGGAGGTTTCGAGCGCGTCGGCCTCGTCGCGGAAGAGCAGATGGACGGGGATCTCCTGGGTGCTCTCGCCCACGATGAGCGGGCTCCACCGGGGAACACCCGCGGTGCGTACGAACGGAGCGGCCCCCGCGCCGGGCGCCTGAGCACCGAAGGCGGCGAGGACCGGGCGGTCCGCGTGCGTGCCGTCCCCGACGGGACCGGCGGGAGCGGGATCGACGCGAGCGGGATCGTCCTGGACGGGGGCGTCGTGGGCGGGAGCGTCCTTCCCGAGGAGCACCGGCTCCGGACGGCGTCCGCCACCACTTCCGCCGTCGTCGGGAGCCGGCCCTTCCCTTCGCGTCACGCCCTCCGGTACGAGCTCCGCCGTGTCCTCAACCGCCGGATCGACCGTCGGCTCGGGGGCCCGGTGAGGCACCCGCTCGGACTCGAACTCGAACTCGGACTGGGGCTCGGGATCGGGTCCGGGACCGGGCCGGTTCCGGCTCTCGTTCCGGCTCTCGTTCTGAGGCTCGGGCTCGGGGCTCAGCTCCACCGGGGGCGGTGTGCGCCGTACCGTGAACACGCCCCTCAGCTCGTCCTCGTCGCCATTCGGCCGCCACGTGGTCGTCATCCTTGCCTCCGTCATGCGAAGAGTCGCCGCCAGGTTTCCGGACCGGGGTAGCCGTTGGCCGCGCTGCCGCTCCAGCCCTGAGCGCGCTGGAACGCCTCGGTGTTACGCCGGTCGGCCTCGGTCCAGGCCTGGCCGGGACCCGAGGTGTAGTGCTTGCCGAAGCCCTTCTTCACCAGTTGTCTGCCGAGCTGTTCGACGTGGACGCTGGACTGGCCGGGCCGGAAGAACCCGACGCCCGGGAACGCAGCCTTCCCCGTACCGCTCCCGCTCCCGTTCCCACCGCCACCACCACCGGCACCGATCGAGCCACCACCGCCACCGCCACCGGCGGAGCCGCCGGGGCGCCCGCCCGCGTCCCCCGCCGGGATGTTCCTGCCCAGGCCCTTCACCAGCAGGTGCCAGGTCCCGGGCCCCGGCCTGCCGTCCGCCTCCGCGCCGCGCCAGCCCTGCGCGAGCTGGAACGCCTGCGTGGCCTGCCGGTCCGCCTCGCCCCACTCGGGTCCTGGGCCCTGGCTGTAGAACCGCTTGCCGCCCCGCTGGATCAGCAGCCGGCCGAGCCGGGTCACATGCGCGTTGCGGGCGCCCGGCCCGAAGGAGCGCGCCCCCGGGTACGCCAACGACGCCCCGGCCCCGCCGCCCATGGCCGAGTTCGGCCCCTTGCCTTCCGAGACCTCGGTCAGTCCCTTGTAGCGGTACGGCACGTAGCGGTCGGGGTTGTTCCAGTACCCCACCGGCGTGGACTCCGTACGCGTATGCGGCTTGGTCTGCTCGTAGGCCACGTAGTAGGAGTGCGTGTAGTCGGTCCAGCCGCCGAAGAGTGTGACGTGCGACCCCTTGTTGGGGTCGGCCGGATTGTGGAAGAGCAGCATGTCCCCGGGCTCCAGCTCGTCCCGCGAGATCCGTACGCCGAAATCCGCCAGGCTGCCCGTCCACTCGTTGTCGGAGAGGTTCCAGGCCATCGACACATAGCCGGAGCAGTCCTGGCGGTACCCGTCCGACCAGTACTTCTCCATGCTGTACGGCACCTGCGCCTGCACCCACCGCTTGGCGCGGTTGATGATGTCGGCCCGGGTGGTCGCGCGCAGTTCGCCCGGCGGCTTGCTCGACTGTGGTCGCCCGTGCAGGGGGCCGCTGCCGCCCTGGGGGGTGACCGGATGCGGATCGACGGAGGTTCCGGTAACCGGATCGACGGAGGTGCTGCCGGCCGTACCGGGCGGCGCCGCGGCCCATGCCGTGCCGGCGCCCGCACCCGGCACGCCCAGCGCCACCCCCGCGGCGGTCACCAGCACCAGCGCGCGCCGGGCACCGTGCGCGGCCGGATGGCCACCGGCCCGTACCGCCAGCCCTCTGGCCAGATCGCGCCGGCGCTCGGCGCATCCCGCACAGGGGCAGTCGGGAGCGGGCTCGTACTCCTCGAAGACCGGGACGGTCATGCGATCCCCTCCACACTCATCAGGATCTTTGGGCGCGGCTGCACGAGCGCCAGTGTGTCAACTGTCTGAACAAATCGCATTTTGACGGATCAAAGGTAAGAAAAGACAATCCGACAGGCCGCAACACCCATCAAATGGTCGGGGCCACCCCAGCCGATCGGGTAGAGTTGGCCAGGTCAGCAGGCGCCGCTAGCTCAGTTGGTTAGAGCAGCTGACTCTTAATCAGCGGGTCCGGGGTTCGAGTCCCTGGCGGCGCACGCACAGTCGAGGCCCCCTCACTTCACGTGAGGGGGCCTCGCTCGTTGTGTTTCCCCACTCGGTGACGCGCACGCTCACGCACCCCGCACGCGCCCGCTCACACACCCGCTCACGCACGGGCGAATTCAGACAGGTGGCCGGTCAACTACACAGCGTCTTCACGTCACGCACCGTTGCGCCTCCCTGGCCCCGGGCACCTCGCGCGCCAGTGAAACAGTCGGTGAAGTACCGCCTGAGCTGCGACGTTTCCCGAAACAACACGGTGACACCCCGCACCGCGCCGCTCACGATACGATTCCTCCGGGGCGGATGCCCCAGGGTTCTTCACACGATCAGACTGAGCTTGTGAACGCCAATGGGGCGTGCGGTCCGAACAGTTGGACGCGGTACGAGGGGATGTCCCAGCGGCGGGTCCGGCGGGGGCGGGGGCCTCGTCTGCGCGGGGTGGCCGTAGCCGGCGTCATGCAACCGGACGGCCACCGTTTCCTCTCTATAGGGACGGGGACCGCAATTCACGCGTCCGGGGCGATGGTCGAGGGGGACCATTCCGGATGAATCGATCGACCGATCACGCCATGCGAGCGTGCGGGGGGATGACTCATGACGTCGACGCCAGACGGCGGCCAGCGGGACAACGACGTTTCCCGGACCACCCAGCTCCGGATTCCCTCGCATCTCAGAAGGGGCGGGGGCCGGCAACGGCCGAGGCAGGACGTCCTGCCGAAGTACGACTACGAGCACTACAGCCGGCTCGCAGGCCCCCTCACCAGGCCCGACCCGGCCAAGCCGTACCGCGTCCAGTACCGTTCGCTGCTCTCCCAGGAGCCGCACCGCATCCGCGCCGCCCTGCTGCTCGGCGCGGCGCCGCTGCTCTCGCTCGGACTCTTCGTCTGGCTGATGCAGCCGCAGCACTGGACGGAACGTGACCCGAACCTCAAGAACGATCTCCTGCTCGTCCTCGACATCGTGATGCTCGTCTCGATCGGACTGATCGAGCTGTTCCGCACGATGAATGTCCTCTCGAACGCGCACGCGACGCTGGTGGCACGCGACCCGGTGCCGGTGGTGCCCGAGGCCCATACCCGCGTGGCCTTCCTCACCTCCTTCGTACCGGGCAAGGAGCCCCTGGAGATGGTGACGAAGACGCTGGAGGCCGCGGTGCGGATCCGGCACCGCGGGCCGATGCACGTATGGCTGCTGGACGAGGGCGACGACCCGGCCGTCAAGGAGGTCTGCGGCCGCCTCGGCGTGTACCACTTCTCCCGCAAGGGCGTGGCGAAGTGGAACCAGGCCAAGGGCGCGCACCGCGCGAAGACCAAGCACGGCAACTACAACGCCTGGCTGGACGCGCACGGCGACGACTACGAGTTCTTCGCCTCCGTCGACACCGACCACGTACCGATGCCCAACTATCTGGAGCGGATGCTCGGTTACTTCCGCGACCCGGACGTCGGCTTCGTCATCGGCCCGCAGGTCTACGGCAACTACGACTCGTTCGTCACCAAGGCCGCCGAATCGCAGCAGTTCCTCTTCCACGCGCTGATCCAGCGCGCGGGCAACCGCTACGGCGCCCCCATGTTCGTCGGGACGAGCAACGCCGTCCGGATCAGGGCGCTCAAGCAGATCGGCGGCCTGTACGACTCGATCACCGAGGACATGGCGACCGGCTTCGAGATGCACCGCGCCACGAACCCGCGGACCGGCAGGAAGTGGCGCTCGGTCTACACCCCGGACGTGCTGGCCGTGGGCGAGGGCCCGACCGCCTGGACCGACTTCTTCACCCAGCAGCTGCGCTGGTCGCGGGGCACGTACGAGACGATCCTCAAGCAGTACTGGCGCGGGTACGGCACGCTGCCGCCCGGCAAGCTCTTCAACTACACGATGATGATCATCTTCTACCCGATGTCCGCGCTCAACTGGATCCTGGCGGCGCTGAGTTGCGCGCTGTTCCTGGGGATGGGCGCCTCGGGTGTGCAGATCGACCCGGCGATCTGGATGATGCTGTACGGCAACGCCTCGGCCCTCCAGATCGGTCTCTACATCTGGAACCGCCGGCACAATGTCTCGCCGCACGAGCCCGAGGGCTCCGGCGGGCTGGCCGGTATGGCGATGTCCGCGATGTCCGCGCCGCTGTACGCCCGGTCCCTGATGGACGCGGTCCTGCGGCGCAAGAGCGGCTTCGTGGTGACGCCCAAGGGCGACTCGTCCAGCCCGGACACGCTCTTCGGCACGTTCCGGATCCATCTCTTCTTCATCCTCGTCTTCGGCGGATCGCTGGTCTCCTCCTTCTTCTTCGGGCACGACCATCCGGCGATGATCACGTGGGCGACGCTGGCCATGCTGATCACGGCGGCGCCGATCATCGCCTGGCGCTGGGGGATGCGGTCCGCGGGCCAGGTGCCACCGACCGTGCCGCGGCCGGCCGTCACGCACCCGGCCGCTCCCTGCCCGACCGCCCCGGACCCGGCGCTTCCGCGGACCGCGCCCACCGATCAGACCGTACGGATTTCCCTTGGGGGACATAAGAAATGAGCGCGATTCCCGTCCGGCACAACCACCGCAAGAACCGTGCCCGTCGCATAGCGATAGGCGCCGCGGTGATCGTCGCGGTGGCTGGCTTCAACGGACCCGCGCTCTACCGTTTCGGCTCCGAGCAGTACCACGAGTACACGATCAACCGCCCCGAGTACAAGGCGGAGAACGGCCACTGGGACTTCCTGGACGTACCGGCCGACTTCAAGATCAACTCGATCCACGCCTCCCTGCTGCACACCGGCAAGGTGCTGCTGATAGCGGGCTCCGGGAACAACCAGAAGAACTTCGACGCGGGCAAGTTCGAGTCGGTGCTCTGGGACCCGGAGACCAACAAGTACAAGATGATCCCGACACCCAAGGACATGTTCTGCTCCGGGCACACCCAGCTGCCCGACGGGAACCTGCTGGTGGCGGGCGGCACGAAGCGCTACGAGAAGCTCAAGGGCGATGTCACCAAGGCCGGCGGCCTGATGATCGTCCACAACGAGGACCCGGACAAGCCGATCACGCTGCCCGCCGGCACGGTCTTCACCGGCAAGGGGAACGGCAGGACGTTCGTCTCCAAGGACCCCGTCCTGGTCGAGAAGGCGACGAAGGTCTTCGACAAGGAGACCGGCGCGTTCCTGCGGACCGAGCCGGGTCTGGGCCGTATCTACGTCGAGGCGCGTGAGGCCGGCAAGAAGTACGAGACCGGCACCGAGGACAACTACCGCGTGCACGGCATGAAGGGCTCCGACGCCCGCAATGTCTACGGCATCGCGCAGAAGCTCGCCCTCGACAAGAAGGACTTCCAGGGCATCAGGGAGGCGTTCGAGTTCGACCCGGTCGCGGAGAAGTACATCAAGGTCGACCCGATGAACGAGGCCCGCTGGTACCCGACGCTGACCACGCTCAAGGACGGCAAGGTCCTGGCGATGTCCGGTCTTGACGAGATCGGACAGATCGTCCCGGGCAAGGACGAGATCTACGACCCGGAGACCAGGAGCTGGGAGTACACCGGGATCATCAGGAAGTTCCCCACCTACCCCGCGGTCTTCCTGATGGACAACGGCAAGCTCTTCTACAGCGGGTCCAACGCCGGTTACGGGCCGGCCGATGTCGGCCGCGACCCCGGGATCTGGGATCTGGACACGAACAAGTTCGAGAAGATCCCCGGGCTGGGCGACCCGGACCGGATGGAGACCTCGGCGACGGTCATGCTGCCGCCCGCGCAGGACCAGAAGTTCATGGTCATCGGCGGCGGCGGGGTCGGTGAGTCCGACAAGTCCAGCGACAAGTCCCGGCTGGTCGATCTGAAGGACCCCGACCCCCGCTTCACGGACGGCCCGACGCTGGAGAAGGGCACCCGCTACCCGAGCGCCTCGCTGCTGCCCGACGACAGCGTGCTGGTCACCGGCGGCTCGGAGGACTACCGGGGGCGCGGCGGCTCCGACGTGCTCCAGGCCCGGATGTACGACCCGGTCTCCTCCACGTACAAGCGGGTGGCCGACCCGGCGGTGGGCCGCAACTACCACTCGGGCTCGGTGCTGCTGCCCGACGGCCGCGTCATGATCTTCGGCTCGGACTCGCTGTACGCCGACAAGGCCAACACCAAGCCGGGCGTCTTCGAGCAGCGGATCGAGATCTACACCCCGCCGTACCTCTTCCGCGACGCACGGCCCACGCTCTCGGGCGGCCCGAAGAGTGTCGAGCGCGGCGGCACGGCGGCCTTCAGGACGAAGGACCCGGCGTCGGTCAAGACGGCGAAGCTGATGCGACCGAGCGCGGTCACCCATGTCACCGACGTCGAACAGCGGTCGGTGGCCCTGGACATGAAGAAGACGGCGGACGGCATCGAGGTCACGGTCCCGAAGAACAGCGCGCTGGTCCCGCCGGGCTGGTACATGCTGTTCGTCACGGACGAGGAGGGAACGCCGTCGGAGGGCGTGTGGGTGGAGATCCCGTAGAGGGAGTCCTGTTGAGGGAGTCCTGTTGAGGGCCCCGTGAAGGACTCCTTAGGGACGGGCTGAGCCCGCCCCTACGCCTCCGGAATCCTCGGGCTAGCCCCCGCTGTTGCGCGCCAGGTCCAGGGCGTAGTCCGGGTACCAGTCCCCCGCCTTGGGGCCGCCCTTGCAGTCGCCGTCCGACTCTCCCGGGCGCTTGATCCAGAGATACGCCTTGACCAGCGGGTCGCCGGTTTGCGTCGTCGGCTGTTCGCCGAGCGCCCGGCCCGGCGGGTTGCACCAGTTCTCGGCCGGATCGCCCTTCGTGTACGGGCCGTTGCCGTTGCGGCTGGTGTCGATGACGAAGGGTTTGCCGCCGACCTTCGCGGAGAGCCGCTTGCCGAAGTCCGCGCTCGCCGCGGTCGGGTAGAAGTTGGACACGTTGACCGAGAAGCCGTCCGCGTCGGCGATGCCCGCCCGCTGGAGCGGTTCGAAGAGCGCGTCCGGTGTCTGCCAGCCGGCGTTGCCCGCGTCCAGGTAGACCGAGGTCGCCGGCTGCTGCTTGAGCCGCTGGACGGCGCCCTTGAGCAGGTCGTACCGCTCCTCGTGGAACTGGCCGGGCGTGCAGCCGTCGACCAGGTGCAGGACCGCGTCGGGCTCCAGGATCACGGTCGCCCGGCGGTCGCCGATGCCCTTCGCGACCTGGTCGACCCACGCGCGGTACGCGTTGCCGTCCGCGGCGCCGCCCTTGGAGAACTGGCCGCAGTCGCGGTGCGGGATGTTGTAGAGGACGAGCAGCGCGTCGCGGTCGGCCTTCGTCGCCGCTTCCGCGAAGCCCTTGGCCTGCGTCTCGGGGGTGTCGGGGCCGATCCACTCGGCGACCGGCTGTTCGGCGATCTTCCGGATCAGAGCGGCGTTCCCGGAGTCGCCCGCGCTGTCGTACGCCGCGGCCTGACGGGCCGCCCTGCCGTCGGGGTTGACCCAGTACGGCGCGTCCGCCTTGGGCCGCTGGCCGATCGGCGCCGGCTTCGCACCGCCGCCCTCACCGCCGTCGCCGTCACCGTCGCCGTCGGACGAACAGCCCGCGAGCAGCAGCACCGCCCCGGCCGCCGCCACACCGGCCCGTACGCGTCCGGCCCCGGCGCCACGGCCGCGACCGGAATAACTGCCGTACATCCACTCCCCCTTGGTGCACCGTCACTGTGTCGCCGTCACTGCGTCCGGGATCCGGGGCCCGGGGTCCTGGGTCCTGGGCAGCCCTCCCCCGGCCCCCCGACCGGGCCCGCCCGGTCGTCGCCAATCCTGGCATACCGGTCCCGGGCCGGGCCGCATCAGCTGTCACGCGGCTCGCTCACTCCCGTCAGATACGCCGAGACCACCACATTCGCCGTGTAGGAGTCCGTCGCGCGGTCGAAGGTTCCACCGCAGGTGATCAGCCGCAGCTCCGCGCGGGACTTCTTGTGCGGCCCGTAGACCTTGTGCGCGTCGAAGCGGTCCCTGCCGAAGACCCGCACCTCATCGATGGTGAACTCGGCGGTCCTCCCGTCGGCCCTGGCCACCCGGATCTTCGCGCCGGGCCGGGCCGCGCTCAGCCCGTGGAACACGGCCGGTTTCGTCTCGGTGTCGGCGTGGCCCACGAAGAGCGCGGCGCCCTCCGCGCCCGGCTGGACCCCGGCTCCGTACCAGCCGACCGCGCGCGGTGTCGCGTACGGCGGCGGATCGATCGCCCCGGTGCCATCGAGCCCCCGGGTCACGACCGGCGCGTCGATCCCTATCGACGGCACCTCCAACCGCCGCGGCTCCGCCGGGTCCAGCGGGGCACGGGCCGGGGGCCGCGCCGCCCCCTGCGGACGGCCGACCGCCGCCACATCGCCGGTGGTGAGCGCGGACCACCCGCCGGGTCCCTCGCCGGCGTCGCGGCCCCAGAGCCAGAGCACCAGCAGCAGGACGGCCCAGGTCACTCCGGCCAGCAGTCTGCCGACGCCCGGGGTGGCGCTCCGGCCGGGCATATCAGTCCGAGTCCCGGTCGGAGTGGCGCGAGCGCCGTGCGCTCCTGAGGGCCACGGCGACCGCCGCGACACCCGCCAGGACCAGGCCGATCACCGCGTGCGGGGTCCCGGGCCCGGTCGCCTCGGCGGCCGTCCGCGCGTCTGTCCGTAGGTCCGTCCGTACGTCGCCCGCGGCCCGTACCTCGTGTACGTCACGTACGTCGCCCACGTCCGTGGCCACGTCCGCGGCCAGGGGCGCCGTACCGCCGCCGCCCGCCCGGACCGGTGCGACGGGACTGGCGTGCTGCTCGGGCCGGTCCTGCCCGGCATGGGCGACGACCTCGAAGCGGCCCGCGCCCGCGTGACCATGACCGTCGCAGCGCACGTCGATCTCGTATCCGCCCTCCTTGACGGAGGATCCGATGACGGTGGATCCGGTCAGCGCGCCGCCGGCGCGGTCTCTCAGCTCCGCGCCGGCGACGAAGGCCCGCGACACGGCGGCTCCCGAGCCGTTCCGGCAGCCCTCGGCCCTGATCTCGATCTCGCCGCCCGGGGCGACGGCGGACGGGGTGACCGTGACCCGTACGGAATCGTGGGCCTGCGCGGTGACGGCGCCGAGGACGGGCGTGGCCACCAGCACGGCGACCGCCCCCGCGCCACGGAGAGCGAGCAACCCTGAACGCATCGTGTACCTCCTGGTACACGACAGACTCACGCGCGCCGCGGGTTTTCGCATCCTCAGCGCGCGGTCACTCGCTCATACGCCGCACGGACACACTCAGACGCCCCGCGGACGCGTCCTCAGACGCGGTCGATCAGATCGGCGATCGAGTCGACGATCGTCGACGGGCGGAACGGGTAGCGGTCCACATCGCCGGGGGTGGTCACGCCGGTCAGCACCAGGAAGGTCTCCATCCCGGCCTCCAGCCCGGCCAGCACATCGGTGTCCATCCGGTCACCGATCATCGCGCTGGTCTCGGAGTGCGCGCCGATGGCGTTGAGCCCGGTCCGCATCATCAGGGGGTTGGGCTTGCCCGCGAAGTACGGCTCCTTGCCGGTGGCCTTGGTGATCAGCGCGGCGACGGCGCCGGTCGCGGGCAGCGGTCCCTCGGTCGAGGGGCCGGTCTCGTCGGGGTTGGTGCAGATGAACCGCGCTCCGCCGTT
This sequence comes from Streptomyces sp. L-9-10, assembly GCF_004151105.1. GTDB lineage: Bacteria > Actinomycetota > Actinomycetes > Streptomycetales > Streptomycetaceae > Streptomyces. Next base: position 28,101 of record NZ_PHRF01000053.1, read on the forward strand.
GATCAGCCGGATCGCCCTGGTCAGCGCCTCGAAGCTGTAGGTACGGGTCTCGCCGAGCACCACGTAGTCCGGCTCGTGGTCGGTGAGGATATAGCCGATGTCGTGCAGGGCCGTGGTCATCCCGGCCTCACCGATGACATACGCCGTACCGCCGGGCCGCTGGTCCTCCAGGAACTTGGCGGTGGCGAGCGCGGAGGTCCAGATGTTGTCCACGGGCACATTCAGCCCCATCCGGGCCAGCCGGGCCTGGAGATCGCGCGGGGTGTAGATGGAGTTGTTGGTGAGGACGAGGAACGGCCTGCCCGACTCCCGCAGTCGCTTGATGAACTCGGCGGCGCCGGGGATCGGGACGCCCTCATGGATGAGGACGCCGTCCATGTCGGTGAGCCAGGACTCGATCGGCTTGCGCTCTGCCACTGGACTGTTCTCCGCTCTGCGGTGGCCAATAATGCACGGTCCGACACGCCCAGCCTAACCAGGGCGTGCGGTGGACGGCACAGGGTCCCGTCCACCGCACGCGGGCCGCCGCCGGGGCCGGCCGGTCAGCTGCCGGTGGCCGACTTCCAGGCGTCTATGTACGCGTCGAGGTTCTTCTCGATGTCGTTCCAGTCCGGCTCGAAGATCTCGACTCCGTCGATCAGCTTCGTGAGCGCGACGGCGTTGACGTCGGTGGGCTTGATGTCCGTACGGGCCGGGAAGCCGCCGCCGATCTCGCTGACCTGCCGCTGCGCCCGCTCGGCCAGCATGAAGTCGAGGAGCTTCTTGCCGTTGGCGCTGTGCGGGGCCTTGCTGACCAGACCGGCCGCGTAGGGCAGTGCGAAGGTGGTGGGCCTGCCGCCGTCCTTCGCCGGGAACCAGATGCCGAGGTTCGGCATGGACCTGGCCTGCGCGAAGTTCATCTGGACGTCTCCGTTGGCCACCAGGATCTCGCCCTTGTCGACCTTGGGCGCGAGCTTGGAGGTGGAGGACGACGGGCCGACGTTGTTGGCCTGGAGCTTCTTGAGATAGGCCATCGCCGGCTCCTTTCCGCCGAAGTCGTGCATGGCCTTGATGACCACGGCCGTACCGTCGCCCGCGACGCCGGGCGTCGAGTACTGGAGCTTGTTCTTGTACGCCGGGTCGAGCAGGTCCTCCCAGGTGGTGGGCGCCTGCTTCGGTTCCTTGGTGTTCCGGATGAAGCCGAAGTAGTTGTTGACGACCGCGGTCCAGGTGGAGTCGGCCGACCTGCCGGCCGCGTCGAGGTGCTCGGCGCCGCGCGGATCGTACGGCTGGAGCAGCCCCTTGGCGTCGGCCTGCTGGATGAACGGCGGGAGGGTGACGAGGACATCGGCCTGGGTGTTGGACTTCTCGCGGACGGCGCGCTGTACGACCTCGCCGGATCCGCCCTCGACGTAGTCGACCTTGATGCCGGTCTCCTTCTCGAAGTCCTTGAAGACCTGGTCGTACCAGCCGTCGCCGTTCTCGCCCTTGAGTCCGTCGGCGCTGTAGACGGTGACGGACTTCTCGTCCGAGGCGGTGGAGGAGGAGCCGCAGCCGGTGAGGGAGAGGGCGAGGACGAGACCGCCCGCGAGCAACGGCACGGCGGGGAACGGCTGGTGGGTGAAGGCGCGCATAACGTGGTCTTCTCCTAGCGGAAAGTGGCTTTGGTGCGGATACGGGAAAGGGCGAGCAGCACCAGCAGCGTCGTGCCCATCAGGACGACGGCGAGGGCCGAGCCGGTGAAGAGGGAGCCGCGGTCGGTGGCGGTGAAGATCCGTACCGGCAGGGGCATCCAGTCGGGCGGATAGAGCATCATCGTGGCGCTCAGCTCGCCCATGGAGAGGGCGAAGCAGAGGCCGGCGGCGGCGTTGAGCGACGGCAGCAGGAGCGGGATCCGCACCCGCCACAGCACGTACGAGGGACGGGCGCCGAGCGACGCGGCCGCCTGTTCGTACATCGGGTCGAGCCGCCGGACGGCCGCCGACACCGACTGCTGGGCGAACGCCGTGACCAGCACGGTGTGCGCCAGGATCACGATCCAGCGCGTGCCGTTCAGCAGCAGGGGCGGCCGGCTGAACGCGACCAGTACGGCGAGCCCCACGACGACCGACGGCACGGCGACGGGCAGCATGAACAGCGCGTCGAGGAGGCGGCGTCCGCGCCGTTCGAGCGCGGCTCCGGCCAGCGCGGCCCAGGTCCCGATGGTCAGCGCCAGCAGGCTCGCGGTGACGGCCGTGATCAGGCTGGTCGTCAGGGCCTGGAGCGATTCCCCTCGTACGGCGGCGCTGTAGTGCCCGGCGGTCGGCCCGGAGGGCAGCGCGCCCGACCAGTTGGTGGAGAACGACGCGGCGACCACGACGAGCAGCGGCAGCGCGAAGAGCGGGAGGAAGAGGACGAGGAAGCCACCCCAGGCGGCCCATCGTCCCGTACGGCTATGCACCAGCACTGCGAGCCACCATTCGGTAGACGGCGTACAGCCCGACGGAGAGCGCGACATTGACGACGGCGACCACGCAGGCGGCCGGATAGTCGGATTCGAGGATCGCCTTGCTGTAGACGAGCGCCGGCAGGGTCGTGACGCCCTTGGCGCCCGTGAAGAGCACGATGCCGAACTCGTTGAGGCAGAGGACGAGGACGAGACTGCCGCCGGCGGCGAGCGCGGGCAGCGCCTCGGGCAGGATGACCCGCCGCACGATCCTGGCCGGCCGGGCACCGAGCGAGGACGCCACTTCGAGCTGCGCGGTGTCGAGTTGGGAGAAGGCGGCGAGCAGCGGGCGTATCACGAAGGGCGTGAAGTACGTGATCTCCGCGAGGAGCACGCCCCAGGGAGTGGTCAGGAATTGGACCGGCCCGGACGCCGCGCCCGTGAGGTCCGCCCAGGCGCCGTTGACCATGCCGGCCGTGCCGTAGATGAACAGCAGCGCGAGTGTGATCAGGAAGGACGGGAAGGAGAGGAAGACATCGATGAAGCGGGCGACGGCCCGGCTGCCGGGGAACGGTACGAAGGCGATGACCAGGGCGAGGGCGAAGCCGAGGACCAGACAGCCGGCGGTCGAGCCGAGGGCCAGCCAGACCGTGGTGGTGAGCGCCTCGCGAAAGGCCTCGGAGGCGAAGACCTCGGTGTACGGCTCGATCGAGGTGCCGCCCTCGTCGGGGGAGAAGGACTGCCGGACGACCAGGGCGAGCGGATAGAGGAAGAAGAGACCGAGGGCGGCGACGGGAGGCAGGACCCAGAGAAGCCTCCGGCCGCGCCGGGTTCCACGGGTCTTCGGCGTCTCACGGTCCCTACGCGTCGCGCGGTCCTTCGGCGTTTCGTCGCGGTCCCGCGTCCCGTCGCGGTCGTTCCGCGTCCCGGGCCGCCGTACGGACTCCCGCTCCGCCACCTCACCGGGCACGGCGCTAGACATCGGGGCCACCGATCCCCGCGCCCGCGGGCAGCAGCACCGCGTCCTCGGGCGCGAAGTGCACGGTCACCTCGTCGCCGAGGGCCGGGGGCTCGCGCAGTTCCCGGACGTCCGCCTTGAGCCGGTGGCCGGCCACCTCCACGTACAGCCGGTGGGTGGAGCCGCGCCACTGCACCTCGGCGACCGTGCCGCGCAGGGCGTTGGGCCCGGCGCCCAGGCCGACGAGGTGCGGGCGTACGCAGAGGGTCGCCGTGGCGCCCCGCGCCGCGTCGCCGGTCGCGACCTCGATCTCCGTACCCGCGAAGCCGACCCCGGCCGCGCCGACCGTGACGGGCAGCAGGTTCGCGTTGCCGACGAAGGACGCCGTGAACTCGGAACGGGGGTTGCGGTACAGCTCGCGCGGGGTACCGCAGTCCGTCAGCCGCGCCCGGTCCATGACGGCGATCCGGTCCGCCAGGGTGAGTGCCTCGACCTGGTCGTGGGTGACATACAGGACGGAGACATCGGGCAACTCGCGGTGCAGCCGGGCCAGTTCGGCGAGCATTCCGGAGCGCAGCCGCGCGTCGAGCGCGGAGAGCGGCTCGTCGAGGAGCAGCACCCGGGGGCGGATGGCGAGCGCGCGGGCGATGGCGACGCGCTGCTGCTGACCGCCGGAGAGTTCGCGCGGGTAGCGCCGGGCGTACGCGGCCATGCCGGTCAGTCCGAGCGCCTCGGCGACCCGGCCGGGGATCTCGCCCCTGGGGACCTTCGGGTCCCGCTGCGCCTTGAGCCCGAAGGCGACGTTCTCCTCGACCCGCAGATGCGGGAAGAGCGCGTACTGCTGAACGACCATGCCGATGCCGCGCCGGTACGGCGGCAGGTCGGTGACGTCCCGGCCGCCGATGAACACCCGCCCGGCGGCGGGACGTACGAATCCGGCGACGGCGCGCAGCGCGGTCGTCTTGCCGGAGCCGGAGGGGCCGAGGAGCGCCATGAACTCCCCCGGCTCGACGGTCAGATCGAGGGAGTCGAGGACGGTCGTCCCGCCGTACGCGACGGAGACGCCGTCGAAGCGGATGCCGCCGCGCGGGGACAGGGACGGGGACTCGGACGGGGACGCGGGGGTGGGGGTGGGGGTGGGGGTGGGCGAGGGACCGGCATCCGGCGTGGCTTCGGAGGTGGCGTCCCCGACCACGGGGTCGGTGGTCATCACTCCGCCTCCGCCGCGGCGAGGGCGGCCGGCAGACCGGCGACCGACGTCAGGACATGCGTCGCGCCGTTCGCCTCCAGCGCGTCCCGGTCATGAGCACCGGTGAGCACGCCCGCGACGATCCGCGCGCCGGACCGTACCCCGCTGAGCATGTCGTACGACGTGTCACCGGCGACCGCGATCTCCCGGACCCCGTCGGCCACGCCGGTGCGCAGGAAGGCCGCGAGCACCATGTCCGGGTACGGGCGCCCGCGCCCGCCCGCGTCGGCCGGGCAGAGGGTCAGCTCCACCAGGTCCCGCCAGCCCAGGGCGTCGAGGATCGCGTCCTGGGTGACGCGGGCGAAGCCCGTGGTCAGCACCACCGTCCGGCCCGCGGCGCGCAGTTCCTCGATGGCGTCGCGCGCACCGGCCACGGGCGCGATGTGCCCGGCGGCGACCAGCTCCCCGTACGCCGCCTCGAAGGCCGTGTTCGCCTGCTGGGCCTTCGCCTCGTCGCCGAAGAGATGCCGGAAGACGGAGATCTTGGACTCGCCCATGGTGGCGCGCACATGACCGAGCATCGACTCCGGCTCGGCGCCCATCCGGCGCACCGCCGCCGAGAACGCGCGCTCGACGAGTCCGCCGTCGGCGACCGTGGTGCCCGCCATGTCCAGCACGACGAGCTTGATCGCGTCGATCGCGCCCTTGGTGCTGTCGGCCGGCTTCCCCGTCCCGTTCGGCATGTTCGGCTTGTTCACCTTGCTCGCCTCATTCACCTTGCTCACCAGTCCAGTTCGTTCGCGGTCGTCTCGGCGATGGCGGGCGAGCAGGTCATCCCGCGCCCGCCCGGTCCCGTCACCAGCCACACCCCGTCCCGCACCCGCTGCCGGTGCACGACGCGGCTGGTGTCGGTGCACTGCGCGTACACCCCGGCCCAGCGACGCCGGATCCTGGGCAGCGGCCGGCCGAGGAAGGACTCGACGACGGCGGTGAGATGCGCGTACGGGTCGTCCAGCAGGTCGAAGGCGAAGGGGTGCGCGTACTCATGGGTGTCGCCGATGGTCAGCCCGCCGTCCTTGCGCTGCACCATCAGCAGCTGCATCCGGTGCTCGGCGGCCACGGGAGCCTGTGCCTGCCCGGAGCTGAGCGCGTCGAGCGCCGCGCTCGCGTAGGCCGGGTAGTAACGGAAGCTGTCGGCGTCCGCGACGGAGGTGGGGAGGTCCTCGCCGAGCGGATCGGTCTGCATCATCTGGAGGCGCACGCGGCGCACGGGCAGATCGGGCACCAGCTCGCGGACGAGCCCGCTCAGCGCGGCGCCCGTACAGAGGATGACGGCGTCGCCGGAGTGCGTCTCACCGTGGTCGTCGCGGACGGCGTGCTCACCGACGACCTCGCGGACCTCGCGCCCGCCCAGGTACGTGTACCGCCCGGAGGCCAGCAGCTCCCGCTTGAGGGCGAGCTGGGCCGTACGCGGCTCGACGGCCGCGTCCCGCTCGCACCACAGCGCGGCCGTGAAGTCACCCCGGAGCGCCGGGTTGACCTCCCGCGCCTCGGCGGCGGTGAGCAGTCGGTAGCCGCGGGCGGCGGCGTCGGGGCGGGAGACCGCCGACTCGGCGACGGCGAACTCCAGTTCGGTACGTACCGGCGTCAGCGAGCCGTTGGCCCGGAAGCCCAGCTCAGGGACGCGGCGACCGATGTCCTCCCACAGCTCGCGGGCCCGCAGCGCCGTCTCCAGCTCCTCGCCGCCCGCCCGGCCACTCACCCAAATCTGTCCGAAATTACGGAGAGAGGCCCCTCGCGCCTCGGTCTCGCGCTCGATCTGTACGACCTCGTGGCCGCGGTTCACTGCGTGCCAGGCGTGCATGGTTCCCACCACGCCGGCTCCTACGACGATGACTCTCACGACGGCAACGCTCCTCGCGGCTGGTGGCCCGGAGCCGTCCAGTTGGCAACCGGACGGTGAACGGGCGCTCAAGTTCGGACTAGACCCGTTATCTATCCGTGATCGAGCGAGATATTCATCGCCGCCGTGGCGACTGTCCGCCAGTCATGAGCCACCTGTTGCCGACCGTCGGCCGGGCCGCCGTCGACCGCCCGCCGACGACCGCCTGCCGACGACCACCGCCGACCGCCTGCCGTCAGTCGCGGGCCGTCAGTCGCGGGCCGCGCCCAGGTGGGTGGTGAAGCTGAAGCGGTCGCCGCGGAAGAGGGTGCGTACGCGCTCCAGCGGGGTGCCCTCCGTATCGCGGGACACCCGGTGGATCAGCAGCATGGGCAGCGCCGGTGGAGTGCCGATCAGCAGCGCCTCGCGCGGCGTGGCGAGGACGGTCTCGATCCGTTCGTCCGCGTCGCCGAAGGAGATGCCGAGCCCGTCACGGAGATAGGCGTAGAAGGACGAGTCGGGGTCGAACTCCGTGCCCAGGGAAGGCGCTCGGGCGACGGAGACATACGTGCTCTCCAGACCGACCCGCTCGTCGTCGGCCAGCAGCACCCGTTCCATGTGCCAGACCGGCTCACCACGCTCCACCCCCGTCTCGGCGGCCAGCGCGGGCGGACAGGGGAAGCGGTCGAGCGAGATGAGGCTACGGCCCGGCCTGCGGCCCTGCCTGCGTACGCCCTCGGTATAGCTGGCGAGCGAGAGCGGCTGCTCCAGCTTGGGGCCCGCGACGACCGTCCCCCGGCCCTGTCTGCGCAGCCGGCCCTCCAGCAGCAGTTCGCGCAGGGCCTGGCGCACGGTCTCGCGGGAGACCTCGTACCGTACGGCGAGATCGCGTTCGGTGGGGAGCAGCCCGCCCTCGCCCAACTCCTCGATCAGGACGGCGACCCGCGCCTTGACCGCGTAGTACTTGGGGATGCGGCCGTGCTCCGGAATACCGGAGCGGACGGGGGCGCCAGGTGCCTGATCGTTCGGGTAGTCCACTGGGGGATGTTCGCATGGGGCGGGCGGGCCCGGCAGGTCAGGGGCGCCCGGCCCGCAGCCGCCGCACGCCGACGACCAGCACGATGCCGGCCGTGAGCAGGGCCGCGGAGGCGGCGATACGGCCGATGAGGTCGCCGCCGGTTCCGGTGCGGGCGAGCGCGGGCGGCTCGGGGGGCTCGGAGGGGCCGGACGGGCGCGTCATGCCTATGCCGGAGTCCGGGACCGAGTCCGGGGCCGAGTCCGAGTCCGGGACCGAGCCCGGGGGCGAACTCGCCTCCGTACGCACCCCCGCGTCCGCGTCCGTCCTCTTCTCCTTGTTCTCGCTCTTCTCCTTGTTCTCGCTCTTCTCCTTGTTCTCCCTGTTCTCCCTGTTCTCCCTGTTCTCCCTGTTCTCCTTGTCGCCGTGCACTCCGCCCGCGCCGATGGCGAAGTGGTACGCGTTGGACTCCCCCACCCAGTCACCGTCACGACCCCGGCGCTGCACGGTCGCGGCGCTCATCAGGACCCTGTTCGGGCGCGTGTCCGCCGCGAACGCGAGCCGCGCGCTGACGGTCACGGTCCGGCCCCCGGGGACGACGAAGCCCGGGAAACCGTCGTTGAGGACACCGACGATCTCGTCCTCGTCGGTCTTCTCCAGCGACAGCGTGCGCCACCGCCCCCCGTCGCCGGACGTCGCCGGCCTGATCTGGAGCGTGACCTGGGAGACGGCGAGCGTCCGGTCCCGGTCGGCGAGGACGACCACGGGATGGATGTACCGGCAGTCCGCGTCAGTGGTGTTGGTCAGATCGAGATACCAGGCCCCGGGACCGCCGCCCGGCCGGAAACCGGCGGGACCGCCATGGATACGGGCCTCGATCGGGAACTCACGGTCGAACACGTCGCCGCAACGGGGCTCACGCGCACCGGCCGTGGCAGCCGGGACAGCCGGGACAGCCGGGACAGCCGGAGCCTGCGCTGCCCGTGCTTCCGGTGTGAGCACGGGCAGGGCGGACAGCACGGACAGGGCGGTGGGCGTGATCGCGGTGGCCGCGGTGACGCCGAGGGTGAGGACGCGCCGGAGCCGCGCGGTTCGGGCGGGACGGCTGGATCGCGAGGAGAACGAGGGTCGTATGGATCGCATGGGTCGCACGGCCTTTGCTGATCGCGTGGCGGTCGAGAGGTCCGGGCAGTTGCCTCGCCGGCCGGTCGGCCGCCCTGGGATGGGGCCCGCATCCACGACGCTGTCATGTACCGGAGGCCCGACCCGAACGCTGTACCCCCAAACGGATGACCGATCGAACAGATGAACTCGATCAGCCCAGTTCCGCACCTCGGCGATGCCGGAACACCGGCGCCAGGACCAGCTGCGCGGCCCCCTCCGCGACCGGGTCCGCGCCTCCTTCGGCCGCCGCCACGGGAATGCCCGCGCCCCGGGCGCGTTCGGCGACGACGGCGGCCACTCCCCGTACGAAGCGCTCCTCGTGCGCGGCGATCGTCCGGCCGCCGAGCAGTACGCGGTCGATGTCGAGCAGCCCCACCAGGTTCGCCGCCCCGGCGCCGAGCACCCGCGCGGCCTCCGCCAGATCGCCGCGGGCGACCGCCGCCAGACAGAGCGCCTCGATACAGCCGCGGTTTCCGCACTCGCACAGGGGCCCGTCGAGCTGGATGACCTGGTGGCCGAACTCGCCCGCGCCGGTGCGCGCCCCGCGATGGAGCGTGCCGCCGAGGACGAGCCCGGCCCCCAGGCCCGTACCGAGATGGAGATACACGAACGAGTCGCCGGGCCCGCGCAGCGCGAGTCCGAGGGCGGCGGCGTTGGTGTCCTTGTCGAGGACGACGGGGAGCTGGAGCCGGGCGGCGAGGGCCTCGCGCAGCGGGAAGCCGTCCCACTGCGGAAAGCCGGTGACGCGCCGGGGTACGCCGGTGACGTGATTGAGCGGACCGGGCATCGCGACTCCCACGCCGAGCGGTTCCCCGACACCGGGCGGTTCCCCGATAGCGAGCCCCGCCTGTACGGAATCCACGCGCGTGCGCCCGGCCTCGCCCCGTGCCAACTCGTTCCGTACCGCCTCGTTCCGTCGCGTCTCGCCCCCCGCCCTCTCCTCGCGTACCGCCTCGCCCCGTACCGCCTCCGCGCGTACGGCGTCCACCTGCACCGCCGCCGCCTCGATCACCTGCTCCGCCCCCGCGCCGAGGTCGAGCGGGACCCTTCGTACCGCCACCGGCGTGCCGGCCAGGTCGACCAGGACCGCCGTCAGTTCGTCGCGGTCCAGATGCAGGCCCACGGCGTGCGCGGCCGAGGGGACGAGCCGCAGTACGGTCCGGGGCTTGCCGCCCGTGGAGGCCCGGCGCCCGGCCTCCGCCGCCATGCCCTCCGTACGCAGCCTGGCCGTGATCTTGCTGACCGCCTGCGGGGTGAGGCCGGTGCGCTCGGCCAGTTCCAGCCGGCTGATCCCGCCCTCGCCCGCCGTACGCAGCAGATCGAGCACCAGCGCCGCGTTGTGCCCGCGCAGCACCGGAAGATTGGCTCCCGCGCTCCCTCTGTTCACACCTCCGCCCACGCCTGTGTGCACGCCTGCGTTCACGCCTCCGCCCATGCCTCTGTTCACGCCCCTGTTCACATCCGTCACGTCTGCCATTGTCTCTCGTGCTTGCACTTTGGAAACACCGTTGCTTAAGTGGGACGCATGACTGGTACCGGCACCCCTCTGCGCGTCGGGCTCGTGGGCTACGGCCTCGCGGGCTCCGTTTTCCACGCCCCGCTGATCGCCGCCACCGACGGGCTCGTACTCGACACGGTCGTCACCTCCAGCCCGGAGCGCAGGGAGCAGGCGCGCGCCGAGTTCCCCGACGTACGGTTCGCGGCCTCGCCGGACGAACTGTGGCAGCGGGCGGACAGCCTCGACCTCATCGTCATCGCCTCCCCCAACAAGACCCACGTCCCGATCGCGACGGCCGCGCTCAAGGCCGGTCTGCCGGTCGTCGTGGACAAGCCGGTCGCGGGCAGCGCGGCGGAGGCGCGTGAGCTGGCGGCGCTCGCCGAGGAACGCGGGCTGCTGCTCTCCGTCTTCCAGAACCGCCGCTGGGACAACGACTTCCTCACGCTCTCCCGTCTCGTCGCCGCCGGCGAGCTGGGCGACGTACAGCGCTTCGAGTCCCGCTTCGAGCGGTGGCGCCCGCACCTCAAGGGCGGCTGGCGCGAGTCGGGCGCGCCGGAGGAGATCGGAGGTCTGCTGTACGACCTCGGCAGCCATGTCGTCGATCAGGCGCTGGTGCTGTTCGGCCCGGCGGTACGGGTGTACGCGGAGGCGGACGTACGCCGTCCGGGCGCCGAGACCGACGACGACACCTTCATCGCGATCACGCACGCGAGCGGCGTGCGCTCGCATCTCCACGCCAGTGCCACCACGGCCCAGCTGGGCCCGCGCTTCCGCGTGCTGGGCTCGGTGGCCGGCTATGTGAAGCACGGACTCGACCCCCAGGAGGCGGATCTGCGCGAGGGCAGGCGGCCGGGCACGGGTCCCGGCTGGGGCCTGGAGTCCGAGTCGCTGTGGGGCCGGATCGGGGCCGGGGAGTCGCCGCTGACGGGCGGTGGCCACCCCGTGGAGACCGAGCCGGGCGACTATCCGGCGTATTACGCGGGGATCGCCACGGCGCTGCGCGAGGGCACCGCGCCGCCGGTGACGGCGCACGAGGCCGCGGCGGCGCTCGACGTACTGGAAGCGGCGCGGCGCTCGGCCCGCGAGGGCATCGTGGTCACGCTGGAGGTCCGGTCATGAGCGACGCCGTTCCCGCTGCCGACGTGCCCGTTCCCACGACCCCCACGGTGGCCGAACTCGAAGCGCAGGAAGCCCGGTTGGTCCTGCCCCACTTCACCCATGACGACGCGTGGACGCTGGGCGGTCTGCTGGTCGGGCTGGCGCGCGAGCAGAGCGCGCCGGTGGCGATCGACATCCGCCGGGGCACGCAGCAGCTGTTCCACTGCGCGCTGCCGGGCTCGACGGCGGACAACGACGCGTGGATCGACCGCAAGCGCCGGGTCGTGGAGCGGTACGGCGCCAGCTCGTTCCTCGTGGGCACGCGGTTCCGGGCCAAGGGCACGACCTTCGAGGACTCCTCCCGCCTCGACCCGGACCTGTACGCGGCGCACGGCGGCTCGTTCCCGATCGCGGTGGAGGGCGCGGGCGTCATCGGCAGCGTGACGGTCTCGGGTCTGCCGCAGGCGGAGGACCACGCCATGGTGGTGCGGGCGCTGGAGCGACTGCGCGGCTGAGGAGCGGGGGCGGGGCGGAGGCGGGGGCGAGGCGGGGAGGCCCGGGGTACGGAACGGGCGGACCGCCCCGTACCCCGGCCGACCCGCGCCCGAGCCGTTCCGTACCCCGGCCGGGGCTGCGCCGGGCGTACGGGGCGACCGCCTCGCGTCACGCGTCCTTGAACTCCTGGCGCTGCCGCCCCAGTCCCTCGATCTCCAGCTCCACCACATCGCCCGCGCGCAGATACGGCTTGGGCTCCGGCTTGCCCAGCGCCACCCCGGCCGGTGTCCCGGTGTTGATGACATCGCCCGGGTAGAGCGTCATGAACTGGCTGACGTACCGCACGACTTCGCCCACCCCGAAGATCTGCTCGGCGGTCGTCCCGTCCTGCTTCAGCTCGCCGTTGACCCGGAGCCTGAGCGCCAGCGCCTGCGGGTCGGGCACCTCGTCCGCGGTCACCAGCCAGGGGCCCAGCGGGTTGAACGTCTCGCAGTTCTTGCCCTTGTCCCAGGTGCCGCCGCGCTCGATCTGGAACTCGCGCTCGGAGACATCGTGCGAGACGGCGTACCCGGCGACATGCGCCAGCCCGTCCGCCGCGGAGTCCAGATAGCGGGCGGTACGGCCGATGACGACCGCGAGTTCGACCTCCCAGTCGGTCTTGACGCTCCCCCGGGGCACGAGAACGGTGTCGTCGGGACCGACCACGGTGTCCGGCGCCTTGAAGAAGATGATCGGCTCGGCCGGAATCTCCGCTCCGGTCTCCGCCGCGTGGTCGTGGTAGTTCAGCCCGATGCACACGATTTTGCCGATCCGGGCGAGCGGCGGTCCGACGCGCGGCCCGGCTCCGTCGAGTACGGGCAGTTCGCCCGCCGCGGCGGCGGCCCGGATCCGGTCGAGCGCCACGTCATCGGCGAGCAGCGCGCCGTCGATGTCCGTGACCAGCCCGGACAGGTCCCTGAGGGTCGTTCCGTCCTGGTCGAGCAGCGCGGGGCGCTCGGCCCCGGCCGTACCGACACGCAGCAGCTTCATGTCTGTCTCCTCTGGTCGAACATGACCCGGCCGATGGATGCGGCCACCGGAGGGGATTGGCCGATCCTCCAAGACATCCGATCACACGGCAAGACCCTGTTCACAGCCTGGACCACGTTCACAACCTGGAACATGATCACAACCTGGAACACGATCACCACCCGTCAGGCCCGCCCTGTCAGGGGGTGGCGGCGGCCAGCGCGCCCGCCGGATACATGTCCCGGTAGAGGAAGTAGCGTTCCGCCGCCGTCCACGTCGTACTCGTCACCACGTACAGCGCGGCGGCCAGCGGCACGACAGCGACGGTGAACAGCGTCGCGAAGGACAGCAGGGGCATCATCTTCGTCATCGCGCCCATACCGGGGACCTGCTGCCCGTCGGGCCCGGCGGGCATCGCGGGGGCGTGCGCCATCTGGATCTTCATCCGGCGGAAGTTGAAGGTGGCGACCCCGGCGACGATCGCGAAGAGGCCCAGATACACGAGCCCCGCGCCGCCCAGTACCCCGCCGTGCGCGAGCGCGTCCGTCCAGCGGTCACCGAGCGGCGCGGCGAAGAGGGAGTGGCCGAGCAGTTCGTTCCGCTCGCCGCCGATCGTCCGGTTGGAGAAGAGGTGGTACATGAGGAAGAACGCGGGCATCTGGAGCAGGCTCGGCAGGCAGCCCGAGAGCGGCGAGACCTTCTCCTTGGTGTGCAGCTCCATGAGCGCCTTCTGCATGCGCTCGGGGTTCTTGCCGTGCTTCTTGCGCAGTTCGGCGATCTGCGGAGCGAGTTTGGTGCGTGCCTTCTGGCCGCGGGCCGCCGCGCGGGAGAGGGGGTGGATCGCCAGCCGTACGCAGGCGGTGAAGAGGATGATCGCCGCGGCGGCGGCGCCCGCGCTGAAGAGCGGCTGGAGCAGATTGGCGAGATGTCCGACCAGATTGGCGAAAACGGACATGGTGAGCCCTCCGTGGGTCTCGTCGTGCCGGATGAGATGCGACTCGGCATGACGACCCGCGTTGGGGGTGTGGAGAGGGTGCGTACGTGCGAAGGGTGCCGTACGCCGTACGTACGGGGCTGCTCGCCCGCCGGAGGGCTGCTCGCCCGCCGGAGGGCGCTCGCCCCGCCCGGAGGGGCGCTTGCCCCTGCCCCGGAGGGCGCTCGCCCATGCCCGGAGGGCGCTTGCCCCGCGTACCCGTATCCCTGCTCTGCGTACCCCTGCTACGCGGCCGTCGGGAGAAGACGGCCGGGTGCTCGGGGCCGCGTGCGGCCCGAGGCGTCGGGGTCCCGTTGGGGCAGGAAGGCCGTACGTTGCTCGCGATCGCGGATGGCCGTACGTACCCGGTGCCGCGGGTGGGCGGGCACGGTGCGCGCGCTGATCAGGGCGCAGACGACGAGGGCGGAGCCCGCGGCGGCCGTGGCGGTGGCGGCGAGCGCGACGGCGGCGGAGAGGCCGCCGGCGTCGAGGAGCAGGACTTCGGCGACGAGGAAAAGCAGCAGCCCGGCGGGGCGCAGCAGCCGCAGCGCGCTGCGGACCATGGCCTGCCCCTCTCGTTCGGTCGTGCTTCCGGGTGCCGGAGCGGTTCGTACGGCACACACCGCTTCAGCCGTTATACACGATCGGCCGACAGGGGCTGAAGCGGTCGGCGGGGCCGGGGCAGGGTCCGGCGTACCGGCGGCGGTCGGTCAGTCGGCGCTCGCGGCGCTGCGGGGAGCACCGTCCGAAGGTGCGGGAATGACATCGCCCCCATGACGGGAATCGCGCGCATCACCGGATTCGCGGGAGCCGAGGGAATCGCCGGATTCGCCGGATTCGCCGGATTCGGATTCGCCGGATTCGAGGGAATCGCGCGCGAGCACGTCCGCGTCGGCCCGCTGGTCGGCGTCGGCCTTCGTCGCGAAGGTCACCGCCAGCGCGACGGCGAGATTGACGGCGAGCGCGACGATCCCCGCGTTCACCCCCCACACCGGATCGTGGCCGGTGAAGACCAGCGCACACACCGTCCCCACCCCCACCGCGAGCCCGCTCAGCCCGCCCGCCAGCGTCAGCCGCCGCCACACCAGCCCCAGCAGCACCATGGGGAGCAGCTGCGCCATCCCCTCGTACGAGATGAGGGAGAGCCGTACGAGCGTGTTGGGCGCGGCGTATGTCAGCACCAGCGCGCCCGCGCCCGCCACCACGACGACCACCTGTGCCGCGCCTTTCTGCCTGGCCCGCCAGCGCGGTACGAGCGAGAGCACGCTGCGCCCCCACATCGTCCCGATCACCAGCATGAACACGGCCATCGGCACGATCGAGGAGAGGGCCGCGGCGACTCCGATGATCCCGACCGCCCAGGCGGGCAGCGAGTCGACGACGAGCCGGAAGAGCGCGAGGTTGGAGCCGGCGCCGGTGAGCCCGGGGACGACGAAGAGCGCGGCCATGCCGAGCAGCATCGGGATGAAGAGCAGCACGTTGTAGGCGGGCAGCCAGATCGCGTTGCGTCGCAGCGCGTCGGCGCTGCGGGCGCCCAGATAGCCGGCGACGGTGGTGGGGAAGATGACGACGGTCAGCGCGTTGAGCAGGGAGGTCGTGATGAACCAGGCCGTGCCCAGCCCGCTGCCGCCCGCTCCGCCGCCCCCGTGTCCCGGCAGGGTCAGCCACTCCTCCTTCTGCGCCACCAGCCGGTCGAGGAGTGGCCCGTACCCGTCGAAGTAGTGCAGCGGCACATAGACGGCGAGGAACCCCAGGGTGCCGATCACCAGTACGTCCTTGAGCACCGAGACCCAGGCGCTCCCTCGCAGCCCGCTCACCACCACAAATCCGGTGGTCACCGCGAAGGCGATGAAATAGCCCCAGTTGAGGCTGATCGCCCCGTACGAGATGGTCGAGACGACCACACCCATGCCGGTGATCTGGAGCTGGATGTACGGCAGGAGAAAGACGGTCGCGAGCACCGCCGTCAGGGCGCCGAGCCAGGGCCGCCCGAAGCGGTGGGCGAGTATGTCCGTGATCCCCACAAGATCATGGCGGCGTGCATAGCCCCACAACATGGGGCCGACGACATAGCCGACCGCGTAGCCGCAGGACATATAGGCGACCACATAGAGGACGGGTGCGCCGTAGTTGTAGCCCCAGCCCGCGGCGCCCAGATAGCTGAAACTCGTATAGCTCTCGCCGGCCATCAGCACCCAGATGAAGACGGCGCCGAGGCTGCGTCCCCCGACGGACCACTCGGCGATCCCGCCGCCCGTACGCCGGCGGACGGCGAGCAGCCCGAGGCCGACCGTCCCGACCATGAAGACGGCGAAGATCGTGGTGGCGACGACGGCGTTCACTCCGCCCCCTCCCGGCGCCGCAGCCGCTGATCCCCGCGCCAGGCCAGCGCGACGGCGACGGGCGTCAGCACCGTGGCGCCGAGCAGCCACAGGGACAGGAACGGCAGCCCGAGGATCACGGGCTTCACCCGGTTCACCCAGGGCAGCGCTGCCAGGAACAGCACGAACGGAACCAGCAGCCAGAGCAGATGAGGACGGTGTCGGAGCACGTCAGGACCTTAGACGAGGCACGACCGGCCGCCCCCCTCCGCTCCCGCCCCGCACGGCAGTACGGTGTCCGTCATGCGCCCCGACATGCCTGCCGACCACACCACGGAAGCCGAGCGCCTGCTGCGCACCGCTGCCCAGTACCCCGAGGATCACGAACCCCTGCTCCTCCGGGCCGCGGCCCATCTGGAACTGGCCGGCGACCGCGACCGCGCGACCGGTCTCTACGACACCCTCCTCGCGGCCTCCCCCGACCACCCCCAGTTCGTCAAGGCGCTCCAGGCCGCCAACCTCTGGGAGTACGGCCACGAGGCGGAGGCCCGCGCGATCATCGACGGCCTGCGCACCGCGGCCCCGCTGGACCCGGGCCCCTGGGAGATCGTCGCCGAGACGCTGGAGTCCCACGACGAACTCGAAGCGGCCCACGACACCTTCACGACCGCGCTCAACATACTGCTCACCCCGGGCGAAGAGGTCCCCTACCCGGTCCACAACCTGCTGATCGGCCGCCACCGCGTCCGCCGCCTGCTGGCCCTGGACCACGACGACTGGGACGGCCTCGCGGACCGCGTCAACCCCGCCTCGGTCACCCTCGACGAACTCCACGACCCCAAACGCCTCTGGTCCCTCGGCTCGGACAACCCCGCCGAACTCCAGGCCGAGATCACCCGCCTCCGCGCCGAACTCGGCTCGTACCGCTCGGCCCTGTCCCGCCCGTTCCCGGTGGCGATGCTCCACTGGCCGGCCCCGGAACTGGCCGAACTCCTCACCGCGTACCCGACCCTGACCACCGAGTACCCCTCACACGAGACCCACCTGTCCCACCTCGAATCCTCCCTCCGCGACCTCGCCGCCACCGGCACCCCCAACCTGGGCATCGTCACGGCGACGGTCCCGTCGTACGAGGCGTTCGCGGCCTCGGAACAGTCGTCCCCCTCCAACACGGACCTGCTCCCCCAATACGCCACCACCCTCGCAGCCCGAGGCCGAGCCACCCCCTGGCCCCCGGCCCGCAACGCCCCGTGCTGGTGCGGATCAACAAAGCCCTACAGGGCCTGCCACGGCACGGGCTGAAAGGGAGAGGCGGCGACAGGACCGTGGCCGCCAGCGTGAATTCAGATACGCGGCCCCTGGCATGATGGGTGCGCTGGAACGCCGAATCTCCGGCGCACCCGGAGAGCGAGAGCCAATCGGAATATTTTTCAGCTGCTATATCATCCCGTCATTCCCCACCCGACGGCACGAGGCGATCCGCGCCAACCATCGCCGTCCCGCCAAATCGAGGCGATACCCCGTTCCTCCAAATAGCCTGAGTAGACACCGACATCCTCGGTGAACAGACCTACGAGATGAGGCTCGGGACGCTTGCGTTCACGATACAAGAAGTGGCTGTACTCATAGAGTTGACCGACAGCCTGCCGAACAGCCTCTGTCGGATTGCCACCTCGGACGACTTTCGCCTCCACTAGCCACTCGTCACTGGTGTTCGAACCCTGGTCCGCGCGATGCAGGACGAGATCTTTGGGATGCATGAGCCTCGTGGTCGGAATGTATCCGCACGACACGACATGCTGACCAAATGATTGGACGAGCGCCTCGTGATGGCGCTTCTTGATCTGTTGTCGTGCGGTGATATTCGCGATGTAGTCGGAGCTATCCTTGGGGGAGAAGCCGGCGAGCGCATCGCCCTCATTCACCGTGTGTCCATCGAACTCATAGTTCACCTGAAGGGTGGGGCTATCCTCAAACTGCCACAGGCGATCGGCGACATGCGCCCGCTTAAGTAGTTCGGCCGCATGTTCGAGGTCGTCTTGGAGCGCCATCTCATCAGGTAGCGCCGCCGTCTCGTAGCGGCGAGCAATCACGCTCGCGGCCTCGTACGCTCGCGGACGATCCGCGTGATGCCTCAACTCCGGCTCGTCAAACCATCCGTTCCTGCGTTGAGAAGCTACCACTGTGCGAAGCCGGGCGGCCTGACGCCGAAGATGCTCCTGTCGCGCTTGCCCCCTACCGAGTCGATCCTCTAGATGCGTAATACCTTGCTGAAGTGTTAGAGAAACTGTAAGGAGATCCGCGGCGAAGATGTAGGCCAAGTAGAGGCCCTTCCCAGCGTCGCTATTGATCTCTGGATCGAACACGCCAATCCACGGCGTTGCGGCAGGCGTCGTTTGCCCTCCGTACCCCCTAGCGATGAGCCCTGACGGGAGCCCCAGGTCGAGGCGCTTCGCGACCCCTCGCAGCACCTGCTGCCCCACAACGTCCCGTCTCGACCCAGCGTTCGCGTCATACGTTTCGGCGACCTCGCGCAGCAGACCATGTATCCCCATGGTTCAAATCTAGAACAGGGCCAAGAGTTTTACGATCAGTTTTGATCAAACAGCAACCGTACGGCCCGTCAAAAGCCTGCCCGATCAGGCGTTTTCAACACGCGAGCCACACCAGGCTTGGCGCCTTCGCGGACGACCTGCGGACGCCGCAACCGAGGCTCTGGACGTCATGGGTGCTACTTGGTTAGCGTCCCGCCACCGCATGGCGAGACGCGCTCCGTGAAGTTCGACGTGCGTCGTCTCTGGAAACGGCTGGCTCATACAACTCGCTTCGCACACTCAGTCACCAATTCATAACATGCAATTCCGCGCACCCGCCGGCGATCGACAGACAACCCCACATGCGCGCCGGAACCGCAGAGCAGCGCACGAATACAAATCACATCTATCACCTACCCAGCGGCAACAAATTTGAGCATAACTCCATCAAGAGTGGTAAATACATGCAAAATATCACAAAGGTTGCAATCGATTCACATGAACCAAAATGGTACCAATTAAACCAAAGGAAAAGCGTCGCACGGCAAGTTCAGGGGGCGCCTCGGTTGCAAGTATCCTGCCGTCAATCAGTTGCGTAGTTGCTCGACCAATGACCCAAAGGGGAAGCTGACTGCATGAGCACACCAGGCACCCAATTCTCTCGCTCAACGACCACCCAAGCCGCCAGCTGGTTCCTCGACTTGCAATCTGCCGGGCGACTCGACCTTGATCCGCCCTATCAGAGGCGGAGCGTATGGAACCTTTCGTACAAGCAATTCTTCGTCGACTCACTAATAAGAAACTATCCGGCGCCCACAATATTCCTACAAGTGGACGTCTCGGTGGACCGACCTACCATCTATCGCGTAATCGATGGTAAGCAGCGACTCACCGCCTTGTTCGAGTTTCAGCGAGATGAGTTCACGACCCCAGACGATCTCAACGACATCGGGCTCGGAAATAAATACTTCTCGGAGCTTCCAGAAGAAGTGAAGCTTGCACTCTTGGAGTATGTTTTCACCGTCGAGAACATTAAAAGGGCTTCCATCGTAGAACTCAATGACGCCTTCGATCGACTGAACCGAAACGTAGCACGTCTAAATAAGCAGGAGTTGCGGCACGCTAAGTTCGACGGAGCATTTATTCGTAAGGTCGAGCAACTTGCCGAGCACCCCTTCTGGGCAGAAATTGGCCTCGTAACTCCGGCCAGAATTCGACGCATGCAGGATGTAGAGTATGTTTCGGAGCTCTACATCCTTTCCATGGATGGGGTCCAAGAGGGGAAAGACTATCTTGACGACTACTACGCGAGCAACGATAAGGAGGTGAACGGCGAGAGTATAGCCGACGAGCATTTCATTGGCGTGCAGGATTATTTGAGAGAAGTAAATAGCACCTACCCTCTGAAAGGAAGCCGCTTTTCGAACGTCGCCGACTTCTACTCGCTTTGGGCTGCCACGGACGAACTACACCATAAACGAGAGCTTCCATCAGCCGAACAGGCAGGGTTGCAGCTGAAGGATTTTGCCCTCGAGATCGACGCCCAGCAGACTCGTAGATCTGTTGATTACAGAATTGCTGCAGTCCAAGGATCAAACAAGAAATCGAACAGAGAGCTACGCGCCGGATTTCTCCGTGACGTACTGATAGGTCACTGATGCGTGCCACCATCTCAGCTTCTTTCCGTGGGAAATACAGCGAGATATCGCAATCCTTGGAGGTCGGGGCGGAATGGCTCAATGCCCGTTTGGCCGCAGATTTGCATGACCTTCGCCCGGTATCCCTGCAAGTTCGAGTTAAATCAGTTGATTCAGTCTTCGCCAAGCTACAAAAAGGCGATTACGAGGGAATTTGGGGTATCGAAGACCTGATCGCCGCACGCGCGGTCTTTCTACATCCAGCCGATGTAGGTAATGCAATTGAGATGATCGGTGGAAAGTTTCCACAAGTTGATACTAAAAACACCGAAGCCGGTAAACCTACCGATTTCAGATATCAGCAACCTCACTTGATTGTGGGTTTTCCACTGGACTATATCGATCGACACCCCGAACTCGAAGAGGTGAAGATTGAGCTGCAGTTCACCACCTACATCCAGCATGCACTGCAGGAGTCAACCCATGATGTGATCTATAAAGGCTCTCGCTTTTCATGGCGAGAGGCGCGACTGGATAGCCGCCTTCGTGGACTGTTGGAAATCGTCGACGACGTTCTTGCAAATATTTCAAACGTCGCGCAGGTAGATGCCGAGCCGGTCTACGCGCTCTTCGATAGCAGAAATCAGATAATCGAAGCAGCCGAGCAATTGTGGACCGCCGATCGCCTACCTGCCGACATGAGACGCTTTGCGATCACTGTCGAAGGAATATTGACTGCCGCAGGAGTGACTGTTGAGCAGCTAATGGATCTATCGAAGTTGCATCCCGACTTGGTGGAGGCCCTATCACTAAGCCCCGTCGACAAGATCGTTGGAATCCTACTTCGCGAGCGATTCGATGAACTATTGAAGGGGATCAAGCGTCGAAGATTGCTGATTTCCAGTGAGCTTGAGGACATGGTTCCTCAAGCCGCCAAATGGCCCTCTGAAAAGAGGGTCGCTCTTTCGTAGAGAGGCGCCTCGTCGAAAGAAGCGCGAGACTAGCGACGAACCTGTTCTACTTCGACTTGCTACGGGAAAGCCCGAAAGACAAAAAACCAGAGACTGAAATGCTCGGACTTTAGGAACGTGTCGATCTTTCGCACCATCCATCGTTGACTGCGGGAAACCGAGGCGACCGCCTATGACGTTTCCGACTCGCAGTGCCGCTGGGCGTGTTGTAGGTCCTCGTCCATTTCGAGGTCGTGGGCATGGAGTCAGTAAGGAAGGGCGGTGGTATATCGATCGTCGCTTGCTCAGCGACCACTGCAAGAACGCTTCCGCTTTGAGGGATGTGGTTCGTCAACGCGACCGGTCCGAGTTGGCCTAGAGGTACGGGCGGATGATGATGTTCGGGCGGTCTGGGCGGGATTTGGCCAGGTGGAGTTTGGTGCGGATCGCCGCTACCAGTTCCTCGGGGTGGTCGCGGATCAGGGCTGGGGCCGCGCTCGTGACGTCGATGCCGTGGGACTCCAGGAGCAGGCGGCGGCGGAGGGTGGTGCGGTAGTCGGCCACGCCCAGGTGGTACTCCTCCGAGTCGACCTCCAGGGCCACCCCCGCGAACGGCCAGTAGGCGTCCGGGCGGGCGAGGAAGGTGCCCGTCGAGGTGAAGAGGGCCGGGTTCCAGAGGGCGTCCGGGAGGCCGGCGGCGTGGAGGGTGGTGCGGGCCCGGCCCTCGGCGATGGAGCGGATGCCTGCGCGGAGTTCGTCCAGGGCGGTGCGTACCGCCGGGTTGCGGAGGGCGTGGGAGGCGTGGAGTTCGGCGCGGAGATCTTCCGGGTGGCAGCTGCACCGCTGGACCGTCGTCGCGAGGATCGCGCGGATCCGTTCCGGCGAGGGCTCGTGGGCCGCGCAGTCGGAGGCCGCGCGGACCGGGCGTACGCAGGGGATGCCGTCGACCAGCAGCGTCGGTGGCCAGCGGCTGGTGCGGCGCAGGTGTACGTACGCTCTGTCGCGCAGGCCGCGGCGTGCGGCGACCAGGACGTCGGCGCGGTCCGTGCCCGCGTCCCGTACCCCGTACAGCGCGAGCGCCGCCTCGCCGGTCAGGACGGCCTCTGTGCCCGAGAGGGCGGCCGTCTCCGTGTCCGCGTAGAGGACGGCGGCGAGGAGCCGTTGGCGTACGTCCGGAGCGCCAGTCTGTATCAGGACGACGCCGGGCAGCGGGCGCTGCCAGGGGCCGGACGGTGCGCAGCGGGCGTGGGCAGTGCTGGCGGCGAGGCCGGTGGCGCGGAGTTGGCGGGTGGTCGCCAGGCGCCGCTGCGTACGGGACAGCTGGGCGATGGCCGCGTCGGCGGGGGTGGTTCGGGGCATGGGGGTTCCGTGCCCACGCCCGGCCCGGAGTGGACACGCGTCGGCGGACTGTGACGATCTCTTGCGTCCTCCGTAGCGTTCAAGGCAGATGGTCATACCGGCCCAGAAACGCTGCGATCGCCTCGTGCAGCGCCCCCGGCTGGTCCAGATGGACATCGTGGGCCGCGGACGGGATGACCCGTACCTCCGTCCCCGGACGGCGGACCCGCATCTCCGCGGCTTCCGCCTCCGGCATCGAGCCCGACGCGCCGCGTACGACGAGCGTCGGGCAGCGCACCCGGGACCACTCCTCCCAGAAGGAGCGGCGGGCGTTCTCCGCGACGCAGGCGACCATCACCTCCCGGTCGATACGCGGGCGCAGGCCGTCCGGGTGTTCCGCCAGGCCCGCCGCCCACGCCCGGCCGGCCGGACCGCCGCCGAAGAACGCGGTCGCCGCCTCGCTGGACGCGAACGGAACCGGCCAGGAGTCCAGCCAGCCGCCGATCCGCGCGGGCAGCTCAGGACTGGGGCCCTTGGGGCCCGCCTCGATCAGTACCAGGGCACTGAACAGGCGCGGATGAGCGGCGGCGGCGAGCATGGCCGTATGACCGCCCAGGGACTGGCCCACGAGGACGGGCCGGTTCAGCGCGAGGTGTCCGGCAACCGCCACCACGTCCCGTACGTGCGCCGCGCGCGAGACGTCCGCCGGGCGGAGTTCGCTCGCGCCGTGGCCGCGCGCGTCGTACGCGACCACGCGGTGCGCGGGCCGGAGCAGCCGTACGAGCGGGTCCCATTCGGCGGCGTGGCCCGCCAGGCCGTGGAGCAGGAGTACGGGCCGCCGCCCCGGGCCGGCCCCATCGTCACCGCCGTGGTCGACATACGTCAGCCGTACGCCGTCGTCGCTCCGCACCGTTCTCGTGGTGCGTGCCATGGCATCGGACGTCTCATGGAGACGCTTTCCGGTTCCGTTGAACGGTCCTGTCCCGCCCTCCGTACTCAACAGCAACTCCCCCATGGTGGCTGGGCGCGTGAACGGACGACATGGTCCGGATCACGCGCCCAGCGCTTCGTCACGCGCCCAGCGCCTCGTCACGCGCCCAGCAAGTGGGACACCGTATAGATCAGCAGGCCCGCCAGCGCGCCCACCACCGTTCCGTTGATCCGGATGAACTGGAGGTCGCGGCCGATGTGCGCCTCGATCTTCTTGGAGGTGTCGGCGGCGTCCCAGCTCGCGACCGTGTCCGAGATCAGGGAGGTGATCTCACCGCGGTACGTGGAGACGACATACGCCGCCGCGTCCTCGATCCATCCGTCCAGCTTCCCCTGGAGCCGCGCGTCCGTCGCCAGCCGTGACCCCAGGGAGAGCAGCGAGGCGCGGGCGCGCAGGCGCAGTTCGCTCCGGTCGTCCTCCGCCGCCGACATGATCATGGCCCGTACGGAGGCCCAGGCCGAGGCGATGATGTCCTGCACCTCGGGGCGCGCCAGCAGCTCCGACTTCAGCCGCTCGACCCTGGCCCGGGTGTCCGTGTCCGACTGGAGGTCCGCCGCGAAGTCCCGCAGGAAGCGGTCGATGGCGCCGCGCGCCGGGTGGGCCGGCATGTCGCGCATCTCCGTGATGAAGCGCAGCAGTTCCTTGTAGACGCGGTCGCCGATCCTGCGGTCCACGAAGCGCGGCGTCCAGCCCGGCGCCCCGCCCTGGACCGCGTCCATGACCGAGTCCCCGTGCTCCACCAGCCAGTCGTGCGCGCGGGCGCAGATCAGATCGACCGCGCGGTGGTGGGCGCCGTCGGCGACGACCGTGTCCAGGGTCTTGCCGAGCCCCGGCGCGATCTCGACCGCGTCCGCCCGCCGGGTGATCGCCTCGCCGACGACCGCCTGTACGTCCGAGTCCCGCAGGACGGTCAGCGCGCCGCGCAGCGCCGTGGACAGTTCGGCGGTGACCCGGTCGGCGTGGTCCGGTTCCGCGAGCCAGGTGCCGAGCCTGCGTCCGATGCCGAGAGCCCTCAGCCGGTTCCGTACGACCTCGGCCGAGAGGAAGTTCTCGCCGACGAACGCGCCGAGCGAGGTGCCCAGTTGGTCCTTCTTGTTCGGGATGATCGCGGTGTGCGGGATGGGCAGACCGAGCGGGTGCCGGAACAGCGCCGTCACCGCGAACCAGTCGGCCAGCGCGCCCACCATGCCCGCCTCGGCCGCCGCGGCGACGAAGCCGGCCCAGCCGCCCATGCCGGAGTTCTTCGCCCATGTGGCGAGCACGTAGACCAGGGCCACCAGCAGCAGCAGACCGGTGGCGGTGGTCTTCATCCGGCGGACGCCGCGCAGCTTCTCCTCGTCGGCGGCCGTATACGTGAAGGCGGGGAGCGCCGAACGCTTCCCGGTCCCGGACGGCCGAGGTGCGCCCGGCAGACCTGATCTGCCGGGGACGCCCGACGTACCCGATCCAGCGGACCCACCGGACCCGCCTGACCCACCGGCTCCGCCAGGTCCGTCGGACCCACCAGGCCCACCAGACCCGCCTGACCCACCGGCCCCGCCAAGCCCACCTGACCCGTTGGCCCCACCGGACCCACCAGGCCTGTCGGACCCACCAGGCCCACCAGACCCGCCGCTACCGCCGCCGCCCTCCACCGCTCTCTCCGGATCTGTACGTTCCATCCGCTCCACCCGCTCCACCCGTCCGCGCAAGCGCCGTGCTCAGCGCACTCTGCTCAACGCTCCATGCTCCCGTTCTCGTGCCCGGCACAAGGGCCGCGCCCACCGTCACACCCCAGCCCCTACCGCATTGTCCCTGCCTGAGGTACTCCCGGGGCGGACGTCGAGTTCCCGCGCGATGTCGGATGATGTGATTCTGCAGGTAGGGATTCAGGGAGACACGGGGGACACGGGGGCTATGACCAGACATCACGGATACGCCCTGCTCGGGGCGCTGGTCGCGGTGGTGGCGCTGGTGTGCGGCGTCATCATCACCGGGTACGGGCTCCTGGACGGCGCCGGCGGCTCGCGCGCGGACGCGGACGATTCCGGGGACCGCCCCCAGGGCCGTACCCCCGTGGGCACGGCCGCGCCCGCCTTCGCCGGCAACTGGACCGGCACCTGGGCCGCCGCTCCGTCGGGCGCCGAGCCGGGGGCGCCGGTCGGCCATCCCGGGCGTTCCATCCGTAACGTCGTGCACACCAGCATCGGCGGCACCAGCGTGCGGATCACCTTCTCCAACCTCTACAGCCCCGCCCCGCTGCTGATAGGCGGCGCCTCGGTCGCGGTCGGCGAGGGCGGGGGCGGCCCCGAGGCGGTCGCCGGGACCATGCGGCAGCTGACCTTCGGCCGCCGGGCGGCCGTGACCGTACCGCCCGGCGGGCAGATCGTCAGCGATCCCGTGGCGCTGCGGGTCCCGTACGCCGGCGATCTGCTGGTCACGCTCCACACCCCGCGCGGCGGCGGGCCCGTCACGTACCACCGGCACGCGCTCCAGACCTCGTATCTCGCCGACGGCGACCGTACGCGGGACCTCGACGCGACCGCGTACACCCCGTCGCGCAGGGTCTGGCGCTATCTCACCGCCGTCGATGTCCTCAACCGCGAGGCGCGGGGCGCGGTCGTCGCCTTCGGTGACTCGATCACCGACGGGGTCGGTTCCGGCTACGACGCGAACCGCCGCTGGCCCGATGTGCTCGCCGCGCGCCTGCGCGACCGGCACATCGGTGTGGTCAACGAGGGCATCGGCGGAAACCGCGTCCTGAGTGACGCGTCGGTGCTGCGCAACGGCGCGAGCGGGCTCGACCGCTTCCAGCGTGACGTACTCGACCGGGCCGGTGCCAGGACCGTCGTCATCGACCTCGGTATCAACGACATCCTGCGGGGCGGCGAGACCGACCCGGCCAGGATCACCGCCGGGCTGCGCGAACTCGCCCAGCGGGCGAAGGCACGCGGGCTGCGCGTGATCGGATCGACGCTGACACCGTTCGGCGCGCACCGGGGGTACAACGCCACCACCGAGTCCGTACGCGACCGGGTCAACGAGGAGATCCGCTCGGGCCGGGTCTTCGACGAGGTCGTGGACTTCGACAAGGTGGTACGCGATCCGTACGCGCCCGACCGGATCAGGCCGGTGTACGACTCGGGCGACGGGCTGCACCCGAGCGAGGCGGGGTACCGGGTGATGGGCCGTTACCTGGGCCTCCGGCTGCTGGAGGACCGGACCCCGGCCCAGCTGTGAGCGTGTGGCACAGGGGGGCGGCAGAGGCCGGGGGCACCGTGAGCGTCGCACCAGCGCCCACCACGGGGGTACGGGCCGCAGCAGCGCGGGCCACGGAGGTAAAGGCCGCACCGGCGCCCACCACGGAGGTACGGGCCTCAGCGGTACGGGCCGCACCAGCGCGGGCCGCGGCGCCGACAGCCGCCGCGACCGTCAGTCCAGTTCCTTGCGGTCCGCCTTCTTCTCCAGCTTCTGGCGCCTGCGCTCCTCCTTGAGCCGGCGCTTCTCCGACTCCCGCACCTTGCGCTCCACCCCGACCCCGCCCATCAGCGCGAAGCCCGAGATGATCACCCGAGGCGACCCCGGGCTCGCCGCGCCCTCGCCCGACTCGCCGAAGCCGCCCATCAGCCCGAAGCCCCTGACCTCGACATCCAGGTCCGGCGGTACGGTGACATGCACCCCGCCCATGATCGTGAAGCAGCGGATCACCACATCGCGGTCCTCGAACCGCGCCTCGCGCAGGTCGATCTCGCCGCCCCCCATGAAGACGGCGGTCGTGAACCTGCGGGCCACCGTCCACGTCCCCCTGCGGCGGAAGCCGCCCCAGAACGCGAAGGCGCCCTTCGAGGTGGCCGGCTCCCGGCCGATCCGGCTCTGCCAGCTGCCCACCTCACCGGCACTACCCGCACCGCGCGTGCCGACGGACGTGTCCGGTGCGAGCGCCACGTCCGTCGTCGTCCCCGGCGCGGGGAGGTCCCGTACCAGCGGCGCCAACTCGCCATGGGTGCGCGCCTTGAAGGCCGCCTCCAGGCGCTCGTCGAACTCCTCCATATCGAGCCGGCCCTCGGCCACGGCCTCGCGCAGCCGGGCCGCGACCCGCTCCCGCTCGGCGTCGGAGGCGCGCGTATCGGGGCCGGTGCAGGGCGGCGTGTCAGGCCGGTCACTCGTCATGCGAGCAGACTAGTCAACGGTGCGGCTCACGTCACACAGCTGATCGATCGGCATACATCTTGGCGATGACCGCCTCGATGTCCGGCTCCCGCACCGACAGATCCACCAGCGGATACTCCGCCGCGATCCGCGCGACGAGCGGCGCCGCGGACTCGGCGGCGGGGAAGGCCAGCCACTGCCGCGGGCCCTCCACCCGCACCGCCCGTGCCCCGGCCACCTCGATCGGCGGAAGCTCGCGCTCCAGGTCCACGACGAGCGTCCGCTCGCTCTCCCCCACTTCGTGCAGTCCGGCCAGCCCGCCGTCGTAGAGCAGCCGGCCGTGGTCGATGACCATCACCCGCTTGCAGAGCTGCTCGATATCGGTCAGATCGTGGGTGGTCAGCAGCACGGTGGTGCCGCGCTCCGCGTTCAGATCCCGCAGGAACTCCCTGACCTTGGCCTTGGAGATCACATCGAGACCGATCGTCGGCTCGTCCAGATACAGGACCTCCGGGTCGTGCAGCAGCGCCGCCGCGATGTCGCCGCGCATCCGCTGGCCGAGCGAGAGCTGCCGTACGGGTACGTCCAGCAGCTCGGCCAGATCGAGGAGTTCGACGCAGCGCTCCAGATTCACCCGGAACCGCGCGTCCGGCACCCGGTACATCCGGTGCATCAGCCGGTACGAGTCGATCAGCGGCAGATCCCACCACAGCGTGGTCCGCTGACCGAAGACCACACCGATGCGCTGCGCCAGCCTCGTACGCTCCCGGGACGGATCGATGCCCGCGACCCTCAGCCGGCCGCCGCTCGGGGTCAGAATGCCTGTCAGCATCTTGATGGTCGTGGACTTGCCGGCGCCGTTCGGGCCGATGTAGCCGACCATCTCGCCGCGCGGCACGCGGAAGCTGATGCCGTCGACCGCCCGCACCTGATGCTTCTCGCGGCGCAGCAGACCGGCCTTGCGGCGTACGTCGAAGACCTTCTCGACGCCGTCCAGCTCGATGAAGCCCGTGCCATCAGTACCCATCGGTGCCACCTGTACCACCCGTGCGATCCGTGCGATCCGTGCCGTCCGTACTCATGAACGCTCCGCCCCGACTCTCTCTGTACGCCCCGTACAACCCGTACGACCTGCCCACCCCCGGTACGACCTGCCCACCCGTACGAGCTGCCCCGGTACGCTCCGACCGGCTCCCCGCCCGCCGCTCAGCTCCCCGTACTCCGGTACGCCCGCAGCCCCGCCCGCCACGCCACCCCCGCCAGCGCACAGCACGCCACCGCCACCAGCGGCGGCAGGAACGCGGCCAGATCCGGCAGCCCCAACGGGTCCTCCCTGCCCAGGACATACAGCGCCGGGATCCAGTTGACGAAGGCCAGCGGCACCACGAACGTCACCCCGCGCACCAGATCCTTCGCGAAGACCGTCGGCGGGTACTGCAACAGCGTCGTCCCGCCGTACGTGAACGAGTTCTGCACCTCGGAGGCGTCCTGCGCCCAGAACTGGAACGCGCCGCCCGCCACGAACACCGCCGCGAAGATCGCCGCCCCGCTCAGCACCATCATCGGAAGCATCAGCGCCCGCGTCACCGTCCAGTCGATGTCGACCGTCAGCAGGGCGTAGCCCAGTACGAGCAGCCCCTGGGCGACCCGGCCGAGCCGGCGCAGCGCGAACCGGTCCGCCGCCACCTGCGCCAGTACGGGCACGGGCCGCAGCAGCAGCGTGTCGAGCGTGCCGTCCCGCACCCGGCGGCCCAGCCGGTCCATGGAGCCCAGCACCAGGTCGGAGAGGCCGAAGGCCGTGGCGGACGTCCCGTACAGGAAGGCCACCTCGGGCAGCGAGTAGCCGCCCAGCGCGTCCACGTGAGTGAACATCAGCAGGATCGCGACGAAGTCGAAGGCGGTCGCCGCGAAGTTCCCGAACGCCGTCATCACGAAGGACGCGCGGTACGCCATCGTGGACCGCATCCACATCGCCACGACCAGGCCGTACACCCGGAGCCCGTCGCGCAGGGCGGCCCGCCGCGACAGCCGCGGAATCCACGCCTCCGCCGATGCGTCCCCGGCCGCCCACCCGGCCGCGTCCCCGGCCGCCACCGCCGATGCGTCCGCGTCCCCGGCCGCCTCCGCGAGCGCGCCCGCGTCCACCCCCACCGTCCCGCTCGCGGCGATCTCCTCAGCCACCCTGGACCACCACCCTCCGCGTCGCGACGCTCTGGAGCAGCCGTCCCGTCGCCAGCAGGGCCAGCGCCCAGCCGGCCTGGAACGCGTACGCCCCGGCCAGGTCCCACCCGGTGTGCTTGCCGAGGAAGACATCCGCCGGGACCTGGAGCAGCGACGACCAGGGCAGCGCCCGCGCCACCTCCCCCAGTACCCCCGGGAAGAGATTGAGCGGCAGCAGCAGCCCGGAGAAGAACATCCCGGCCAGCATCGCCATCTGCGCCGCACCCGCGCCGTCCATCAGCCAGAACGCGGAGAGCGCGACCAGGAAGCGGATCGCGAAGCTGACGACCACCCCCAGCGCGACGGCGAACAGGAACGCCAGCCAGGTCAGCGGATTCGCCGGCAGCGCCAGTTCGAAGGCGAACGCGCCGAGCACCATCGGTACGATCCCGCGCCCCAGCAGATGGAACGCCGCCCGGCCCAGGTCCCCGGCCAGCCACCACAGCTGGAGATCGGCCGGCCGGTAGAGGTCGACGGCGATGTCACCGGTGCGGATCCGCTCGACCAGTTCGTCCTCGAAGCCGCCGCCCATCATGGCGCAGGTCATCAGCAACGCTTGGCCGAGCCATACATAGGTGACGGCCTGGGAGAGGTCGTAGCCACCGAGGTGCGGCCGCTCATCCCAGAGGGCCGTATAGGTGTACGCCATGATGAAGCCGAAGACGGTGTTGGTGAACACTCCCGCGAAGGTGGCCACCCGGTACGTCGCATAGCGGCGGAACCCACCTGCGGCCACTACTGCGTACAGCCGCACTACAGCCCCCTCCCCCATGCCATTTCCCCCACACCCTCAGCGCGTCGTCGGCCTCCTGGCACCAAAGCGAACGACCCTAGCCCACGGGACCGGCCACCGCGACCGGTTATCCGGCTGTCGTTACTCCCTCGTTCTGTCCGCGTTTCATAGGAGTAGGCAGCGTTTCCCGGAAATGCACGGCTTCTTCTGGGATTGCACCGCGAATCGCCTGATACGACACCGTGAGGCCGGTAAGTGAACCGCCGGCCGCGGCCGAGGAGTCACCACTGATATGAGCGACGAGCCACAGCAGTACGGCTGGGCCCCCCGGGACCCCTCGGCCCCCCGTTCCTTCCCCGGCCGGCCGGGGAAGCAGGGCGGGCCTCCCGCGCCTCCCCGCACCGGCCGGCGCAGAGCCCTCCCGACCCGGCGCACGCTGTTCGCCGGGCTCCTGATCTTCGCGCTCGTCCTCATGGGCGGCTTCGTCCTGGGCTACAAGCTCGTCAGCATCCCGCCCGCCAACGCCGCCGCCACCGCCCAGTCCAATGTGTACCTGTACGCGGACGGCACCCAGCTCGCCCGCGACGGCGAGGTCAACCGCGAGAACGTCAGGCTCTCGCAGGTGCCCAAGCACGTGCGGCTGGCCGTACTGGCGGCCGAGGACCGCGGCTTCTACAACGAGCCCGCCGTCGACCCGCAGGGCATGGTCCGCGCCGCCTGGAACACCCTCACCGGCAAGGGCACCCAGGGCGGCTCGACCATCACCCAGCAGTACGTCAAGAACTACTACCTCGGCCAGGAACAGACGATCGTCCGCAAGGCCAAGGAATTCTTCATCGCGATCAAGCTCAACCGCGAGGCGACCAAGGCACAGATCCTCCGGGGCTATCTCAACACCAGCTACTTCGGGCGCAACGCGTACGGCGTCCAGGCCGCGGCCCAGGCGTACTACGGCAAGGACGTGGAGGACATCAACACGGCGGAGGGCGCCTATCTGGCCTCCCTGCTCAACGCCCCCAGCGAGTTCGACGTCGTCGTCCACCCCGAGAACAAACCGGCCGCCCTCGCCCGCTGGAACTACGTCCTCGACGGCATGGTCAAGGAGGACTGGCTCAGCCCCGCCGACCGCCGCGCGATGAAGTTCCCGAAGCCGGGCCAGGTCAGACACTCCAGCAGCGGGCTCGCCGGACAGCGCGGCTATATCGTCCAGGCCGTCGAGGAGCACCTCACCAGCAACAAGATCATCGATGAGAAGACCCTGGCCGCCGGCGGCTACCGGATCACCACGACGCTCGACCGCGAGAAGCAGGACGTCTTCGTCGCCACCGTCAGGAAACAGGTCACCTCGCGGCTCGACGCCGACCGCAAGCCCGACCGCAACGTCCGGGTCGGCGGTGTCTCCATCGACCCGCGGACCGGCAAGGTCGTCGCCATGTACGGCGGCATCGACTACACCAGGCAGTACGTCAACAACGCGACCCGCCGCGACTACCAGGTCGGCTCCACCTTCAAGCCGTTCGTCTTCGCCGCCGCCGTCGAGAACGGCTCCGAGACCCTGTACGGCGAGCCGATCACCCCGTACACCGTCTACGACGGCGACAACCAGCACATGGTCGAGGGCCCCGACGGCTCCACCGGCTACTCCCCGGCGAACGAGGACGACACCGACTACGGGCCCGTCTCCGTGCGGACCGCCACCGGCTACTCCGTCAACGCCGTCTACGCGCAGATGGCCCAGGACGTCGGCCCCGGCACGGTCAGGAAGACCGCCGTCGCCCTCGGCCTCCCCGAGAACACCCCCGACCTGACCGCGACACCCTCCATCGCGCTCGGCCCGGCCACCGCCTCCGTACTGGACATGGCGAAGGCGTACGCGACCCTCGCGAACCACGGCAAGCGCGGCATGTACACGCCGGTCGACAAGATCACGAAGAACGGTACGGAGGTCACCCTGCCGAAGCCCGACATCAAGCAGGTCATCAGCCGCCAGGCGGCCGACACCACCACCTCCGTGCTGCGGAGCGTCGTCGACGAAGGCACCGGCACCGCCGCCCAGTCCGCGGGCCGCCCCGCCGCGGGCAAGACCGGCACGGCGGAGGAGGACAAGGCGGCCTGGTTCGCGGGCTTCACGCCGGAGCTGGCGACGGTCGTCGCGGTCATGGGCGCCGACCCGGTGACCGCCGCGCAGAAACCGCTGTACGGGGCCCTCGGCCAGGATCGCGTCAACGGCGGCGGGGTGCCGGCCGAGATCTGGGGCCGGTTCACGGCCGCCGCTCTCCGGAACACCGAAGTGCGGGAGTTCGATCTGCGGCTGGAGGACAGCTCGGACGAGGATTCGTCCAGCGACGAGGAGCAGGCGGGCCCGCCCGGCAAGCCGAACGGATCGCACCGGCCCGGCCCCGAAGGCACGGAGAAGGGCCAGGCCCCGGGTCGGGGCGAGGTCCGGCCCGGGGCCGGCGCGCATGACGGCCCGGCCCCCGACCGGACGCGGGGCTCCGAGCACGGTGAGAGCAGGAAACAGCCGGTGGGACAGCCGGCCGGCCGGTCACCCGGACAGTCCGAGGGCGGCGCGGCCACGAGTGGCAGTGGCACCGGTGGAAAGCCGGCCGCCGGCGTTACGGACGGCGGGGGCCGAGGCGGGAAGGGAGACGCGGACGACGATCAGGGCGCCCGCACCTCCCTGTCCGACGCGCCCGACAGCTGACGCACCTGACAGCGACGGGCCCGGCAGCACCCGCCTGACAGCGGCGGACCGGCAGGACCCGCCTGACAGCGGCGGGCCCGCCGGCTCCCGTCAGTGACCCGACGTCGCCTTCAGCCCCACCACGGCGACGAGCAGCAGACAGACGAAGAAGATCCGGGCGGCGGTCGCCGGCTCCCCGAGCACCACCATGCCGAGCACCGCCGCACCGGCCGCGCCGATACCGACCCACACGCCGTACGCCGTACCGATCGGCAGCGTCTTCGCCGCATGCGACAGCAACAGCATGCTCGCGACGATCCCGGCGCCCGTGAAGACGCTCGGCCACAGCCGGGTGAACCCCTCGGTGTACTTCATCCCGATCGACCAGCCGACCTCGAGCAGACCGGCGACAATCAACAGAACCCACGCCATGACGGCACCTCCGGCACGAAAAACACGGACAACAGGTGCGTCGTCTTTCGTTTGACCCGGTACGGCGCGTCTCGTCGGGGTCTCCCCAAGGTAGCAAAGAGGCGAAACCCTCTGCCGGAGACCCCTGCCAGGGACGGCTACAGATAGAGCCCGGTGGAGTCCTCGGAGCCCTCGAAACGGTCCGCCGCGACGGCGTGCAGATCACGCTCACGCATCAGTACGTACGCCACCCCGCGCACCTCGACCTCGGCGCGGTCCTCGGGGTCGTACAGCACCCGGTCGCCCGGCGTCACCGTCCGTACGTTCTGGCCCACGGCCACCACCTCGGCCCAGGCCAGCCGCCGGCCGACCTCCGCCGTCGCGGGGATGAGGATGCCGCCGGACGAACGCCGCTCGCCCTCCGGGATGTCCGTCCTGACCAGCACGCGGTCATGGAGCATCCGGATGGGCAGTTTGTCGTGCTGGTCGTGTTGGCTGCGGGAGTTGTCGCTCACGACGCAGAACCTACCTGCCCACGCCGCCGGCGCACGCCACAGGGGCGGATCAAAGCCTGCGGCGCCGCGTCGACACCACCAGCAGCCCCACCAGCCCGACCGCCACCAGCGCCACCGGCACCAGCCGCTCCAGCCTCGGCGCGCCGTCGTCCTTGACGAACGGCGCCCGTACGCCCGTCAGCGTCACTCTCACGGTCTCGAACGCGCGCCCGGCCGTCTGATCCACCGTGGAGACCATCTTGGCCTTGGCGTCGCCGACGATCGTCTTCGGGTGCACCCGCACGCCGATCTCGTCGAGCGTCTCGGCGAGCTGCCCGCGCCTGCGGACGATGTCCGCCTCGATCTGCGCCGGGGTCCTGGAATCCGACACCGCGCTGCCTCCGTCGTCGTGTCCGGTAGTCCTTCGCGGACAGTCTGTCAGCTCCGTCGTCACCGCACCCGGCGGCACCCCCGATTACGCTCGGCGGCGTACAGCACGACGTCCACCCCGCTCCACCGAGGAGAACCATGAGCGAGCGCCTCCAGCCCGGCGACACCGCCCCCGCCTTCACCCTGCCCGACGCCGACGGCAACGACGTATCGCTCGCCGACCACAAGGGCCGCAAGGTCATCGTCTACTTCTACCCGGCGGCGCTCACCCCGGGCTGCACCAAGCAGGCCTGCGACT
Organism: Streptomyces sp. L-9-10; assembly: GCF_004151105.1. GTDB lineage: Bacteria > Actinomycetota > Actinomycetes > Streptomycetales > Streptomycetaceae > Streptomyces. The sequence continues at coordinate 62,913 of NZ_PHRF01000053.1, forward strand.
TCACGGACAACCTCGACCTGCTGGCCGGCGCGGGCTACGACGTCATCGGCGTGTCCCCCGACAAGCCGGAGAAGCTCGCGAAGTTCCGTGACAAGGAGAACCTCAAGGTCACCCTGGTCGGCGACCCCTCCAAGGCCGTCCTGGAGACATACGGGGCCTTCGGCGAGAAGAAGATGTACGGCAAGACCGTGACCGGCGTGATCCGCTCGACGATCATCGTCGACGAGGACGGCAAGGTCGAGCAGGCCCTCTACAACGTGCGGGCCACCGGCCATGTGGCGAAGATCATCAAGGACCTCGGCATCTGAGGATCCCGGCGTACGACGATTCGCTGTGACCGAGGTCCCACTTGGGTGGGACCTCGGTTTGCGATCGCCATGACCGTGCAGAAGGTTCCCTTGGACTGACTCACCCGAGGAAAGGACCACGCCATGGCCGGCCAGGAGCACGAAGAGCAGGCCGACCCCGCCGCGGTCAAGCGCCACCCGGCCCTCTTCCGCACCATCAGACAGCGCAAGAACCCCAAGCTGCGGCGGTCCGACATCACCGTCACCGACGAGGCGGCGGTCAGGCGGGCGGTGAAGGCGGCCTCCCTGGGCAACGCCATGGAGTGGTTCGACTTCGGGATCTACAGCTATCTCGCCGTCACCATCGGACATGTGTTCTTCCCGTCGGGGAACTCCACGGTCGAACTGCTGTCCTCCTTCGCGACCTTCGCCGTGGCCTTTCTCGTACGCCCGCTCGGCGGCATGTTCTTCGGCCCGATGGGTGACAGGCTCGGCCGCAAGAAGGTCCTCGCACTGACGATGATCATGATGGCGATCGGCACCTTCGCCATCGGGCTGATCCCCTCGTTCGCCTCGATCGGGTTCTGGGCCCCGGTCCTGCTGATCTTCTTCCGGCTGGTCCAGGGCTTCTCCACCGGCGGCGAGTACGGCGGCGCGTCCACGTTCATCGCGGAGTACGCCCCCGACAAGCGCCGGGGATTCTTCGGCAGCTTCCTGGAGTTCGGCACCCTCGCCGGATACATCGGCGCGGCGGGCCTGGTCACCGCGCTGACCGCGGCGCTCGGCCCGGACGGTATGGAGGCATGGGGCTGGCGCGTCCCGTTCCTGATCGCGGGGCCGCTGGGACTGGTCGGTCTGTATCTGCGACTGCGGCTCGACGAGACGCCCGCGTTCCAGAAGCTGGAGTCGGACAGCGCGCACGCCTCCGAGGCGGCGGACTCGGTGGAGATCACCACGAAGGACGACCTGGCCAAGATCTTCCGGCAGTACTGGCCCACGCTGATCCTGTGCATCGCGCTGGTCGGCGCGTACAACGTCACGGACTACATGCTGCTGTCGTACATGCCGACGTATCTCTCGGACGAGCTGGGCTACAGCGAGACGCACGGGCTGCTCATCCTGCTGGCCGTGATGGCCTTCCTCATGCTGATCATCAACCAGGTCGGCAAGCTCAACGACCGCTTCGGCCGCAAGCCGCTGCTGATGGCGGGCATGCTCGGCTTCTTCTTCCTCTCGCTGCCCTCGTTCCTCCTGATCAGGCAGGGCGGCATCCTGGCGATCACGGCGGGCGTACTGATGCTGGGGCTGTCCCTGGTCTGCCTCCTGGGCACCATGTCGGCCGCGCTCCCCGCGCTGTTCCCGACGGAGGTCAGGTACGGCTCGCTCTCCGTGGGCTACAACCTCTCGGCGTCCCTCTTCGGCGGCACGACCCCCCTGGTGATCACCGGACTGATCAGCCTGACCGGCAACAACCTGATGCCGGCGTACTACTCGATGGCGGCGGCGCTGGTGGGCGTGATCGCGGTGGCCTGCATGAAGGAGACCGCCCAGCGCCCGCTGGCGGGCTCGCCACCGTCGGTCGCGACGGAGGCGGAAGCGGTGCGACTGGTGGAATCACAGTCCCCCGAGCCCAAGTTCTGACGTCGGCCGGGCGCAGTAAGCTATGCGCCGCGGGTCCGTACCCCAGCTGGCCAGAGGGCGCCGGTTTAGGTCCGGTGTGTCGTGGGTTCGAGTCCCACCGGGCCCACGCCGAAGGGGCGCGGAGCCAGAAATGACTCCGCGCCCCTCGACGTGAGGATGCCGCTGTCAGCCCAGTAGTTCGCGTACCTGCGGGATCAGCGCGCGGAATGCCTTGCCCCGGTGGCTGATCGCGTTCTTCTCGGCCGGGGACAGTTCCGCGCAGGTGCGGGTTTCGCCGGAGGGCTGGAGGATCGGGTCATAGCCGAAGCCGCCCGTGCCGGACGGGGATTCCCTGAGGGTGCCCAGGAGGCGGCCTTCGACCACGCGTTCCGTGCCGTCCGGGAGGGCCAGGGCCGCGGCGCAGGCGAAGTGGGCGGCGCGGTGGGGCGGGGCGATGTCGGAGAGCTGGGCCAGGAGCAGGTTCAGGTTGGCGGTGTCGTCGCCGTGGGTGCCGGCCCAGCGGGCGGAGAAGATGCCGGGGGCGCCGCCGAGGACGTCGACGCACAGGCCGGAGTCGTCGGCCACGGCGGGGAGGCCGGTGGCGTCGGCGAGGGCGTGGGCCTTGAGGAGCGCGTTCTCGGCGAAGGTGACGCCGGTCTCCTTGACGTCGGGGATGTCGGGGTAGGCGTCCGCGCCGACGAGGTCGTGGGGCAGACCTGCGTCGGCGAGGATGGCCTGGAGTTCGATGAGCTTCCCGGCGTTCCGGGTGGCGAGGATCAGGCGGGTCATGCCCCCCAGTATCGGACGGGGGTGCCCGGCCGGGCCGGGAGGGGCCCGGTCAGGGTGTGCAGATCTTGCCGATCTCGGACGCGGCGTCGGTGAGAGGGGTGAGGTCGGGGGCGCTGTCGCCGTTCTTGACGGACGTACGGACGTTGTCGACGCCCTTGCCCAGGTCGTCGACCGCCTTGCCGAGGTCCGCGTTGTCGGTCTGGTCGCCGAGCTTGTCGAGCTTGTTGTCGATGTCGTTGAGCGTCTCGTCGATCTGGAGCGGGTTGTCCCCGGCGTTGGAGATGGCCTGCTGGAGGTCGTTGACGCTGCCGGCGATGGCGTCGGCGGTCTTGACGCAGTCCAGCGCCTTGTCGAGGGCGCCGCAGCCTGTCAGGGGCAGGGCGAGTACGGCGGTGGCGGCGAGTGCCAGGGTGATGCGGCGTCGGCGTGTCGGCACGGCGGACATGGCGCGATTCCTCCCCGAGGTGGACGGGCGCACGGTTCGGTCCGTGCGCCCGTGCGTGTGGAGACGCCCCGGGGGGTCTTCTTGGTTGCTTCTTTACCCGGCGGGCCCGCTCAGCGGGTCCGGCTCGGAGAGTCCGCGTCAGAGGGTCTGGTCGAGCGCCGTGCGCTGGAGCGCGGCGAGGTCGGCGCAGCCGCCGGTGGCGAGGTCGAGGAGGGCGTTCAGTTCCTTGCGGTCGAAGGGCTCGGCCTCGGCGGTGCCCTGGACCTCGACGAAGCGGCCGTCGCCGGTGCAGACGACGTTCATGTCGGTCTCGGCGCGGACGTCCTCCTCGTAGCAGAGGTCGAGGAGGGGGGTGCCGTCGACGATGCCGACGCTGACGGCGGCGACGGTGCCGGTCAGCGGGCGGCGGCCGGCCTTGACGATCTTCTTGCCCTGCGCCCAGGCGACGGCGTCGGCGAGGGCGACATAGGCGCCGGTGATGGCGGCGGTGCGGGTGCCGCCGTCGGCCTGGAGGACGTCGCAGTCGAGGACGATGGTGTTCTCGCCGAGCGCCTTGTAGTCGATGACGGCGCGCAGGGACCGGCCGATGAGGCGGCTGATCTCGTGGGTGCGACCGCCGATCTTGCCGCGTACGGATTCGCGGTCGCCGCGGGTGTTGGTGGAGCGCGGCAGCATCGAGTATTCGGCGGTGACCCAGCCTTCGCCGCTGCCCTTGCGCCAGCGGGGGACGCCTTCGGTGACGGAGGCGGTGCAGAAGACCTTGGTGTCGCCGAAGGAGATGAGGACGGAGCCCTCGGCGTGCTTGCTCCATCCGCGTTCGATGGTGACGGGACGGAGCTGTTCGGGGGTTCGGCCGTCGATACGAGACATGGGCTTGAGCCTATAGGGCCTGCGCGAAGGGCCTGTTCCGGTGGTCCGGATCAGGCCCTCTGGGTGGTTCCGCCGACTGTCAGCGCTTCACATCATGTCTTCGATCTCACTGGCGATGGGGTCGGCGTCGGTGCCGATGACGACCTGGATCGCGGTGCCCATCTTCACGACGCCGTGGGCACCGGCGGCCTTCAGGGCGGTCTCGTCGACGAGGTCCGGGTTGACGACCTCGGTGCGCAGGCGGGTGATGCAGCCCTCGACCTCTTCGATGTTGTCGAGTCCGCCGAGCCCGGCGACGATCTTCTCAGCCTTGGTGGCCATGTCTTTCTCCCTGACTGTCGAAAAGCGCTGTACCGGCCCGGCGCGGGCCTGTTCCGCGTGACCTTCTGAACCGTTTCGCCACGGTAACGCACGGTTGGACCATCTTCACGGGCGCGCGTACACCACGTACCCAATGATGACGATCAACGGCGCCCCGCCCGCGACCGGCCCCCGGGAGCCTATCGCAACTGGTCTACACCAGTCGGGAAGGACGGGAGAGCGCCGATGACCTCCGACAGCACGGCAGCGCCGCGGCGGGGGCCGGCGAGGCCGGGGAAGCGCTGGTGGAACGGGCTGTTCCAGGGGCTTCAGAAGATCGGGCGCAGCCTCCAGCTCCCGGTGGCCGTACTACCCGCGGCGGGGCTGCTCGTCAGTCTCGGGAACCTCTTCGCGGCCTATCTGCACGGTCCCTTCTGGGACAGGACGGCGAGGGTGCTCAGCCTTGGCGGCGGCGCCGTTCTGGACGGCGCGTTCGGACTGCCGCTGCTCTTCTGCATCGGGGTCGCGATCGGCTTCGCCAAGAAGGCGGACGGCTCCACCGCGCTCGCCGCGGTCACCGGCTTCCTCGTCTACCACGGCGTGCTGGCCGCCTTCCCGGTCGGCGGTTCGGTGACGAAGGCGACGCCCGACGGCACCCCGCAGAACCCCGGCGTGCTGGGCGGCATTCTGATCGGGCTGCTCACGGCGGTCGTCTGGCAGCGGTTCCACCGTACGAGACTGGTCGACTGGCTGGGCTTCTTCAACGGCCGCCGCCTGGTGCCGATCCTGATGGCCTTCATCTGCACCCTCCTCGGTGTGGCCTTCGGGCTGCTGTGGCAGCCGGTCGGGGACGCGCTGACCGCGTTCGCCAAGCAGCTGATCGGTCTGGGCGCGTGGGGTGCGGGCATCTTCGGGGTCGCCAACCGGCTGCTCATCCCCATCGGCCTGCACCAGTTCCTGAACACGTTCTTCTGGTTCCAGGCCGGTGAGTACACCGAGCCGGACGGGACCGTCGTGATGGGCGATCTGACCCGGTTCTTCGCCGGGGACCCCTCGGCGGGCCAGTTCATGTCCGGGTTCTTCCCGATCATGATGTTCGGCCTGCCGGCCGCCGCGCTCGCCATCGCGCACAGCGCGCGCCCCGAGCACCGCAAGAGGGTGACGGGCCTGATGGCCTCCCTCGCGCTGACCTCGTTCGTCACGGGCGTGACCGAGCCGCTGGAGTTCTCCTTCATGTTCGCGGCGCCCCTGCTGTACGGTGCTCACGCGCTGCTGACCGGCGCTTCGATGGCGATCACCTGGGCGCTGGGCGTGCACGCGGGCTTCAGCTTCTCGGCCGGCTTGATCGACTACGTGGTCAACTGGCACCTTGACACCAAGCCCTGGCTGATCATTCCGATCGGCCTCTGCTTCGCGGTCGTCTACTACGTGCTGTTCCGCGTCGCGATCAGGGCGTTCGACATCCCGACGCCGGGGCGTGAGCCCGAGGAGCTGGAAGAGGCCGTCGAGAAGCAGAACACCCAGCCGTAGAAGGGACCGGGCGGCCCGGCGCGGACCATGGCCCAGGCCACAGTCGGCCCGGCGCGGACTATGGCCCAGGCCACAGATTTCGCAGGTTCCTTATATGAATCACACCGTGCTACAACTGGTCTACACCACTGATGGTGTAGACCACACGGCCGCGCGCCGTGTTCCCCCTGGAGGAAGTTGATGTCCACGGCCAGCGCCGCCGCTTCGGCGGACAAGAAGCCCCCGGCGGGCACGAGCAAGGGCAGCGGCGCGATGGCCGTGATGCAGCGTATCGGCCGCAGCCTGATGCTCCCCGTCGCCGTCCTCCCCGCCGGCGCCCTGCTGGTGCGCCTCGGCAACACCGACATGCTCGGCCGTGACTCGTTCCCGGCGTTCATCACCAAGATCGCCTCGTTCATGGCCGCGGGCGGCAACGCCATCCTCGACAACATGGCGCTGCTGTTCGCCGTCGGCATCGCGATCGGCTTCGCCAAGAAGGCGGACGGCTCCACCGCGCTCGCCGCCGTCACCGGCTACCTGGTCTTCAAGAACGTGCTGGCCACCTTCACCGACTCGAACCTGCCCAAGGTCGCGACGGTCGTCGACGGCAAGATAGTCATGAACAGCGCGCCCGTCGACGCGAAGGTGCTCGGCGGTGTCGTCATGGGCATCGTGGTCGCGCTGCTCTACCAGAAGTTCTACCGGACGAAGCTGCCGGACTGGGCGGGCTTCTTCGGCGGCCGTCGCCTCGTACCGATCCTCTCGGCCTTCGCGGGCCTGATCATCGGCATCGTCTTCGGCTACATCTGGCCGGTCCTGGGCGCGGGCCTGCACAACCTCGGTGAGTGGCTGGTCGGCTCCGGCGCCGTGGGCGCGGGCATCTTCGGTGTCGCCAACCGCGCGCTGATCCCCGTGGGCATGCACCACCTGCTGAACTCGTTCCCGTGGTTCCAGGCCGGTACGTTCGAGGGCAAGAGCGGCGACATCAACCGCTTCCTGGCGGGCGACCCGACGGCCGGACAGTTCATGACCGGCTTCTTCCCGATCATGATGTTCGCCCTCCCCGCGGCCTGTCTGGCGATCGTCCACTGCGCCCGCCCCGAGCGCCGCAAGGTCGTCGGCGGCATGATGCTGTCGCTCGCGCTCACCGCGTTCGTCACGGGCGTGACGGAGCCGATCGAGTTCACCTTCATGTTCATCGCCCCGGCCCTGTACGCGGTGCACGCCGTGCTGACCGGTGTCTCCATGGCGCTGACCTGGGCCCTCGGCATGAAGGACGGCTTCGGCTTCTCGGCCGGTGCGGTGGACTTCGCGCTCAACCTGGGCATCGCGACCAACCCATGGGGGCTCGCGCTGGTCGGCCTCTGCTTCGCGGCGCTCTACTACGTGATCTTCCGCTTCGCGATCACCAAGTTCAATATCCCGACGCCAGGCCGCGAGAGCGACGAGGAACTCGCCGAGTTGCAGAAGGCGGAGGCGAAGTAGCCTCTCCGCACGCTCCGTGGGCCCGGTCGTCGTCAGGAACGGCCGGGCCCACGGCTGTACGTGGTCCCGCGGCCGGTCAGATCTCGTACACCGTGCCGGGAACGGCCAGCTCCGCCGGGCCCGCGTACACATCACGCGCGTCGGACAGGTTCCGCTCGGCGTCCGTCCAGGGCGGGATATGCGTGAGCACCAGCCTGCGCGCCCGCGCCCGCGCGGCATGGGCGCCGGCCTCACGGCCGTTCAGATGGAGCCCGACGACATCCTCCTTGCCGTGCGTGAAGGCTGCCTCGCAGAGGAACAGATCCGTGTCCTCCGCCAGTTCCACCAGCGGCTCGCAGACCCCGGTGTCCCCCGAGTACGTGAGCGACCGGCCGCCGTGCTCGACCCGGATACCGAAGGTGTCGACGGGGTGCGCGACCTTCTCCGTCCGTACCGAGAAGGGGCCGATGTCGAAGGAGCCCGGCTTGAGCGTGTGGAAGTCGAAGACCTCGCTCATGGACTTGTCCGAGGGGGTGTCCGCGTACGCCGTGGTGAGACGCTGCTCGGTGCCCTCGGGGCCGTAGACGGGGATGGCGTCACAGCGGCCGCCGTCGAACCGGTAGTAACGGGCGACGAAGTAGGCACACATGTCGATGCAGTGGTCGGCGTGGAGATGGCTGAGGAAAACGGCGTCGAGGTCGTAGAGACCAATGTGGCGCTGCAGCTCGCCGAGGGCGCCGTTACCCATGTCGAGGAGCAGCCGGAAGCCGTCGGCCTCTACGAGGTAGCTGGAGCAGGCCGATCCCGCGGAGGGGAACGAGCCTGAACAGCCGACGACGGTGAGCTTCATGGAGCGGGAACCTCCGTGGCATGGAAGGGGGGCGACGGGGGTCGTGCGGTTCGTCGAGCGTAAGGCGCGAAAGGGCGGGTCGCTCCTCCACAGTGGGCCGTTGTGGGGGAACTCACCTGGCCTGTCACCGGTTCGGATGGGGTGCGCCGTCCGCGGTCGCGGTGTGCCGGTTGCGGTTTCGTACGGCTGGTGCCGGGGGCCGGGGCGGTGCGCCTCCGGCGGGGGGTGCGGGTGCGCGTGCGGGTGCCGGGGTCCGGGGCGGTGCGCCTCCGGCGGGGGGTGCGGGTGCGCGCGCTGGTGCCGGGGGCCGGGGCCTCCGGAGGCGCATGTCCGGACGGCATGCTGTGTTTTCCCGGGGGCACCCCCGGACCCCCCGTACGGCGCGACTCTGCCCAGTCGATGGTTCGGGCGTCCGTGCGCCACACATCACGCTTTAGTGTCCGAACACGCACCTCCTACGCCCCCGACCCCCTCCCCCGGTGGTCGGCCCCCACTGCCCGCCCGGCTGGGGGTGAGTGGGCCGGTGCGGGATGGTTCGTGCCCTCGCGCATGGTCCCCGTGGCTTGTGCGGGCGGTGAAGGGGAGCGCGCTGTGTGGCGCGCGGACGCCCGAACCATCGTCAGGGCTGCTACGCGCCGTACATCATGCAGTCCCGGACACGAGCCCCGGCCACAACCCGCACACCGAAACCGGCCCCCGCCAAGACGAACCCCCCGCCGGAGGCGCACCGCCGGAAGGCGCTACGCCCAGAGCTGGCCCTGAAGCCTTTCGATCGCCTCTTCCGTCGTCGCCGCCGTGTAGACGCCCGTCGACACGTACTTCCAGCCCCCGTCCGCCACCACGAACACGATGTCCGCGCTGTCGCCCGCCTTCACCGCCTTGCGGCCGACACCGATCGCCGCGTGCAGTGCCGCGCCCGTCGAGATGCCCGCGAAGATACCTTCCTGCTGGAGCAGTTCACGGGTGCGTGTGACCGCGTCGGCGGAGCCGACGGAGAAGCGGGTCGTGAGGACGGACTCGTCGTACAGCTCCGGGACGAAGCCCTCGTCCAGGTTGCGCAGGCCGTAGACCAGGTCGTCGTAGCGCGGCTCCGCGGCGACGATCCGGATGCCCTCGACGTTCTCGCGGAGGTAGCGCCCCACGCCCATCAGCGTGCCCGTCGTGCCCAGGCCCGCCACGAAGTGCGTGATGGAGGGCAGGTCGGCCAGGATCTCCGGGCCGGTGGTGGCGTAGTGGGCGCCCGCGTTGTCCGGGTTGCCGTACTGGTAGAGCATCACCCAGGACGGGTTCTCGGCCGCCAGCTCCTTGGCGACCCGTACGGCTGTGTTGGAGCCGCCCGCCGCGGGGGACGAGACGATCTCCGCCCCCCACATGGCGAGCAGGTCGCGCCGCTCCTGGGAGGTGTTCTCCGGCATCACGCAGACGATGCGGTAGCCCTTGAGCCGGGCCGCCATGGCGAGGGAGATACCGGTGTTGCCGCTGGTGGGCTCCAGGATCGTGCAGCCCGGGGTGAGCCGGCCGTCCTTCTCGGCCTGTTCGACCATGTGCAGGGCGGGCCGGTCCTTGATCGAGCCGGTCGGGTTGCGGTCCTCCAGCTTGGCCCAGATCCGGACGTCGTCCGACGGCGAGAGCCGTGGGAGCCGGACCAGGGGCGTGTTGCCGACCGCCGCCAGCGGGGAGTCGTACCGCATCAGACCGTGTACGTGTCGAGCGCGCCGCCGGCCACGGCCGGGAGGATGGTGACGCTGTCGCCGTCGGCGAGCTTGGTGGAGATGCCGTCGAGGAAGCGGACGTCCTCGTCGTTGAGGTAGACGTTCACGAAGCGGCGGAGCTGGTTGTCCTTGGCCGGGTCGATGAGCCGCTCCCGGATGCCGGCGTGCCGGGTTTCGAGGTCGTCGAAGAGCGCGGAGAGCGTGTCGCCACTGCCCTCGACGGCCTTGGCCCCGTCGGTGTAGGTGCGGAGGATGGTCGGGATGCGGACCTCGATGGCCATGGCATGGGCTCCTGTATCGGGAGAGGGCGTGACGGGGGCGCGGCTCGGGCCCCCGCGCGAGGGGATACGTGCGTCCGGGCAGCCGGATCGCGGCAGGCGTCGCTCGGGGGCGTCGCTCAGCCCGCGGCGCCGGGACAGATGGCACTGGCGAGGCGGCACAGATCGACGTGCAGCCGCGCCACGAGCAGCGGGGTGCTCGGCGTCTTGTCGCTCACGTCGTGGGAAACCATGCGGTCATCGTAACGATTCCCGGTCGGCGGTCCGGCATGTGATCTCGTATCCCGGACGGCCCCTATCCGTCAGGCGGACGGGGGCAGATAGACGACGGTCGGCGCGCCGGTGGCGGGGTGCGTGCTGACCTCGGCGGTCACCCCGTAGACGGTGGCGAGCAGTTCGGCGGTGAAGACCTCGTGCGGGGTGCCGGAGGCGACGATCCGCCCTTCCTGGAGGACGTAGACGCGGTCGCAGTAGTACGCGGCGAGGTTCAGATCGTGCAGGGCGAGCAGGTTGGTGGTCCCGGACTGCCTGATCAGGGTGAGGATGTCGAGCTGGTAGCGGATGTCGAGGTGGTTGGTCGGCTCGTCGAGTACGAGCAGGGCGGGCCGCTGGACCAGGGCGCGGGCGACCAGCGCGCGCTGGCGTTCGCCGCCGGAGAGGGAGGGGAACGCGCGGTCCGCGAGGCCGGCGATCCCGACGCGGCCGAGTGCGGCTTCCGCGAGGGCGGCGTCGGCGGCGGTGTCGGCCTCCCAGAAGCGTTTGTGCGGGGAGCGGCCCATCGCGACCACCTCGCGGACGGTCAGCTCGAAGTCCAGCTGTCCGTCCTGCGGGACGGTGGCGACGCGGCGCGCCCTGGCCTTGGGGGTCATGGTGAGCAGGTCGTCGCCGTCGAGCAGGGCCCGTCCGTGGCTGGGGCGGAGCGTTCCGTAGACGCAGCGCAGGAGGGTGGTCTTGCCGCTGCCGTTGGGGCCGACGAGTCCGACGGTCTCGCCGGGGGCGGCGGTCAGGTCGGCGCTGTCGACGAGCAGGCGGCCGTCGGTGGTGAAGGAGAGTCCTTCGAGCCGGAGTGTCGCCGTCATACGGGGGCTCCTTCTGGGCGGCGGCGCATCAGCCACAGGAGGGCGGGGCCGCCGGTGAGCGCGGTGAGTACGCCGACGGGCACGTCCTGGGGCGCGGCGACGGTACGGGCCGCGAGGTCGGCGACGACGAGGAGGACGGCTCCGCCCAGTGCCGCGACGGGCAGCAGGGCGCGGTGGCCCGCGCCGACGGCCATTCTGGCGGCGTGCGGGACGAGCAGTCCGATGAAGCCGACGGCGCCGCTCGCGGCCACCATCACGCCGGTGACCAGGGAGGCGAGGACGAAGACCGCGGCGCGGAAGCGCGAGGTGTCCAGGCCGAGCGCGGTCGCGCCCTCCTCGCCCGCCAGCAGCAGATCGAGCGGCCGGGCCAGGGCCATGAGCAGGGCGGTGCCGAGGGTGAGGACGACGGCGGGCAGGAGCAGGGTGGACCAGCGGGCGCTGCCGAGGCCGCCGAAGGTCCAGTAGACGGCTTCCTGGAAGTGCTCGGGGCGTGCCGAGACGATCAGGATGAGGGTGGTGAGCGCGGAGAGGATGTACGAGACGGCGACCCCGGCGAGGACGAGCCGGCCGCCGGTCATCGTGGAGCGCCAGCGGGCGAGCCCGTACACCAGCGCCAGTGCGAGGAGCGAGCCGGCGAAGGCCGCGGCGGGCATGGTGACGGTGGTGGTGATCCCGCCGCCGATGCCGAGGACCATGACGAGCACGGCGCCGACGGACGCTCCGGAGGAGATGCCGAGGAGGAAGGGGTCGGCGAGCCGGTTGCGTACGAGCGCCTGGAGGACGGCGCCGACGACGGCGAGCCCGGCGCCGACGATCACACCGAGCAGCACGCGGGGCAGCCGTACGTCGAGCACGATGGTGCGGAAGGGGCTGGGGTCGGCGCCGCCGGTGAGGATGGTGATGACCTGGCCGGGCGGGATGCGTACGGAGCCGAGGGCGAGTCCCGCGACGACGGCGGTGGCGAGCGCGGCGGCGAGGCAGCCGAGCACCAGGGTGTAGCGCAGCCGCCCGTGGCCGGGCGGGGTGGTCCGGGTCATGGCCGGGGTTACTTGACGGACTCGGGGTGGAGTTGTGCGGCGAGCCGTTCGATGGCGTCGGGCGCGCGTACGCCGAGGACCACGTCCGAGAGCGGCATGACGGCGAACCGCTTGTTCCTGACGGCCGGTACGTCCTTGAGGACGGGGTCCTCCAGCAGCCGCTTCTTCTTCTGGGCGACGGTGGTGGAGCCGTAGTCGTAGATGACGATGACGTCGGGCTTGCGGGCGACGACCTGTTCCCAGGTGGCGTCGCCGAAGGACTTGCCGAGGTCGGCGAAGACGTTGCGGCCGCCTGCGCGGGTGATCAGTTCGTTGCCGATGCCCGTGCCGCCCGCGGTGAAGGCGGTCTTGTCGCCGCTGTCGTAGACGAAGACGGAGAGCGGCTCGACGCCCTTGAGCAGGGCGGCGGTGTCCGTGACGGTGGTGCGTGCGGCGGCGATCCACTTCTCGGCGCGGTCGGGGACGCCGAAGGTGCGGCCCGTTTCGCGGACCTCCCGGTAGACGTCGTCGAGGGTCGCCTTGCCCTTGGGGCAGTTCTCCACGTTGAGCCGGGTGTGGATGCCCGCGGACTGGAGTTCGTCGCGGCCGCGGCCGTCCTTGGCGGCGAAGGCGCTGGCGTAGCCGCCGTAGACGAAGTCGGGGTTGGCGGCGAGCAGCCGCTCCTTGGAGGGGTACTCCTCGGCGAGCACCGGGACGCTCTTGTACGCCTTCTCGTAGGCGGGGAGGATCCGGTCGTCCAGCCAGGCGGTGCCGACGAGGGACTTCTCCAGGCCGAGCGCCAGCATCACTTCGGTGACGTGCTGGTTCATGGTGACGACGCGCTCCGGCGGCGCCTGATAGGTGGTTTCCACCCCGCAGTTGGTGACGGTGTACGGGAAGCCGGGCGCGGTCGCCGCGGCCGGCGTGCCGTCCTCCGCGTCCGTGGAGGCGGCGCCGCCGCAGGCGGTGAGCGGGAGCAGTACGGCGGATATGACGGCGGACGTGAGCGCACGGCGGCGCCGGGACAGCACAGACACGGCAGGGCCTCCTCCGGGGGATTTCCGCGTCCCCTGGCTGGTGGGAGAAGGGCGGCAGGTCAGTTCCTGGCTGCCAAGCTGGGCTTGGTCACAGTGGCGGGACCGCGCCGGATTCACACCGGCTTCCTGATCCCCGCCGCCTCGGTTCGGCGCTCAGTGTGTCAGACCTGGTGAGCGCCGCGACGGGCGCCTCCCGCAGGTCCCGGCCTCAGACGATCTCGACGTCCTCTTCCGTGACCTCGCCCTCGACGATGCGGTACGAGCGGAACTGGAAGGGGCCCGAGTCGTCGTGGTCGGCGGTGGAGACGAGGACGTAGTGGGCGCCCGGCTCGTTGGCGTACGTGATGTCCGTACGGGACGGATACGCCTCGGTCGCGGTGTGCGAGTGGTAGATGATCACCGGCTCTTCGTCGCGGTCGTCCATCTCCCGGTAGAGCTTGAGCAGATCCGCCGAGTCGAACTCGTAGAACGTGGGCGAGCGAGCGGCGTTGAGCATGGGGATGAACCGCTCGGCCCGGCCGGTCCCGGCGGGACCCGCGACCACGCCGCACGCCTCGTCGGGATGGTCGGCGCGCGCGTGCTCGACGATCTTGTCGTGCAGGGCCTGGGTGATGGTGAGCATGGAGAAAATATAAAGGGACGAGTACGGCCCCTGGATCCGGGAGGGAGTTTCCCGGTTTTCCAGGGGCCGTCGGGGTCTCGGCGGGGCTCGGCGTGGTTACTCCGCGGAGGCGTACTCCGGGGTGGAGTCGCCCGCCGCGGTCCGCGGGACGCGGCGCTTGAGGTACTGCCAGCCGATGAGGAGGCAGACCGCCCAGACCGCCCCCACGTAGAGGGAGACCCGCGCGTCCTTGTCGTACGCGATCAGGCAGGTGACGAGGGCGAGGAAGCCCACCGCGACCCAGCTGAACACCGAACCGCCGGGGGCGGGGAACGACGAGGCGGGCAGCAGGCCCGCCCGTACGCCGCGGCGGTAGCGGATATGGCTGATGAGGATCATCATCCAGGTCCAGATACCGGCGGCGGTGGCCACGGACGTCACATAGCCGAAGGCCTTCTCCGGGACGATGTAGTTGAGGACCACACCGATGCCCATGAGGGCGACGGAGAGGGTGATGCCGAAGGCCGGGGTCTTGCGGGAGTTGAGCTTGCCGAAGAGCTTCGGCGCCTCGCTGTTGGCGGCGAGGTCGCGCAGCATCCGGCCGGTGGAGTACATCCCCGAGTTGCAGGAGGAGAGTGCGGCGGTCAGCACGACGAAGTTGACGATGCCGGCCGCGAGGGGGATGCCCATCGTCTCGAAGGCGTGGACGAAGGGGCTGGCGCCCGCCGAGAACTCGGTCCACTTGACGACCGCGAGGATGACGGACAGCGCGCCCACGTAGAAGACGATGATGCGCCAGGGCAGCGTGTTGATCGCCTTGGGGAGGGTCTTCTCCGGGTTCTCGGACTCGCCCGCGGTGACGCCGACCAGTTCGACGGCGAGGTAGGCGAACATGACGCCCTGGAGGGTCATCAGGCTGGAGCCGATGCCGTTGGGGAAGATCCCGTCGTGGGCCCAGAGGTTGGAGGCGGTGGCGGTGTCACCGGCGTCGGAGAAGCCGAGGGTGAGCACGCCGAGACCGATGACGATCATTCCGATGATCGCGGTGACCTTGATCATCGAGAACCAGAACTCGACCTCGCCGAAGATCTTCACCGAGATCAGGTTGACGCCGAAGAGCACCACCAGGAAGACCAGGGCGCTGACCCACTGGGGGATCTGGGGGAACCAGAAGTGGATGTAGATGGCCGCGGCGGTCAGTTCCGCCATCCCGGTGACGACCCACATCAGCCAGTACGTCCAGCCGGTGGCGAAGCCGAAGAACGGGCCGAGGAACTCTCTGGCGTACTCCGCGAAGGAGCCCGAGACCGGCCGGTAGAGGAGCAGCTCGCCGAGCGCCCGCATGATGAAGAAGATCACGACGCCGGCGAGGGCGTACATGAGGATGATGCTGGGGCCGGCCTTGGCGATGTTCGCTCCGGCGCCCATGAAGAGCCCGACGCCGATGGCGCCGCCGATGGCGATCATCTGTACCTGACGGCTGCCGAGTCCGCGCTCGTAGCCCTCTTCCGAGGTGCCGCCGTCGGCCGGTCCGGCGGTCCCGTCGCCGCCGTACTCCTTGTCGACCTGCGCTGAGGTCATGGTCGTGCGCCCTTTCTCCATACAGATCCGCGCCGTGCTCGGCCGCGGACCAGTTCCTGATCCCCCCGGATATGGATGGAGTGCCGCCGGCGGTCGGCCGGCCGAAGCACCCCCGGGGACAGGGGTGGCGTCCCCGGGGGGTCGTGCAGATCTATCACGGCGAACCGGGCGTCCGGCGGAGCGCGCTGTGGCGCAGGCCACAGGGAGAAGCGGACGAATCACACCGCGAACCGCAAAGGTCGCCGGAGCGGTGACGGGATCGTTACGCCGAATTGAGCGTCACCTGAGCGTACGGAAGGGGAACTGCCGGTGATCGGCATATGACACGCGGGAGTCACGGCATGAGTGTCTCGACAAGCGATTCCTGGAGCGCGCCGAGCCAGAGGTACGCCATCACCATCGGCTTGCGCGGGTCGGAGTCGGGCAGCCGGTACAGCTCGCCGCCCTCGTCCTCGTCGGTGACCTCCAGGCGGGTGCCGATCGTCAGCCGCAGGTCGTTGAGCGCGCCGAGCCAGTGCCGGCAGTCGTCGGGGGTCAGCTTGAGTACGGCGGCGCCCCCGCCCTCCACGGCGAGCGCGTCCAGCGTACGGACGAGCGCGAGGCCGTCCTCGCGCTTGCGGCCACGCAGGTCGTTCTCCGTGAACCGTCTGAACTCCGAGGAGAATTCGCGGAGTTCGTCGTCGTCATCGCCGTACGCGTCCGGGAAGAGCCGGGCCAGCGCCGGGTCGGCGGGCGGCTCGCTCGGCCCCTCGCTGAAGAGCGAGGCGAGCGGGTCCTCGCCCTGGGCCGGCTCGTCACCCGGCCCTATCAGCTCCAGGAGCTGTACGGCGAGCGAGCGCAGGATCGAGACCTCGACCTCGTCGAGCGCGACGGCCGCGCCGCCGCCCGGGATCGCCTCGAACTGCCCGGCCATCAGGCGCGGTCCTGCGAGAGGGTGGCCCACAGCCCGAATCCGTGCATCGCCTGTACGTCGCGCTCCATCTCCTCGCGGCTGCCGCTGGAGACGATCGCGCGGCCCTTGTGGTGGACGTCGAGCATCAGCTTGTGTGCCTTGTCCTTCGGATAGCCGAAATAGGTCTGGAAGACGTACGCCACATAACTCATCAGGTTGACCGGGTCGTTGTGCACGATCGTCACCCATGGCACATCGGGTTCGGGGACGGCGAAAGTCTCCTCGGCCGATTCGGGGCGTTCGATCTCAGTCGGGGCAACACTCACGGTTCGGGACGACCTTCTTCTCTGCGGGGGCGTGCCGGAATTCACAGCCTCACCTGACCCATGCTGCCACCCGTCGCGGCGTGTCGCACAAACGGCCACGAGAAATCGTCAAGGTGACGAGTATTGGGTAGCATCGTCGTATGAACACTGCGGACCTTGGGCTGCCAGAAGAGGAAGCGCGCGAAGCGCATCCGGACAAGGGTGGCGGCGGGCGACGGGTGGGCGTTCCGTCGACCGCGCTCTTCACTGACCAGTACGAGCTGACGATGCTCCGGGCGGCGCTCCAGGCGGGCACGGCCGACCGGCGCTCGGTCTTCGAGGTCTTCACCCGGCGGCTGCCCGAGGGACGCAGGTACGGGGTGGTGGCCGGCACCGGACGCGTCCTGGACGCCGTGGAGAACTTCCGGTTCGACGCGGATGTCCTGGGCTTCCTCCGGGAGCAGGGGATCGTGGACGGGGCGACGCTTCAGTGGCTGGCCTCGTACCGCTTCAGCGGGGACATCTGGGGTTACCCGGAGGGCGAGGTGTACTTCCCGGGCTCGCCGATCCTGCGGGTCGAGGGCTCCTTCGCCGAGTGCGTGCTGCTGGAGACCGTGATCCTGTCGATCCTCAACCATGACTCGGCGATCGCCGCGGCGGCCTCCCGGATGGCGTCGGCGGCGAGCGGGCGCGGGCTGATCGAGATGGGGGCGCGCCGTACGCACGAGCTGGCCGCGGTCGCCGCCGCGCGCGCCGCGTACGTCGGCGGCTTCGACACCACCTCGGACCTGGCGGCCGGGTTCCGCTACGGCATCCCGACGGTGGGCACCAGCGCGCACGCGTTCACCCTGCTGCACGACAGCGAACGTGACGCCTTCCGGGCGCAGGTCGACTCGCTCGGCCGGGGGACGACGCTGCTCGTCGACACGTTCGACGTGGCCGAGGCCGTACGGACGGCCGTGGAGATCGCGGGCCCCGAGCTGGGCGCCGTCCGGATCGACTCCGGCGATCTGCTGCTGGTCGCGCACCGGGTACGGCAGCAGCTGGACGAGCTGGGCGCGGTGAACACCAAGATCGTGGTGACCTCGGACCTGGACGAGTACGCGATCGCCTCGCTGGCGGCGGCGCCGGTGGACGCGTACGGCGTCGGCACGCAGCTGGTCACCGGCAGCGGGCATCCGACCTGCTCCATGGTCTACAAGATCGTCGCCCGCGCGACCTCCGCCGACCCGAAGGCCCCGCTGCACCCCGTGGCGAAGAAGTCGCTGGGCGGCAAGACCTCCATCGGCGGCCGCAAGTGGGCCGCGCGGCGGCGGGACGCCGAGGGGTACGCCGAGGCCGAGGTGATCGGCACCGGCCCCGTACCGCCGGAGCTGCTGGACCGGCAGCTGCTGGTCGAGCTGGTCAAGGGCGGCGAGATCGTCGCGCGCGAGCCGCTGGACGCCGTGCGCGACCGGCATATCGCGGCGCGCGCGGGGCTGCCGATGTCGGCGATACAGCTGTCGCGGGGCGAGCCCGTGATCCCGACCGAGTACGTGTGAGACCGGGCGGGTGGAGGAAGGCGTACGTGCGAGGCGGAGGGGGCCGTGGTAGCGGTGGGGGAACGGGACCGTACCGGACAGGGCCTAGACCTCCCGCGACGGCGGCGGAGTCTCTAGGCTCGAAAACGTCCCCGAACAGCCCCCGTCACGCGCCCCGGTACTTCCCCTCCCCCGGCACCACCCGCTCCCCATCGAAGGATGACCGCCATGCACCGCGCATTGATCGTCGTAGACGTGCAGAACGATTTCTGTGAGGGCGGCAGCGTCCCGGTGGCGGGTGGCTCCGAGGTGGCCGCCGCCGTCACCGACCTGATCGGCCGCGCGACCCCCGGATACCGCTATGTGGTCGCCACCCGCGATCACCACATCGACCCCGGTGATCACTTCGCGGCGCCGCCGGCCGTCCCCGACTTCGTCCACAGCTGGCCGGTGCACTGCGTGGCGGGCACGGAGGGTGTGGGTTTCCACCCGAACTTCGCCCCGGCCGTCGCCTCCGGCGCGATCGACGCGGTCTTCGACAAGGGCGCGTACTCGGCGGCCTACAGCGGCTTCGAGGGCGCCGACGAGAACGGCGTCGGGCTGGCGGACTGGCTGCGGGCGCGTGCGGTCGCCGAGGTCGACGTGGTCGGGATCGCCATGGACCACTGCGTACGCGCCACGGCGCTGGACGCGGTCCGTGAGGGCTTCGTCACGCGCGTACTGCTCGACCTGACAGCCGGCGTGGCCCGGGAGACCACGGAGCGGGCCATGGAGGAGCTGCGCGAGGCGGGTGCGGAGCTGACCGGCAAGCCGGTCGTCCAGGCCGCCTGAGGCGGTTCGCCCGGATCCGCCCTCAACCGCCCTCAGCCGTCCTCAGCCGTCCTCAAGCTGGTACTGAGGGCCCTCTGCGGACCCTCTCCTCGCCTCCTCCGGCTCTCCTCGGACCTTCAGGAGGCCCCTCAGTACCCCGCCCTCGCCGCGGGCCTCAGCAGCGCCCGTATCGGCTGCCAGAGCTGCTCCAGGCACTCCGGTGTGGTCCGCCACAGCAGGCCGTCCGGGTGGTGGAGCACCGCGGTGATCTCGTCCGGTGTCGGGGGCTCCGCGTTGCCCCGCAGATAGACCGCCCGCAGCCCCAGGTTCCGCAGCCTGGTCAGGGCGCGGGCCCGGTTCGCGGCGTGCACCAGAACGCGCACCGTGCCGCCCTCGGCCGCCGGGCTGGGCAGGGTCAGTGCCACCACCACCGTGCCGTTCGGGAGCTTGCTGAAGCCTCCGCCTGCCATGTCCTTCATCTCCCCCGTGAGACATCGTGTCAATAAAGGATCGTAGGACGCACCTAAACACGAACGGCCGCCGCCCGCTAGAGGGCGACGGCCGATCATGCACTTGACCTGCGGTTACTTGAGGTTACTTACCGGAAGGTCCCACCTTGACCGTCATCGTCTGCCCGTCCAGGGGCTGGCTGACGATGCTGATCCTGGTGTTCGTGTCAGTTACCCGGACGCTTCCGCCCTTGTTCTCCTCGTTCCAGTAGGTGCCCTTGCGGTCGTCGAAGACCGGGGCACCGAGCTGCGGAGCGATCCGCGTCAGCTTGTCCGCCTTGTGCAGCGACAGACCGGAGGTCGGCCACCAGCTGAACGTCGAGTCGTACGCCTGGATCCTGTTGCGCATCAGCGTGCCGTCCGCCCACTTCAGCGGCTTGGCGTGCGCGTCGACCGGCAGGATCAGACCCTGGCCGGGGTGCTCGCTGGTGTTGTTGTTCTTCTGCGAGGTGTCCCACTGCCAGATCAGCAGACCGGGCTGGTACGCGAAGTGCTCGACCTTGCCGTCGTTCGGCGCGGTGAAGCCGAAGTTGTACGGGCCGACCTTGAGGGTCTTGTCGTACGAGACGTACTGACGGTTCTCGGCGATGTAGTACTGGTCGTAGTCCTGGGTGAACGACTCACCGATGCGCGAGAAGCCCTTCGCGGTCCAGCCCGCGTCGTCGCCCTCGGCGTTGTCCGTGAACACCGGCGCGCCGTCGGCGACCAGGTTGATCTCGTCCGCGGTGAAGCCCTTGCCGCCCGCGCCGCCGTCCGTCTGGTAGCGGAAGCGGAGGTCGATCTTCTTGCCCGCGTAGGCGTCCAGCGAGTACACGAGCTTCTTGTACGCGCCCGAGACACCGGTCAGCGTCGGCTTGTCGGCGGCGTCACGGGGGATCGACTTGCCGTCGGCCGTGCCGTCGACCGGCGTGAAGCTGGCGCCGCCGTCCGTCGACACCTCGGTGTAGAGGTAGTCGTAGTCGGCCTCGATGTCCCACCAGCCCTGGAGCTCCAGCGACGCCGTGGACTTGCCGGTCAGATCGACCGAGCGGGTGAGGGTGTTCTTGAGGTCGTCACCCATGTCGCTCCACCACTGCTTGGAGCCCTCGGTGGGCTTCACCACGGTGGTGGTCGTGGACTTCTTGGGCAGGTCGACGATGAGCGCCTGCGGGTTCTTGGTGTTGTACTCGGAGACGCCCAGCTTGTGGACCGAGTTCGTCGCGGCCTTGGCCTTGGCGTAGTTGAGCCAGCCGAGCTGGAGCTTGTCCCAGGCGGTCATGTCGCCCGGCAGGTCGCCGATCTCGTTCTTGCCGGTGCCCAGCCAGGAACCCGACGACATCAGGGTCCAGAAGGCGGTGGAGTTCTCGCCGCCCGCGGTGTCGTACAGGTCGGGCAGGCCCAGGTCGTGGCCGTACTCGTGGGCGAAGACGCCGAGGCCGCCGTTCTCCGGCTGCATCGTGTAGTCGCCGACCCAGATGCCGGAGTCGCCGATCTGCGTGCCGCCGGCCTTGTTGTCGGCCGGGCCCGTGCTGCCCGCGTTCGTGCCGTACGCGTACCAGCGGTGCGCCCACAGGGCGTTCTCGCCCTCGGCGCCGCCGCCGGCCGACTCGTCCTCGCCCGCGTGCACGATCTGGAAGTGGTCGATGTAGCCGTCGGGCTCGTTGAAGTTGCCGTCGTTGTCGAAGTCGTAGCGGTCCCACTGGTCGTACTGGGCGAGGTCCGCCTTGATCTCGGCGTCCGACTTGCCCTGCGCCTTCTGGTCCGCGGTCCAGGCGGTGACACCGTCGCGCACCGCGTCCCAGACGTTGGCGCAGTTGCTGCTGCCGCAGTAGTTCGAGCCGTAACGGGCCTCGTTGTAGTCGACCTTGACCCAGTCGGAGACCTCGCCCTCGACCGAGTAACGGCCGGAAGAGGTCTTCTCGTAGTAGGTCTTGAGCGACTCCTTCTGCTTGCCGCTCGCGTCCTTGCCCTCACCGAAGTAGAGGTCCTGGAAGTGGGCCTGGTTGTAATCGGCCTGCCAGGCGGTGGAGTTGTCGACCTTGCGGTCGGGCTCGGCTATCTCGTTGTGCTGGGGGCCGGGCTCGCCGCCGAACTTCTTGACGGGCGGCTGCGGCCCGTCGGGGCCGTCCGGGTCGTACATCGTGGTGTCGTCGACCTTGTCGCCGAACTCCACGAGGATGGTGAAGATCTTGTCGGTCTTCTCCCGGCCCAGCTCGACGTACTTCTTGTCGCCGAGCTTGACCACCTGGGAGCCGCCGCGCTTCTGCACGCTGGCGTCACCGGCGATGACCTGCTGGAGAGCCGCCTCGCGCTGCTGCGCCTGCTGCTTGCTGAACGGGCCGTCCAAGTCGTGTTCGACATGGCCCTTCTGGGGCGCCGGGTCACGGCGCTCGATGTCCGCGGAGCCGGACGCGGGGTTGCCCTGGGCCTGAGCCGTGGTGAAGGCTGAGGCCGTGGCAGCGGTCGCGGCCAGAGCCACGATCACCGCGGACAGTCTTCTCGCCCGTCGATTGCTGATCACTTGATGCTTGTCCTCCCCGGCGCACGCGATCCGCGGACCGGGAGTGATGGATCCGCGCGCGTATGCGCGTCATAAGTGACGACATTGGACCGGAGTTAAGGAAGAAAAGACAGACCTTGACTTGGACCGGTCAACTGCACTATGCGGCCTTCCGGTTCCGTTATGCGGACATGACTCCAGAGCCGGACGATTTCGGACAACCGGCGCACCGATACGGCCAGTCGGCACGGGGCGTGACTCGATGCGCCCCCCGTGCACCGGCACCGTGGGTGAGGTCACGCTTACTACTCGCTCCGCTCGGGCATCCACCGTCGTAGAGTCGCTTGGGAGTGCGACCCGCCCTGCGACGTACGTGCGAGACCGACGAAGCACCCCCAACACCCCCGAATATGACGCCCCTAGGACGGATTCCGCCATGCCGCGTCCGACTGCCGCACAGCTCGCCTACGGCACCGCCACCGTCGTCTGTTCCACCCTCGTCATGCTTCTGCTCTCCGGCACCACCGCCGGTCTCGGCATCGCGGTGATCGGAATCGCCGCTCTGAGCCTGGGACTGCTGGTCGCCCTGACCCTCCCGGCCAACAGCCGCGCCGCGACGGCGCGTACGGCCCCCGCGCCGCGGCCCGCCACGCCCCCGGCGTCGAGCGCACAGCTGCCGGGACAGCGGGCAGGAGAGCCGGCGGGACAGCGGGCGGGACAGCGGGCCGAGGCCCGGATGGGCCAGCCCTCACTGCGCCGCTGACACCACGACCGTTCTGGCGGCCTTGTCGTGCAGGCCCTGCCGGTAGGGCCTGCTGGCCACGATCGACACGATGATGATGGCCCACCAGATACAGAGGCAGCACAGCAGCGCCGGCACCCAGAGGACCACCGCGCGCAGCAGCGCGGAGCCGGTGTCGGGGACCGCTCCGTCGTTGAGCATCGCGACGCGCAGCTTCAGCCAGCGTTTGCCGAGGGTCTGCCCGTGCCTGCGGTTCAGCAGAGTGTCGTACGAGACGAACAGCACGATCGAGATGACCGACCAGATCCACTGCGTGCCGGTATTCACCTGATCGGTGACCTCGTCCCACGCGCCGGTGCTGTTCGCGGTGTTCCAGCCCCCGACGAACAGCGACACGATCCCCAGCGGGATGAAGATGATCAGGGCGTCGATGACCCGGGCCAGGAAGCGCGTACCGAACGGCGCGAGCGGCGGCATCCCGGCGAGCGGATCCGTGCCGCCGTACGGCCCCTGGCCATAGGCGTCGGAACCGTACGGGGAGCCGGGGGGCGGCTGCCCGCCGGCGCCGCCGTAGGGGGCACCGTACGGGGAGTCGTACGGAGATCCCGGCGGCGGGCCCTGCGACGGCGGAGGCTCCCCTGGTGGAGGCCCCTCGTGCGAGGGCCCCTCGGACGAGGGCCCCTGCGGCTTCTTGAGGAACGGGTCTTCCTCGGGGGGCTCGCCGGGCGGCGGCTGATCATGGCTCATGTGGGCAGTGCACCGCGCCGGGCAGGGGCCCGCAACGGCTTGCCCGCCGTTCGGAGGAACGCCCGGCCGAGGACGGCCCGGCCGTCGGATCGACGGCCTGACGTCAGATCACCGGCCCGGACGTCAGACCTCCGGCTGCCGGATCACCGGCTGCCGCCCGGCCCTCAGCCCGACACGAACGTATGGGCCGCCTTGTCGTGCCAGCACTGCCGCCAGGGCCGGTCGATCAGACACCAGAGCACATTGAGGACGCCCACCACGAGCACCCCCAGTACGCCGTAGACCAGCCAGCGGCGCAGCGCGGCGCCGAACGCCGGGGCCTCGTGGGTCTCGATGTCCCGTACGTCGAGACCGCACAGCTTCTTGCCCAGTGTGCGGCCCCACTTGGCGGTCGGCAGCGCCTCGTAGAGCACCCCGACGATCAGCAGCGCGACGAGCGCGCCGCCCAGACAGGCCCCGGTCGTGCCGTCGAGCAGCCAGACGGTGACGGTCTCGCCGGTCTGTTCGGCCGCCGCGATCTTGTCGTCGATATGGGCGAGGGCCTTGGACACCAGCGGGAAGGCGAGGGCGCCGACGATCGCGCCCAACACCACGGTGTCGATCAGCCGGGCCGCGAAGCGCTTGCCGAGAGCCGCGGGCCTGGCGTTCGCCTGGGCCTGCGCGGCTTGCAGGAACGGGTCGTTGACCGGGGGCTTCCAGGGCACGACGGGCTGGTCCGGCTGGTCGGAACGGCCGTGCTGACCCGGCTGACCGGGGTGGCCCTGCTGCGCGAGCGGGTGCGCCTGCTGGGCCCAGGACGCCGCGCCACCGCCGGTGCCGGGGCTGACGGGCGCGTTCTGGCCGGCCGCGGGCGAGGACTGCTGCGGCACGGGAAGCGGCGACGGCTCCGCCGCCCGGCCCGTACCGGCGACGCCCTGGGTCAGCGCGCCGAGCGTCATGGTGCCGTCGGGCCGCGCCGTACCGCCGGCCGGGGCGTCCTCGTCCTTCGCGCGGCGGGCGGCGCGCAGGGCGCGGATGGCCATCGTGCTGTCGACCGATGGCTGCCCGCTCTCGCGGGGAGCGGGCGTCTCTCCCGCGCCCGCGCCCTCTCCGGAACCGGACGCGGACGCGGAACCGGACGCGGAACCGATGCCCGAGCCGGAGCCGATGCCTTGGCCGGAGCCGGGCCTGACGCCACGTCGCAGGCCGCGGATCGCGACCGTACCGTCGGTGAGCGGCGGACCGTCGCCTGACCCCGGCCCGGAATCGGATCCGGAGCCCGCACCGGGACCCAGCGCGCGTACACCGGGCAAGGCGCCGCCGGTCGGATCGCCCGGCGTGGGCGCGGGCAGTTCACGGGCGGGCTCGGGCGCCTGGCCCGGAACGCGCGGATCCGGCCGGGCCGCTCCCCAGGACACCCGGGCGTCGCGCTCACCGCCGAAGCCGGTCTGCCGCGAGGCGTCGGCCTGCCACGCGGACGCCGGTTCCTGGCGGGGCCCCTCGGGAGGGTCCTCGTCGAAGAAGACCGGCCCGGTCTCCTCGACGGCGGCGGGCGGAGTGGAGGCGGCCGGACCCGCGGGGGTGGCACCGGGCGCCGCCTCCCCGTCCTGCGGCGCGGGCCGGCTCGTGCCGGGCACCCAGGCCGCGCCGTTCCAGTACCGGACATATCCAGGGATGGACGGATCCGGGTAAAACCCTTCCCGGGGTACGTTCCCGCCGTCACCAGGAGGAGTAGCCACTGACCCCAACTCCGTTCACTCACACCATTGTCCAAGGAGGACAGTAACGAAGAACACGAGGCCCTGAGGAAGGAGACCGGCAGAAACGGCCGCGTTCGAGCGGCGGACCGCGGACGCCGATGCGAAGCGTGAGGCTACGGGGTGGGATTCGTTCGCCAGGGCGTACGGAACACCGTACGCACGTGCCCGCCCGCGTGGCGAGCCCCCCGTCCGGTCACCGTCCCGCCACCGTCCGGTCCTGCCCGGGACGCGTGTGCCGGAAGTCCCGGAAACTCATCGCCGAAAGTCGCGTCATAGTCGGCGTGGTGGCGCCTCTCGACTGGTACGGCCCCCGCATCGGGCCACTCGCCAGGAAAGGAAGTGCCGCTCATGCACACCGTGGTGGAACGCGAACTGGAACTGAATCTGGTGCTGTCGCCCGAGCGCGGCGTCCCCGTCCCGGCCCGGCTGACCTACCGCACGGACGATCCGTACGCAGTGCACATCACCTTCCACATCGGTTCGGACACCCCCGTGCACTGGACCTTCGCCCGCGAGCTGCTGGTGGAAGGGGTGTTCAGGCCCTGCGGGCACGGCGATGTACGGATCTGGCCGACGAAGGTCGGCGGGCGCACCGTCCTGTGTGTCGCCCTCTCCTCGCCCGACGGCGACGCCCTGCTCGAGGCGCCCTGCGGGGCGGTGTCCGCGTGGCTGGAGCGGACGCTGCGGATCGTGCCACCGGGTACGGAGTCCGAGCAGCTCGGCCTCGACGACGGGCTGGCCGCGCTGCTGACCCCGACACCGGCCGACGATCTGTGGCTGCGGGACCCATGGCCCTCGGACGGGTCGGTGGACGACGAGGCCTAGAAGAGCTTCCCCGGGTTGAGCAGGCCCAGCGGGTCGAACGTCCGCTTGATGCCCCGCTGCAACTCCAGGCCCACCGGCCCCAGCTCGCGCGACAGCCACTCCTTCTTGAGGGTGCCCACGCCGTGTTCGCCGGTGATCGTGCCGCCGAGTTCGAGACCGAGCGCCATGATCTCGTCGAAGGATTCCCGGGCCCGCCGTGACTCGTCCGGGTCGGCCTGGTCGAAGCAGACGACGGGATGGGTGTTGCCGTCGCCCGCGTGGGCGCAGACGCCGATGGTCAGGCCGTACTTCTCGGCGATGGCCGACGTGCCGTCCAGCATCTCGGCGAGACGCGAGCGGGGCACGCAGACATCATCGATCATCGTGGCCGACTTGACGGTCTCCAGCGCGGTGAGCGACAGGCGCCGGGCCTGGAGCAGCAGTTCCGACTCGGCGGCGTCCTCGGCGGGGACCACATCGGTGGCACCGGCCGCCGTGCACAGCTCGCCGACGGCGGCCAGATCGGCCGCGGGGTCGGGGGTGTCGAAGGCCGCGAGCAGCAGCGCCTCGGTGGTGTCGGGGAGGCCCATGTTGGCCATCGCGTTGACGGCGCGGATGGTCGTACGGTCCATGAGTTCGAGGAGGGACGGGGTGTGGCCGCGCTCCATGATCCGGCAGACGGCGTCGCAGGCGGCGGCAGCGGAGGCGAACTCGGCGGCCAGTACGAGTTGCTGGGGCGGCTGCGGCCTGAGGGCGAGTACGGCCTTGACGACGATGCCGAGACTGCCCTCCGAGCCGACGAAGAGCCGGGTCAGGTCGTAGCCGGCGACGCCCTTGGCGGTGCGACGGCCGGTGGTCAGGAGCCGGCCGTCGGCGAGGACGACATCCAGGCCGAGGACGTACTCCGCGGTGACGCCGTACTTGACGCAGCACAGTCCGCCGGAGGCGGTGCCGATGTTCCCGCCGATGGTGCACATCTCCCAGCTGGACGGGTCCGGCGGGTAGTAGAGGCCCTGCTCGCCGACGGCGCGGGAGAGCGTCGCGTTGATGACACCCGGCTCGACGACGGCGATCCGGTCGACGGGGTTGATCTCCAGGATCCGGTCCATTTTCGTCAGGGAGAGGACGATGCACCCGTCCGAGGCGTTCGCGGCGCCCGACAGCCCCGTACGGGCCCCCTGCGGCACGACGGGGACGCGCAGCGCGGTCGCCGTGCGCATCACGTGCTGGACGTGTTCGACCGTGCGCGGCAGCACCACCACGGAGGGCGTGCCCGCCTCGCAGAAGCTCGCCATGTCGTTGGCGTAGGAGGCCGTGACGTCGGGGTCGGTGATCAGGGCTTCAGCGGGGAGCCCCGCCCGCAGCTGTGCGAGGAGATCGTCCATGATCCCAGACTCGCATCCGGGGCCATCGGTGTGAACCCGTCTGCGATCCACCACGGCAAGTCGGGGTGTGCTCTTCATATTGACGCACAGTAATCGCCATGAACGCCATGAAAACGGAGCAGGTCAGACAGGTCAGAAGGGCGGCGCTGGCCGTCGGCGTGGGGGCGATGCTGGTCGGGGGCGTACTGCTGTTCGTCCCCGACGAGGACGCGGCGCCCCCGCAGGGCCCCGAGGCGCGGGCGCGGGCCGCGGTGGGCGTGGGGGCACCGGCCGCGCTGTCGGATCTGACCGCGCTCATCCGCGAGCGGGAGAACTGGCTGCGGACGCACCCCGAGGACGGACAGGCGTGGGCGGTGCTCGGCTCGGCGTATGTGGAGCGCGGGGTCGCGGCGGCGGATCCGGCCTACTACCCGAAGGCCGACCGGGCGCTCCAGCGGTCGCTGGCGGTGCAGCCGGGCGGGCCGGGCGAGGGGCAGGCGCGGGGCGCCGGTTCCGGATCCGCGTCCGGGTCAGGGGCCGGGTCCGGGTCCGGGTCAGGCAAGGACGGCAGGGGCGCGGAGGACGGCAAGCCCGGCAAGGGCAGCAGGGCGGGCAACCCGGAGGCGCTCGTGGGGCTGGCCTCACTGGCCAACGCGCGCCATGACTACGTGGCCGCCAGGCGGTGGGGCGAGTCGTTGCGGGCGCAGCGGCCCGGGGCGTGGACGTCGTATCCGGTGCTGATCGACGCGTACACCGGCGTGGGCGACTACAAGGCGGCGGGCAGGGCGCTGGAGAAGCTGCGCGAACTGCACTCGGGGGCGCCGGTACTGATCCGCGCCGCCGAGGTGTACCGCGACCGCGGCCGGAGCGAGGACGCGGTGGCCAAGGCCACCGACGCGGCGGCGCGCGCCGGATCGCCCGCGGAGCGCGCGAAGGCGCTGGACACGCTGGGCGAGCTGGCCCTGGAACGGGGCGAGCCGACCGAGGCACTGGGCCATTACGAGGCGGCGCTGACGGCGGCGCGCGGCCGGGCCCAGTCACTGGCCGGGCGCGCGAGGGCGCTCGCCGCGATGGGCAGGGCGGACGAGGCGACGCGCGAGTACCAGACGGCGCTCGCCAAGCTGCCCCGGCCCGAATACGCCCTGGACCTGGGCGAGTTGTACGACTCGCTGGGGCTGGACGGGGATGCGCAGACGCAGTACGAGACGCTGCGGGAACGGGCCGAGCGTGCCCAGGGGCACGGGGTGAACGAGGAGCTGGTCCTCGGCCGCTTCGAGGCCGACCACGGCGATCCGCAGGCGGCGGTCGCGCGGCTGCGTGCGGAGTGGGCGCAGTCGCACCGGAACATGGAGGTCGCGGACGCGCTGGGCTGGGCGCTGTACCGGGCGGGCCAGGGGCGCGAGGCGCTGGCGTACGCGACGAAGGCGACCGAGCCGGGACGGCGGAGCGCGCTGTTCTCGTACCACCGCGGGGAGATCGAGCGGTCGCTGGGGATGTACGGCGCGGCCCGCCGCCATATCGAGGAGGCTCTGCGGACCGATCCGCACTTCTCGCCGCTGCTGGCGCCGCAGGCCCGGGAGGCGCTGGACGCGCTCGGCGAACCGGAGGAGGGCGGGCCGAAGGACTTCTACGGCTCGGGGCCCGAGAAGCCCACGCTGGAGCGCAGAGAGTTGGCGCCCCCGCCGCAGGTCTGAGATCCGCGGGTCCGCGAGCACGCGGATCCGGGAGCACGCGGATCCGAGAGTCAGGGCGCGTGCCGGGGGCTTCCCGCTCCCCGGCACGCGCCACGCGTCACGCACTCCGTCGGATCGGCCCGTCGGACAGATCGATCCGTCGGATCAGAGGTTGCCGCGCTTCTCCTGCTCGCGCTCGATCGCCTCGAAGAGCGCCTTGAAGTTGCCCTTGCCGAAGCCCATCGAGCCATGGCGCTCGATCATCTCGAAGAAGACGGTCGGCCGGTCCTGGACGGGCTTGGTGAAGATCTGGAGCAGATACCCGTCCTCGTCGCGGTCCACCAGGATCTTCAGCTCACGCAGCGTCTCCACGGGCACCCGCGTCTCGCCCGCCCACTCGCCGAGCGTGTCGTAGTACGAGTCGGGGGTGTCGAGGAACTGCACGCCCGCCGCCCGCATGGCCCGTACGGACCCGACGATGTCGTTCGTGGCGAGCGCGATGTGCTGGACGCCGGCCCCGCCGTAGAACTCCAGATACTCGTCGATCTGCGACTTCTTCTTGGCGATCGCGGGCTCGTTGATCGGGAACTTCACCTTGAGCGTGCCGTCGGCGACGACCTTCGACATGAGCGCGGAGTACTCGGTGGCGATGTCGTCGCCCACGAACTCCTTCATGTTCGTGAAGCCCATGACCTTGTTGTAGAAGCCGACCCACTCGTTCATCTTCCCGAGCTCGACATTGCCCACGCAGTGGTCGATGGCCTGGAAGGTGCGCTTGGCGGCGGGCTCGACGATCGGGGTCGCGGCGGTGAAGCCCGGCAGGTACGGCCCGTCGTAGCCGGAGCGTTCGACGAGGGTGTGGCGGGTCCTGCCGTACGTGGCGATCGCGGCGAGGACGACCGTGCCGTGCTCGTCCTTGATCTCGTACGGCTCCTGGAGGCCGCGGGCGCCGTGCTCGGTGGCGTAAGCGTAGGCAGCCCGCGCGTCCGGCACCTCGATCGCGAGGTCGACCACGCCGTCGCCGTGCTCGGCGACATGGTCCGTGAGGAAGCGGCCCCACTCGGTGGACGGCTTGATGACGGACGTCAGGACGAAGCGGGCCGCGCCGTTGGTGAGCACGTAACTCGCGGTCTCGCGGCTGCCGTTCTCCGGTCCGGAGTAGGCGACGAGCTTCATGCCGAAGGCCGTGGAGTAGTAGTGCGCGGCCTGCTTGGCGTTGCCGACGGCGAAGACGACCGCGTCCATTCCCTTGACCGGGAAGGGGTCGGCCTCGCGCGCGGTGCGGGGAGCGGTGTCGATGTGCATCGAGGTGTCAGCCATGGGCTCACCCTCCCGCCGTTCCACAAGGTGCGCAACAGTTCGCTGATTCACTGGGCAATATGTAGACCGGATGACCAGAATGGCGAGGCTATCTGCACAGTATGACTACGTTTGATTCGGCAACGTCTTGGGGAGCGGACCATGAGCATCGACGGACTCGACGGCCGGCTGATCGTGCTGCTCGCGCGGGAGCCCAGGATTGGGGTGCTGGAGGCATCGCGCCGGCTCGGGGTGGCCCGCGGCACGGTGCAGGCACGGCTCGACCGGCTTCAGTCGAACGGGGTGATCAGGGGTTTCGGCCCGACCGTGGATCCGGCCGCGCTCGGCTACCCCGTCACCGCCTTCGCCACGCTGGAGATCAAGCAGGGGCAGGGCGCCGATGTACGGGCCCATCTGACCACCGTCCCCGAGGTGCTCGAACTGCACACCATCACGGGTCAGGGAGACATGCTCTGCCGTCTCGTGGCCCGTTCCAACGCCGATCTGCAACGGGTGATCGACCGGGTCGTCGGTTTCGACGGCATCGTGCGGGCCGCCACGGCGATCGTCATGGAGAACCCCGTACCGCTGCGGATCATCCCGCTGGTGGAGCAGGCGGCCGAGGACTCCGCAGGCGACGCCGCCGGAGGGTGAGCCGGGGGTTCGGTCGGGGGTCGGCCGGGGCCGCCTCCGGGGAACGGTGCGTCAAGAAGGCGCAGCGCTTCGCGGGGCCTTCCCCAGGACGTGTTCCCGCCCCCACAGACCGAGCGGCTGGAGGGCGACCCCCAGGGCGACACCGCGCTCGGTCAGCGCGTACTCGACGCGCGGCGGGATCTCGTCGTACACCTCACGGGAGACGATGCCGTGCGTCTCCAGCTCACGCAGCTGGCTGGTGAGGACCTTCTCCGTGACACCGGGGAGCATCCGGCGAAGCTCGCCGAAGCGGCGCGGGCTCTCGTCCAGCGCCCAGAGGATCAGCACCTTCCACTTTCCGCCGATCACATCCATGGCCGCGTCGATCCCGCAGTGATACGCGTCGGGCGCGCCCGGCCTGCCCACGGTCGCCATCGTCCTCGGTCCCCCTCTCCGACTCTCCGACCTGGTCACATACCTCGGGGGAACCGCCCACTTCGGAGTGCGTACTTGTTGGTCCCCGCGCCATCGACCAGCTTATTCGTCATGACCGACAACGTTTCTGACGCTCTTTCCTCTTCCTCTTCCTCTTCCTCTTCCCTTTCCCCCTCCCCCGCCCCCGCCTTTTCGTCGTCCTCTTCTCCCCGTTCCCTCTCGCTGCTCGGGCTCGGAGCCATGGGGACGGCCTTCGCCCGTGCCTGGCTCGCCGCCGGATACTCCGTGACCGTCTGGAACCGGACGCCGGGCCGGGCCGACGCCCTGGTGGCCGAGGGCGCCACGGCCGCCGCGAGCGCCGCCGAGGCGGTGGCCGCGAACGCGCTGGTCGTCACCTGCCTGCTGGACGACGCCTCGGTCGGGGCGGCGCTGGAGGGTACCGACCTGACCGGCAAGGACCTGGTGGACGTCACCACCGGAACACCGGCCCAGGCACGGGCGCGCGGCGAATGGGCCGGGGCGCGCGGGGCCCGCTTCCTCAGCGGCGGGATCATGGCCGTACCGCCGATGATCGGGGTTCCCGAGGCGGGCGGCTATGTCTTCTACAGTGGCTCGCACGAGCTCTTCGAGACGCACGGAGCGGCTCTGGCGGTCCCGGCCGGCACGCGTTACGTCAGCGAGAACGCCGGCCACGCCGCCCTCCAGGACGTGGCGCTGCTGAGCGGGATGTACGGCATGCTCGCGGGCATCACGCA
The DNA here is from genome assembly GCF_004151105.1 of Streptomyces sp. L-9-10. GTDB lineage: Bacteria > Actinomycetota > Actinomycetes > Streptomycetales > Streptomycetaceae > Streptomyces. Next base: position 95,057 of record NZ_PHRF01000053.1, read on the forward strand.
CGCCTTCGCTCTGGTGCGCGGGGAGGCGGACATCTCACTCAAGGAGTTCACACCGCTGCTGAGCGATTGGCTGACGTCGATGGCCCCGGTGATCGAGCAGGTCGCCGACCAGCTGGCGAGCGGCGACTACGCGTCGGACGTCGCCTCCAGCCTGGCGATGCAGGTCGCCGGGATCCCGGCCTTCGTGGGGACGGCGCACGAGCAGGGGGTGAGCCCCGAGCTGCTGACCCCGTACTTCGACCTGATGAAGCGGCGGCTGGAGGGTGGTCATGGGGCGGAGGGCGTCACGGGGATCGTCGATCTGCTGACGCCTGACGCCTGACGCTGACACCTGACACCTGACACCTGACCCAACGGCTGACGCCTCCCGCCGGACGAACAGGGCCGGATCGGGATCACGAACGTAGTCATGCAAAGACTTCCTTGCAAAGAATGTGTTGCAAAGAAGCCTTTGCGTGACTACGTTAGAGGCATGCCCGAGCCTGTAGACCCCGAAGAGCCGGTAGAACCCGTAGAACCTGTTGAGCCTGTTGAGCCGGCAGAAACCCGGCCGCGGCCGTGGCCCACGAACCCCAAGCAGCGCACCCTCGACGCGCGCTCGCTCCGCGGTCTGGCCCACCCCTTGCGGATGCGGCTGCTGAGCACCCTCCGCCACGACGGCCCCGGCACCGCCTCCCAGCTCGCCGAGCAGCTCGGCGAGTCCAGCGGCGCCACCAGCTATCACCTGCGACAGCTCGCCACGCACGGTTTCGTCGAGGACGACCCGACGCGGGGAAAGGGCCGCGAGCGGTGGTGGAGGGCCACCGACGAGGGCACGACGTTCAGCCCCGACCTGCACACCGACAGCAACCCGGCGGTACGCGGCGCGGTCGACCTCTTCCTGCACGAGGTGGCCAACATCCACACCCAGGAGCTCGCCACCTGGCTGGGGACCGCGAGTGACTGGCCCAGGGAGTGGTCGAACTCCGCGGACCTCAGCGACTTCACCCTGCGCCTGACCGCCGAGCAGCTGCACGAGATGAACGAGAAGCTGCACGAGGTCGTCGAGAGTTACCGCTCGGCCGGTCCCGGCGACGGGGAAGCCCCACAGGTCCGCGTCCATCTGCATTCCTTCCCCCGCACAGGTTCCACCGACAGAAGCTGAAGGAGACCCGCTGTGCACCCCGCCGCGCACCCCGACATACATCTCCGGCTGCACGCCCTGCGCGCCGCCGAACTGCACCACGAGGCCGCCGCGTTCCGGCTCCGCCCGCCGCGCGCGAACCTCCGTACCCGACTCGGCTGGTCCCTGGTCGAGTTGGGGCTGCGCCTCGTCGACCGGCCGACGATGTCCCGGCGCCGGCTCGTACGGCCGTACGCCGCATGACCCGGACGGCCGACACCGGACGCGGCACTGACGACCGGCGGCCCTTCGTCGCCACCCTCGCCGCCAACACCATCTCCATCGCCGGGAGTTCACTCACCCTGATCGGAGTGCCCTGGTTCGCTCTCCAGACCACCGGAAGCCCGGCCAAAGCCGGGGTCGTCGCCTTCTGCGCGACGCTGCCGGTCGTCGTCTCCGCCGTCGTCGGCGGTCCGGTCATCGACCGGCTCGGACGGCGGCGGATCTCCGTCGCCTCCGACCTGATCTGCGGACTCGCCGTGGCGGCGGTCCCGCTCCTGCACTTCGCGGGCGTGCTGGAGTTCTGGATGCTGTGCGCGCTGATGGCCGTCAGCGGCCTTGTCCACTCCCCGGGGATCACCGCCCGCTACGTCCTGCTGCCGGACCTCGCCGAACGCGCCGGGACGACCCTGCCGCGCGCCGCGAGTCTGTACGACGCGGCCTCGCGCGGCGCGCGGATGATCGGCGCCGCGCTTGCCGGACTGCTGATCGCGGTCGTGGGCGCGGAAGCGGTCCTGCTGCTGGACGCCGTGACCTTCGCGGCGTCGGCGGCGCTGATAGCCGCCGGGGTACGGGGGGTACGCGCCGCTGAGCCGCAGCGTCAGAGCCCGGTCTCCCCCGCGACGTACCGCACCGAACTCCGCGAGGGCTATGCCTTCCTGCTCCGTACGCGGCTGCTGCTCGGCATCACGGTGATGGTGATGATCACCAACGGCCTGGACCAGAGCTGGAGTTCGGTCCTGCTGCCGGTCCATGCCCGGCAGGAGCTGGGCGGATCGGCCAGTCTCGGACTGCTCACCGCGCTGTTCGGCGGGGCGGCGCTGCTGGGGGCCCTGCTGTACGGGGCGTACGGCGAACGCTTCCCGCGCCGCGTCGTGTTCGCGGGCGCCTTCCTGCTCTGCGGGGCACCGAAGTTCACCGTGGCCGCGCTCACGGACGGGACCGTCCCACTGGCCGTGACGATGGCCGCGGGCGGGCTGGCGGCCGGCGTGCTGAACCCGATCCTCACCACGGTCATGTACGAGCGCGTGCCGGACGGGCTGCGCAGCCGGGTGTCCAGTGTGACCACGGCGGGAGTCGAACTGACCATGCCGCTCGGCGGTCTGGTCGCGGGCCTCCTGGTCGAGCGCGCGGGGCTGAGCAGCACACTGCTGGCCGTCGGCGGCGTCTATCTCCTGGCGACGCTGAGCCCGCTGGTCTTCCCTGCCTGGCGCACCATGGAACGGATCCCGGAGAAGGCGAAAGCCGCCGCGGCCACCGACCTCAGCAGCTCGGCACCCGACCCGTCTCGCCCCGCTCCAGCGCCCTGAGCGCCGACACCGCGCCGTTCAGCGTGGTGACCGGGATCAGCCGCATCCCCTTCGGCAGCTCGGTCCCGGCGTCCCCGCACTCCGCCTCCGGGACGAGGAAGACCGTAGCCCCGTCGCGCCCCGCGGCCTGGGTCTTCAGGGACACCCCGCCGACCGCGCCGACCTTGCCGTCGGCGCTGATCGTGCCCGTACCCGCGATCTTGCGGCCGCCGGTCAGATCGCCGCCCGAGCCGTCGCCGTCGAGTTTGTCGACGATGCCGAGGGCGAAGAGCAGCCCGGCGCTGGGGCCGCCGACGTCGGCGAGATGGAGGCTGACGTCGACGGTCTTCGGGTCTTTGCCGAGCAGGCCCAGGGCCGCCTCGGTCGCGGAGTTCTGGGACTCCACCATGTCGTGGGTGTTGTGCCGCTCGATCTCCTTGTCGGACTGCCCCGACGGGTAGACCGCTTCGCGCGGCAGCACGGCGCGGTCCGTACGGAACCAGCCCTCGACGACATCGCCGAAGTCGACATCGGCGGAGGGGCCGGTCGCCACGATGGTCGTCATCCGCAGCTGCCCCTCGGTCTTCCTGGTGGGAGCCCCGCTGATCGTGATGATCTGCCGGCCCCGGTCCGCGCCGAGGACATCCGCGGTCATCCCGGGCTGTGCGACGGAGTACGGCAGCGGAGCGGCCCCGACCACGGCGAACAGCACGACGATCGGGACGGCGCAGAGGGCGAGGGCGCCGGGGCGCGAGAAGCGAGAGAACACGGGTGTCAATCTATCTGGCGCGATCCACCGCCCGGGACGCTGCGTCCCGGCTGCCGGTCCGGTCCGCAGCTCCGGTCCACAGGACCGGTCCACAGGACCGCGGGGCCGGGCGTACCTACCGTCCCTCCCGGGCCGCCCGCTCGGGCACGGCGCCGCCCGGTCGGCCACGGCCTCGGCCTTGGCCTTGGCCTCAGCGCAGCGCGTCCGCCACTTCCCGGGCGGCGTCCACGACCCGCGGCCCCACCCGTTCGGGTACGGCGTCCGCGAGCATCACCACTCCCACGCTGCCCTCTATCCCGGTCACCCCGATCAGAGCGGCGGCGGCGCCGCTGGCACCGGCCTCCAGCTCGCCGTGGGTGAGGGTGCAGCGGGGTTCGGTGAGGGCGGCCTGACGGGCGGCGAGTATGGCCTTGCCCGCCGCGCCCCGGTCCAGCGGATGGCGGAATCCGGCCCGGTAGGCGACGTGGTAGTCGGTCCAGGTCGGTTCGACGACCGCGACGGCCAGCGCCTCCGCCCCGTCCACGAGCGTGAGATGCGCGGTGGCGCCGATGTCCTCGGCGAGCGAGCGCAGGGCGGGCAGGGCGGCCTCCCGTACCAGCGGATGCACCTGCCGGCCCAGGCGCAGCACGCCGAGACCCACCCGGGCCCGGCCGCCCAGGTCGCGGCGGACCAGGGCGTGCTGTTCGAGGGTGGCGAGCAGCCGGTAGACCACCGTCCTGTTCACACCGAGTTTGTTGGACAACTCGGTGACGGTCAGGCCGTGATCCGTATCGGCGAGCAGCTTGAGGACGCGCAGTCCCCGGTCGAGCGTCTGGGAGGTCTCCGCGGTCACGACGCCTTCTCCTTCGGAGTGAGGCCGCCGACGGGCATCGGCACCACCGACTGCACTACGCGGCGGAGTTGCCACGGAGCGTTTACATTGCGGGGACAGTAACCATGGACACCGCTCAGCGGAAGACCTCGTCCAGAATCCGGGCACAGAAAGAGAGTTGATCCCTATTCGCGGACAAAATCCGACAGAACGAGGAACTGGATCGATCATTCGTGCCATATCGGACGGCTTCGGAGACAAAAACGGCCGCCGAAGGCCCCACCACCGCGCCCGGCGGCCCCACCGCGGCACCCCTCAGCGGCCACGGCGCACGAAAACCGCTACGACCTCTTTCGATCTCCGCTACGGTGCCCGCCGGAAACCTCCACGGCATTACCGCATCCGGGATCACCGCATCCGGGTGGCCCACTCCTGGACCTTCGCGATCCGCTCCCGGATCTGCCCCGCCGTCGCCTCGGCGCTCGGCGGCCCGCCGCACACCCGGCGCAGCTCCGTGTGGATCACGCCGTGCGGCTTGCCGCTCTGGTGGACGTACGCGCCGACCATCGTGTTCAGCTGCTTGCGCAGCTCCAGCAGTTCCTTGTGGGAGACGACGGGCCGGCGTTCGGCCGGCAGTTCCAGCAGATCCGCCTCGGCGTCCGGCTTCTTGCGGCTGTGCGCGATCTGCCTCGCCTGCCGCTTCTGGAGGAGCAGTTGCACCTGGTCGGGCTCCAGCAGCCCGGGGATACCGAGGTAGTCCCGCTCCTCCTCACTGCCCGGGTGGGCCTGCATGCCGAATTCGGCGCCGTCGTAGAGCACGCGGTCGAAGACGGCGTCGGACTCCAGCGCCTCGAAGGGCAGCATGTCCTGCTCGCCGGTGTCCTCGTCCTGCTGCTTCTCGGCCTCCGCCATCTCCTTCTCGGACTCGGCGTACGGGTCCTCCTCGCCGTTCTTCTTCGGCTTGTCGAGTACGTGGTCGCGCTCGACCTCCATCTCGGCGGCGAAGCCGAGCAGGCCCGGGATGGTGGGGAGGAAGACGGACGCGGTCTCGCCGCGCCGCCGTGACCGGACGAAACGGCCGACGGCCTGCGCGAAGAAGAGCGGGGTCGAGATGGTGGTGGCGTACACGCCGACGGCCAGGCGCGGTACGTCGACGCCCTCCGACACCATCCGGACCGCGACCATCCAGCGGTCGTCGCTCTCACTGAACTCGTCGATCCGCTTCGACGCGCCGGTGTCGTCGGAGAGGACGACCGTCGCCTTCGAACCGGTGATCTCGCGGATGAGCTTGGCGTACGCGCGCGCCGAGTCCTGGTCGGTCGCGATGACCAGACCGCCGGCGTCCGGGATGCCCTTGCGTACCTCGGTCAGCCGCTGGTCCGCGGCGCGCAGCACATTGGGCATCCAGTCGCCGCGCGGGTCGAGCGCGGTGCGCCACGCCTGCGAGACGGCGTCCTTCGTCATGGGCTCGCCGAGCTTGGCCGCGATCTCGTCACCGGCCTTGGTGCGCCAGCGCATGTTGCCGCTGTAGCTGAGGAAGATGACAGGCCGGACCACGCCGTCGCCGAGGGCGTTGCCGTACCCGTAGGTGTAGTCGGCGGCCGAGCGGCGGATGCCGTCGTTGCCCTCCTCGTACGCCACGAAGGGGATGGGGTTGGTGTCGGACCTGAACGGCGTGCCGGTCAGCGCGAGCCGCCGGGTCGCGGGCTCGAACGCCTCAAGACAGGCCTCGCCCCAGGACTTGGAGTCGCCCGCGTGGTGGATCTCGTCGAGGATGACGAGGGTCTTGCGCTGCTCGCACCGGTTGCGGTGCAGCATGGGCCGCACCCCGACGCCGGCGTAGGTGATGGCGACGCCGTCGTACTCCTTGCTCACCGGACCCGCGGAGTAGTCGGGGTCGAGCTTGATGCCTATCCGCGCGGCGGCCTCCGCCCACTGCTTCTTGAGGTGCTCGGTCGGCGCGACGACGGTCACCTGCTGGACGACATGGTGATGCAGCAGCCAGGAGGCGAGCGTCAGCGCGAAGGTCGTCTTCCCCGCTCCGGGGGTGGCGACGGCGAGGAAGTCACGCGGCTGCTGCTCCAGATAGCGGCCGAGCGCACCCTCCTGCCAGGCACGCAGCTTGTTGGCGGTGCCCCAGGGGGCGCGGCCCGGGAAGGCGGGTGAGAGGTGGTGGGAGGAGGCGGTAGTAGTCACGGTCTCCGGTTCGGGCGCGGGTTGACGGGTCGGGCAGGGGTACGTACGACAACCGGGCCACCCTACCGGTGGCCCGGCGCGCGCCTCATAACAAATGGGGCGGGGAACGGCCAGGTGCGACGGGCGCCACATTCCGTACGGCGGGGACGGGGCGCTGTGCCTGTCCTGCGGCACCCGCGGCTGCCGCCCGTCCGGCGGAGGCAGGGCCGGCTGCTACCGCCTGTCCGGCCGGGACCGGGTGCTTGCTAGGCCCTGTCTGACACATAGCGCCGTCCGCCCGGAGGGCGGGGCTCGCGGCGTCTGGTGCACTACGTTCGCTGCGCTCTCTCCGTCTCGGCGCCTGATTCCGCCTTTGGATGCCGAGCGGCGATCGCAAGGCGGAGGGTCTCCCCAGTACTGGGCGTACTGGGGAGAGCCCGACAACGCCGCGAGCGTGCGTGCCAGGCGTCGCGAGCCAGGCGGGATTTGTCGGACAGGCCTAGGCCTGCGCGGCCGGCCGGTCGAGAGCGCCGGGATCTCCGAGACCGCCGAGGCGCTCGTGGTGGGCCGGGCTCAGGCGGAGGTCCGCCGCGGCGACGTTCTCCTCCAGGTGGTCGATCCGGGCCGTCCCCGGGATCGGGAGGATGACCGGCGAGCGGTCGAGGAGCCAGGCGAGGGAGATCTGCGCGGGGGTGGCGCCGAGTTCGTCCGCCACGCCCGCGATCGCGTCGTACCCGGCGGTCGCGCCCGACGCGGCTCCTGCGACGGGCCGCCACGGCAGGAACGCGATCCCCGCCGCCTCGCAGGCGACGAGCACCGGCTCGTGCTCGCGGTCGACCAGGCTGTAGCGGTTCTGTACAGACACGACGTCGATGATCTCCCGTGCCTGTTCGAGTTCGGCGACGGTGATCTCGGAGAGCCCGAGCCGGCCGACCTTGCCCGCGGTCTGCAACTCCCTCAGCGCGCCGAGCTGGTCGGCGAGGGGCACCTCCGGATCGATGCGGTGCAGCTGGAGCAGTTCGAGCCGCTCGACCCGCAGCCGGCGAAGGGCGTTCCCGACCTGGTCGCGCAGGACGTCCGGCCGCCCGTCGAGCCCCCACTCGCCCGTCTCCGCCGACCGCGCGACGCCGACCTTGGTCGTGACGAGCAGCCCGTCCGCGTAGGGGTACAGGGCCTCGGCGAGCAGTTCCTCGTTGGCTCCCCCGCCGTACAGATGGGCGGTGTCGATCAGTGTGACGCCCAGCTCGACGGCCCGCCGGGCCACGCCGAGGGAGGCCTCGCGGTCCGGGCCCGGCTCGGTCGGCAGCCGCATCGCTCCGAATCCGAGCCGCCGTACGCTCAGGTCTCCGCCGATACGAAACATGGTCGCTGTCATCGCTCTGTCTCCGCCCCCTCGGTCAAGGGCCCCACGCTAACAGGGCAGTTGAACGCGGCAGAGGGCATTCCTCATCGGGTCCGTATCGGCGCTCAGGGCTCCGTATCCGCGCTCAGCGGGTCCGTATCGATTCTCAGCGGGTCCGTATCCGCGTCGCCACCCACACCCCGGCCAGCGCCACCGCCGCCATCGGCAGGAAGACCGCGGCGAAGGCCGCAGGGTGGGATCCCGCGGCGCCGGACGCGGCCGAGACGGCGTGGCCGCCCACCGCGCCGCCGCCCAGGGCCGCGAACGCCGCCCCGCCCGCCGCCAGCAGCAGTACGTTCGACAGCCCGTCGGAGATCTGGAGCGCGGCGGAGTTCGCGCCCGCCTCCTCCGGCGCCGAGAGCTTGAGCAGCAGCACGCTGGTGGAGGCGATCACGGCGCCCATGCCGAGACAGCCGAAGGCCCAGGCGACCGCGACGATCCACACCGGTACGGCCTCGATGAGCACGCTCGGCGCGGTCGCGATCGACAGGGCGACCAACACCATCCCGCCCGCCATCAGCCGCTCGCGGTACGGCTCCAGGCGCGGCCTGGACTGGACGTACGAACCGAGCGCCCAGGTCGCGCCGCCCGCCGCGAGCGAGAGGCCGGCCATCGTCGGCGACAGCCCGCGCTGGGTGACGAGCATCAGCGGGACGAAGCTCTCGGCGGCGATGAAGGCCCCGGCGGCGACCCCGCGCAGCAGCACCACGGACGGCAGCCCGCGCGCCGCGCGCCAGGTGCCGTGCGGCAGCAGCCCGAGGACGGCGGGGACGAGGAACGCGACGCCGGCCAGCGCCGGGAGGAGCGAGAGCCAGCGCAGATCCTGGCCCGCGTACTGGAGCAGCCCCGCGCCCAGCGAGATCCCGAGCGCGAGCCGGATCCGGCGCCGGTCGAAGACAGGAACGGGCCCCTCGGCATCGGCGGGTCCCGACGCCTTGCGGCGTATCGCGGGCAGCGCGAGCGCCAGCGGCAGCACGACCAGGACCGGGATACCGATGAAGACCCAGCGCCAGCCGAGGTGTTCGGTGACGGTGCCGGAGGCGAGCGGCCCGACAACGGAGGGGATCACCCAGCTCGCGGCGAACGCGGCCATGATCGAGGGCCGCAGCCGCTCCGGGTAGGCCCGGCTGACGACGACATAGAGCGCGACGATGACCAGCCCGCCACCGAGGCCCTGGACGGCGCGGCCGAGGATGAACAGCCACATGGAGCCCGCCGTGCCCGACAGCAGCAGCCCGACGCCGAAGGCGCTGATCCCGGTGGCGAGCGGCGCGAGCGGCCCGCTGCGGTCGGCCCACTGGCCGGAGAGCACCATGGCGAAGAGGCTGGTGGTGAAGTACGCGGAGAAGGCGAAGGCGTACAGCGGAATCCCGTTCAGCTCCCGCGCGGCGACCGGCATCGCGGTACCGACGGCGGTCGCCTCGAAGGCGATGAGCAGGACGACGGAGACGATGCCGATACTGAGCGCCCGGTGCTCGGGCCCCAGCACACCACCCTGGCCGGGGGCACCGCCCTGATCGCGGGCCGGGGATTCGGTGATGGGGTCCGCTACGGCGGATATGTCGGCGGGGGCGACATCGGCGTCGCGTGGGTCCAGGGCGGTCATGGACTCAGCGTAAGGGGCACAGCCCTGATTCGGCCCTGTCGTAGGGCTGATCGGATCTGGTCCCTTGGACGTACGCCACCTCGGGCCCGCCCCACGCCCACCATGAACGGAGTGTGGCAGTCGCGTTGCGGCCCGCCCGGACACCTTGAGCCCCGCGCGGCACGGGCCTACGGTCATGAACAGGAAAGCAAGGCACGGCCGTGTGCCCGAGTGGTTCAGGGACTCGCCTGCAAAGCGAGTTACGCGGGTTCGATTCCCGCCACGGCCTCCAGGAACACGGAAGCGGCCGCCCCCGGGGATTCCGGGGGCGGCCGCTTCCCGCTTTCAACCGCTACGTCGCGGGCGCGCCCGACGGTTCGACTGGGTCGGCGAGCGGCTCCAGAACTACCTTCTCCGGCAGCCCTCCATTGTTCTCGCACCCCAGCTCCTTCGCCACGGCGAGGGCGGCGGCGTGCAGGACGGTGAGATGGGCTTCCCGCGTGGCGCGGGTGTCTTCCACTTCCCAGCTGCCGATGTTCGCAAGTCTTGAGTTGGCATAGATTCGCGTCGGCTGCCCGTCCGAACCGTCGATTTGAGGACTCACACACTCGAAGTACAGAGACGAGCGCTCGGATCCGGCCAAAGCTCGCTTTCCCAGCCGGTACAGACGCTGATCTTCCGCATGATCAGTACCCAGCGCATCGTCCGGCCTGTAGATACCGAAGGAGATTTCCAGGCTGCCGGCTTCGCGCATACGCCCCGAGAACGCACAGAATTTCTTGGACCCAACATACTTCCGTCCGCCGGGATCCTCTGCATAAAATTCTTTGACCGCCGAGGCCGTATTTTCCAGTGCATCGTCACCGGTCCCGTGGAAGGTCTTGTCACCCACCACGGTCTCCACGGCACGTGCCGTACCGTCCGAGAGAATGCCATCGCACACCTTCTCGGCACCGGCGAACGCGGGCCTCTCATCCTCACTGCCACCACCGCACGCCGAGACACCAAGGCTGAGAGCAAGCACCGCACCTGCCGCCCTCGTCGCATTCCATATCTTCACGGATCCCGCTCCACTCTCACTCAGCCGGTCTCAGGGCCATGCCCTTGCTGCATCGCTCGACTATTGCCACGCAAGTAGCCAAGATTTGCAGATTGTTCCAGTTCCACACTAAATTCATGTTCTGGATCGAGTTCGTGGCGGCAGATAAAATCCAGCGTCGGCGCCAGCGCACTGGCCTCACCGGACTCGAACACGGCCGACTTCTCCTCCCCGGTCAGTTCTTCGATCTTTTCCTTATTCTTTTCGATCGAATTATCCGACCAGTCACCGACAACCTGTCCGGCGATCTGTTCCAGTGTTCCGCCGCCCGTATCGACAGCAAGAGGAACCAGAATGGCTGCCGCCCCGGCTGCCGCGGCCGTGGCCGGCAAGAACGCCACACCAGCGGCCACGGCCCCGGCACCAATCACTGAGGTCGCACCGAACTCCAGCCAACTGGACCGCTTTTCCTGCGCCGTCTCGAAATCTTCATGTCTCTTCAGACCCTCGGCCTCGATCTGGTCACCCCGCGACTGATCGAGAATGCCCTGCACCTCGGCTCCGATCCCTACGGCCTTGCGCGCCGCCCCCTCGTCAACCCTGCCGTCAGGGCCAGCCTGAGCCTCCAGCACGCTACTGGTGTAAATCCGTTCCGCGGCCGTGATCGAAGCGTAGGCATCAGGGTGCTGACCCAGCGCACTGAGGAAATCCCGAGCGTCCCCAGACTTGAACAGAGCATGCGCGTCGGGGTTTACGGTCGGTGCGAAAACACCCCCGCGATGGTTCTCCTGCAATGCCCAGTTGATGTCGTCGATATATCCAGCACCCATACGGCCGAGACTATCCGTCAGCACCTCTTGATGCTTTAGCAATTTAGCATCGGCTCCATATTTCTCCACGACATCCTGCATGATTCCCGCAGTGGTAGCATCACGGACCGCGTTGGGAGTCGGGGCGTCCCACGCATAACCGAGCGTCGCCGACTCCAAAGCGTGCCCCAGCGCATCCGGCATATAAGCAGCGGTTTTGGCGTCCTTGTCCGGATCGTAGGAACCGTCGGTATCCGGGAACGACGTGTAGTCCTGATTCGCGAAGTAGTCGAGATAGCCCAAGATGGCGCGGCCGTCCTTCTTACCCAAGTCCGGACCGAACGCGCCGCTCACGGAACCGTCCTCGTTGTACGCCGTCGGCCTGGCGGTGAAGAACTCCTTCGACGCCTCCGGGCTGTGCCCCAGCGCCTCCAGCATGCTGACGACCGGGTCGTATCCGGCCCCGTTCACGCCCGACGGGTTCAGTCCGTTCGTCTGCCAGCCGCCCGTGGGCTTCGTCTCGGCGAACATGCCGGGGTTCTTGTGCTGAAGCTGAATCGCGTGCTCGGCGATCGGGTTGAGGAACTTCGGGTCATAGTTCCCGTACCGCATGATTCCGCCGAGCAGCTGATAGCCGTACGGCGGGTTCATGTCGTACTTGGTCACCGGGACGCGCTCGGCGCCGAGCTTGCGCATCTCGTCCGACCAGGTCTTCGACCACGTATCGTTCTTCCCGGCCGGGTCGGTCGCTGTGGCCAGGTTGAGTCCCAGGTTTTTCTGCAGACTCTGCATGTCCTTGAGACGTTCCTTGTCCTGCCGGGTTCCCTCGTACGTATCACCGGCCAATTGCCCGAAGAACTCCAGTGACTTCTTCGGGCCGCCAAGACCGTCGTAGAACGTCCGGGAGAACTCCCGGGACGAGTGATTGTCGTTCAGCAGTTCGTTGAGCCGCAGAAGCTCCGTGTGCGTGAGGTCGGTGCCCTTCTTCGCCAGGTCGAGGGCGCGCTGAGCCTCCTCCGCGTCCAGGCTCCTGTACTTGGGTGCGCTGAAGTTGTGCTGATCGCCGGTGATGTTGGCCCTGAGCGCGTTGGCCGTCGCCACATCCGCGTCGTCGCACGTCTCCACGATGGCGTTGATACGCCGCTGCAAGGACTCGATCCTGGCCTGCTGCTCACGTGAGTTCTTCGCGTAGTCCGTTTCGAAGCGGGCACGAACCTCGTCGTCCAGCGGATACAGCGCCTCCACCATCCCGTAAGCGGTGACCACACATGATTGTGCCGGTGCGTCCGTGTCCACGATCCTCGCGAGGTCGTCCTTCGCCTTCTTGAAGGCCGCGTACCCGTCTTCCAGGATCAGTCCGATCCCCTTGGCCGCCTTCGCCGCGTCATCGAACTCCTTGGCCGTCTTGACGATGAACGGTTTGGTGACCGAGGCATTGGCGCCCCGCCAGTATTCGTCCTTGGATTTTTCCGCCATCGTCGTGCGCGCGTCCTCGGCGAGCCTCTCCAGCTTGGCGGTCATCTCGGCCCAGTCGTCCGCCGCCGTCTTCAGCTTGTCCAGCGGGGCGTGGTAGACGTCATAAAAGGTCGGCATGAGCGCTCCACCACTACTTGAAATACTCGGAGATCCGGGACACACCGAGGCTGGTCCTGATGTCCTGGTCGTCCTTGGCATGCTGCGCGGCGCTGTAGTCGAGGTGGTTGGAAATATGCGCGCAGGCGTCGACCAGTGTCTTCAGCTGCGAGTTCCAGGTGTCGTGCACCTTCCGCATCGCCGGACCTGTTTCGAAGCCGCTGACCGACAGCGCCGCCGCCGCGCCGGACGTACTGGTGCGGGCATGGCCGCCATCCGCCGTGAGCCTGCCGTGCAGGTCATAGGCCGCGCTGCCTATCCGCCCAAGACTGTCCCGGTTCACGCTGAGATCGGCGGCGCCTCCGCCGCTGCCGCCGCCCGTCGGCCCTGGATCACCCGGCAGCTGGTTCAGTCGCATGCGCGCCGAACTCTCCCCGGAAACCTCGCCCTTGAGATTCTCCCACTCTTCCCAGACCACGGGCGAGCTCCCTCCCCTGCCGACCGGATCATTCGTCCAAGTCAACAGCCATCCAAGTCAGCGGAGAAAGTGGAAGTCAACTCGTTGACCGGCGAGTCGAGTTGCTCTCCGGTCCGGCTGCCGCGATCACCGACTGGACCGGCGGCGTCACGTACTGTGCCGGCACTGGACGGGCGTCAGCGGGCGGGTGCCGGGCGACGGTGGACTCCCGCGGTGCGCCATCGCGCTGACGAATCCCCGCCGCCGAACCCGCTAGGAGCCCGCCGGCACCGCCGCCACCGCCGCCTGGGGGCGGATCGGCAGGCGGCTGATGGGCCGGCCCGTGGCCGCGCGGACCGCCGAGGCGACCGCCGCCGGGGACGTGACCACCGGGGCCGCGCTCGCGGGCTTGGCGCCGAAGGGGGCCACCACGTCGCGTTCCTCGACCAGCTTGACGATACGGATGTCCGGCGCGTCCAGGGACGTCGGAAGCGCGTATCCCGTGAGGTCGGGGCGGCGGACGACACCGCGGGTGGTGCGGAGGTTCTCCGTCAGGGCCGTGCCGATGCCCTGCGTGACGCCCGCCTCGATCCGGGTGGCCAGCTGCGCCGGGTTGAGGACGCGCCCGACGTCCTGGGCCACGGCCATCTCCACGACCCGGACCGAACCCAGCTCGATGTCGACGTCGACGACCGCGCGGATCGCGCAGAACGCCAGCCCCACGAAGGCGTCGCCCTGGCCCGAGGCGTCGAGGGGTTCGGTGGGGTGGGGGCGGCACTGGGCCGTCGCCCAGAGTTCCTTGCCGTCCATCGCCTCCGTGACCGTCGTGGACAGCACACCGTCGTACGACGTGATCTTGCCGTCCGTGATCTGGAGCAGCTCGGTGGACATCCCGAACTTGTGGGCCAGCGGCTGGAGCAGCTGCGTACGGACCATCTTCGCCGCCCGCTCGACCGCGCCGCCCGAGACCCAGGTGTGCCGGCCGTGGGCGGCCGGGCCCGCCGGGGGCTGGTCCGTGTCGACGGAGGCGACATGGACCTCCTCGATGCCCAGCGTCTCCTGCACGATCTGCCGGGCGAGAGTGGCGAAGCCCTGGCCGGTCTCGACGGCCGCGCAGATGACCGTGGCCACGCCGTCGTGGACCTTGACGGTGGCCGTGGAGACCTCGTCCGCGCCCTCCGCGCCGAGCATGTGGACCATGCCGAGCGCGTAGCCGACGCCCCGGCGTACGGCTCCCGGCTCGCCGGCGCCCTCGGGGCCGCCGGGCAGCAGCCAGGCCGCCTCGGGGGTGTCCTTGGGGAGCGGGGGCAGCGGGAAGTCGCGTACGGAGCGGAGCAGTTCGGCCACGGGCGCCGGGCAGGTCACCGTCTGGCTGGTGGGCAGGATGTCGCCGGTGGCCAGGACGTTGCGCAGCCGCAGTTCGGCCGGTTCCACGCCCAGTTTGGCCGCCAGCTTGTCCATCTGGCCCTCGTACGCCGCGCACACCTGCATCGCGCCTTCGCCCCGCACATGGCCGGAGGGCGGGTTGTTGGTGCGGACGGCCCAGCCCTCGATGAAGGCGTGCGGGACGACGTAGGGGCCGCAGGCGAAGGCGACCGCCGCCGCCAGGGACTCGGACGAGGCGTCCGCGTACGCGCCCGCGTCCAGCAGGATCTGGGCCTCGACCTTGACGAGCCGGCCCTCGGCGTCCGCGTGGTGGCGGTAGCGCAGCAGCGTGGGGTGGCGGTGGGCGTGGCCGAGGAAGGACTCCTCGCGGGTCGCGGCGAGCTTGACCGGGCAGCCGGTGCGCAGCGCGAGCAGGCCGAGCGGGATCTGGAAGCCCGGGTCCTCGCGGTCGCCGGTGGCGCCGGGGACGCCGGTGACGACGACCTTCACCCGGTCGGGCTCCAGGCCGAAGCAGGCGGCGGCCAGATCGCGGTCGGTGTGCGGGTCGGTGGAGGCGGTGTAGATCTCCACGCCGCCGTCGGGTCTCGGTACGGCGAGGCCCGCCTCGGCGCCGATGGGCGCCGGGTCCTGGCGGCCGATGCGGTACAGCCCCTCCACGACGACCTCGCCGGTGATCTCCGGATCGCCGTAGCGCAGCGGGATATGGCGGATCAGATTGCCGTCGGGATGCAGCGGCTCGGCGGCGAACGCCTTCTCGGGGTCGGTCACCGGGTCGAGGACCTCGTACTCGACGGCGATGGCGGCGGCGGCGAGCCGGGCCGTGTCGGGGTGGTCGGCGGCGACGGCGGCGATCGCCTCGCCGTGGTGGCGTACGACCTCCGAGGCGAACACGGGACGGTCGGCGATCCGCCTGCCGTACGCCGAGTCGCCCGGGACGTCCTCGTGCGTGACGACGGCGCGCACGCCCGGCATCTCGGCGGCCGCGGCGGTGTCGATCGAGACGATACGGGCGTGCGGGTGCGGCGAGCGCAGGATCGCCGCCCACAGCAGACCTTCGGCCCACAGGTCGGCGGCGTACGGGAACGTGCCCTCGGTCTTCGCGCGCGCGTCGGCCGGGGGGAGGGATGCGCCGAGGCCGTGCGCGGGCGGCTCCTGCTGGGGGCCGTCGAGCGTCGGTGTCCCGGTGGCCGCGTCGTTGCTCACGCCATGCCTCCGTCGGGCGAGTGCGGGTGCGAGGTGGGGTGCGGGCCGGCGTGCGGGGGCTGGACGCCACCGGCCCCTGGGGGTGCCTGGTGCGGGATACGGGCTTCTTCCGAGGCCGCGGCGGCGGCCTCCGCACTCGCCCTGCGCCCGGCGACGACCTCGCTCACCGCATCGAGCACGCCGCGGTAGCCCGAGCAGCGGCAGAGGTTGCCGCAGAGCGCCTGGCGGGTCTCCAGCTCGGTGGGGGCGTGGTTGCCCTCCAGGAGGTCGTGGACGGTCATGGCCATGCCGGGGACGCAGAACCCGCACTGCACGGCCCCGCACTTGGCCAGCGCCCGCTGGACGTCGGAGGGTTCGCCGTCGGCGGCCAGCCCCTCGACCGTACGGACCTCGGAGCCGGCCGCGGTGGCGGCGGGGACGAGGCAGGAGGCGACGAGCCGCCCGTCGACCTGGACGTTGCAGGCGCCGCATTCGCCCTGGGAGCAGCCGTCCTTGGCGCCCGCGAGGCCGAGGCGCTCGCGCAGTACGTACAGGAGCGACTCGCCGATCCAGGCGTCGGTGACGGGGCGGTCGGCGCCGTTGACGCGCAGGACGTAGGAGCCGGAGGGGTGTTCGGCGCTGTCGTTGCTGCTGGTGAGGGGCGCGGGCTCGGGTTCCGGTTCCGGCGCGGTCGCGGATTCGGGTCCGGATTCGGGTCCGGATTCGGGTCCGGATTCAGGTCCGGATTCGGGTCCGTGCTCCGGCGCGGTCTCCGGTCCTGGCTCCGGCGCCGTCTCCGCCACGGGCTCGGGAGCGTGCTCGGACCCGGCGGGGATCTCCGGAGCGGCCTCAAGGGCGGCCTCGGGCGTCGCCTCCCGCACGGTCCCCTGGCCGGGCTCGTACGCGAGGTCCGGTACGGCGTCCGGCAGGGGCGCGGACGGCTCGGGCTCCACGGCTTCCGGAATACCCGGGATCCCCTGGACCCCCGGTGCCTCGGCGCTCTCCGGGGCGGCGAATCCGCCGGCGTCCCCGCCGGGCGGTGCCGGTTCCGTCGCCCAGGGCGCGGCGGCGCCGCCCGGCAGGGTCGCCGGCGGGCTGCCGCCGTTCCACTGTGACGCCAGCACCGATTTGCTGAACTCGCCGGATTCGTCCGGAAGATCACCCTGGGCGATCGGGATCGTCCACTGACCGGTCAGCTCGGACGCACCCGCGGTGTCTCCCGCCGCGGTCCGCTCCGCGCCCGCGACCGCCCCGGGGTCGCCGCCGTCGCCCGCGCCCGTGTCGCTGAAGTTCCACTGGCCCGTGCCCTGCGGGTCGTAGCCACCGCCGGGTCCGTAGCCGCCGTGGTCGTAGCCGCCCTGCGCGTATCCGCCCTGGACGTAACCGCCCTGCGCGTACGGCGCGTGGTCCTGCGCTCCCTGCTGCGGGTCCGGCCAGTGGACCCCGCCCTGGGCGTCGGCCGCCGACGGGTCCAGCTGCGCCGGCGGCACGATCTGCGGCGGTACGTACCCGTGCCCCGGCGCGGCCAGCGGCGCGTCGAAGGTGTCCTCCGGGGGCAGGTGCACGAAGGCGGTCGACTCGCCGTCGTACTCCCCGCCCTGCGGGACCGGCTGCCAGCCGCCCTGGCCCTCGGGGACCCCTGAGCCGGTACCGGAGTTCTCGTTGGTGGTCACGACAGCGCCCTCCCCAGTGCTCGTCGGGCCAGTGCGGCGACCGTGCGCCGCAGATGCAGTACGGCGGGCGACGGCGCGGGTACTTCGCCCCCGTCGGCCGGCGCGGGCGGGTCCGGGATACAGGCCGCGGCGACGTACTCGCCGAAGGCGGCGAGCGCCTCCTGCGCGAGCCCGCGCGCGCCGTCCCAGTCGATCAGTGAGGCGATCCAGCGCTCCGCCTCCAGCGGGCGCAGCGGCATCGGCGCGATCGCGCCGACCGCGCACCGCACCCCGCGCCGCGCCGGGTCCAGCACGACGGCCACGGACGCGGTGGCCCGGCCGGGCCCCGTCCGTCCGGTCGCCTTGAGGAAGACCTGGGGGGCGTGCAGCAGCGGCACCCGTACGAAGCCGATGAGTTCGGCGGGCGCGAGCATCTCGCGGCCGGCCAGCAGATGCGAGACGGGGATCTCGCGGCGCGCGCCGCCGGGCCCCCCGATCACCAGATCGGCCTCCAGCGCGGCGAGCACGGGCAGCGCGTCGCCGGTCGGGGCCGCGGTGGCGATATTGCCGCCGAGCGTCCCGGCGTTACGGATCTGGGGCGGGCCCGCGGCGCGCGCCGACGCGGCGAGCGCGGGGATGAGGGCCGCGAAGTCCGGTCTGCCCATGCGCGCGTGGGTGAGACCGGCGCCGAGCAGGGCGTGACCGTCCTGGTAGTGCCAGCCGCGCAGCTCGCTGATCCGACCGAGGCCGACGAGTCCCGCGGGCCGCAGCTGGCCCTTGTTGACGGCCGCCATGAGATCGGTTCCACCCGCGACGGGCACGGCGGCAGGCATCGCGGTGAGCGCCGCCACGGCCTCGTCGAGCGAGGCCGGCAGCGTCACGAACTGCGCCGTCTGCGGTGCGTGCGTGGTCAACCCAGCTGCCCCTTTCCGGTGTCCCGGTCTCCCGCCTGTGTTGCCGTACCGTACGTGCTCACAGACCGGACGTGGCAACTCTGGCACATCTTCCGGTCCGCCCGACGCGAGGGTCCGCGAAGGACGTATCCGTCCCCCACCAGGGGGAAGGTCCGGTTTCGCACCTCTTCGCCGTCACATACGGAATGCCACTCTTCAGCGGTCGTCGTACGACTTGTCCATACGGATTACTCATCCTTACGAACTACCACGGTCCCAGGGACACCGTTCCGGGGCGGCCATCTCCCCGTGGGCTCACACGTTTGGGGGCGCCCCTTCGATCGGGCGCCCCAGGCTGGCATTGTCTCCGTTGGGGGCGGGGCGGCGCTGCCAGGGCAACGGACCGCCGGGCGGCCGGTATTCGACCCCCAGCGCGTCAAGGCGCCGGTAGTGCTCCGTCATGCGCTGCTCGAAGTCGGCGAAATCACGTTCGGCGGGGGCCGGGAGGTCCGACCAGGCGACTTCGGCGAACGCGGCGAGCCGCGGGAAGACCTGGTAGTCGACGCGGGAGCTGTCGTGCATCACCTCGGTCCAGACATTGGCCTGGGTGCCGAGGACATGGGCCGCCTCCTCCTCGGTGAGCTCCGGCGGCAGCGGCTCGAAACGGTAGACGTCCTCCAGGGTGCGTACGTACCCGATGGGCATCGGCTCGTCGTCGCCCGCCGCCTGACGGTGGTCCAGGTACACCTGCTGTTCGGGGCACATGACGACGTCGTGGCCGGCTTTCGCGGCGGCGATCCCGCCCGCGTATCCGCGCCAGGACGACACGGCGGCGCCCGGTGCCAGACCGCCTTCCAGGATCTCGTCCCAGCCGATCAGCCGCCGGCCGCGCTCGGCGAGCCAGCGGTCGAAATGCCGGATGAACCAGGACTGGAGCCCGTCCTCGTCGGCCAGACCGAGCTCCGCGATCCTGGCCTGGGCCGCCGGTGACTCCTTCCACTGGTCCTTGACGCACTCGTCGCCGCCCACGTGGATGAAGGTGGAGGGGAAGAGGGTGAGCAGTTCCTCGAAGACGTCCTCGTAGAACCGCAGGGTGTTGTCGGTGGGGGCGAGTACGTTTGCGGTAACGCCCCAGGTGTCCCAGACGGTGAGGGAGGTCGTGTCGATGACATCGGTGTTGCCGAGTTCCGGATACGCGGCGATGGCGGCCTGCGAATGTCCCGGGATATCGATCTCGGGGACGACGGTGATATGCCGCTCGGCGGCGTACGCGACGATCTCGCGGATGTCGTCCTGGGTGTAGTAACCGCCGTGCGGCTTCTCCTCCCACAGCTCGGAGGCGCGGTGGCCCCATTTGGTGCGCGAGCGCCAGGAGCCGACTTCCGTCAGTCTCGGATGCTTCTTGATCTCGACGCGCCAGCCCTGGTCGTCGGTGAGATGGAAGTGGAAGACATTCAGCTTGTGGGCGGCGAGCAGGTCCAGATAGCGCAGGACGCCGTCCTTGGGCATGAAGTGGCGTGACACGTCGAGCATCAGCCCCCGCCAGCCGAAGCGGGGCGCGTCCTCGATGAGGGTCATCGGTACGGACCACTCGCGCGCGGGGTCCAGCGGCGCCCTGCGGTACGCGTCGGGCCCGAGCAGCTGGCGGACGGTCTGCGCGCCCCAGAAGACCCCGGCCGCGGCGCCGCCCTCGATACGGATCGCCTCGGCGTCAACGCTGATCCGGTACCCCTCGGGGCCCAGTTCACGTGTGATGTCCGGGCTGATCCCCAGGACGATCCGGTTGTCCTCGGCGCCGACGACACCGGCGTCGTCCGCGAACGGCAGCCCCGTCGCGGTTCCGACGGCGGTGCGGAACCACCGCGCCACGCCCTCCGTGCCGGGCTGCGCCTCGATCACGGTCTCGCCGTCGAGCGGGAAGACACCCGCTCCCGGCTGTGCCGGCCAGGCCCGCCTGGGGTCCGGGATCAGATCCATGAAGTCCACCTCTAATCCTTGACGGCGCCGCCGAGTCCGGAGACCAGACGCCGTTGTACGAGCACAAAGAAAACCAGTACGGGAACGGTCATCACCGTAGACGCGGCCATGATCCCGCCCCAGTCGTTCTCGTCCGGTTTGAAGAAGACCAGCAGCGCCATCGGAAGGGTCGACTGCGAGGTGTCGCTGATGATGAAGGACTTGGCGAACAGGAAGTCGTTCCAGGTCGAGATGAAGGAGAAGACACTCGTCGCGACAAGCCCGGGGAAGACCAGCGGGAAAAGGATCTGCCACAGGAACCGGGTACGGCTCGCGCCGTCGATGTACGCGGCCTCCTCCAGCGCCTCGGGGACGGCCTTGACGAATCCGCGCAGCATCCAGATGGCGAACGGAAGCGAGAAGGCGAGATGCGGCAGGACGAGCGAGCCGAGCGTATTGAGCAGCCCGGCGTCCCGCATCAGGAAGAACAGCGGGATGGCCAGCGCCTCGATCGGCACCATCTGCGCGACGAGAAACATGATGAGGAGGGTCGTACGGAATCGGAAACGGAACCGGGTCACGGCCGTGGCGGCCAGAAACGCGATGAGCGCGGAGGCGATCACGACCGTTCCCGCGACCGCCAGGCTGTTGAGGAAGTACCTCCCGAATTCCTGCTGTTCGAAGACCCGGCGGAACGAGTCGAGCGACGGCGAGAGCGTCCAGGGACGGGCTTCCGTGGACTGGACCTCACCGGCCGGTTTGAACGCGGAGAGGACCATCCAGTACAGCGGAAAAGCCACGATCACGGCGATGACGAGGGCCGATGCCTCCGCCAGCAGCCGCCAGGGACGGCGAATACCGAGCAGGTTCACAGTTCTTCTCCCCGGCGTCGGATCAGTCGCAGATAGACGAGCGTGACCGCCAGCAGAATGAGCAGCATGATCACGCCGATCGCCGAGCCCAGGCTGTACTGCGAGGACGCGAAGGCCTGCTGATAGGCGTAGACATTGAGGACGAGATTCTGGCCGGCGATTCCGCCGCCGTTCGTCATCACGTAGATCTGGGTGAAGACCTTGAAGTCCCAGATGATCGACTGGATGGTGACGACCACCAGGATCGGCCGCAGCATCGGCGCGGTGACCGACCGCCAGATCCGCCACTGCGAGGCGCCGTCGAGCGAGGCCGCCTCCAGCACCTCGCCGGGGATGGCCTTGATGCCCGCGTAGACGGTCACCATCACGAACGGGAACGAGCACCACACCACTTCGAACAGGACGAGCGCGAAGGCGCTGTAGCGGCCGTACGTCCAGGAGAAGTCGCCGAGCCCCAGCAGCCGGTTGACCGGGCCGTAGTCCGGGTCGAAGAGGAACACCCAGACCGTGGAGCCGGTGATCGCGGGGGTGGCCCAGGCGCCGAGCGCGGCGAGCATCAGCGCGAGCCGCGGCACGGCCCGTACGCGCGTGAGCAGGACGGCGAGCGCGCAGCCGACCGCGAGGGTGGCGACGACACACGCCGCGGCGAACAGCACGGTCGCCAGCAGCACCTGCCAGAACTGGCTGTCGCCGAAGAGCGCGGTGTAGTTGCCGAAGCCCTTGAAGGAGGTGGGTTCGCCGCCGCTGACCTGCGCCTGGGTGTACTCCAGGAACGAGATCAGGCCGAGTTGGTAGATCGGGTAGACCAGCAGCCCGCCGAGGACGACGAGCGCGGGCGCGAGATAGAGCCAGGGGGTCCAGCCGGCCCGGCCGGCCCGGCGGGGGGTCCGCCGGGCCTTACGGGGGGCCTGCCGGGTCTCGTGCACGGACCCCCGGCCCCCGGTGGCCTTACGGCCGGAGTCGATCCGGCCGGCTTCGGTCGTCATGGCGCTCAGCCCGCGGACGAGAACGCCGCGTCCATCTTCTTCGCCGCGTCGTCCGACGCCGCGGCGACGTCCTTACGGCCGCTGACGATCTCCTGGAACATCGTCGGCAGGACGAGCGAGGAGTCGATCTGCGCCCAGCCCGGCGAGGCGGGGACGAACTTGGCACCCGCGCCCAGGGTCGTGACGAAGGGCTCGATGAACGGCTGCTTCTTCGCCGAGTCGGCCAGTACGTCCGTGTACGTCGGCAGGAAGCCCATCGCGTCGAACAGCTTGGCCTGGGTCTCCTTGCCGGTGAACGACTTCATCAGGTCGACGGCGAGCGTGCGGCGCGCGCTGCTCTTCAGTACGCCGATGTTGTTGCCGCCCGCGAAGGCCGGCGCGACGGAGCCCGCCTCGACCCCGGGCAGCGGCACGACCGCGTACTTGCCCTTCACCGTGCCCGCCTCGACGGCCTGGTGGCTGAAGTCGCCGCCGATCGCCATCGCGGCCTTCCCGGACGCGAAGGCGGTCACCGTCGCGTTGCCGCCCATCGAGGCGCACTTGGCGGCCGGACAGTTGTCGTCGCCGAAGAGGGAGGTGTACGCCTCGATGCCCTTGCGGGCGGCCGGGCTGTTGACCGCGGCCTTGTACGTGCCGCCGCTCTCCTCGGCCAGTTCGCCGCCGTTCGCCCAGAGGAACGGCATCGCGCCGTAGGTGTACGCGCCGCCGACGGCGAGCCCGTACAGCTCCGGCTTCGCCTTGTGGACCTTCTTGGCCGTGGCGATGAGTTCGGCCTGGGACTTGGGGGCGGTTATCCCCAAGTCCTCGAAGACGTCGGTGCGGTAGTAGAGCGCGCGGACGCCGACGAAGAGCGGCGCTCCGTAGACCTTGCCGTCGACCGTGACGGATTCCCGGGCCGTCGGGTCGGTGTCCTTGGCCTCGTCCCAGGCGTCGAACTCCGCGGTGACGTCGGCGAGTCCGCCGTCCTTGACGTATCCAGCGGTGTCGGTGTTGCCGTATTCGATCAGGTCGGGCGCGCTCTTCGGGTCGTTGAAGGCGGCCTTGATCCGCTGGGCGCGGGTCTCGACCGGGATGTACTCGATCTCGACCTTCGTGCCCTCGTGCTTCTCGCCGAAGGCGGCGACCGCGGCGTCGACGACCTGTTCCTTCGGCTTGTTGTTGACCTCCTGGAAGAGCCAGACTCGCAGCGTGCCGCTCTTCTCGTCCTTCGTCGCGCTGGTGTCGGAGGTCTGCGGGGCGCAGGCGGTGGCGGTGAGGCCGGCGAGGGCGAGTGCCGCCACCGGGAAGGCCATGCGGGAGGAAAGCTTCATCCGGGATCCCTACGGGTCGGCGTTGCAGCATGCGCAACGAACGTTTCGTGCTGCACAACTCGCAGGAGATTAAGCGCGGCTGGAAGTCGCCGACAAGTGGTCTCAACCAATCTGTGACCGCAGGCCACCCCCCACAACGCGAGACGGCCTCCGGGACGCGCGTTCGCACGCGCGTCCCGGAGGCCGTCTCCGACGGTGGACCAGCGGTCGCTACTTCTTGCCGCTGTCCTTGCCGCCCTTGTCCTTGCCCTTGTCCCCGCCGGGACCCATGGACTCGTAGATCTCCTTGCACATCGGACAGACCGGGTACTTCTTGGGGTCGCGCCCCGGCACCCAGACCTTTCCGCACAGTGCGACCACGGGAGTGCCGTCCAGGGCACTCGCCATGATCTTGTCCTTCTGGACGTAGTGGGCGAAGCGCTCGTGGTCGCCGTCGCCGTGCGACACCTGAGGTGTCGGCTCCACGAGGGTTCCCGTACCTGCCCCGCGCTCGGGCTCAAGAGTGCTCATAACAGCCAAGGGTACCCACGCCCGGGGGATCCCGGAGGCTCCGGGTCCATGCACTCCGGAGCCGCACGCTCACGCATCGCGCCGACACGCCGACGACACGCCGAGCGGCGACGGCCGGGGCGACCGGCGCGCCGACGGTACGGGCCGGGCCGTCCGGATGGTCAGTTGAGGGAGGGATCATCCGGGTATGTCGCGACCATGGCCAGCTCGCTGCGCTGTCTGCGCAGCACCGCCCGCCACAGGCTCTCCGGGCTCGGCGACGACACATCGCCCGGCTCCGACTCCACGACGTACCACGCCCCTTCGCGCAGCTCCTCCTCCAGCTGGCCGGGGCCCCAGCCCGCGTATCCGGCGAAGATCCGCAGCGAGCCGAGCGCCCGCGCGAGCAGCTCGGGCGGGGTCTCCAGATCGACGAGGCCGATCGCCCCGTACACCCTGCGCCACCCCAACGGCCCCTCGTCGCCCGGGATCACGGCGAGGCCGAGCGCCGAGTCCAGCGAGACGGGACCGCCCTGGAAGACCACGCCGGGCTCCCCCGCGAACTCCCCCCAGGACTCCAGGATGTCCGCGACGCCCACGGGCGTGGGCCTGTTGAGGACCACGCCGAGCGAGCCCTCCTCGTCGTGATCGAGCAGGAGCACCACCGCGCGGTCGAAATTCGGGTCGGCCAGGGCCGGAGTCGCGACAAGCAGCCGCCCTGTGAGCGAGGACACCTCGGTCATGCGAGACATGATCCCGCATATTCGCGGCGCGCGGGGCGCGCCCGGCACAGTACGCGTGAACGCAGCTCAGCGCATACGGCGCCGAAGGGGGCGCGCGATTTCCCGGAGACGGGAATGGTGACCCTCCGCGAGTGCCCCGGAACCGTACGTGGCGAATCGCTTCAATTACGTGCCCTCCGTGTGCCGGCCGCTCCCCGAGCCTTACGGGACGGGGGTCCCGGCCCCTTACCCTTTTCCTTGGCCACCTGCCCGCCCACTCCGGAACGCGAGATTCATGACCGGCACAGACGATGTAATGCTTGTCCACGGCGGAACCCCGCTGGAGGGTGAGATCCGCGTTCGCGGCGCGAAGAACCTGGTGCCGAAGGCCATGGTCGCCGCGCTTCTCGGCAGCGGCCCGAGCAGACTGCGCAATGTGCCCGACATCCGCGACGTACGGGTCGTCCGGGGACTGCTGCAATTGCACGGCGTGACCGTACGCCCCGGCGACGAACCGGGCGAGCTGGTCCTCGACCCGACCCATGTCGAGAGTGCCAATGTCGCCGACATCGATGCCCACGCGGGCTCGTCGCGCATTCCGATCCTCTTCTGCGGACCGCTGCTGCACCGGCTCGGCCACGCGTTCATCCCGGGTCTCGGCGGCTGTGACATCGGCGGCCGGCCGATCGACTTCCACTTCGACGTGCTGCGCCAGTTCGGCGCGACGATCGAGAAGCGCGAGGACGGCCAGTACCTGGAGGCACCGCAGCGGCTGCGCGGCACGAAGATCCGGCTGCCGTACCCCTCGGTCGGCTCGACGGAGCAGGTGCTGCTGACGGCCGTACTCGCCGAGGGCGTCACCGAACTGTCCAACGCCGCCGTGGAACCGGAGATCGAGGACCTCATCTGCGTCCTGCAGAAGATGGGCGCGATCATCTCCATGGACACCGACCGGACGATCCGGATCACCGGTGTCGACCGGCTGGACGGCTATACGCACCGGGCGCTGCCGGACCGTCTGGAGGCGGCCTCCTGGGCGTCCGCGGCGCTGGCCACCGAGGGCAACATCTACGTCCGCGGCGCGCAGCAGCGCTCGATGATGACGTTCCTCAACACCTACCGCAAGGTCGGCGGCGCCTTCGAGATCGACGACGAGGGCATCCGGTTCTGGCATCCGGGCGGCTCGCTCGACGCGATCGCGCTGGAGACGGACGTGCACCCCGGTTTCCAGACCGACTGGCAGCAGCCGCTGGTGGTGGCGCTGACGCAGGCGTCGGGGCTCTCCATCGTCCACGAGACGGTGTACGAGTCGCGGCTGGGCTTCACCTCCGCGCTCAACCAGATGGGCGCGCACATCCAGCTCTACCGGGAGTGCCTGGGCGGCTCGGACTGCCGCTTCGGGCAGCGCAACTTCCTGCACTCCGCGGTCGTGTCGGGCCCGACCCGGCTCCAGGGCGCGGATCTGGTCATTCCCGACCTGCGCGGCGGTTTCTCGTATCTGATCGCGGCGCTGGCGGCGCAGGGCACGTCGCGGGTCCACGGCATCGATCTGATCAACCGCGGCTACGAGAACTTCATGGACAAGCTCGTCGAGCTGGGCGCGAAGGTCGAGCTGCCGGGCGGCGCGCTCGTCTGACGCACTGTCACACCCGTCACGCCGTCGGCCCCGCTCTCCCCGGAGCGGGGCCGACGGCGTCCCCGGGACCGGCGGGCGCCCGTGGGGGGCTTCTGACGGCCCCCAGACGGCCGCACACACCAGGGGCGGCCACCCGGTTCGGGTGGCCGCCCCTGCGTGTCGCCTATGGGTGTTACTTGCCCTTGGCGGCTTCCTTGAGCTTGGAGCCCGCGGAGACCTTGACGCTGTAGCCGGCCGGGATCTGGATCGGGTCGCCGGTCTGCGGGTTACGAGCGGTCCGAGCGGCACGGTGGGTGCGCTCGAAGGTCAGGAAGCCGGGGATGGTGACCTTCTCGTCGCCCTTGGCGACGACCTCACCGACCGTCTCGGCGAGAGCGGCCAGCACAGCGTCGGCGTCCTTGCGGGTCACCTCGGCGCGGTCGGCCAGGGCGGCCACCAGCTCACTGCGGTTCATGTTGTTACTCCCGTGTTCTTCTTGCCTGTAAGGCGTGAGATCGAAGCCGATGCTGCCAGGGCCCTCGGACAGTCCCCGGACCCGGGTCTGCTGACAGACCCTCGCGCCCGAATACGCATCCTGCCCCCACCAGCGGCGGGAAAGCCAATCCGGCACCCTCCGGAGTCACACGAAAAGCGCCACTGCCTCGTCGTCGTGACGTTCCGTCGACTCTGTGGAGACTCCTTGGAGCCTTGGGGCCCTTGAGCCCGCCGGAGGCCCTGAAAACCTCCCTGGAGCGGCGGTGCTCATGGTCCGCCACCCTAGAGGGGCCCGTGGGGCGCGGCGAATCGCGACGCGCCGGGCACCGGACGGACGTGAGATGTACCGCAGTCCTGGGTAGCGTGACCGGGCTCCGTGGTGGGCCTGGTCACACTTCGGGCCGGGCGGTGGGGGGCGTACTTCGCGCTGCCCAGGGGCCCGGGGGCCCGGGGCGCACCCCGGCCCCCTCCGGGTCAGACCTGGGTGACGGGAGCCGTCACGTCCG
Source organism: Streptomyces sp. L-9-10 (assembly GCF_004151105.1). Taxonomy (GTDB): domain Bacteria; phylum Actinomycetota; class Actinomycetes; order Streptomycetales; family Streptomycetaceae; genus Streptomyces. The sequence goes on from NZ_PHRF01000053.1 coordinate 122,410, forward strand.
CGCCGGCCGCCTTGGCGGCGTCGCGCACCGCGCCCGCCACCGCGCCCGCGACCTTGTCGTTGAAGACCGAGGGCACGATGTAGTTCGGGTTGAGCTCCTCCTCGGTGACGACATCGGCGAGCGCCGTCGCCGCGGCCAGCATCATCTCCGTGTTGACCGTGCGGGACTGGGCGTCCAGCAGGCCGCGGAAGACACCGGGGAAGACCAGCACGTTGTTGATCTGGTTGGGGAAGTCGGAGCGGCCGGTGGCCACCACGGCCGCCGTCTCGCGCGCGATCGCCGGGTCGACCTCGGGGTCGGGGTTGGCGAGGGCGAACACGATCGCGCCGTCCGCCATGGCCGCCACGTCGTCGCCGTCCAGCACGTTCGGTGCCGAGACGCCGATGAAGACGTCCGCGCCGGCCACGGCCTGCTTGAGCGTGCCGGTGACGCCCTCGGGGTTGGTGTTGTCGGCGATCCAGCGCAGCGGCGACTCGTGGGCGGCCTCCACCAGGTCCTCGCGGCCCGCGTGCACCACACCGTGGATGTCGGCGACCACCGTGTGCTTGACGCCCGCGGCGATCAGCAGCTTGAGGATGGCCGTACCGGCCGCGCCCGCTCCGGACATGACGACCCGTACGTCCCCGATGCCCTTGCCCACCACACGCAGCGCGTTGGTCAGGGCCGCGAGCACCACGATCGCCGTGCCGTGCTGGTCGTCGTGGAAGACCGGGATGTCCAGGGCCTCGCGCAGCCGCGCCTCGATCTCGAAGCAGCGGGGCGCGGAGATGTCCTCCAGGTTGATGCCCGCGAAGCCGGGGGCGATCGCCTTGACGATCTCGACGATGGCGTCGGTGTCCTGGGTGTCCAGGCAGAGCGGCCAGGCGTCGATACCGGCGAACCGCTTGAAGAGGGCCGCCTTGCCCTCCATGACGGGCAGCGCGGCCTTGGGGCCGATGTTGCCCAGGCCGAGCACCGCGGAGCCGTCCGTGACGACCGCGACGGAGTTGCGCTTGATGGTCAGCCGCCGGGCGTCCTCGGGGTTCTCGGCGATCGCCATGCAGACCCGGGCCACACCCGGGGTGTAGACCATCGAGAGGTCGTCACGGTTGCGGATGGGGTGCTTCGACTGCATCTCGATCTTGCCGCCGAGGTGCATCAGGAACGTACGGTCGGAGACCTTGCCGAGGGTGACACCCTCGATGCCCCGCAACTGCTCGACGATCTCCTCCGCGTGCCCGGTGGAGCTGGCGGCGATGGTGACATCGATCCGCAGCTTCTCGTGGCCGGAGGCGGTCACGTCCAGGCCGGTCACCGAGCCGCCGGAGGACTCCACGGCCGTGGTCAGCTGGGAGACCGCGGTACCGCTCGCGGGCACCTCCAACCTGACCGTCATCGAGTACGAGACGCTGGGCGCCGTTGCCATGACCGAGTCCCTCTTCTTTCCCTAGCCTCTTTGCCGCCCCGCCCGACACACGTCAACGGCGGAGCCTTCAGATGGTCGCACCTACCGGCTGGTAACAGGTAAAGACCTTTATCTACGGAACGCCGGCTCCCATGATGTGAGACGAAAACAGGCCCCCACCACGATCTGGTGAAGGCCCGCCGACGCCTCGCCGACGCCTCTGTGGCGCTGACGCGAAGCTGCTGTGAAGCACGAAGCTGCTGTGAGGGTGGCACCGGCCCGCCATGCTCGCCTCGCGGCAAGTGGTCGCTCGAAGCGACGAAGGTTGGGCCCGGGGGCTTGGATCGGGCCGGTGCCACCCCCAGGCTAACAAACCACCCCGGTAAGTGATTCCCCTCGTGCGAGTTGACTGCCGGTCAATACCGGACCGGGCCCGCGGCCGACCCCCGGAACAGGCCGCGCGACCGGTTCCGGAATCAGTCCCGCAGCAGGTCCGGTACGCCTTCCGCGTCCGGTTCGTCGCGGGCCCCCGAGACCACCGTGAGCTGCTGGGTCGCCCGGGTCAGCGCGACGTACAGCACCCGCAGGCCGGCCGGCGACTCGTCCGCGATCTCCGCCGGGGAGACCACGACCGTCGCGTCGTACTCCAGCCCCTTGGCCTCCAGACTGCCCAGCGCCACCACCCGGTCGCCGAGGCCGGCCAGCCAGCGCGCCGCCTGCTCACGCCGGTTCATGGCGACGACGACACCGACCGTGCCGTCCACCTGGTCGAGCAGCCGCCGTGCCTCCGCGCGTACCGTCGCGGCCGGATCGCCGTTCTCCACGACGCGGAAGCGGGGCCGTACGCCCGTGGAGCGCACCGCGCGCGGCGACTCCATGCCGGGCATGGCGAGCGCCAGGACCTTCGACGCCAGCTCGGCGATCTCGGCCGGGTTGCGGTAGTTCACGGTCAGGGTGAAACGGCGGCGCGGGCGGGTGCCGAGCGCCTCGTCGCGCGCCTCCGCCGCCTCGTCCGGGTCCGACCAGGACGACTGCGCCGCGTCGCCGACGACCGTCCAGGTGGCGTGCCGGCCGCGGCGGCCGACCATCCGCCACTGCATGGGGGTCAGATCCTGCGCCTCGTCGACGATGACGTGCGCGTACTCGGTACGCTCCGCCGCCAGCCGTTCGGCCCGCTCGCGCTGCGACTCCTCGCGCTGCGGCATCAGCTCCTCGAGGCCGGTCAGCTGGTCCAGCGGGTCGAGATCGCGCCGCTTCCTGGGCCGGGGCGGCGAGCCGAGCAGCGTCTCCAGCTCGTCCAGGAGCGCCACGTCGTGGACGGAGAGCGGGCCTCCGCCGTCCGGGCCCAGCCGCTTGAGGGAGCGGGCCAGACGGCGGTTCTCGCCCTGGTTGAGGATCCGTCGCGACCAGCGGCCGAGCCGCCGCTCGTCGGCCATCGCCGCGAGCACCCCGCGCGGGGTCAGCTCGGGCCACCAGGCGTCCAGGAAGGCGAGGAAGCTGTCCTCGGACGTGACGTCCTCGTCGAAGGACGAGCGCAGTTCGGCGGCGAGCTCCGCGTCGGTGTGCCGCTGGGCCGACCCGGATTTCGCCCAGAGGGCGTCCAGCAGGAGTCTTCGGGCGCGCGGCCTGAGCAGGTTGACGGGCGCGGTGCCGCTGAGCACGGACTGCCGGATGCGGTTCAGCTCACCGGCCTCCAGCTCCAGCCTGCGGCCGAAGGCGACGACCCGGAGCAGATCGGTCCGTACGGGCGCGACCCCGGCGCCCCCGTCCCCGTCCTCGTCGCCGTCCCCGGCCCCGTCCAGGTCCTCGCCGAAGGCCAGCTGCCCCGGCCGGCCCCGCTGGTCACGGGCCCGGGGCACGGGGCCCGCCGGGAAGGAGCCTTCCAGTGCCCCTCTGGCGGCTTTCCGCAGCACCTTCAGCATCCGCGCCGAGCCCTTGACCCGCGCCACCGCCGGTTCGTCGTACGCCGTGGCCTCCGCGCCGTCCACCAGCGACCCGACCGCGCGGATCGCGACCTGCCCCTCCTCGCCCAGCGACGGAAGCACGCCCTCCGTGTACGCGACGAGCAGCGGGGTCGGCGAGACCACCAGGATGCCGCCCGCGTACCGCCGCCTGTCCTGGTAGAGCAGATACGCGGCGCGGTGCAGCGCCACCGCGGTCTTGCCCGTGCCGGGGCCGCCCGCGACCTCGGTGACCGAGGCGGCGGGGGCACGGATGACCAGGTCCTGCTCGGCCTGGATGGAGGAGACGATGTCCCGCATGGTGTGCCCGCGCGCCTGGCCGAGCGCGGCCATCAGCGCGCCGTCCCCGATGACGGCCAGCGCGGCGCCGTCCAGCGAGGCGGTCAGCTCCGGGCGCATCAGATCGTCCTCGACACCGAGGACCCGGCGCCCCTTGGAGCGGACGACCCGGCGCCGTACCACCCGGCCGGGGTCCACCGGGGTGGCGCGGTAGAACGGCGCGGCGGCGGGCGCGCGCCAGTCGATGACCAGCGGCGAGTAGTCGGAGTCCAGGACTCCGATACGGCCGATGTGCAGCGTCTCGGCGATCTCGGCGGTGCTGCCGGGGCCGATGGCGTCGTCGGCGGGCTCGACCGAGGTGTACGCGCCGTCCGGGCCCTTCTTGCCGTCCTTGCCCCGGAGGAGGTCGATCCGCCCGAACAGGAAGTCCTCGAACTCGTTGTTGAGCCGGTTGAGGTGGATCCCGGCGCGGAACACCTGGGCGTCCCGCTCGGCGAGGGCTCCGGGCGTGCCGACCTGCCCCCTCTTGGCGGCGTCGTTCATCAGGAACTCCGCCTCGTGGATCTTCTCCTCGAGGCGGCGGTACACCTGGTCCAGATGGCGCTGCTCGACGCCGATCTCGCGGTCGCGTACGGAGTCGTGCTCCGTGTCGCGTACGGGATCGACGGCGGGTCCAGCGGTTTCTACAGCGGCATCCTGCGCGGCCACCGAGGCCCCCTTCATGACGTGCATTGGGCAGCCGTCAACCGTACGCGAAGGGGGCGGGTATGTCAGGCGTCGACTTCCACCAGTCGTTTGCCGTCGAACGTACGGACCTCGAAGTGATCGATGTCATTGCTCTCCATGGCCGTACCGCCCTCGACGTAGAGCGGCTTCTTGCCGTTCTCGTCCGGGCTGTCGGGGATGCCGTACCCCCACGCCGGGACCGACCACGAGGTGACGACCTCCTGCTCGCCGGTCTTGGAGACGGCGACCAGACTGCACTTGAGCGGGCCCTTCACGTTCTTCAGCTCCAGGGCGGTGCGGGTGCCCCAGGCCTTCGGCTCCATGGCGATGGCGGCGCTGACCTTGGTGACGGTGTCCGTGGCGCCGATCTTGCCCGGCATACGGGCGAACTCCTGCGCCGGGGTGCGCTCCTCCGCCACCGCCGGGCCCGCCTCGGCGCCGCCCGAGGTGGCGATCCCGACGCCGACGGGCCCGCCGATGATCAGCACCGCGGCGGCGGCGACCAGATACAGCCCCCGGCGCTTGCGCTGGGCGCGCTTGACGGCGACCTCGTCGACCAGCCTGCCGAGCAGCCCCGGGCTGGGCCGCACGGACACGGAGGGCGTCGGCAGCTGTGCGAGGGGCACCGGGGGCGGGGTCAGCGGGGTGGGCGCGAGGAACGGGTCGGGATCGTCCGCCAGCATGGCCAGCATCGGCTCCATCCCGGAGAACTCCTCCAGGTGGACGGCGCAGATCCGGCAGCCGGCCAGATGTGCCTCGAAGGCCGTGGCCTCGGCATCGTCCAGAATTCCGAGAACGTACGCTCCGACGGCTTCATGCACAGTACTTTCGTCGCCCAGTCCGTACTGCTCGTGCGTGGTCATGCCGAGACCCCCCTCTCCTCCAACGCGAGCTTCATCGACCGTAGTGCGTAGAACACACGGGAACGCACGGTCCCGCTGGGTATGCCGAGCGTCTCGGCCGCCTCGTTGACCGTGCGTCCCTTGAAGTACGTCTCCACGAGTACTTCCCGGTGGGCAGGGGTCAAATCCTCAAGCGCGTCCGAGAGCGTCATCAGCCACAACGCCTTGTCGATCTCGTCCTCCGCGGGCATGACCTCCAGCGGCGACGGGTCGACTTCCTGCGGCCGGGCCTGCCGGCTGCGGTGACCGTCGATGACGATGCGCCGGGCGACCGTCACCAGCCAGGGTCGGACAGAGCCGGTCGCCCGATTGAGCTGGCCGGCGTTCTTCCAGGCACGGATGAGCGTTTCCTGTACGACGTCCTCGGCGCGCTGGCGGTCGCCCGCGACGAGACGCATGACGTAGGCGAGCAGCGGTCCCGCGTGTTCCCGGTAGAGGGCGCGCATCATCTCCTCGTCGGGGACGGAGGTGTTGGCGCGCGGTGCCGCGCTCCGGTGTCGGGCCCGGTGAGGGCGGTCATCGGCCACGGCCGCATCTTTGCGCACCTAAACCTCCCGGTCGAGACCTTCATGGCTGCTTCTCCCTCATCACTACGGACGCCCGGGTGAGGGCACTCAATGGCCGACGCAAAAACTTTCAAGATCTTTCGCGTCCGGGGGGAGGGCGAAGCAAGGCGGCATGAGGGGGTTCGCGCCGGTCCGGGACCCGTGCGGGATTGATGGAGGACACGTGGAGGCCATGTCTCCGACTCGCAGAGATACCGTGCGGTAGTTGTCTGAAAATCGCGCAACAACCTTACGGAAAGTTCCGGCGGGCGTTCGCCGGGCACGTACCGGCCGGGCCTCGTCAGGACCGCGCGAGAGCCGCCCTGCGGCGGTGCCTGGCGACCCGCTCGCGGTTGCCGCACACCTCGCTGGAGCACCACCGGCGCCGCCGCCCGCGCGACGTGTCCAGGTAGACGCGCCGGCAGCTGTCGCCCTCGCACTCCCGCAGCCGGGCCCGCGCCGCGGGATCGGTGAGCAGCTCCACCGCGTCCCTGGCCACGGCGGCGAGCAGCGCGTCGCACTCGGGCTCGGCGCTCAGCGCCCGTACGAGATCGCCGTCCTCGTCCCGTACCGCCCTGATGCCCGGCGGCGCCCCCGCTGCCAGCGTGTTCACCCGCTCCAGCGCCCCGGCGGCTTCCCGCCCGTCGATCTCGGCGTGTACCAACTGCCCCACTCTGTCGCGCAGTTCGGCGAAGGACCGGACCCAGCGGGCGTCGACGCCCGCGAGCGGCGTCCCCTCGGGCACCAGCCCCGCGCCGACCAGCCACCGGCCGAGCGGCGCGGCGCCGTCGAGCCGCTCAGGGCCTCTGGAAGTCCGTTCTCCCGTGGCCACCAGATCCAGGCAGATCCGCCCGGAGTCGAACCGCCACTCGTACGAGCCCATGCCCGCCGCCGTGCCCGCCGTCATGTGCCTGTCACCGCCTCGGGTTCACCGTGGGTGCCGTCCTCCTCAGAGTGCCTGCCCCGGGACGCGGCCGGAACCCCTGCTGCCGGTGGCGGTTTCGCCGAAGGCCCGCTAGCCGGCCGCGTTCGGCGGGCCGTTGTGCAGGACACGTTGGAAAAGGTGGTGATCGCGCCACTCGCCACCGATGTGGAGATAGTGCGGGGCCGTGCCGATCAGCTCGAAGCCGCATTTGCGCAGCACGCGCTGCGAGGCGGCGTTGGCGAGGACCGCGGCCGCCTCGACGCGGTGCAGGCCCAGCTCGTCACGGGCGGTGCGGCAGACCTCCTCGACGGCGCGGGTCGCCAGGCCGCGGCCGGTGTACGCGGCGTCGATCCAGTAGCCGAGATTCGCACTCCGAAACGGTCCGAGGGCGATGTTGTGGAGGGTCGCCTCGCCGACGACACGGCCGCCGTCCACGAGATGCCAGCGCCGGACGGCGGGATCGGCGAGCCGGTTCGCCTGGGCCCTGGGCGTGTAGAAGTCGGCGGGACGATCCGGCTCCCAGGGACTCAAGTGGTCCCTGTTGCGGATGAGCGCCTCGGCGACGCGTTCGGCGTCGTCCGGGCTGGCGGGCCTGAGGCGGATCGAGGAGTCATGGGCCATCTTCGTACGGTACCCACGGGGCCGCCGCCCACCGCGATCCGCTTCAGGCTTCCGCTTCAGGAACCCACTTCAGGCGCCTGCTTCGGACAGCTGCTTCACGCGTCCGCGTACGGGGAGTCGGCCGACGGGTCCAGCGCGAGCCGGTAGCCGCGCTTGACCACGGTGTGGATCAGCTCGGGGGCGCCCAGCGCGGCCCGCAGCCGGGCCATCGCGGTCTCGACGGCGTGTTCGTCGCGGCCGGAACCGGGAAGCGCGCGCAGCAGTTCGGCCCGCGACACCACCCAGCCGGGCCTGCGGGTCAGCGCGTGCAGCAGGGCCATTCCGGCGGGCGGCACCGGCCGCGTTTCGCCGTCGACCAGGACCGCGTGACCGCGGATCTCGACGCGGCGGCCCGCGACCGGCAGCGTACGGGCGCGCCCCGGCAGCTCCGTACAGAGCACCTCGACGAGCGGCCCGAGCCGGTAGCGGTCCGGCTGGACGGTGCCGATGCCCCGCTCCTGGAGCGGCCGGGCGGTGACGGGCCCGACGCAGGCGGCCAGGACGTCGTGGCGCAGGGCCGCCAGCAGTTCCGGCAGCCGCCCGCGCTCACCGGCGCGCGACAGCAGGGAGGCGGCGGCGGGCGCGCTGGTGAAGGTGACGGCGTCCACGGCGCGGGCGACGGTCGCGTCGATGAGCCGGTCGACCGGAACGAGATCCTGCGGGGGCATCCAGCGGTGGACGGGTACGACGACGACCTCGGCGCCGCCCTCCCGCAGGGCCTCCACGAACCCGGGCAGCGGCTCCCCGTGCAGCTGGAGCGCGATCCGGCGGCCCTCGACCCCCTCCGCCAGCAGCCGGTCGAGGACCTCGGCCATCGACTCGGAGCCGGGGGACCACGCCTCGGTGAGCCCGGCGGCCCGGAGGGCGCCCTTCACCCCGGGCCCGCGGGCGAGCAGTTCGACGCCGTGCAGACAGGAGAGGAGTTCCTCGCCGTGGCCCCATCCGCCGGCGGCCCCGATCCAGCCGCGGAAGCCGGCGGCCGTGGTCGCCACGACCACATCGGGCACCCGGTCGATCAGCTCTTCGGTGGCGGAGAGCAGCCGCGTGTCCTCGGCGAGCGGCACGATCCGCAGGGCGGGGGCGTGGACGACGGCGCCGCCGCGGTGCCGGAGCAGCGCGCCCAGTTCATCGGCGCGCCGGACGGCGGTGACCCCGATCGTGAAGCCCGCGAGGGGGCCGTGCTGGTGGGCGTCCATGCCTCTCCTCTCCCGCTCGCTTCCGATTCCCGACTGCTTCCGATTCCCGGTCGCCCGCGCTCGCCCCGCTCGCCGACCACGGGGCGCCGTACGGAGGAAGAAGCGGCCGAGCCTGCCAAACACGCGTGACAGGCTCGGTCCACGGGCATTTCGGCGACGTTACGCACGGCCGCGGCATACCGTCGCGTACATACGGCGTCGCCGCCGGGATCCACGCCTCCCCGTGGCCCCGTACGCGTTCCGCCGCCGCCTGTACGGCCCGGCCGGGGCCCGTGAAGGTATACCGCCGGAGTCGACGGCGCCCCGAACAAATCACTTTCCGCGCGCCGCATGTATGACGGAGACTCAGATTTTCTGCGGGGCAGGGCTGTTACGTCGAACGGCATGGCCCGCGCGTCCGTATGGGATTCTGTACGCGACAAGATCGAACACCGACTGTCCCGCATGCCACCCCGAACTGGCGCGGTACCACCGCTTGTCGAGTGGACGGCACCCGGACCGGAGACGGAGGCGACTGATGGCACGTACGACCACGTCCGGCGGGCGCAAGGACAAGCCGGCCACGCTGGCGCTGGTCGCCCGGCGGGCGGGGGTGTCGCCCCAGACCGTGTCCAACGCTCTCAACTCCCCCGATCTGCTGGCCCCGCAGACCCTGGAGCGCGTCCAGCGGGCGATAACGGAGCTGGACTACCGGCCGCACCAGGCCGCGCGCTCGCTGCGCACCCGCTCCAGCCGGCTGATCGGCTACGGCGTCCAGGCGACGCCCGACGGGGTGTCGGGGCCGGTGATGGAGCACTTCCTGCGCGCCTTCTCGGACTCCGCCAACGCGGCCGGGTACCGCGTGCTGCTGTTCGCCGCGCCCATGGACGCGGCGGACGAACCCGACTGCTACGCCGAGCTGTTGCGCGAGCAGTCGGTCGACGCGTTCGTCCTGAGCAATACCTATCGGGGCGATCCGCGCCCCGGCTGGCTGCGCAAGCGCGACATCCCCTTCGTGGCGTTCGGCCGCCCCTGGTCGGCCCGTTCGGTCGGCGACTGGGTGGACGTGGACGGCTGCCACGGCACGGCGACGGCCGTCGACCACCTCGTTTCGCTGGGCCACCGCAGGATCGCCTTCCTCGGCTGGCCGCGCGGCTCCGGCGTCGGGGACGACCGGGCGCGGGGCTGGCGCGAGGCGATGCGCCGGCACGGCCTGTCCGTCCGTGACCTGCGGGTCAGCGCGATGGACGACGTCGACGCCGCACGCGACGCGGTCGCCCGCCTCTTCCCGGCGGGCACCACGGCGGTCGTCGCGGCCAGCGACACCCTCGCCCTCGGCTGCTACCGCGCCCTGCGCGACAGCGGCCGCCTCCCGGGCCGCGACGTCGCGGTCGTCGGCTTCGACGACTCCTCCGCCGCCGCCCTGCTCTCCCCCAGCCTGAGCAGCGTCCGCCAGCCCCTGGAAGAAGTCGGCCGGGCCTGTACCCGTCTGCTCCTGACCAGGATCGGAGACCCGCAGGGCGCCGAGGAGCACGTCCTGCTGACACCGGAGCTGATCGTCCGGGAGAGCTCCGCGCTCCCGGACGCCCGCTGACCTCCCGGCCGCCTCCGGGGCAGCCCTTAGGATCGCTTCGCCGTCCGGCGTATCCGTGCGCCGGCCACGGTCAGGGGGCCGAGCCAGGGAGTTCGCCGTGCTGAAGGCCTTCGCCGATCTGTCCACGCCGCTGGTGGCCGACGCCTGCGTCCGCCACGATGTGCCGCTGCGCGTCGCGCCGGCCGGGGTCGGTGCCGTCGTACACGGTCATCGCCTCGCGGGGCGCGCGCTGCCGGTGCGGCACTACGGGAGCGTGGATGTGTTCCTGGAGGTGTTCGGCCGGGCCGGGCCGGGTGATGTGCTGGTCATCGACAACGGCGGCCGGACGGACGAGGCGTGCGTCGGCGATCTGGCGGTGCTGGAGGCGCGGGCGGCCGGGGTGAGCGGTCTGGCCGTGTGGGGGCTCCACCGGGACACCCCCGAGCTGGCGGAGATCGGCCTTCCGGTGTTCAGCTACGGCGGTTACCCGCCCGGCCCGGTACGGCTGGACGAGCGGGAGCCGGAGGCGCTGGACACCGCGCGGTTCGGGGCGCATCTGGTGAGCGCGGACGACCTGGTCTTCGGTGACGAGGACGGCGTGCTGTTCGTCGCCGCCGAGCACGCCGAAGAGGTACTGGCGACCGCGCACCGCATCCGGGAGACCGAGCGCGAACAGGCCCGCAAGATCGTGGCGGGCGAGACACTGCGCCGCCAGACGGCCTTCGACGACTATCTGGCGCGGCGTACGGCCGACCCGGAGTACACGTTCCGCCGGCATCTGCGGCGGATCGGCGGGGCCATCGAGGAGTAGCCGGACCGGCCGTACCGTGCAAGGAATTTGACGGTATGTCACCATCCGTTTCCGTTCCTCTGCGCATATGGATCCGACGCGAGTCCGGAAACGTCCGGAGCGCACGCCCACGGGGGGACATCTTGCGACCCATCACACGTACCAGAGGCGTTCTGTTCGCCCTCGCGCTGGCGGCCACGGCCGGCACCGCCTGGCCTGCCACGAGCACGGCGGCCGAGCCCGTGACCGGGCGCGCGACCGAACCGACGGCCGGGCCGGCGACCGGGCCGGCCGGGGCGTACGGCGAACCGTGTGTCAGGGAACAGCTCGCCGTGCCCGCCGGGACCCACCGCGCCGAGGTGTACGACGCCGACCCCACCGGCCGGTTCCAGGTCGGTTTCACGATGGACCAGGACTTCGCGTATCACCTGATCCGGTGGACCGACGGCGTACCCGAGGACCTGGGCACCGCCCGCACCGGCGCCACGGGCATCAACGCCCACGGCGACATCGTGGGGTCCGAGTTCGACTCGGAGACCTACCGGTCCGCCGGGTGGCTCTACCGGAACGGCGCGTTCACCGAACTCCCCGGTATCGAGCCGGGCTTCGACACCCTCCCGACGGCCGTGAACGAGGACGGCACGGTCTCCGGAGCCTCCGGCGCTCCCGGGCAGCGGCCCGTGCCGGTGGTCTGGTCGGCGGACGGCGCAGTGCGTCCGCTGGATCTGCCTCCGGGGGACTCCGGCGGGCGGGGCACTGACATCGACGCCGACGGCACCGTCGTCGGCTGGACCGTCGCAGGCCCCGACTCCTCCACGCACGCGGCCCGCTGGAGCCCCGACGGCACGGTGGAGCGCCTCCCCGAGCACCTGCCGGGACCGGAGACCGGGTCGACGGCCGAGGCCGTGGCGGGCGGCACGGTACTCGGGTACGAGGTGTACGCCACGGGCCCGACCACGATCCTGAGCTGGCCGAAGGGGGCCACCGGCCCGGACGTGCTCGGTGCGGGCGAGCCGCAGGCGGTCAACCGGCACGGCTCGGTGGTCGTGCGCACCACGCCGGACACCAAGCTGTGGCTGATCCGGAACGGGGTCACGCGGTCGCTGCCCACGGACTCCACGCCCTTTCCCACCGGCGAGGTGGCGGCGCTGACCGACGACGGCATCGCCTACGGCCGCTGGAACAGCACCCCGGTGCGCTGGGACTGCCGGCTGCCGTAGGGCGTGTCCGTAAAGTCCCGCCCGCCCGGTTCCGCTTCACGGGTTGTCGGGCGTCGAAGCGCCGACAGGGGTGGCGGCGCCGGGGAGCCAGCTCCCGGGGAGACGTTCCAGCCACCCCTCCCGTGCGGCGAGCGCGTCGGCGGCGGCGCGCAGCGCGTCGACTCCCGGATGCTTCAGCCCCTTGCGCCACACCAGCGACAGGGGCGACAGAGGCACGGGGCCGACGAGCGGGCGCAGCACCGCCCCCGGCATCTCCGGGAAGTCCATCACGGCGAGTACGGGCGTCCGGTGCTTCGCCATCACCCGCCGGAACTCCTCGGCCCCGACCGCCATCGGCGCGGGCGGGGCGAGTGCGACGGAGCGCCCGGCGAAGAGCCGCCGCGCCAGCTCCGTCCACTCCAGGGTCCCGGGATTGCCCGCCCCCGCGTACACGCTCTCGCCCGCGAGCGCGTCGAGCGGCACCTCCGCGCTGTCGGCCAGCGGGTGGTCGTACGGCAGCAGCACGGCGAGCCGCTCGTACCGTATGAGCTGATGGGCGAGGCCGGAGCGGAGGGCGGGCGCGAGCCCGTCGACGTATCCGAAGGACGCGTCGAGCCGGCCGGCCAGGATCTCGGTGGCGGCACGCGTCAGGCCGCTCTCGAAGCGGGCCATCAGCTCATGATGCGGGGCGAGTTCGCGCGCCCGCGCCAGCACGCGCCCCGAGACCATGCCCTCGGTGTTGAGATCCACGAGCAGCGGCCGTTCCCCGGCGGCGCGGGCGGCCAGCAGCGCCTCCTGGGCCGCCAGCACGCCCCGGGCGTACGGCAGCAGCCGTTCGCCCTCGGCGGTCAGCGTCACCTGCCGCGTGGTCCGTACGAACAGCTCGGCGTCCAACTCCCGCTCCAGCCGCCTGATGTCGCGGCTCAGCGCCTGCTGGGCGACGTACAGCCGGGCGGCGGCCCGGGTGAAGTGCAGGTCCTCGGCGGCGGCGACAAAGCCGCGGAGCAGCCGGGGGTCGATGTCTCGGGCCATGCCGCATTGAACAACACACCACTGACAACACGCATGCGTGAATGCCCCCGGAGCAGGTGTTGGACCGGACGCGGGGCGTACGGCGAGGGTGAGGGCATGCCGTACTCCCCCGCACCCGACACTCCCCTGCTGGCCGTCACGGGCGACAGCCTGGTCCTGGCACGGCGGTACGACGCCCGCTTCGACCCCACTTCCGAACCCGCTTCCGAACCCGGTCCGCCGAGCGCACCGGAGCCACCGGAGCCGTCGAAAACGCAGAAAGCGGCGCGCCCGCCACGGACAGCGCGCCGCCGGGGCAACCCGTACGCGCGGCTCTTCGCGATCCCCGGTGCCCGCGCCTTCACCGCCGGGAATCTGCTCGCCCGGCTGCCGATGGGCATGTTCAGCGTCAGCGCCGTGATCATGATCGCCGGATCGCGCGGCTCGTACGCGCTGGCCGGAGCCGTCACCGCCACGGGCCTCGCGGCCACCGCGCTGGTGGCGCCCCGGACCGCCCGGCTCGTCGACCGCTACGGACAGGCCCGTATCGCCGTCCCCGCCGCCGCGATCGCCGCGCTGGCCTCGCTCGCCCTGGTCCTGTGCGTACGGTACGAGGCGCCGGACTGGACGCTCTTCGCCGCCTACGCCGCGACCGCCACCACCCCCAACACCGGCGGGATGTCCCGGGCCCGCTGGGCCCATCTGTACCGGGGAGCGAACCCGGAGAACGCCGCGGCCCTGCATACCGCCAACTCCTTCGAGCAGGCGGCCGACGAACTCTGCTTCATGCTGGGCCCGGTGCTCGCCGCCTTCCTGTGCACCGCGGTCTTCCCGGAGGCGGGCACCCTGACCGGCGCGGTCCTGCTGCTGACCGGTGTGCTGGTCTTCGCGGCGCAGCGTTCCACCGAGCCGCCCGCCACCGGCCGTACGGGCGCGGCGCGCGCCCCGCTCCACTCGCCCGCGCTGGCCGCCCTGCTCGCCGTCTTCCTCGCCACGGGCGCCGTGTTCGGCGCGACGGAGGTCGTCACGCTCGCCTTCGCGGACGACCGCGGTCACCAGGCGTGGGCGGGCGGAGTTCTCGCGCTCCAGGCCGCCGGTTCGTGTGCCGCTGGGCTGCTCCTCGGCACGCTGCGCCCCGCCCGCCGGGTCGGGCGGCGGCTGGTGCTGTGCGTCGCCGCGATGTCGGCGCTGCTGTCCCTGCCCCTGCTCGCGGCCACCACGGGGGCGCCCGGGTCCGCGGGGACGCTCCCGCTGCTCGCCTGCGCGCTGCTGATCGCGGGCGCGGCGACGGCCCCGACGATGGTGACGGGCATGACGCTCGTCCAGCGGCTCACCCCGGCGGCCCGGCTCAACGAGGGGATGACGCTGGCCGTCACGGCGCTGCTGGCCGGCATAGCCGCCGGCGCGGCGGCCGGCGGCTGGACCGTGGAACACACCGACCCGGCCCGCGGCTACGCCCTCCCGCTCTGCGCCGCGCTCCTCGCGCTGCTCTTCGCGGCGGCCGGGACGCGCCGCTTCGGGCACGACGAAGGCCCCGCTGCCTGAGCAGCGGGGCCTTCGCCTGCGGTATTCAATTGAAAACATGGGAATTGTGGAGATGGCGGGAATCGAACCCGCGTCCAACGGTGCGGAACCAGGGCTTCTCCGAGCGCAGTCCGTTTCGCTTTTCTCGGCCCCGGAGATCACACGGACAAGTCTCCGACGGGCTCAGTCACTGTTTGGTTTCCCTCTGCTCCCCGTGACCGGGCTCAGAGGTTTAGTCCCCTAGCTGATGCCAGGATCCGGGTCGGGAACAGCCCCGGGCTGACACTCCGCAGAGTCTTCGCTAGCTGCTAATTAGGCAGCGAGGGCGAAGGCGGAGGAATCGCGCTTAGAAGTGGCGATTATTGTTTGCGACATATGGTTTACGAGATCATTGCCGCTTCCTCGGCTCGCTTCACCTGCTTCGACATCCGCTGTCGAAACCGATCATCCCCATGTTGTTTTTTCAAACGTGCTCATTTTTCGAGCGTGCACCCGCTGTGAGGTGCGGGACCCATCGTACGTGACCAACGCACGACGGTGCCAGCCCATTCCACCGCGCCCCGGCCGAAGCGGCGCCGACCGGGAACGCCGACGGGTCCGGTCAGGCCCGCTGGCGCCGCTTCGCCGCCGAGATCGCCCGGTCGGTCTCGCGCCGGTCCTGCTTCTCGCGCAGCGTCTGCCGCTTGTCGTACTCCTTCTTGCCCTTCGCCAGCGCGATCTCGACCTTCGCCCGGCCGTCCTTGAAGTACAGCGCGAGGGGCACGATCGTGTGACCCGTCTCCTGCGACTTGGACTCCAGCTTGTCGATCTCGACCCGGTGCATCAGCAGCTTCCGCTTGCGCCGGGCGGAGTGGTTGGTCCAGGTCCCCTGCGTGTACTCCGGCACATGGACGTTGTGCAGCCACGCCTCGTGTCCGTCGATCTGGACAAATCCGTCCACCAGGGAGGCCCGCCCCTGGCGCAGGGACTTCACCTCGGTACCCGTCAGCACGAGACCGCACTCATACGTGTCGATAATGAGGTAGTCGTGCCGCGCCTTCTTGTTCTGCGCGATCAGTTTGCGCCCAGTTTCCTTAGCCATAGTCCCGCCATTTTCTCACCCCGGCGCAACTTCTTTACTCCGCGCCGCCGAGCCCGCTCAGTACCGACCTCGCCCGCTCCTGGGCGCCGTCGCTCACCTGGAGATCGGGGGTGACCCCGCGGCCGTCGACCCCATGGCCGGCCGGGGTGCGGTACGTGCCGACGGTCAGCTCGGCGACGGAGCCGTCGGGAAGCGTGCTCGGCATCTGGACCGAGCCCTTGCCGAAGGTGCGCGAGCCGACGGTGACGGACCGGCCGCGGTCCTGGAGGGCACCGGTGAGCAGTTCGGCCGCGCTCATCGTGCCGCCGTCGACCAGCACCACCACCGGGCGGCTGGTGTCGCCGCCGGGATCCGCGTACAGCGCGCGCTCCTCGCCCCGTATGTCGTACGTGGCGACCAGACCGCCGTCGAGGAAGGCGGAGGCGGCGGTGACGGCCTCGGCGACCAGTCCGCCCGCGTTGCCCCGCAGGTCGAGCAGGACGCCGGCGCCCTTCGGCGCGGCACTGACCGCGTCCCGTACCCGCTGGCCGGTCCCCTTGGTGAACGCGTCCACCGTGATCCGCAGCGCGCCGCCCTCGATCGTGTCGACCGTGACGGATTCGGTGGTGAGCCGGGCGCGGCGCAGGCTCTCCGTCCAGCGGTGGCCGTCCCGCTCCAGTCCGAGCGCGACGGTGGTGCCGACGACGGACACGCCGTCGCCCTTCCCCCCGCCGCGCAGCAGCGCCATGATCTCCGTGACGGGCCGCTTCCTGATGCCGCGGCCGTCGATGTCCCTGATGATGTCGCCCGGCCCGATACCGGCCCGCTGCGCGGGACCGCCGGGGTGGACCCGGGTGACCTCGACCAGACCGTCGGCGGTACGTCTCGCCCACAGCCCGACACCGGTGTACGAGCCGTCCAGGGCCTGCTGGAACTCCTCGTACTCGCTCTTGTCGTACACCGAGCCCCAGCGGTCGCCGCTGCGGCTGACGACCTCCTCGGCCGCTTCCGTACCGGACTTGCCGTTGGCCATGGCCTCGGCGGCGGCCCTGGCGACCTCGTCGCGGTCGGCCGTCGACGCCACGGGCCGGGTGTGCACGCGGGGCGCGTCCTCCTCGCCGTACGGCAGGAGGCCCGTCGCCGCGGCGGTGCCGAGCACCCCCGCGAAGAGCAATGTCAGGGCGGCCCCGCGGCGTACACCGCGGGACGTTCGGTGCAACTGGTGCAACTCGGAACCCGACATGAGGTTGAGTCTAGGACAACACCGAACGGCAGAACGGTGCTTGTCGCCTCCGCGCCAGGGGCGCTTGTCACACCCGGAGGTACTTGCGCAGCGCGACGAAAGCGGCCACGGCGGGCATCAGCAGACCGATCGCGAGCACCAGCGGAAGCTTGGCCAGCACCGCGTCCCAGCCGATGAAGTTGACGAGTTCCATCTTCTGGGCGAGCGCGAGACCGTTGTCGATCAGGAAGTAGCGGCCCGCCAGCAGCATGGCGCAGGCGACCACACCACCGATCAGTCCCGCGAACGCGGCCTCCATGATGAACGGCATCTGGATATAGAAACTGGAGGCGCCGACGAGCCGCATGATCCCGGTCTCCCGGCGTCGGCTGAACGCCGATACGCGAACGGTGTTCACGATCAGCATCAGCGCGATGACCAGCATCAGCGCCATCACACAGAGCGCCGCGATATTCATGCCGTTCATCAGGTCGAAGAGGTTCTGGAGGATGTTCCGCTGGTCCTGGACGGACTCGACCCCGTCCCGGCCCGCGAAGGCCGTCGCCACCACCTTGTACTTCTCGGGGTCCTCCAGCTTCACGCGGAAGGACTCCGGCATCTGGTCCGGGGTGATCGTGGCGGCGAGCGGGGTGTCGCCGTAGCGCTCCTTGTAGTGCTTGTACGCCTCGTCCGCCGTCTCGTGGTGGACCGTCTCGACGAGGTCCATCTTCTTCAGATCGGCCTCGATCTGCTGCCTCTGCTGGCTGGTGACCGAGCCCTTGGCGCACTGGGGCGCGGTCGCCGCGTCGTTCTTGTTGCAGAGGAAGATGGAGACATTGACCTTGTCGTACCAGTAGTCCTTCATCACGCTGACCTGCTCGCGCATGAGCAGCGCGCCGCCGAACAGGGCGAGCGAGAGGGCTACGGAGACGATGACCGCGAAGGTCATCGTGAGATTTCGGCGAAGACCGACGCCGATCTCCGACAGGACGAACTGGGCGCGCATGGCGTCCTTTCAGCTTTCGGTACTCAGTGCTCGGTACTCGGTGTGCTCAACGCTCAGTGCTGGTAGCCGTAGACGCCGCGTGCCTGGTCGCGCACGAGACGGCCCTTCTCCAGCTCGATCACACGCTTGCGCATCTGGTCGACGATGTTCTGGTCGTGGGTCGCCATCACGACGGTGGTACCGGTGCGGTTGATGCGGTCCAGCAACTTCATGATGCCGACCGAAGTCTGCGGGTCGAGGTTGCCGGTCGGTTCGTCCGCGATGAGCAGCATGGGACGGTTGACGAAGGCCCGCGCGATCGCGACGCGCTGCTGCTCACCACCGGAGAGCTCACCGGGCATCCGGTCCTCCTTGCCGCCGAGGCCGACGAGATCGAGGACCTGCGGTACGGACTTGCGGGTCTCGCCGCGGGACTTGCCGATGACCTCCTGCGCGAACGCGACGTTCTGCGCCACGGTCTTGTTCGGCAGCAGCCGGAAGTCCTGGAAGACGGTGCCCAGCTGGCGGCGCATCTGCGGCACCTTCCAGTTGGACAGGCGCGCGAGGTCCTTGCCGAGGACATGCACCATGCCGTGGCTGGCGCGCTCCTCGCGCAGAAGCAGTCTCAGGAAGGTCGACTTTCCGGAACCGGACGAGCCGACGAGGAAGACGAACTCGCCCTTCTCGATCTCAAGGGAGACATCACGCAGAGCGGGGCTGTTCTGTTTCGGGTAGGTCTTGGAGACGTTGTCGAATCGGATCACGGGTGCACCACGGTCGGCCGGGAGTAGGTGAGCGAGACCTTACGCGAACCGCACTGCCGCGCGCAGTCCGCGTCCGTTGTTGGAACAGTGCCCGGGGACGGGCTTGGGCCGATTTATCACGGATGGCACCGGGCCGCCAGCGGTGAGGTCCACCAGGAATCCGGCCGACCGCGCCGAAACGGCCGGGAACTGGCAGAGTGGAGGGGGGAACGGTCGTGTTTCCCGGAGCGTTGAGCGGAGAGACACTGGCTGCGGCTCCGCCGCGCGGTGAGGAGGAATGCGCATGACCTACGACAGACTGGTGTGCGCCAACTGCGCGGGACCCGTCAGCGAGGGCCGCTGCCGCGTGTGCCGCGCCAACAGGGAGCGTCTTCAGCAGCAGGGTCCCCTGGGCGGCCTGAGCCCGGTGGCGCTGCTCACACTGCTGGTGGTGCTCGTCGCGGCGGTGGCGCTGATGGCCGCGTATCAGCCCGCGTGACCTCCGCCCCGTAGGACGAACGACCCCGGACCCGCAGAACGCACGCATGAGGGGCCCGGACGCCTGACAGGTGTCCGGGCCCCTCATTTTCACGTGCCTGCGGTGTGGTGCGTACTACACCGTTCAGACGGCCGTACGGCCGCCGCCGACCAGACGCGGCAGCATCCGGAAGCCGATACCGCCGGCGATCATGGTCGCGGCACCGATCAGCAGGAACGTGGTCTCGGCGGCGCCGGTCTCCGCCAGCTCCTCCTTGGCCGCACCCTGCTCGACCGGCTGCGAGCCGACACTGTCGGTGTCGGTGTTGTCGCCACCCGTGGTCGCGCCACCGGTGGAGCCGCCGTCGGTGCCACCGCCGGTGGTGGTGGTGCCACCGTCCGTGGTGCCACCGTCGGTCGTCCCGCCATCGGTGGTCCCGCCATCGGTCGTGCCACCGTCCGTGGTCCCACCATCGGTGGTCCCGCCGTCCGTCGTACCACCGTCGGTCGTGCCACCGTCGGTGGTCCCGCCGTCCGTGGTGCCGCCATCGGTCGTGCCGCCGTCCGTGGTCCCACCATCGGTGGTCCCGCCGTCCGTCGTACCACCGTCGGTCGTCCCACCGTCGGTGGTCCCGCCATCGGTCGTCCCGCCGTCCGTGGCCCCACCATCGGTGGTCCCGCCGTCCGTCGTACCACCATCGGTCGTCCCACCATCGGTGGTGCCACCGTCGGTGGTGCCACCGTCAGTCGTCCCACCGTCCGTGGTGCCGCCCACAGTCGTGCCGACCGTCGCGCCGCCGTCGGTGGTGCCACCGTCCGTGGTGCCACCCGTGGTGTCCTCGTTACCGATACCCAGACCGACATCGGCGATCGGAGTGGACACGCCGATACCAACGGCCTGAGCGGCGCCCGCGATGGTCAGCGAGGCGCCCGCGGCGATCACCGCGCCGGCCGCCACACGTGCCACGCGGATCCGCGTCTTCTTGGTCATCTGGCTGCTACCCCCAGTAGCTCATTCGTCAGTGGTGCAGCGTCCGGGGCAGCGGCCGCTGGGGGTTCGCGTACTCCGCCCCCGGTCTCACGCGCCCCGAATTACGCATGCCACGCGCCAGCGTCGCCGGTTTTCATATACGCGTCAAGGTCGTTGCGCGTGCGATGACCGATATCGCGTCAGTTGTCCGGCATGCGGGGATGCAACTGTGACGTAAAAGGGAACTGCCGCCCTACGAACGGCAGTTCCCTTGTCGACAAAGCGCGAATTTACTTGTCCTGCTGCTTGCGCCAGCGAATTCCGGCTTCCAGGAATCCGTCGATCTCGCCGTCGAGCACACCCTGCGGATTACCGACCTCGAACTCCGTCCGCAGGTCCTTGACCATCTGATAGGGGTGCAGAACGTAGGAACGCATCTGGTTGCCCCAGGAGTTGCCGCCGTCACCCTTGAGCGCGTCCATCCTGGCCTGCTCCTCCTGACGGCGGCGTTCGAGCAGCTTCGCCTGGAGGACGTTCATGGCGCTCGCCTTGTTCTGGATCTGGGAGCGCTCGTTCTGGCAGGACACCACGATGCCGGTCGGGATATGCGTGATACGCACCGCGGAGTCAGTCGTGTTGACGCCCTGCCCGCCGGGCCCCGAGGCGCGGTAGACATCCACGCGCAGCTCGGACTCGTCGATCTCGACATGGTCGCTGGACTCCACCACGGGGAGCACCTCGACACCCGCGAACGAGGTCTGCCGGCGGCCCTGGTTGTCGAACGGCGAGATCCGGACAAGACGGTGGGTGCCCTGCTCCACGGAGAGCGTGCCGTAGGCGTACGGCGCCTTGACGACGAAGATGGTCGACTTGATGCCGGCCTCCTCCGCGTACGAGGTCTCGTAGACCTCCGTCGGATAACCGTGCCGCTCGGCCCAGCGCAGATACATGCGCTGAAGCTGCTCGGCGAAGTCCGCGGCGTCCACGCCACCGGCCTCGGCGCGGATATTGACGAGCGCCTCGCGCTCGTCGTACTCGCCCGAGAGGAGCGTACGGACCTCCATCTCGTCCAGCGCCTTCTTCACCGACAGCAACTCGGACTCGGCCTCGGCGCGGGTGTCCGCGTCATCCTCGGCCTCGGCCAGCTCGAAGAGCACTTCCAGGTCGTCGATGCGCCCACGCAGCGCCTCGGTCTTACGGACCTCGGCCTGCAGGTGCGAAAGCTTGCTGGTGATCTTCTGCGCCGCCTCGGGGTCGTCCCAGAGGGACGGGGCCGCGGCCTGCTCCTCGAGCACGGCGATGTCGGCCCTCAGTTTGTCGAGGTCCAGGACGGCCTCGATCGACCCCATGGTCGAGGAGAGGGACTTCAGCTCTTCGGATACATCGACGACTGCCACGGCACCAGCGTAACCCTTCTTTTTTTGGGGCTCGGTTCACCTCCGGGGCGCCTTAAGCCAACGTCGACGGTCGACCGTGCTCGATTCGCTCGTACCTCACGAACCTCCGCCCGCGCGGCGGAGCCGCATATCGAGCACAGCCTCCCTTACGACAGCGGCGCGCCCCTTCGGCTCACTCGCCACCGGAAAGACGGCACCCGGAACGGAGCGGCACCCCGCCCCGACCCGCACCCCGCGACAGAACAGGGCGACCACCGGCCCGCACCCGCCCCCTCCCCACACGGATCGCCGCGTTGCGGGGACCCACCGAGGGGAGGAGGCCGGGGCCGCAGGAGGTGCGTGTCCGGACACTGAAGCGTGATGTGTGGCGCACGGACGCCCGAACCATCGTCAGGGCAGAGTCGCGCCGTACATCATGCCGTCCGGACATGTACCTCCGGAGGCCCCGGACCCCGGCACCAGCCGTACGAAACCGCAACCCCACCGCGCCCCGCACCACGCCCCCGCCGGGAGGCGCTACGGCGCCGGCGACGTCGTCCGCTGGGAGTCCCGGGGCGCGTCCGCGCCGTCCTCGCCCAGCGCCAGCCAGCCCCCCACCCCCACCGCCGCGACCAGCAGCACCGCCATCGCCCCCAGCGTGATCCGGCGCTTCCGCACCGCCTCCGCCTTGTGCCGCGCCGATCCCGGCCGCCGCTGCCCCGGAGACCGCGGCGCCCGCGCCGTGCCGCGCGCCCCGCCCGCCAGTTCGTCCGGTCCCGGCACCCGCATGCTCGTATGCGTGTCCCGGTTGGAGTCGGGCACCGCGCCGGGGACGAGCGGCACCGCTCCCCGGCGGCGCGGCTCCTCGGGGGCCGACGGCGCGGACGCCGCTGACGGATCCGGTTCGTACGGCCGCTCCGCTGGCTCCGCGTCCGGCTCGTCCACGTCCAGCGGCGGGATGCCCGCGAGCGTCGGCAGCTGTTCCCGCAGCCGCGCCGCCAGCTCCGAGGCGCGCAGCCGGGAGGCCGGGGCCTTCGCCAGGCACTGGACGAGCAGCTGCCACAGCTCCTCGGGGATACCGGGCAGCGGTACGACGGTCTCGGTCACATGCCGGCGCAGCACGGCGCCGGGGTGGCCGCCGCCGAACGGGGTGAAGCCCGCGAGCAGCTCGTACAGGACGGTGGCCAGCGCGTAGATGTCGACGGCCGCGCGCGGCGGCAGGCCCTCCACGATCTCGGGTGCCAGATAGTCGGGGGTGCCGATGATCTTGGACGCCTTGGTGCGCCGGGGGGTGTCGATGAGCTTGGCCACACCGAAGTCGGTGAGCAGCGCGGGGTGCGCGCCGCCGGGGCCGAGCGGGCCCTCCATGTCGAGGAGGATGTTCTCGGGCTTGACGTCGCGGTGGACGACGCCGGCGGCGTGCGCGGCGGCGAGCCCGTCGGCGACATCCGCGATGATCGCGACCGCGGCCTCGGGGGCGAGGCGGCGCTCGCGGTCGAGGCGGGTACGGAGATCCGTTCCGCGGACCAGTTCCATGACGAGCGCGAGGTCGTTGCCGTCCACCACGAGGTCACGGACGGCGACCACCCGGGGGTGGTCGAGTCCGAGCAGGGCGGTGCGCTCCTGGACGAAGCGTCCGACCAGTTCCTGGTCCGACGCGAGGTCCTCGCGCAACAGTTTGATGGCGACGGGGCCCTCGGGCCCTTCCCCGAGCCACACCGTGCCGGCGCTGCCCCGTCCCAGGATCTGGTGGGCGGTGTACCGGCTGCCGATATTCCGTGCCAAGACTGCTCCCTCAGCGGCTGGCGTTGCCCCTCAAAGTACGCGGGTATCGGGGTGTTCCGTGCCCTGGTCGGCACCGTCACCCGCTTCGGCGGGGGAAATAGCACGATCCGGGGGATACGTCCCTCATCCCCCGGCCACGCGTGCCCCCGTCACTGTCCCGAGACCGTGCCGCCCAGCTCCGAGATCCAGTCCGTCACCGTCGAGATCGCGTCACCGATCGCGGTCCAGTAGCTCTGGCCCTGGGCCACCCAGTCCTGAAGCGGCGTCAGTTCCCAGATGAGCCAGCCCGCGACGAAGAGCAGGACCAGCGTGAAGAGACAGCCCTTGAGGCAGCCCAGGCCGGGGATCCGCATCGGGTTGGCGTTGCGCTGGCGGGGCGGGCGCGGCTCGCGCTGCTGGCGGGGGGCCGGTGCCTGCGGCTGCTGGGGCGGCGGCTGCGGGGGCGCGTACTGCTGGCGTGGTGCCGGGGCGTACGGCTGTTGCTGCTGCGGGGGCGGCGCGTACCGCTGCTGTCGCTGGGGCGGCTGCGCGGGCCGCTGGTGCCCGGGGGGCTGCTGGGGCGGGTGCTGGGGCTGTCGTTGCGGGCGGCGGCGCAGCGGGTCCTGGCTCGGGTCGAGGTACTGGACCTGCGTCTGCTCGTTGCGGTCGCGGGCGGCCCGCATCTGGCCCTGCCAGGGGTGCGGGCCCTCGGGGTCCACCGGTACGGGCGGCATGACCGAGGTGGGGTCGGCGGCACCGGGGCCGTGACCGGGGCCGCCGCCGGGACCGGTGGACGGCATGACGCTGGTCGCCGCGTTCGGGTCGTACGAGCCGGCGTTGCTCGGCAGGACCTGCGTCGGGTCGGCCGCGCCCGGTGTGTCGGGCACGGGCGCGGGCGCCGGGTCGGGCGCGAGGAGCGCGCCGACGCCGAGCGCGGCGTCGACCTGGGCGGGCGTGGAGTGCACGCCGACACCGGCGGCGACGGTCCGCAGTCCGCGGGCGAGGTTCTCGGCGCTCGGCCGCTGGTCCGGGTCCTTGCGCAGGCAGCGCTCTATGACCGTCCACAGCGGCTCGGGCACGGTGGTGGGGCGGCGCGGCTCCTCGCTGAGGTGGCGCTGGAGCACTTCGAGCGCGGTCGCGCCGGCGAACGGCGGGCGTCCCGTGACCAGTTCGTACAGCAGGATGCCCGCGCCGTAGATGTCGACGGCGGAGGTCTGCGGACGGCCCTCGGCGGACTCCGGCGCGACATAGGCGGGGGTGCCGACGAACTCGTGCGTGCGGGTCAGTCCCGGGGAGTCCGCGAGGCGCGCGATGCCGAAGTCGGTGAGCATCGGGTGCAGCCGCTCGCCGTCGTTCCTGAGCAGGACGTTGGCGGGCTTGAGGTCGCGGTGCACGACGCCGTCGGCGTGGCTGGCGGCGAGCGCGTCCGCGATCTGGGCGGTCAGCAGGGCCGCCGCGACGGGGCTGAACGGCCCGTTCTCGCGCAGATAGCGGTGCAGGTCGGGGCCGTCGACCAGATCCATGACGAGCGCGAGGAGATCGCCCTCGACCACCAGGTCGCGGGTGCGCACGATGTTGGGGTGGGTGAGGCGGAGCAGTACGGAGCGTTCGCGCAGGAAGCGCATCACGACATCCGCGTCGTTCGCCAGCTCCTCCTTGAGGACCTTGATCGCGACGGTCTCGCCGGGCTGGCCGGCCACGGCCGCCTCGGCTCCCGCGGTCTCACGCTGACGGGCTCGCCAGACGGTGCCCGTGGCGCCGCGTCCCAGCGGCTCCTCGAGCAGGTACTTGCTGCCTACCGGCCGCACGTCATGCGCTCCCTGCTGGTCGTGGTCATCTCGTCCCCCGGCCCCGCCGGGTCTCCGACCCACTCTAGACGGGCCCCGCAAGTCACCCGCCCGTCCTCTTCCGGTCCCACTCCGATCCCGCTCGGATACGGTCCCGAACCGACCCGGCCCGGGTCCGGTCGGG
>NZ_PHRF01000054.1 GCF_004151105.1 Streptomyces sp. L-9-10
GCCAAGGTCGAGGTGCAGGGCCTGCTGGAGTCCATCAACCCGCCCGGACTCGGAGAGTTCGGGCAGCTGGCGAGCGTGGCCGCCATCGGCACCGTGCTGGCGTTCACGCTGATCGCCTCGGCGGAGAGCCTGTTCAGCGCCGCGGCGGTGGACCGCATGCACGACGGTCCGCGCACGGACTACAACAAGGAACTCATGGCGCAGGGCGTGGGGAACACGGTCTGCGGGGCGCTCGGCGCGCTGCCGATGACCGCGGTCAT
>NZ_PHRF01000055.1 GCF_004151105.1 Streptomyces sp. L-9-10
CCGATGCTCGACGAGTTCCGTGCGGTGGTCGAGGGGATCGAGTGCGGTGAGCCCGAGATCCCGATCGTGTCGACGCTGACGGGCCGGTTGGCGAGCGCGGAGGAGTTGGCGTCGCCGGAGTACTGGGTGCGGCACGTACGGGAGTCGGTGCGGTTCGCCGACGCTGTCGGCACGCTCGTGGGCGAGGGTGTGGGCACGTTCGTCGAGGTCGGTCCTGGCGGGACGCTGTCGGCGCTGGGCCAGGAGTCCGCGCCGGACGCGGTCTTCGTGCCGGTGCTGCGCGGTGACCGGCCCGAGGCGGTGGCCGCCACCACGGCCGCGGGGCAGCTGCACGTACGCGGTGTCCAGGTGGACTGGCGGCCCTTCTTCGGCGGCCGTGGTGCCCAGTGGCTCGACCTGCCGACCTACGCGTTCCAGCGCGAGCGCTACTGGCTGGACGCTCTCCCCGTCGACGACGGCGCCCCGCGCATGTCGCCCGTGGAGGAGCGGTTCTGGGAGGTCGTCGAGGGCGGTGACCTCGACGATCTCGCCCGTACGCTGGACGTGTCGTCGGACGATCCGCTGAGCGAGGTGCTGCCTCGGCTGTCCGCGTGGCGCAGGGAGCAGAGGGACCGTTCCATCGCTGATGGCTGGCGGTACCGGGTCGACTGGCGGCAGGTGACCGCCGGAAGCCGGCGGCTGGACGGTGCCTGGCTGGTCGTCGCGCCGACCGGTGAGGACCGCGCGGAGTGGGTCCGTGACGCGCTGGCCCGGAACGGTGCCGACGCGCACGTGCTGCGGGTGGCCCCGGAAGCCGACGACTGGGCGGGGCGGCTGACCGACCTGCCCGCTCCGAGCGGCGTGGTCTCGCTGCTGGGACTCGCGGACGCCGGTGTCGCGGCCACGATCGGTCTGCTGCGGGCGTTGGGTGGCGCGGATGTGCCGGCGCCGTTGTGGTGTGTGACGTCGGGTGCGGTGTCGGTGGGTGCGGATGACGCCGTCGCCGGGTTCGAGCAGTCGATGCTGTGGGGTCTGGGCCGGGTGGCGGCACTGGAGCACCCGGGGCGCTGGGGCGGTCTGGTCGATCTGCCGGACGCGCAGGACGAGGTGACCGGTGATCTGCTGGCCTCGGTGCTCGCCGGGTCGAGCGGTGAGGACCAGGTCGCCGTACGCGGTGGCGGGATCCTCGGCCGCAGGCTGGTGCCCGCGCCGCTGAGTGCGGCCACCTCCGGCGCCGGCTGGACGCCGCGCGGGACGGTCCTGGTCACCGGTGGTCTCGGAGCCCTGGGCGGTCGGGTGGCGCGCTGGCTGGCGGCGCACGGGGCCGAGCACATCGTGCTGGCGGGCCGGCGCGGCCGGACCGCCGAGGGCGCCGGCGAACTGGAGGCCGAGCTGACCGAGTTGGGCGCGGACGTCACGTTCGCGTCCTGTGACATGGCCGACCGGGAGTCCGTCGCGGCGCTGCTGGAGAGCGTCCCGTCGCTCACCGCGGTCGTCCACGCGGCGGGCATCGAGCGCTCGGCCGCCCTCGCCGACCTCGGCCGGGACGAGCTCGCCGATGTGCTGGCGGCCAAGGCCGACGGCGCGAGGAACCTGCACGAGCTGCTGGGCGACACGCCGTTGGACGCGTTCGTGCTGTTCTCGTCCATCGCCGGTGTGTGGGGCAGCAGCGGGCAGGGCGCGTACGCCGCCGCCAACGCCTACCTGGACGCCCTCGCCGACCACCGCAGGGCGGCGGGTCTGCCCGCCACGGCCGTCGCGTGGGGTCCGTGGGGCGGCGGCGGCATGGTGGCGACCGCCGAACAGGCCACACTGCTGCACCGCTGGGGCCTGTCGACGATGGCTCCGGCCGGGGCGATCGCGGGTCTGGCCACGGCCCTGGAACGCGGTGACGGGAACGTCGTCGTCGCCGATGTCGACTGGGAGCGGTTCGCGGGCACCTTCATGTCGCAGCGGCCCAGCTCACTGCTGGGCGAACTGCCCGAGGTGCGGGCCGCGTTCGAGGCCGCTCCGGCGGAGCAGGGCATATCGGCCCTCGCTCAGCAGCTCGCCGGCCTGGACGAGACCGAGCAGGAGCGGCAGCTCACCGAGCTGGTCCGGTACGAGGCCGCCGCGGTGCTCGGTCACGTGTCCGGAGACGCGTTCTCCGCGACCCGCGCCTTCAAGGAGCTGGGCTTCGACTCGCTGACCGCGGTGGAACTGCGTACCCGGCTCAGCGAGGCCACCGGCGTCGCCCTGCCCGCGACCCTCGTCTTCGACTACCCGACGGCCGCCGCGCTGGCCGCTTTCCTGCGGACCGAGCTGTCCGGTGCGGGCGTCGTCACCCCTTCCGCTCCGGTCGCCGTCTCCGGTGTGACCGACGAACCGATCGCGATCGTGTCGATGGCGTGCCGGTTCCCCGGCGGGGTCGAGTCGCCGGAGGACCTGTGGGACGTACTCCTCGCGGGCGGGGACGCCGTGTCGGAGTTTCCGGCCGACCGCGGTTGGGACGTGGAGGCGCTGTACGACCCGGACCCGGACGCAGTGGGGACCACGTACCTTCGTTCCGGCGCGTTCCTGTCGGACGTGAGCGGGTTCGACGCGGGATTCTTCGGGATATCGCCGCGCGAGGCGCTGGCGATGGACCCCCAGCAGCGGCTGCTGCTGGAGACCTCCTGGGAACTGCTGGAACGGGCCGGGGTCGACCCGGAGTCGCTGCGCGGTGAGCGCGTCGGCGTGTTCGTCGGCTCGAACGCCCAGGACTACGGGCTGGTGCTGGGCAAGGCCACCGAGGACGTGGGCGGTCACATGGCGACCGGCAACGCGGCGAGCGTGGCCTCCGGCCGGCTGTCCTACACGTTCGGCTTCGAAGGCCCCGCGGTGACGGTGGACACCGCCTGCTCGTCGTCACTGGTCGCCCTGCACCTGGCGGTGCAGGCACTGCGGTCAGGCGAGTGCTCGGCGGCACTGGCGGGCGGTGTCACCGTGATGTCCACGCCGGGCGCGTTCATCGAGTTCAGCCGCCAGCGCGGACTGTCGCTGGACGGCCGGTGCAAGGCGTTCTCCGCCGACGCCGACGGCACGAGCTGGGGTGAGGGCGTCGGCATGCTGCTCGTGGAGCGGCTGTCGGACGCCCAGCGCAACGGGCATCCGGTGCTCGCCGTCGTGCGAGGGTCCGCGGTGAACCAGGACGGCGCGTCCAACGGCCTGACGGCTCCGAACGGTCCCTCGCAGCAGCGGGTCATCCGGCAGGCGCTCGCGAGCGCGGGCCTGGCTCCGTCCGACGTGGACGCGGTCGAGGCACACGGCACCGGCACGAGGCTCGGTGACCCGATCGAGGCGCAGGCGCTGCTGGCGACCTACGGCCAGGACCGGCCCGCCGACCGGCCGCTGTGGCTGGGGTCGGTGAAGTCGAACATCGGTCACACACAGGCGGCAGCCGGTGTGGCCGGTGTGATCAAGATGGTGATGGCGATGCGCCACGGTGTGCTGTCGAAGACACTGCACGTGGATGAGCCGTCGCCGCACGTCGACTGGACGGCGGGGGCGGTGGAACTGCTCGCCGACCAGCGCGCGTGGCCCGCCGTGGACCGGCCGTGGCGGGCGGGTGTGTCGTCGTTCGGGTTCAGCGGGACGAACGCGCACGCCATCATCGAGCAGGCACCCGCCGAGACGTCGGCCGACGTCGAGCCGGGTGAGCCGGGGGTCGTGCCCTGGGTGTTGTCGGCGCGGTCCGGCGAGGCACTGCGCGAACAGGCGTCCCGGCTCCGGGAGGAGTGCGAGCACGAGGCGCCCGCGTCGGTCGCCGACATCGCCCACTCGTTGCGGTCCCGGACGGTCTTCGACCACCGGGCCGTGGTGGTGGGGCTGGACCGGGAGGAGTTCCTCTCCGGACTCACCGCGCTGGCCGACGGCCGTGAGGCGCCGAACGTCGTGACAGGTGTGGCGGAGAACCCCGGCGCCGGAGTGGTGTTCGTGTTCCCCGGCCACGGCTCCCAGTGGGTCGGCATGGCGCTGGAACTGCTGGAGTCCTCCCCGGTGTTCCGCACGCGGATGGAGGAGTGCGCGAAGGCGCTGGACGAGTTCGTCGACTGGTCGCTGCTGGACGCGATCGGGGATGCCGGCCTGATGGAGCGGCTGGACGTCGTCCAGCCCGCCCTGTTCGCGGTGATGGTGTCGCTGGCCGCCACCTGGCGGTCGTGGGGCGTCGAGCCGAGCGGCGTACTGGGGCACTCGCAGGGCGAGATCGCGGCGGCCTGCGTCGCGGGCGCCCTGTCCCTGGAGGACGCGACGCGGCTCGTCGTCGTCCGGAGCAAGGCGCTGGCCTCGCTGTCCGGTCAGGGCGGCATGGTGTCGGTCGCGCTCGGCGTGGACGCCGTACGGGAACTGCTGACGCGATGGGACGGCCGGCTCGCGGTCGGCGTCGTGAACGGCCCCGCCTCGGTCGTCGTCTCCGGCGACATCACCGCGCTCGACGAACTGGTGGAGGTCTGCGCCGAGGAAGGGGTGTGGGCACGGCGGGTCCTGGCGGACTACGCCCCGCACTCCCACCACGTCGAGCGCATCGAGGCACAGCTCATGGAGGCGCTGGCGGACGTGTCGCCGCGCTCCGGCGACGTGCCGTACTTCTCCCCGCTGACCGGCGGGTGGCTGGACACGCGTGAGATGGACGCCGCGTACTGGTACCGGAGCCTGCGGCAGACGGTGGAGTTCGCCGACTCCGTCTCCGCGCTGGTGGCGGAGGGCTTCAAGGCCTTCGTCGAGGTGAGCCCGCACCCGGTACTGGTGGCCGGCCTGGGCGAGCTGGTCGGCGCCGACGGCGTGGTGGTCGGCTCGTCGCGGCGCGGGGACGGGAGCCTGGCCCGGCTGATGACCTCGGCGAGCACACTGTTCGTACGCGGCGGCCAGGTGGAGTGGGAGCTGTCCGGGGCGCGGCGGGTGGACCTGCCGACGTACCCGTTCCAGCACCAGCGCTTCTGGCCCACGACGGCACACACCGCGTCCGGCGACGTGACCTCGGCCGGGCTGGGGCGGGTGGACCACCCCCTGCTCGCCGCCGTCACCGAACTCGCGGACTCCGAGGGCCTGGTGTTCAGCGGCAGGCTGTCCCTGCGCACCCACCCGTGGCTCACCGACTACCGCGTCCTGGGCGCCGCCGTACTCCCCGGCGCGGCCTACACGGACCTCGCACTGCGCGCCGGCGACCATGCCGGCTGCGCGTCGCTGGACGACCTGGTGCTCGGAGTGCCCCTGGTGATCCCCGAGCGGGACGGCGTCCAGGTACGGCTCAGCCTCGACGGGCCGGACGCGTCGGGCAGGCGGGCCTTCACCGTGGATTCCCGGGGGGACGAAGGCGGAGGCTGGACCCGCCACGCCACCGGCACCCTGGCGGCCGAGGCGGAACCCGTCACCGACGATCTCATCGCCTGGCCGCCGAGCGAGGCCGAGCCGGTCGAGCTGGACGGCCACTACGCCACCCTCGCCGCCTCCGGCCTCGACCACGGCCCCGCCTTCCAGGGCCTGCGCGCCGCCTGGCGCAAGGGCGACGAGGTGTTCGCCGAGGTGGTGCTGCCGGACGGCCTCACGGACGAGGGCTTCGGCCTGCACCCGGCTCTCCTGGACGCCGCGCTGCACGTCATCGGGCTCGGGGTGAGCTCGGAGGGGCTCCCGTTCTCGTGGGCCGGGGTGCGGCTGCTGGCCACCGGCGCCACGGAGCTGCGGGTCCGGTTGACGCCGGTCGGTGTGGACGCCGTCGCGGTGCTGGTCGCCGACGGCCACGGCGAGCCGGTCGCCGCTGTCGACGCGCTGAGCCTGCGGCCCATCTCCGCCGACCAGTTCACCCTCGCGCGGTCCGCCCACCGCGACTCGCTGTTCGAGGTGAAGTGGGTGCCGATGCCGGACGCCGCTCCCGACAGCGGCACCTGGGCGGTGCTCGGCGGCGACACCGCCCGGTCGGCCCACGCGCTCACCGCGGCCGGTGAACCGGTCGACGAGCACGGCGACCTGACCGCACTGCTGGCCGCCGTCGACGCCGGCGCGCCGGTGCCCCGGTTCGTGGCCGTGACGCCGGGCGCGGGCGCGACCACCCCCCGCGAGGCGACGCGCCTCACCCTCGAACTGCTCCAGAAGTGGCTCGCGGACGACCGGTTCACCGAGTCGCGGCTCGTACTGCTGACACGCGGCGCGGTCGCGGCCGGGCCCGAGGAGGACGTCCCCGACCTGGTGCGCGCTCCCGCATGGGGTCTGGTGCGGTCGGCGCAGTCGGAGCACCCGGCGCGGTTCGTACTGGTCGACGTGGACGGGCACGAGAAGTCGCTGCGCAGGCTGCCCGCCGCCGTGGCGACCGGGGAGCCGCAGGTCGCGATCAGGAACGGCGCCGCCTCGATGGCCAGGCTGGCACCGCTCGCCGTTCCGGCCGACGCGCCCGAGCCGCCGGCGTTCGCCCCCGACGGCACGGTACTGATCACCGGTGGTTTCGGCATGCTCGGCGGCTTGACCGCGCGGCACCTCGTCACCCACCACGGAGTCCAGGACCTGGTCCTGACCGGCAGGCGCGGCGCGTCGGCGCCGGGTGCCGAGGAGCTGACCCGGGAGCTGGAGACACTGGGCGCGCGGGTCACGGCCGTGGCCTGCGACGTGAGCGACCGCGACGCGGTCGCCGCGCTGCTGGCCGAGCACCCCGTGACCGCCGTCGTCCACACGGCGGGCGTACTGGACGACGGCACGATCGAGTCACTGACCCCGGAACACGTCGACGCGGTGTTCCGCCCCAAGGCCGACGCCGCGCTGCACCTGCACGAGCTGACCCTGGGGACGGACCTCACGGCGTTCGTGCTGTTCTCCGCCGTCGCCGGTGTGTTCGGCAGCCCCGGCCAGGGCAACTACGCGGCCGCCAACACGTTCCTCGACGCGCTCGCGCAGCACCGCCGGGCCGCGGGACTGTGCGCGACATCGCTGGCCTGGGGTCTGTGGGCCGAGGCCAGCGGTATCACCGGCCACCTCGACGACGCCGACGTGCGGCGGATGGCGAGGGGCGGCATGGCCCCGCTGTCCTCCGAGGACGGCATGGCGCTGTTCGACGCGGCGCGCGCGACCGGCGCCGCGACCGCGGTACCCGCCGCGATCGACCTGGCAGCGCTGCGGGCCCACCCGGAGCAGGTGCGGCCGCTGCTGCGCGGTCTGGTACCCACGCCCGCCCGCCGGTCCGCACGGTCCGGCAACGGCTCCGGCGCGGTACCGCTCACCCAGCGGCTCGCGGGCCTCACCGAGGCGGAGCAGGACCGGGCGCTGGTGCACCTCGTACGCACCCACACCGCGGCCGTGCTCGGCTTCGCCGGACCCGAGACCGTCGAGGCGGACCGGGCGTTCAAGGAACTCGGGTTCGACTCGCTCACCGCCGTGGAGCTGCGCAACAGGCTCGACGCGGAGGTCGACTCGCGCCTGCCCGCCACCCTGGTCTTCGACCACCCGAACCCGGCGGCGCTCGCGGCCCACCTGCGGACGACGGTGCTCGCCGACCACGGCACACCCGCCGCCGCGGTGCTCAGCGAACTGAACAAACTGACGATCGACATCTCCAAGCTCGACCCGGACGACGCACTGGTCGGGGACATCCGGCTGAGGCTTCGGTCGCTCCTGTCCACATGGGACGACAAGGAGGCCGAGGTCGCGGTGGACGACCTGAACTCGGCAACGCTGGACGACGTGTTCGACATCATCGACGAGGAACTCGGCAACTCCTGATCCACGGGTCCCGAGTCTCACCAAGAGGGGTTAGCAAGAATATGTCGAATGACGACAAGGTCCTCGACTACCTGAAGCGCCTGACCGCCGATCTGCGGCAGACCAAGCAACGGCTTCGCGAGGTCGAGGAGAAGGCCAGCGAGCCGATCGCGATCGTCGGTATGAGCTGCCGTTTCCCCGGTGGTGTGGAGTCGCCGGAGGACCTGTGGCGTCTGGTGGCCGAGGGTGGGGACGCGGTGTCCGGGTTCCCGGCCGACCGTGGCTGGGACGTGGAGTCCCTGTACGACCCCGACCCCGACCACTCGGGCACCACCTACAGCCGTAAGGGTGCATTCCTCGACCGGGTGGCGGACTTCGACTCGGGTTTCTTCGGGATCTCACCGCGCGAAGCCGTGGCGATGGACCCGCAGCAGCGGTTACTGCTGGAGACGTCGTGGGAGGCGTTCGAGCGGGCGGGTATCGACCCGAACTCGTTGCGGGGCAGCCGGTCCGGTGTGTTCGTCGGCACCAACGGCCAGGACTACGCGTCGCTGTTGCTCGCCGCGCAGGAGACCGTCGAGGGATACATAGGCACCGGTATTTCGGCGAGTGTCATCTCCGGCCGGCTGTCGTACACGTTCGGCCTTGAGGGCCCTGCGGTGACGGTGGACACGGCGTGCTCGTCGTCGCTGGTGGCACTGCACCTGGCGGCTCAGGCGCTGCACAAGGGCGAGTGCGAACTGGCGCTGGTCGGCGGTGTGACGGTGATGACCACACCGGGCTCCTTCGTGGAGTTCAGCCGCCAGCGCGGGCTGTCGGTGGACGGCCGGTGCAAGGCGTTCTCCGACAGCGCCGACGGCACCGGCTGGGGTGAGGGTGTCGGCATGCTGCTCGTGGAGCGGCTGTCCGACGCCCAGCGCAACGGGCATCAGGTGCTGGCGGTGGTGCGGGGTTCCGCCGTGAACCAGGACGGTGCGTCCAATGGCCTGACGGCTCCGAACGGCCCGTCGCAGCAGCGGGTCATCCGGCAGGCGCTCGCCAGTGCTGGTCTTGCGCCGTCCGATGTGGACGCCCTGGAGGCGCACGGTACGGGCACGACGCTGGGTGACCCGATCGAGGCGCAGGCGCTGCTGGCCACCTACGGCCAGGACCGCGGCGGTGAGCCGCTGTGGCTCGGTTCGGTGAAGTCGAACATCGGTCACACGCAGGCCGCCGCCGGTGTCGCCGGTGTGATCAAGATGGTCATGGCGATGCGGACCGGTGTGCTGCCGCAGACGCTGCATGTCACCGAGCCGTCGTCGCACGTGGACTGGTCCGCCGGTGCCGTGGAACTGCTGACGGAGGCGCGGCCGTGGCCGGAGACCGACCGGCCGCGCCGGTTCGGTGTGTCGTCGTTCGGTGTGAGCGGTACGAACGCGCACACCATCATCGAGCAGGCTCCGGAGGCCGAGGAGTCGGCTCCGGTTGTGGCGTCGGTGCCGGTTGGTCTGGTGCCGTGGGTGCTGTCGGCGCGGAGTGCGGAGGCGTTGCGGTATCAGGCTGAGCGCCTGGGTTCGGGTGTGGTCGGTCTGGATCCGGTGGATGTCGGGTTCTCTCTGGCGACGTCGCGTGCGTCGTTCGAGCAGCGTGCGGTGGTGGTCGCGGAGGATGCGGAGGCCGGGCTGTCCGCTCTGGCCGCGCTGGCCGAGGGCCGGCAGGCGGCGGGTGTGGTGACGGGCTCTGTGGTGAGCGGGATGCTGGGTTTCCTGTTCTCGGGTCAGGGTTCGCAGCGGCTGGGTATGGGGCGTGAACTGTCCGCCCGTTTCCCGGTGTTCGCCGAGGCGTTGGACGCGGTGCTGGGTGAGTTCGATCCGCGGGTGCGTGAGGTGCTGTTCGGTGAGGATGCCGACGCGCTGAACGAGACGGGGGTGACCCAGCCGGCGTTGTTCGCGGTCGAGGTGGCGTTGTTCCGGCTGCTGGAGTCGTGGGGTGTGCGCCCCGACATGCTGGCGGGCCACTCGATCGGTGAGCTGGCGGCGGCCCATGTGTCGGGTGTGTGGTCGCTGGCTGACGCGGTGAAGGTGGTGTCGGCGCGTGGTGCGCTGATGCAGGCGCTGCCGTCCGGTGGCGCGATGGTGGCGGTCCAGGCCTCTGAGGCCGAGGTCGCGCCTGAGCTGCCGGACACCGTGGGTATCGCGGCGGTCAACGGTCCGAACTCGGTGGTCGTCTCCGGTGTTGCCGAGGATGTCGAAGCAGTCGCGGAGCGGTGGCGTGAGGCGGGGCGGAAGGTCTCCCGTCTCCGGGTGAGCCACGCGTTCCACTCGCCGCTGATGGAGCCGATGCTCGACGAGTTCCGCGCGGTGCTGGAGGGCGTGTCGTTCGAGGCGCCCGCGATCCCGATCGTGTCGACACTGACGGGCCGGTCGGCGAGCGCCGAAGAACTCGCCTCGCCGGAGTACTGGGTGCGGCACGTACGCGAGTCCGTACGGTTCGCCGACGCCGTGAGCACGCTGCGGGACGAGGGCGTGACCACGTTTGTCGAGATCGGTCCTGGCGGAACGCTGTCGGCGCTGGGTCAGGAGACCGCGCCCGACGCCGGGTTCGTGCCGGTGCTGCGCACCGACCGCCCGGAGGAGTCGGCGCTGACCGCAGCGCTCGCGGACGTACACGTACGAGGCGCCCATGTGGACTGGGCCGCCTACTTCGAGGGCAGCGGCGCTCAGCGCGTCGATCTGCCGACGTACGCGTTCCAGCGCGAGCGCTACTGGCTGGACGCGCTGCCGCTGATCGGTGATGTCTCGGCCGCCGGGCTCGGTTCTGCGGAGCACCCGTTGCTGGGCGCGACGGTCGCCGTGGGTGACACGGACGGTGTGCTGCTGACCGGTCGCCTGTCGGTCCAGACCCATCCGTGGCTGGCCGACTACGTGGTCCAGGGCTCGGTGCTGCTGCCCGGAACGGCGTTCCTCGAACTGGCGATCAGGGCGGGCGACCAGGTCGGCTGCGACCTGGTCGAGGAACTGACGCTGGAGACGCCGCTCGTCCTGCCCGAGAACGGCTCGGTGCGGGTGC
The DNA here is from genome assembly GCF_004151105.1 of Streptomyces sp. L-9-10. Classification (GTDB taxonomy): domain Bacteria; phylum Actinomycetota; class Actinomycetes; order Streptomycetales; family Streptomycetaceae; genus Streptomyces. Next base: position 10,729 of record NZ_PHRF01000055.1, read on the forward strand.
AGGCGTGGGCCGGCGCCGAGGACGAGTCGGGCCGGCGCGAGCTGACCCTCTATTCCAGCACGGGCGACGACGACCGTTCATGGACCCGGCACGCCACCGGCGTGCTGCGCGAGGGTGGCCGCTCCGGTGGGACCTCCCTGGTCGAGTGGCCGCCGGCCGGGGCCGAGACCGTGGACCCGGACGGGGCCTACGACCGGCTGGCGGAGCTGGGCTTCGGCTACGGACCGGTGTTCCAGGGCCTGCGGTCGGCGTGGCGCAAGGGCGACGAGGTGTTCGCCGAGGTGGCCCTGCCGGACGGTGTGGCGGTGGACGGGTTCGGTCTGCACCCGGCACTGCTGGACTCGGCGCTGCACGCCATGGGGCTGATGGGCGACACCGATGCCTTCGGCGGGCTGCCGTTCGCGTGGTCGGGTGTGCGGCTGCACGCCTCGGGTGCGACCGTTCTGCGGGTGCGGTTGTCGCCCGCCGGGGCGGACGGTGTGGCGTTGGCCGTCGCGGACGGGGCGGGAGCTCCGGTAGCGACGATCGACTCGCTGGTACTGCGCCCCGTCTCGCCGGAACAGTTCACCGGTGACGACGGCGGTGACGCGCTGTTCGGCATCGACTGGGTGTCGGTGTCGGTGGCCGACGGCGACGTTCCGACGACCGCGTGGAGCGACCTGGAGGCGTTGGCGGCGTCGGCGGAACTGCCCGACTTCGTCGTTCTGCCGTGCCCGGTCACCTCCGCGTCCGACCCGGCCGTCGGCGCGCACGAGGCGGCGCACTGGGCGCTGAACGCGGTGCAGACCTGGTTGGCGGAGGACCGGTTCGACGCGGCGCGTCTGGCCATCGTGACCAGTGGTGCGATAGCCACGGTGACTGATGAGGATGTGCGGGACGTCGCGCAGGCGGCGGTGTGGGGCCTGGTGCGGTCCGCGCAGTCGGAGAACCCGGACCGGATCGTCCTGGTGGACCTCGACGGCGAGGCGGCCTCGCTCGACGCGCTGCCGTCCGTGCTGGCCACGGGAGAGCCGCAGTTGGCGGTGCGTTCGGGTGCTGCCAGTGCGCCGCGCATGGCGCGGGTCCGGCAGTCCGTGGTGGACGATCCCGGGTTCGGTTCGGGCGCGGTGCTGGTGACGGGTGCGACGGGCACGCTGGGCGGCCTTCTCGCCCGGCATCTGGTCGCGGAGCGCGGTGTACGGAACCTGCTGCTGGTCAGCAGGCGCGGTGCCGCGGCCGAGGGCGCCGAGCAACTGCGCGACGAACTCGTCGCGCAGGGCGCTGAAGTGGTGCTCGCGGCATGTGATGTGGCGGATCGGGACGCGGTGGCGGCGCTGCTGGCCGAGCACCCTGTAACCGCTGTCGTACACACGGCGGGTGTCCTGGACGACGGCACGATCGGCTCGCTGACGCCTGAGCGGATCGACGGTGTGTTCCGGCCGAAGGTCGACGCGGCCTGGCACCTGCACGAACTGACCCGCGATCTGGACCTCTCCGCATTCGTCCTGTTCTCCTCCGCTGCCGGAGTCTTCGGCGGCCCCGGCCAGGGCAACTACGCCTCGGCGAACGCCTTCCTGGACGCTCTCGCGCAGCACCGCCGTGCGTCCGGTCTGGCGGCGACGTCGCTGGCCTGGGGCCTGTGGGCCGAGGCCAGCGGTATCACCGGCGAGCTTGACGAGGCCGACGTACGGCGGATGACCAGCGGAGGCATGATCCCGCTCGGTTCGGCCGAGGGTCTGGCGCTGTTCGACGCGGCGGGTTCGACAGGGCGTGCCGCGCTGGTGCCGGTGCCTCTGGACCTGGCCGTGTTGCA
>NZ_PHRF01000056.1 GCF_004151105.1 Streptomyces sp. L-9-10
CGAGCAGACGTCCTCTTCGCCATGCTCCGAGACGGCACCTTCTACGAACCCCAACCCGCCCCCACGGGTTGACGAAACCCATAGGGGCACCCCCCCGCCGGAGGCGATCCGTCAGAACAGGCGCAGCTTGTCGTCCTCGATGCCCCTCATGCCGTTGTAGTCCAGCACCACACACCCAATGCCCCGGTCCGTCGCCAGCACCCGCGCCTGCGGTTTGATCTCCTGCGCCGCGAACACCCCCCGTACCGGCGCCAGATGAGGGTCCCGGTTCAGCAGTTCCAGGTAGCGCGTCAGTTGTTCCACGCCGTCGATCTCGCCGCGGCGCTTGATCTCGACCGCCACCGTCACGCCGTCCGCGTCACGGCACAGGATGTCCACCGGGCCGATCGCCGTCGGGTACTCGCGGCGGATCAGGGTGTAGCCCTCGCCGAGCGTCTCGATCCGGTCGGCGAGGAGCTCCTGGAGGTGTGCTTCCACGCCGTCTTTGATGAGGCCGGGATCAACGCCCAGTTCGTGCGAGGAGTCATGGAGGACCTCCTCCATGGTGATGATCAATTTCTCGCCCGCCTTGTTCACCACGGTCCACACGCCGGCGTCCGCGTCGGCGCCTTCCTTCAGTGTGCAGGGCGGTGACATCCAGTTGAGGGGTTTGTACGCCCGGTCATCGGCGTGGATCGAGACACTGCCGTCGGCCTTGACCAGGATGAGACGGGGTGCGGAGGGCAGGTGGGCGGTGAGCCGGCCCGCGTAGTCGACGGAGCAGCGGGCAATGACGAGACGCATGGTCGGCAACGCTACTCGACTGCCGCCACCGCGCGCGATTCGCCCCGGAAGCCCCCTTCGTTATTGGCCGGTTGTGTTCCCATTCTGCTGGTGTGGTCCGGACAGCGCGCCTAACGTGGATGCAGGAGGTCGCCGGTCGTGCACGCTGCGTCGTCGTCCCCTCCTTCCCTGCCCGTAAGACCCCGCCTCCCGGGGTCGCGAGAGGAGAACCCATGTCGCTCGACGTCTCACCGGCGCTGTTGGATCAGGCCGAGCGAGGCGAGGTCGACGAAGCGGCTTTCGTCGACTGCGTCCGGACCTCCCTGCCTTACGCATGGGAGATGATCAGTTCTCTGGTGGCACAGCTGAAGGTGGACGGTGGACAGTTCGCCGACAACCAGACGCCCCCGCCGGACGAGCAAGCACGTGGTCAGCTGCTGCGCGCACTCGCGAGTGATGCCATTCGCGGCGCGCTGCAGCGTCACTTCGGGGTGCGTCTCGCATTCCAGAACTGCCACCGCGTCGCGGTGTTCCCGCTGGACTCCTCGGTCGACGAGCGGCTGACCCGATTCACCTCGGTGAGGGCTCAGTTGCTCAACCAGTCACCCGAACTCCGGGACTGCTGACGCCTCTTGCTGTCGCTCCGCACCGTGTCCGACGGTGTCGGAGCGGCAGCGTCCCTCAGGCGAGTTGGGGCAGTACGTCCGCGCCCAGCCGCCGTACGTTCTCCTCCGTCGTCGCCAGATCGCCCGAGCCCTCCATGAGCAGGGCGAAGCGGGTGATGCCGGTGCGCTCCGCGGTGGCCGCCAGCCGGTCCGCGGCCAGCTCGGGCGGGCCCACCGGATGGAGGTCGCAGAGCAGTTCGGTGTACTCCACCGGGTCGCGCATCGCCCGGATTCTGTCGTCGACCGTGACATGGGCGCCGAGGCCCTGGCGCAGCCAGCCGGGCATGGCCTTGACGAGTGTCTCGCTCGCCTCCGCGCGGCTGTCGGCGATCTGCGCCACCCCGGCCGATACATGCGCGGCGCCGGCGATCTCGTCAGCGGGACGACCCGCCGCGCGTGCGTGCGTACGCCACAGGGCGACCATCTCCGCCTTCTCCTCGTCACCGCAGTGCATGCCGAGGAGCATCGGCAGGCCGTGCGCGGCGGCCAGTTCGACGCTCCTGGGCGAGGTGCAGGCCATGAGCGTCTCGGGCCCCGTGCTCGGTTCGATCAGTTCGTCGGGGCGCGGTACGACGGCGACCTCGCGGAAGCTGAAGCGTTCCCCCGATGCCCCCACGCGCGGCTCGCGCAGCCAGCGCAGCAGCAGGGCGAGGGACTCCGGGAAGTCCTCCTCGTAGGCCCGCAGGCCGGTGCCGAAGACCTCCAGATCGACCCAGGGCCCGCCGCGCCCCACGCCGAGCGTGAACCGGCCGCCGGAGACGAGATGCAGCAGCGCCGCCTGCTCGCCGAGCGCCACCGGATGTACGTTCGGCAACACGCTGACCGCCGTACCCACCCGGATGTGGCGGGTCCGGCCGAGCAGCACCCCGGCCAGGGTCACCGCCGACGGACAGACGCCGTACGGCACGAAATGGTGCTCGGCGAGCCAGACCGAGTCGAGCCCGGATTCCTCCGCCAGCTCCGTGGTCCGCACCGCACGGTGCAGTGCCTCCCCTTGTCCCTGGCCCGGGAACTGGGCGGCCAGTACAAAAGCTCCAACACGCATCGCCTTCTGCCTCCTTGCGGCCGACGCGACTCCCCCTACGGGCAACAACGCCTGACACGTGCCAAAGGCACGGTCCGGTCTGCAAATTCTTGCGATTGTCCGGTCAGTGCCTTCCGCGCGCGTGGCGGACTCACGCCGCGAGGTACGTGTACCCCATGTCGTGGGCCGTAGGCTGGAACGGAACCGTGCTGTCTGCCCCGTGAGGTGTCCTGTGTCCCCGCGCCGCAACCGCCCCCGAGGCGGCGAGAACCCGACCGAGCGAGCAGGCGAGGCGGGCGACCGGTACGGAGGCTTCCAGCGGTCGGAGCTCTGGCAGGGCGAGAGCTGGTCGGTGCGCCATGTCGCCGGGGCGAGCGCCGCGGGCAAGCGCTACCGCTGCCCCGGCTGCGACCAGGAGATCCCCGGCGCGGTGCCGCACGTGGTGGCCTGGCCCGAGTACGGCGGGGTCGATGACCGGCGGCACTGGCACCAGGCGTGCTGGAACGCGAAGGACCGCCGCACCACACGGGTGCAGCGGTCCCGTAACGCGCCGAAGTACTGAGCGGCGCCCCGAAGCGGGGACGCGGGACGGCTCAGACGTCGCGCTTGTCCAGCGAGAAGAACGCCGCGAGCATCGCGACCGCCGTCACGCCCAGCAGGATCCACAGCGGCTCCCAGCCCGAGGGCCCGGTGACGCGAGCACTGCTCTCGTAGAACGCCGACAGCTGGTTCGGGACCGAGTAGTCGAACAGCGCCTCGCGCACCGCTGTGAGCGAATCCGAGAACATGAACATCGCCAGCACCAGCGGCACCAGCAGCACACCGATCATGACGGTGATCGCCCCGGCGGAGTGCCGGATCAGCGTGCCGACCGCCAGCGAGAGCAGCCCGAGCGTCGCCAGGTAGAGGCTGACCCCGGCCGTGGCCCGCAGCCAGTCCGCACCGGCGGGCGACTCCGCGCCCAGGATCGAGAGCTGGAGCGCCGACACCGTCATGGTGATCACCAGTGAGATCACGAAGACCAGCAGGAAGAAGACCAGCGACTTCGCCGCCAGCACCCTGCCCCGGCTCGGGCAGGCGGTGAGGGTCGTACGGATCATGCCTGTGCCGTACTCCGACGTGATCGTCAGCACGCCCAGCGTGATCACGCACATGGAGCCGAGCAGCACACCGAAGAAGCCGAGGGAGAGCACCTCCTGGCCACCCGGGACCTCCGGCTCGCCGGAGACGCTGGAGACCACCAGGGCTGTGAGCAGTCCGACGCCCAGCATCAGCACGATCATCACGCCGAGGGTCCACATCGTGGACCGCACGGAACGGAGCTTGGTCCACTCGGAGGCCAGGGCGTCGCCGAGATGGGCCCGGCGGGCCGGGATCGGCGAGGTGTAACCGGAGGAGAGGCCGTCGCCCTGCCACTGCGGGGCCTGCTGTGGCGCCTGGGACTGAGGAGGCTGCGGAGGCTGCTGGTACGGGGTCGTCATCGGGCGTCCTCGTTGCTGTCGCGCTTCGTCATGTCTGCGGCGGGGGCCGTCGCGGGAGCGGCCGGCGGCGCGGCCGCCGGTGCCGGTGCGGCTGCCGGTGTCGGGGCCGCCGGTGCCGGCGCGGCCGTCGGGGCCGAGGCCGGGGGAGCGCCCGCGTACGGGTTGGCTCCGGGCGGCGGCGGGGCGTACCAGCCCTGCTGCGGCACCTCCGGGACGACGGGCGCCACGGGGCCCTGCGGGGGCCCGTAGCCGGGCTGGTGGGGCGGCTCGAAGCCGGCCAGCGCGTCGGCCGTCGAACGGTAGTCCACAGCGTTCTGGGTCATCCGCATGTACGCCTCCTCCAGCGAGGCCTGGTGCGGCGAGAGCTCCCACAGCCGCACCTCCGCCTCGTACGCCAGATCGCTGATCCGGGGCAGCGGCAGCCCTGTGACCCGCAGCGCCCCGTCCGGCTCGGAGAGCACCTGACCGCCCGCCTCGGCGAGCGCCGTGGTCAGCTTCTCGCGCCGCTGCGGATCGGTCTCCGGGGTACGCACCCGCGCGAAGTCCGCCGAGTTGGCCGAGATGAAGTCCTTGATCGTCATATCGGCGAGCAGCTGGCCGCGCCCGATCACGATCAGATGGTCGGCGGTCACCGCCATCTCGCTCATCAGATGGGACGAGACGAAGACGGTACGGCCCTCGGAGGCCAGCTGCTTCATCAGGTTCCGGACCCAGAGGATCCCCTCGGGGTCGAGACCGTTCACCGGCTCGTCGAACAGCAGCACCTGGGGATCGCCGAGCAGCGCCGCCGCGATACCGAGCCGCTGGCCCATACCGAGCGAGAAGCCCTTGGAGCGCTTCTTGGCCACGTCCTGGAGGCCGACGACCCCGAGCACCTCGTCGACCCGCGAGGCCGGGATCCCGGAGAGCTGGGCCAGCGACAGCAGGTGATTGCGCGCGCTGCGCCCGCCGTGCACCGCCTTGGCGTCGAGCAGCGCGCCCACCTGGCGCGGTGCGTTCGGCAGCTGCCGGAAGGGATGCCCGCCGACCCGTACCTGTCCGGCGGTCGGCCGGTCCAGCCCGAGGATCATCCGCATCGTGGTCGATTTGCCGGAACCGTTGGGGCCCAGGAACCCGGTGACGTATCCGGGCCGTACCTGGAAGGAAAGGTTGTACACGGCCGTCTTGGCGCCGTAGCGCTTCGTCAGGCCGACTGCCTCGATCATTCTCCAGCCCCATCGACAGGTCAGGTCGTCGGGGCAGTGGCCGTTCCTGACCTAAAGCCCCCGTAAGAGTTACGAGGATATCCGTGCCTTGACGGTTCCAGCCAAGTCGTTACGGCGGGGAGTCGCCGGGTGAATTCCTCGTGCGAGGTGCCGCGAAATGCCGCGAACCGCTGTGAAACGCCGTGGGGAGCCGTATCCCCTCGCCATGAGCCTACGCGTCCCGCTTCCGCGTGACCGCGTAGCCGCCCGCCAGCGCGGCCAGCACCCACAGGGCCATGATCCCGAGACCGCCCCATGGCCCGTAGGGGGCCGGACTGGAGCTCACCGCGTTGGGGACGACCTGGGTGATCTGGCGGCCGGCCTGGTCGGGGAAGTACCGGGCGACCTCCTTGGCGCCGGGAACGGCCGCCAGGATCTGCGAGACCAGGAAGAAGAACGGCATCAGGATGCCGAGCGAGAGGACGGAGCTGCGCAGCATCGCCGCGACCCCCATCGAGAAGAGCGCGATCAGCGTCATGTACAGCCCGCTGCCGATCACCGCGCGCAGCACGTTCGGCTCGCCGATGGCCGTACCGTGCGCGCCGAGCAGCGCCTGGCCCACGAAGAACGCCAGGAACCCGGTCAGCACCGCGACCGCCAGCGCCGGCACCCCGGCCACCAGGATCTTGCAGAAGAGGAACGTGCCGCGTCGCGGTACGGCGGCCAGTGAGGTGCGGATCATGCCCGAGGTGTACTCGGAGCCGACCACCAGCACCCCGAAGACCACCATCGCGAGCTGGCCGAGAACCATTCCCGAGAAGCTGGTGTACGTCGGGTCGAAGGTGGCCCGCTCCTCCAGGGAGAGATCACCGAACTGGGAGTTCAGCACCGCGGACAGCGCGGCTCCCAGGGCGACGGTCACCACCAGGGCGCTGATCAGCGTCCAGGTGGTGGAGGAGACCGTACGGATCTTGGTCCACTCGGACCGGAGGACCGCCGGCACCGATGCCATGTCAGACCCCCTCGCCCCGCCGGTCCTCGCCTCGCGGGTCCTCGCCCCGCCGGTCCTCGCGTTGCGGGTCGACGCCTCGGCGGTCCTCGCCCCACCGCGGTTCCGCGCGGGCGTGATACTCCACCGACTCCGCCGTCATCCGCATGAACGCCTCTTCGAGCGAGGCGCGCCGGGAACTCAGCTCGTGCAGCACGATCCCGTGCCGCGCGGCCAGTTCCCCCAGCTCCTCGGTGGACGCCCCGTCGACCTCCAGTACGTCGCCCTCCGCCTCGACGACGGTGAACCCCCCGTCGCGCAGGATGTCTTCGAGCCGCGCGCGCTCCGGCGAACGCAGCCGCGTGTCACCGCGGGAGTTCTCCCGGATGAAGTCGGCCATCGAGGTGTCCGCCAGCAGCCGGCCCTGGCCGATCACGATCAAATGGTCGGCGGTCAGCGCCATTTCGCTCATCAGATGACTGGAAACGAAGACCGTGCGTCCCTCGCGGGCCAGAGCCTTCATCAGATTGCGTACCCAGTGGATGCCTTCGGGGTCCAGACCATTCCCCGGTTCGTCGAACATCAGGATCTCGGGATCGCCCAGAAGCGCCGCGGCGATCCCGAGCCGCTGCCCCATTCCGAGAGAGAAACCTTTCGGCTTCCTCTTCGCGACGGCGCTCAGTCCGACCATGTCCAGCACCTCGCTCACCCGGCTCGCCGGGATGCGATTGCTCTGCGCCAGACAGAGAAGATTGTTGTACGCGGTGCGCCCGCCGTGCATGGCCCTGGCCTCCAGCAGCGCCCCGATGTGCTTGAGCGGCTCGGCCAGCTCGCGGTAGCGCCTGCCGTCGATCCGTACCGAACCGCCGGTCGGATTGTCCAGATCGAGCATCATCCGCATCGTGGTCGACTTGCCCGCGCCGTTGGGGCCCAGAAAGCCCGTCACCACCCCCGGTCTCACCCGGAAGGAGAGCCGATCGACCGCCACCGTGCGGCCGAAGCGTTTGGTGAGCCCGTGGACCTCGATCATGCGGACCAACCTAGGACGGCACAAAGCCCCCCGCCACCGGAGTGGCGAGGGGCCTCGCGTGCGTACTGATCACGATCGTCGTCCGGCCGGAAGAACCTTCCCGGCCGGACGGCCGCCGTGGGTCAGCGGGACTGCTGGGCCGGGACGCCGCGCGAGATCGGCTCGTCGTCGGCCGGGGTGCCGGCGGCGGCCACCGCGGCACCGGTCAGCGTGGCCAGCATCTCGCGGACGTTGGTCAGCTGGGCGTTGATCGAGTCGCGGCGGTTGGTGAGCGCCGCCAGCTCGCGCTCCGACTCGCTGCGGATCCGGTCGGCCTTGGCGTTCGCGTCCGCCACGATGTCCTCGGACTGACGCTGGGCCGTCTCGACGGTCTGACGGGCCCGGCGCTCCGCGTCCGTACGCAGCTTCTCGGCCTCCAGACGCAGCTGCTCGGCGCGGTGCTCGATCTCGGCCAGACGCTTCTCGGCCTTCGCCTGACGCGACGCCAGATCGCGCTCCGACTGCTCACGCCGCTTGGCGAGGTTCGTCTCGAAGTCCGCGGCGGCCTGGGCGGCCTTGGCGCGGGTCTCCTCGAACAGCGCGTCGGCCTCCTCACGCTTGGACTGCGCGTCCTTCTGCGCCTCCGAGCGCAGCGTGGCGGCGTCACCCTTCGCCTTCTCGACGATACGGACGCCCTCGTCCTCGGCCTTGGCCTTGCGCTCCGAGGCGAACGACTCGGCGTCGTTGCGCACCTGCTGCGCCGCCGACTCGGCCAGCTCACGGTGCTGCTCGGCCGCGCGGCGGGCCTCCTCGCGCAGGTCCTTCGCCTCCTCCTCGGCGAGGCGGAGGATCTTCTCGACGCGGGCGCCGAGGCCGGCGTACGACGGCTCCGCGTCGCTGACCTGGGCCTGGGCGTTCTGCGTTTCGAGGTGCAGCTCCTCGATGCGCTTTTCCAGAGAGGTGATGCGGGCCAGAGCACTGTCACGGTCGGCGACGAGTTTGGTAATGCGGTCGTCCACCTGACCGCGGTCGTAACCACGCCGCACGAGCTCGAAGCCGAATGGGGAGGAAGTGTCGCTCATGGGGTTCCTGTCGAATGAGACCGGTGAGGTGATAGAGGGAATCCTAGGGGCCGAAGCGGCGTGTCATCGAGCCGATGCAGGTTTGATATGGAGAATGTCCAGCCTTTTGAGTGGCAAGTGCCTCTCCCGGCCATGTCGGCCGCGTCGCGGCACTAGCTATCGGAAGATTTTCCACTCGAACGGGTGGTACCCGCCGCCGCACCCGCCTTGACGGGGTTGTCCTTCGCGGGCACGGCAGGTGCCTCGAACGACTCCAACGCTTCGAGTACGTCCTGAACGCGGGAGATCTCGGCCTGGATGTCCTCCCGTCTGCGGACCAGTACGTCGAGTTCGCGTTTGCCCTCGTCGACGGTCTGTTTGGCCTGTTGGGCGGCGTCCGCACGCAACTTCTCGGCCTCCCTGACGAGTTCGGCCTTCTTCAGCTCGGCTTCCTTGAGCAGCCCCTCGGCCTTCTTCACGGCGGCGATACGGACCTTGCTCGCCTCCGAACCGGCCTCGGCCACCAGCTCCTTGGCCTTCGCCTCGGCCTCCGCGCGCTGCTCGTTGGCCGCCTTCATCAGGTTGTCGACGCGCTCGCCCGCGGTTCTCAGCTGCTCGGACGTCTCGCGCCTGGCCCGCTCGTGCAGTTGCTCGATCTCGGCCTCGACGCGCACGCGCAGCTCCTCGGCCCGTTCCCGGCCGGCCGTCGCGTCCCTGCGCGCGCCGACGAGCAGCTCGTCCGCGTCCGTACGGGCCCTCTCCACCAGGGAGTTGCCCTCGACGGTGGCGTCCGCGGTGATACGGCCCGCCTCCGTGCGGGCGGCCCCCACCATCCTATCGGCCTGCGTCTCGGCCTCGGTGGCGGCCCGAAGCGCCTCTTCCTGGGCCTTGTTGATGAGCTGGTCGGCCTGTTCGGCGGCGTCCGAGCGGCGCTTGGCCGCGTCCTTGCGCGCCTCGTCCAGGAGCCAGTCCGTCTCCTCCTGGGCCTCGCTCCTGAGCCGTTCCGCGTCGGCCTCGGTCTCCCGCTTGAACTGCTCGGCGTCGATCCGCAGCCGCTCGGCGGCCTGCTGCGCGGCGCCCACCGTCTCGGCGGCCTCCGCGCGCATCCGCTCGGCCTCGCTCGTGGCCTCCCCGATGAGCCGGTCGGCCTGGCCGGCGGCGTCGCCGCGGATCCGGTTGGCGTCCTCGCGGGCCTCGGCACGGGCACGGGCCGCGTCCTGCTCCGCCGAGGCGAGCGAGTCCGACGCCTCGGTCCGTACCCGCTGCGCGTACTCGGCGGTGTCCGAACGCAGCCGCTCCGCCTCCGCGATCGCCTCGCCGACCGTGCGCTCGGCGAGCGCCTGCGCGGCGTCCGCCTCCTCCTGGGCCCGCAGCCGGATCCGGTTGGCGTCCTCGGCGGCGCGCTCCCGCTCGGCGTACGCGTCGGCGCGCAGCCGGTCGGCCTCCTCCTGCGCCTCCGTCCTCGTCCGCTCCGCCGCGTGCTCGGCGGCGGCCCGCAGCCCGGTGATCTCCTGCTCGGCCTGGTCCTGGAGACCGGCGACGGAATCCCGTACCTGCTGGGCGGTCTGCTCGGCGGCGGCCACCAGTTCCGTGGCGCGGTAGTCCGCCTCCGAGACCAGCCGCTGCGCCTCGGTCTGGGCCTCCTCGACCCGGTTACGGGCCGACGCGAGAAGCTCCTCGCTCTGCTCGCGGGCCCGCTCGCGCTCCTGCTCCGCCTCCGCGCGGGCGGCCGTCAGCGTCTCCTCGGCCTCGCGGCGGCGGCGGGTCGCCTCCTCCTGCGCGGCGGCCAGCGCCTCGGCGGCCTCGGTGCCGACCCGCTCGGCGGCGGCGGCGGCCTCGGTCCTGATCCGGTCAGCGCTCTCCTGTGCCTCGGTCTTGAGCCGCTCGGCCTCCGTGGCGGCCTCGGAGCGCAGCCGTACGGCCGCGGTCTCCGCCTCGGCGCGCGACTGCGAGGCGTCGGCCGCGGCCTCGTCACGCAGCCGCTCCGCCTCCTGCTCGGCCTGCGCCTGGAGCGTACGGATCCGCTCCGCGGCCTCGGCGCGCAGCCGGTCGGTCTCCTCGCCGGCCTCCCGCCGGATCCGCTCGCTCTCGGCGCGGGCGTCGGTGAGCGCCTCCTCGGCGGAGGACAGCCGCTGCTCCGCCTCCGTGTGGAGCCGCGTCAGCTCGCCGGCCGCCTCGGCCTTACGGGACTCGACGCCCCGCTCGGTCTCCTCGCGCAGCTCGGCCGCGGCCTGCTCGGCGGCGGCCGTGGTGGCCTCGGCCTGCTCCTCGCCCTCCGCGCGCAGCCTGTCGGCCTCGGCGCGGGTGCGCTCCAGGGTCTCCTCGGCCTGCCGGCGCAGCGTCGTGGCGCGCTCGATGGCTTCGGTGCGTACCCGCTCGCTCTCGGTGGTGGCGCCCGAGCGCACCTCGTCGGCGTCCGCCTTGGCCTTCGTCAGCAGTTCCTCGGCGGACTTGGCCGCCTCTTCGATCTTCTGGACGGCCTCGCGGCGCGCCTCGCCGCGGATCCGCTCGCCCTCCGCGACCGCCTCGGCCCGCAGCTGCTCGGCCTCGCCGCGCAGCCTGCGCGCCTCCTCCTGGAGCTCGACCGTCTTGGCGCGGTACTCCTTGGTGTCGTCCTTGGCCGCGCCCTTGAGCTGGTCGGCCTGTTCCGCGGCCTCGCCGCGCAGCCGGTCCGCCTCGGCCTCGGCCTCGCGGCGGATCCGCTCGGCCTCCTCGCTCGCGGACCTGGTGGTGGCCTTGGCGTCGTCGGACGCCTTGGTCAGCACCTCTTCCGCGGTACGGGCCGCCTTGGCCAGCTGGGCCGCGGTGTCCTCGGCGGCGACCGTACGGGCCTTCTCCGCGGCCTCCGCGACCAGTTTCTCGGCCTCCGCGCGGGCGTCGGCGAGCGCCTGCTCGGCCTCGGCCTTGGTCGCCTCGGCCTCCTGTGTCGCCTCGCCGACCAGCCGCGCGATCTCCGACTTGGCGGTGCGCGTGCGCTGCTCGTTCTGCGACTCGGCGGCGGCCAGCCGCTTGACCGCGGCCTCCTTGGCCTCCGCGGCGACCTTCTCCGCCTCGGCGCGGGCCTCGCGCAGCCGCTCCCGCGCCTCCTGCATCCGCTGCTCGGCCGCGCGGCCCAGCTCGGCGGCCTGCTGGCGGGCCTGGTCGGCCTCGGCGGTGGTGGACGTACGGAGCTGCTCGGCGTGGCTGGTGGCCTCCTGCGCCTGCGCGGAGGCGGCGTTCAGCAGCCGCTCGGCGTCCCTGCGAGCGCGCAGCAGGATCGCTTCGGCTTCCGAGCGGGCCGTCTCGGACTCCGCGCCCAGCCGCCGCCGCGCCTCCTCGGTGACCCGGGCGGCCTCCGCGCGGGCCGCGGCCAGGGACTGCTCCGCCTCGGCGCGGGACTCGTCGAGCAGCCGCCTGGCCTGGGATTCGGTACGGGCACGCAGCTGCTCGGCCCAGGCGACGTTCTCGTTGACATGCGACTCGACGGTCTGCCGGCGCTCCGCCAGCTCCTGGTCGAGCCGCTGCCTGCGCTGGACGGCCTCGGCGTGCAGCTCGGCCTGGAGCCTGGCCTGGTGCTCGGCGTGCTCCTGGAGGATGCGCTGCGTCTGGGCGCGCGCGTCCCGCAGCTCGCGCTCGGCGTCCGCGCGCATCTGCTCCGCCTGCATCTGGGCGTTCCGCAGGTGCTGTTCGGCCTGATAGCCGAGGTCCCCGCTGTCGTACGACGAGGGACGGGTCGCCAGCGTACGGCGTGCCTCGTGGAGCTTGGCGCGCAAGACCTCGACCTGGTAACCGAGGTCCTCGGCGTGCTGGACGGCCTTCTCCCGCGCGGTCTTCAGCCGGTCCATCTCGGCTTCGAACCGCGAGAGGTGGTCGTCGTCAGCTCGGTGGCTCTCCTGGCGTTCGTAGCCCCGCACTGCGCGGTCCCATCCGTCCCCTGGTCGCAACTGCCCAATTGAGCACCGTTCGCGGCGAACGGCCCCCCGGGGAATGGTGACAGATCTTCGGCAGGGGCGCGGCCCCGGCCCGGCCCCGGCCCGGAGCGCCCCACTCTACCGGGCCGGGAATCCTTAAGGTCAGTGCTCCGGGCGGGAGGTGACCAGTTCTGTGAGTACGCCGTGGCAGTCCTTGGGGTGGAGGAACGTGATGCGGGAGCCCATGGACCCGGTGCGCGGCTCGTCGTACAGAACGCGTACGCCCTTGTCACGGACCGACTGGGCGTCACCGTCGACGTCCGCCGTACCGAACGCGATGTGGTGAACGCCCTCGCCGTTCTTCGCCAGCCATTTCCCGACGGCCGAATCCTCCCGGATGGATTCGAGGAGCTGAAGGTACGAAGCCCCGCCGTCGGACGTCTCGTTGATCTTGAGCATGGCCTCCCGGACGCCCTGCTCCTCGTTGACCTCGGTGTGGAAGACCTCGAAGCCGTAGGTCGCCCGGTAGAACTCGACGGTCTTGTCGAGGTCGAAGCAGGCGATTCCGATGTGGTCGATTCGCGTCAGCATGGAGACAGTGCAGCGTCACCGCGGTGATTACGCAACGTGCGCGCGATCACACGCGCTGCCTGGTGACCCGTGGGAGAACCGCTCAGTACATTGAAAGTAAACCCTCGTTCACTCCTCAAGCTGTACGCAAAGGGGATCGCGTCTCATGTCGGATACGAACACCAACAGATCTGTGATCGTCGCGGGCGCCCGCACCCCCATGGGGCGGCTCCTGGGCTCGCTGAAGTCCTTCTCCGGTGCGGAGCTGGGCGGCTTCGCGATCAAGGCGGCACTGGACCGGGCCGGGATCAGCGGCGACCAGGTGCAGTACGTGATCATGGGCCAGGTACTCCAGGCCGGGGCAGGGCAGATCCCGGCACGCCAGGCCGCGGTCAAGGGCGGAATCCCGATGAGCGTCCCCGCGCTCACCGTCAACAAGGTCTGTCTCTCCGGACTCGACGCGATCGCGCTGGCCGACCAGCTGATCCGCGCCGGTGAGTTCGAGGTGGTGGTCGCGGGCGGCCAGGAGTCGATGACCAACGCCCCGCACCTGCTCCCGAAGTCCCGGGAGGGCTACAAGTACGGCGCCATGGAGATGCTCGACTCGATGGCGTACGACGGACTGACCGACTCGTTCGAGGACATCGCCATGGGCGCCTCGACGGAGAAGCACAACACCCGGCTGGGCATCGCGCGCGCCCCGCAGGACGAGTTCGGCGCGCTCTCGCACCAGCGGGCCGCGGCGGCGCAGAAGAACGGTGTCTTCGAGGCCGAGATCACGCCCGTCGAGATCCCGCAGCGCAAGGGCGACCCGGTGCTCTTCGCACAGGACGAGGGCATCCGCGCCGAGACGACCGTGGAGTCCCTGGCCAGACTGCGGCCCGCGTTCTCCAAGGACGGCACGATCACGGCCGGCACGTCCTCGCAGATCTCCGACGGCGCGGCGGCGGTCGTGGTGATGAGCAAGGCCAAGGCCCTGGAGCTGGGTCTTGAGTGGATCGCGGAGATCGGCGCGCACGGCAATGTGGCGGGCCCGGACAACTCGCTCCAGTCCCAGCCGTCGAACGCGATCCAGCACGCCCTGAAGAAGGAGGGCATCGGCGTCGACGACCTCGACCTCATCGAGATCAACGAGGCGTTCGCGGCCGTCGCGGTGCAGTCAATGAAGGACCTCGGGGTTTCCCCGGAAAAGGTGAATGTGAACGGCGGCGCGATCGCCCTCGGGCACCCGATCGGCATGTCAGGCGCCCGGCTCGTCCTCCATCTCGCGCTGGAGCTGAAGCGGCGCGGCGGCGGGACCGGCGTGGCGGCGCTGTGCGGTGGCGGCGGCCAGGGCGACGCGCTGATCGTGCGCGTGGCCGGGTAGGAACCCGGGCGGGAACGCAGCGGTGCGGGTGCGAGTACGGGTACGGACCGAAGGAACGGAGCTGTGATGCAGGACGTCCCCGAGCTGGTGGCTCAGGCGCGAGAGGGCCGGCCGCGGGCCGTGGCCCGGCTGATCTCACTGGTCGAGGGGGCGTCCCCGCAGCTGCGCGAGGTGATGGCCGCGCTGGCACCGCTCGCTGGCAACGCGTATGTCATCGGTGTGACCGGATCGCCCGGTGTCGGCAAGTCGACCTCGACCTCCGCGCTGGTCTCCGCGTACCGGAAGGCGGGCAAGCGGGTCGCGGTGCTGGCCGTCGACCCCTCGTCCCCCTTCTCCGGCGGAGCGCTGCTCGGCGACCGCGTCCGGATGTCCGAGCACGCCTCCGACCCCGGTGTCTACATCCGCTCCATGGCCACCCGCGGCCATCTCGGCGGACTGGCCTGGGCCGCGCCGCAGGCGATCAGGGTGCTGGACGCGGCGGGGTGCGACGTGATCCTGGTGGAGACCGTCGGGGTCGGCCAGTCGGAGGTCGAGATCGCCTCGCAGGCCGACACCTCGGTGGTGCTGCTCGCGCCGGGCATGGGCGACGGCATCCAGGCGGCGAAGGCCGGGATCCTGGAGATCGGCGATGTGTACGTGGTCAACAAGGCGGACCGTGACGGCGCCGACGCGACGGCCCGCGAGCTCAACCACATGCTGGGCCTCGGCGAATCGCGGGGGCCCGGCGACTGGCGCCCGCCCATCGTCAAGACCGTCGCCGCGCGGGGCGAGGGCATCGACGAGGTGGTGGAGGCCCTGGAGAAGCACCGCGCCTGGCTGGAGGAGCACGACGCCCTCGCTCTCCGCCGCGCCCGCCGCGCGGCCCGCGAGGTGGAGACCATCGCGGTCACCACGCTCCGCGAGCGCATCGGTGATCTGCACGGGGACCGGCGGCTCGGCGCGCTGGCGGAGCGGATCGTGGCGGGGGAGCTGGACCCGTACACGGCGGCGGACGAGCTGGTGGCGGGCCTGACGGACGGGGCCTGACGCACCGGGCCCGACTGATCGGCCCGACGTACGGGGCTGACGTACGGCCCTGACGCACCGAACCGCCCGGCCGCGGTGGCCGGGCGGAGGCGCGGGTGACCGTGCCGGTGGGGCGGCTCAGCCGTCCGGGCGGACGTCTCAGCGGACGTCTCAGTCGTCGTAACGGTCGTCGTCGTGGTCATCGCGGTCGTCATGGCCGCCGCGGCCGTCGTCGTCACCGTGGTCGTCCCGGCCGTCGTCGTCGCGGTCCACGGTGACCTCGCCGGTCGTGGCGTGCACGTTCAGCTCGTGCGTACGGCCGTCCTCGCCCCGTACGTCGATCTCCCAGCGGCCGTCGTGGTCGTCGTCGATCTCGGCGGAGGTCACCGTCCCGGGTGCGGAGGCGAGGGCGGCGGCCACCGCGCGCTGGACGTCCACGGAGGCGGCGCGCAGCGCGGCGCGGTCGTCGCCGTGGTCGTCGTCCCGGTCGTCGTCCCCGTCGTCGTCGCGGTCCACCCGCACCGCGCCGGTGGCCGCGTCGACGCGCAGTTCGTGCCAGCGGTTGTCCTTGCCGAACAGGTCGATCTCCCAGTGGCGGTCGCCGTCGTCGTCCCGCTCGACGGAGGCCACGGCGCCCGGGTGCTCCTTCAGGGCCGCGGCGGCGGCCTCGCCCGCGGTCAGGCCCGTACCGTTCCCGCCGGCCGGCTGCCGCTTCACCGGCGCACGGTCGTCCTTGCCGTCGTCCCTGCCGTCGTCCTTCCCGCCGTCCCCGTCGTCCCGGGAGTCGTCGAGGACGTCGTTCCCGGAGTCGTCCGACACCACCCCGAGCTGCGCGACCGGCGCGGGCAGCGTCGCCGTCCCCGTGGCTCCCCGGCTGTCGTCGCCTCCCATGGCGACCGCCGTGTAGGTGCCGCCGCCGATCAGTGCCGCCGCGGTGATGGCTGCGATGACGAGATTGCGCTTCATGAGGGGTCCTCCCCGAGTCGGTCCGTGTGGAACGACTTCAATGTGGCGGAGGGAAGCTGAAGCCAGCCTGAAGCCACCTGAAGTGATCTTCAGGTTCCGTTTGGGAAGCTGGGGCCATGCGTTTGTTGATCGTGGAGGACGAGAAGCGGCTCGCGGTGTCGCTCGCCAAGGGGCTGAGGGCCGAGGGCTTCGCCGTCGACGTCGTCCACGACGGCCTCGAAGGGCTGTACCGGGCGGGCGAGGGCGTGTACGACCTGGTCGTGCTCGACATCATGCTGCCCGGCATGAACGGCTACCGCGTCTGCGCCGCCCTGCGCGCGGCCGGTCATGACGTACCCATCCTGATGCTCACCGCGAAGGACGGCGAGTACGACGAGGCGGAGGGGCTGGACACCGGCGCCGACGACTATCTGACCAAGCCGTTCTCGTACGTCGTGCTCGTCGCCCGGGTCAAGGCCCTGCTGCGCCGCCGCGGCTCGTCCGGTGCCTCGCCCGTGCTGCGGATCGGGAGTCTCACCGTCGACACCGCCGCCCGCCGCGTCTTCCGGGACGGGACCGAAGTGGCACTCACCGCCAAGGAGTTCGCGGTGCTCGAACAACTGGCGGTCAGGGCCGGCGAGGTGGTCGGCAAACCGGAGATCCTGGAGCACGTCTGGGACTTCGCCTACGACGGCGACCCCAACATCATCGAGGTCTACATCAGCGCCCTGCGGCGCAAGCTCGGCGCCGCGGCCATCCAGACGGTGCGCGGCGCCGGGTACCGGCTGGTCGCGTCATGATCGCGCGCGGGCGCCGGTTCGCGTCCTCCGTACGCGCCAGGGCCGCGCTGGGCGCGACGGCCGTCGTGGCGGTCGCGCTGGTGGCCGCCGGGATCGCGGTCGTCCTCTCGCTCCGCTCGAACCTCACCGATCAGGCAGGCCGGAGCGCCGACACGGCGGCGCGCGAAGTCGCGCTGGACATCGCCTCCCTGGTACCGGACCAGACGTCGTACGCGCGGCTCGACCTGCCGGACGACACCGGACACCCCGTACAGGTGTCGGACGAGCGCGGCCGGCTGCTCAGGGCGAGCGAGGACCTCCAGCGGATCAGCGGTACGGGGGTGTCCGCGGTGACCCCCGCCACGAGCCCCGCCACGAGCCCCGCGGCGAGCCCCGCCCCGGGCGGCACCGCGGCCCCGGGCGACGACGATGACACCGCCGACGACGACAGCGGTGCGGACGACAACGGGGGCGACGACAAGGGCGGGGACGACGACGCGAGCGGGGACGACGATCCCGCGGTCGGCGAGATCGGCGACCGCACCTCCTACACCGACGGCAGCGCGACGGTCGACGGCACGACCGGCGACTACCGCTTCGCCGCGGTCGAGGTGACCGACCGCGCGGGCGAGACGGTCGTCGTCCACGCGGGCGCCTCCCTCGCGGACCGGGAGTCCGCGGTCAGCACGACCACCGTCTCCATGCTGCTGGGGCTCCCCGTCCTGCTGCTGGTCGTCGGGGGAGTGACCTGGCTGGTGACCCGGCGGGCGTTCCGGCCCGTGGAGGGCATCCGGCGCGAGATGGCGGCCATCACCGCCTCGACGGATCTCTCCCGGCGGGTGCCCGAGCCGGCCACGGACGACGAGGTGGCCAGGCTGGCCCGTACGACCAACGAGACGCTCACGGCGCTGGAGGCCGCCGTCGAGCGGCAGCGCCGCTTCGTCGCGGACGCCTCGCACGAACTGCGCAGCCCCATCGCCTCGCTCCGCACCCAGCTCGAAGTGGGCGACGCCCACCCGGAGTTGCTGGACGTGCCGGGCGCGGTCGCGGACACCGTACGGCTCCAGCAACTCGCCGCCGATCTGCTGCTGCTGGCCCGGCTGGACGCGGGGGAGCGGCCGGGGCGGGCGCGGTTCGACCTGAGCGCGATGGTCCGTGAGGAGGTCTCGCAGCGGACCGCGGACCGTATCCCGGTCACGCTCGATGTCCGTCCGGGGCTCGAAGCGGCCGGATCACGCGGCCAGTTGGCCCGGGTGCTGGGGAATCTGCTCGACAACGCCCAGCGCCACGCGCACGCGTCGGTCACCGCGTCCGTGTACCGGTCGGGCGGTCAGGTGGTGCTCGCGGTCGCCGACGACGGCTCCGGGGTGCCGGAGGCGGAGCGCGAGCGGATCTTCGAGCGGTTCGTACGGCTCGACGACGCGCGCAGCCGTGACGACGGTGGCGCCGGTCTCGGTCTGGCCATCGCGCGCGATGTGGCCGCGCGCCATGACGGCACGCTCACGGTCGGCCGGGCTCCCGAGGGCGGCGCCCTGTTCGAGCTGCGCCTGCCCAGGCCGGACGACGCGGACCCCGGCAGCACCGGCAACCCCGGCAGCGGCGCCGACGCCGACGACACCGGTCGCGCCGACTGAGCCGGGAAGCCCGCCCGCCGGAGCGCTCCGGCGGCCGGGCCCTCGAACCGGGAGCCCCGGTATCGGCTCAGCTCTTGCCGCGCCGTCCGCGCAACTGCTCGGCCACCGGCGTCAGCGACGCCCGCAGCTCCGCCAGCGCCTCGGGCGTCAGCAGATCGATGAAGTGCTTCCGTACGGACGCGACATGGTGCGGCGCGACCTTCTGCATGGTCTCCATCCCCTGGTCCGTCAGGACCGCGTAGAGCCCGCGCCGGTCCGACTCGCAGTTCTCCCGGCGGACCAGCCCCGCGGTCTCCATCCTGGTGATCTGATGGGAGAGCCGGCTCTTGGACTGGAGCGTGGTGGCCGCGAGGTCACTCATCCGCATGCGCCGGTCCGCCGACTCCGAGAGGTTCACCAGGATCTCGTAGTCGTTCATGGTCAGGCCGAACGGCTGGAGGTCCTTCTCCAGCTGGTGCGTCAGCAGTTTGTTGACATCCAGATGGGTGCGCCAGGCGCACTGCTCCGCGTCGGTCAGCCAGCGGGTGGCGGTCTCGGTCTCCATGTATGGATTCTACCTAAGAAGTTGAAATCTGTACGAAGCGTCCGGGTGTGACACCGCGCACCCGGTCATCCGGCCGGGGGCGCAGGCGTTCGACGTCACACTCCGCAGACTACCGCTCACAGACCGAAGCGACGCTGGAGATCGCCGAGCTGCCCCGGCATCCGGGGCGTGGAACCCTGCGATCCCTGATGCCCGGAGTGTCCCGAGGGGGCGCCGCCGCCCGGCACCCCGGGCTCCGGCGTGATCGCGCCCAACGGCTGCTCCGCCATCAGCAGTTCCGTCGACTGCAACAGCACCGTCCCGGCCCCGACGAACTCGAACTGATGCTCCTCGCCCGACGTACCGCCGATCCCCGTCAACGACCTGAGACCGCCCAGCACTCCGGACATATAGCCATGATCGTAGTGGTGGCAGGGGGACGGGCAGTCCGCCCAGCCCACCAGCGCCTGCGGGTCCACCCGCAGCGGCGGCTCCATGAAGACCACGGGCCCGTTGGACGCCGCCACGAACTTCCCCGTACCGATCAGCGTCAGAAAGCCCGGCACGATCGACTGCTTCAGCGCCAGCGTCGGCTGGTACGCCAGCAGATTCCCGGACCGGATCGTCAGATTGCCGTCCTCCAGATCGAACGAGTTGACGTCGAAGGCGCGGTCGGCGAGCAGCATCTTGCCGCTGCCCTCCGCCACCACCCAGTCACTGGCGTGCAGCGGTGAGTGGAAGCTCGTACGCAGCAGCCGCTCGAACCGGCCGTGGCCGATGCCGTCGAAGTTGATCTGCCCGTAGTAGGCGATCATCTTCCCCTTCTGCAGGAACCACTGGCTCCCCTTCAACTCCACACAGAAGGTGTACGCGTTGACGTTGTCGTCGCTCGGCAGCGTCATCGGGTCATGGATCACGGGCGTGCTCACAGCTTCTCCTCCGACGCCTGGACGTACACCGCGCCACTGCCGCTCAGCTCCAGCTGGAACGCCTCGCCGGAGCCGCGTCCGACCATGTCGCGCCAGCCGAGGGCCGTGGACAGCTTGTTCCGTACGTCGCCGTGGTGCGCGACATACGCCTGCGGGTCCACATGGATCTCCCGGCCCGGGGTGATGGGCACCTCGATCACCCCGCCGTGCGCCATCACCGCGACCGCGCCATGGCCCTTGAGGGTGGTGGTGAACAGGCCCTGTCCTGTCACCTGTCCGCGCACCATGCCCATGACCCCGCCCTGCGAGCCCATGAACATCGTGCCCTGCTGGAGGGTCCCGTCGAAGGCGAGCAGCCGGTCCGCCTCGACGCACAGGGTGTCGCCCGCCAGATTGATGACCTGGATGTGATGGCCGCCGTGGCCGAACATGACCGTGCCGCTGCCCTCGACCGTCATCAGCGGGGTCGCCTCATCGGCCACCCGGCGCCCGATCATGGACATCAGACCGCCCTGGCCGCCCTGGATGTTGGGGGTGAAGCTGACATCGCCGCGGTACGCGAGCATCGCGCCGCGCTGGCTGAACATCTTCTGGCCGGGCAGGACCGTCGCCTCGACCATCTTCGAGTTGATCTCGCGGAACGGCATCAGACATCGCCCCCGATCGTGTTCCGCTCGCTGGGCTGGACGTAGACGAGCCCGTCGCCCTCGAAGCGGATCTGGAAGGCCTCGCCCGATCCCTCGCCCATGAACGTACGGAAGTTGACGCCGGACTGGAACTTCTGCTGGAGGTTGCCCTGGTGGGCGATGTACGCGCCGGGGTCGACGTGGAGCGGGTACTGCGGGGTCACCCGCAGGATCACCGCCTCGCCGTCCGACATGATCGCGGCCTGGCCCATGCCCTCGACGGTGGTGGTGAACAGGCCGCTCCCGGTCGCCCCGCCCCGCAGACCGGTGAACGACGTGCCGGTGCGCAGCCCCGCGTCCGCGCAGAGCAGATTGCTCGCCTCGACGAAGAGCTTGTCGCCGTGCAGCGAGACGAGGCTGATCTCGCTCGCGCGGTCGGCGAAATAGCAGGTGCCCTCGCCCTTCACCTCCATCACGGTCATCTGTTCGCCGGTGAGCCGGCGGGTCACCATCCCGCGCAGACCCTCACCGCCGCCGGACATCTTCTTGAACGCCATCCGGCCGTCGTACGCGACCATCGAGCCGTTCTTCGCCTTGACGGCGTCGCCGGTCATGTCGACGGCGAGCACCTTGCTGCCTTGCAGTCGGAACTGAGCCACGGATCGAAGGTAACGGGCGGCACTGACAGGGAACAGGGCCCATGGTCCGCGATCACCCCCGACCGGACCCCGGTACGCCCCCGCCCCGAGCCCCGACACGCCCCCGACCCGGACCCTGATAACGGTCGGGCAAAGCCGTGCTGCCACAATGAGACCGCGCTTGTGCACACATTCACAAGATCACGTCTGCCCCCGACGCCGAAGGTGCCTCCCCGTGGACATCAAGACCGCCTCCTCCCTCCATCGCCTCCGTCTGGTCTCCGCCCCGGAGGCCGTGTCGTTCCTGCTGCTCCTCGTCTGCTCGGTGCTCAAGCGCACGACGGACTTCAACGCGGTCCCCGTCATGGGCGCCGTCCACGGTCTGCTCTTCGTGCTGTACGTGGTCTTCTGGCTGGACGCCTGGAACCGCACCAAGTGGTCCTTCGGCACCGCGGCCCTCTACTTCGTGCTCTCGGTCCTGCCGGCCGGCGGCTTCTTCGCCGAGCGCAAGCTCAAGCGCGCCGCCGACGACGCGGTCATCGCCTCCCGCGCGCGCCGCGAGGGTACGGTGAGCGCATGATCGTCGCCTTCTCGGTGAGCCCGCTGGGCGTGGGGGAGGACGTCGGGGAGTACGTCGCCGACGCCGTCCGTGTCGTCCGCGAGTCGGGGCTGCCCAACCGTACGGACGCCATGTTCACCTCCGTCGAGGGGGAGTGGGACGAGGTGATGGACGTCGTGAAGCGGGCCGTCGCCGCGGTCGAGGCCCGTGCCGGGCGCGTCTCGCTCGTCCTCAAGGCCGACATCCGGCCGGGGGTCACGGACGGTCTCACCTCGAAGGTCGAGACGGTGGAGCGCCACCTCGCCGGCTGAGCCCCGTCTCTCCCGCGACCCGCCTCGACCCGCACCGCGCCGCGCCCATCCGTACCGCCCCGCGTCAACCCGTACGCAGTAACCTCCGCGCACAGCACCGCCCGCACGGACGCCTCCAGTCGACACGCCGATCAATGTCCCCTTTTGTGGGGATATCAATCTGGTGCGACAGCTGGAGGCATCCGTGCGGCCGGAGGGTTCCGAGTACGACTACGACTATGACGTCCACAGCTGCCTGGCCGGTCCGCTCACGGAACCGGACCGGGCCGTGGCCTACCGGGTGCGCTACCGGAGTCTGCTCGCGCGGGAACCCCACCGAATAAGAGCCGTCCTGCTGATGGCTCTGGCGCCGCTGCTCTCCGGCGCCCTGCTGGTCTATCTCGTCTGGCCCACCCACCGCACCGAGCGCGAGGGCGGCGACCGCCTGCTGGTGGTCCTCGATCATGTGATGCTCGGCTCGATCGGGCTCATCGCCCTCTTCATGCTCGTCAACGTCACGTCGGTCGCCCACGCCACGATGGTCGCCAGGGACCCCATACCCGTCCCCGCCGAACCCGGCACCCGCGTCGCGTTCCTCACCACGTACGTCCCGGGCAAGGAACCGCTCGCCATGGTGCGGGCCACGCTCGAAGGAGCCGTACGGCTGCGCCACAGCGGCCCGCTCGACATCTGGCTGCTGGACGAGGGCGACGACACCGCCGCCAGGGCGCTCTGCGAGGAGCTGGGGGTCCGCCACTTCACCCGGCACGGCATACCGGAGTGGAACCGCCGGAAGGGCGTGCACAAGGCGCGCACCAAGCACGGCAACTACAACGCCTGGCTGGCCGCGCACGGCGAGGAGTACGACTTCTTCGCCTCCGTCGACACCGACCACGTACCGCTCCCGAACTTCCTGGAGCGGATGATGGGCTACTTCCGTGACCCGGACACCGCCTTCGTCGTCGGCCCGCAGGTGTACGGCAACTACAGCTCACCGGTCACCAAGGCCGCCGAGTCCCAGCAGTTCCTCTTCCACGCGCTGATCCAGCGGGCCGGCAACCGCTACCACGCCCCGATGTTCGTCGGTACGAACAACGTCGTCCGGGTCAGGGCGGTCCTGCAGATAGGCGGGCTGTACGACTCGATCACCGAGGACATGGCCACCGGGTTCGAGCTGCACCGCACCAGGAACCCCGTCACCGGCCGGTTCTGGCGCTCCGTCTACACCCCCGACGTCCTGGCCGTGGGCGAGGGCCCCGCCTCCTGGACCGACTTCTTCACGCAGCAGCTGCGCTGGTCGCGGGGGACGTACGAGACGCTGCTCAAGCAGTACTGGAAGGCGCCGTTCCGGGTGCCGCCCGGACGGCTGCTCAGCTACACGCTGATGCTCGTCTACTACCCGATGACCGCCGTCAACTGGTTCCTCGGCATTCTCAGCTGCGTTCTCTTCCTCTGGTCCGGCGCCTCGGGCACCCAGGTCTCGTCCTCGGTCCTGCTGATGCTCTACAGCGATGCCGCCGCGCTGCAGATAGGGCTCTACCTCTGGAACCGGCGGCACAACGTCTCGCCCCACGAGCCGCGCGGCTCGGGCGGTCTCGCCGGAATGGCGATGTCCGCGCTCTCCGCGCCGGTCTATCTCCGGTCGCTGGTCTCGGCGCTCCTCCGCACCCGCGGCCGGTTCGTGGTCACCCCCAAGGGCGGCCGGGCGAGCCCCGACCGGCTGATGACCTTCCGGCTCCATCTCTTCTGGGCCGTGGTGCTGGCCGCCTCGCTCGTCGCGTCGGTGGTCCTGGGCCATACGCACGCGGCGATGCGCACCTGGGCGGTCCTGGCACTGGCGATCGCGCTCGCCCCGGTCGGCGTCTGGTGCTGGACGCTGCGGGCCGGGCGCGCCGGCGACACCGTACCGGCGTCCGTCCGTACGTCCGTGGAAGCCGCCGAGAACCCGGACGCGGACCTGGACCTGGACGCGGACCTGGACCTGGTCCCGGACCTGGATCCGGACCTGGAGCCCGCGTCGGCCTACGCCGCGTCGGCCGTGACGTCTGTGCCATCCGTGACGCCTGCGACGATGACAGGAGGGAACTGACCCATGCCCCAGCGGTACCGGCCGCGCAACAGGCCGTCGGAGAAGTTCAAGAGGACACTGCTCGGCGGCGGAGCACTGGTGGTGCTGGCCGCCCTCAACGCCCCCGCTGCCTTCTCGTTCGCCGAGGAGAAGTACCACGCGTACAAGATCGCGCAGCCGGGCTACAAGCGGCAGTACGGCTCCTGGGAGATCCTCGACGTCCCGAAGGAATACCGGACGAACGCGATCCACGCGGCCCTGCTGCACACCGGCAAGGTGCTGATCATCGCCGGCTCCGGCAACAACCAGAAGAAGTTCGACGAAGGGTCGTTCGACACGATCCTCTGGAACCCGGCCGACAACTCCTTCAAGAAGATCCCCACCCCGGAGGACTTCTTCTGCTCCGGCCACTCCCAACTCCCCGACGGACGGCTGCTGGTGGCGGGCGGCACGGCGCGCTACGAGGTCCTCGACGGCGAGGTGGAGCGGGCCGGCGGCCGGATGCGCGTCAAGAACGAGAACCCGGACCGGGCCCACACCTTCAAGAAGGGCACCCGCTTCCGCTCCCCCTCGGGCGTCGAGTTCATCAGCAAGTTCGATGTCACGGTGCCCCGGGCGAAGAAGGAGCTGAAGGTCGGGTACGGCAAGGGCGGCCGGATGCTGCCCTGGCGTACGAAGGTGACGGCCGGCGAGGCGCGGGTGTTCGTGGAGGCGGCAGAGAAGGGGCCGCGGGGACTGACCACCCAGGCCGCGCAGTACGAGATCGTCGGGCTCAAGGGCAAGGACGCGGACAATCTCTACGGCCTGGCACAGAAACTCACCACGGAGAAGCAGGACTTCCAGGGCATCAGATCCGCGTACGAATTCGACCCCACGGCCGAGAAGTACCTGCCCGTGAACCCGATGAAGGAGGCCCGCTGGTACCCCACGCTGGTGACCCTGGACGACGGGAGGGTGCTCGCGGTCTCCGGCCTCGATGACGTCGGCGCCGTACTCACCGGGGACAACGAGCTCTACGACCCGAGGACCAAGGAGTGGTCCAAGGGCCCCACCCGCTACTTCCCTACCTATCCCGCGCTCTTCCTCACCAAGGGCGGCAAGCTCTTCTACTCGGGCTCCAACGCGGGGTACGGGCCCGCCGACAAGGGCCGGCGGCCGGGGATCTGGGACCTCACGAAGAACACCTTCACCGAGGTCGGCGGGCTCACCGATACCGACCAGACGGAGACCTCGGCCTCCCTGATGCTGCCGCCGGCGCAGGACCAGCGGGTGATGCTGCTCGGCGGCGGAGGCGTCGGTGAGTCCTCCAAGGCCACCGCGCGCACGGCGATCGTCGACCTCACCCGGGACAGCCCGGCCTTCCAGGAGGGGCCCAGGCTGCCGAAGGGCACGCGCTATCTGAGCAGTGTGCTGCTCCCGGACGACACGGTGTTCACCACCGGCGGCTCCTCCGACTACCGCGGTCGCAGCGCCAGCGACATCCTCAAGGCGCAGTTCTACGAGCCGAGGACCAACACCTTCCGGCCGGCCGCCGACCCGACCGTGGGGCGCAACTACCACTCGGAAGCGCTGCTGCTGCCCGACGGACGTGTGGTCACGTTCGGATCCGACCCGCTCTTCCGCGACGCCGACAACACCAGGCTCGGGACCTTCGAGCAGCGTGTGGAGATCTACACGCCCCCTTACCTCCAGGGCGACGGAGCCGGTGGGAACAGACCGGCGCTGGGGGAGGGGCCGCAGGCGGTCGACGGGAACGGCCGGGCCACCTTCCGCGCCGCCCGTCCCGACCGGATCGCGAAGGCGAGGCTGATGCGGCCGAGCGCCGTGACGCACACGACGGATGTCGAGCAGCGCTCGGTCGAACTGGCGCTGACGAGGACGAAGGACGCGGTGACGGTGGAGGTGCCGAAGGACCGGGCGCTGGTACCGCCCGGCTGGTACATGCTCTTCGTCACCGACTCCGCCGGTGTCCCGTCCGAGGCGAAGTGGGTCCGGGTGGACTGAGCCCGGGGACATGGCCCGGGGCCTGTCCGGCCGGACAGGCCGTCAAGCGGTGGTGTCCTCGCTTCGGCGGGCGAGGCCCAGCGCGTAGTCGGGCCACCAGGTACCGGCCGCGGGACCGCCGCGGCAGGGGCCGTCCGAGTCGCCGGGGCGCTTGATCCAGAGATAGGCGTCCAGCAGCTCGTTGCCGGTGTTGGTGGTGGGCGCCGAGCCGAGTGCCCTGCCCGGCGGGTTGCACCACGCCTCGTCCCTGTCGCCGCGCAGCGGACCCGCGCCGTTCCTGCTGGTGTCGATGGTGAAGTGGACATCGCCCAGCAGCCCGGAGAGCCGCGTGCCGTACGCCTTGACCGCGTCGGTCGTCTGGAAGTTGGACACATTGAGCGAGAAGCCGTCGGCCGCGGCGATCCCGGCCCGCCGGAGCGGCTCGGTGAGCTTGGCGGGGTCGGCGATCCAGTCCGGGTTGCCGGCGTCCAGATAGACCCGGGTGTGCGGCTGCCGCTTGAGCCTGCCGATGGCGTGGGCGAGCAGCTCGTACCGCTCGTCGTGGTACTCCGCCGGGGTGCAGCCGTCCGTCAGATGCGGAACGGCGTCCGGCTCCAGGATCACGACGGCCTCGGCGTCGCCGAGGGCGGCGGCGAAGGAGCCGATCCAGTCGCGGTACGACTCGCCGTCATGCGCGCCGCCCGCGGAGTAGAGCCCGCAGTCGCGGTGGGGGATGTTGTACGCCACGAAGACGGCCGTGCGCTTGGCGGCCTTCGCGCCGCGCACGGCCCGCTGGATCCCGGGCTCGGGGTTGTCACCGGCCGGCCAGTCGGCCACCGCGCGCTCGGAGATCCGCCGCAGCGCCTTCGCGTCGTCCTTGCGTCCCTGCTGCTCCCACTCCCTGACCTGGCGGGCCGCGTCGCTCTCCGGATCGACCCAGAACGGCGAGGACGCGGTGGGGACTTCGCCCCGGAGCGCGGAGGAGCCGGTCCGGCCGGCCCGCTCGGCCCGCTCCGTCCGCTCGACGGAGTCCTGACGGGATTCGGGGGAGCAGCCGGCCGCCGTCAGCGCGAGTGCCGCCGCGAGGGCGGCCGAGGCGAGCGGGCACGGGCGCCGGTGCGGTGCGCGCGTGCGGTGCGGTGCGTGCGGGCGGTGTGGTCTGCGGCCGGACATCCAGCCCCCTCGGAAGACGACTGGGCAACGGGCGACGACGGGAATAGCAATACCGGCATATCGTTACATAATGTTCAGTCGGTCGCGCTCTGCGACACCGACAGCGCGATACCGAGCGGCGTCCGCTCGTACAGCACCTGATGTCCGTAGCGCCGCGACGCCAGCAGCCCCGCCCCGCGCAGCGCCGAGAGGTGCGCCGACACGGAGGACGGGGCCAGGCCCAGCAGTCGCGCGAGCGCCGTCGTCCCGGCCGGTTCGTCCAGCGCGCACAGGACGTCCGCCCGCGCCCGGCCCAGCAGCCGGGCCAGTGCCTCGGGCGTACGGTCCGACGGTCGTGTCCACAGGCCGCCGATGCCGCGCGCCGGATAGATCACGGCCGGCTGCCACGGCGGCAGATAACCGCTGACGACGTTCGGCCAGCAGAACACACTCGGCATCAGGATCAGCCCGTCGCCGCCGAGGACCCGCGTGTGGCTGCCGTGCGTCCCCGTGATCGTCAGCGTGGAGCCGTCGGTCCAGCCGAGCTGCGGACTCAGCTCCCCCAGCAGCCCGTGCAGTCCCTTCTCCGCCAACCGCCGCGAGTGGTACGCCACATCGGCCTCCAGCAGGGTGCGCAGCCGGGGCCAGTGGGGCTCGACCAGTTCGTGCCACACCCGCTCCAGCAGTCCTGCGAGCTTCCGCAGGGCCCCTGCCGGATCCGCCGTCATCGCCCGGCCCTCGGGGCTCGCCGCGGCGCCCGGGGTGTCCGCGAGCGCCAGTGTGATGTCGGTCCTGACCAGCTCCGGGTCGGTGGCGCGGACGGCCGCGATCTCCTCCTCGAAGGTGGGGAGCGGGACCGACGGCGGACGGCTGAGGAAGTCCGGGTTGTGCCCGCGCTCGGGCATCAGGAGATGCAACGGCGCGAGGTCGATCGCCGCCGCCGCGGTCCGGATCCCGCGCAGCCACGGCAGGTGGTAGCCGTGCCGCTCGGGGCGCGCGAGGGTACGGACCGCCTCCTGCGTCTCCCAGAGCGGTGAGACGGCGAACCGGCAGCGGAGCAGATCGCTCTCGTCGAAGTGAAGCTGGAACGGCATGGCGCGTACGGCCCCCTGTGCCGAAGATTCGGACTCGTCCGAATGTCTGTCCCGGGATCGGCTGTCCCGCCAGTCTGCCTCCATGCCCAAGAACGCTTCCCGGGGGTACGGCGCCGTCTTCGCCGTCCGCGAGTTCCGGTTCGTCTTCGCCGCGCACCTCCTCTCACTGCTCGGCGTGGTCGTCAGCGAGATCGCGCTGACCTTCCTCGTCTACGACCTCACCGGATCCCCGCTGCTCAGCGCCCTCACCTTCGCCCTCGGCCTGCTTCCGTACCTCGTCGGCGGGACCCTCCTCGCCGGGGTCGCCGACCGCTATCCCGCCCGGCGGGTGCTGGTGGTCTGCGATCTGCTGTGCGCCGCGTGCGTCGGGGTGATGGTGCTGCCCGGCACACCGATCGCCGGGCTGCTCGCCCTGCGCTGTGTCGTCGCCGCGATCGCGCCCGTCTTCACCGGGACGAGGATGGCCGCGCTGACCGACATCCTCGGCGAGGGCGATCTGTACGTACTCGGCCGCTCCCTGCTGCGGATCGTCTCGCAGAGCGCGCAGCTCGCCGGGTTCGGGGTGGGCGGGGTACTGCTCGCCGCGGTGCCCGCGCGGGGCGCGATCTGCGTCACCGTCGGTACGTTCCTCTGCTCGGCCGCGCTGCTGCGCTTCGGGACCCGCGACCGGCCCGCCCGCGCCACCGGGCAGGAGGCCGGGCAGGCGGCCGGCCGGGGTGGCGCGCTGCTGAGGGATTCGCTCGGCGGGGCCCGGCTGCTGCTCGGCGACCGGCGTACGCGGGCGCTGCTGCTGCTCTTCTGGGTGCCCGCGATGTTCGTCGTCGCGCCCGAGGCCCTGGCGGCACCGTACGCGGACTCCCTCGGCCTCGGCCCCGCCGCGCTGGGACTGCTGATGTGCGCGATGCCCGTGGGACACCTCGTGGCGGAGCTGTACGTCGGTACGGCCCTCTCCCCGAGTGCCCGCTCCCGTCTCGTCCTGCCGGTCGCCGGCTTCGGCCTGCTGCCACTGCTGGTGTACGGGGCCGAGCCCGGACTCGGCTGGGCGCTGGCCGCGCTCGCCCTGGCCGGAGCGGGGGCCGCGTACGTCATCGGCCTCGACCAGTGGTTCGTCGCGGCGGTCCCCGAGGAACTGCGCGGCCGGGCCATGACGCTGCTCACGGCCGGTCTGATGACGATCCAGGGGCTCGGCATGGCCGCCGCGGGGCTGGCCGCGGAGTTCCTGCCCGTGCATCAGGTCGTCGCGGGGGCGGGCGTTATCGGCACGCTCTGCTGTCTTGTCCTGGTACGGGAGGTCCACCGCACCGCGCCGCACGGACCGGAGCGGCGGGCGAAGGATCAGATCGTACGACCGAAATCCGAGACAGGGCCGTCCGCCTGGTGACCTCTGGGTAGGGTCGGAGCCGTGCCGAAACCGCTCAGCCTTCCCTTCGATCCCATCGCCCGCGCCGACGAACTCTGGCAGCAGCGCTGGGGGCCCATGCCGTCCATGGCGGCGATCACCTCGATCATGCGCGCGCAGCAGATCCTGCTGGCCGGCGTGGACGCGGTGGTCAAGCCGTACGGGCTGACGTTCGCCAGATACGAGGCGCTGGTGCTGCTCACCTTCTCCAAGGAGGGCGAGCTGCCGATGTCCAAGATCGGCGAGCGGCTGATGGTCCACCCGACCTCGGTCACCAACACCGTGGACCGGCTGGTGAGATCCGGCCTGGTCGACAAGCGGCCCAATCCGAACGACGGCCGCGGCACGCTCGCGTCCATCACGGACAAGGGCCGCGAGGTGGTGGAGTCGGCCACCCGCGATCTGGCGGAGATGGACTTCGGGCTCGGGGCGTACGACGCCGAGGAGTGTGTGGAGATCTTCGCGATGCTCCGCCCGCTGCGGGTGGCGGCCAGGGACTTCGACGACGCGGGCTGAGCCGGGAAGCCGGGAAGCCGGGAGCCGCGGGGCGAGGACGGTCCGAGGGCCGGGGGCCCCGCAGGCGCCGGAAGGGGCCGGGATACGCTCGATGCCATGAAACAGAGCGTGCTGTCCCGCTACCGGGTGATGGCGTACGTCACCGCCGTATGGCTGCTGGTCTTCACGGTGGCGATCATCCTGAAGTACGGATTCGACACCGGCGACACGATGCTGATCTCCCAGATCCACGGTGTGCTGTTCATCGTGTACGTCGTCTTCGCCTTCGACCTGGGCACCAAGGCGAAGTGGCCCTTCGGCAAGCTCCTCTGGGTGCTGGCCGCGGGCTGTATCCCCGTCGCGTCGTTCTTCGTCGAGCCGAAGATCACCCGCGAGGCCCGGCCGCTGGTCACGGACCGCGAGCCCGCCACGGCCAAGGCCTGACGGGCCCGCTCGGGCACCATTCCAGCCCGCCCGCGCGAGCCGCGGGCGGTTTGGCATCGACATTTACTTGGACGTCCTAGTAAATTTGAAGGTATGGACGTCATGGAGGAGGGCCGCCGGCGCTGGCAGGCCCGCTACGACAAGGCTCGTAAGCGCGACGCGGATTTCGGCACGCTCTCCGGTGACCCGGTGGAGCCGGTCTACGGGCCCCGGCCCGGCGACACCTATGAGGGCTTCGAACGGATCGGCTGGCCGGGGGAGTACCCCTTCACCCGGGGGCTGCACCCCACCGGCTACCGGGGCCGGACCTGGACCATCCGCCAGTTCGCCGGATTCGGCAACGCCCGGCAGACCAACGAGCGCTACAAGAAGATCCTGGCCAACGGCGGTGGCGGGCTCTCCGTCGCCTTCGACATGCCGACGCTCATGGGCCGCGACTCCGACGACCCGCGCTCGCTCGGCGAGGTCGGCCACTGCGGGGTCGCCATCGACTCCGCCGCCGACATGGAGGTCCTCTTCGACGGCATCCCGCTCGGCGAGGTCACCACGTCGATGACCATCAGCGGTCCTGCGGTCCCGGTCTTCTGCATGTATCTCGTCGCGGCGGAGCGCCAGGGCGTCGATCCGGCCATCCTCAACGGCACGCTCCAGACCGACATCTTCAAGGAGTACATCGCGCAGAAGGAGTGGCTCTTCCAGCCCGAGCCCCATCTGCGTCTGATCGGCGATCTGATGGAGCACTGCGCCGCCTCCATCCCCGCGTACAAGCCGCTGTCGGTCTCCGGCTACCACATCCGCGAAGCCGGGGCGACGGCCGCGCAGGAACTGGCGTACACCCTCGCGGACGGCTTCGGCTATGTGGAGCTGGGACTGAGCCGGGGGCTGGACGTGGACGCGTTCGCGTCCGGTCTCTCCTTCTTCTTCGACGCGCATGTCGACTTCTTCGAGGAGATCGCCAAGTTCCGCGCGGCCCGCCGGATCTGGGCGCGCTGGATGAAGGAGGTGTACGGAGCGCGGACCGACAAGGCGCAGTGGCTGCGCTTCCACACCCAGACGGCGGGTGTCTCGCTCACCGCGCAGCAGCCGTACAACAACGTCGTGCGGACGGCGGTGGAGGCGCTGGCGGCCGTTCTCGGCGGTACGAACTCCCTGCACACGAACGCGCTGGACGAGACCCTCGCCCTGCCGAGCGAGCAGGCCGCCGAGATCGCGCTCCGTACCCAGCAGGTACTGATGGAGGAGACGGGCGTCGCCAATGTGGCCGATCCGCTCGGCGGCTCCTGGTACGTCGAGCAGCTGACCGACCGGATAGAGGCCGACGCCGAGAAGATCTTCGAGCAGATCAAGGAGCGCGGTCTGCGGTCCCACCCGGACGGGCAGCACCCGATCGGTCCCGTCACCTCCGGCATTCTGCGCGGTATCGAGGACGGCTGGTTCACCGGCGAGATCGCCGAGTCCGCGTTCCGGTACCAGCGGGCGCTGGAGAAGGGTGACAAGCGGGTCGTCGGCGTCAATGTCCACCACGGCTCGGTCACCGGCGATCTGGAGATCCTGCGGGTCAGCCACGAGGTCGAGCGCGACCAGGTCCAGGTCCTGGCCGAGCGCAAGGGTGCCCGGGACGACGCCCGGGTCCGTACGGCCCTGGAGGCCATGCTGAGCGCCGCCCGTGACGGCTCGAACATGATCGCTCCGATGCTGGAGGCGGTACGGGCCGAGGCGACGCTCGGCGAGATCTGCGGGGTACTGCGCGACGAGTGGGGGACGTACACGGAGCCGCCCGGCTTCTGAGCCCCCGGCTTCTGGAGGCCGTACGCGGTGCGGGCGGCCGTCCCCGGTCGAGGCCGACGGGGGCGGCCGTCCGCTGTTTCTCCCCGTGCGTCCCTCTCCTCGTGAATACCTCTGAGTGAGAGCTAAAATGAGGGAATGGCCACGGAGGAGTTCCCCGACTCGCTCGCCGTCGTCCTCGCGGGCGTCCAGCGGATGATGCGGCGGCGGCTGCGTGAGGGCTTTCCCGTACCGCCGCTGCGCGGCGCGCAGATCGAGCTGTTGCGGCTGGTCTCGGCCCGTCCGGGGATCCGGGTGTCGGACGCCGCCAAGGAGCTGTATCTCGCCGGCAATTCGGTCTCCACCCTGGTCAATCAGCTCAGCCGGGCCGGATATCTCCTCCGTGAGACCGACCCGGACGACCGGCGTTCCGCGCGGCTGCTGCCCACCCCGGCGGTGGAGGCGCGGCTGAGCGAATGGGACGTCCGCCGGCGCGCGCTCATGCGCGAGCAGGTGGAGCATCTGTCGGACGAGGACCGCGAGGCGCTGGCGGCGGCCCTCCCGGCGCTGCGCAGGCTCGCCGCGAACCTGCGTGAGGAGGGGGGAGCGGCAGCGGAGGAAGCGGGGGGACAGGGAGTGGAGGGAACATGACCGACACACCGTTCACCGGCGACGCGGGCCCGGACGGAGCGCGGCCCGCGGGCGCCGCTCCTCCGGCGGCCGGCCGTCCGGACCCCGCCGGGCCCGACGCCGTCAGCTGCCGCGGACTGGACTACGCCTTCGGCGAGACCAAGGCCGTCCAGGACCTCGACCTCTCGGTCGCCGCCGGCGAGGTCTTCGGGCTGCTCGGTCCGAACGGCGCGGGCAAGACCACCGCGATCCGCTGCATCACCACTCTGCTGCCCGTCCCGGCGGGCATGGTGCGGGTGTTCGGCCACGACGCGGCGAAGGAGAAGATGGCGGTACGCCGCCTGCTGGGCTACGTCCCCCAGCAGCTGTCCGCCGACGCCTCGCTGACGGGCCGCGAGAACGTGACGCTGTTCGCCCGCGTCTTCGACGTCCCGCGCCGCGAACGGTCCGAACGTGTCGCGCAGGCGCTGGCGGCCGTCGATCTGACCGGCGCGGCCGACCGGATGGCCAAGACGTACTCCGGCGGCATGATCCGCCGGCTCGAACTCGCCCAGGCGCTGGTCAGCGCGCCGAGACTGCTCATGCTCGATGAGCCGACGATCGGCCTCGACCCGATCGCCCGTACCAGCGTCTGGGAGCACATCAACGCCGTACGGCACGCCACGGGCATGACCGTGCTGGTGACCACGCACTACATGGACGAGGCCGATCAGTACTGCGACCGCGTCGCGCTGATGCACCGCGGGCGGATTCACGCGCTCGGCACCCCGGGCGAGCTGCGGGCCGAGCTGGGCGAGCGCCGGGCGGCGGCGGGCACCCCGGGCGACGCTTCCGGCAACGCGTCGGGCGGTGCTTCCGGCGGCGCTTCAGGCGGCGCTTCGGGCGAGAAGGGCGCGCTGCCGACGCTGGAGGACGTCTTCAGGGACGTGGCAGGCAGCGGCCTCGACGAGGAGGGAGGCGACTTCCGTGATGTCAGGAGCACCCGCCGCACCGCGACCCGCGTCGGCTGAGGAGACCGGCCCCGGCCGGCTGGACCTGCTGCTCGTACCGCCCCGTGCCCGTACCGGCTGGCGCGTGCTGCCCGCCAGGGTCGTCGCGATGTGCGTGGTCGAGCTGCAGAAGCTGCGCCACGACCGGACCGAGCTGTACACCCGGGCCGTTCAGCCCGCCCTGTGGCTGCTGATCTTCGGTGAGACCTTCACCCGGATCAAGGCCATCCCCACCGGCGGCATCCCGTACATCGACTTTCTCGCGCCCGGCATCATCGCCCAGTCCGCGATGTTCATCGCGATCTTCTACGGCATCATGATCATCTGGGAGCGGGACGCCGGCATCCTGACCAAACTGCTGGTCACCCCGACCCCGAGAGCCGCGCTCATCAGCGGCAAGGCGTTCGCCTCCGGGGTGAAGGCGCTGATCCAGGCGGTGGTGGTGATCGTCATCGCCGCGGCCCTGGGCGTCGGTCTGACCTGGAACCCGCTGCGGCTGCTCGGGGTGGCCGTCGTGGTGGTCCTCGGCTCCGCGTTCTTCTCCTGTCTGTCGATGACGATCGCGGGGATCGTGCTGACGCGCGACCGGCTCATGGGCATCGGCCAGGCCATCACCATGCCGCTCTTCTTCGCCTCGAACGCGCTCTATCCGGTGGCGATCATGCCCGGCTGGCTCCAGGTGGTCAGCAAGATCAATCCACTGAGCTACCAGGTCGACGCGCTGCGCGGGCTGTTGCTCGGTACGCCGTCCCATCTGCTGCTCGACTTCGGCGTCCTGGTGCTGGCGGCGGCCGTGGGTATCGCGGCGGCCTCGTCGCTGCTGGGGCGGCTGGCGCGATGACGCGGCACGGGTGCGCCGGACCCGGCTCGCTCAGCTCTGCGCGGCGGCCAGCCCGTCGAGCAGCAGGGCCGTGAACGTACGCGCCCACTCCTGGTCGACCGGCTCCGCGCTGACCAGGGTGCGGTGGACCACCGCGCCGGCGATCACGTCGAAGATCAGGTCCGCGGTACGGGCCGCCTTCGCGGCGTCCGGCTCGCGGGGGAGTTCACCGCGGGCCTGGGCGCGCTCGCGGCCCAGCGCCACCAGTCGTTTCTGGCGGTCGACGATCGAGGCGCGGATACGGGTCCGCAGCGCCTCGTCCCGGGTGGACTCCGCGATCACCGCCATGAGCGCCGTCTTGGTCTCGGGCCGTTCCAGCAGCGCCGCGAACTGGAGCACCACGCCCTCGACATCGGCCGCCAGGCTGCCGCGGTCCGGCAGCTCCAGCTCGTCGAAGAGGACGGCGACCGCGTCCACGACCAGCTCGCTCTTGGCCGTCCACCGCCGGTAGAGCGTGGTCTTGGCGACGCCCGCCCGGGTCGCCACGTCGCCCATCGTCAGCTTGGACCAGCCCAGCTCACCCAGTGCGGCCCGGGTCGCTTCCAGGATGGCGGAGTCGGCATCGGCGCTGCGGGGGCGCCCCCTTCGACTGGACATGACGGCGACCATACCGGCCGGTAGGGCATGCGCTGTGAGTCAGCTCACCGGATGGATCTTCCCCGTCGCACCGCCCGGCAGTTACGCTACGACGCGTAGCGAAAGCGGGGAGCGGCCGGCCCGTCACGCGGTGGTGCGCGTACCGCTTTTCAGAAGTGTGCGCGGAGGGGGGAGGATGTACTCATGCAGCCTAGGAACATGTCCATGAGCGGCGTCGTCGACCTCGCCGCGGTGAAGGCGGCCGGTGAGGCCAAGGCGAAGGCGGAGCAGGCCCGCGCCGAAGCGGCCCGTCAGGGCGGCACCGGTGCCGTACCCCCCTCCAGCCTCGTGATCGACGTCGATGAGGCGGGCTTCGAGCGCGATGTCCTCCAGCGGTCCACCGAGGTCCCGGTCGTCATCGACTTCTGGGCCGAGTGGTGCGAGCCGTGCAAGCAGCTCAGCCCGGTGCTCGAACGGCTGGCGCGCGAGTACAGCGGCCGGTTCGTCCTCGCCAAGATCGACGTCGACGCCAATCAGATGCTGATGCAGCAGTTCGGGATCCAGGGCATCCCCGCGGTCTTCGCGGTGGTGGCGGGACAGGCGCTGCCGCTCTTCCAGGGCGCGGCCCCGGAGACCCAGATCCGGCAGACCCTCGACCAGTTGATCCAGGTCGGCGAGGAGCGCTTCGGGCTGACCGGGATCGCGGTCGACCCCGGCGCGGAGACGGACGCGGCGGACGGCGCCGAGGAGGAGGCCGTCGAACCGGTGGGACCGTACGACGCCCTGCTGGAGGCGGCCGTACGCGCGCTGGACGCCAACGACTTCGCCGCCGCCTCGCAGGCGTACCGCGACGTGCTGGCCGACGACCCCGGCAACTCGGAGGCCAGGCTCGGCCTCGCCCAGGCCGAACTGCTCGCACGCGTACAGGACATGGACCAGGCGCGGGTACGCAAGGACGCGGCGGACAAGCCGGGCGATGTGGCGGCGCAGATCGCGGCGGCCGATCTCGATCTGGTCGGCGGACATGTGGAGGACGCCTTCGGCCGGCTGGTCGAGGCCGTGCGCCGGACGGCCGGGGACGACCGGGAGGCGGCGCGGGTACGGCTGCTGGAGCTGTTCGACGTGATCGGCGGGGACGACCCCAGGGTGACGGCGGCGCGTTCGGCTCTGGCGAGGGTCCTTTTCTGATGCGTTGAGGTAGTTGAGGTATTCGCCGTTTTCCCGGTCGCCAACTCCCTGGCGTGCTCGTGGATTCGGCGAAGCGACGATGACAGTGGCCGCGCTTTACCAAAACTTGGTAAAAGCGGCTGCTGTTACTCGCAGTAAATCGCCCCCCTTGTTCTGTCCCGCTATGCGTGGCAATCGCCGCTTCTGCCGCACCGTGGGGCCACACCCTGTGTGGCTGCCCGATGCCGGCGGGTCGCCCGCTGGTTATCGGGCCGTTACTAGCCAGTAACGAACCCCCTTGTGTCCCGGGCGCGAATGCACCACGATCGGCGACGCTCGGTCCAATTCCGCACCAGCACGGCAGCCAGCCGCGCCGTCGGGCCTGGGTCCCCACCGAGCGGACCGGCGGCAGCGTCCGCCGGCCCGGACAGGGGGGTTCCTGCCTACCCGGCAGGGCCTGTCCAGAGGTTGCGCGAAGGCGTGGCCAGTGGTTGTCGCTCGGGGGTGATCGCCGGTGGTTCCGGACGCGGTTGGCGCCTCGGGCACGGGCGCTCTCCTTCCCGAGGACGTAGCACTTCTCCCATCCCAGGACGGGGTCTCACCCGATCCGGAGATGTACGTCCGAGAAGGAGGAAATTCATGGAGTCCCAAGTACGTGGCGGGACCAGATGGAAGCGGTTCGCCGTCGTCATGGTGCCGAGCGTGGCCGCGACGGCAGCGATAGGTGTCGCGCTCGCACAGGGGGCGCTGGCGGCGTCGTTCAGCGTGTCGGGGCAGAGTTTCAAGGTCAGCGCCGACAAGCTGGTCGGCCAGAACTTCGTGCAGTACGGCGGCGTCGCCGAGGGGTTCGACTCCAAGGGCAACAAGGCCTCGCACCCGGTGGCTGTCTCCGGGTTCAAGACCGCCCAGATCACGAACATGTGCCAGTCCGTGGTCACCCCGCTGCCGTTGCTCGGCACCAGTGTGACGCTGGTTCTCAAGGCCGGTGACAAGGGCACGGAGATCGATGCGGAGAACCTCTACCTCGACGTCGAATCGCTCGACGCCGACGCGGAGTTCAAGAACATCGACATCGGTGTGGCGGCCGGTTCCACCAAGTCCCCCGGCATCCAGCCGGGAACGACGGCGAACAAGTTCGGCTTCGCCCAGCAGGCCGACGAGGCCGTTCTGAGGGATGTCGAGCAGACCGCGTGGGCGACCACCGCGGGCACGTTCAAGCTGCCTGACCTCAATCTGAGGCTCAAGGTCGGCGACCCCAAGAAATACGAGTGCTACTAGGCACCGCCGGCGGGTGGGCCGGGCGGTCCCCGGACTGTCCGGCCCGCTCGTCCCCCCGTCTCTGATCGCACCACCGCATACCGCTTTCCAGGGAGCTGTTTTCCATGAGCGCCGAGTCCACAGGTTCCCGCGGATTCACGTACTGGCGGCTTCGGTTCCGCGCCTGGCGAGGCGCCCGGCCGTTCTGGGCGGGCCTGTTCACTCTTCTCGGCGGACTGCCGATCGCCTATTTCCCCTATGCCCAACTCCATTTCGGAAACCTGACACTGGCCATGTCCACCACGGCCGGAGCGGGTTCGCTGATCATCGGCGTACTGCTGGTGACCTTGGGCCTGACGATGTGGTTCCAGGCCATCGTCCGGGTCTTCGCCGGTGTCGCCGCCATTCTGCTGGCGCTGGTGTCGATCCCGGTCTCCAACATCGGCGGCTTCCTGCTGGGCTTCCTGCTCGCCATGGTCGGCGGCGCGCTCTCGATCTCCTGGGCCCCTGACAAGTGGGTCAGGCCGGCGCCGGCCGAGCTCGACACCCCCCACGGGGCACCGGAGCCCGACGGCGACGGCGACCCCTTCTTCCCCGGTCCGCGCGACGGGGAGGACCCGAACGTGACGGATACGACTGCCCATGCCAACGGCGGGAGGAACAGTGCGGGGTGACGACACGCAACGAGTCGCGGCCGGAGGCGATGATTCCCGGGTGAGAAGAGGGCCGCGTCACGCGGCCCCGAGAAAGTCGCTCCTGACCAAGCTTCAGATACCCGCGGGCAAGGCGATGGCGCTGGCGGCGATGCCGACGGCCGTCTTCGTGGGCATGGGGCTCACGCCCCGGCTCGCGCTGGCCGACGACGGCAAGGACATCCCGTTCGCGCCGGGTCCGTGCGTGACCCGCTCGGACGAGCCGTCCGCGTCGGCGTCCGAGTCGCCCAC
This sequence comes from Streptomyces sp. L-9-10, assembly GCF_004151105.1. Lineage (GTDB taxonomy): Bacteria > Actinomycetota > Actinomycetes > Streptomycetales > Streptomycetaceae > Streptomyces. The sequence continues at coordinate 38,771 of NZ_PHRF01000056.1, forward strand.
GTCGACGCCGTCGGCGTCGGAGTCGGGGCCGGAGTCGACGGAGTCGCCGAAACCGGGCGAATCGCCGTCGGCGACACCGGACCCGACGGCGAGCGGGAGTTCGGCACCGGATTCCGGGGATTCAGGTTCCTCGGACTCCGGGGATCCGGACTCCAGGGAGCCCGCCGACGCGCCGTCCGGACCGGCGCCGGGACCGACCCCCACGAAGTCCAGGAACCCGCTGGACCCGCTGGGGCTGGGAGACGCGCTGGGAGACCTCCTCGGCGTACCGGACAAGGACGAGCCGAGCGGCCCGGAGCCGAGCGCCTCCACCACGGGGAAGCCGGACGCCGATCCGTCCACGAAGCCGACGTCCGAGCCGGGGAGTTCCAAGCCGGACGGTTCCGCCGACGGCAAGGGCACGGACGGCAAGGGCACGGACGGCAAGGGCACGGGCGATACGGCCGCCGACGGAACCAAGGACGCCATCAGGGAGGCGGCGGGCAAGGTCGGTGCCGAGGTCGAGGAGCTGGACGAGGACGCCAAGGGTCTCGACGCCCACAAGGACGACGAGATCCCCGAGGGCGCGGACGGCAAGGAGCGCTTCCCCTGCCCGACGGCCGACCCCGAGGCCCTCGCCGCGGCCGAGGAGGAGCAGGGCCTCCCGCTCCTGCCCGACGACCCGTGGACGCTGCACAGTTCGCTGCTGACCCTGCGGGGCCTGGACTACAAGGGCATCGTCGAGGTGCGGACGGGCAGCGGCAAGGTCAAGAAGGCGCTGAAGTTCACCTCCACCTCGGTGGACATCAAGGACCTGCACCAGACCGTCGTCTACCCCCTGGGCAGGACGGGCCATGTGCAGGCGCGCGAAGGCTCCACGTCCACGATCCGCGACGGCGAGGTGACGATGTACACGGAACGGCTGAAGGGCAACCTCTTCGGCCTCATCCCGATCACCTTCAGCCCGGAGACCCCGCCCCCGCTGAACATCCCGTTCGCCTTCTTCACCGACGTCGAGGTCACCCAGGCGGGCCAGTTCGGCGGCACGCTCACGGTCCCCGGCCTCCAGAACTACCTCACGAACTGACACGGATCCCCCGTGAGCCGCGGGGAGGACTGTGGCCCGCACCGGACAGTTGGTGCGGGCCACAGCCATTCCCGCGGCTCACGCGGCTCCGGGGGTCGGGTCCATCGAATGCAATATTAAGAATATGTGACCATCATCTCGAGATTCTCGCCACGAATTCTTCACAGTGACGGTCTCTGTACCTAGAGTGAGTTGGTCGCGGTCACCCGGCCCGATGTGTGGGCGTCGGGGGGCGCGGTCTGCGGGCTCAACCCTCGCATGGCCACGCACTCACTCGTGTGAGGACTTCTCCCGCTCATGTTCGGACAACTCAGTCGTACGACGCGCCGAGTGGTCGTGAGCGCCGTGACCCTGGCCGCCGCCGCGCTGGCCGTCGGGACGGTGACCGCCTTGCCTCACGCGCCATGGTCCTCCGAACCCGCCGCTTCCGGCGAGGTGGCCGTTGTCAAGTCGGCCGCCGCGGTCACCGGCCCCAAGACGCTCTCCCTCTTCGGCCGCAAGTCCAACGGCCATCTCTACGACTACGAGCCCAATGGCACCGGAGGTGTGAAGGCGGCCGTCGACCTCGGCGGGGGGTTCGGTGAGGCCACCGCCCTGGTGCAGGCTGGGCAGTCGGAGAACGGCGCGGGCAGCGATCTCTACTTCCGGATGGCCAATACGCTCTACTACACCGCTGAGCGGGGGAGCGAAACCAAGATCGTCGGAAACGGCTGGGACATCTTCAACCTCTTGATGTCGCCGGGAAACCTGGGCGGAACGGCCCAGGACGACATCGTCGGACGTGACGCCGCGGGAGCGCTCTGGCTCTATCAGGGCAAGGCCGACGGCATGCTCCTCGCCCGTATCAGAATCGGCACCGCCGGCTGGAACGGCATGGATGTCCTCACTGGTCGCGGGGACTACACCGGCGACGGCAAGTCGGACCTGATCGCCCGGTCCACGACCGGCACGCTCTACATCTACCCGGGCACCGGAAACGCCACCGCGGACGCGGCCTTGGGTGCGCGCGTCACCGTCGGTACCGGCTGGGGCACCGCCACGTACAAGACTCTCGTCTCCACGGGCGACAGTAACGGTGACGGCAAGGCGGACCTCATCGCTGTCGACCCGGCCGGTGCGTTGTGGCTCTTCAAGGGAACAGGCAACGCGAGCGCCCCCTTCGCGGCGAGGGTCCAGATCGGCACCACTGGCTGGACCGCCTTCAACACCCTCTTCTGAGTGGGTTTCTTCCTTCCGATTCCCGAATTTCTTCCAGAAAAGGACCGGTTGACCACTCATGCGTAGAAGCTTGCCTTCAAGCAGGCGCCGTGCACTCGGCAGATGGCCACACTTGCTCACCACCACGGTCCTGGCGACGGCGCTGGCCGTCACGATCACGGGAAATCAACTCCCTTCACTGCCGGAACAGACGCGGCTCGCGGCGGCGGCAGACATTCCAGACGGGTATGACCTGGAAGCCGCAGCGACCACACGCGCCGAGCAGTGCCTGCTCAACCTCATGTCGCGCAAGGGCGGCCAGGAGCTGAAGTCCGTCGCGCGTACCGGGCTGAACGGCACTGAACAGGACCTCCACACGGCAGCGGACAGCGAGCTGTGGTGGGACGGCAAAACCCCGCTGGCCGTTGCCTTCGCCAAGGACAAGGCATGGGCCGATGCGAAAGGCGACGAGCTCCGGAGCCGGGACGACGTGTGGGAGCAGTCCCTCGACGTCCCATCGACCACCATTCCGCCGGGCTACACGACTGTCGGCTTCGAGTGGATCGAGGACGACGACAATCCGTTCAACACCACCGCGTTGACCACCTGGCTCGCCGGGCAGTACTGGAAGTCCGAGTACGACCTCTACCACGAGGACCAGACCCCGCTCGCGAGTCAGGACTCGGTGAACGCGGCCAACGCGATCGCCGCCGTCCGGTACCCGGACGTCTTCCCCCACGAGGACTACGAGGGGTGGCGCGCTTGGGAAGACATGACGTTCATGCACCCGATGTACGCCGACGACGCGCGGATCTTCCTGCAGCACGGTGGATTCCCTGCGTCGGCGCCCGAGCCGGACTCAATGGAGTTCCGCCTCGACGTCGAGGCCCTGAAGTCCCGTTTCGCGTCGTGCTCGACGGAGAATCCGCCGGACCCGTACAACGTTCTGCGCACCGAGGTCATCGTCGCGTCGACCGAGTGGCAGTCCGAGCTGGCGGGGCAGAGCCGGCAGCGTGAAGCGATCATGACAGCCGAGTCCAAGGCTTCGCGTCATCTGGCGATGGCCACCCAGGCTCTGGGCGAGGCGCTCGCTCAGTCGATCATCGCCAGCCGACTGTCCGACTGGCAGGCCTACTGGCTGAAGCAGTCCAGTAGCAACACGGACTACCCGACCGCCGCCGAGTTCGCGAAGGTCAAGACAGACATAGAGAAGGCCCGGGCCCGGGCACAGGGCCGGGTCTTCGTCGCGGGCCGTGCCGCGCTCGCCGCGCAGACGGAGGCGACGAAGGCCGAGACAGCGAAGCAGGAGGCGTACACGATCGCGGACGCCGCGGGCCAGCCGCGCGGCCGCGGTCTGATGTACGGCCAGCAGGGCGTTCAGATCGCCAAGGCCTCGGCGGCAGCCGCTCAGGCGGTGTTCAAGGCCACCGAGACCGCGTCGAACGCGACCCGTGCGTCGGCGGCCGACAGCAAGACACTGATGGCGTTGGCGGAGACGCAGGCGCACGCCTCGAAGGCGGAATTCCGGCGCAAGGCCGCGGAGGAGGCCGAGGCTCAGGCCAAGGCCGCCGCGGAAGGCGCCGCGGCTCAGGCCAAGGAGGCCGCGGCCAATGCCACAAAGGCGAAGGCCGCCCAGGGGAAGGCAGAGGCGGCTGAGCAGGCCGCGAAGGTCGCCGCGGCCGATGCCAAGGCCAAACGTGGGACGGCCGAGGCCGAGCGGGATGTGGCCGCCGCAGAGCGACGTCGTGCCGACAGCGAGCGGGCGAAGGCCCAGGCCGCGGAAGAACGCGCGGTGGCGGAACGAAAGGCCGCGGCGGATGCTCTCTCCGCGGCGAGAACGTCGGGCAATGCCGCCGACAACAAGAGCGACGAGGCTGTACAGGCCTCGGTGCGTGCCATGGAGGCGCGTGACGCGGCACTGGCGGCGGAACGTAACAAACAGGCGACCGAGGCGCGGGCGCAAGCGCTGGAGGCAGCCGCGGCGGCAGCCGCGGGGACGGCTGCCGCCGCGGAGACCCGCCAGGCCGCGACGGAGGCGCGCGCGGCGGCGAACGACGCGGCCGGACATGCCGCGTCGGCGCGTTCCGCCGCCGATGACGCGACCGCGGCGTCGGTCTCCGCTCGCGCCGCCGCCACCCGGTCGGAAGGCGCGGCTGCCCGTTCGCAGTCGGCCGCAGATGGTGCCGCCGCCGCAGCGGCGAGGACCGGTGCCGCGGTGAAGAAGGCACACGCGGCGGCCGCTGAGGCCATCGACGCGTCGCAGGCGGCGTCGGAGAACGTGGCCAAGGCCGAGGCCCTGTCGAAGGAAGCCGCCGCCAAGGCGGTCAAGGCCCGGCAGGACGCGGCAGCCGCGAAGACCGAGTCCGTCCTCGCCCAGGCCGCGTCGATCCGCACCGCCGGATTCGCCTTCGCCACCGCTCAGGCGGCTGTCGCGGCACGGGACTCGGCCGCGCAGGTCATTGAGCCCGCCAACGACGCGATCGAACTCGGATCACCGTACAAGGACACCGACTCCTCGGCGGGTCTCGCCGTGCTGACCGGGCAGGCATCCAAGACCCTCGCCGAGCAGCAGGCCGCCCTGGCCAAGGCCAAGGCGGAGCAGGCGAAGAAGGCCGCGGTGGAGGCGGCCGCGCTCGCGTCGAAGGCGAGCGCCGATGCCAAGTCGGCGGCGGAGGCCGCGGCCCGTGCCGCGGACTGGGCTTCCAGGGCGGTCGCCTCGCTCGAACAGGCGCGGGTCTCGGCGGCCGAGGCCAAGAAGGCCGCGGAAGCGGCACAGAAGGCTGAGACGAATACGGTCGAATACGACCGGCAGGCCAACGAGGACGCTCTCGCCGCAAAGGTGGCGGCCGGCCAGGCCGCGTCCGAGGCGGCAGCTGCGGATTCCTCCGCGACCGAGGCGGAGAAGGACGCAGTCGGAGCTCGCGCCGCCGCGTCAGCGGCGGAGGCGGACGCCAACACGGCGGATGATGTCGCCACGACGTCGGAGGCGGACGCCGTTGTCGCCGAGGGCGCGGCTTCGGACGCGCAGAACTACGCCACCGAGGCGGATCGGGCCGCCGACCGTGCCGAGGAGGAGCAGAGACAGAGCGACGCGGCGGAGCGCGCGATCCGGATCGAGGCCGGTTCGGTGGACACCGGTCCGGACATGAGCCAGGACGACGAGGCGCTGCTGCTCGCCGCGTGCGGCCAGGTGTGCGTGGACGAGTTCCGCATGGCCAAGGCACTGGCGGGCCAGGATCTCAAGGACTGGGTCATCGCCAATGGCGGCCAGATCCTGATCGACCTGGTCGGCTGGACCGACGCCAAGGAGTGCTTCACCAAGGGTGATATCGAAGGCTGCCTATGGACGCTGCTCAACGCCGTGAGCTTCGTCGTCCTTGTCGGCAAGATCCCGGCCGTCACCAGCGCGGTCATCAAGATCGGCGGTGGGGTCGCCAGGTTCCTCGACAAGTCGGTCAACGCCAAGCGCACGCTCGACCGGCTGCGGAACGTCATCGAGGAGACGAGGAAGGCCGGGGCCGGAGCCTCCTGTCTGCTCGATCTCGCGGGGAGCGTCGTCGGATTCTCGTCACGCACGGTCGGCGCGCCCGGCGCGAAGACGGCTTCGGGGCAGGCGGCCTCGGCCGGCAAGCCCGCCGTCTGCATGCGCTCCGCCATCGGCGACGACAAGGCACTGACCAAGGCGGCTCGCGAGGCGGCGAATGAGGCGCTCCAGCCCGATTTCGACAATATGTTCAGCCAGTTGAAGAACGGCAACATGCCGGGCGGGGAGTACAAGAGCCTGACCGGTACGGGCATCATCTACTTCCGCTCACGCAAGGGTGCCAGGCTGTTCGTCAAGCGGACCGAGGACGGCTGGCTGATCGTCGCCAAGGCGAACAAGGGGAATGAGGACAACGTCATCAAGAGATTGAAGAAGATCTATGGGTGATCCGCTGCACCGTGTCAGGACCGAGCACTTCGACGCCGTCTTCATGCTCGGCGGCGAAGACGACGAGGACACCGTCGACAACGTCGACGTCCTGGTCACGCTCCCGGACGGAACGCGCTACAGCGCCACGTTCCTCACGCTCGGCGCGATCGAGCGGTGGATGGACAGCGAACCGGAGGAGTACGAACGTCTCCAGTTCCAGTGCCCCGATCTGGTGATCACCCGGTACGCGGGGGTTCCCGCGATGACGCGCGTCCTGGAGATGGCTCACGCGCGCGGTGAACTGGGTTCGCTGCTCGTCGAGTTGGATCCGCGGCCGGTGGACGAGGACTGATCCGGGCCCGTACGACGGAGCGACTGTGGGCCGCGCCCTCTCAAGGGCGCGGCCCACAGTCGTACTGGACGAGGAAGTCCGTCGGGCGGACGCCTCAGTCGCGGCCGCCGACGCCCAGGTGGTGGACGCGGACCATGTTCGTGGTGCCGGGGACGCCGGGAGGGGAGCCCGCCGTGATGATCATGGCGTCGCCCTCGTTGTAGCGCTGGAGCTTCAGCAGCTCCTCGTCGACCAGATCGACCATCTCGTCCGTGCTGCTCACCCAGGGCACGATGAAGGACTCCACGCCCCAGCTCAGGGCGAGCTGGTTGCGCGTCGACTCGTCGGTCGTGAAGGCCAGGATCGGCTGGGCCGCGCGGTAGCGGGAGAGGCGGCGGGCCGTGTCGCCGGACTGGGTGAAGGCGACCAGCGCCTTGCCGCCCAGGAAGTCCGCGATCTCGCAGGCGGCGCGGGCCACCGAACCGCCCTGGGTACGCGGCTTCTTGCCCGGGACCAGCGGCTGGAGGCCCTTGGAGAGCAGCTCCTCCTCGGCCGCGACGACGATCTTCGACATCGTCTTGACCGTCTCGACCGGGTACGCGCCCACCGAGGACTCGGCGGAGAGCATGACCGCGTCCGCGCCGTCCAGGATCGCGTTCGCGACATCGGACGCCTCGGCGCGGGTGGGGCGGGAGTTGGTGATCATCGACTCCATCATCTGGGTCGCCACGATCACCGGCTTGGCGTTGCGGCGGCACAGCTCGATCAGCCGCTTCTGCACCATCGGGACCTTTTCGAGCGGGTACTCGACGGCCAGGTCGCCACGCGCCACCATGACGCTGTCGAAGGCCGCGACCACGGCCGCCATGTTGGCGACCGCCTGCGGCTTCTCGACCTTGGCGATGATGGGGACCCGGCGGCCCTCCTCGTCCATGATCTTGTGGACGTCCAGCACGTCGTGCGCGTCACGGACGAACGAGAGCGCGACCATGTCGCAGCCCATCCGCAGACCGAAGCGCAGGTCCTCGATGTCCTTCTCGGACAGGGCGGGGACATTGACCGCCGCGCCCGGCAGGTTGATCCCCTTGTGGTCGGAGATCACCCCGCCCTCGATGACGATGGACTTGACCTGGGGGCCGTCGACCTCGACCACCCGCAGCTCGACGTTGCCGTCGTTGATCAGGACCTGGTCGCCCTTGGAGACATCGCCCGGCAGGCCCTTGTAGGTGGTGCCGCAGATGGACTTGTCGCCGGCGACATCCTCGGTGGTGATGGTGAACTCATCACCCCGCACCAGCTCGACCGGGCCCTCGGCGAAGGTCTCCAGACGGATCTTGGGGCCCTGGAGGTCGACGAGGACACCCACGGCGCGGCCGGTGTCCTTGGCCGCCTTCCGCACGCGGTTGTACCGCTCCTGGTGCTCCGGGTGGCTCCCGTGGCTCATGTTGAGTCGGGCCACATTCATACCGGCCTCGATGAGCGACTTCAGCTGCTCGTACGAGTCGACGGCGGGGCCCAGTGTGCAGACGATTTTGGAACGGCGCATGAGGCGGATCCTATCGGTTTGTTTCGATGCGGAATATTCCGTCTGGTGGAAAGTACAAATGGGCGGGTGGCCGCTCAGGCGTCGACCGTTCGATCCTCGCCGACCAGTGCGAAGGTCTGCCGCGCGATCTCCAGCTCCTCGTCCGTCGGGACCACGGCCACCACGGTCCCCGCCGACTCCGGCGAGATGATCCGCGGCTCGTCGGAACGTACGGCATTGCGCTCCGCGTCCACCGCCAGGCCCAGACTCTCCAGACCTGCGACGGCAGCTTCCCGCACCGGCGCCGCGTTCTCCCCCACACCCGCCGTGAAGGCCACCGCGTCCACCCGCCCGAGCACCGCGGTGTAGGCGCCGATGTACTTCTTCAACCGGTGGATATAGATGTCGAATGCGAGCGCGGCCCGCTCGTCGCCCGCGTCGACCCGGCGGCGGATCTCCCGCATGTCGTTGTCCCCGCAGAGGCCGACCAGACCGCTCTTCTTGTTCAGAAGTTCATCGATCTCGTCAACGGACATTCCGGCGACACGCTTCAGGTGGAACGTGACCGCGGGATCGATGTCCCCGGAACGCGTCCCCATCACCAGCCCCTCCAGCGGCGTCAGCCCCATCGAGGTGTCCACGCACCGCCCGCCCTCGACGGCGGACGCCGACGCGCCGTTGCCGAGGTGCAGGACGATCACGTTCACCTCGGACGGATCCCTGCCGAGCAACTCGGCGGTCTTCCGCGAGACATACGCGTGCGAGGTGCCGTGGAAGCCGTAGCGGCGGATACGGTGCGCGTCGGCCGTCGCGGTGTCGATCGCGTACCGCGCGGCGTACTCCGGCATCGTCGTGTGGAACGCGGTGTCGAAGACCGCGACCTGCGGCAGATCGGGACGGAGCCGCCGCGCGATACGGATACCGGTGAGATTCGCCGGATTGTGCAACGGCGCCACCGGCACCAGCCGCTCGATCTCCGTCAGCACGTCGTCGTCGATGACCGTCGGCTCGCTGAACCGCAGCCCGCCGTGGACGACCCGGTGGCCGATGGCCGCCAGCTCGGGGGAGTCGATCCCCAGCCCGTCGCGCGCCAGTTCCTCCGCGACGGCCTCCAGCGCCGCCGCGTGGTCGGCGATCCTCCCCGTACGCTCACGCTTCCCGCCGAGCCCCTCGGCCAGCGGGGTGTGCACGAGCCGTGAGGTCTCCTCACCGATGCGCTCCACCAGGCCGGCCGCGAGCCGGGCGCCGTCCCGCATCTCCAGCAGCTGGTACTTCACCGATGAGGAACCGGAGTTGAGGACGAGGACACGGGTGGCGGGGGAGTGCGCGGTCACGGGCTGTCGGCCTTCTGTCGTAGTCATGGGGTCGTGGTGCTGCGTGGAGTCGTGGTCCTGCGTGGGGTCGTCGCGGGGGCGGCGGGGCTCACACGCTCTCGCCCTGCGCCTGGATCGCCGTGATCGCCACCGTATTCACAATGTCCTGCACGAGCGCCCCGCGCGAAAGGTCGTTGACCGGCTTGCGCAGCCCCTGGAGTACGGGGCCCACGGCCACGGCGCCCGCCGAGCGCTGCACGGCCTTGTACGTGTTGTTGCCGGTGTTCAGGTCCGGGAAGATCAGCACCGTCGCCCGGCCCGCCACCTCCGACTCGGGCAGTTTGGTCGCCGCGACGGACGGCTCGACCGCCGCGTCGTACTGGATCGGCCCCTCGATCCGCAGATCCGGCCGCGCCCCGCGCACCAGCTCGGTGGCCTCGCGCACCTTGTCGACATCCGCGCCCGAGCCCGACGTACCCGTGGAGTACGAGAGCATCGCGATCCGCGGCTCGACCCCGAAGCGGGCGGCGGTGGCGGCGGACTGGACGGCGATGTCCGAGAGCTGCGCCGCGTCCGGATCCGGGTTCACCGCGCAGTCGCCGTACACCAGCACCTTGTCGGCGAGGCACATGAAGAAGACCGACGAGACGATGGAGGCGTCCGTCCTGGTCTTGATGATCTCGAAGGCCGGGCGGATGGTGGCGGCCGTGGAGTGCACGGACCCGGAGACCATGCCGTCGGCCAGCCCCTCGCCCACCATCAGCGTCCCGAAGTAGTTGACGTCCGCCACCATGTCGTACGCCAGCTCCACCGACACGCCCTTGTGGGCCCGCAGTTCCGCGTACCGCTCGGCGAAGCGCTGCCGCAGCTCCGAGGTGGCCGGATCGATCAGCTGCGTCGCCGAGAGATCGATACCGAGGTCGGCCGCCTTCTTCCGGATGACGTCCGTGTCGCCGAGGAGCGTCAGCTCGCACACATCGCGGCGCAGCAGCACATCGGCGGCGCGCAATACCCGTTCCTCGGCGCCCTCGGGCAGGACGACCCGGCGGCGGTGCGCGCGCGCCTGCTCCAGCAGTTCGTGCTCGAACATCATCGGCGTCACCCGGCCGCTGCGGGCCACCGACATCCGGGCCAGCAGCGCGGAGGTGTCCACGTGCCGCTCGAACAGCCCCAGCGCGGTCTCCGCCTTGCGTGGCGTCGCCGCGTTCAACTTCCCTTCCAGACCGAAGAGTTCGGCGGCGGTGGGGAAGGAGCGGCCGGGCACCGAGACCACCGGCGTACCGGGCGCGAGCCGCGCGGCCAGGGTCAGTATCGAGTCCCCGGGACGCTCGTCGAGCGTGAGCAGTACCCCCGCTATGGGCGGTGTGCCCGCGGAGTGGGCGGCGAGCGCCCCCACGACCAGATCGGCGCGGTCGCCCGGCGTGACCACCATGCAGCCGGGGGTCAGCGCGCCCAGGAAGTTCGGCAGCATCGCACCGCCGAAGACGAAGTCCAGCGCGTCCCTGGCCAGACCCGAATCGTCCCCGAGCAGCACCGTGCCCCCCAGGGCCGCGGTGATCTGGGCCACCGTCGGGGCCGCCAGCGCCGGCTCGTCCGGCAGGACGTAACAGGGGACCGGCAGCTGGTCCGCCAGCCCCTCGGCGATCGCCTCACGGTCCTCGGCGGCCACCCGGTTGACGACCATGGTCAGCACATCGCAGCCCAGCACCTGGTACGCGCGATGGGCGTTGCGCGCCTCGGCCCGTACGGACTCGGCGGTCTGCCCCTTGCCGCCCACCACGGGTATCACCGACGCCCCGAACTCGTTGGCGAGCCGGGCGTTGAGCGACAGCTCGTCGGGCAGCTGCGTCGCCGCGAAGTCCGTACCGAGCACGAGCACGATCTCGTACTCCCGCGCCACCTGGTGGAACCGCTCCACCAGCCGCGAGACCAACTCGTCGGTGCCCCGCTCGGCCTGGAGCGCGGACGCCTCGTGATAGTCGAGCCCGTACACCGTCGCCGGATCCTGTGACAGCCGGTAGCGGGCCCGCAGCAGATCGAAGAGCCGGTCGGGGCCGTCATGGACCAGCGGACGGAAGACCCCCACCCGGTCCACCTGCCGGGTCAGCAGCTCCATGACTCCCAGCTCCACGACCTGGCGGCCGTCCCCGCGGTCGATCCCGGTCACGTACACGCTGCGCGTCACGTGTGCTCTCCCGTCCCTGCTCATGGGACGTCCCGCTCCGACGGGGCGGCCCCGCGGCCGTAGGGAGATCCCGGCTCCTGTGAACTGCAATTCCCGTTAGGGTGGCAATGCCCTCTTGACAATACCTCCGGGGGTGGTTAGGCCGCCCGGGGAGTACGAGATGCCGCCCGGCGCCCGAAAACCGCAGGTCGGACCGGTCCAGCCGGTCGAACGGACCCCCTTGACCGGGTATCCGGGCACCGCCCGGCGAAACCGCCGGAGCCACGATCGCCGTCCGGGCGGTCGGCACGTGACCCCGATCACCCGTGGGAGGATCGGACCGCTCAAGCCCGGGGCTCTCCTTTCCCGGACAAACCCAGCACTGGCGAGCACTAGCGAGCAGGAGACACAGCACGATGCGTATCGGAGTTCTCACCGCAGGCGGCGACTGTCCGGGCCTCAACGCAGTGATCCGTTCGGTCGTGCACCGGGCCATGACCGGGCACGGAGACGAGGTCATCGGCTTCGAGGACGGCTTCAAGGGGCTGCTCGACGGCCACTTCCGGCCGCTCGACCTGAACGCCGTCAGCGGCATCCTGGCCCGTGGCGGTACGATCCTCGGCTCGGCCCGGCTGGAGCGCGGCCGGCTCCGCGAAGCGGCGGAGAACTGCGCCGAGTTGGCCCGCCGGTACGGCATCGACGCGCTCATCCCGATCGGCGGCGAAGGCACGCTCACCGCCGCCCGGCTGCTCTCCGACGCCGGGATGCCCGTCGTCGGTGTCCCCAAGACCATCGACAACGACATCCACTCCACGGACCGCACCTTCGGCTTCGACACCGCCGTGACGGTCGCGACGGAGGCGATCGACCGGCTCAAGACCACCGCCGAGTCGCACCAGCGGGTCATGGTCGTCGAGGTCATGGGCCGGCACGCGGGCTGGATCGCGCTGGAGTCCGGGATGGCGGGCGGCGCGCACGGGATCTGCCTGCCGGAGCGGCCCTTCGAGGTCGACAGCCTGGTCAAAATGGTCGAGGCGAGGTTCTCGCGGGGCAAGAAGTTCGCGGTCATCTGCGTCGCGGAGGGCGCGCATCCGGCGCAGGACTCCATGGAGTACGGCAAGGGCGAGATCGACCAGTTCGGCCACGAGCGCTTCCGGGGCATCGGCAACGTACTGGCGGCGGAGCTGGAGCGCCGCCTCGGCAAGGAGGCCAGGCCGGTGATCCTGGGCCACGTGCAGCGCGGGGGCACGCCGACGGCGTACGACCGGGTGCTGGCGACGCGGTTCGGCTGGCACGCGGTGGAGGCGGCGCACCGGGGGGAGTTCGGGCGGATGACGGCGCTGCGGGGGACGGCGGTGGAGATGGTGCCGCTGGCGGAGGCGGTGACGCAGCTCAAGACGGTGCCGGAGAACAGGATGTTCGAGGCGGAGTCTGTTTTTTAAGGGCTCGGTTCGCCTCCGGAAAGACCGAGCCCGGAACGGTTGGCACCCCGCGCCCCCGCCGGACGGCGAACCGTCACCCCTTCACCGCGCCGCCCAGCGCGAACCCGCCCCCCAGACGCCGGGAGATCAGCACGTACAAGATCAGCACCGGCGCCGAGTACAGGATCGAGAACGCCGCCAGCTGCCCGTAGATCACGGATCCGTAGTTGCCGAAGAACGTGAAGATCGAGACGGACGCGGGCAGTTGGTCCGGTGTGAGCAGCAGCATGAACGGTACGAAGAAGTTCCCCCACAGCTGGATGAAGGTGTAGATCGTCACCACGGTCACCCCCGGCCCCATCAGCGGCAGCACCACCCGCGTCAGCGTCTGGAAGTTCGACGCCCCGTCCGTCCAGGCCGCCTCTTCGAGGACCGTCGGCACCCCGTCCATGAAGTTCTTCATCAGCCAGATGGAGAACGGCAGTTGGGACGTGGCGAGAAAGAGGGACGTGCCGTACGTGGTGTCGATGAGGTCGACCTGGACGAACAGTCCGTACACCGGCACCATGATCGCCGTGATCGGGAGGCAGGTCGTGAACAGGATCGTCAGCAGATACGGCCGGTTGAAGCGCGAGCGGTAGCGGGAGAGCGGGTACGCCGCCAGTGCCGCGCAGACCACGGTCAGGATCGTCGCGCTGCCGCACAGCGCCAGGCTGTTGAGCATCGGCGTGAAGGTGATCTCGTCGGTGAGGACCGCGCTGAAGTTGTCGCCGGTGAGCGACGAGGGGACCCGTACGCGCAGATCCGCGTCGGCGTCGACCGAGGCGAGCGTCAGCCAGAGCAGCGGCAGGGCGAACGCGGCGGCGGTCAGGAGCAGGGCGGCGTCCGCCGAGAGGCGGGTGCGGGCGCGTCGGCTCAGCACGTCAGACCTCCACCCTCATCAGTCGCAGATAGACGAGGGAGAAGAGCGAGCCGACCAGCAGGAGGAGCAGCGCGACCGCCGTTCCGTAGCCGATCAGGCTCTTCTGGAACGCCTGGTCGTACATGAAGACCGGGAGGGTCTGGCTGCGGTTGCCGGGGCCGCCGCGCGTCATCGCCCAGATCAGGCCGAAGACGGAGAGGGTGGAGAGCGTGTTGAGCATCAGGTTCGTGCCGATGGAGCGGCGGATCATCGGCAGGGTGATGTGCCAGAGCCTGCGCACCCCGCTCGCGCCGTCGACCTGTGCCGCCTCGGTGACGTCCTTGGGGATCTCGGAGAGCGCGGCGGAGTAGATCAGCATCGAGAACGCGGTGCCGCGCCAGACGTTGGCGAAGGACACCGCCAGGATCGGCAGGGTGTACAGCCAGTTCTGGGAGGGGAGCTGGAGCCAGTCCAGGATCGCGTTGAGTGTGCCCTCGCGGCGGAAGAAGGCGTAGAGCAGGAACGCCGCGACGATCTCGGGCAGCACCCACGCGGCGATGACGAGGGCGCCGGTGAGCGTACGGACCGGGCGGGACGCGGCCCGCATCAGGCCGGCGAGGGCGAGTCCGAGGGTGTTCTGGCCGACGATGGAGGAGACGAAGGTGAACACCAGCGTCAGCCAGACGGCGTTGCGGAAGTTCTCGTCGCTGAACGCCCGGCGGAAGTTCGCCAGGCCCACGAAGTCCGAGGAGGACGAGCCGGTCAGCTGGGCGTTGGTGAAGGCGATCCAGACGCAGTAGGCGATGGGGCCGGCCAGGAACAGCACCAGCAGGAGCGTGGCGGGCGCCAGTGGCACCCAGCGCCACAGCCGCCCCTGGCCGCGGCCCGCGTGCGCGGTGCTCACCTGCTGACCACCGCGCCGTCGGTGAGGGTCTTCAGCTGGTCGTCGTACTCCTTCGCCGCCTGTTCCGGTGAGCCGTCCCCCGTCGTCACCGTCTCCATCGCCTCACCGATCGCCGTGGAGACCTGCGGATAGACGGGCAGCGCCGGGCGGTAGTGCGTGAACTCGACCAGCCCGGTGAAGAATTCGATGCCCGGCATGGACGAGAGATAGCGCGGGTCGGCCGCCACGTCCTTCCGTACGGCGATCTGCGCGCCCACGATGTCCCACTCGGCCGCGTTCTCCCTGGTCTGCTGTGTTGTGACGAACTCCCAGGCGAGATCGGGGTTCTGGGCCTTCGACGGGATCGCCCACGCCCAGCCGCCCGACATCGACACCCTGCCCGGCGCCTGGCCGTGCTGTGTCGGCATCGGTGTCTGCGCGAGATCCTTCGACCAGTCCGGCCACTCCTTGGGGCCCTTGTTGATCCAGTTCTGGCCCATCCAGGATCCGTCCAGCGAGATCGCCAGCTTCCCCTCCGGGAACCACTCCGTGGCGACGCGCGTGCCGAGGTTGGGGTCGAGGGCGTCGGAGACATCCGGGCCGAGCTTCTCGCCGAACACCGTCTGTACGAAGCCCAGCGCGTCCCGGAAGCCCTGGCCGCCCGCCACCCACTTCTTCGCGGAGGCGTCGTAGAGCGGGTCGGCGCCCGTGCCGTACAGGAGCATCTCGAAGCCCTGCATCACGGCGGCCTCACCGAGGCCCTTGCCGGTGTAGACGTTGAGCGGGATGACCCCGGGGACCTTCCGCTTGACGGTACGGGCCGCGTCCAGGATCTCCGCCCAGTTCCTGGGCTGCCAGTCGGCGGGCAGACCCGCCTTGGCGAAGATCTCCTTGTTGAACCAGAGGCCGCGGGTGTCGGTGCCGTCGGGTACCCCGTATGTCCTGCCGTCCTCGGCCTTGGCCGCCGACTTCGCCGTGTCGACGAACTGGTCCCAGTCGGCCCACTTCGCCAGGTAGTCGTCCAGCGGGCGCAGATAGCCGGCCTTGATGTCGGAGTTGATCCGGAAGGTGTCCTCGTAGACCAGATCGGGGGCGGTCTTCGGGGAGCGCATCATCTGCTGCGCCTTGGTGGCGTAGTCGTTGTCCGGGGCCTGGATCGGGATGAGCTCGACCTTCTTGCCCGGATGCGCCTTCTCGAACTGCCGCTTCACGGACTCCAGATAGTTGTCCTTGAAGCGGATCTTGTTGTCCGTGGAGCGGTTGTAGGCGACCTTGATGGTGTCGGGATCGCTTCCTGAACCGCCGCCGCACGCCGTGAGCGAACCGGCGGCGAGCACGGCGACGAGGATGAGCGGGGCGGTGGGGCGCACGGGCACGACCTCCTCTGAGCCACAGTGGGCTGCCCGGCGACCGTAGGACTGGGCCATTACCAAGGTCAATCCCCTTGCAGGGTCGATTAGTTGGCGCCCCGGCGTAACGGTGACGGGGGCGCTTCCGGTACGGCTCGCGGGGAGGGCGGACCGGTCAGTGGGTCGCGGGGAGCCAGCGGTACTGCAGTTCCGGGCGCCCGACCTGCCCGTACTGCGGGCTGCGCTGCGCCCGCCCGTTGGTGACCAGATGCTCCAGATAGCGGCGCGCGGTGATCCGGGAGATCCCGACCCTGGTCCCGGCCTCGGTGGCGGTGAGTCCGCCGGCCGACGCGCGCAGCGTACGGGTCACCGCTTCCAGCGTCGGGGCGCTCAGCCCCTTCGGCAGCGAGGAGGGCTGCGGCGCCCGGAGCGCGCCGAGCGCGCGGTCCACCTCCTCCTGGCCGCTCGCCTCGCCGGCCGCCGCCCGGAACTCCGCGTACCGTACGAGCCGGTCGCGGAGGGTGGCGAAGGTGAAGGGCTTCAGTACGTACTGGACGACCCCGAGCGACACGCCTTCCCGTACCACCGCGAGGTCGCGCGCCGAGGTGACCGCGATGACATCCGCGTGGTGCCCGCCGGCCCGCAGGCTGCGCAGGAGCTGGAGGCCGTGCCCGTCCGGGAGGTACAGGTCGAGGAGGATCAGATCGATGTCCGTACGCTCCAGCAGCCGGCCGGCCTCCACCCGGGAGTGGGCGACGCCCGCGACGGTGAAGCCGGGCACCCGGCCGACGTACAGCTGATGGGCGTCCGCCGCGACCGGATCGTCCTCGACCACGAGGACACGGATCGCCGTCTCCCCGGGGCCTGTGGGACCGGACGGGCCGGCCGGGCTCGAGGGGCCGGCCGGGCCTGTGTGGCCGGTGGGGCCTGTGTGGCCCGTATGGCCGGCCGGGCCCGTCGGGTCCGTGGGGCCGGGGCTCACCGCGCCGCCTCGATCCCGTCGTCGGCGGTCCCGGCGGCGACGACCGGCCGACGCCCGGCCAGCGGCAGCCGTACGGTGAACTCCGCGCCGCCCTCCGGGCCCTCCGCGAGCTTCACCGTCCCGCTCGCGCGGTGCACCGCCTGCCGTACGAGCGCCAGGCCGAGACCGCGCCCGGGGCCCCGGGTCGACCAGCCGCGCCGGAACACCTCGTCCATGTCGCCGGGAGCGACCCCGGCCCCGGTGTCCCGTACGCCCAGGAGCAGCTCGTCGTCCTCCACCAGGGCGGTCACGATGATCCGCGCGCCCTCGCCGCCCTGCGCCGCGTCCATCGCGTTGTCGATCAGATTGCCCAGGATGGTCACCAGATCGCGCGCCGGGAGCGTCGACGGGAGGACGCCGTCGTCGATCCGGCTGTCCTCGGCGAGCTCCAGCTCCACTCCGCGTTCATTGGCCTGCGCCGCCTTCCCCAGCAGCAGGGCCGCGAGGACCGGCTCGCCGACCGCGCCCACCACCCGGTCCGTGAGCGCCTGTGCCAGTTCGAGCTCCGCCGTGGCGAACTCCACCGCCTGCTCCACCCGTCCCAGTTCGATCAGCGAAACCACCGTGTGCAGCCGGTTGGCCGCCTCGTGCGCCTGTGACCTCAGGGCCTGGGTGAAGCCCCGCTCCGAGTCCAACTCGCCGGACAGCGCCTGGAGTTCGGTGTGGTCGCGCAACGTGACGACCGTACCGCGCTGCTCACCGCCGACCACCGGGCGCGTGTTCACGACCACGATCCGGTCGGCGGTCATATGCGCCTCGTCCACTCTCGGCTCCGAGGCCAGCAGCGCGCCGGTGAGCGGTGCGGGCAGCCCCAGCTCGGCGATGGGACGGCCCACCGCGGAGTCGTCCAGACCGAGCAGCTCGCGCCCGCCGTCGTTCATCAGCGCGATCCTGCGCCCGCCGTCGAGCATCAGCAGCCCTTCGCTCACGGCGTGCAGCGCCGCCTCGTGGTAGTCGTGCATCCGGCTCAGCTCCGCCGCGTTCATCCCGTGGGTGTGCCGGCGCAGCCGCGCGTTGATCACATACGTACCCAGTCCGCCGATCGCCAAGGCCGCGCCCGCGGCCAGGGCCAGCACCCTGACCTGCTGGGTGATCTCGTCGGAGATCCGGTCCACGGTGATCCCGACGCTGACCAGACCGGTGATCCGGTCGCCGTCCCGCACCGGAGTGACCGCACGGACCGAAGGGCCGAGCGTGCCGGTGTACGTCTCGGTGAAGGTCTTGCCGCGCAGGGCCGGCGCTCTGCCGCCCAGGAAGGGCATCCCTATCTGCGCCGGATCGGGGTGCGTCCAGCGAATCCCCTCCGGGTTCATGATCGTGATGAAATCGAGGCCGGTGTCGCGCCGCACACGCTCCGCGTACGGCTGGAGTGCGGCGCTCGGATCCGGGGTACGGATCGCCTCGCGTACGGACGGCGAGTCGGCGAGCGCGTGCGCCGTGGCCAGAACCTGCTTGCGCGCGGTCTCGTCCGTATGGGCGCGACCGGTGACGTACGCGAAGACCGCGCACCCCGCGACGACGGCCGCGACCAGCACGACCTGCATCGCGAAGAGCTGGGCGGCGAGACTGCGGGGGCGCGGCAGATGCATGAAACAAGAATGCCTGGCCGGATTCATATGAACGAAATGAACGTAAGGGTGACCGGCGTCACACGGTGGTGGATAGTCACCGGGACCCCTCGGGACAGGGACGGGGGATTCGCAGGAGACGAGTCAAGGAGGACCCGTGGCCGCAAGGCGGGACCGTACCCACTATCTGTACATCGCGGTGATCGTCGCCGTGGCGCTCGGCATTCTGGTGGGCTTCGCGGCTCCTGGTGTGGCCGTCGAGCTGAAGCCGATCGGTACCGGCTTCGTGAACCTCATCAAGATGATGATCTCGCCCGTGATCTTCTGCACGATCGTGCTGGGAGTCGGGTCGGTCAGGAAGGCCGCCAAGGTCGGCGCGGTCGGCGGGCTCGCCCTCGGCTACTTCATGCTGATGTCGACCGTCGCCCTGGCCATCGGCCTGGTCGTCGGGAACATCCTGGAGCCCGGTTCGGGCCTCCACCTCACCGAGGCCACCCGTGAAGCGGGCGCGGCCCAGGCGAGCGGCGCGAGCGAGTCCACCGCGGACTTCCTGCTCGGCATCATCCCGACGACGATCGTCTCCGCCTTCACCGAGGGCTCGGTCCTCCAGACGCTGATGGTCGCGCTGCTGGCCGGCTTCGCGCTCCAGGCCATGGGCTCCTCGGGCGAACCGGTGCTGCGTGGTATCGGACACATCCAGCGCCTGGTCTTCCGCATGCTCGCGATGATCATGTGGGCCGCGCCGGTGGGTGCCTTCGGCGCCATCGCGGCGGTGGTCGGCGAGACCGGCCTCGACGCCCTGAAGTCGCTCGCGATCATCATGATCGGCTTCTACATCACCTGCGCGCTCTTCGTCTTCCTCGTCCTCGGCGCGCTGCTGCGGCTGATCGCGGGCGTGAACATCTTCTCGCTGCTGAAGTACCTGGGCCGCGAGTTCCTGCTGATCCTCTCGACCTCCTCCTCCGAGTCGGCGCTGCCGCGGCTCATCGCGAAGATGGAGCACCTGGGTGTCAGCAAGCCCGTCGTCGGCATCACCGTCCCGACCGGCTACTCCTTCAACCTGGACGGCACGGCCATCTATCTGACGATGGCCTCGCTCTTCATCGCCGAGGGCATGGGTGACCCGCTCTCGATCGGTGAGCAGGTGTCGCTGCTCCTCTTCATGATCATCGCCTCCAAGGGCGCGGCGGGTGTCACCGGCGCGGGTCTGGCGACGCTGGCCGGCGGCCTCCAGTCGCACCGGCCCGAGCTGGTCGACGGCGTCGGTCTGATCGTCGGCATCGACCGCTTCATGAGTGAGGCGCGCGCCATGACGAACTTCGCGGGCAACGCGGTCGCCACGGTCCTGATCGGTACGTGGACCAAGGAGATCGACAAGGGCCGTGTGGACGAGGTGCTGGCCGGACACATCCCGTTCGACGAGAAGACCCTGGTGGACGACCACCACGGTGGTCCGGCGGACGCGCCGGACGACGTCTCGACGGACGTGCCCGAGTCGCGCGCCGCCACCAGGACGGACAAGGCCGGGGTCTGATCCCCGCACTCGCACCATGATCCCGGCCGGGGTCACACCCCCACAGCCCCGGCCCCTGAAGACCGGCCGTACGGAGGCGCTTCCGTGCGGCCGGTCGGTTTTGTGCGACCGGGTGCCTTCCGTACCGCTGCCGTCCGTACCGATGTGATCGGGCACCGGTACGGACGGCAGCGGTACGGACGGCTGTCCGGGACCGTGCGGGGCTGTGCGAGGGCTCCAGGGGGCGGGGGCTCCAGTGGGCGGGGGCGCCTACCAGGCCACCGGCAGCTCGTGCGGAAAGCGCCGGATCGTCTCCGTGTCCCAGCGCAGCTCCCCGGCCGGGACCGCGAGCCGCAGCCCGGGGAAGCGATCCACCAGACGCCCGATGGCGGCCTCCAGCTCCGCCATGGCCAGGGGAGCGGCGATGCAGCGGTGCCCGCCCCAGCCGAACGTCATGTGCGGAGTGGGCGGACGGTGCGGATCGATGACATCGGGGTCGGCGAACCGCTCCGGATCGCGGTTCGCCGTCAGATACGAGACATGGACGAAGTCACCGGCCCGGATCCGCACCCCGCCCATCTCCACGTCCTCGGTCGCGACACGCGGAATGCCCACCCCCTTGCGGAACGGGATGTACCGGAGCAGCTCGTCCAGCACCGGCGTCAGCGACTCGCGCCGGCTCCGCACCAGGTCCATCAGCTCCGGGCGGGTGAGCAGGAGGTACGCGATATTGCTGATCTGGCAGGTCGCCGTGTCATGACCGCTCAGCATGAGCGTCAGCGACATGACCGCCAGGTCCTTGTCGTCCAGGACGTCGTCGCCGTCCTTGGCGGCGGCCAGCGCGCTGATCAGATCGTCCCCGGGGGTGCGCCGCCGCTCCGCCACCAGCCCGCCGAAGTACTCACGCAGCCGCGCCTTGGCGTCCGCGGCGGCCTGACGCGAGTCCGGGGCCGTGGACAGCAGCTGGTGGGCGTACTCCTGCATCCGCGGCCTGTCCGGCGGTGCGATGCCCAGCAGCTCGCAGACGGTGTGCTGGGGGAGTTTGTTCGACAGATGGGCGGCGAGGTCGGCCGGTGGGCCTTCTTCCTCCATCTCGTCGAGGAGCCGGTCGACGATGCCCTCGACGGCGGGCCGCATCCGGTCCACATGCCGCGGTGTGAACGCCTGCGAGGCCAGCCGCCGCAGCCGGCTGCTGATGGGCGGGTCCATCACATTGATCGACTCGGGGGAGACGATCGGCTCCGGGGTCATCCTGGGGTAGTCGCGGCTCATGATTCCCGCGCGGCTGAACCGGGGGTCGGTCGTCACCTGGCGCACCCCGTCGAAATTCGTGACCAGCCACGCGTCCGCCTCGCCGTAGGGCAGCCGGATCCGGGTGACGGGCCCCTGGGACATGAGGTCCCCGAGTGAGGGGTCGAAGTCCAGACCCGTGCTGAAGTCGAACGGACAGGTGGTCGATTCCCCGATTTCGGTCATCGCGTACTCCCGGACGTGCGCGGACGTTGTGGGCGAGGGATAAGTACCTCGCCCATTTCGGGGATATGCCTACTGACCGGCAAATGGGTACGGACCGCGCGGGAGCGTGCGCGGGGGTGTGCAGGGGTGTACGGGGGCGTACGGGCAAGCGTCCGGGGTGGCCATGGATCCCCGCCACCATCGCCGCCACCGTCGATGGACCGGGGTGGCAGGATGAGCGCAACCATCGGGAAAGGGGCCAGACATGGCTGTCATCCACCGCACCACCATGACACCCGGCAAGCTCGAACTCCTCGCCTCGTGGCTTCCCGCCCAGCCCTGGAACCTCGGCGGCGGGCATGAGCCACGGCTGGCCAAGGCCGGAGGCTTCCGGCTCGACGACCCGCAGGGCGAGGTGGGGATCGAGTTCATGGCGGTCACCGACGAGTCCGGAGACCTGCCGGTCACCTATCAGGTGCCCCTCAGCTACCGCGGAGCACCGCTCCCCGGCGCCGGTCACGCGCTCATCGGCACGTCGGAGCACGGCGTGCTGGGGCGGCGGTGGATCTACGACGGTGCCCACGATCCGGTTCTCGTCGCCCAGTTGTTCGCTCTCGTTCTCGGCGAGGCCGAGCCGCAGGCCCAGAGCGTGGACAACACCCCGGACCCGTCCGTCACCGCCCACTTCGCCGGGGCCGGCCACGCGGCCCCGATCGGCTCTGTGGACGTGACCAACGGGCCGCACGGTACGGATCTGCGCCTGCTGACCGCCTCCGCGCCCGCGTCGCCGAGCGGACCGGCCGGGCAGCTGACCATCCGGGTGAACCGCGTGCTGCGGCCCGAGCCGGTCGAGTCAACCACCCTCGCCACAGGGGCCCTTGGCCACGTCACCGCCGACTGGCTTCTGCCGGACGGCGCCAAGGCGCGCGGCCTGTACGCCGTCGTGCGCGACGGCGCCCCTGAATGACCGGCCAGGTGGCCCGGCGGAGCAGCGCCCGGCGGGGGGAGGCACGGGCATGAGTTTCCGGCTGGCGGCGTACGCCGTGTGCGTCGAGAACGGGCGGGTGCTGCTCGCCCATCACGTCTCGGGAACCTGGACTCTTCCAGGTGGCAGGGTCGAGCACGGGGAGGATCCGTTCGACGCGGTGATCCGGGAGGTCGCCGAGGAGACCGGCTGCGACGCGGTGGCCGAACGCCTGCTGGGTGTGGACTCACGGGTGATCCCCGCCGCCGAACGCACCGTCCCCGGCGGACCGGAGCACCAGAATGTCGGCATCTTCTACCAGGTCCGTGTCACCGGCGGCCGACTCCGGCCCGAGCCGAACGGCGAAACCGCCGGGTCCGTCTGGACTCCGGTCCCCGGCGTCGCCGGCCTGCGCAGGTCGTCGCTGGTCGACATCGGCCTCGCTCTGGCGCAGACCCTTCCGGCGACCGGCCACGTCGCTTCCGTCCCGGTCGGCGGCCTGATCCAGCACTGAGACCACCACCGATTCCAGGAACGGCGCCCATGGGCCTACCGAAGGGGCGCGCTCCCGTCGGAGGTGTCGGCCGTGCGGGATTGGGCGCCGCGCCGTCCTGCCAGCCGGCACCCGCGGCAGTTCGTGTGCCCCTCGCGCGCGGAGCGGTCCCGCACCATGAGTCCCTGCTGGTCGGCGCTTCGCGGGTTGGGCGGCTTGCCCCAGCCCGCGAGATGCAGGCCCCACGTGGCCGGCGCCGCCGCCACCAGGGCTATCAGCCCCCACCAGATTCCCGGGGGCCAGCCGATGACGCCCACACCGATGGCCAGGGACCCGACCATGGCGACGCCGGACCCGACCCATCCCGCGATGGTGTGTCCCTCGTCGTGGTGTCCACTCACGTACCTGCCTCCCAGCGCTGCGGGCCTATGATGTCTTAGCAAGTGAGGAATTTATCTTACGTACTAAGGAATATCAATGGACGGCAAGCCGCGCCCCACCGCCTCCGCCGCGGAGGCGATCGGCGCGCTGGACGATCTCGTCGCGACGAATCTCGTCGGCCGTCAGGAGTTCGCCAGGAATCTGGGGCTGAGCGTCAAGGACCTCGTCTGCTTCGCGCATGTCATGGAGGCCGAGGGTGCCCACGTCACCGCCGGTGACCTGGCCGCGCGCGCGCATGTCACGACGGGTGCGGTGACCGGCATTCTCAACCGCCTGGAGCGCGGCGGCTTCGTGGTCCGCCGACCGGACCCCGCCGACCGGCGCCGGGTGCGCGTCACCGCGGTCCCGGACGCCGCCGAGCGGGTGCGCGCCGTCTACGGGCCGTACTACACGTTGCTCGCCGAACTCTGCGCGGACTACTCGCCGGACGAGATCGCCGTACTCACCGACTGGCTCACACGCGCCGGCGCGCTGGCGCGCACGTACCTGGAGGAGTCGTGTTAGGGCGCGGAGGCTGCTGCCGCCCAGCGATCCGGCGGCTGAGTCGCACCGGCCCCTGCCCGGCCGGTACGGGCCGGTACGGATACGGCGGCCCGTACCGGCCTGCTCGCGCCGCGCCGCGCCGGCTCAGGCGAACGGGATCCGGATCACCGACTGGTTGCCGATGCCCAGCGTGCTCGCGCCGGTGCCGATGGCGTTCCAGACCTCGATCCGTACCTTCCCGTTGACCAGGTCGCCGTGCGATCCGGTGGCCGACCTCAGGCCCCTGGCCTGGGTGTAGTGCTCATAGCCGGGGACGGGGTCGGTCGCGAAGTACGCGTAGGTCTCCGTACGGTCCCAGGTGCCGTCGCCCGTACGGTCGTAACTCACCCTGACCTGCTGGCCGTTGCCGACCGACGTTCCCGAGTCGACGAACAGGTCGAACTGTGTCGCACCGCCGTTGTACGTACGGGTGATCCCGCTGGAGGTGAAGACCTGCGGGGTGTGCGGTGTGCCGTCGTAGTTGGCGCCGCCCGCCGCGGCGAGGGCGGCCGACGCGGCCGAACCGGCGGAGTCGCCGAGTCCTGCGCCCGTCCGCGCGTACAACGTAGAGGAGCCCGAGGGCGGCGGATCGGTCGGCGGGTTCGTCGGGGGTGTGCCGCCACGGGTCCATACCGCCACGTAATCGACGAGCATGGGGCGGCCGGGGACGGTCGCGGCGGTCGGGGTCCGGCCGCCGAGCGCGTCGGGGAACGCGCCGCCGATGGCCACGTTGAGGAGGATGAAGTACCCGGCGTGGTCGGTCATGTTGGCCCAGGTACCGGCGTCCATCTGGTTCTGCCGCACGGTGTGGAAGAGCTGGTCGTCCACGTACCAGCGCAGTTCGTTGGGGGTGACCGCGCGGTCCCACTCGAAGCGGTAGGTGTGGAACGCGGACTGGCAACTGGCCCCGGGGCAGGCGCGGTTGGCGCCGAGTCCGGTGGTCTCGTTGCACGGACCGCCCGGGTTCACACCGCAGTGCAGCACGCCCCAGACGGAGTTGATCCCGTTGACGTTCTCCATGATGTCGAACTCGCCGGTGCCCGGCCAGTTCCAGTAGTTGCCCCGGTACGGCGAGCCGAGGGCCCAGAAGGCGGGCCAGTAGCCGAGCGCGGCGTCGCCCGTCACGTTCGGCATCTGGATACGGCCCTCGATACGCAGGGTGCCGCCCGCCGGAGCCTTGAAGTCGGCGCGGTGGGTCTCGACACGGGCCGAGGTCCAGTTGCCCGCGCCGTCCCTGAGCGGGGTGATCCGGAGGTTTCCGTTGCCGTCGAGGCTCAGATTGTCCGGGCTCGCGGTGTAGTTCTGGATCTCGCCCGTGCCCCAGTTGCCCGGCCCGCCGGGGTAGCCGTGGCCGGTGTCGGTCTGCCAGTTGGCGGCGGAGGGCGGAGTGCGGTCCGCGCCGTTGAAGTCGTCGCCCCACTGGAGGTTCCAGCCGGGCGCGGGCGGTATCGCGCCCTGGGCCGTACCGGCGCCGGTCACGCCGACGAACCCGGCCAGTGCGACAGCCATGGCGAGGATCGTGGCGATGAGGGGCGTGCGGGGAGCGGATCTGATGCGACTGGTTCTCAAGGAACACCTCCGGTGCGGATGGTGCCGAGGAGCGGGACGGGAGAGCGGGGACGGAGCGTGGAGCCTGAGAGCGCTCTCAGTACGTCTTGTAACGGCGCCGGGGCACACCGTCAATGCCTCTCTCGGGGCCTTGTCCCCGCGCCTTGACTGCCTCGCCCCGGCTCCCTTGCCTTGACCTGGGCGTCAAGGATTACGGTCGAAGGCATGCGAATCGGCGAGCTGGCGGAGCGGGCGGGGACGACCACGCGGACTCTGCGTTACTACGAGTCACGCGGGCTGCTGCCCGCCCGGCGCGCGGTGAACGGCTACCGCACGTACGACGAGAGCGATCTGCGGCTCCTCCGGCAGATCAGGACCCTTCAGGACTTCGGGTTCGATCTGGAGGAGACGCGGCCGTTCGTGGAGTGCCTGCGCGCCGGGCATCCGGCGGGGGACTCCTGTCCCGCCTCGCTCGCCGTCTACCGCCGCAAGCTCGGCGAGCTGGACGGGCTGATCGGCGAGCTCCAGTCGGTACGTGCCCAGGTCGGGGCGCAACTCGCGCAGGCCGAGGCGGCGCGGGCCGGGCTGGCGGCCCAGGCGGAGGTGCCGGGCGGCCCCGAGCCGCGGTGCGAACTGACACCACACACGAGCGCGCGTGAATTCGGCCGTGACCATCGAGGAGAGACAGAGAAATGATCGTGATAGACGGTGTCGACGCCGTGACGGACACGGACTTCGACGAAGAGGTGCTCAAGGCCGGACTCCCCGTGCTCGTGGAGTTCACGGCCGACTGGTGCGGCCCCTGCCGGCAGCTCGCGCCGGTGCTGAGCGCCGTGGCAGGGGAGCAGGCGGGCCGGCTCAAGGTCGTCCAGCTCGATGTGGACAGCAACCCCGAGGTCACGGTCCGGTACGGGGTCCTCGCGATGCCGACGCTGATGGTGTTCCGCGCGGGTGAACCGGTGAAGTCCATGGTCGGAGCCCGCCCGAAGCGCAAGCTTCTCCAGGAACTGGAAGAGGTGGTCTGACGCTTCGAGGGGAGCGGGGGAATTCCGTACGGGTCCCACCCCGGCCCCTCCCCAAAGGCGCCGAAGGCGCCACCGCGCCCACGCGGGCTCAGCCGATGGGCGCCGGCATCCGCACCACGTCGTAGGCCAGCTCGATCACGTCACCGGTGGCCGGGTCGCCCAGCTCGACCCGCCAGCGGTCGGCGAACTGGTCGACGCCCTCGGCCATCGGGATCGTGCCGGAGATCAGCACCGTACCGGGCAGCAGATCACCGCGCTCCCGCAGCACCTCGGCCCAGTAACCGGGGGTGAGCAGCTCCGCCAGCGTGCCGTCCTGGATAACGGTCTCCTTCCCGAAGCCGCCCGAGCCCGCAGATCCCACGCCGTCCCCGGAGCCCACGCCGTCCCCGGAGCCCCCGGAGGCGGCGTGGCTCACCCATGCCCGCAGGGTCAGCGTGTCCAGCCGCTCCTGCACATCGGCCAGCCGCCAGGCGCGCCGGGCGAGGACGTCCGGGCCCGCGTTCTTGCTCCACGCCACACCGTGCACCTCCAGCTCACGGTCGGTGTGGTCGCAGGCGGCCGTCAGCAGCAGTTCCCCGTCGCCGTCCACCACCAGAGCCCATTCCGCTTCGCCCGAGGTGCGCCCGTGCTGGACGCTGACCCGGTCGGTGTGCTGGGCCAGATACGGGGCGACCGGGTAGAGCGCGGGCGTCACGGACGGCGCCGGCACCCCCAGCTCGGCCAGCTCCGCCACATGCGCGGCGACATCGTCCTGGCTGCGTCCGGCGTAGCCGGCGTTGAGCACCTGGACGACATCGACGCGCCTGGTGGTGCCGTCGGGCAGTTCGAAGGTCAGCAGCGCCATGGGTTTCTCCACATCGATCGCGGTATCGGCGAGGTTAACTTTGCGCGGAAGGCTTGCGCATACGACCTGTATACAAGAAGTATGCCGGAAGGTCGATAGCGCACCTCAGCAAGGACGGACATCGTGAAGAACAGCACGGACATGGACACGGGCAGGGGTAAGGGAATGGAAACGCAATCGTTCGGCGGGCCCGCGGTCCGCCGCGCCTTCTTCGCCAGCCTCACCGGGACCGCCCTGGAGTGGTACGACTTCGCCATCTACTCCGTGGCCGCCGCGCTGGTCTTCGGCGATGTCTTCTTCCCCTCCGAGGACCCCGCCACCGGCACGCTCCTCGCCTTCTCCACCTACGCCGTCGGCTATGTCTCCCGGCCCCTGGGCGGCTTCGTCTTCGGCCGTCTCGGCGACAAGATCGGCCGCAAGAAGGTCCTCATCGCGACCCTCGTACTGATCGGGGCCGCGACACTCCTGATCGGTCTGCTGCCCTCCTACGCCACGATCGGTGTGGCCGCGCCCATCGCCCTCGTCATCCTCCGCTTCGCCCAGGGCGTCGGGGTCGGCGGCGAGTGGGGCGGGGCCGTACTGCTCTCCAGCGAGTTCGGCGATCCGCGCCGGCGCGGCTTCTTCGCCTCGGCCGCGCAGATCGGCCCGCCCGCCGGCAACCTGATGGCCAACGGTGTACTCGCCGCCCTGGGAGCCCTGCTGACGGAGGCCCAGTTCACCTCCTGGGGCTGGCGTGTGGCCTTCCTGCTCTCCGGCGTCCTGGTCGTCTTCGGGCTGTGGATCCGCGCGAAGCTGGAGGAGACCCCGGTCTTCAAGGCTATGGAGGCCGAGCAGAAGCGCCCCGAGGCGCCGATCCGCGAGGTCTTCACCACGCATCCCCGCGCGCTGACGGCCGCGATTCTCAGCCGCGTCGCCCCGGACGTGCTGTACGCGCTGTTCACCGTCTTCGTCCTGACCTACGCGACCGGCGAACTGGGCATGTCGCGCGGCTCCGCGCTGGCCGCCGTCCTGATCGGCTCCTCGTTCCAGGTCTTCCTGATCCCGCTGGCCGGCGCCCTCTCCGACCGGATCAACCGGCGTCTGCTGTACGGCGTCTCCGCCGTGGCCGCCGGCGTATGGCCGTTCCTGTTCTTCCCGATGACCAGCGGCGGCAACTGGCCGCTGCTCGCGCTCGGGGTCGTGGTGGCGCTGGCCATCCACTCACTGATGTACGGGCCGCAGGCCGCCTTCATCGCCGAGCAGTTCTCCGCGCGCCTGCGCTACACCGGCTCCTCGCTCGCGTACACGCTGGCCGGGGTCATCGGCGGAGCCGTCGCGCCGCTGCTGTTCACCGCGCTGCTCGACGCGTACGACTCATGGATCCCGCTGGCCCTCTATGTCGCGGTGACCGCGGTGGTCACGATCGTCGGCCTGTGTCTGGGACGGGACGGGAACCCCGCCGACGACGAGGACCTGAACGGTACGGAACAGCCCGCCCGCGCGGGGGCGTAGCCCGTACACCGGCACGCACGTACACCCCCCACCGCGGCCCGGCACCCGGCGTACCGCACTCCCCGCACCGCACCCGCACGCCGGATCCGCACGCCCGACCCGCCGCCCCCTGACCCCGCACCCGCACCCGCACCCGCGCCCGAGAAGGGAACCACCTCATGCGCATCGCGCTGAGCCAGCTCACCACCGGCCCCGACCCCGAGCGGAATCTCGCGCTCCTCCGCTCCGAGGCCCACCGCGCCGCCGACGAGGGAGCCCGCGTCGTCGTGTTCCCCGAGGCCGCGATGGCCTGCTTCGGCACCCCCCTGGCGCCGCTGGCGGAACCGCTCGACGGCCCCTGGGCCACGGCGGTGCGCCGGCTCGCCGAGGAGACCGGACTCGTCGTGGTCGCGGGCATGTTCACACCGGCCCCGGACGGCAAGGTGGCCAACACCCTGCTCGCCACGGGTCCGGGCGTCGAGGCGTCCTACGACAAGATCCACCTCTACGACGCCTTCGGCTTCGCCGAGTCCGACACCGTCGCGGCCGGCTCCGAGGTCGTCACCATCGAGGTGGACGGGATCGGGATCGGCCTCGCCACCTGCTACGACGTCCGCTTCCCCGAACTGTTCCGGGCGCACGCCGACGCCGGAGCGGTGCTCTCCCTGCTCCCCGCCTCCTGGGGCGCCGGCCCCGGCAAGCGCGAGCAGTGGGAACTGCTCACACGCGCACGGGCGCTGGACGCCACACTCTGGCTCGCCGCCGTGGGCCAGGCCGATCCGGCGGCGTCCGGTACGGGACCGGCGGACGGCGCCGCGACATCGCCCGCCCCCACCGGGATCGGCCACAGCGCGATCATCGGACCCGACGGGACCGTACGGCGGAGCCTCGGAGCCGGCCCGGGAACGCTGCTCGCGGACGTGGATCCGGACGAGGTGGCCGCGGTGCGCCGTGCCATACCGGTGCTGGCCAACCGCAGGCTGAACAAGACGAGTTGACCGAAGCGGAAGCGCGTCCGGACTCAACTCGTTTTCGGACGGCTTCCCTTCGGCATGCTTCACTTCGGCGTCCTCTGCCGTCACACTTCACTCAGCGTGTAACTCCCGTCTCCTCCACCCCCCTCGGTATTGGCCGACCCTTCATCGCTCCGACATCCGGCGATGCGCGACGCGTCAACGAGGGCGGGGGAAGGTGATCCGGGCATGTCAACCGGACCGCGTACCCCACGTCGCGGCCGATCAGGAGGACGCAGTGAAGAAAAGCTCGCGCATCCGCAAGGTCTCGCTCATCTTCGGCAGCGCCATCGCGCTGGTCATCGCCGTGCCGGGTAGCGCGCTCGCCGATCCCCCCGGGGCCCTGCCCGGCAACGCGGACGGGATGGAGCAGACGTTCCAGCCGGCCTTCGACTACGACACGGACGGCTGCTACCCCACCCCCGCCATCGGCCCCGACGGAACCATAGCCCCCGGCCTCAACACCACTGGGGCCGTCAACGGTTCGTGCCACGACTCATGGGACCTCGACAACACCAACGGATACTCGCGGTCCAAGTGCAACAACGGCTGGTGCGCGATCATGTACGGCCTCTACTTCGAGAAGGATCAGGCCGTGGCCGGCAGCGGGCTCGGCGGGCACCGTCACGACTGGGAGCATGTCGTGGTGTGGGTGCAGAACAACGAGGTGCAGTACGTCTCCACCTCCGCCCACGGCAACTTCAACATCCACACCCGTGACCAGATCCGCTGGGACGGCACGCACGCCAAGGTCGTCTACCACAAGGA
Organism: Streptomyces sp. L-9-10; assembly: GCF_004151105.1. GTDB lineage: Bacteria > Actinomycetota > Actinomycetes > Streptomycetales > Streptomycetaceae > Streptomyces. Next base: position 69,479 of record NZ_PHRF01000056.1, read on the forward strand.
CGGCATCGGGACGCACGCCTTCCGCGCCGCGAACTCCAACGACGAGCCGCCGGAGAACCACTACGGCACCTGGCGGTTCCCCACGCTGGTCGGCTGGAACGGCTACCCCGCCGGTCTCCGCGACAAGCTGAGCCAGGCCAACTTCGGCAGCGCCGTCTTCGGCCTCAAGGACGGCAACTTCAACGGCCACCTGGAGAAGGCGAAGCCGGTCGGCATCCCGTTCGACCCCAACGCCTGACGGACAACGCCGTACGGTACGCACATCCCTGACCGGCTCGGTACGTACGTACTTCACCGGTGAGCAGGACCTTGAGGCGTACGTGTCTAACCGGCGAGCAGGACCTTGAGCGTCGTCTCCAGGTGACCGTCGATCGCGCTGTGCGCGGCCGGCCGGTCACCGGAGGCGATCGCCGCCAGGATCGCGCGGTGCTCGGTCAGTACGGACTCCTGCCGCCCCTGCTGGTTGTAGAGCGCCACCACCCCGGCCCGGATCTGCCGGCTGCGCAGCCCGTCGTAGTGCCGGTTGAGCAGTGAGTTGCCCGCGGCGGCCACGATCGTCGCGTGGAAGAGATGGTCCACCGCGATGAACTCCTTGGCGTGCTCGGGCCCGCTCAGGGTCCGCTGCCGCTCCAGGAGCCCGGTCAGCTCTGCCACCAGCGCGTCCCGGTCCCCCGGGATGACCTGCTCCGCGGCGTACCGCTCGACGATGCCGCGCAGCTCCATCAGCTCGGTGATCTCCCGCCCCGACAGCGGAACGATCTGCGCCCCCCGCTTGGGGACCAGCCGTACGAGATCCTCGGCGGCGAGCAGCAGCAGCGCCTCACGGATGGGGGTACGGGAGACCCCGATGCGGTTCGCCAGCTCCTGCTCGGAGAGGAACTCGCCCTGCCTGTCCGGGTCGGTGAGTACGTTCTCCTTGAGGAACGCGTACGCCTTCTCCCTGCCCGACGTCATGACTTCCCCCACAGCGAAGGTTGCATACAACGAGTATACAGATCCTCCCGGTGGCATGGTGCGCGCGAAAGGGGAGCGGGACACACGAAAAGCGCACAAAAAAACCCCGGAACCGAATTGACGGCCGGGGTGCTGCTCTGCGTATATTGATTGTTTCCATGTCTTGAAATTAATGACATGGACCAGGTCACTGGAAAGCAGCGTATCGGACAGGGGCTGAATTGTCAACCGAGGAATTGCAGAACGAGCAGCAATTCGTCTCCCTCCTCTATGAGCGCCTCGATGCCTTGAGGGAGCAGGCCGAGACCGCCGTGGAGGCGTCGATCGGCCAGGTCAACACCGTGCGGCAGGCCCGCGTCGAGCGCGATATCAGTGTCGCGGAACACTCGGGCCGCGTGTCCGCGCTGAATGCCGTGGAGTCCGGTCTCTGTTTCGGCCGGATCGATCTCGGCGAGGGGACGAACCATCACATCGGACGCATCGGAATGCGAAGGGACGACCCGGAACGCACCCCGCTGCTGATCGACTGGCGGGCCCCCGTGGCACGCCCCTTTTATCTCGCCACCGGCCATTCCCCGATGGGCCTGCGCAGACGGCGTCATCTCACCACCCAGGGGCGCCGCGTCACCGCGCTCCATGACGAGATCATGGACCTCACCGACACCACCCGCACTGGCTACGAGGACCCGGACGGTGACGCCGTACTGCTCTCCGCGCTGAACTCCGCGCGTACCGGGCGGATGAGCGACATCGTGCAGACCATCCAGGCCGAGCAGGACCGCATCATCCGCGCCCCGCATCGCGGTGTGCTGGTGGTCGAGGGCGGTCCCGGCACCGGCAAGACCGCCGTGGCGCTGCACCGGGCGGCGTATCTGCTCTACGCGTACCGCGAGCAACTGGCCCGCCGCGCCGTGCTCATCGTCGGCCCGAACCCCGCCTTCCTCGGCTATATCGGCGAGGTGCTGCCCTCGCTCGGTGAGACCGGCGTGCTGCTGTCGACCGTGGGGGAGCTGTTCCCCGGCGTACGGGCCACCGGTAGGGACACCCCCGAGGCGGCCGAGGTCAAGGGCCGGGCCGACATGGCCCGTGTACTGGCGGAGGAACTGCGCGGCCGGCAGTCGCTGCCCCGTCCTGTCATGGAGATCGAGCACTCCGAGTACGGCACGCTCGTACTCGACCGCGACACGGTGTACGAGGCGCGGCAGCGCGCCCGGGACACCGGACTGCCGCACAACCCCGCCCGGCCGACGTTCGCCTTCCGGATCATCGACGCGCTCACCTCCCAGCTCGCCGACCGGATCGGCGCCGACCCGCTCGGCGGTGCCAACCTCCTCGACCCGACGGACATCGCCCAGCTCGGCAAGGAGATCGCCACCAGTCCCGAGGTGCAGGCGGCCATCGACACGCTGTGGCCGAAGCTCACCCCGGAGCAGCTCGTCTCCGACTTCCTGGCGGATCCGGGGGCCCTGCTCGGTTCACGGGACGCCGCCGCCGTGCGCCGGTCCGGGGCCCGGACCGGCGCCGACGCCAGGATCGACTGGACCCCCGCCGACGTACCGCTGCTGGACGAGGCGGCCGAACTGCTCGGCGAGGACGACAGCGCGGCCCGCGCCGCCGCCGCGCTGGAGCGCCAGGAGCGGATCGCCTACGCGCAGGGTGTGCTCGAACTGTCGTACGGCTCCCGTACCCAGGAGTTCGAGGACCGGGACGACGACGAGTCGGAGGTCCTCGCCGCGCACGACATCATCGACGCCGAGCGGTTCGCGGAGCGGCACGAGGAGGCCGACACCCGCAGCGCCGCCGAGCGGGCCGCCGCCGACCGCACCTGGGCCTTCGGCCATATCGTCGTGGACGAGGCGCAGGAACTGTCCGCGATGGCCTGGCGATTGCTGATGCGCCGCTGCCCGAGCCGGTCCATGACCCTGGTCGGCGACCCCGCGCAGACCGGGGACGCGGCCGGCTGCGACTCCTGGCAGCAGATCCTGGAGCCGTACGTGCGGCAGCGCTGGGAGCTGACCAAGCTGGGCGTCAACTACCGTACGCCCGCCGAGATCATGGAGGTCGCCGCGGAGGTGCGGCGCCTGACGGACCCGCTGTTCGAGCCGCCGAGGTCGGTGCGCGCGACAGGCGAGGGGCCGCTCGTACGCTCCGCCAAGCCGGGGGATCTGGCCCGTACGGCGGCCGGACTGGTGGCCGAGCACCCGGGCGAGGGGCGGCTCGCGGTGATCGCCCCTGCCGCGCTGCTGCCCGGCCTCGCGGCCGAACTGCCCGACGCCTCCTGGGGCATCGCGCCCGATCTGACCCGGCCCGTCGTCCTGCTCGACGCCCGGCAGGCGAAGGGGCTGGAGTTCGACACCGTGATCGTCGTCGACCCGGAGAGGATCATGGACGGCTCGCCGCGCGGGACCAACGATCTGTACGTGGCGCTGACCCGGGCGACCCAGCGGCTCGGAATCGTCCGCGACGCGGAGGTCCCGTCCCGGCTGAAGACGGCGACGACGTAGGCCCCCGCTCATGACGGGGGCGGACCGCGCGCACCGGTGCGCGCGGTCCGCCCCCGTGCGGTCCCTGTTCACCGGAGTCCCACTCCGGTCATCGCGGCGATGGCCAGAAGAAGGGTCCGCTCCTAAAGTGACCCGGATGAACACTCGCCCCTATCGCTCCTCTGTACGGGACCAGGCCGCCGAGCTGACCCGGACGGTGATCCTCGACGCCGCCGAGCGGCTGTTCGCGGAGCACGGCTACGCGCGGATCACCGTCGCACGTGTCGCCGAGGCGGCGGACGTGGCCGTCAACACCGTGTACGCGGCCTTCGGCACCAAGGCCGGGCTGGTCGTCGCCCTGATGGAACGGGGCGCGGCCGAGCCGGCCATAGCCCGCGCGCTCCACCGTGTGAGCACGGCGGCCGACGGCGCCGAGGCCGTCCGATGGGCCGTCAGGGGAACGGGCGAGACGGTCCGCCGCCATGTCCGCACGATGACGGTCCTGTACGACAACGAGACGGCCGACCCGCTGATAGCAGAGGCGGCCCGGCGCGCGGACGATCTGGAACGCGCCCGGCTCGCCGAGATCTCCGGCCGGCTGGCGGAGCTCGACGCGCTCCGGGACGGAATCGGCTGTGCCGAGGCCGCCGACATCCTCTGGTACTACCTGAGTCCGTGCTCCTGGCGGCGGCTGCGCCGGATGGGGTGGAGCTGGCAGCGCGCCGAGGAGTGGCTTGCGGGCCGGCTGGCCACCGCACTGCTGCGACGATGACACCGCTCCGGCCATGACACCGCTCCGGTGTGCCCGGCGGGCTGTCCGGATTCCGCTCCTGTGAATTCGGTGGAGCAATACCCTGATCAATATGCGGATACTCTTCTCAAGCACTCCTGCCCATGGCCATCTGCTCCCGCAACTCCCCCTCGCCCGCGCGTTCCGTGAGCGAGGTGACGACGTGGTGTTCCTGACCGCGGGCGGCCTCGCCCCCGTACTGGCCCGGGAAGGCTTCGACGTCCTGCCGGCAGGACCGGCCATGGACGTGATGGTGGCGGACTTCACGCGCAGGACAGGCGTGACGCCGGGGGGTGAGCCGGCTCCGGAAGTGGTCGCCGAGCTCTTCGCCGGAGTCCGGGTCGACCTCACCGTGGACGAGGCGCTGGCCGCCGCCCGGGAGTGGCGTCCCGAGCTGATCGTCACCGAACTCGCCGACTGTGTCGGCCCGTTGGTCGCCGCCGCCCTCGACGTGCCGGTGGCGAACCTCGCGTACGGTCCCGCCCTGCCGGCCGACTTCGCCACGGCCATGGACGCGAATGTCGCGAGCCGCTACGCCGCACGCGGTGTGACTCCCCGCCCCGCCGCCCACTACCTGGACACCTGCCCGCCCGCGATGCAGCAGGACGGCTGGCAGCCTCCGGCGGGACGGCTGGCGCTGCGCCCGGAACCCCACGGGCAGACGCCGGCCGGACAGAGTCCGTCGGTCCCGGCCGTGACGGCGGCACCGGCCGATCCGGAGCGGCGGCCCCGCGTGCTGGTGACCTTCGGCACCGTCTTCTCCGCGCCCGAGGTGCTCAGCCCGATCCTGCGTGAACTGTCCAAGGAGGACATGGAGTTGAGGGTCACCCTGGGCCTCACCGCGTCCGCCGAGGACTTCGACGTCGACCACGACCGGGTGACCTTCGTCGGCTTCACCCCGCTGAGCGAGCTGCTGCGCGACACGGACCTGGTGGTGGCCCACGGAGGCGCCGGCACCACGATCGGCACGCTCGCCGCGGGCATTCCGATGGTGATCGCCCCCCAGGGCGCCGACCAGTTCATCCAGGCCGACCGTGTGGCGGCGGCGGGCGCCGGACTCGGTCTCCCGGGGGGTACGGCCACTCCCGAGGGGGTCGCCAAGGCCGCCTCCGCCGTCCTGGCGGACCAGGGCTTCCGGGCCGCCGCGCGTACGGTCGCCGACCAGATCGCCGCGATGCCGTCCCCCGCCGAGGTGGCCGCGACACTGGCGGCGGAGCCGGTGCCGGCGGCCTGAGCCGGGGCTTCCGGCCGGAACGTGACGAGGTGGCGCCGCCCGACGTCCTGGGCGGCGCCACCTCGTCATCCGTCGGAACGGCCCGGAGCCGTCCGGGAGAGCCGGGTGTCAGACCGGCCGCAGCCAGACCGTCGCCAGCGGCGGCAGCGTCAGCTGGACGGACACCGGCCGGCCGTGCGCCGCCACCGCCTCGGGCTTCAGCGGGTCCGCGTTGAGCACATCGCCGCCGCCGTAGCGCGCCGCGTCCGTGTTGAGGACCTCCGTCCAGGCGGCGAACTCCTCGGGCACACCGAGCCGGTACTGATGGCGCACCACCGGCGAGAAGTGCGAGACCGCCAGCAGGGGCGAACCGTCCGCGTCGAACCGCAGGAACGCGAAGACGTTGTCCTCGCCCGCGTCACCGTCCACCCACGCGAAGCCCTCGGGCACGGTGTCCCGCTGCCAGAGCGCGGGCGTCGCGCCGTACACCGCGTTGAGATCGCGGACCAGATCGCGCACGCCCCGGTGGTCGGCCTCCGCCTCGTACGACGGATCGAGCAGCCACCAGTCCGGCCCATGGCCCTCCGACCACTCCGCTCCCTGGGCGAACTCCTGCCCCATGAAGAGGAGTTGCTTGCCGGGGTGGGCCCACATGAAGCCGAGATACGCGCGCTCGTTGGCGCGCTGCTGCCACCAGTCGCCGGGCATCTTGGAGACCAGTGCGCGCTTGCCGTGCACCACCTCGTCGTGCGAGATCGGCAGGACGTAGTTCTCGCTGTACGCGTACACCATGGAGAAGGTCATCTCGCCGTGGTGGTACTTGCGGTGGACGGGCTCCTTGGAGACGTAGTCCAGCGAGTCGTGCATCCAGCCCATGTTCCACTTCAGGCCGAAACCGAGCCCGCCGAAGCCGTCGGGGCCGACATGGTGGGTGGCGCGTGTGACCCCGTTCCAGGCGGTGGACTCCTCGGCGATGGTCACCGCCCCGGGACAGCGCCGGTAGACGGTGGCGTTCATCTCCTGGAGGAAGGCGACGGCGTCCGGATTCTCCCGGCCGCCGTGCTCGTTGGGGGTCCACTGCCCTTCCTCGCGCGAGTAGTCGAGGTAGAGCATCGAGGCGACGGCGTCGACCCGGAGCCCGTCGACATGGAACTCCTCGCACCAGTACACGGCGTTGGAGACCAGGAAGTTACGGACCTCCTTGCGGCCGTAGTCGAACTCCAGCGTGCCCCAGTCGGGGTGTTCGGCCCGCTGCGGATCGCTGTGCTCGTACAGCGGACGGCCGTCGAACTGGGCCAGTGCCCATTCGTCCTTCGGGAAGTGGGCGGGCACCCAGTCGACCAGCACCCCGATCCCCGCGCGGTGCAGGGAGTCCACGAGATACCGGAAGTCGTCCGGGGTGCCCATCCGGGACGTCGGCGCGTAGAAGCCGGTGACCTGATAGCCCCAGGAGCCGCCGAAGGGATGCTCGGCGATCGGCATCAGCTCGACATGGGTGAAGCCGAGGTCCTTGACGTACGCGGGCAGCTGCGAGGCGAGCTGACGGTAGGTCAGACCCGGCCGCCAGGAGGGCAGATGGACCTCGTACACCGAGAACGGCGCCTCGTGCACGGGACGGTCGGCGCGGTGCGCGAGCCACTCCTCGTCATGCCAGACATGGTGGGACTCGGTGACGATGGACGCGGTCGCGGGCGGTACTTCCGCGCGCCGCGCCATCGGGTCGGCGCGCAGGGTGTGCGAACCGTCGGGGCGTGTGATGTCGAACTTGTAGAGCGCGCCCTCGCCGACCCCCGGCACGAACAGCTCCCACACTCCGGTGGAGCCGAGCGAGCGCATCGGGAGGCTCGTCCCGTCCCAGTAGTTGAAGTCACCGGCGATCCTGACGCCCCGGGCATTGGGTGCCCAGACGGTGAAGCGGGTGCCGGCGACGCCCTGGTGCGTCATGACCCGGGCGCCGAGGGCTTTCCACAGTTCCTCGTGCCTGCCCTCGCCGATCAGATGCAGATCCACGTCCCCGAGCGCGGGCAGGAAGCCGTACGGGTCGCGCACCTCCAGCTCGTCCAGCTCCTGCGTGGCGTCGCTGTAGCGGATCCGGAGTGTGTACGAGGGCACCGCGCGCAGTGGCAGCACACCGGAGAAGAAGCCGTCGCCGTCGTCGTTCAGCGTGGCTCTGACCTCGGGCCCCTCGGTGACGACGGTGACGGCGCGCGCGTACGGCCGCAGCGTCCGGAAGACGACGCCGTTCGACACGGGATGCGCCCCCAGCAGCCCGTGCGGATCGTGGTGCGAGCCGGAGAGCAGCCGCTCCCGGTCACCGTCGCCCAGCGGTCGCGCGGCCCGTACCCGACGGCCGCCACCCGGCTCCACCCGCGGCCGGGGCGCTGTGCGGGCCCCCGGCTTCTTGGCGGCGGCGGAAGCGGTGGTGGCGCCGGCCGGGGCGGGGGAGGCGGCCGGCGCGGGCGCGGTCTGCGATGCCTTGCGGCGCGCGGGCTTCTTCCCCTTCTTCCCGGCGGACGTGCCCGCGCCCGCACCCGCACCGGTGCGCGCCGCGGCCTCGGCGGCGGGCGCCGGGACGGGGAGCGAGGCGGTGGGAAGCTCGGGCTGGGACGAGCTGTCGGACGAACGGTCGGACGGCGTGCGGGGGGTCACGGGGGCTGCCTCCTCGGCTGGGCTTCGCTGCTGGACGGTCGATACGGGTGGAGAGAGCGGGACCATGGGGGACAGAGCGGGGACAGAGCGGGAACGGGGTGGGGACAGAGGGGGACGGGGGAGCGGAGAGTCGGGGGAGGCCGCCGGGCTCCGGCCCGGACGCGTCAGGCGCCCTCGGCCAGCCGGCGGATCGCCGCCATCGGGACCGGCAGCCAGTCGGGGCGGTGCCTCGCCTCGTACAGGACCTCGTAGATCGCCTTGTCCGTCTCGTACGCGCGCAGCAACTCGGGCTCCGCGCGCGGGTCGGTGCCGGCGGCCGTCGCGTACCCCTCGCAGTACGCGTCCCGGCAGCGCGTCGCCCAGTCCGGGCGCCATGGCTCGTGGGAGCGGGCCGCGTAGTCGAAGGAGCGCAGCATGCCCGCCACATCGCGGACCGGCGGCTGCGGGCGGCGGCGTTCGGCGAGCGGTCTCGCGGGCTCACCCTCGAAGTCGATGACCGACCAGCGGCCGTCCGGCGTCCGCAGGGTCTGGCCCAGATGCAGATCGCCGTGGACGCGCTGCGCGGGCCGGCCGCGCCCCGCCTCGTCGAGTCCGGCGAGCGCGTCGAAGGCGGTCCGCAGACCGGCGGCGTACGGCATGAGCGAGGGCACCGCGCGCGCCGCCGACTCCAGGCGCTCGGCCATCCCGTCGGCCATCTGCGCGGTCTGCCTGCGGCCCAGCGTCACGGTCGGCAGCGCGGCGGCGAGCGCGGTGTGCACCTCGGCGGTGGCCCGCCCCAGCGCGCGGGCCTCCGCGGTGAACTCCCTGCCGTGGGCGAGCGAGGAGAGCGCCAGCTGCCAGCCGTCCTGGGAACCGCGCAGATAGGGCTGGAGGACGCCGAGCGTGAGCGCGTCACCGCTGCCGGAAGGGTCGGCGGCCTCGAACCAGCCGACCGGCGCGGGCACCCGCTCGCACCCCTCCGCGGCGAGGGCCAGCGGCAGTTCCAGATCGGGGTGCGGGCCGGGGAAGACCCGGCGCAGGATCTTGAGGATGTAGGCGTCCCCGTAGACCAGGGAGGAGTTGGACTGCTCGGCGTCGAGCAGCCGGCCGCTCAGCCCGGCGGGGACGGTGCTCGCCCGGTCGAACCGCAGCGGCCCCAGCGCGCCGGGGGAGCGCAATCGTTCCAGCAGCAGTTCGGCCAGGTGGGGATCGTGCAGGCCCTCGTAGACGGTACGGCCGGCCAGCGGTCCCTGCGTGGCGTGGCCGATCAGCGCGGACGCGAGGCGCGGCGGCAGCGCCTTCCGTACCCCGAGCAGCAGCTGATAGCAGTCACCGGCGGGCGACGAGACCCCGGAGGGGGTGGACGACGGCGAGGAGGGAATCGACAGCGGCGGCCCGGACGGGCCGCGCTGCTCGACCCGTACGAGCAGATGCAGCAGACCCGGACCACTCGCGTCCACCGGCAGCAGTTCGGTGACCGTCACCGGCACGAAGCCGGTGACCGGACGGCCCTTGCCCGCGAACCAGCGCTGGCGGGGCAGCCAGTCATGGAGCAGCGGGGCGAGCGAGCCGACCAGCGTTCTCGCGTCGGCGGGCGACAGGGCGGGCGACACGGGCGGTGCGACGGGCGGTGCGACAGGCGAAGCGGTTGCGGGGCGCGGCGTAATCCGGGTGGATGCAGCCTTCGACATGGCATCGCGTCCTTTCCCCGGGCACACCACAGGATGCGCAGAGTGTCCCGGATTGCGGCAATGGCTGTCCGGCTGTGCGGGACGTGTCGGGTGAGGATGATCCGTACGGATCGATTCCGTACGAACTCAATACGAATTTGATCGAATCGATCGAACTAGATGTGGAGGAGCGTGCCCCGTGCGGGGCGGTGGAAACCGCCCGGCACGGGACCGCGGTCAACACCGCGTGAACGAGTGAGCGGTGGTGTTACACCGCGGTGTCCTTGCGCAGCCGGAACCAGTAGAAGCCGTGGCCCGCCAGGGTGAGCAGGTAGGGCCACTCCCCGATCGCGGGGAACCGCACCCCGCCGATCAGCTCGACCGGATGGCGCCCGCTGAACTCCTTCAGATCCAGTTCGGTGGGCTGCGCGAAGCGCGAGAAGTTGTGCACACAGAGCACCAGATCGTCGCCCTCGCCCTGCTGGGAGGGCGCCTCACGGAGAAAGGCGAGCACGGCCGGGTTCGACGACGGCAGCTCGGTGTACGAGCCGAGGCCGAAGGCCGGGTTCTGCTTCCTGATCTCGATCATCCGCCGCGTCCAGTGCAGCAGCGAGGACGGCGACGCCATCGCCGCCTCCACATTGGTGACCTGGTAGCCATAGACCGGGTCCATGATCGTCGGCAGATAGAGCCGGCCGGGATCGCTCGACGAGAAGCCCGCGTTCCGGTCGGGCGTCCACTGCATCGGGGTCCGTACGGCGTCCCGGTCGCCCAGCCAGATGTTGTCGCCCATCCCGATCTCGTCCCCGTAGTAGAGGATCGGGGATCCCGGCAGCGACAGCAGCAGGGCGGTGAACAGCTCGATCTGGTTGCGGTCGTTGTCCAGCAGCGGGGCGAGCCGGCGCCGGATGCCGATGTTGGCGCGCATCCGCGGATCCTTGGCGTACTCCGCGTACATGTAGTCGCGCTCTTCGTCCGTGACCATTTCGAGGGTCAGCTCGTCGTGGTTGCGCAGGAAGATGCCCCACTGGCAGCCGGTCGGGATCGACGGGGTCTTGGCCAGGATTTCCGAGACCGGGTAGCGGGACTCGCGCCGTACGGCCATGAAGATCCGCGGCATCACCGGGAAGTGGAACGCCATATGGCATTCGTCGCCGCCCGCCGCGTAGTCGCCGAAGTAGTCGACGACATCCTCCGGCCACTGGTTCGCCTCGGCGAGGATCACCGTGTCCGGGTAGTTGGCGTCGATCTCCTTCCGCACCCGCTTGAGGAACTCGTGGGTGGCCGGGAGGTTCTCGCAGTTGGTGTTCTCCTGCTGGTACAGGTACGGCACGGCGTCCAGCCGGAAGCCGTCGATGCCCAGGTCCAGCCAGAAGCGCAGCGCCGAGATGATCTCCTCCTGCACCGCCGGGTTCTCGTAGTTGAGATCCGGCTGGTGGGAGAAGAAGCGGTGCCAGTAGTACTGCTTGCGCACCGGGTCGAAGGTCCAGTTGGACGTCTCCGTGTCGACGAAGATGATCCGGGCGTCCTGGTACTGCTTGTCGTCGTCGGCCCAGACGTAGTAGTCGCCGTACGGTCCGTCAGGGTCCTTGCGGGACTCCTGGAACCAGTCGTGCTGATCACTCGTGTGGTTCATGACGAAGTCGATGATCACGCGCATGCCGCGCTGGTGCGCGGCGTCGACGAACTCCACGAAGTCCGCGAGATCCCCGAATTCGGGGAGCACCGCCGTGTAGTCCGAGACGTCGTAGCCGCCGTCGCGCAGCGGTGACTTGAAGAACGGCGGCAGCCAGAGGCAGTCCACTCCGAGCCACTGGAGGTAGTCCAGCTTGGCCGTGATGCCCTTGAGGTCGCCGATGCCGTCGCCGTTGCTGTCCTGGAACGAACGCACCAGGACTTCGTAGAAGACGGCACGCTTGAACCAGTCGGGATCGCGGTCCTTGGCCGGGGTGTCCTCGAACGTGTCGTGGACGGGCTCATTGACGATCATGATGTGGGTGACCCTCCGATCGGCGGGGACGGTCGCAGAACCACGACGTGCGCGGGCGTGACGCCCGGCTCTAGGCGCACGTAGGTGGAGCTGCCCCAGTGATAGGTCTCGCCGGTGAGCTCGTCGCGCACCGGGGCGGTCTCGTGCCGGTCGAGGCCGAGCCGCTCCATGTCCAACGAGACCGTCGCCTCCTGGGTGTGGTGAGGGTCGAGGTTGACGACCACCAGAACGATGTTCGTGCCCGACCGTTTGCTGTACGCGATGACCGCGTCGTTGTCGACGTGGTGGAAGTGGATGTCGCGCAACTGCTGGAGGGCGGGGTGCCGCCGTCTGATCCGGTTGAGCGTGGTGATCAGCGGGGCGATGGTCCGGCCCTCGCGCTCGGCCGCCTCCCAGTCCCGGGGCCGCAGCTGGTATTTCTCCGAGTCAAGGTACTCCTCGCTGCCCGGCTTCGCGGGGGTGTTCTCGCAGAGTTCGTAGCCCGCGTAGACACCCCAGGCGGGCGCCATCGTGGCGGCCAGCACCGCCCGTACCTCGAAGGCCGGCCGTCCGCCCTCCTGAAGATAGGCGTGCAGGATGTCGGGCGTGTTGACGAACAGATTCGGCCGCATGTACGCCGCGGACTCACCCGACAGCTCCGTCAGATAGTCGGTGAGCTCCTGCTTCGTGTTCCGCCAGGTGAAGTACGTGTACGACTGCTGGAAGCCGATCGCGCCGAGCGTGCGCATCATCGCGGGCCGGGTGAACGCCTCGGCCAGGAAGATGACATCGGGGTCGGTGCGGTTGATGTTCGCGATGACCTTCTCCCAGAAGAGCACCGGCTTCGTGTGCGGATTGTCGACGCGGAAGATCCGTACACCGTGGGTCATCCAGTAGCGCAGGATCCGGCTGGTCTCCCGGACCAGACCGCGCAGATCGCTGTCGAAGGCGATCGGATAGATGTCCTGGTACTTCTTCGGCGGGTTCTCCGCGTAGGCGATGGAGCCGTCGGCGCGGTGGTGGAACCATTCGGGGTGCTTCGTGACCCAGGGGTGGTCCGGGGAGCACTGGAGCGCGAAGTCGAGGGCGACCTCCATCCGCAGGGCGCGGGCCGTCTCCACGAAGTGGTCGAAGTCCTCGATCGTGCCCAGGCCGGGGTGGATCGCGTCATGGCCGCCGTCGGCCGAGCCGATCGCCCAGGGCACACCGACATCCCCGGCGCCGGGGGTGAGGGAGTTGTTGGGGCCCTTGCGGTGCGTGGTGCCGATGGGGTGGACCGGCGGGAGATACACGATGTCGAACCCCATCGCGGCGACGGCGGGCAGCCGTTCGGCGGCCGTCCTGAACGTGCCGCTCACCGGCGGCTCGCCGTTCTTGACGACCGCGCCCTCCGAGCGCGGGAACAGCTCGTACCACGAACCGAAGAGTGCCCGCCTGCGCTCCACCAGCACGGGAGCGGGGCGCGAGGAGCTGACCAGATCGCGCAGCGGATGGCGGGCGAGGACGGCGTCGACCTCGGGGGCGAGCGCGGCGTCGAGCCGGGCCCGCGCGGGCAGTGTCCCGTCGCGCAGGGTGTCCGCGGCGGCGAGCACGGCCTCCCGGCCGTCACGTTTCGGCACGCCGTCGGCGGCCCGCTCGTACAGCGCGGCGCCCTCCGCGAGGACGAGGGCGATGTCGTGCTCGTCGGCGGCTGCCGGGATCTTGATGCTCGCGGCGTGGCGCCAGGTGGCGACCGGATCGCTCCACGCCTCGACGGTGTAGGTCCAGCGGCCTTCCTCGGTGGGCGTGACCTCCGCGCCCCAGCGGTCCGTGCCGGGGGCGAGTTCACGCATCGGGGTCCAGGGGCCTGGCCGGCCACTGGGGTCCATGAGGACGACGTTCGCCGCGACGGCGTCGTGGCCCTCGCGGAAGACGGTCGCGGTGACCTGGAAGGACTCACCGCTCACCGCCTTCGCGGGGCGTCTGCCGCAGTCGACGAGCGGGTGTACGTCCAGGACGGGAATGCGACCAATCAGCGGTTTCACTGGATCACCTGAGTGCTGTGCGGGCGTGACAGGCAGGGCGGGTGGAGCTGACCGATCGGGGTGACCGGGTCGGGTGGGTGGGACCGGTGGATCGGTTGGGGCCGGGGGTGCGAGTGGATCTGATGGTGCGAGTGGATCGGGTGGTGTGGGTTCAGAGGATCTGCTTCCCTCGAAAGATCTGCTGTCTTTGCGAGGTTTTGATGTTCTTTGTAGCTGCTCGGTAGACGACTGGGAGGCTGCGGGCATGGCCGCTCCTGTCCGCGTTCACTCGAATAGCGCTGGAATCGTCCTCAATTGTGTGGGGACGCGCTCGTGTGCGGTGCGATGAGCATGCGTACGTGCCGGCTGTACCGGTGGAGCCTTCCCACTCTTTTCGGGTGGGCAATCCGGCGGATTGTTAAGTCCTGGGGCGTACAAGAACCGCCGGGGCGCACGGTTACTAACGGCAAGGTTCAGGCCACGAATTGGGGGCAGGGCGCGGACACCCCCGGGTGAGTGCGCGTGTGCGCCGTGGTTGCGGAGGGTGAGGTGGGGCTACCGTCAAAGGGACGGCGGGTCGCACAACGTGGTGCGTCCCCTGTGGCTCGTATGTCCCCTGCGAAGGTGGAACACGTGAAGGCAATCCGTCGGTTCACCGTCCGCCCCGTCCTGCCCGAACCACTCCAACCGCTCAGCGACCTCGCCCGCAATCTGCGCTGGTCCTGGCATACAGAGACCCGTGAACTCTTCGAATCCGCCGACCCCGCCGGCTGGCGGGCCACCGGCCGCGATCCCGTACGGCTGCTCGGGGCGGTGTCCGCCGCGCGCCTCGCCGAGCTGGCCGGGGACCGCCCCTTCCTGGACCGGCTGACCGCCGCCGCGGCCGGTCTCGACACCTATCTGCACGGCGATCACTGGTACCAGGAACGGGTGGGCCAGGGCGCCGAGCTGCCCGCGGCCATTGGCTATTTCTCGCCGGAGTTCGGGGTCACCGCGGCCCTGCCGCAGTACTCCGGCGGCCTCGGCATCCTCGCCGGCGACCATCTCAAGGCCGCCAGCGATCTCGGCGTACCGCTGATCGGCGTCGGGCTGCTCTACCGGCACGGCTACTTCCGCCAGTCGCTCTCCCGGGACGGCTGGCAGCAGGAGCAGTATCCGCTCCTCGATCCCAACGAACTCCCGGTGACACTGCTGCGCGAGCCGGACGGCACCCCCGCCCGGATCGCTCTCACCCTGCCGGGACGCCGCTCGCTGCGCGCCTGCGTCTGGCAGGCGCAGGTCGGGCGGGTCCCGCTGCTGATGCTCGACTCGGACGTCGAGGAGAACGGGCCGGCCGAACGCGAGGTCACCGACCGGCTGTACGGCGGCGGCAGCGAACACCGCCTCCTCCAGGAGATGCTGCTCGGCATCGGCGGGGTCCGGGCGGTCCGTACGTACTGCCGGCTCACCGGCCACCCCGCGCCCGAGGTGTTCCACACCAACGAGGGCCATGCCGGATTCCTCGGCCTGGAGCGCATCGGCGAGCTGGTGGCGACCGGCCTCGGATTCGAGGCGTCCCTGGAAGCCGTCCGGGCCGGCACGGTCTTCACCACCCACACCCCGGTGCCCGCCGGGATCGACCGCTTCGACCGCGAGCTGGTGGCCCGCCACTTCGGGGACGACGGCGAACTGCCCGGTGTGCCCGCCGAGCGCGTGCTCGGACTCGGCACGGAGACCTACCCGGGCGGCGAGCCGAACCTCTTCAACATGGCCGCGATGGGGCTGCGGCTCGCCCAGCGCGCCAACGGCGTCTCCACCCTGCACGGCGCCGTCAGCCGTCAGATGTTCGCCGGGCTCTGGCCCGGCTTCGACCCGTCGGAGGTGCCCATCACCTCCGTGACCAACGGGGTGCACGCACCGACCTGGGTGGCTCCCGAGATGGCCCGCCTCGGCGACGCCGAGCGTGTCCCGGACGCCGATGTCTGGGCCGTACGGCGCGCCCTGCGCGAGCAGTTGGTGGCCGAGGTGCGCACGCGCCTGCACGCCTCCTGGCGCCAGCGCGGTGCCGAGGCCGCCGAGCTGGGCTGGATCGACGGCGTCCTCGACCCGGACGTCCTCACCATCGGCTTCGCCCGCCGGGTCCCCTCGTACAAGCGCCTCACGCTCATGCTGCGTGACCGCGAGCGGCTGACGGACCTGCTGCTCCACCCCGAGCGGCCGGTCCAGATCGTCGTCGCGGGCAAGGCCCATCCGGCGGACGACGGCGGCAAGCGGCTGGTGCGGGAACTGGTGCGGTTCGCCGACGATCCGCGGGTGCGGCACCGCATCGTCTTCCTGCCCGACTACGGGATGGGCATGGCCCAGAAGCTCTACCCCGGCTGTGATGTCTGGCTGAACAATCCGCTGCGGCCCCTGGAGGCGTGCGGCACCAGCGGAATGAAGGCCGCGCTCAACGGCTGTCTCAACCTGTCCGTCCTGGACGGCTGGTGGGACGAGTGGTTCGAACCGGACTTCGGCTGGGCCATCCCCACCGCCGACGGCTCGGCCGCCGACGAGAACCGCCGGGACGAACTGGAGGCGAACGCGCTCTACGAACTGATCGAGGACCGCGTCGCCCCCCGCTTCTACGACCGCGGCGGGAGCGGACTGCCGGACCGCTGGATCGAGATGGTCCGGCGCACGCTGGTGTCCCTCGGGCCCAAGGTGCTCGCGGGACGGATGGTGCGTGAGTATGTGGAGCGGCTGTACGCCCCGGCCGCCGCCGCCCATCGCGCGCTGGACGCCGGCACCGCCTCGGAGCTGGCGGCCTGGAAGTACCGCACGCGCACGCTCTGGCCGTATGTGTCGGTCGACCATGTCGAGGCGGTCGCGGCGACCGGCGCCGGCGGCGGGGCGGGCGGCGGAGGTGCGGGCGGTGGCGCCGAGCTGGGCTCCACGCTCTCGCTGCGGGTGAGCGTCGGCCTCGGCGAACTGCGGCCGGAGGATGTGGACGTGCAGGCGGTCGCGGGGAGGGTGGGCTCCGACGACACGATCGTGGACGCCCAGACCTTCCCGCTCAAGCCGGCCGGCGGGCCCGACCTGGACGGCCGCTGGGTGTACGAGGGTCCGCTCGCCCTGGACCGTACGGGCCCGTACGGCTATACGGTCCGGGTGCTGCCCGCCCATCCGCTGCTCGCCACCAGCGCGGATCTGGGGCTGGTCACGCTGCCGACGGAGGCGACGGGGGAGGGCGCGGGCGTGCTGATGCGGTGAGGTGTGCGTACGCGCGCCGGGGCCGGACATCTCCGGGTGTCCGGCCCCTTGCCGTGCGGGGCCGGCGGGTGTCCCACCGCCGTGCATCGTCCAATGGTCCAGACCTTGACGTGTCCATGGGATGGTTCTACGTTCCTCACTCAACAACGGGTTCACAACTCAAGCCCGCATTCATGTGGGTGAATCGAGTTGGGGAACGTCCAGCGACCGGAAGGCACCCCCACATGCGCCCCGGATCCATCCCGAGAGTCCTCGGACTCGCCACCGCTCTCGCCGGCGTACTCAGCGCCGCCTTCATGGCACCTGCCTCCGCCGAGAAGGCGCCGGACGCCGCACCGGCCAAGCCCGCCACCGCCGCGGTCGCCGCCGCGCCCGCCAGCTTCACCCACCCCGGGGTGAACCTCAACACCGCCCAACTCGACTTCATCCGCGGCAAGGTGCAGGCCGGGGCGCAGCCCTGGAAGAGCGCCTACGACCAGATGATGGCGAGCAAGTACGCCAGCCTCTCGCGCACGGCCAAGCCCCGCGCGGTCGTCGAGTGCGGCTCGTACTCCAACCCCAACAACGGCTGCACCGACGAGCGCGAGGACGCGATCGCCGCGTACACCGACGCCCTCGCCTGGTACATCACACGCGACGACCGCTACGCGCAGAAGGCGATCCAGCTCATGGACGCCTGGTCCAACTCCATCAAGGACCACACCAACAGCAACGCCCCGCTCCAGACCGGCTGGGCCGGATCCTCGTGGCCCAAGGCCGCCGAGATCATCAAGCATGTGTACGGGAACTGGCCGAACGCCGGCCGGTTCAGCACGATGCTGCGCACTGTCTACCTGCCCGAGATCATCAACGGCTCCAACTCCAACGGCAACTGGGAGCTGACGATGATGGAGGCGGCGGTCAGCATCTCCGTCTTCCTCGATGACGGCGCGAGCTACGACAAGGCGATCAGCAAGTACCTCGTCCGCGTGCCCGCCTACATCTATCTCTCCTCCGACGGCGCGCTGCCCAAGACCGTCCCGAGCCAGAACCTCAACACCCGGGACAAGATCGTCAGTTACTGGCAGGGCCAGGGGACGTTCATCACCGGGCTGACCCAGGAGACCTGCCGCGACTTCGTGCACACCGGCTACGGCATCTCGTCCGTCGGCCATGTCTACGAGACCGCGCGCCTCCAGGGCCAGGACCTGTTCCCGCAGGTCGGCGAGCGGCTGCGGCAGGCGCTGGGCTTCCAGGCCAAGTACGAGCTCCAGGCCGAGCCCGTACCGTCCTCGCTCTGCGGCGGCAGTGTGGTGCGCGGCCTCGGGCCGATCACCGAGGTCGGCTACAACGCGCTCAACACCCGGCTGGGCTACGCGATGACCAACACCCAGCGGCTCACGGAGCAGCAGCGGCCGTCGGGGACGAACAACCTGTTCGTGGCCTGGGAGACGCTGACGAACGCGAGCAATCCCAACTAGGGCCCTAGCGGCTGCTCGGCAGGCGGTTCTCCTCGTTGTCGACATCGACGACGACCGCCTTGTCCGACAGTCGGCCGTCCTTGAAGCACAGCCGGTACAGCGGAGTCGCGTCCCACCTCTCGGTCCGGTAGTACTCGCAGGTGCCGGCCCCGGTGGGCTCGGGGCCGACACCTTCGGGCCGGCCGTCCACCGTGTAGCCGGGCAGCAGCGTCCGGGCCTGGGCGCGGGTGTCGCCGATGCTCAGGCGGTCGAAGTGCTCGCGGTCCAGGACGGAGCGTGACGTGGCGTAGAAGTCGAAGGCCACCATCAGCACACCGAGGACGGCGACCGCCGCCACCGGGGCCACGATCGCCTGCCGCAGTCCCCGCCGTACCCGCTGTCTGGCCCGGTCCAACTCCTGCGCGGAGGTGGGCGCCCCGGGCCCGGCGGCGGGTACCGGTGTGTGGCGGGCCGCCAGCGGCAGCCGCGCGCTCACCTCGAAACCGCCGTCGGCGGCCGGGCCGTGGGTGAGGGTCCCGCCGACGAGCCGTACCCGCTCGTCCAGGCCCACCAGCCCCGTACCGCCGGAGGCCGGGGCCGGCGACCCGTCCTCGGGGCGCGAGTTGACCACGGCGACCGTGACCGACTCCTCGTCCCGTACGAGCCGTACCGCCACCCGCGCGCCCGGTGCGTGCTTGGCGGCGTTGGTCAGCGCCTCCTGCGTCACCCGGTACACCGCGCGGTCCGTCATCGGCGCGAGCGGGGACCGGGGCCCCGACTCGGTCAGTGTCACCTCCACCCCCGAGTCCGCGGCTCGTTCGACGAGCGCGGCCACCGACTCACCGGCGGGCGAGGTCGGCGCCGCCTCCCCGTCGGCGCGCAGGACGCCGATGATGTCCCGCAGACGGGCGGTGGCGTCGGCGGCGGCCTGGCGCACCTCCCCCGCGGCCGTCTGCTGCCGGTCACCGAGCGCGGGATCGACCTCCAGCGCGGCGGCCCGTACGGCGATCAGCGCCAGATCGTGCCCCAGCGAGTCATGCATGTCCCCGGCGATCCGCGACCGCTCGCGCAGCCGCTCCCGGTCCGCGACCGCCCGCTGCTCGCGCTCCATCCGGTCGGCGAGCTGCCAGCCCGCGCCCACCAGTTCCGCGTACTGCCGTACGTACCGGCCCACCAGCCAGGGCACGACGACCGCGAAGAGCAGGGTGCTCAGGAAGGTGAACCAGCTCCACAGACCGTCGTCGGCGACGGACGACAGCACCAGACCGGCCGCGGCGATCGCCGCGAAGGTGTGCGGCGCCGGCCGGGCCCGCGCCGCACGGCGGCCCGACAGATAGCCGAAGACGACCAGCGCCATGGTGTACGAGACGGTGAACAGTTCCGCGTTCACGGTGGCGCTCAGTGCCACCGCGATACCGAGCGAGACCAGCGGCCAGGCGCGGCAGAGCAGGACGGCGACGCCCAGGAGCCCCACTCCGAGGACGACCGACCAGGGGGAGCGAC
>NZ_PHRF01000057.1:0-284 GCF_004151105.1 Streptomyces sp. L-9-10
GGTGCGTTGCGGCCGGTGGGTGTGGGTGTGCCGGGTGAGTTGTATCTGGGTGGTGGGGGTCTGGCGCGTGGGTATGACGGTCGTGCGGGGCTGACGGCCGAGCGGTTTGTGGCGGATCCGTTCGGTTCCGGTGAGCGGTTGTACCGGACGGGTGATGTGGTGCGGTGGGGGCCGGATGGCCGGCTGGAGTTCCTGGGGCGGGGGGATGGTCAGGTCAAGATCCGTGGGTTCCGTATCGAGCTCGGTGAGATCGAGTCCGTACTGTCGCGCCACTCCGCCGTGGG
>NZ_PHRF01000057.1:294-399 GCF_004151105.1 Streptomyces sp. L-9-10
CGGTGGACGGTTGTACCGGACGGGTGATGTGGTGCGGTGGGGGCCGGATGGCCGGCTGGAGTTCCTGGGGCGGGGGGATGGTCAGGTCAAGATCCGTGGGTTCCG
>NZ_PHRF01000057.1:409-9104 GCF_004151105.1 Streptomyces sp. L-9-10
GCGGGTCTCGGTGGTCGTCCGGGAGGACCGGCCGGGGGCGAAACGCCTGGTCGCGTATCTCGTACCTTCCGGGGTCCTGGACGTCACCGGAGTACGTGAGCATGCTGCCGGGCTTCTGCCCGAGTACATGGTGCCGTCCGCGTTCGTCGTCCTGGACGAGCTGCCCCTGACCACGAACGGAAAGGTCGATCAGCGGGCGCTTCCGGCCCCCGGCCTCTCCATGGAAGGGGAGTACGTCGCCCCCCGCACGGAGGCGGAACGGGTGCTGTGCGAGGTCTGGGCCGATGTCCTCGGCAGGGAACGAGTGGGCGTCCACGACAACTTCTTCTCCCTCGGCGGGGACTCCATCTCCAGCCTCCAGGTGGTCTCCCGGGCCCGTCGCGCCGGGCTGGAACTCACCTCCCGGGATGTGTTCCTTCGCCAGAACATCGCGGACCTCGCGGCCTCGGCGGCGACCGCCGCCCGACGGAGCGCCTCGCTCGCGCCGCAGGGAGCGGTGAGCGGACCGGTGAGCCCGACACCCATCCGTGACTGGTTCTTCGCCCACCACCCCGTCGCGCCGCACCACTTCGCCATGTCGATGGGCTTCGAGCTGGCCACCGGCACCGATCCCGCTCATCTGCGCTCGGCGGTCGCTGCCCTGCTGGCGCAGCACGACGCCCTGCGGTCGACCTTCACGCCCTTCACCGGGGCGGAACGCGCCGTGCACACGAGTGGCTGGGCGGGGCGTATCGCCCCTGCCATGGACGTCGACGCGGTGTTCGCCGTCCATGACCTCACCGGCCCCGCCGACCTCACCGGCGCCGCCGGTGCCGAGAACGTGTGGCAGGAGAAGGTACTCGCCGCACAGTCCGGGATGGACCTGTCCCGCGGTCCCCTGTTCCGTGTGCTCGTCGGGGACCTGGGGCCGGCGCGCCCCGCGAGGTTGCTCATCGCCGCGCACCATCTGCTCGTCGACGGTGTGTCGTGGCGCATCCTGCTGGAGGACCTGACCACCGCTTACGCGCAAGCCGCGGCCGGCGGCCCCGTCCGCCTCGGGGAGAAGAGCGCGTCCGTGCAGCAGTGGTCGCGGCGGCTGGCCGCGCATGTCGCCGCGGGCGGCTTCGACGACCAGGCCGGCTACTGGCGGACGGTGACGGACGCGGAGGCGACGGAGCTGCCGGTCGACCTCCCGGGCGGCGGCAACACGATGGCCGCGCAGGCCACCGTGGAAGTCACCCTGGACGCGGAGGAGACCGAGGCCCTGCTGCACCGCGTGCCCGACGTGTACCGGACACGCACCGATGACGTACTACTGGCCGCGCTCGCCCGCACGCTGCGGACCTGGACCGGTCGGCAGCGCACCGCCGTCGCCGTCGAAGGACACGGCCGCGAGGAACTGTTCGGCGACCTCGATCTGACCCGGACGGTCGGCTGGTTCACCTCGATCCATCCCGTCGCGCTCGCGCTTCCCGACACCGACGACCGGGCATCGGCGCTCATGTCCGTGAAGGAACAGTTGAGGGCCGTGCCCGACCGAGGTCTCGGGTACGGCGCGCTGCGCCATCTCTCCGCCGACGGATCCCCGGGCCGTGTGCTCGCCGACGCCACCGAGCCGCGCATCAGCTTCAACTACCACGGCAGATTTGACGGAGCACCCGACACGACCGGGCCGTTGCGCGCGCCCCTGCCCGCCGTCGGGCAGGACCACCACCCGGCCGAGGAACGCGCGCATCTGATCGACGTGATCGGTGTGGTCACCGCGGGCCGGCTGACCTTCACCTGGACGTACTCGACCGAGCTGCACCGCCCCGCGACCATCGAGCGGCTGGCCCGGGACTTCGCCTCGGAGATCAGCGGTTTCGTACGGCACTGCGCGCAGCCCGACGCGGGCGGCCGTACCCCCTCGGACTTCCCGCTCGCCCGGCTCGACCAGGCCACCGTGGACGCGCTCGTGGGGGTCGGCCCCGCGGTGCGGGACTCGGCGGTGGAGGACATCTACCCGCTGACGCCCATGCAGAGCGGCATGCTGCTGCACACCCTCACCGAGCCGGGTGTCTATCTCGACCAGGTGTCGTTCCTGCTGGAGGGCGCCGATGATCCCGGGCTGCTCGCCACCGCCTGGCAGCGGCTCGTGGACGCGACACCCGCGCTCCGTACGCGACTGGTGTGGGACGGCGTGCCCGAGCCCCTTCAGGTGGTCCTGCGGCACGCGACCGTGGCGATCCGGCAACTGGACTGGACCGATCCCGAAGGCGCGGCCGATCCCAACGCCAACGCCAACGCTGATCCCGATGCCGTTCCCCCTGCCGACGAACACGCCTCGCGGCTGCGCGAGTTGATGGACGAGGAGCACGCGGCGGGCATCGACCTGACCGTCGCCCCGCTGATGCGGCTCGTCCTGATACGCGTGCGGGAGGGCGCCGTCCGTGTCGTGTGGACCTTCCACCATGTGGTGCTCGACGGCTGGAGCACCTCACAGATCTTCGAGGACGTCTTCGCCCAGTACCGTGCGCTCGGTACGGGAACGGGCGGTGCCGCGCCCCTGGCCGCCCGGCCGCCGTTCCGGGACTACGTGGAGTGGCTGAGCAGGCAGGACACGGCGGCGGCGCGGGAGTACTGGCGCGGGGCACTGGCGGGGTTCGGCTCGCCGACCCCCCTCCCGGTCGACCGCCGCCCCGCCCCCGGCCACCGGCCCCACGCCGCCGAGCGGATACGGATCGAGCTGTCCACCGAGGACGCAGGGGCGCTGACGGAGATGGCCGGACGTCACCGGCTCACCCTCAACTCGGTGGTGCAGGGCGCCTGGGCGCTGCTGCTGTCCCGCTACTCGGACGAGGCCGACGTGTGCTTCGGCGCCACCGTGTCCGGGCGCCCCGCCGACCTCCCCGGCATGGAGTCCACCGTCGGCAACTTCCTCAACACACTGCCCGTACGGACCCGGGTACCGGAGACCGAGAGCCTTCTCGACTGGCTCGGCCGGCTCCAGACCGAGCAGGCCGAGGCGAGAAGCCATGAGCATCTCGCGCTGCGGGAGGTGCGCGACTGCGCCGAACTGCCGCGCGGCACCGAACTCTTCGAGAGCATCGTCGTCTTCGAGAACTACCCCGGCAACGAGGAGGCCGCCGCCGCACACGGACTGCGGGTCACCGATGTGCACGCGGTCGACACCGCCGGCTATCCGCTGGATCTGACCGCCTACGCGGACGCGGACAAGCTGGCGCTGGTGCTCGCGTACGATCCCGCGCTGTTCGACCACGACCGCATCGTGCACATGGCCGAGCACCTGGCCGTGCTGCTGCGCGGCATGCCGGGCAGCACGCACCGGCCGCCCGCCGAACTGCCCCTGCTCTCGGAGCACGGGCGCGACCGGCTACTGCGTGGCGACGGCAATGGCGACGGCAACGGCGGCGGCGAGGGCACAGGTGAGGGCTGGAGCGGTCGCAGGATCCCCTACGAACACTCCAGCTGTCTGCATGAACTCATCGCCGCTCAGGCGCGCAGCACGCCCGACGCGGAGGCGGTGGTGTCCGGCACGTCCGCGCTCACGTACGCCGAACTCGACTCGCGTGCCAACCGGCTCGCCCAGTACCTGGTCACGCGGGGCGTGGGCCCGGAGACGGTCACCGCCATCTGCCTGGAACGCGGCCCGGACATGGTGGTGGCCCTGCTGGCCGTGCTCAAGGCGGGCGGCGCGTACGTTCCGCTCGATCCCGCCCACCCCGCCGAGCGGCTGGCGTACGTCCTCACCGACAGCGCGGCCCGGCTGGTGATCACACAGCGGTCCCTCGCCGGCGGACTGCCCGCCGGGCCCGCGCCGCTGCTTCCTCTGGACGAGCGGTGGGACCTGATCGCCGGGCTGCCGGACCGGACGCCGGAGACCGGGGTCACCGCGCGCGACATCGCGTATGTCATCTACACCTCGGGGTCGACCGGACGGCCCAAGGGCGTGATGGTCGAGCACCGCAGCATCAGCCATGGCGCGGCGTCCTGGAACGCGGCGTACGGGTTCACCGGCAACGGGGAGGGGAAGACCGACGGGCCCGTACGGCAGCTCAACGTGGCCAGCATGTCCTTCGACGTGTTCGTCTCCGACCTGGTGCATGCCCTCTGCTACGGAGGCGCCCTGGTCATCGCACCGTCCGAGGCCATCGCCGACCCCGCGCAACTGCTCACCCTCATACGGGCCGCGCGCGTCACGCATCTCGATACCGTGCCGGCGCTGGCCACCGCGCTCGCCGACGAGGCGGCGCGCCACGGCGAGGGCCTTCCCCCGCTGCGGGTGCTGGCTGCCGGCGCGGATCTCTGGCGTACCGACGACTGCCGACGGCTCCTGGACGAGGCCGCCGAGGGCACCACCGTGCTCAACACCTACGGGGTGACCGAGGCCACGGTCGAATCCTCGCTCTATCCGGTGGTACGAGGAGCCCTGCCCGACACCGCGGGTGTGCCGATCGGCAGGCCGAACCCGGGCATCCTGATGTATCTCCTCGACAGCGCGCTGCGGCCCGTGCCGGTCGGTGTGACCGGAGATCTCTACCTCGGCGGGCCCAGTGTGGCCCGGGGATATCTGAACCGGCCGGGACTGACCGCGCAGCGGTTCGTCGCCGATCCTTTCGGCGCGGATCCGGCCGAGCGGCTGTACCGGACCGGTGACCGCGCCCGCTATCTGCCGGACGGCGACATCGAGTTCGCCGGTCGCGCCGACGAGCAGATGAAGATCCGCGGGTTCCGTATCGAGCCGGGTGAGATCGAGTCGGCGCTGCGACAGCATCCCTCCGTGGCCCGCGCGGTGGTCGCGGCGCGGCAGGACGACGGCGGCGCGGCGCGGCTGGTCGGCTACGCGGTCGTACGGGACGGGCACACCTTCGCCCCGGGCGAGCTGCGCGCCCATCTCAAGGGACTGCTGCCCGCCTACATGGTGCCGTCGGTGTTCATGGAGCTGACCAGCCTGCCGCTGAACGCCAACGGCAAGGTCGACCGAAGGGCTCTGCCCGCCCCGGATCCCGCCGCGCAGGCGGACACCGTGTACATCGCACCGCGCACGCCGGGAGAGGACGTGCTCGCCGGTATCTGGCAGGAGGTGCTGGGCGTGGAGCGCGTCGGCGTCGAGGACGATTTCTTCGACCTCGGCGGCAATTCGATTCAGATCCTTCAGATCAACTCCCGGATCAGAACCGCGTTCGGGGTGGCGTTCTCCGTGCGCGCCTTCTACGACTCCCCGACGGTGACCGGTCTCGCGGTCGCGGTGGAGGAGCACATCCTCCAGGAACTCGAAGACTCGATCCGGCACGAGCGGCCCGAGCAGCACCAGCGGCCCGAGCAGCACGAGCGACCCGAGTAGCGAGAGCAGCAAGAGCAGCAAGAGAACTGAGCAACAAGCGGGAACTGGAGGGGGATTCATGAACACGGCGTCCTCGCCGAACTGGAAGTCCGTATCCGTGGCGGAGGGGCGCCCCGTACCGGAGAGCTGGAACGACACCGTACGGCGGGACCTGCTCGGCACCACCGTGCTCGGGACGGTGGAGCGGTGGGCCAGAAACACCCCGGACGCCGTCGCGGTCGAGGACGAGGGGACCGGGGACGCCGTCACCCTGACGTATCGCCAACTGAACGAACGAGCAACGCGGTTGGCCCATATGCTGCGGGCGCGCGGCGTCGGCGGCGAAGCCCGCGTCGGGGTCTGTCTTGACCGGTCGGCCGAGCTGGTCGTGGCGCTGCTCGCCGTACTGAAGGCAGGCGGTACGTATGTGCCGATCGACCCCGGCTACCCGGCCGACCGAATCGACTACATGCTCGCGGACAGCACCCCACAGGTACTGATCGCCCGGCACGGCACACTCGCGCTCCGGTCCGGTGGAGCGACGCCCCCCGTCCTGGAAATGGACCGTCTCGACACCGAGCCGGCCGACCGCCCCGCGACGGCGCCCGAATCCGCCATCGGCGCGGACACCTCCGCGTACATGATCTACACCTCCGGTTCGACCGGACGGCCCAAGGGCGTTGTGGTGCCGCACGGGGGGCTGCTCGGACTCGCCGTCGCCCATGTCGAGGCGCTCGGGCTCCGCGCGGACAGCCGGGTGCTCCAGTACGTCTCGCCGAGCTTCGACGTCTCCATGGCCGACATCATGATGACCCTCGCCGCGGGGGCCACCCTCGTGCTGTCGCCGGGACAGCCCATGGGGGACGAACTGCTGCGGCTGCTCAACGAACGCCGCGTCACACATCTCATGGTCCCGCCGGTCGTCCTCGGCACCGTACCCGAGGCCGAACTGCCCGACCTGCGGACCGTGGTGATCGGCGGCGAGACCTGCCCGGAGGATGTCGTCGCCCGCTGGTCGGCCGGCGGACGCCGGGTGATCAACGCGTACGGCCCGACCGAGGCCACCGTTTGCGCCACCCTCAGCGCACCGCTGTCCGCCGACGCACCCGGCCCGTACCCGATCGGCGCGCCCATCGCCAACACACGGGCCCATGTACTGGACGACACACTGCGGGCGGTACCGGTCGGTGCGTGGGGCGAGCTGTACCTCGGCGGCCCTCTGGCCCGTGGCTACCACGGGCGGGCCGGGATGAGCGCCGGACGGTTCGTCGCGGACCCGTACGCCTCGGGCGGCCGGCTCTACCGGACCGGGGACGTGGTGCGCTGGCGGCCGGACGGCGCGCTGGAGTACGGCGGGCGCAGCGACGACCAGGTGAAGGTACGCGGCCTGCGCATCGAACCCGGCGAGATCGAGGCGGTGCTGGCACGCCACCCTGCGGTACGCACCGCGGTCGTCGTGGCACGTGAAGACCTGCCGGGCGTCAAACGGCTCGTCGCCTACCTCGTGGCCGAGCCGGGCACCGACGGAGAGCACGGAGAGCATGAAGAGGCGGGCGCGGAGAACGGACCGGACCTGGGTGACGTGCGTGCGCATGTGGCCGCCGAACTGCCCGACACCATGGTCCCCGCCGCCTTCGTCGTCCTCGACGCGCTCCCACTGACCGCCAACGGAAAGCTCGACCGCCGTGCTCTGCCCGCGCCCGAATACGGGGCGCACGGCGCGCACGGGGCGTACGGGGCGTACGGAACCGAGCGGGAGTACGTCGCTCCGCGCACCGAGACCGAACGGACGCTGTGCGGCATCTGGGCCGACGTACTGGGCGTCGAACAGGTGGGTGCCGAGGACGACTTCTTCGACCTCGGCGGTGACTCCATCCTCGCCCTCCAGGTCGTGTCCCGGATGCGGGGCACCCTCTCCGTCACGCTCCCCTGGCGCACGCTCTTCGACGAGCCCACGGTGGCGGGCCTCGCCGGCCTCGTCGGCCTCGTCGAGCGGCAGGACACGGCGCACGCCGGCACCGGTCGGGTCGCGGTCGGCATCCCCGTCGCGGACCGCACCGCGCCGCTGCCGCTCGCCCCCGGACAGCAACGCCTCTGGTTCCTGCACGAGTTCACCCCCGGGAGCGTCGAGTACAACACCGCTGCCGCGCTGCGCCTCTCGGGCGAACTGGACGGATCCGCGCTGCGGGAGGCCGTCACGGATCTGGTGGCGCGGCACGAGACCCTGCGGACCACCTTCGAGACCGAGGACGGCCGCCCGGTCCAGGTGGTGCATCCCGGTGCCGTCGTACCCGTACGTGCTCTCGATCTCTCGGCCCTCGCGGAGAACGCGCGCGTCGCCGAACTCGACGCGGTACTGAGGGCCGAGCAGGCCACGCCCTTCGACCTGCGCACCGGCCCACTGCTGCGCATCCTGGCGATCCGGCTCGCACCCGCGGAACACATTCTGGTCGCGACGCTGCACCACATCGTCACGGACGGGTGGTCGGTCGGGGTGCTCGTACGCGACCTGGGCGCCCTCTATGCCGCGCGGCTCGTCTCCACTGCCGTGCCCGCCTCCGTCCTCCTCGGCTCGGCCCCCGCCGCCCTGACCGGTCTGCCCGAACTCCCGGTGCAGTACGCGGACTACGCGATCTGGCAGCGGGACGCGCTCGCCGACGCGTCGGTGGAGAGGCAACTCGAATACTGGCGAGGTAAGTTGCGGGACCTTCCCGCTCTCGACCTGCCGACCGACCGGCCGCGTCCCGCCGTCCGTAGCGCCGCGGGCGCGGTACACACCTTCGAGGTGCCGAAGGATCTGGCCGACGGCCTGGCCGCGCTGGGCCGCGGTGAACGCGCCAGCCTGTTCATGGTGCTCACAGCGGTGACGCAGTTACTGCTGGCGCGGTACAGCGGCCGTCAGGACATCGCCGTCGGCACGGTCACCTCGGGGCGTGACCGCGAGGAGACCGAGAACCTGATCGGGTTCTTCGTCAACACCCTCGTCCTGCGCACGCGGATCGACGAGTCGCGCTCCTTCAGGGACCTGCTCGCCTCCGTCCGGGACACCGCGCTGGAGGCGTACGCCCACCAGGACGTGCCGTTCGACCGGCTGGTGGACGAGTTCGCCCCCGAGCGCGACACCAGCAGGACCCCGCTGGTGCAGGCGGCCGTCGTCCTCCAGAACGCCTTCGGCGGGCTGACCGAGTTCGGCGGGATGCCCGCCGAGCGGGTGTATGTGCCGCGCGAGTCCGCCCGGTTCGACCTCACCTTCGAGTTCTGGGGGCATGACGGGGGCCTCTCCGGCGAGATGGAGTACAGCACGGATTTGTTTGATGCGGTGTCGGTGGAGCGGTTGTGTCGTCATTGGGTTGAGTTGGCGGGTGTGGTGGTGGGTGGGTGTGGTGGTGCGTT